>CAWBHS010000115.1:0-38597 GCA_963788655.1 uncultured Verrucomicrobiae bacterium | reverse complement strand
GTAACAAGCAACGGGCCAGTTCGGCGCTCAACCCGAGGCTCCGATCGACCTGGCGCAGGAGCAACGCGCCGGCGTCGGTGGAGAGGGTGCCGCCAGAGAAATCGGCTTGCACGCGCCGCGGTCCCAAAATCCTCAAACAGAAAGCTTTGACTTGCGTTAGCCATGTATCTAGTCTATAGGCTAGATATAGAAAATCCAGTGAAATATTTACTCAAAGTGCAGGCCATTCGCCCCAAAGGCCAAACGCCCAAACGGTATGTCTATTTTCCCATTCCCCTGGCCGCGGCCATTGGGCTGCAACCCGGCGAAGCGGTGCAGTGGGAGTTGCTCGACCGGGGCGAATTGCATCTGGTCAGAAAACAGGTTCCAGCTCCAAGGCCCGGCAACGCTCCCGAAAGGATTAACACACTGTCGGTGGCGGTTGCTTAAACCGAACGGGGTGGAAAACCGCGTCAACAGCGGGTGGAATCGCGTTTTGACCCTCAATTATGAACGCCCTTATGAAATATCCAGGCTAGGCGCGTTGTCGCGCGAGGTGGGCGAAGCCTGTTTCGGGTTTAGAGTTCAAGATCCAAATCGGTGACGGCGCCCAGTGAGGCGGAAGCAACCGTGCTGGCATACTTCGCCAGCACACCCCGGGTGTAGCGTGGTCGAGGCGCTTTCCAGGCCTGGCGGCGTTGCTTCAACTCGCGGGCCGTAAGCTCCAGGTTAATCTGTCGGGTTTCCGCATCAATCGTGATGGGATCGCCATCCTTAACCAGGGCGATGGGGCCGCCCACATAAGCTTCCGGCGTGATATGGCCAACCACGAAGCCATGGCTGCCGCCGGAGAAACGGCCGTCGGTGATCAGCGCAACGTCCTTACCCAGGCCCTTGCCCATGATGGCGCGAGGTGGGCGCAAGCATTTCGCGCATGCCGGGGCCGCCTTTCGGTCCTTCGTAGCGGATGACCATGCACATCGCCCGCCCCACGGTGCCGTCCATGATCGCTGCCAGGGCTTCTTCCTCGGAATGGAACACGCTGGCCTGGCCGCTGAAGTGGATGCCTTCCTTGCCGGTAATCTTGGCCACCGCGCCTTCGGGCGCGAGGTTGCCGTAAAGGATGCGCAGGTGGCTGTCCGCTCTTGATCGGCTTGGTCGAGCGGCCGGATGATGTTCTGGCTCTTGCGGATAAGGCTTCACGCTTCGCCAGATTTCTCGCGCCATGGTCTGGCCGGTAACGGTCAGGCAATCACCGTGCAGCAGACCGGCATCGAGCAGCATCTTCATCAGCGGCCGGATGCCACCGATGGCAACCAGTTCGGACATGAGATGTTTGCCGCTGGGCTTGAGGTCGGCCAGCACCGGCACCCGCCGGCCGATGCGGGTGAAATCATCCAGCGTCAGCTTCACTTCGGCCGCATGCGCCATGGCCAGCAGATGCAGCACGGCGTTGGTCGAGCCGCCCAGGGCGATGACGACGGTGATGGCATTCTCAAACGCCTCCCGAGTCATGATGTCGAGCGGACGCAGATGCCCGCTTGAGCATGTTCGACGACCGCGGCGCCGGCGCGCCGGCAATCTTCGATTTTCGCTTTCGAAACGGCATTCTGGGCGGAGCTGTTGGGCAGACTCATCCCAAGGGCTTCAATCGCGGAGGCCATGGTATTGGCGGTGTACATGCCACCGCACGACCCGGCCCGGGAATGGCGCAGGATCTCAATCGCTTGGAATTCCTTATCGATCCATCTCGCTTGTTCGGCATGCGCGCCGACCGCTTCAAAAACGGAGACGATGTCGAGCTTGCGGTCGTCTCCGGTGAGGCAGCCGGGCAGGATGGTGCCGCCATAGACAAAGACCGCGGGACGGTTCAGCCGCGCCATCGCCATCACGCAGCCCGGCATGTTCTTGTCGCAGCCGCCAATGGCCACGAAGCCGTCCATGCCTTCGCAACCGGCGACGGTTTCGATCGAGTCCGCAATGACTTCGCGGGAGACCAGCGAATACTTCATGCCTTCGGTGCCCATGGAGATGCCGTCGGAAACCGTAATGGTATTGAAGATCATGGCTTTGCCACCGGCGTCGTTGGCGCCGACCTCGGCCTCGCGGCCAGCTCGTCGATATGCATGTTGCACGGGGTGACCATGCTCCAGGTCGACGCCACGCCGATCATCGGCTTGCGAAATCCTCGGGTTTGAATCCGACCGCGTACAGCATCGCCCGGCTCGGCGCGCGGTCCGGGCCGTCGAGCACCTTGGCCGAAAAAGGCCGGGTGGATTTCAGGTAGGGATTGGCACGCGTAGAATTGGCTATTTTGGAATTCATTTTCTGTTTGAGGTAAACTCAATCTTCTATGTTGAGCGAAAGTCTATGTTCTAAACACGCTCCTTTTTCATTGGCTGGTCACATTGCCAGGCGGAGTGGACGGGCAGCGGTCTTCCGCCTGGAATTCCCACAAATCATCCTTCCCGAACTCCGGACAACACGAGCCGCTGCCGGTGTAACAGTCCGGGCAAAGCCAGCGCTCGCCAAGGCGGTAGGCGCCGAACCGCCCGCAAACATCGCACGCGACGCTTTCATTGAAGGTCGGCGCTGTCTTCGATTCCTGAACTGGTTGGATGTCTTGCTCCATATCGCTTCCTCTCGCCGGCTACAGGTGGATGGCAACGCCATAAGCCTGGCCGGTCGCTTCATGCACCGCTTCGCTCAAGGTTGGATGCGCGTGGATCGTCGCTTCGATTTCTTCGTGAGTCGCTTCCAGCGTGATGGCCAGGCCGAGTTCGCCGATCATTTCAGTCGCTTCCGAGCCAACGATGTGCGCGCCCAAAACCTCGCCGTGCGGTTCGCCGAAAATGATTTTCACAAAGCCGTCCACCTCGCCGACCGCGCGGGCCTTGCCGCTCGCGGTAAACGGAAATTTGCCGACTTTGAACCTCAATCCCTTTTCCTTTGCCGCGCGCTCGGTGAAACCGACGCTGGCGACCTGCGGCTGGCAATAGGTGCAACTCGGGAAACACGCTGACCTTTTTCGGCGTGTGTTTGGTGAACATTCCCTTCCACCGCTTGAATCGCTTCGTAGCTGGCGACGTGCGCCAGCAGCGGCGGCCCGATGATGTCGCCGGCGGCAAACACGCCGGGAATGCTGGTTTGATAACGCGCGTCGTTTCGAATGTAACCTCGCGGGGCGTGAGTTTGAGCGCCACGCCGCCGGGCAGCAGCGGTTGCACGCCGATGGCGACCAGACAAACTTCCGCTTCGATGACTTCCTTCGACTTGCCTTCGACGGAAATTTTCACCCCGTCCTTGCCGGCTTCGGTTTTCACGACTTTCGTGTTGGCCAAAACCTGGATGCCCAGTTTCGCGAAAGCCTTTTCCAACGTTTGCGACGCTTCCGTGTCTTCGAGCGGCAAAATGTTCGGCATCATTTCGACGAGCGTCACCTTTGTGCCGAAGGCGTTGAAGAAATAAGCGAACTCAACGCCAATCGCGCCGGCGCCAATGATGACGATGCTTTTGGGCTGTTTTTCCAGAATCATCGCCTCGCGGCTGCCGATCACGCTTGGTGCCGTTGAACGGCAAGCCGGGCATGGGCCGCGAGACGACGCCGGTGGCCAGCAGAACGTTCGTGGCTTCGAGCTTTTGTGTTTTGCCTTCCTTGCCTTTCACGCGTCACGACGCCGGCCGTTCCAGCGAGCTTCGCCGAGGATGTAATCCACCTTGTTTTTCCTGAACAGATATTCGATGCCGCCGGCGTTTTTGTCCGCGACACTGCGCGAGCGTTTGATGATCTTGCTCCAGTCATAACTCAAGTTGTCGAAGCTGAAGCCGAATTCGCCGCCGCGATGTTTCATCAGGTGAAACAACTCGGCATTGCGCAGCAAGCGACTTGGTGGGAATGCAACCCCAGTTGAGGCAGGTGCCGCCCGGCGCGTTCCTTCTCCATGCAGGCCACTTTTTTGCCGAGTTGCGCGGCGCGAATCGCCCCGACGTATCCGGCGGGACCGCCGCCGATGACAATTAGATCGTATACTCATAAATCACTATATCAGCATCAGCGTCGGATTTTCAATCAATCGCCGCAATTCCGCCAGATATTGCGCGCCAATCGCGCCGTCCACCACGCGATGATCCGCGCTCAAGCCGATGGCCAGACGGTGGCCGGGAACGATTTCGATCGCTGCTCGTTGATCACCGGCTTTTTCACAATCGCGCCAATCGCCAGAATCATCGCCTGCGGCGGATTGATGACGGCGGAGAAATTGTCCATGCCGGAGCTGCCGAGATTGGAAACCGTGATCGTGCCGCCCTGATATTCTTCCGGCTTGAGTTTCTTGGTGCGGGCGCGCATGGCGAGGTCTTTCACGGCTCGCTGATTTCGCGCAGCGATTTTTTCTGCGCCTGGCGAATCACCGGCGTCACCAGACCGTCTTCAATGGCGACGGCGACCGACAGATGAACGTCGGCGTATTCGATGATCGCATCGCCGGCGAAGGACGCGTTGACGCGGGGAACTTTCACCGCTGCGGCAACCACGGCTTTCAAAATGAAATCGTTGATGGTCAGTTTTGCTCGCGCCGGCTTTTCCAAATGCGCGTTCAATTCCGTTCGCCAACGGACCAGTTCGCCGGCATCCACTTCGATGTTCAGATAGAAATGCGGAATCTGCGTTTTGCTGGCGAGCAACCTCTCGGCGATGATTTTGCGCATGCCGGTAAGTGGAATGCGCTCGCGCCGCCCGGCAGCCTCCGGGAAATGCTGGAATGGCGGCTGGCGCTGACGGTGGCGCACTGATCGGCGCCGATTCCATCGTCGGCGCCACGATTCTTCCACCCGGACCTGATCCGCGGAGCGAAGCCAGATCGACGCCTTTGGTGCGGGCAATTTTCTTCGCCAGCGGAGAAGCTTTGATGCGATTGCCTGTGGCTGGCTCGCCGGTTTGTCGAGCGCGACGTGTTGAACAATTTCACGCTCGCCGCCTTGACGCGGAGAAGAGGGAGTGGCTGCTGCGCGTTTGGTTATTTCGCCTTCGAATCTTCGGAGCGGTTTCGCCGATCGCCAGCAGCAGCGCCAGCTTTTCGCCAATCCGCGCCTTGCCGCCTTCGCCCACGTAAATCTCTTTCAACACGCCTTCGTCAAACGCCTCGAGTTCCATTACCGCCTTGTCGGTTTCAATGTCGGCAATCACATCGCCGACGCCCACCGAATCGCCGGCAGTTTTGTGCCATATGACGACCGTGCCTTCAGTCATCGTGTCGCTTAACTTGGGCATTTCGATGTAGGGCATAAGCGAGAGTGTCAGGCAGATGCCCAGGACTTTTTCCACGACGCGTTCGGGCGTGGGCAGTTGGATTTTTTCGAGCGGCGGACTGTAAATGGCCGGCGCGTCCAGCGTGCAAACGCGCATCACCGGCGCGTCGAGATCATCGAACGCCTTCTCCTGAATTGTCGCGGCGATCTGTGCGCTCACGGCACAGAAAGGCTTGTTCTCGTCCACCAGCACCGCGCGATGCGTCTTGCGCACGGAATGGAGAATGGTTTCTTCATCGAGCGGGCGAATGGAGCGGAGATCCACGACCTCGGCGTTGATTCCATGTTCATTCGCCAGAATTTCCGCCGCTTTCAAACTCGTGATCACCGCGCGACCGTGCGCAATCAGGGAAACGTCGGCGCCTTCGCGTTTCACATCGGCAACGCCTAACGGAATCAAGTATTCTTCCTCCGGCACTTCCCACGTTTCGCCGTAAAGCAGCGTGTTTTCCATCACGAACACCGGATCGTTGTCGCGAATCGCGGTTTTCATCAGGCCCTTCGCGTCGTAGGCCGTGGCGGGGCAAACCACCTTCACGCCGGGATTGTTCGCCAGAATGCTTTCCGGCGTGTGCGAATGCGTCGCGCCGACATTGGTGCCGGCGTTGGCCGGGCCGCGAATGACCATCGGACAATTCATCAGGCCGCCGGACATGTAACGCAGGCAACCGGCATTATTGACGATTTGGTCAAAGGCGACATAGGCGAAGCTCCAGAACATCAACTCAATCACCGGACGCACGCCCAGCATGGAGGCGCCGACGCCCAGTCCGACAAACGCCGCCTCGCTGATGGGCGTGTCCAGCACGCGCTTGTCGCCGAAACGTTTCCAGAGACCTCGGTCACCTTGTAGGCGCCGTTGTATTGCGCGACTTCTTCGCCGATGATGACGACGTTTTCGTCGCGCGCGAGTTCCTCGGCAAGCGCGTCGTTCAGAGCTTTGCGATAGGTGATGGCGGACATAGAGAATCTAGTCGTTGAAAAAATGCTTCCCGGTGCGGCCCGCTGGCGTCTGGCGATCCACTTCGTAATAGACGTCGTGGAAAATGTCCGTCCGGCTCGGGCAATGGACTGGATTCGGCAAACTCGACGGCTTCGGCAGCTTCCGCTTTGGCTTCGCCGTCGAGTGCAGCTGATCTGTTCGTCATTGACCACGCCTTCTTCCAGCAGTCGTTGCTGCCAGAGTTGAGCGGATCGTGCAGGCGGCGGTATTTCTCAATTTCTTCCGGCGTCCGATATTTCTTCGCGTTGGCGTCCGGCGACCGAGTGGCCGTAATAACGATAGGTATCAATTTGCAGAACCGTGGGACGAAGTTCGTTGCGCGCGCGCTCCATCGCCGTCCAGGTCCTGGAGCGGATTTCGTAAATGTCCTCGCCGTTGATCCGATCCCAGTCCATGCCGTAGCCCTCGGCGCGGGCGGCGAGGCAGTTCGTTGAATGCCGAGGAACGTTCGAGACTCGGTGCCCATGGAATATTGATTGTTCTCGATGATGTAAATGACGGGCAGATCCCAGAGCGAGGCCAGGTTCAACGATTCCTGATAGACGCCCTGATTGACCGCGCCGTCGCCCAGGAAGCACAGGCAGCAGCCTTTCATGCCTTTGTATTTCAACGCAAAGGCGAGACCCGAGTCCCAGCGGCGTCTGGCCCGCCGACGATGCCGTGGCCGCCCCAGTAATTCTTGTCCGGCGCAAACAAGTGCATCGAACCACCCTTGCCTTTGGAGCAACCGGTGGCCTTGCCGAACAATTCCGCCATGCACTCGTTCATGGACATGCCCATCGTCAGGGCATTACCGTGACTGCGATAGCCGGCAATGACATGATCGTCCTCCCCGCACAGCGAAATCGTGCCGACCGCCACCGACTCCTGGCCCGTGTAGAGGTGCAGGAAACCTCCCATCTGGCCGCTGGTCTGGTATTGCTTGAGCGCCGTCTGCTCGAAGCGCCGGATGCGAAACATCTGGCTCAAGAGGCGAATCTTCTCCTCGCGCGTCAGCCGGCGGTTGATCTCGGCTTCGGCAAACGTATCGGTCGGACAAGTGTTTCCATAGCATGTCAAATCAGACTGGACGCAGCGGAACCTGCGGTTCCGCTGCAGGCGACTGGGGTTGCGGTTGCGCTTCCGCGACGACGATGCTCTGAAGCCGCCGCCCAATCATCTGCGCGAGTTCGAACAATTCCAGAGCTTCGGGAGGCGCGAGATAACACCGGCAGTTGGCCTCCCACAATCCCAGCCAGGCGTCAAAATGCCGGGCATCAATTCCGAGCGGTGCGTGTTTATGTGGCAGCGAGCCGACGAAGTTGGAGGGGCCGCCGGTCAGTCGGGTCCAAAACTCGCCAATCTTGGCCAGATGAGCCGGCCAATCGTGGATGTGCCGGTTGAAGACGGGCCCCAGCAACCGGTGTTGCCGGATATCCGCATAAAAATGCCGCAACAAGATTGCCAGTGTTTCCCGGCCGCCGATCCGTTCGTAAAGACTTGGAATGTTCGGGTTCATATTCTGCCTGCCATTACGCGCAGCAGCGTATTTGTTCTAAAGTTGTATTGCAAATACATCTTTAGCTTGATTCGTCCTCGTTTTTGGCGAAGGTGAACCTACAATGGCGTCAGGGCTCCTGGAATTCTGACGACAGGCAAACCAGCGAACACAGGAAACACATCATGAACAACGATCAATTATATCTGCTGAAACCCGATTTTTTGGGCACCGGAGTGGGGCCATATTTCTGTCCGGGTTGTGCCGAGATCGTCGGCCTGCTGGAGTTTTATCCAGCGCTCAAGCAATGTGCGGACGTCCACTATGTTGACTTTCCGCGACCGCGACCGGAGTTGGCACCCTTGCTCGATGAGGAAAACCAGAGTTGCCCCGTGTTAGTGTTTAAGGACGTTCCGACAAACCTGACCTCGACCGTTTCCCTTCAACAAGCAAAGGGCCATTGGTTTGTTGAAGGTGCGGACGAATCTCTCATCAGCTGGCGCACGTTCACGGCATCGGAATTCCGCATTGATGCATCTGCCTTCATTCGCTATAAAACCCGAACCGGAAGCCGATCTGTTCAGCGATCCCGACGAAGGGGCCGGAGCAGAATTGGGTTCTCCGCGGCCGCTCCGCCGTCCGCCACGCCTCGCGCGAGCAAGACCGTTGTCATGAGCAACCGGGCGGCGATGCATCCGCCGGCGAATTCCAGTTCGCCAGGCAACCGGCGTCCGACGGAGTGACAGTCAATGTTCGCACGGCGTGTTCCCGCACGCAGGCCTCGGCAAAGTCCCGGGCGGCGTGGCGGGAGTGGATGACGAAATCGAAGGCGATGGCGTGACAGCGTTTCGGATAGATGGCGACCAGCGGTTCGAACCGGCCGTCCAGCTTGGCCATTGCGCCGGTCAGCGAATCGCACTTTGCCAGCAGCTTGCGCAGAAAATCCGCCGTCATTTGCGGCAAATCCACCGCCAGCACCAGCAGCAAGGGGGACGTGGTGGCGTGCAGTCCGCGCTCGATGCCGCCGAGCGGACCGAAGCCGGGTTCCAAGTCGAAGAGCACCGGGCAGTTCAGCGCGGAGTAGTCTTCGCCGACGCGTCCCGAAATGAAAACTTCAGTGGCACCCAGTTCCCACGCCACCGCCAGGCTGCGGGCGATGAGTGGTTGACCTTCAAATTCCAGCCAAGCTTTGTCGCGGCCCATGCGCCGCGATTCCCCTCCCGCCAGTATGACCGCGCTGAAGTTCATGCGTCCCGTTGCAAAATGCCGTCAGTCAGAATGCGCGCCCGCAAACCGCCGCGCCCTTTGAGCCACTCCTCCGCGCCCGGGCCGAGCGCCGAGTTCATCCAATAACAGGGTTTGCATTCGCAAATCCCCTTGAAGCGTACACGTTGGATTGCGAATTCAGCGCCGATGAGCGCGTTCGGGTCCACGCCGCTAACGAACGCATTGCGTCGCGTAGCCGCCGGCGCCGCCTCCGGCAGGTTCAATTCCCGGCGCAGTGCATCGAACACGTCCATGGAAAAGAACGTGATTTGCCCTTGGTAGTTCTCTTTGAAGTCGAAAAACCGGTCACTCCGAATGCCCCTTCCGGCGACGCAATCGGCCTGGTCCACCTCCAGCGTGGGATGCGTGCCCGCCGGCAGTTCGTGATGGCCGAAGTAATTATGCCCGGGTGAAATGAACAGATGACAAACGCGAATCATGTTCTTTATTGCTTCAACAATTGAATTCCCAAGCCTCCTTCGATCACTTGGCGTGGTTGGAGGCCAGGGATCCCGCGCTGGCAACCACGTTGCTTCGGCGGACTGTCCGCGCATGCGTTTGTTTCAACACCATGGCCAGCAACAAGGAGAGGCCGCTCACCACCACAAATACAATGAATCCAAACGCGTAGCCATCCAAACCTTGCCGCGTGACAATCACGCCCAGAATTGGCGGGATGCTGAACCCGCCGAAGGCGCCGAGGCCACCGACCCAGCCGGCCGCTCCGCCGACGGCGCGCGGCACTTCCTGGGGCACCAGCTTGAACACCGCCGCGTTGGACACGCCCATGCCCACCGCCATCAAGAGGGCGGCGGCAATCGAGATGGCGAAGGTGTGCGAGAAGGTCATCACCACCGCGCCGACCAGCATCGTGCCCAGCGCCATGATGGCCGTCCGTTCCCCACCGATTCGATCAGAAAGCCTGCCTCCTCCCACACGCACGAGCGAGGTGAGGATCGAATAGGCGGCGGTCAGCAGGCCGGCGGTGACGGCGCTGACGGCGAAGAAAGATTTCCAGTAAGTCGGGAACCAGGCCGTCAGGGCCAGGAAGCCGCCGAACGTCGTGAAATAAATCGCGACCAGTGCCCAGGTTTTCCAGACCTTGGCTGAAATCAGGAGACTGGTTTTGACATTGCCCGAAGGGAAAATTTCCTGGCCCCGCTCACCCGCTGTTGTTCGGGCGTTTTCGCGGGAAAGCCCCTTGGAGCGCAGTTGAAAATACCAGGCGTTCCGGCCGGTCATGAAGTACAGCGCGGTGCCAATGACAAGGAACAGGCACCAGGCCCAGTAGGAGCCAGCCAGTCCGATTGACCCCAGCGCCACCGGGATGAGGAACGAAAAGATCCCTGGGGCGAGATTGCCCAGACCGCCGTACGTGGCCAGCGCGCTGCCCTGGCGCTCCTTGGGATACCAATAGGAAACTTGGCTGATGCCCACGGAGAACGTGGCGATGCCCGCTCCGCAGAACAAACCCAGCAACAGCAACAACGGGTAGAGCTCCGGCGTGAGACGGTTCGGGTAGAGGAACGAAACCACGAAGGCCAGCCCAGCCATGCCCACAATGGCGAGTCCCAACAGCACCAGAAAAGGTTTGCGCCCGCCATCGGTGTCCACCCACGCGGAGAAGGGGATGCGCAGCAGCGACCCCGAAAGGCTGGGCATCGCTACCAGGAACCCCACCATGACCGGAGTCAAGTGCATCACTTCCTTGAACTTGTTGGCGGTGGGACCGAACAGCGCCACGGCCGCGAAGCCGATAAAGAAGCCCAGCGTGGCGCCAAATAGTCCCTGTGAAGGGGTGCCACGCACCCGCGCCGCACTTTCAGTTTCCGATCTGGATGTTTTCATAGTCGTCGTGTCTTCCGATGCATGGATTGAGGTTCAGGACGGTCTCGATTCAATTGCCTCCAGCCCGGGTTCCTCTTCGTCTTCCGAGGTCACTTCGGTGGCCTTCGCGAAGCCGCGGAGCAGGTGGCTGAGGCCGTAAAGTCCGGCTGCCGTTGCCGCGAGGGTCAGGAAAATCTCGGATAAATTTCGCTTGAAGTTGTTTTTGAAAAGCAGCCACGGCAGGCCGCTGTCCTTGTCCACGGGGCTGGTGCCATCCAGGTATTCCTGCACGTCGGAGATGCCGTCGCCATCGAGGTCGCTGTCCGGCGGCAGAACCTTCGCCAACTCCGCGGGCATCAGCCGGAGTTCACGAAACTTGGTCAGGCCAATGCTCTGGATGATATGATTCCCGAAGGCGTTGAGGATCGGGTTTTCCGCCTTCGACCCCGGGGCAAAGGCCGTCCTGGCGCGACCCAGCGCTTCCAGTCCGGCGGGTGTCAGGCTGCCGATCTGTCCCGGGCCAGTGCCTTGCGGGCCGTCGTGACTAACGTGGCACATGGCGCAATCCACCGGCCGGCCAGAATGCTGGACGATGAAGGCGCGGAATTCGGGATAGGCGTGGAGCGAAGGGGCCGCGAGGAGCACGAAGGCAGTGATGAGCCCAGAAATCCGAACGCCGAAATCCGACATTCGAAAGAACCTCGAAGATCGAAGGCCCGAAATACTCAACAAGCCGCGAGCTGCACCACAGAATGGCACCCGGCCGGTAGCGCCGAGTCGCACTTCATCAGTATGGCTCCGAAGCGTCGCCGGCCGCGACGATTCCGCCGGAGGCCCCGGAGCGCGGACATTCTTGTCCGCTCCCCGCCGCGAATTATTTGAGGCGGACAAGAATGTCCGCGCTCCGTATTGGTTGCGGTTGGGCCGCGTTGGGGTACGGGAAAGTGTGGCCCATTCCCCAGTCTCGTCAATGTGTCCCGCGGATGGATGCGATGCGCAAGAATGCTGCCGTGGCTTAACCACTTCGCGGCCCTGCCATCCATTTCGGATTTTGGATTTTGGATTTGCTTTGCTCATCTGGTCAACCTTTGAAGAGGTGGTAAATCCGGTCGCCAAAAACGGTCATCACGAACAGGTAGGCGGCCATGGCGATGCCCAGCACTCCCAGCGTGCGGCGGTTGGTGTTTTTGAAGACCCATGGGGTCAGCAGTAGCATCAGGCCAAGGACCAGGGAACCCAGCAGGATGACCCAGAAGGGCAGCAGCTCCAGCGGGTAATAGACGAAGTAAAAATACCACTCGGGCTTGATGCCGTCCGGCGTCGAGCTGTTCGGGTTAAACGGCGCAAACAATGGATAAGGGTAGAACGACTCAAACGGCAAACACAGGGCGAGAACAAACAGCACCATGAACGCCACGCCCCACACCGAAAGATCCTTGATGAAGAATGTGGGAAAGAACTTTTCGAGCCGGCGTGGCGCTTCGTCCACACCCCGGCTCATGCCGTGCAGTTGCACGGACAAGAGATGCAGTCCCAATACCAATGTAATCAACAGCGGCAGAACGATGACGTGCAGCGCGAAAAAGCGGCTCAGGGTCGCCTGGCCGACGGTGGGACCGCCTTGAATGGTTTCCTCAACGACGGCGGGCCAATGCGCCATCCGGCCCGGCAGGTACTGGCCGATCTGCGCGATGGAATCCAGACCAATCTTGGTGGCATTGACGGCGATCTGATGCCAGGGCAACAGATAGCCGGTAAATCCGAACGCGAAGGTGATCCCCAGCAGCAGCGCGCCGCTCATCCACGTCAATTCGCGCGGCCGGGCAAATGCCTTCATCGCAAACGTTGTGATCAGGTGAACCATGACCGCCCCGATCATCAGCGAAGAAGCCCACGCGTGCATGTTGCGGATGAGCGCCCCGCCCGGCACCTGCCCGGTGATGAATCCCACCGAGGCGTGCGCGTCGCTGACGGTCGGCTGATAATAAAACAGCAGCAGCAGACCGGTCACGATCTGCACCAGGAAGAAAAACAGCGCCAAGCCGCCCAGATAATACCCCCAGGACAGGCGGTGAACCGGCACCTCCTTCTTCTGGACCATCGAGGCGTAATTCATTTTCTCGACGGGAAAACGCTCCGCGAGGTAATCCTCGGTGCGGCGAATAGATTCGGGAAGGTTCATCGAAAGGTTCTTCTCCTCATGCGATTGCGTGGTCCGGTTTGGTGATGTACACGCTGAATTGCCGGAACAACGCCGGATCCGCCTGGCCCCGCACCGGCTGGCCCGGCTGTTTGCTGAGGACGACTTTTCCGGCGCTGTCCACCAACGCCCAGCCGATGAACGGCAAGGGCGCTTTGGCGGGAGAATCCGGCGTTGGCTCTCCGGTGTGGATGTCAAAGTGCGAGATGTGGCACGGACACAGGATGTCTCCATCGCTATCCACGTCGTTGGCAACCGTGCAGCCCAAGTGGGTGCATTTGGCGGAAATCAACAACGGCAGGCCGTCCTTGTCCTTGAAGGCGAGGCCGGGCGCCATGTCGTAGGCGATGAAATACTTGCCTTTGTTCGCGGTCAGTTCGGTGTAAGGCGCGACGAGAATCATGTCGCTTTGCATCCGCTCCAGTTCGAATTGGTGTTCGGCGGCGGTTTGCCGCAAGCGACCGATCTTCTTCTCCAGCAACGCGGCTTCCGCCTCGAGATCGGGACGCGGCCCCTTGAAGAAATTCAATCCCTTCTCGGAAACGCCCAGCGCCATCAGTCCGGTCGCCCCGGCGATTCCGACGGCGCCTTTGACAAACTCGCGGCGACTGTCGGCGCGGATGGTGGCGGCCACGGCCTGCCGGCGGCGCCGGGCATTGTTCCAGACGACCAGTTGCGGCGCCCGCCAGAGGTAAGGCAGCGGCACCGCCAGCACGTGCATGAGCCGCGTGAACGGCAGGAGCAGGATGATCAGCCACGCCCCGACGATGTGGAGCTTGAAGAGCATCGGAAAACCCGCCACGTAGCTCATATCGGGATGAAGCGTGATCAAGCTCCAGAAATAGGGCACCACCGTCCCCGTGCTCCAGAGGGAGCCGTAACGGAAGTGCAGCGCGCTCGCGAGTCCAAGGATGACCTGAACCAGCAGCAACGCGACAACGACCAAGTCCGTCGTCGTCGTCACCGCCTGAACCCGCGCCGAGGTGATGCGGCGGTAAATGAGCACGGAAAGTCCGGCAATCGCCAGCAACGAGCAGGCCACGCCCAGGGTTTCGACGGTGACGAGCGCGCCGGGCACGGTCAGCAGGCTTGACCACACCGTCGGCAGAAAACCCGCAATGATGTGGCCCAGCAACACCACGATAATGCCGATGTGCCAAGGGGCGGAGCCCCACAGCAACCGGCGGTCCTCGAAGAACTGCGACGACCGCGACGACATCGAGTAGCGGTTCGTTTTCCATCGCCAATAACCGGCAATGATCGCCGTGACGATGGCGAGGTAGGGCAGCCCGACAAACAGGAAGGCGTCAACCAGGGAGTTCATTTGAGTGGGCAGACAAGGGGTTCAACGTTCCAGATTGGCTGGCAACGCTCTTCGAGTTTGTTGGAAAACTCCCGTTCGGAGTCCCGCCTTCAGGCGGCACGACGCCCGGACCGCCTGAAGGCGGGACTCCGAACCTGATGCGCCCCTCGGCGGGCGGTGCGTCGTCATCTGACCAGAGAAGGTTGCATCCACAGCCCGCGGTCAGGGCCGCACAACCGGCGCCGTGCTGCTGCATCTGTTCCCACGGACTGAGCGCGGGTTTCATTCCCGGATAGGCGGCCTGGAAAACTTCACGCACGGTTTCGAGCAGCGCGCGGTAAGGATTGTCCGGCGTTTGTGACGCGATCATCTTCTCAATTGGGCCGAGCAGGCAGAATTGGGTCAATTCGCGGCGCTCATCCTCGTGGAACGTCGCGGCAAAGCGCAACAGGACGGAAAGATGATCGGGCAGTTCGCCGCCGCAATCGAAAGCGCTTTGCTCATAGCGCGCGTTGAGCGCCGCCATGAACTCGCCGCGCTTGAAATTCTCCTCGCCGAACAGGTGGATGCTGACGTAAGCCACGCAGGCCGGCGTCACGTCGAACGTGCCGGTGTAAAGCTCTTCGCGTGCGTCAGCGGACAAAGTGCTGATCGAATTGCGGAAACGCTCGAAGGTAATGATCGGCTTGAATCCATGGACGCGTTCTTTCCTCTCACCCTGACCCTCTCCCCCAGGGAGAGGGAACAGCAACGGACGCAGCGAGGTGGCGCCATTGCCATTGGTATCGTCGTCGCCGTCTGTCGGTTCGCAAATAGACGGTCTCAATGTCTTTGTGGCAACGCCTTGCCCCGCCGGCGGCGAATCATTCTCCCTCTCCCTGAGGGAGAGGGCCGGGGTGAGGGGGGAAGGGACGTTCAATTCAGGCCCAGCAGCCAGTCGCCGCAGTGCCGTCCGCACTTTTTCGATCCTACTATCGAATTCCGCTCCCGGATACTCCAACAAGCCGGCAAGCGCTTTGAGCACAGCGCCCCATTCGGCTTTCATCGAATCGGCTTTGTGCATCGCCGTCATACTGGTTGCTTTCGAGTTCATGAGCGGGGAGACAAGCTGGGATTGAGGCTGAAGCCCGAACAGCCCTTGCAGATTTCGGGATCGCAACTGTTTTGAACGGCTTCCTCGCGTTGCAGCGGCGGGAGAACATAACGCTGATATTGCGTTGGGAGGGCGGTCATCCGGTAGATTTCCTCCACTTCCTCCGCTGTGGTCTGCGCCTCACGAAGAATCTTATGCACCTCGTTCTCCGGCAGATCGCGCACGTTCTGCCAACGTTTGTAGTGCCGCACCGCCATGAGCTTCTTCAGCACCGCCTCGATGACTTCCTCATTCCCCGCGCTGAACAGACTGGCCAGATATTTGATGGGCAGGCGCGCTTGCTCCAGGCCAGTGAAGAAATCCTTCGCCTCATGTCCGTACGTGCCGTTGGTCGCCTTGCCCATGACCGGCAGCAGCGGCGGGACGTAAAACAGCATCGGCATGGTCCGATACTCGATGTGCAGCGGCAGAGCCAATTTCCATTGGATGATGTATTGGTAGGCCGGCGACTTTTGCGCGGCATCAAGAAACTCCTCGCTGATGCCGTTCTTGAGCGCGGCGGCCACAACTTTCGGATCGTGCGGGTCCAGGATGATGTCGCGCTGGGATTCAACCAGGGCGCGGTCGCTCACCTTCATCGCGTCCGGCACGCGGTCCCCGTCGTAAAGCACCACGCCGAGATAGCGGATGCGGCCCACGCAGGAATGAAAGCACGCGGGCGGCTGGCCGGTTTCCAGACGCGGGAAACACAGGATGCACTTTTCGGACTTCCCTGTCTTCCAGTTGTAATAGATCTTCTTGTAGGGACAGGCGGCGACGCAAGCGCGCCAGCCCCGGCATTTTTCCTGGTTGATCAAGACAATCCCGTCCTCGCCGCGTTTGTAAATCGCGCCGGAAGGGCAGGCGGCGACGCAACTCGGATTCGTGCAGTGGTTGCAGATGCGCGGCAGATAGAACATCGTCACGCGCTCGATCTCGAAAAGCTGCGCGCGCTCCTCCTCGCTGAGCTTGTCGAGGTTCAGGTCATTCTCCGCGTAAATCGGCGAACCGGAGAGGTCATCGTCCCAGTTCGGGCCTTGCTTGATTTCAATGGGTTCGCCGGTGATCTGCGACACCGGCACGGCCGTGGGCTGGTCGTCGCCCGCCTTGGCGGTGAACAGGTTCTCGTATTTGTAGGTCCACGGCTCGTAGTAATCGTCGAGGTTCGGCTGATTCGGGTTGTAGAACAGCTTCAGGAAGGCATCGGCCTTGTTCTGACACCGGAGATTCAGCTTGCCGTTACCGTTCCATTTCCAGCCGCCGTTGAATTTCGGCTGGTCCTCCCAGTGCGTGGGATAGCCCGTGCCCGGCTTGGTTTCCACATTGTTCCACCACATATATTCGGCGCCTGGCCGGTCGGTCCACACGTTCTTGCAGGCGACACTGCACGTGTGGCATCCGATACACTTGTCGAGGTGGAAAATCATCGAAACGTGGGCGCGGATATCCATAAGCTAATACTCCACCTTGTTGAGTTTCTTGATGACCACGAACGTGTCGCGGTTCACCCCCGGCGGCCCCCAATAATTGATGGCGTAGGTGAACTGCGCGTAGCCGCCGATCATGAGCAGCGGTTTGAGCTTTACGCGCGTCAAGGAATTATGGCCGCCGGCGCGGCGGTTGCCGCGTTCGGGGGACTTGGGCACGCCGAGGGTCCGCTCCGGCGAGTGATAAAGCAGGCAGATGCCGGGCGGGATGCGGGCGCTGACGATGGCCCGCGTGCAAACGACGCCGTGGTCGTTGAACACCTCGATCCAGCCGTTGTCCTCCAGCCCGATGAGGTCGGCGTCCTTGTCGTTCATCCAGACCGGGTAGCATCCGCGGGACAACGTCTTCATGCGCAGCGTGTCACCGTAGGTCGAGTGGATATGCCATTTGCCGTGCGGGGTGAGGTAGTTCAGCACGATGCTCCCGGCGGCTTTGGCGGTTTTCTCCAGGTCTCGCGTCTGGCGCAATTCGCCGCGCGGCTTGAAGGTAGGCAGGTTCTCGCCAAACGCGACGTAAACCTCGTGGTCGAGGTAGAGATGCTGCCGGCCCGTGAGCGTGCGCCACGGAATCAATTCCTCGACGTTCTGGCAGTAGGCCGAGTAGGTGCGTTTGCCGTTGGTGATGCCGGTCCAATAAGGCGACGTCAACGTGCGGCAGGGACGCGAGATCAAGTCGTCAAACGTGTACCGCACCGCCCGCGTATCGGCGGCCAGATGCGTGTGGTCAAGGCCGGTCTTGATGGACTCGGAGACATAGGCGCGATGGGCCATCTCGCCGTTGGTCTCCGGCGCGAAATGGAGAATGACATCGCACGCGTCCTTGTCGTCGCGCAGCGACGGATATTCCTTGCCGCCCCACTTCTCGACGGTGTGCGTGCGCAGATAGGCATCGTAAGCGTCGTCCACGTCGTAATGCGTGCCGTGAACGGCGAGGCCGTTGTTGCGGAAATTCGGGCCGAGCGAGACGAAGCGGTTGAGCAGATTCGCATAGTCGCGGGTGACGACCTTGAAATTGGGCATCGTCTTGCCCGGAATGGCCTCGCATTCGCCTTTGGCCCAGTCCTTCACCGTCGCCTGCGCCAGTTCCGCCGGCGTGTCGTGCATCAACGGCGACGCGACGAGGTCTTTGACCGGTTCAGGGAAATATTGCGGAGCGAGCTTCGCGGTGGCTTCGGCGATGCCCCGGAAAATCTGCCAATCGCTCTTCGACTCCCAGCACGGCGGCACCGCGGCTTGCAGCGGGTGAATGAAGCTGTGCATATCGGTCGAATTCAGGTCGTCCTTCTCGTAGTAGGTCGCGGCGGGCAGGACGATGTCCGAGTACAGCGCGGAGGTGTCCATGCGGAAGTTGAGGTCCACGATCAGGTCCATCTTGCCCAGCTCGATCTTGTCGTGCCAGGTCACGTCCTGGACATCCGGTTTCGCGACTTCCTCGGCAATGGCGTTGTGGTGCGTGCCCAGGTAGTGCTTGAGAAAATACTCGTGGCCCTTGGCGGAGGACATCAGGGCGTTGCCACGCCAGATGTAGAAGACGCGCGGGAAACATTCCGGGTTGTCCGGGTCTTCCATGGCGAACTTGAGCTTGCGCTCCTTCAACTGTTGAACCGTGTGCGCAACGATTTCCTCGTCGGTTTTTGCGCCCGCAGCCTGCGCCTCTTTGAGCACCTCGAAATTGCTCTTCGTGAACTGAGGGTAGCACGGCAGCCAGCCGAGGCGGACCGCCATCGCCTGCTTGTCCGCCGTGTGGCCATGAGCCATCGGATGCTTCGCGTCGCTGACCGGGCACATCTCGCTGAAGGCGCGGTCGTAGCGCCATTGGTCCGAGTGCATGTAATGGAAGGACGGCGCGTTCTGCTGCCGCGGCGGACCGGCCCAGTCGGCGCCGAACGCAATGGGCGCCCACGAGGCTTGCGGCACCAGCTTTTCCTGGCCGACGTAATGGTTCAGCCCGCCGCCATTTTTGCCGATACAGCCGCAAAACATCAGCGCGTTGATGACGGCCCGATAGATGAGGTTGTTGTGATACCAGTGGTTGACGCCTGAACCGATAATGGCACAGCACTTGCCGCCCGTGTGTTCGGCGGTGCGCGCCCATTCGCGGGCGAAATTCACCGCCACCTCGCCTTTGACACCGGTGAATCGCTCCTGCCAGGCCGGCGTGAACGGCTGGGAATCGTCTTCGTAACCCGCGGGCCACTCGCCCTCGAAACCCCGGTTCACGCCGTATTGCGCGAAGTAAAGCTCCATCGCGGTGGTGACGAACACCGGTCCGTTCATGGTCTCTACCTTGCGCACGGGAACATGGCGGGAAATCACGCGGGAGTTCGTGCTGTCCGAGAAATCGGTGACTTCGATCGGGAGCGTGGCATCGCACTGACCCTTGAGTTCGAGCCTTGGCCGGATCGGTTGGTGGGTCACGCAGTCCTCAAGTTTGAGGTTCCACTCGCCTTTCTTCTTCTGCCAGCGATGGCCGATGGTGCCCTTGGGCATTTTGAGTTCGCCGCTGGTTTCATCCACGACGAAAAATTTCCAATCGGCGTTTTCCTGGTCCTTCGTGGCGGCAAGCTGGCTGGCGCGCAGCAGTTTGCCGGGACGGAAGGTTCCGTTGGGCTGCCGGTCAAGCGTGACCAGAAAAGCGGCGTCGCTGTAACGCCGCAGGTAGTCGGCAAAGGCGGGCACTGATCGGTCGGCGTAATTCTCCTTCAAGATCACATGGCCAACCGCCATCCAGAACGCGCCGTCCGTGCCCTGGTGCAGCGGGATCCATTCGTCGGCGACCTTCGAGGTCTGGCTGAAATCCGGCGAAAAGACCACCACCTTGGCGCCGCCATGCCGGGCTTCCACGAGGAAATGCGCGTCCGGCGTGCGGGTCATCAGCACGTTCGATCCGACTGTGGCGATGAACTTCGCGTGATACCAGTCGGCGCTCTCCGCGACGTCGGTCTGCTCACCCCAGACTTCCGGCGAGGCCGGCGGCAGGTCGCAATACCAGTCGTAGAAAGACAGCGCCACGCCGCCCATGAGTTCGAGAAACCGCGCGCCCGACGCGAAGCTGAGCATGGACATCGCCGGAATCGGGGAGAACCCGATAATTCGATCCGGCCCATGTCGCTGGATGGTGTGCAGGTTCGCCGCCGCCATGATTTCATTGACCTCGGCCCAGGTGCTGCGCCGAAATCCACCTTTGCCCCGCGCCTGATGATATTTCTTGCGCGAATCCGGATCTGTGACGATCGAACGCCATGCCTCCACCGGATCATCCGGATATTTCTTCTTCGCCTTGCGCCAGAGGTCCAACAGCGCGCCACGGATGTAGGGGTATTTCACGCGAATCGGACTGTAGATGTACCACGAATAGGAAATCCCCCGCTGACAGCCGCGCGGTTCGTAAGGTGGAATTTCCTGGTCAATGATCGGGTAATCGAGCGCCTGGAGTTCCCAAACCACGATCCCGTTCTTCACGTAAATTTCCCAACTGCACGAGCCGGTGCAATTGACGCCGTGGGTGCTGCGGACTTTTTTGTCGTAAGCCCAGCGGCTCCGGTAGAATGTTTCCCAGGTCCGGTCTTCGGGGGCAAAAATGTCTTGAATCCAGCTCATGCTATTTCCTTCTCCGTTGGAGGGTGCGCGTTCGGCCCGACCGCCCCCGGCGGTAATAGATCACCATGCTGACCAGACCGGCCAACGCGCAACCGGCGCCCACCGGGGCGTAGGGCAGGGGACCCGTCGCCGGCGCCTTCGGATCGAGGGTGGAAAAATATTTCGCTAGATGCATTGCTTCCTGCGTTGTTACGGGTTTGTAGCGGTAGGCCGGTTCCATGACCTTGAACGCCGCCTTTTCGATGGCCGACACCAGCGCCATGTCGCCCATCTTGGCGTAAACTCCATCGAGGTCCGGCCCCAGATTGCCGCCAAAGCTCCCGGCCGTATGGCAGGCCGAACATTCCAACCCGCCGTTCTGGAGCGGTCGCCGACCCAGGAACAACGCTTTGCCAATCGCCGCGTCCGGCGGGGCCATTTTGGCCATGAACTGCGCCTGAATGCGGACCTGCGCCGTCTTGATGCGCTCGTCCACGTTCGGCGACTTCAGCAGCTCCGCCAGTCCGGTGATCTGGTCCTCCGTCAGCGGCCCCACGTTTTTTTCCATGAGCTTGATCGCGGTTTTTAATTGCTCCATCGGCCAGGCACTGACCGGCGCGAGCGGTGGACCTGTCAGCTTGGCGGTGAGACTGTGGCAGCCGGCGCAGGTGGTCGCGAAACGCGCCGCGGCCAGGTCCGTGTTTGTCGAAGCCGTTTCGGTCGGTAAAGGAACAGTGTTGGTGGAAGGATCCTTGGACTGGGACAGAACGGCGGCTGCTAGTGACGCGGCCCCGTGAGTTGAGAGCGTCGTCCCCATCAGCAGCAGAGAACCGGCGGCAACTAATCGGAGCAAGCGCCGCGTACTGTTGCCGCGAGGTGAAGCCAAGGTTTCGAGGGCAGTCAACGAATGTTGTTCACGTTGCATCATGCCATCTCAGTCGTTCCGAAGCCAACGAGGTGACCTCAAAGGTGCGTTGATCCAATTCAAGGATTCGTCTCGTTTGTCCTTTATGCGTGCTGGGCGCTGGGATGGCAGGCACCACACCCTCCATGCTGCGCGAGGCGAGCGGGGTCCGCCGGGAAACGCCGCCTCAGGTCCGTGGCGAGATCTTTGAGTCCGCCAACATCCAAGGTCTCACTGACGTGGCGGTCAAAGGCTTCGCAATCCTGATCCAGACGCGCGAACTCATCGGCGCGAATGGCCTGTTGCGCCATCGGGTAAAGGATGTTGTTTTCCTTTTGAATATGCGCATAGAGCAGCGGCACGAGCCGACTGGCGTATTCGACTGCGCTCGCTTTTTCCGCCTCGGTAACCGGTCCGGTGCCCGCGCCGATCTTGAGCAAGCCCCGCACTTCCGCGCGGCCCTCATCATGTTCGGCGAGCATCACCGCGATCGGTCCTGCATCCTGGGGAAACCCACTCTCGACCATTTTGACAAACAGCCGGTCCTCTTCTTTGCCGTGGTGACACTTGTCGGCAAAATCGCGGAAGAACCGGCCGAAGTCCGCCAGATCCTGACGGATGGGAACGCCGCCCGCCCGATGTTGTTCCGTCCAGTCCTGCAACGAGGCCAGCACCTGTACGATCAGGTCGTGCTCCCGCATCATTGCTTCAATACATTTGTTCATGACTGGACGATAACGAGGAGCAGCGGTCCGGTGCGTTGATTTAAGTCAAGTAAATGCCGTCTTTGGTGCAATGGTGCAAACTGCGTCCAAGTGGAGCGACAAACGACGTGCAATCAGAACAATCGTCCCGTGAGACTTGATTAGACCGAGCAAGCACTGGAAACCGTGCGGCCATTGTGGGTAGGCTCGAAACTGTGCTTGTGAAAGATCAATTTCCTGAGCCGAGCCGTATTCATGCGGTGATGGCTCCGCAGCACGCGTTCGGTATCGTCGCGTTCATTCGGACGACGCGACGGATCCCATTCCAATGTCGAAAGGAATCCAGCCCATGAAATCCTGCTTCATCATCCCATTTTGTCTGTTGCCCATGTGGGGAACCCTGCACGCTGCCGACCTTCCGCCACTGAAACAGCCGGATCCGCCTCGGCGCCCCAACATCATCCTTTATCTGTCCGACGATCATGGCGTGGACTTCGTCGGCTGCTATGGCAATGAAGTAATTCATACGCCCAATATCGATGCTTTGGCGCGGGAAGGACTGCGCTTCACGCGCGCCTTTGCCGGCTCACCGACCTGCTCGCCTTCCCGCGCCATTCTGTTCACCGGCTTGTACTCGGCCCGCAACGGCACCATGGGCAATCACACGGATTGCCGGCCTGACCTCAAATCCTTGCCCTCGTATCTCCAGGCTCTCGGCTACCGAGTTGTCGCCGCCAACAAGACCGATGTGCGCCCGAAGTCGGTCTTTGACTGGGAGGTGCTGCGGGCCACGCTGCCGAAGAATCCGGCGATTAATCGCCGTTACCGCGCCGAGGGATTGGATCCGCGCCAGGTGGATGCCTTCCTGGCCGCGCATCGCCGCGAGCATCCCAACCAGCCGCTCTGTCTGCTGCTCGGCGACGATGGCCCGCACGTGGTGTGGGAGAAGAACCGGATATACGACCCGGCGCAATTGCCGCTGCCGCCCATCATGGTCGATACCCCGAAAACGCGCCGGGCCCTGGCCAATTATTATCAAGACATCACGACCGTCGATACGCGTGTGGGCGAGGTGATGGCGTCGTTGAAGCGACATGGTTTCTGGGGCGCGAACACGATGGTGATTTACACGACCGATCAAGGCGCCGAATGGCCGCACTGCAAATGGACCTGTTACGACACCGGCTTGCGGGTGCCGTTCATCGTGTGCTGGCCCGGCGTGGTGCCGGCCGGAGCAACCACCGACGCGATGATTTCCTTTGCCGATCTCACGCCGCTGTTCGTGGAATTGGCCGGCGGGCAACCCGTACCGGACTTGGACGGAAGCAGTTTCAAGGACGTGCTGATCGGAAAAACGAGCCAGCACCACGCGTTCATCTTCGCCAGCCACACGGGGGACGGGACGATGAACATGTTTCCGCAACGCTGCGTGCGTGACCCGCGCTGGAAACTCATCTTCAACCTCAAACCGGAAAACAAATGGACCACGCACTTTACCAAGGTCATGGTCATCCCGGACAGTCACGGTGAAGTCTATCAAACCTGGGTTGCCAAAGCGCGAACCGACCCGACCGCCGCCAAGCTGTTAAACACCATCGAACATCATCCGCGCTGGGAGCTGTACGACACGGCAAACGATCCTTATGAATTGAACAACCTCATCGCCCAAGGAAAGAATGCCGAACGAGTAACGGTCCTGAAGCAGCGCTTGATCGCCTGGTTGAAACAACAACAGGATCAGGAAGCGCTGACACTCATCAACGAGTAGCGAACGTCGCAATCTGGATTTGCAGCGAGCGCGCCGGACGGTCACGTACTCGCTTAGAAAGCACTGGAAAAACTGACCCGAGCCAACTCCTCCTCGGTGTCCCTCGTGGCGCCGTGGTTAACTCATCGCGGCACCGCAAGCGCGACCCATTGGAAGGAACCACAGAGTTACGAGGAACACCGAGAAGGTTATGGGCAGTTATTGTTCATGATGGCCGCAGCGTTGTTTCTCCATCTTCGGAGCTGGCGTTATGGCAGATTCAATTCTCAGAGCATCACACTGAATGGTTCGAATCGGCGCAGGCAGTTCGTGTCCCCCCCAACAGTGCAGTGGGGAAACGCTTTGCCTATGACAACAACCTTGCAACTCTTTCGCTCGTCGATCTGGCCCTCAACCGCTTCCACCCTTAATCCTGCCTGCCCAGGCCCCTTTGCCAACGTTTGGAACAGGAGCACGGCTATGCCTCACGCCACTTCACGGCCTCTCCGTAACGCAGATCTTCAACCTGCTGAGGCAATTTCAAAATCCTGTGGCAGCCGACGTAACGAGGCGCAAACATCTTGCCTCTTTGGCCTTGTTACGGCCAGGTTCGGGGGCCAAGATGGAACCACGTTTTATTCGGCTATGGCTGCATTCAAGCAAGCTTCCTGGTCCATTCGCACGTGGTTGTCACTGCTGGCGCTGGCGCTGATCCTGCCGTTTGCCGGAGTGCTCTGCTTGTGCATCTACAATTCAGCGCGAAACGAGGCGCGGCAGGCCCGCGAAAATGCGGTGGCCCTCGCACATCTGACCGCCACGCACCTCGATGAAAAACTGTCTCGCTCCCAGGAGGTCTTATCGCAATTCGCGGATGGTTCCGGGGTGCGCGCCATGGATCCCAACCTGCGTCCGGGTATCTTTGATCGCGTCATAGCGCAGTATCCGCAATTCCAGAACCTATTCCTGGTGTACCGGGATGGCCGGCTTGTGCATTCCGCGCTCCCACAAGCGTCCACGCCGAAAATTTCGTTCGCGGAAGCCCGCTGGTTTCAACAATTGAAGGAAACCCGAATGTTCACGGTGGGTTGGCTCTTCGAAGACCCGATCAATGGCCGCCGGGTGTCGATTCTGGCTTGCCCGGTCTTCACGGAAGCCGGTGTATTTCGCGGTGGACTTTGCGCCACGATAGATTTGCACAACTTCCAAAACGTGCTCACCAATTCATCACTGCCGGAGGGAAGCCTTATCGCCATTTTGGACGGTCAGGGCATGGTGCTGGCCTGCTCGTTGGAACCGGAGCGCCTGATGGGATCCAACCGCCATGGCCGCGCGCAATCCCAAGTGCTCCTGCCCCAACCCGAAGGGGAGACGACGGCGACGGAACCCGATGGCGTTGCGAGACTCTACGGATTCACTGCGATGTCCCACGCTGACTGGCGCGTCGTGGTTGGCGTGCCAAAGGCCGCCGCATTTGCGCCGGTCGTCAAGAATGCCTTCCGGAGCAGCCTGTTGGCGCTGGCGCTCATCGGGCTGACGGTGATCCTGGCGCTTTGGCTCAGCGGGCGCATCAACCGATCCGTTCGTGCTCTGGCTCAAGCCTTGCAGCAGGCGGGTGAGGGACAGTGGGAAATCCGCGTGCCGGAGCAAGGTCCCCGCGAGGTGATCGAACTGGCCCGTGCGTTTAATCTCATGGCGACCTCGCGCCAACAAGTCGAAGAACGACTCCGCGCCGCCGAGGCGAAATACCGCCCGCTGGTCGAACAGGCGCTGGCCGGGGTTTACATCATCCAGGACGGCCGGGTGGTGTATGCCAATCCGCGGTTGGAAGAAATTTTCGGCTACCAGCCGGGCGAATCCTTGAAGCTGGAATCCGTCATGGAAGTTGTCGCTCCGGAATCTCGCCCTGCCGTCGAAGCAAATATCCGGCGTCGCCTGGCCGGAGAGATTGAAAGCGTGCAGTATCTTTTTGTCGGCCTCCGCCAAGATGGCACGCGCATCGACGTGGAAGCCTTCGGCAGTCTGGCCGAATGGGAGGGCCGGCCCGCCATTCTGGGATTGTTGCTCGACATCACCGAGCGGAAGCGGGCCCAGGAAGCGCTTCGCCGCAGTGAGGCCAAGTACCGGACTCTCATCGAGCAATCCGTGGACGGCATTTTCCTGGTGGATCAGGACGGTCGGTTCGTGGGCACCAATCCCGCCGGCTGCCTGATTCCCGGCTTGTCCAAGGACGAAATCATTGGGCGGCACGTCAGTGATTTGATTGCTCCGGAAGAACTGCCGCGCGTGCCCGCAACGATGGCCAGGATTTTCGCCGGTGAAACGATTTGCAGCGAATGGAGTTGCAACCGCAGCGACGGCTCGCGGTTTATGGGGGAACTGCGGGCCAAAATGCTGCCCGATGGGCTCATTCTGGCGATCATGAGCGACATTTCCGCACGCAAACGCACGGAGGAGGAACGTGCGCGCCTGGCGGGAATCGTGGAAGCTACCCCGGACTTCGTGGGCAGTGCCACGCCGGAAGGTCATATTTTCTATCTCAACCGCGCCGCGCGCCGCGTGCTCGGGCTGGGAGATCAGGAGGAACTTGGGCCGGCGCAAATGGCGGACTTCCACCCGCCCCAATCTCACGAGAAGCTGGTTAATGTCGCCTTGCCCGCCGCGCAGCGGGACGGGACCTGGAGCGGCCAGATTGTGTGGCGTGCTCGCGACGGCCGGGAGATTCCCACACTGCAAGTGGTGGTCGCCCACCAAGCGGCTGACGGTTCGGTGCGGTATTTTTCCACCGTGGCCCATGACATTACCAAGCTCAAAAGGGCCGAACAGGAATTGCGCGACATTTCCGGCCGCCTGCTGCACACCCAGGAGGCCGTGCAGCGCAGCATCGCCCGCGAACTGCACGACACCACCGGCCAGAACCTGGTGGCGTTAAACATGAATTTGCGGGCCCTCCAAGAAAGTGTCCCGCGTACCGATCCTGCCGGCGGGAAGGTGCTGGAAGAGTCCCTGCAACTGGCCCATCAATGCACCGAACAGTTGCGCACGTTTGCCTACCTGCTCCATCCGCCAGTGTTGGAAGACTTGGGGCTGCAAGGCGCGTTGCGCGATTACGCGATGGGCTTCGAGCAACGGAGCGGGATTCAGGTCGAGTGCGACTTGGCCGCCGAACTGGGACCACTTCCCAAGGAAGCTGAACTGGCCTGCTTCCGGGTGGCGCAGGAAGGCTTGATTAACATCCATCGCCACTCGGGCAGCCCCACGGCGGCGGTCCGCTTGTGGCAGGATGAAAACGAGATTTGGCTCGAAATTGCCGATACTGGCCGGGGGATTCCGCCGGACAAATTGAAAGCCACCGACCATGCAACGCAAGGCCTTGGCGTTGGCATTCCGGGCATGCGGGAACGGGTCCGGCAACTCGGTGGCCGGCTGGAAATTCGCTCAACCCGTCACGGCACCACCCTGCAAGCCATCGTGCCGCTGCCGGCGCGGGGGGACGACCCATGACCAACCCCGGCGTTTAGCGCGGGGATTGGTATCGGCCCACAGGCGCGGACAACGCTGCCTGTTCCATCGGCCATCCACCTTCGAACAATTTGAGATTTCGATGAGCAAAGAATTCGGAGTTGACAATGGTGGCAAAATCGGGTGTTCTTGCCCCTATGAAGACCCAAGGTTTTCTGCCTAATTCTGCTATTCCAACCGTTGGTACGCTTAAGCAGCGTATGCGTCAGTGGAAGGGGCACTAGCGACAGGGGGCTGAGGTGATTTAACCTTGAGCGATGAATGCATCGCGTCAAAACTTACTCCAACCTTTAAATTCTTCTGGTCCCCAACCCGCAGAATCCTCCCGCTGGATCGAGCGCTACCGTCGCAGCGGGCTAAGCCAGCGGACCTTTGCCCAGAGACACGGGCTGCCCGTGAGCCGCCTGCGCTACTGGCTCTATCACCCGAAACCAGTAAAGAAGAGTCCAATTCCCGCTCCCCGCTTGCAGGAAATCCAGCGCAACGACTGGACCTCAGCGACACCGTGGGCCGCCGAGATCAGTCTGCCCGACGGTTGGACCGTTCGGCTACGAGGTGACTTCGCGCGCGAAGCGGTGGCCGCGTTGTTGGACAGGAGTTGAGCGATGTTTACCCTCACTCCGGCGACGCGGATTTTTGTGGCCCTGGATCCGGTGGATTTGCGCGCTTCGTTCAACCGGCTCTGTGCCTGGGTCCAACAGCACTTGGCGGAGGATCCACTATCCGGTCATCTTTACGTGTTTACCAACCGACAACGCCGGCGGTTGGCAAAAACAAAGAGATGACCGCTGAGGGGATCCTCGTGGAAGCGGTGCCGCACCAAGTCGCTCAGTCCCTCAAAACTCTGGCGCAGATCCGTGGCGCCGGCCGCCAGGTAAATGCGCGTGGCCGGTCCGATGGGCATCATAGGCTCTGAAGCAATTGCGCCAGCAGCCGCACTTCACCCGGCTCGAAGTTTCGGGTGACCTCCAGCATTCGACCGCCCGGTAAATGCAATCGGTAGGGGGCTGGGGTGGTCTCCTTCGTTAACAGATTGGGGACTTCGACCCACTGCGCCTGGCCGGCGGCCGCGCGTGTCCGTTGCCGCCGCTGCCAGCCATAAAGGGTGGAGAGGCCGACGCCCTGCTGGGCGGCAAAGGCTTTATCGGTGAGTTCCCAGCGTTGCTAAGCGGCGAGAATTCGGGCCTTGTCGGAAGCGCTGCGTTGTTGTCGAGCGGATGATTTAATTCGCATGCCGTCAGCTTCGCACGCCTCGCCCGCCGCCGACTAGACGGGTTACTCACCCGGATACGGTTAAGGAGCTGCTCGAATTCCTGCTTTGCGGCGTCGAGTTTGCCATCGCGCAACTGGGCGTACGCCTGAGTGAGTTGGTCGATGGCCCGTTTCGCCGGGGATGCGGCTGGGGCGGGCGAGGTCGGTTTAACGTCGGCACCGCGGGCTGGTTCCGGGGCAGCCGCGTTCGAAGGCGCGGGTTGCCCAAAGATGAGAACGGCGACGAAAGCGCAGCCGGCAAACAGGATTGATTTCATATCTCCAGTGATGCAGCGGCAATCGGGGAGAGCGAGCTTAAGTTGGCGATGTCCGTGCGTGGCGTTGCTGGAGCTGTGCATGTTTCGTTTCCAACGAAAGCGGGAGCAAGCTCCACGCACTCCAAACGCTGCGCGACATTGGGCTGGGCCCATCCGCCACGACGCGCCAGCGTTTGGAGTGCGTCCGGCTTGCCGGCGCTTTCGCACGGCGGGTGCCTGGGCAAATTAGCCGACGCACTCCTGATCTCAGGGAGGACGAGTCGTTCGATAGCGGCGGAACACCGCAGGCACTCCAAGACTTGGCGAATGTTCACCTTTGGCTCGGCGTGACCGGACCGGTTCTGCTGTTCCTGCATATTCGCTACGGTCGGCGTACCACCAAAGGTCGTGGCGCAAGATTGGGAACAAGTTTCCCGGCAAACCCGCCGGCTCAGAAACCAAAGGCGTCCTTGCGCGGCCATTGGCGGCATGGCAGCTAACCCTGACAGTTCCCCCCGAGCTTAAAATGCCCACAGCCTGTAGCCGCCAACGTAAGGAGGCGCAGCTCAGAATTAGCCATCAGGTCCGCCTCCTCACGGCGGCGGCTACAGCGCGTGTAACTATTCGAGCTGGTGGGCACGCTGATATGCCGATTAAGGGCAAGCTGCCAACGGCAGGGCTGACCTCGGCGGCCAGAGCCGGGGGAAAACGCCATCACTCCCGCGAAGCCGGCGCCGTCACGAACTCTGCCGCACCGTCGGGAGGGCGCATGTCGTCAGCCAGTTTGCGTGAGATGCCGTTGGAAGGCCGTCAGGGTTTCCGGACTGACATGGTGCTCGATCCCTTCGGCGTCCATTTCCGCCGCCCGCTCGGAAACTCCCATTGAACGGAGAAAAGCGACCACCGTTTCATGCCGGCGCTTGCACGTTGCCGCCAGTTCACGCCCCGCCAAAGTCAGGAATATCGCCCGATAGGGCTGCGACGTGACGAAGCCGGACTTTTGCAGACGGGCAATGGTGCGGTTGACGGTGACGTGGGTCACGCCCAGCCGTTTGGCCAGGTCCACCACCCGCGCCTCACCCGTCTCCGTCACGAGATCGGCAATGGCTTCCACATAGTCCTCGGCGATTTCATTCGCGTGTTCCCGCCGCGTCTGCGACAGGTTTTCGGCCTGTTGCTTTCGGGCGCTGCCCGCTTTGGATGGCCGGGCGGATTTTCCAGGCTTCGGAGTCATGGTTTTTACATCGCAAAAATAATCAGGAAACCGTTGACTGTCGAGACGGTAAAATGTAGCGTGCGCTACATTATGCAATGCATTAGACATTATCTAGTATGCACTACTGACCTGGCGACCTGGCTCCGACTCGGATTCGGGATTCTGGCAGCGGGCAGCCTTGCCGCCAAGGCCCAGAACCCACCGGGAAAAGAGATCGCTTCCGGGACGGCCCGGGATAAAGGCAGCTACAATCTGTTCAAGCCCACGCCGCGTGAGTTCATGCGCGGGATGAGCACGGACCGGCCCGATCAGACGGAATCGCCTTACACGGTGGACGCGGGACGTTGAACCAGGCGTCTGGTTTTGGCGACGTGCAGACGCGGCTCAAGCTCAATTTCTGGGGGAACGACGGCGGCAGGACGGCTTTCGGTATCATGCCGTTTGTGAAATGGCCGCTGCCATCGTCCAGCCTGCGCAACGGCCAGACCGAGGGCGGTGTAATCTTCCCGCTGGCGGGGAACATCGCCGAAGGCTGGGATTTGGGAGCGATGACGGAATTCGGCTTCGTGGCCGGCGAAGTAGGCGGTTATGACACGGAATTTGTCAACACCATCACCGTCGGCCACGAACTGACCCGGAAGCTCGGCATGTATCTTGAGTTCGCGGCCACCGCCGACACCGCACCCGGTTTCCAATGGCAGGGACAGGTGGACGTGGGCTGGAGCTATCTGCTGAGCGAGAACAGCCAACTGGACTGCGGTTGCAATTTCGGCGTCACCGCCTCCGCGCCGGACTTCAACCCATTCACCGGAATCAGCGTGAGATTTTGAAAGGCAAGCGCCCGGAAACAATTCGCAGAAGAGCTTTATGAATCAAACTGAGTCGCGCTCCGAAACGGAATCCGGGCACAAATTTGCCTGGCGCAAAGCGGCGGGCGAGGCCTCCCTGCCGGAAGTTCATCGCAGCATTGTGGTGCCGCCAAACGCCTCGTTTTGGCGCAAGATGCTCGCGTTCGCCGGCCCGGGTTTCATGGTGGCCGTCGGCTACATGGATCCCGGCAATTGGGCGACCGACCTGGCCGGTGGCGCGCAATTCGGCTACACGCTGTTGAGCGTCATCATGATTTCCAACCTGATGGCGATTTTGCTTCAACACTTGTGCGTGAAGCTCGGCGTGGCCACGGGACGCGACCTCGCGCAGGCTTGCCGCGACCACTACTCGACGCCGACCGTCTGGTTTCTTTGGATTCTGTGCGAAATCCAGATCGCCGCTTGTGACCTGGCGGAGGTCGTTGGCTCGGCCATCGCGCTGCAACTGCTATTTGGCATCCCGCTGGTTTACGGCTGCGTCATCACAGCGGCGGACGTGCTCGCCGTGCTTTATCTGCAAAGCAAGGGATTTCGTTACATTGAAGCCGTCGTGGTTACGCTCATCGCCACCATCGGCATTTGTTTTGCCGCCGAGATTCTGTGGTCGAAACCGGGCATTGTGGGAATCCTCTCGGGATTTGTCCCCAGCGCCGAAATCCTGAAGAACCAAAACATGCTTTATGTGGGCATCGGCATCATCGGCGCGACGGTCATGCCGCACAACTTGTATCTGCACTCATCCATCGTCCAGACGCGCCAATACGAACGGACGCCGGCGGGCAGGCGCGAAGCCATCAAGTTCGGCACGATTGATTCGAGTGTGGCGCTCATGTTCGCCCTGTTCATCAATGGGGCGATTCTGATTCTTGCGGCGGCGGCGTTCCACTGGTCGGGCCACCAGGAAGTGGCGGAGATTCAAGACGCCTACCAGTTGCTGACTCCGCTGCTGGGCGTGTCGGGGGCCAGCGCGGTCTTCATCATCGCGCTGCTGGCTTCGGGACAAAACTCGACGCTGACGGGCACGCTGGCCGGGCAGATCATCATGGAAGGTTTCATTAACATCCGGTTGCGGCCGTGGCTCCGCCGGCTCATCACCCGCGCGCTGGCGATTGTCCCCGCCGTCTGCGTGATCGGCTATTTTGGTGAAGGCAAAACGACGGAACTGCTCATCGCCAGCCAGGTGGTGCTGTCCATGCAACTGGGCTTCGCCGTTTGGCCGCTGATGCGATTCACCGGCGAGAAGGCCAAGATGGGCGAATTCGTCAATCCGCTCTGGATCAAAATCCTTGGCTGGACGACAGCGATGATCATCATCATTCTCAACTTGAAACTGTTGTTCGACACGTTTGTGCCCGCCACGTTGCTGCAAGCGTTCTACGGGCATTTCGGCCTGCCCTCGCCAACGCCGTAGCCGAAGAGGTTTTATGTATCGAAGAATTCTGGTTGCTTTGGAAAACGGTCCAGCGGATGAAGCGCTCCTTCCGCACGTGAAGGAACTGGCGTCGCGGCTCGGCTCGGAACTGCTGCTGGTGCATGTCGCCGAAGGTTTTGCCGCCCGAAATTTTGAGCAGCTCAAGCTCGCTGAATCCGAGGAAATGAAAGCCGACCGTGCCTATTTGGAGCATGAAGCGGAACGCATGCGTCCAGCCGGATTGACCGTCAAAACACTGCTGGCGCTGGGCAATCCGCCGCAGGAGATTCTGAGAGCGGCGGAGTCCAGCCAGTGCGGTTTAATCGCGATGGGCAGTCACGGGCACCGGTTGATTGGTGACCTCATCCACGGCAGCACCATCCACGCCGTGCGGCACGAAGCCTCGATTCCTGTGCTCGTCGTTCCGGCACGAATGAAATAACGCCATTGCCCGTTGACCGGGTGCTTGCGCCCGTTTCCGCTGAAGCTGCGGGGAAAGCATCTGGCGACGGCTCGCGTCGAAATCATTCCAACTCCCCGCGGAAGTGCTGCGTGGGGGAATTCTCTGTTCGCTGACCGCACGGAGCCGCCAATTCACTGAGGCCACGGGATTGACCATTCAACAATTCCTTCGCCAGGCGCGCCTGGAACGCGCGGCCGAATTGCTGCGCGCGGGCATCCACAATGTCACCGAAGCGGCGCTGGAAGTGGGCTACAACAGCCTGAGCCATTTTACGGTCGCCTTCCGGGAGGTGTTCGGGTGCTGTCCGGGATTGTATCCGCTCAAGAACAGTGCCGAGCAACCGCCGCATTGACGGGCAGCGATCGCTTGGTTAATCATTCGCCCGACCGGATAAAACACACTTTATGAAAACTGCAAAAAGCAAAGCCACTAAAACCAACGCGCGCCTGGCCGACAGTCTGAACCAGGTGCTCGCCGATTCCTACGCCCTGATGTCGCTCACCCACCTGGCCCATTGGAACGTGGAAGGAGCGGGCTTCTTCGCCCTGCACACCGCGTTTCAGACCCAATACGAGGAATTGTTCACGGCCATCGATGAGATCGCCGAGCGCGTTCGGGCCTTGGGCGCCTACGCCATTGGGGGCCTGGGCAAATTTGCCCAGAGCGCCAAGATGAAAGAGTTTGCCGCACCGTTGTCGCAGGAGAACTACGTTCGCGCGCTTATCACCGCGAATGAGAAATTGCTGGCCGACGCCGCGGCCGCCCGCGATTTGGCCGGCGAAGCGAACGATCCGGAGAGCCAGGATTTGATGATCGGACGTGTCACGCTGCACCAAAAAACCGTCTGGATGCTGAATAGCTTTCTCAAAGGCTGACCCTCGATCCCGGATCGCCCCCGCTGCGCCCGCGTTTGCCGAATCTTCGCCCTCCCGTCACTTGGGCATTGGTTCCTGATTCTCTGGTTCTTGAGCATTGGACCTTGGTCATTCTCTAGCTGGCTGGCGTGAACCATTGTCAACCCATCGAAACCGTGCGATCACAGCGGCGGCGACCACCAAGGCGGAGGAAAAGAGCACAATCACCGCGCCGCTGGGCAGGTCCGTGACGGCGGCAATGAGAAATCCGCCCAACCCGCTGATAGCGCCCAAGCCGACCGCCAGCGCCAAAGCCCGACTACAGCCTTTCGCGAGTTGGAAGGCAGCGGCGGCAGGATTGGTGACCAGACTGTAAATCATCAGACCCCCGACGGTTTGAAAATTCACGGTGAGCACAGCGGCCGTAAGCACGAGGAAGGCTGTCCAGACCAAGGTGGCGTGAATGCCCGCCGCCGCCGCATCGGCGCGTGAAAACATCAGGGCGCGCATTTCTTTGAAGCAAGTGATTACGAACCCCAACGAAGCGCCGGAGACAACCGCCATCAATGCCACGTCACGCCAGCGACAATAATTCAAACTGCCCCACAACAGGCTACGCACGTCGTTGTCGCTGCGCCCAAGCATGCCGTACAAGCCGATGCCCAGGAAGGCCAGGCCCATCGTCGTGGAAAACAGGAACCCCAACACCACGTTGTCATCGAGGTGCGCCCGTTGGGGATTGAGCAGGCCGAGCGCCAACGCGGTCAACACTGCGCCCGCCAACGCCGGCAGCAACAGTGCTTGGCCGTGAAGTCCACAAAGTCCGCCAAATACCGCTCCCGCCAGCGCGGCGTGAGCAACGCAGACGCCAAGAAATGGAAGGCGCATGCCGACGATGAACACGCCCAGCAAGCCGCTCGAAGCTCCCGCGATTACCCCGCCAACCATCACCGGCGCCCAGAAAACCAAGTCAATCATAGCCAGCAATTGGTCGTTCATTGGTTAAAGCTCTCGGCCGTGCGGAAGCCGGCACCACGGCATGACGGTTGTTTTGATGGATCACACTTAATCCGGCGCCGTACAGCGAGGCGACGCGCTCAGTCGTGAACACCTGTTCCGGAACTCCCTCCGCGATGATTCGACCAGCCTCCAGCAAGACCGCACGCCGGCAGCCCGGGGGCAGCACTTCGAGTTCATGACAGACCAGCAAGACTGCTACGCGCGTTTGCTCGTAGAGCGCCTGGATGGTTTCCACCATGCGCTCGCGCCAGCCGAGATCGAGGTTGGCGGTGGGCTCATCGAGCAGCAGCAAGCGCGGTTGTTGCACCATCGCGCGGGCGATCATTGTTTTGCGCTGCTCGCCGCCGGAGATTTCCCGGAACGCGCGTCCGGCCAGGGCCGACATACCCAACCGTGCCATCCATTCATCCACCAGACGCCAATCCTCCCGGCGCAGTGGACGAAACAATCCCGCCAAGCCGGTTCGTCCAATGGCCACGACTTCGCGCACGGTCAACGGCATTTCACTACGAGCCGGCAGGAGCTGCGGCACGTAACCAATGGCGCGCCGCAAGCGGGTCAGCGCCAGGCTGCCCAACGTATCCAACGGGTGACCCAGCAGGGTGATGGTCCCGGAGGCTGGGCGTTGCAGCCCGAGGCACGACCGCAACAGCGTGGTCTTGCCCGCGCCATTCGGGCCCATCACGGCCAACAGCTCTTCCGGCGCCAACGTCAGGTTGGGAACGGATAAGATCGGTTGTCGCCCCGCACGGACGACCAGATCCTGGATGGCGATGGCGGCTGAGGTCATGAGCCGGCGGCTTTTACCAGCGCCCGCACATTCGAGCGAAACAGTTGGCCGAAAGCAACCGTGCCGTCGATCAACGCCGGGAAGTTGCCGAAGACCACCACCCGGGCATTCAGGCGTTCGGCCAGCGCGTCGGCGGTGCGTCGGCCTTCCGGCAGGTTGGCAATAACCAGCGCGCCTCGGGCTTGTTCCCCCGCACGCACCGCCTGATCAATTTCTCCCACGCTGGCAACGTCGGCAGCGCGGAATTCACCCACTACTTCCAGCCCAAGCCAGGTGCAGAAATCCTTTTGCCGGGCGCTGGTCAATACGGGGCGATTCTTCCAGCCGGTTACTTTGATTTGTGCCCGACCCCATTGCTCCAGCCCTTCCATGCGTTTGGCAATCTCTCGCATCCGCGCTTCGGCCTGTTCGCGCGTCAGACAGTTGTGCGCCACAAAAGCCGCGGCCAGTTGCCGGCACGCGGCCAGGTAAGTATCTGGCTGGCACAAGCCCCCCACGGGCGTGACCTCCACGATGGCCAGACCGGAGTCGCCGTCGCGCCGCACTTTCGTGTCGATGGAATTCTGGAAATTGAACCGCAACAATATCCGGCAACTTTGCAGTTCGGTAATTTGGCTGGGGCGCACATCGAAATGGCCGGGACACATCCCCGGTTCGGCTAAACGGAGAATGGAGCAGTCAGGCCCCAACAAATCGCGAGCCGCGCTTTCCAAGTAAGTATTCGTCGCCGCAAACCGTTTGGGCGACATGTAACCGGTCGATGCGCGTTGGCAGCCCGCCAGACCGAGCAACAGAATTAGCGTGATCAATCGGAAGTCAATATGCAGGTGGCCCAATAGCAACGTGCTGCCGGCATCCTGCCGGCAGTTTGAAACGGGCGTTTCGCAGGCCAACGGGTATTTCCCTTTCGGAACTTGGTCCTCCATTCGTTTCTGCCGGCGGGACGCCGGCAGCACATTATCCAGCGTGCTGCCGGCATCTTGCCGGCAGTTTGGAACGGGCGTTTCGCAGGCCAACGGGCATTTCCCTTTCGAAACTTGGTCCTCCGTTCGTTTCTGCCGGCGGGACGCCGGCAGCACGTTATCCAGCGTGCTGCCGGCATCTTGCCGGCAGTTTGGAACGGACGCTTCGGTACGCCAACGGGCATTCCCCTTTCGGAACTTGGTCCTCCATTCGTTTCTGCCGGCGGGACGCCGGCAGCACGCTAAACAATGTAGCAGCCGACGTGAGGAGGCTCTGACATCGCGCATGTTTCGCGGAAAGAATGAACCTCATTACCTCGGCTGCTGCTTCAGGAATGGTTCTTAAACGGGTTGCCAGACTGCCACGGCAACAGCCCCAGCGCCTCGGGGGTTGGGATATTGGGCTTGGCTTCAAGTTCACGGGCTTTTCACCGGCATTCCTTCGCGCGTGGCGAAGCGCACGATCACGCCGCCGTCGCGGGTGCCACGATACCAACTGCGCCCGGCCATCGGCGCGTGCGAGTCCTGACTTTTGGAACTGTTGGGTTTGGGGCCGAGGCTCCAGAGGACCCACCGAATCGGCGCGTCACCCGGTGTCGAGTAGTACCGGCCATTGTCACTGGCGCACTCCGGAAAATCCTCCGGCACCCAGAGCCGGTAATTGCCGGCCGGACTGCCGTTCAGCAGGCTGGGGCCGGGTGCCGCGTATTTGTAGGTATGGCCGCGATTGAACACGTCCTCCATGTTGGCCGCCATGCCGGCATCGTGGCCGCGCGGCAGATAACCTTGCTCGGCGAGTTCGACCGGGAATTGGCACCAGTGCATGGCCATGTCCGAATTGCAATTCACCCGCACCGGCGGCAGCTTGCCGTCCGCATCCTGCGAATACATTTCAAGCGCCAATCCCACGCCGTAGAGTTCCGCGTGGACCTTGGCGACTTTGGCCTTTTCTTTGGCACCGGCCAGGGCGGGCAACAACATCGCTGCCAACACGCCAATGATGGCGATGACCACCAGCAGTTCCACCAGTGTGAATCCCCGCTGACTTTTAGATGGCGCGCGCGTCTGTCTCATCGCAAGGGTTGGGTGCCCAAGCTTCTAAAGGTTAATTGATTTTCTGCAAGCGATAGAATTGTGTCGCGTCGGCCGGCGCCACCAATACCGCTCGTCGGCCATCGATGATTACCGGCGCGTTGGTGACGGCGGTCCAATTGCCCGCTTCCACGTCGTCGGTGGCTTCAAGTTGATAATCGCCGCCATACAGTGGCCAGGTGATGGCCACCCGTTGGGCAATGGTCACGGACGGCGCGACTTCATACACGACCTCCTGAACAAACAACTCGTAGCCGAACGTGCCGTCCTCGCTGGAACCGGATTCTTGGCTAAAAATGCCGATGGCATCGAAGCGGTTTGTGGGCGGCGGTCCCAGATCGTAACGCGGCAGTCGTAAGGTGAAATAGCGGCCGGCACCGTCCGTGACCGTGCATTTCCGGTCGTCCCATAAACTGGCCGGATTCCATCCATTGCTGTCCACCAGCATCAGAGCATTGAGCCGCACTCGCATCCCTTGCCAGTGTTCGCCGCCGGTGGCGCGGGTTGGATCAAAAATGTCTTCGTGGGTCGCCGGATTGCCGTCGTCGGGACGGACCACGTCGGCGAGGGTAATGGTTTCCGGAGCCGGCAATCCATAATTGGCGGTCAGCAACGTAAGATCAAAATTGAAGGCCGGATCGATGTCGTGAGTTTCGTTGATGTTTACCTTGCCGCCATAGAAGGCCGAGCCGCGCGCGGTCACTTGCACCAGGTCGCCGGCGTGGAAGCGGTGGCCGGTGTCGGGATCGAAGTTCACGCGATTGTATTCGGCCACCCAGGCGGCATTGCTATAACTCAGTTCGCTGTCGTGGAGCCAGGGAAGGTTGCCGTAGTTCTGGCCCATCCAGCAGGTCGTGCCGCCACGGTCGCCGGGGTCCGCCGACTGGATTACCACCTGCCACTCGCCGCCCATCTGATTCAGTCCAGCGCCGCCGTCCCAGGGAACAAAATGCGGCGTCTGCTCGAGCATGTCTTCGG
>CAWBHS010000114.1:0-70578 GCA_963788655.1 uncultured Verrucomicrobiae bacterium | reverse complement strand
TTGCCTGACGTTACGTATTGCTAGGCGGCGTGCGGATCAAAATACGCCAGATACGAAAGCGTGTTTTCCATCGACCTGGCTTTCACTTGTCCGTCCGGCAGGGTTTGAAGATATGCCACGGCAGCTTGCGGATCGGAGTGCGCCCAAATGGGCATAATGAGGCGAATGGCATCCAACCGGAGCTTGTTGCCGGAAAGAGTCTGTGCCCACGCCAGGGCTGCTTTGACATCCTGCTTCGCCCATTGGCTGGCCGCAACAGCCAAGAGCTTGTCCCGCGAGTTTCCGAGCGGCTGGTTCATCGCGGTACTGGATCACGGCCTGGGGATCGTCTTGCACCCATTGATAAGCGATGCGTTGCGTAATTTGTTTCCGGGTTGCGGGATCCGTAAGCTGCTGGGCCCAGGCCATCGCGGCATGCATGTCTTGCGCAGCCCACGTGTCGGCAATCGAGAGTAACAACTTGTGCCGGGTTTCCCCAGCGGGCAGAGCCAGCACCGAGGCAATCGCAGCCTGCGGATTGGTTTGTGCGAGCACAAGCCCAACCTGTTCGAGAGCATGGCGTTTGATTTGATTCTCCGGTAAAGTTCTTACCCAGTTCCACGCGGCTTCGGAATCAAACTCTGCCCATTGAGCAGCAACGCTGGCTAGAACCTGATTACGAAGGATCCCAGCCGGCAGTTCAATGGCGTGGGCGGCAGCCGCCGCCGGATCTTTGGCGGTCCAAGCACGAAACAAAGTCTGATAAAGCGGTTGCTGTTCGATTGAACCGCTCATGCGATTCAGGAAATCCAGGGCGGTTAGGGGATTGGCTTGCACCATTTGGGAGATGATGATGTTCAACGCATCCGCGCGCAATCGACCGGTCGGCAGTTGTTGCACCCACGCCGTTGCCCCGGCAAGATCGACCTGAGACCAGCCCTTGAGGACGGCCTGAATTTGCTGGTTGCGATCCGTCCCCACCGGCAATCCTTCGACATAGTTCAAGGCCGCTACTGGGTCAATCGTCCCCCACCGGTTCAGCAATCGGCTGAGAAAGCCATATCTCAGACGGCCGTGGGGAATGAGGTGCGCCAATGCCAGCGCTTGTGGAATGGCCTTAACGTCCAACCGATCCGCCAAATCCATCAAGACCTGTGACCGCACCTGTGCGTCTGGTTCCCGAAGCGCTGCGCGGATAGTCGCTTCCAGATCGGTGGCGTTCACGTGGTTGGAACCAGACGCAATCGTTTTGTGAGAAGGCCATTGGGCGAAGCCGTTGTCCGATAATGCGGAGGGCGAAGTGCCCTGAGAGATCACACCAGTTGAAGAACGCTTCCGATATCGAAGGATCATTCGGTCAGTGAAAATCCCTGCCAAGATACCGGTCATCAAAACAACCGCAAGAGTCGATCGATTTGCATGCATAAGAACAATTTTGGCTTGCTTCTACCCGTTTGCATTTTGTTCTGGCCTTATGCATGACAGTAACGGCCTCTGCCGGGAGATCAAGAAGGAAAGCCGACATAAAGTTTTGTCGGGTTTGTCGGGTGTAATCAAATGCGGTAGTCTCTCACCACGTCGGTTGACTACCTAAAATTCATCGAGCGAACCACTCAAGTGTGTGGCGGTGAGCCGGTGATCAAAGGCACCGGGGTAACGGTCCGCAGCATCCTTGCTAGCTTGGCCGAAGGAGCGTCAGTCGGGGAAATTGTGGCGGACTTTCCCACAGTCAGCCGCGAGGCCGTGCAAGCGATGATCGCGTATGCGGCGGCGTCGGCCGAAGAGGATCTACCCCTACCACCAGTGCCTTCAATGGCGTGAACGTCAAGCTGGACGAGAACCTTCCCGAAGCACTTTTGCCTGCGCTGCAAGCCCTGGGTCATAGTGTGGATAATGTCCGGTTGGAGGGACTACCTGGACGGGATGATCCAGATGTCTGGCAAGCCGCTCAGGGTTCGCAACGGTGCTTCATTACTCACCCCCGAACACCAACGAAGTGACTCAAACAGAAAGTCAAATTTCAGAAAGCACCCGGCGGAGGATTGATCTCTGTCGGTTCTGGCAAAAAGACCGTGGACGTTTTCCAAATCCAAGAACGGTTCGCCACTCTTGGAGTCCAGACAGATTGGAAGCGATTCAAGAAAATCAACGCACTCCGAAACGACATCGAGCACTATTTTTCTGCCGTCAATCGTGGAGCGATGGAGGGGGCGATTTCGGACACCTTCCTGATCATCCGAGATTTCATCCACGCAGAGCTAGGTGAGAACCCCCAGGAACTTCTCGGGGACGCTGCGTGGGCCAAACTTTTGTCGGTATCAGAAGTCTTTGAAAGGGAGCGCGACCTCTGCCAAAAAGCCTTATCCGCAATCGACTGGGAATCCGATGCACTCGCGGAAGCCGTTCTGGAACTGACCTGCGTGGAGTGCGGCTCACCTCTTCTTCATCCGCTGAAATCCACGAAGGAAACCAAGCTTCAGTGCCGGTCCTGTGGGGAGGACGAGGGGTTTGACAATTTCGCCGGTCGTGCGATTTCGGAATACTACGCTGACGCAAACCACCACGCCGTAAAGGATGGCGGTGACCCGGTATCAATCGCTTGTCCCCACTGTGGGGAAGAAGGCTACATCGTCGAAGAGAATCGCTGCGTCATCTGTGGAGAAAGCTGCGAGCAAACATGCGCCCTTTGCCACAACTCAATCCCGGTTTCGGAACTTAGCGACGGCAATCTTTGCGGGTACTGCGAACACATGATGAGCAAGGACGACTAGCCGAATGTCCCTTTCAGTGTCCCGCGGGCTTCACAACTTCAACGACATGAAGTTTGAAGCGATTGCTGCGCCGTATTGAACCTGTGGCTCGGCCGCCCCTACAGGGCTTGGATGATTTGTTGAACGATTCACCCAGGGCGGCGCGGACTTCGTCACGCTTGCCCTGGGCTATTGTCTGTCGGGCTTTCGGCCCTTGCAGATTGGTTGCAGCAACGTGCATTGACTTGCGATGACCCAGTCACATGAACAGATGGCCCGACATCACCCACGCCACGAACGCCCAAATCCTCGCGTGGACCGAAGCTCAGCCGTGGGCGCGCGCGATGGCCGCCTGCCAGCAGGACGCACAGTGGCACGCCGGGGCGACGTGTGGACGCACACGCGCATGGTTTGCGCGGAACTGGAGCGGCTCGCCGATTGGCCGTCGCTCGACCGCGCCGCGCAGTTGAAGCTGCTCTTCACCGCGTTGTTCCACGGCGCTGGCAAGCCCGCCACCACCGTGCTCGACCCGGACACGGGCCGGACGCGGTCACCATCAGGAACCTGACGGACTATGTCTTCGTATCACGGACCGGCCCGCGGAAAATGTTTGCCCCATCGGCCAAGCTGACGGTGGAGGCGGAGATTGCAGTCATCCGCGTCAACGGCGGTAAGATCGAAAGCGTGCGCGGCGCTCATATCATCGGCCAGCCGAGATGGTGACCAAGGCGAAATCCGCCAGCCATTTCCGTTGGCGAGCTTGAGGTAAGCAAGGAGATTCCTCCGGTCAAGAAAGTTCACGGCGCCAATCAGACCGGCGAGCTCACCAACAGGATCTTGATGGTTTGCGGCATTACCCGCCATCCGGCGCGGGCGAGCAGAAATAGCATCACAATTTGCTGATGAGAAGCACGGGGGATACTCTTTGACCACAGGATGCCGTGACGGCTCCCCACGCGGCGAGGCATTTCAGAAACGCCGTCCGGTTGGCAGTCCCGAGCAAGGAATTGTCGATCCTATCAGTTGTCTGCGTTTGGAACCCGGACCTTGAATTGGCGAATGATCGGTTTCTTGGCGCCCGGTGCTTCGGTTTGGAGGATGATTTATCCGGCTCAGGTGCGTGACGGTTACTACAAGAGAAATCTCTCCATGGCTTGTTCCATGACCTTCACGGGCGGCTCGACGCCGGTGTAGAGCTTGAATTTAAAAACGCCCTGCCACAGCAACATCCGGTCGCCATACACCACCTGGCATCCGCGGCTCTCCGCGTCCTGAAGGAGTTGCGTTTTCCGCGGCGTGGTGACGATGTCCATCACGGTCATGTCCGGGCGCAGCAGATCCGACGAGATAAGCGACTTGCCCGCCAAGGGCGTGTTGGCCATGCCAACCGGCGTGGTGTGGATAACGATGTCCGCTTCGCTGACGCTGGGCTCCAGCCCGGAAAAATCGCCCCAGGGGCAACCGAGGTCTTTGCCCAACGACTCGGCCATGGCGATTTCTTCCATCCGGTTGAGCACCGTCAGTTGGCCGCCTGCCTGGTGGACGGAGAACGCAACGGCGCGGGCGGCACCACCGGCACCAATGAGCACGACCTTCTTTCCGGCCACGTCCGTCTTTTCCTGCAAGGCCTTCAACGCTCCCTGACCGTCGGTGGTGCTGCCGATCAGTTTGCCGTCCCGGTTCACGACGACGGCAACGGCACCGACCATTTTGGACTCGGCATCCAGCTCATCGAGAAACGGGATAATGGACAATTTGTAAGGGATCGTGACGCCCGCGGCGGCGATGCCCAAGTGCCGCATGCCCTCGACGGCTTTTTGCAGGTCATTAACGACGAAGGGCACGTAAAGGTAGTTCAATCCCAGGGCTTCCATCGCCGCATTGTAAATGGCGTACATCTTACTGGTGCGGTAAGTCGAACCAAAGAATCCGATCAGTTTTGTCTCGCCGTTAATTTTCATGAAGTTGATTCTCTACCTGATGAATGATCGTTTCTGCAATGGATTCCGGTGGTTCGGTGCCGCAGGTTACCGTGATGTGCGCCAACGCTCCATAAACCGGTCGGCGCGTCGCGAGCAATTCCTCCAGCGACCTCGCCGGATCGTCGGGATACGGAAAGAACGCCGGAATGCCCCCGCGGACGATGCGCGGCAAGAGCACCTCCGAGGCGACGTCCAAAAACACAACGAGGCCCAATCCCCGTAGCAGCGGGCGATTCTCTTCCGCCAATGGCAGTCCACCGCCGGTGGCCAGGATGATCGGCCATTCATTTTGGGTGGCAGCCAGCGCCTGTAGAGCGGCCGTTTCCAAGCCGCGAAAATGCTCCTTCCCATGCCGTTTAAAAATCTCCCGAAATGACAAATTCTCTCCGGTTTGTTCGAGATACCCTCGTTCCACTTCGGCATCAACATCCGTAAACCGCAATCCCAGCTTGTCGGCCACGATTCGCCCAATCGTGGTCTTGCCACTCGATTTCATCCCGATGAGAATGATGTTAGGCTTGGTGTTCATTCAGCTTCCTCGACCACGTCGAAATCCGCGCCCGCCTGTTTCATTTCTCCGATATAAGTGCCATAGGATTTCTCCACCATTTGGGCGTCGGAGATTTTAGTCTCGCCACGGGCGCCCAGGCCGGCGACGGAGAAAGCCATGACCATGCGATGATCGTAATAGCCGTCAATCGCCGCGCCCGTAAGCTGCCAGCTTCCGTCCTGATGAATGACGAGCCCGTCTTCCTTTTCGGTGATCTTCGCGCCCATCTTCTTCAGTTCCCGGCAAACGGCGGCAATGCGATCGCATTCCTTCCAGCGGGCGGTCAACGCATTCTTAATTGTCGTCTCGCCACGGGCAAAGCAGGCCGCGACAGCCATTGTCGGCACTTGGTCCGGCAATGCGTTCATGTCCACCTCAACGCCTTTGAGTTGGCTCGTTCGGGCGGTGATGACCTGATCTTCAATCCTGATGTCCGCGCCCATTTGCTGGAAGATGTAGATCATCTGCTTGTCACCGTAGGGATCATTGAGATCCATGCCCTTCACCGTCACTTCGGAATCCGGCGTGATCATTGCCGCCAGCAAAGGGTAACCCGGCGCCGACCATTCAAAGGGAATGGCCACGTCAAACGGACGGGGCGGCGGATTGCCGGGAAAACGGTAGTGCTGATATTCGTTTTTAACATTCTCAAACGCGAGGCCGGCCTTGGTGAACCAATAGAGCAGCAGATCAAGGTAGGCCGTTTCGCCGGGATTCTCGACATGGACATCGACCGGTTTCTCGGAAAGGACCGAGGCGATCAACACGCTGAAGACCGGTTGGCAACCCACCCCGTCCATGTGCGCGGTGCCGCCGTTGACTTTGCCTTTGAACACAAACGGCGCCATGCCGTCGCCCTTGGTCGAGATCACCGTGACGCCGAGTTCCTGGAAGGGCGGAATGAAGTTGCGCGTGATCTTTCGGAGCGTTCGCAGCGACTCGTCGCCAGTTAGAATGGTCCAACCCGGACAGGCCGCCGCGACGCCGGCAATGAATACCAGCATGGTGCCGGAGTTATTGACGTTGATGATGTCTTCAGGGGTGCGCAGCTTACCGGCTACACCTTGGACTTGGAACACTTCCGGTTCGATCTCCTGGATCTCCGCCCCGTACAGCCGCATGGCTTTAACCGCCTCGTGCCAGTCGCTGCTGATCTTCGGCCGACGAATTATGGAGGTTCCGTCGGCCAGCGCTGCCAGGATCAAGGCGCGGAAGGAATGGGTCTTCGAGGGCGGCATCGAGATGTCACCACGAATGGTACCGCTTCGTCGGACTTTCAAATAACGCATGGTCAATGTTCCTGGAGATACTGAACGAGCTGTTTCAGCCCCTCATAATAACTCTCCTCTTTGAGTCCGGTGACCTGACCGATCCGGACATCGTCCAGGACGTTGACCGCCTGGTTGACGCCCGTCCGTTTGATGTCCGACATGTGGACTTCCATGACGGGTTTGCCCAAATCCACCAGCGCCTGTCGAAAACAGTAAGCGTAACGGATCAGCGCGCCCGGATTGACCAGCACACCATGAGCGGCGCGGGAGGAATCCTGTTGCAGGAAGTCAATGATGGCGCCCTCGTGATTCGACTGGAAGAACTCCACCCGAACGCCAAGTTCCCGCGCCAACGTATCGAGCGCGGCGTTGATTTCCGCCAAGGTGATTGTCCCGTATCGGGCCGAGTCACGTTTGCCCAGGAGATTCAAATTGGGTCCATGAAGGACCAAAATCGTCATGGTTTCAGTTGCTGGCATCGTTTACTGCGGGTACCGGGGAAAGCAAACGGCCGCAGCCTCGTTCCGTCCGGCATGGTCTAATCTTCTTTGTTGTTCAGGTTCTGCGTCACACACGTGATTTGATCATGGCTGATCTCGGGCCAGAAGTCCATCCTCCTGTAGTTACGCGCGCTGGGAGCCACCTGGTAAACGAATTCCATCCGGACGTCCTCTGGCGTTTGAATTTGCTCGCACGGGGCTGGCCAGACGCTGGCCGCGACCAAGACGACTTCGTTGCTGCATCGGCAAACAACAGCGCATCCCGACGGTTGGTTGACAACCCAGAGCCACAATTGGATTCTACTGCCATGAAAATGACGTTCACATTACCCGACGCTCTCGCGCGGCAGTTTCAATCCTCCTACCCGCAGGAGAGGCAGTCGCAAATTGTGGCTAGCTTGCTGGCGAAGAAGCTTCGCGCCACCGATAACCAGTTGGCGGAAGCATGTCAGGGAGCGAACAGTTTGAAAGAGGTTGAGTTGGACATGGAAGACTGGGAGAAACTCAACCTTCACGACCAATGACGCCCAAGCGAGGCCAGATTCTGGTGGATCAACCTCGACCCGACCGTTGGCAGCGAAATCAGTAAACAGCGGCCTTGTGTGGTCGTGTCGCATGCCACGGTCAACAAACTACGACGCACGCCGGTGGTCGTGCCCTTGAGCAACTCGCCAAAAGCCTTTCCTCCTGTTGTGGTGGCCATGCCGAGCGCTGGGCCGGATGCCGTAGCCGTGGTAGATCAAATCCGCGCCGTGGACAAACGCCGCTTCGTTAGCGCCAAAGGTTTCCTGAGTGCTGACGACTTGGAGGCACTGGAGGATGCGATTAGTCGTGTTCTTGACTTGCCGCGTTGAGCTGCGGTCGCCTGGGGCATCTTTCGTTACTTTGCTATCGCCCTTTTGCCATCGCATCAGGAATGAAGGCCTCGGCCTGTAACTCTGGCGCCCCGGATGCACTTGCACTCCCCCACGAGGATGAGGATAAATCTGAAATGAACGCACATCTGAATTCAAAAAGTCTCGTACCAAGAGCGTGTTTGAAAAGAGTAGCCGCTGACGTGAGGAGGCGGATTTGGCATCGCCAAGTATTCAAAAGGTCCGCTTCCTTACGTCGGCGGCTACAGGTCCGCCGAATTCCAACACAAGCCCTGACCGCGATTTCTCCATGCTTGTTTCTGCTATTGATCACTGCGCCACTGCACGCCTCCGACTACGTTACCGTGGCCACCATCGGCAACCACCCGCCGGCGTACGACAAGGCCCAGGGCATGGAGAAGATCGTGGACCAGGTGAAAAACTTCTGGCGCCGAGAATTGCAGCAGGTTCTGCCGGACAAACCCGACTTGATCGTTTTGCCGGAGGCGTGTGACCGCCCCGGTGGCTTGAGTGTCGAAGAGCAGTTTGCTTACTACCGCGCGCGCAAGAACCAGGTTCTCGATTTCTTCGCTTCGGTGGCCAAGGCGAATCATTGTTACGTCGCGTTTGGGACCAAACGTGAACAGGCTGACGGAGGGTGGCGAAACTCAAGCGTAGTGTTGGACCGGGAGGGAAAGGTGGCCGGGATTTATAACAAGAACTTCCCGACCATTGGGGAAATCGAAAACGGCATGGTCCCTGGCAACGAAGTGCCCGTCATTGACTGCGATTTCGGCAAAGTAGCGTGTGCGATCTGTTTTGATTTGAACTTTGATGAAGTTCTCCAAAAGCACGTTCAGGCCAAACCCGACATCATTCTGTTTTCATCCATGTATCATGGCGGGCTGATGCAACGCTATTGGGCCTACCGGTGCCGAGCCTTCTTTGTGGGGGCGATCGGAGGCAGGGAGACACCTTCGGAAATTCGCAACCCGCTGGGGGAAGTGGTGGCCTCGACCAGCAATTACTTTGATTTCACCGTGGCCCGGATCAACCTCGACAATCGTGTGGTTCACCTGGATTACAACTGGGGAAAATTGAAGGAGCTCAAGGCGAAGTACGGGAGCAAGGTCACCATCAGGGACCCCGGTCAACTGGGTGCCGTTTTAATTACGAGCGAACATGGATCGGTCACGACCGACGATATGGTCAAGGAATTCCAGATTGAACTGCTGGATGATTATTTCCATCGCTCCCGGGAAACTCGACTGAACAAAATCAAATCGCGACCTCAGGTCCACGAAGCCGGATCCCACTAATCCGGATTTCTCATGGCAAGTTTGGAGAGTCTTCACTTGGTTTGGTGCTCGGACGAGCGCAACAATGGCGGTTGGCTCCTCACGCTCGGGCGAGCCGAAGAAAATCAGGGAGGCACTCTCCTTTCTCGATATTCAGCAACTGACCTTCGACCACGGCTAACGTTTCAACCATGAGGGGGGCGATGGACGCGCACCTTCAAATCAGTAAGCAAAACGAAGCAGCCGATCCAAGACGTCACCGGCTCGCTGGTGAAAACGTCAGCAATGCGTCGAGTTAGCGCGCGCCGGCGAACTAACATCAGCCCATGGTGCGTTCCGGGCGCGTAAGTGCGAATGTCTGAGAAATCTAGATCCTGAGAGGCGGCGAAGTTTTTCTTTGTAGAGCAGGAGTATGCCGGCGTGCAGATTGCGGATCGCCGAAATCATTCGGCCATTCTGGGTTGAGGTGAAATCCTCAAGCGCCAGATGGATCGACGTTACGGCATTGTCCACGAGAGTCATCTGAGTTCGTATTTTACTGAACTGTTTTCCAGCAGCAACGCTGAAGATTACCCAGGGCGGCGCTCGCGTTGCTTCGCTTGCCCTGGGCTATTGTCTTTCGGGCTTTCAGCCCTTTCAGTTTGAGCCGGTTCACGTCGGCTGTTGCGCGCAGTTGTTGTTTCACGCCCAAATCTCCGCCCCTACCGCGAGTTCATTCGGCACCATCGCCTGATGCTGCCAGTGCTCGCTTTGTTTCACCTTCTCTACGAATTCGGGCCGAACCATTTTTGCGCGTCCCGTGACGTGGCCACCGGCTTCGGTGCGCACGTAGAGTCCTTCCATCAGGTGATCCGTCCTGCCGGTGACGGGATTGTCGAACGCGCGGCTGTCGAGCATCGCCTCCAGCGCGGGATGCTTCACGGAGGTCCACTGCTTGAAGAGGTCATACTGTGGGTGCATGCCCTCGGTGATTTCGTGGCCTCGGCATTGCAACACCATCCGTCCGCGCGAGGTGAAGTGGATGCCCACGTTCGTGCCGTCAATCTTCTCCTCTACGATGAGCGACGGGTCGGCGATGAACGCCTCGGATTCCTTTCGGCCAAGGTGCTTGTCATCGTCCGTTCCCTTGGAGCCGAAGAGATGTGGCGTGCGCGGGTATTTGACGAAGTCATCGCGGGTGGCACCCATGATTCACCTTTCCCACGAGGTGACCATTTCCCGCTGCATCTTGATGAATAGGTGGTTTGTCGCTTCGTTGTCGGGGCGTTGTCGCTGCACGAGTTGATGGTTCATGGTTGAGAATTGATGGACTGAGTGACATTTCACCATTTGCCTTCCGGCTTTGAACCGGAATTCTGTAACGGTTGACCGAATCTCGACACATTTTTCTTAACTTTCATCATCATATCCGTCGCAAAGTTAAGGCTGTTCCCACCGCCAAATGGCCTCCGACACTTTCTTTTCGGTGGAGCGCCAGGCGTAAAGGGATTTGCTCTTGGCGTTGAACGTGATGCCGTTGGGTTTGAACGGCAGCGGATCGGCCAGCTTCTCCCAGGTTTGGCCGGCATCGGCAGATACATAAATCTGCTGACCGCCGAGCGCCGCGATCTTGCCCGTCTCCATTTGGATGGGACTGAACCGCGCAGGGCCGGAAAGTTTTTGCCACGTCTGGCCCTGGTCGGTGCTCTTCACAATGCCGCTCCCCCAGCAAAGGCCCCAATAGATGGCCCCATCGGAGGTTGTTAGGGCACGGCCGGAAGGGCCCAGATCCGAGACCTTTGTCCAAGTGACGCCGCCGTCTTCGGTGCGATAGATTCCCCATGATTTTTTCTGCGCCCACCCGGCGGTGTTGATGATGAACGTCTTGGCGTCAATGACAATGGGATCGGTGGAATGATTGCTGTCTGCGGGAAGGCCATTGCCGATCTTCTGCCACGTTTTACCGGCGTCGGTGGACTTGTGGACGCTGCGGGCCTGTTCGTGGAGGCCAACCACAAGCGTTTGGCGTTGAGGATCGGTGAAGTCAATGCCAATGCCATCCGTATGGTTGAGATTGCCCAGGCGCTGAAACGTCTGGCCGCCATCAGTGGTGGTGAATGGGCTGGCGCCGTAACAGCCACTGATCCAGACGCGACGAGAGTCTTGCGGGTCAAAGACGATTTGGTGGGGCCGATTGCGAATTGGCTCCGCGTCGTTCAGCGCGAGCTTGCGCCAGGATTTGCCCTGGTCATCGGTGCGCCAGAGGCCGGCCTCGCTGACGCCCGCAATCATCGTGGAACTGTCGGGGGCCGCGACCAGGAGACAGACCCCCGCGTACCCCCAATGGTCGCCGCCGACCTGTCCGGTAACATTGAACCACGCGGCACGTGTCTGGTCGCCGCAGATTGCGACCGCAAGGAGGAGCATCCCAAGCAGGATTGACTTTCTGAGTCGCGTTAGTTGGAAAGGCGGATAGCAGGTAAGCTTGTTCATGGCTTCTATTCTATCCGATGGTCGCTCGGAACGCACGGGATTCTTGCTTGGTCAACTTTATTGATTGAACGCCAATATCACGGCGAATGCGGAGCAGAAAACGTCAAGAATTGGGATTTTGCATTTGGGATCTTGTCTTGGCCTGGACCGTTAGGATAACCCAAATCGTCATGAAAGCCCGTATGGCTCAAGATCAGTTTGGGATGCCTGCTTCCCCTCACCAATCGGGCACGACTCACACGACATTTCCGTGGTTTATCAAACCGCTTATCTCCAGGGCAATGCCGCCCGCGAAGGATTGGAGACTCCCGACCTGGATTTGACGTGTGAGATCCGCGGGGAACGAGTCGCAGGCACCATGGTTTATCCATTCAACGTGATGCTCACGCAATTGGGCCAAACGAATGCCGTCATATTGTGGGAGAACGCGATCCCGACGGAAACGGTCGTTGGTTGCCTCCGTGCAGATGAAGCGTGGAAGACGCTGAAGGGTGAGCTTGGTTTCTTGACGGACCATGCCATTGCCCTGAACGGGCTCCAGCCTAGCACGCTGTATCGCTATGCGGTGCGGGGTCGGGCCAATCGCACGGGGGCAACTTCGATGCGGTCGCGGACGCTTCAGTTCGCCATCTTGGATGATCCCACACGCGTATCCGAGGCAACTGTCAAGGAACCGCTGCCACCGGCAGCGGTTGAGATTGCACTATTGAATTCCGGATTTGAAACGCAGCTCCAAGGTTGGTCCCTTAGCCCACCGCCACGCCACCAATACCCGAATGACTTGCCGATGGGACTTGGGCAAGCGAAGGCGTATTCCGACCTGCATCATTTCCAGCCACACGCGGGCAAGTTCGCCTGTGGCGGGCGGCATTAGGTCGTGCGGAAGCTGGAGCCCGCTCTCGTCCAAACGGTATGGCAGACGGTTCAGGTGCAACCAGGCAGGGAGTGCATTCTCTCCGCCTGGATTCTGTGCGCGGAACTGGATGGCGGCTGGAATCGCAACGATCGGGTTCGACTCTGCGTGGATCCGACGGGAAAGGAGAATTTGTCTCAACCGGCGACGGTGGATCCGCGATATGTGACCCAATGGTACACCACGAGTGGACAATGGCGCCGCTACCGGTTGCGGTTCACCCCGCAAGCGCAGGTCAAGTAGTTTCCAGCTTTATCAATGGTGGATGCTCAAGGAGAACAACCTGTTGGTGGACGATGTGCGGTTGATTCAGCTCGAGCCTGGAAACAGAGGTAAGCCAAATTAGGCTGCGTCGAATACGTCCGCAACGATGGCTTGGTCTTTCGCCTGTTTGTCCTGAGGAATTCGCTTCAGGATTGGCTAAGTGCCCCCATTCATAAATACGCACACGTTCGTTGCGTCGCCTTTGGCTTGGGGCGTTGTTGCTCCTCGGTCACAGACCGCTGCGAGTATGCTCCCTCGTCGCGCCTAGCCCCAAGCCAAAGGCGACGCAACCCTCCGGGCGGCTGGGCTTTTTGCGCCAGACTTCGTTGCTCGCTCCTTACCGACCGCGGTCGGGTAGGCTCGTCGCTCGCGCCTCGTCTGGCACAAAAATCCCTGGCCGCGAACGTGTGCGTATTTATGAATGGGGGCACTAAGTGTCCAGCCAGGAGAAGTTCTGCTCCCACCGCCTTTGCTGGGAGTTGGACCTCGCAAACCACGTTTGGCAATAACGGATTGGACAACCAAACGTGATAGACTTGAGCCCGTTTCGCAGTGCGAAACAACATCACTGCTGATCCAAATCGGCGCGGAATGGTACCACTTTAGAAATACACTCCCCCACGACGAAAATCCCTTGAAATCACCAAGCTGTCGTGCAAGGGTCTGGCAAATCTCATAAGGTGAACCTATTGATGAAAGCAAAAATACTTCTTGCCACCATTTGTTTAGGCGTCGGCTTCAGTCTGGTCACCGTCATGGTTTTCCGCAATACCGGCACGTCCTTCAAATCGAATGAATCCGCGGACGAACCGCACCGAAACCTTGCCGCCGACACAAATGAGGCCGAGAGCACTGGCACCCAGAGTGCGGCCATTTCCCGCTCCAGTTCTGCGAAGCATGCAGTATACCTGGAGGCATTCGCGGACTGGCTGAACGATTACCGCGTGGCCCTCGGCAACCCCTCCCCGCGGGCACCAAGCCCGGAGGTGATTGATGAAGGCATTCGTTTGGCCAAGGTGCGACGGCCTGTGATGGTCGAGTTGATCCAGCAGAATCCCCGACCAGCGCTGGCAAGTTCTTTGAAGTGGCATGAATGGGCAGCCTTGCCGGAAGCGGTCAAGGAACAGGTTGAAGAACCGTTCAGCGCGCGGGCGGATTGGTCGGTCTATCCGGACTGCCGTGGACGGGACGGCTCGGGCACACCCTGGCATGCCTACTATCTCGATTGGCGCGGGCAGGATCGTGAAGCGTCTGTGTTTGGACGACGCACCGATTTGCTAAGCAAGAACGCGATTCCGGTGCAGGGGATTGCGTTGAACGGAAAGTTGGCTCTTTGGGAAAGCCCGGCGTATCGGTTGTCGGCCGAGGAACTTCCAGCGGTGCGTGGCCGGTTTGCCGATGGTAATAATCCGGGCCGTTCGTGGTTGACCGGTAAAGAGATTGATGGTGCATCGGTTGCGGCGTTGGTCGGCGGCCGCATTCACTACTTCGCCACCGACGAGGAATTGCAGCAGGTCACCGAAGCAATCGCGACGGCGGAGAAAATGCCGGGACCAAATGCGTTGAGCGTCGCCTTGGCCGGTGCCTACGCGGAAGACCAGACGGTGTTCGTTCCGCAGACGTTCGTAGCGACGGCGTTGGCGTCGGCCTCGACTTGGACCGATACGTCCAAGCGGGTGCTGGGAGTTCGCCTGACGTTCACCGATAAGCCGAACACGCCTTACACGGAAGCTGCTTTTCTGACCAATCTGGGTGTTTCCTCGAATCTGTTCTATGAAATGTCGTTTCGAAAAACCGGGCAGATTCCGACGGTGACATCCGTGTTGAACCTGCCGAACGATACGGCGTATTACCAGACCAATGGGCAGGGCACCCTGCGATCGGATGCACGGACCGCCCTCGCCAACGCGGGCTACGTGATCGCCGATTACGACATCTTCATTTATTCCACGCCATCAGTGCCTGGCCGCGGCGCCAATGCCGAACTGGGCGGCGACGACCAGTATCTTTATTCCTCCACCGGACAGAGTGTGATTGTCCACGAAACGGGCCACAACTACGGCATCGCCCACGCCAACTTTTGGGTCGGCACATTGAGTGGCGGCGATTTCATCGAACGCAACGGGCCGCTGACCACTTGGGGACCGGCGGCGAACGATGAGTACGGCGACCTGTTTGACATTATGGCGGTGGATTTCCGTGACGTGCCCGGAAACGATCCAGTGTTCCAGAACGGGCACTTCGCCATGAGCAGCAAATCGGACATGAATTGGATCGAACCGGAGGAAGTGTGGGATGCGCAAAGCAACGGTGTTTATCGCGTGTATCGGTTCGACGACATCACGGGCCGTGACGTATCGGGAAACCATCTGGCGTTGAAGTTTCAACTGGCCTCCGGTCAAACGATCTGGGCCGGCTTGCGCCGTAATTTCCCCCAAAACGGCAACCTCAGTCACGGCGCGTATATCGTCTGGGACACCGGGGCCGGCCATCGGCAACTCGACACCACCCCGCTTTCGCGCACGGAAGTGAATCCCAATCCCGACTACGACGTGCCGGACCTCGATCGCGATGACGCGGCGCTGGCTCCGGGCGAGACGTGGACCGCCCCGGATGGTTCGGTGCGGCTTACGAACCGTGGCTTCGGGGGGGCCGCGCCTCACGAGTACTTGGATCTTGAGGTTGAGTTTGCCGGCGTTCCACCGGTGTGGAGGTTGTTCACGACTCCGGACAAGACCATTGCCGGTCTGACCGGCAGCTACGTGGACTCCAATCTTCGCAGTCGGGCGGCACCGGACGACTGGCGGACGGCTGCTGACGTAACTATTTCCGGCACGCGCATGGATGATCCGGTGGACTTCTCCGGAAACGACTGGGGTTCGCGTGCTGAGGTCGGCATCACCGGCGGCTCGGATGCAGACTGGGACAACTACTCGGTTCAGTGGGACGGGGTGATTGAAGTGAACGGTCCAATGCGGTTGGCAACCCGCAGCGACGATAGCAGCCGAATGTGGATTGACCTCGACAAAAGCGGCAGCTTTGAGCCGTCCGAACTGATCGACAACAACTGGGGCAATGGCCAAGGGGCTACCACCGGTCCGTTCAGTGTCCAACTCGCGCCCGATACCTATTCGATTCGCATCCAGTACGAAGAAGGCGGCGGCGGTAATAGCTTCCGTTTGATTGATGCCGTTTCCGCCGAGGCAGTGGGCGCCAACTTTGAGTTCTTTACTGACGCTGCTTTCGCGACCAACGGTCTCATCGCCAGCTATGTGAATCAAAGCCTGCGCACCGACACTACCCAGGACGACTGGCGATCGAGTCAAACCATCTCCGGCAGCCGCCTTGAACTGTTGCCGCTCTATTGGGACAGCGGCATGGGCACGCGCGCGGACGTGGGCTTGACCGGAGGTACCGACGGCAAATGGCAAGAGTTCTCCGCGCAATACGATGGGTGGATACGCATTTACAAGCAGACCCGGTTCATCACGTCCGGGGCAGACGGCGCGCGATTCTGGATTGACCTGGATGGCAATGGCTCCTTTGACACAGCCTCCCCCGAATACACCGCTGCCAATTGGGGCGAAGCCGGCGATGTTCGCTATGCGGTCTTTTCCGATCCAATACCTCCGGGTGACTACCGGGTGCGGATCCAGCGTGAGCAAGGCTCGGATAATTACCGCAACCGCTTCCTCTTTGCTGGCGTGGAGACGGACGGTCATTACGCGTTGAACTTCGATGGCTCCGACGATTACGTGGTGGTTGACCGGCCTGTGGAGAACAACTTTACCATCGAGTTTTGGATGCGTACGACGCAAGTCGCGGGCGACACCAACTTTTGGTGGCAGGGCATGGGTCTGGTCGATGGAGAAGTGGTGGGAGTGCAGGAGGATTTTGGAGTTTCGTTGGGCCAAGGCCTGATCATCTTCGGTAACGGAACTGGCGGGACGGACTATTCCATTCGGAGCGGGTTTGTTGCCGATGGTTTCTGGCATCACCTCGCCGCCACACGGGAAAAATCCAGTGGTGAAATGAAACTCTATGTGGATGGCGTTGAAGTTGCCTCAGGCACGGGAGCCACGACTACGCTGAACAGTCCGGCTCAGTTGCGCATCGGCAGCCTGCAAATTGGCAACAATTTTTTTGAAGGCTGGCTGGACGAGGTCCGCATCTGGAACTCGGTCCGCAGCGCTACTCAAATTGCCGCCGCCAGCCGGAGTCGCACGCCGCAATCCGGCAACTTGGTGGCCGGCTGGCATTTTGATGACGGGGAGGGGACCACGGCGGCCGACTTCACCGGCCACGGTGTGGATGGCAACTTGAACAACGAACCCAATTGGGTCGCCTCCACCGCGCCGGTGTTCGATGCGATCACCAATGTGGTGACTGCGCTGGATGGGAGCGGGCCGGGAAGCTTTCGCGAGGCGCTGGATCTGGGCAAGGCCTCCGATAGTCCCAGTGTCATCACTTTCGATGTCACCGGCACGATCTCGTTTAATGCGTTCTACACCGTGACAACCAGCACTACGATTCTTGGGCCCGGGCGGGATTCACTTTGGATTCGGGGCTGGATTCCCCAGTTCCAGCCCGGTACGTCCAACTACATCACGGGTGTCCGCTTGGGCAGTGTGGCGGCCCTGGCCAATGCGATCATGCGCAACCGCGGCATCCTCGTCATGGAAGACGTCTGGTACGACGGGGTCACGGGCCGCTACGCATTGGGCGGCGGACTTTATAATACTGGCAGCCTGTTCGTCACCAACTGTGAGCTCTCGCGGTTGCAGGTCCAAGGCGAGGACGGAGTCAGTCTCACGTCCACGGACAGCGGCGGTGGTGGCGGCGGCGGTGGCGGCATGGGCGGCGCACTTTTCCTGGACGAAGGAATTGCTGTTTTCGACGGCTGCCTGTTCCGCGACAACAATGCCTTTGGCGGCAACGGCGGTGACGGTGGCGAAGACGGCAGCGACAGCTATGCGGGCGGAAATGGTGGTCGCCCCAACCGTGGCAACGGAGGTGCGCAGGATAGTGTGGGCGGAGACGGTGACTTTGGTGGTGGCGGTGGCGGCGGCGGCGGCACCGACGTGATGGACGCCATGACGGTGCATGGTGGCATGGGTGGTTTTGGTGGCGGCGGCGGTGGTGCGGGCGCGGCGCGCACGGGGGGCAACGGTGGCATGGGCGGCTCCGGCGGAACCTTCGCGGGAGCCGGGGGAAGTTCCTCTTCCGCGCAAGCGGGCGGCGGCGGCGGCGGCGCCGGAATGGGCGGTGCCATCTTTGCCCGCAGTGGCCAATTAACGGTCATCAACTGTGCCTTCGAAAACAACCTGGCCACCAACGGCGTGGGCGGCTTCGGCGCCATGGGCAACGGGAACGGCGAAGATGGACAAGGTGTCGGTGGAGCCATCTTCAATCTGGAAGCCAAGGTTATCCTGCAAAACGCCACGTTCACCAATAACATCGCCTCGACAGCGGATGATGACCTGAGCATGCTTACTCTGGTCACTACTTTGGCCGACAGCGGATACGGTTCCTTGCGCCAGGCCATCGGCAATGCGGTCGCGCTGCCGGACGAGCAAACAGTTACGTTCGCTCCGGAATTGAGCGGCGGAATTGTCCGGCTGACCAGCGGCCAGATCGATATCAGCAACTCTGTGGGCAGCGTCGTCGTTGACGCCTCATCGCTTCCCGAAGGCATAACTGTCAGCGGCGAGGGAGCGTTCCGGATTGCTTACGTTGGTGAGAGCGCCAGTGTAACGTTCGATTCATTGGTTTTCACCAACGGGAACACGACTGAATCTGGCGGGGCTGCGATCTTGAACAAAGGCGAAACTACCGTGCGCAACTCAACCTTCGCGGGCAACTCGACCACCCAGCATGGCGGGGCGATTCGAAATCTGGATGTGCAGGCTCGGTTGACCCTGGAGCATTGCACCCTGACTCAGAACGAAAGCGCCGGATATGGCGGCGCGATGGAGAGCGATGGCAGCCAGAGCTTCATTGTGCGTCACTGCACGGTCGTTTCCAATACGGCGACCGGCGGCGGCGGCTGTGACATTTACTTTGCTGGGCAAGTTGTTTTGGAACACACCATTGTCGCTGGCAACACGGGAAGCTCGGGCCCTGATATCCTGGAGACTTCTTCCTCGTACGCTGCCCAAGGGCATAATCTTATCGGTGATGGCACCGACAGCGGTTTGACCGATGGTGTAGATGGCAACCTGGTTGGCGTTGCCACCGCACCTATCGATCCGCTCCTTGGCACGCTGCGCCTTAACGGCGGATCGACGCCGACCCTCGCGCTGCTGGGCGGCAGTCCAGCGCGTGACGCCGGCGATCCGCTCTTCAACGGCTACGGTTTGACGGACCAACGCGGATACCCGCGTGTGGTTAATGGCCGGGTTGACATCGGCGCGGTCGAGAGTTGCTTGATGGCATTCTACACCTTTGACTCCTTCACCCACCGGGATGAAACCGGCGCCAGCACCGCCGCCTATCAGGGCGGCGCCAGTGGACCGTGGTACAACCGGGATCATCGTGGAGTGGACGATTCAGCCATCGCACTGAACGATCCCGGTTTCGGAACCGACAATTACTACCAGATGACCACCCCCCACGATCCGACCAATTCCAACCGCGGATTAGGGCTCCAGGGTGACTTCACGGTCAGCGCCTGGGTTTTGGTCAAGGAATCCAACGAATGGAACATCGTCCTGGGCAATACCGGCCCTCTTCCCGGCTCGCTTGTGCTCGGTCTGAACAATATGACGCCTTACTACAACCTCGCGGGGGAAATCATCCAGGGAACGAACGAACTTCGCCTCAACCGGTGGACGCACTTGGCCTGCACCTACGATTCCTTTGGCGGACAGATGGCCCTCTACGTCGATGGCGTCGTTGTCGCCTCTTCCTTCGGCCAGGTGAACAGCACCAAGGACGCTGACCTGCTCATTGGCTTCTCAGAAGGCCTGACGGATTCCAATTTCCGGGGGTTCATTGACGAGTTCGCCGTCTTCTGCGCGGCCCTTTCTCCGAACCAGATCGCGGCTTTGGCGCAGAGCACCGAAGGCCTCCTGCCCACCGAAATTCTCCCGGAACCTGCCTTGCCCGGTCCGGCATTGTCCGAGTGCGGCTGGAGCGTTCGCGAAATCTACGCGCACCCCACCATGCCTGACAGCCTGGTCGCCGCCGAGTCCATTGCTAATTCTCCGGAACTCGGAACGTCGATCGCTTACCCGGCGTTGCTCGTCAACTTCACCGATCCCGAAGATGGCGCCGGAGGCTGGGGATTCTTCGGCGGGGAGACGCCCTTCGCGGTCGATAATCTGACGCCGGATGGAATGATCGATGGGGACGACAATGATTTCGTTCTAATCGGCCGCCTGAGGTGGCAGATCCCGGAGGAAGACGATTACACGCTGGGATTCAGCGGAGACGACGGCTCCAGTCTGCGGGTCAAGGGCGCGGTGTTTACCAGCTCCACCCGCTTGAGCGCGAACAACCCAGCCAATCCGGCCCATCGCGGCGATACCCTGCGCTACCCGGGTAATACTGCCAACTCCCAAACACTGGGAGTGCTCCATTTGGAGCCCGGCTCGTCACGAGGTGCAACTGGTCTGGTGGGAGCGGGCCGGCGGTGCCCATTGCGAGGTGTTCGCAGCCCGCGGGGCCAAGACCGCCTTCGATTCGGATTTCGGGCTGCTGACTTCCGGCATGTTCCTCGAACCGGCGACGCTCAGCATCGTGCAAGCGACGCCGACGGAAGTCCAAATATCCTGGACCGACGATGGCCCCTGCCGACAGTTGCAATCTGCTCCGACCGTTACGGGGCCATGGACGAGTGTTGTTGGTTTCGGTAATGGCGACACGATGACTATAACCCCCGAGGCAGAGTTCTTCCGGGCGGCGCAGTAAATGCGACCGCCGTTTTGAACCCGAACCGACAACATTGATGGCCGGCTCTAAAAACGCTCTTGATGTTTCACATTAGCGTTCTAACTTCGGCACTGCATGAAGCGCGCATCCAGTGCCGGTTGTTCCGGACGCCTTGGCGGCCGGTCAGCCACCCAGATGCCCCGGATGGATCCGACGATACGCTGGGTCTTGCTGGTGGCTTGGTTAAGTTTATTGGTTGTTACGTCGCCCGCCCGTCCACCGCGGCCCATTTCCGTGGCCACCGGCGAGTGGGAACCGTTCACCGGTTCGGACGAAAAGAACCACGGCGTCATTTCCGAGATCGTCAAAGCCACGTTCAATGAAATGGGGCTTGAGCCCGAGATTTCGTTTTACCATTGGGACGTGGTCGAGAACCGCACCGCCGAGGGCAATTTTCTGGTGGCCTATCCTTTTGTCAAAACGGCTCAACGGGAAAAGCGCTTTCTATTCAGCGACTCCTTGTTCGAATTCTACACGGTGCTGTTTTACAATCGCACGCGTCTGACCAACCTGGTCGCGATCCAATCGGTTGCTGACCTGCGTCCATACCGCATTGGTTTGGCCGCTGGCTATGATGTCTGGGACGAACTCTCCAAAGTGCGCGACCGTTTTGTGCCGCTGCCATCCATTCAGGATGCGTTCAAAGCGCTCGATAAGGGCGAGATCGATTTCGTTCCCGAAGGCCGGGCGGCGGGTGAGCTTTTGTTGAACAGCCCGCACGTGCTGTTGGATCCCAATCGCTTTGCCTACATTCCCATCGGCCATGGCGCCGGATTGTCAAGTCGTGAAGGGTTGCATCTGATCATGGCCCCCAGCTCGGCCAATCGCGACTTCCTCCGACGGTTCAACGAGGCGTTGCGGAAGGTCAAACAGAGTTCATTCTACAAAACGCTCAAAAGCAAATTTCGCGAGGGGAATCCCGTCCCACTGACCGTGGTCCTGAAACAGGCCGGGTCGTACGCCATGGTGTTTGGCCGCGAGCAACACACCGATTCCGAGTCCTTTTTGATTCCCGCCGGCAGCCGGGCCGTGGTCCTCCAATGGAGCCCCCATTTCCAGGCCAAAGGCTCGTTGGACCTGGACCGCGAAGCCGAAGCGTTCAGCCGGGTCAAACTGCTCGATGGACCTTTGAAAGGAAAACTCCTCTATGTCCCGAACCGGTTTCTGCAAATACCGGCCGCCGCCGCGTCGCCATAGCTTATGATCCTCAAATTGATGGCCGTATTGCGCTGCCACTTCGTGGTGGTTTCGGAAAACATTTATCTGTCCGAAGCGGCTTACGAGCAGTTCTGGTCGCGGATCGAGGAAACCTTCCAAACCACTGGCAAGCCTTACAGTTCGCTGGTCGGCAAACCGGTGTGCTTGCACGGCCGGCGCTTTACCCGCAGTGACAATCTCCAATATGTGGCCGCCGACATCGACAATTTGAAACGCCCGATTCCCGTGCTGGAAGTTCCCGTCGCGTCGGTGCAACCGGCGAATCACTTGCTGGGCCTCCTCATTCAAGAACGCCAGCAGCGGGAGACGGGTAAAGCGGTCGGCTTGCACCAATGGCTCAAGCTCAAGGAGGACCCTGGTGCTCCGGATACTTGGGGTGCCATGGAAAACTCGTTCTTCTTCCGCATTTTCGACAACACGATTGCCATTGCTGAATTGGATCTGCACCTGCCCGAACTGCCTTCCGACTTGTCCGGCGAAATTCTGGAGCATCTGCTTGGTTCGCTCCTGACGCTGGGTAACGATTTCATGAATCGGTTGATGCATTATTATTATGCCGAGGGCCTCCTGCCGATGCTGGTGGACTTGTTCCAGCAATCCCGCCCCATCCGGCGTGAAGTGAGCCCGGTGGCGTTCTTCCGGCCCGCTTCGGAAATCGCCGATCACTGGAATATGCCGCCGCCAAGCCGGACGGAATCCGCGTCCGCCATCGCCTCGCTGAGCCTTAATCAGCCAGTCGCCGAAAAGACCAATTTGCTTTGGGTTTCGCGAGCATTGATTTTCGAAACCAGCACGGGACCGCACCGCGAGCCCATCATTCGCTATTGGGTGGGCCCAACGTGTCCGGAGAAGGAACTCAAACGCGTGCTGGAACACGACGACGCCAATGCTTTGTTCTGGGGTAATTATTTGTTCCGCGAAAACTCCTGGGACCCGGGGGTCGCGTCCAACACCAGCATGATTCGCAAAGCTGGCCGGGATCTACCGCGGCGGGCGTTTGCCGAAGACTGGGAAGCGATGATTTACGCGCAGTATTACTATGCGGCCATGGAATGCCTGGATGTGCAAATCGATCGGGTGTTGGGCATCTCCTATACGAGGCAGGCCAAGCGTCAACTGCCGTTGCTGCACCAGCGGCTGGAAATGCTCGTCACCGATACCCACCAATTGATCTTCGACTATCAGCGCAACCGGAAATTTTTGAAGCGCCCGAAACTGGTCCGGATGCAAGCCATTTTGGATTACTGGGAATTTCAGCCGATCCTGGAGCGCGTGGAACAAAAGATCACGTTGTGTGCCGACCGCCTGGAATCACTGCACCAACGCTCGGTCGATCGCAACGCGTTGTACACGGATCTCATTCTGTTAGGCATCGGCATTACGTCGGTTACCAGCCTCCTCTTGGAGTTTTCCAAATACGGAAGGGAACTCGCTTCGGACGCGGCGCTCGGTGGCGATGATGTTACCACGTTTGGATTTCTGGAACACCTGTCCGGCAGTTCCACGGATTTCATTCTCTTCCTGAGCCTGATTTTAACCATTGGCCTGGCAGTCGTTTATTTCCTCCTGCGCAAGCGAGGGCTTATTTCCGAGTGAGCGAAGAGCTGACTCGCGCTCGCTATGACTTGGGCGGGAAATTGTCTATCGAGTGACCAGAGTCCGAACACTCATGCCGTGGGATCTCCCGCAACGAAACGAGCCAAACTGAACGCGTGTCGAGCGTGGAGGTTCGGGAGCCAACGAGTTTCACCCTTCCTGCTGTCTGCCGCGCCACGCGCGTTCACCGCACTTCGACCAGGCGATCCCCTTGCTCGAGTTGGCGAAGGATGCTGGGCAACAGGGGCTCCAGCCAAGCGAACAGGCTTCGTTTCGTGGTGTTTCCAATACGGAGCCAAACCACTTGCGGTCCCGACCGGCCTCGTCTGATCCATTCGGCGAAATCCTCATCCTTGGTGATGATGACTGCGCCTTGTGTCTGAGCGTAATGCCAGATGGGAGTATCCTTTCCTTGAGCCAATCCTACCTCCAGCACATGTTCCGCCTGTTGACCCTTATCGCGCAACCAAGCGGCCAGTGCGGACGGCAACTGATTGTCGATTAGGAACCGCACACCTTCAGGTGCCTACCAGCACCGGATGGTTGACCTGCTCTGCCGCGTATTCAAGGCAGGCTAGAATGTCCTCAGGTTCCAAGAAAGGGTAGTCCGCAAGAACCTCCTCTTGGGTCGCGGCGCCGGCGAGCATATCCAACACATCCTTCACCCGGATGCGGTAGTGGCGAATGCAGGGCCGGCCACCGCACTGTTCCGGATCAAAGGTGATACGATTCGAGTATTTCATCACCAGCAGCTTACCGTTACCTTTGGGACATTCAAGCCAAGAGGTTCTTCCGCGGCAGCAACGGGGCAATGTCGTGTTCTGGAACTGGAATGGTGCAGTTGTCTGCTGATAATCACCGTTAGTGTTTTGAAAATGGTAACCTTGAAAGGCTCGCTGCGAGGCGCAGTGAAGTTGACAGGTCAGACCGCCGTCCATGGCGCGTTCACTTCAAGTTTGCCACCGCAGCCGGTCAGTACTCCCGAGGTGGTGGCCGCAAGCATTGGATAATTGGCGGTATCCGTTGAACAGATTTGCTGTGCTCGGAGTCAGACAAGCTTGAATGACTTGTATCCGACCATGAAACGATTGCTCCACTCTGCTCAGTGTCCCGGTTGGGCGTTGACCGGCAGCATCAGTCTCTTGCTGCTGGTTGCCACGTGCGCAACTCCAGGGGCTGCGAACCCGCCGGCCGCGGCAGCCAACAACGATCCCAGCGAATTGTTTTTCCGACAGAACCCGGTACCGCATTTTCTTATCGAGGTTACGGGCACCAATCTGACGAACTTGCGCCAGGACAACCGAAAATATGTGCGCGCCACGGTGAAGGTGGGCACGAACGTTTATTCGGACGTCGGCATCCATCTCAAAGGTGCCGCCGGCAGTTTCCGAGGCTTGGACGACAAACCGGCATTAACCCTGAACTTCGACAAGTTTCACAATGGTCAGCGGTTTCATGGCATGGACAAACTCCACCTCAACAATTCCGTGCAAGACTCGAGTTATCTGACGGAAATCCTGTGCGGCGAGATGTTCCTGACCGCCGGCGTGCCGGCCGCGCGGGCCGCGCATGCCCGGGTGACTTTGAATGGTCGTGACCGCGGTTTTTACGTGCTCAAAGAGGGTTTCGACAAAACGTTTTTGAAACGCCATTTCGCCAACGTCAAAGGCAACCTGTACGACGGCGGATTTCTACGCGAGGTCACTGATCCGCTCGAACGCAATTCGGGCGATGGTCCCGACGATCATGCCGATCTGAAAGCGCTCGCGCGCGCTGCCGAAGTGAGCGATCCCACTCAGCGGTTGGCGCAAATGGAGCAACGGTTGGACGTGGACCGGTTTCTCTCGTTCATTGCGCTGGAAATCATGACGCATCATTGGGACGGCTACGCGCTGAAACGGAACAATTACCGGATTTACCACGATCCCGACTCGGACAAAATTGTCTTCATCCCGCACGGGATGGATCAGATGTTTCAAAATGCCGATTTCCCGATCCTCCCTAACATGGACGGCTTGGTGGCGCGCGCCATCGTCACCACGCCGGACGGCCGAAAACGCTATCTCGAACGGGTCGCCAAGCTCTATGCCGAAGTGTTCCGGGTAGAAACGCTGACCAATCGGATCAATGAATTGGAGGCGCAAATCCAACCGGCCCTGGAGGCGATGAGTCCGGGGGCGGCCCGGAATCAAGCTGACGCGGCCAATTATCTCCGCCATCGGATCATTGATCGCGCCAAGTCGCTGGCCCGGCAATTGGGTTTGCCACCGCCGGCGAAACAGTAATTCCGCCTTTCTCAAAGCACAAAATTCTCGATCAGGATTACCGCAATGCCCATGAGGGCACCGCCCGCGATCACGCCCGCGCAAATCGGTTCGAGGTTTTGCACAAGGATTTTGTTGGCGGTAGTCCGGGGATCGTGCCATTTACGCGCCGCCACCCAAAAGAAGAAGGAACCCAGGAACATCGCCAGGCAGGTATTGAACGGAATCACCGTCGCCAATCCCAAGCCCACGCCGGACAGCCAGAACCGTCCACGCGTGGCCACGCGGGTGGCTTCGAGCGCGATGCCCAGCAGGGCGCCGATCAGCGCCGCCCATTGCGCGGTGATTTCAAGGTTGCTGATGCCTTCGGTCAACACTTCGGCCACGGCGCGCCAGATCGTGGCCGCGGGCATCGGGTAATCCGCGGTGATCATTTGCTGCGGTTGGCCGTGGGGCAGGAAGACGGCATAGAAGATCGGCACCGACGCCAGGGCGCCGGCGATGATGCCCAGCACGTGCCCCATGGCCTGCTGCCGTGGCTTGGCGCCGAGCATGTAGCCGGGCTTGATGTCCATCAGCAGGTTCGACGCGTTGCTCGCCACTTCTGCGGTAATACCGGCCGTGGCGAGGTTCGTGGTGATGTTGCCCGGTGACACCACCCCGAAGGTCAACTGCGTGAGCTTGCCCAGCGCGCCGGTGGGCGTGATCGAGGTCAACGCGGTTGAGTTCACCGCGATCAACGTGAAGATAAAAATGAGCGGCACCGCGATGGCGCCTTCCCAGATTTTCACGCCAAAGAACCAATGGGCCAACATCACCACCACGCCGCCCACCACCGGAATGCCGATCACAAACACGCGCATGGGCAGTTCGATGTCCCGCAGCACGTCCGACGACTCGCCGGGCTTGGTGCGGCGGAACAGCCCTGTAAACGCGCTCACCAGGATTTGCGGCTTTGAGAAAAAGGCGAACAAGGACGCCGTGGTCATCAACGCCACGCCGCCCCACAACGACCACATCGTGATCTGCTTGAAGCCATACTGGGCGACACCGTCCTTGATGACGGGATGAATGGCCTCGGCGTGGATCATGATTGGCGCGAGAATGCAATAATTGATGATCGCCCCAATCAGCAGCGAGACCCCGGTGCGGATGCCCATCAGCCCGCCGGCGGCCATCATCACGAAGTCCGTGTCCGGCCGCACCGTCAACTGCCGCAGATCAATGCCCCACAGCGCCGGGGTAAAGATCTTGTAGAGCCAGCCATCGAGATATTCGGGAAAGGCCAATCCGCCGAGGTTGAACTTGCCGAGCGCCGCAAAGCCGCTCCAGACTTTCGTCGTCAGGCCGACCAATCCGCGCCAGGAACTTTCCAGGATGGCCGTGCTGCTCCAGACTTTCAAAAAGGCCGCGCCCACGCCGGTCACGGTCAAAATCTTTGCCTTGAGCATTCCCTCCGCGGCATCGCCGGTGTGCAAGGCGTCCATCACCACGCCGGCGGCGCGTCCTTCGGGAAAGGGATGTTGCTCGTCGTTGATGAACCGCCGCTTGAGCGGGAAGGCAAACAGCACGCCCAGCAGCGCAATCGCGGCGATCCAGGCCATGGTCATCGGCATGGGAATGACGGTGTCGGTGACCATCATGTACGCGGCCAGCGAGGAAATCATCGGCGCCGTCATGTAACCCGCGGCGGTGGCGATGGACTGCATGCAGTTGTTTTCGAGGAAGGTGAACTCGTGGCCGAGGCCAATCCGCGTGAGCACTTTGAACAGCGCGAACGCCAGGATGACCGACGTGATGCCCACGCCCAGCGTCCAACCCGTCTTGGCGCCGACGTACAGATTGGTCAGCGAGAGGATGCCACCCAGCATCATGCCGGTGATGGCCGAGCGGAGCGTGAGTTGGGGCATGTCGCCCTTCCACACATTCGCGTACCACCACCGGTCTTTTTGTTCGAGCGTCCAAGTGCGGACTTGTTCGTCGGAAAGCTGCTTTAAGGCCATGATTGATCTAACCGCAACGATTCAATTGGACAGGGGAGCACGCCCGCCTCGGGCGTCGTGGTTGGCGCCTCGCCAACCACTTTCGAGCATGCCAAGTGGTTCACGGTTCAGTGGCTGTAAAAACACTCCTACTGGTCCGTTGCAGCCGACGTGAGGAGGCTCATTTTTCCTCAGAAAACCGTGTTGCGTCCGACAAGAATGAGCCTCCTTACGTCGGTTGCCATCATTATTCAAAAGGGCTTTTACGCGTACCACGGCCGGATGCGTTTGGCGCCCGCCATCGATTCCTTGGCGATTTGCACGTCCTCGGCCACCTGCCAGTCGAACATGCCGGCCAGGACAAAATCCGCGCCGCTGTTGAAGGCATGCTCGAAGGCGCGGCGCGGCGGAATGGCGCCGGCGGCCATGACCTTGAAGGCAATCCAGGGCTTCTTCACGTCGAACATGTACTCCACCGCTTCCTCCGGATCCTTGCACCAGGAATTGTCATAGCGGCCGAGGTCGTCGGTTTCGCCCGGGCGGGGTGCCGTGAAATAATCGTGGGTGTGCAGGGTCTTCTGGTAGAAGTCCACGTCGAACCCGGCCTGCTCGCATTGGACAATGACGCTCAACGCGTGCGCCGCCACGCCGCAGATGACTTTCTCCGCCCGGATCGCTTGCACCATCTTGTGCAGCTTTTCCAAATCGCGTTCGCGCAACAGGGCTTCGGCGGCGTCGCCATTGACGTGGATGGCCGTGGCCCCGAGATCGACGGCTTTCTTGATCTGCGAGAAACCGCCCTGGGGATCGACGCGCACCTGCACGAACCATTTCATCTTGCCGCCGCGCTTCCAATGCTTTTGCAGGGCGTCATTGCCGTCCATCACGTAACTGTTCATGGCGTTGATGCCGTGCGTTTCGGCCAGTTCGAGCGTCTCGAGGATTTTGGCCTCGGTATTGTAGCGCCGCGAGAGTTGCGCCACGTAGGAGAGGTCGCGCGAATGGGCGTAGCCGGAAATCAGGTTGCCGCCCAGCATCAACCGGCTGAACTCCTGGTTGGCCAGCTTGCCCATCGGCACCGTGTTCCTGGGTGCCGACAACGGCCCCGAGGGAATGACCTCATGGCCGCTGGCGGTGGCGGCAGCGCCGGTGACGGCCAAGGCGGTGGCGGCGGATGCCAGGGTGGAGTTCTTCACAAAATCCCGCCGGTTCATGCGTGTGTCTTTCATAAGCGACTCAAGTTGCGGACATTCAATTCGTTTGTCGATGTTGCTTGGGGCGATGAGTAGGGTATCCCTGCCCGCCCGGTAAGCCAAGCGGAAAATCCGAGCACAACGGTGGCCAGGCGGCGGCAAAGTCTGAAACCCGAAGGCCGACACCCGAAAGAAGTCCGACGGGCGAAGGACGGAAATCCGATGATCGAGTTACCGCAAAGGCACGAAGAGGCGCAAAGGATTCCAACGAAACCTCTTTCCGCCTCTTCGTGTCTTTGCGGTGAAGCAGGCCCTCCCCTCGCGGACATGGTATTCGAAACATTTTCCGAATTCCGGCGATGCGGCTTTCCTGCGTTGTGCTCGTTGCGGTCGTGTAGTCGAACTTCCGTCAGGTCTTGGAGTGCGCGCGGTCCTCTACCGTTTTCGAACAGCCCGACTGTCGCGAAGCCGAGACCGCGTCTGCCTGCCTGGCCACGGCGCTCTGCCTGCGAAAGCGCCGGCAAGCCGGGCGCACTCCAAACGCTGGCGCGACATTGCGAACTGGCCCAACCAAACCACGCGCAGCGTTTGGAGTGCGCGGAGCTTGCTCCCGCTTTCATTCGAGGCGGGATGTGCGCAGCCTCGGCAACGCCGCGTGCTGCCAGCGCCCAGCAGATTGGAAAGCTGCGCTGCATTGAGCACGACTCCCCGGTATTTGCGAACTTACGCAAGCTGCTAAAGTGCGTGCCGTCCGGAGAATCGTTCGATCAAAAAGGGTATTTGGAATCACGGATTGCCCAGCGCGGCTGTCACCGCAACCAAAGATTCAACCACGGATCAACCGATGAACACGGATACACAGATGGAGACGAACTTGGCTGAAACCAAGCGGTCATCCGAATGGTGAGCCGGCTTGGCGGCGCTACGGGCGGCCAAGGCTTTGTATCCGTGAAATCCTCGAAATCCGGGGTTAATTCTACTACCGGACATGCCTCCCTGGCGTCTTCGAAGTTCGGCGGGGTCATGGAGTGCGTGCGGTCCTCCGCCGCTTTCGATCAACCCATGCGCCCCGAGCCCAAATCCGCGTCCGCCTGCTTTGCCACGGCGCCCGACGCGCGAAAGCGCCGGCAAGCCGAACGCACTCCAAACGCTGGCGCACCATTGCAGACTGCCCCGACCAAACCCGCGTAGCGTTTGGAGGCTCATTATTCCTCGGAAGGCCGAACTGCTTCTGAGAAGAATGAGCCGCCTTACGTCCGCTGCCACAAGCCGGCGGAAGTTCATCAGAGCTAACGAGGACGGAAAAAATCATCTAAATTCCCTATTGCAAATGGAAACGAAGCCGTTAGATTGTCGCCCTTTGTTGCGGATTTAGCAGTAGTCAGTGGTCGGGACAGCAAGGCGTTGCCCGACCGCAACTTTTTTTTAAATACTAGTTGCAACGCGAAACGCGTTGGCTATTATTCGCGCTCCGTTTCCCCAGATACCGAGGGAAGTGGGTTCAATCAATTAACAAAGCAGCAATGCCGACTATTAACCAACTCGTCCGGAAAGGACGGCAGCGGTTGAAGATCAAGTCCAAGGCGCCGGCCTTGAGCGGGTCGCCGTTCCGTCGTGGGGTGTGTTTGCAGGTCATGACCCGCACCCCGAAGAAGCCGAATTCGGCGATGCGCAAGGTGGCCAAAGTGCGCCTGACCAACGGCCAGGAAGTGATCGCTTACATTCCGGACGAAGGTCACAACTTGCAGGAACACTCGATCGTGTTGATCCGTGGGGGACGGGTGAAGGATCTGCCGGGCGTGCGGTACCATATTGTGCGCGGAACGCTGGACGCGGCGGGCGTGGAGAAACGGCGGGTCAGCCGTTCGAAATACGGCGTCAAACGCCCCAAGGCCGCCAAACCGGCAGCCGGGGCTGCTTAAGGTATTTGAGGTAGCACTATGGCTCGACGACGACAATCTGTTAAACGACCGTTACCGGACGACCCGAAGTATCACAGTCCGCTGGTCACGCGGTTGGTCAACACCGTGATGCAGGGAGGCAAGAAAAGCACCGCGCAGCGTATTGTGTATGGCGCCTTTGACGCCATCGTGGAGAAGAATCCCCAGTCCAACCCGTTGGAGATTCTGCAGCGGGCCGTGGATAACGCCAAGCCGCGCATTGAAACCAAGGCGCGGCGAGTGGGGGGCGCCACCTATCAGGTGCCACTGGAAGTGACCCCGGAGCGGCAGGCTTCCCTGGCGGTTCGCTGGCTGGTCGGCATTTGCCGACGCCCGCAAAGGCATCCCGATGAAACAAGCCCTGGCCGCGGAAATCCTGGAGGCCTATCAAGGGCAGGGCAACGCCATTCGTAAGCGGGACGAAGTACACAAGCATGGCGCAGGCCAACAAGGCCTTTGCCCATTTCCGCTGGTAATTACGAACTATTTCAACGCCCCGGTGGTGGACGATACTTATCGGGGCGTTTTCTTATCACTGGATATTTCGATGCAAGCAGTAATGGAAGAGAAGAGATCAGTCAATTCGCCGGATCGGCTCTATGCGCTGGAACAGACGCGCAACATCGGGATTGCGGCGCACATTGACGCGGGGAAGACGACGACGACCGAGCGGATTCTCTTCTACGCGGGCCTGATCCACCGGATGGGCAACGTGGATGACGGCAACACGGTGACCGATTGGATGGAGCAGGAGCGGGAACGCGGCATCACCATCACCTCGGCCGCGACGACCTGTTACTGGACGCAGAAACCGGAGGAGTGCGAGAAACTGTTTCCGGGGATCGAGCATCGGATCAACATCATCGACACTCCGGGACACGTGGATTTCACGGCGGAAGTCGAACGTTCCATGCGGGTGCTCGACGGCGCCGTGGCGGTGTTTTGCGGTGTGGCCGGCGTGCAGCCGCAATCGGAAACGGTCTGGCGGCAGGCCACAAAATACAAAGTGCCGCGCATTGCCTTCGTCAACAAGATGGACCGCACCGGCGCCAATTTCGAAAACGCCGTCAGCGAAATGCGCAAGAAGCTGGGTGCCTACGCGTATCCGATTTTTATTCCCATTGGTAAGGAAGACAATTTTCACGGGGTTGTGGATGTGGTTAATCAGAAGGCGATTCGCTACGATCCAGCCGATCCGGACGGATTGAACTACCAGATTACGGAAATTCCCGCTGAATTGCAGGATGCCGCCCAGACGGCGCTGGCGGAGTTGATGGACGCGGTTTCCAACAAGGACGACACGGTGGCCGAATTGATCATCCATGATCAACCGATTCCCCCGCTGGTGTTGAAGGCGGCCATCCGGCGGCTGACCTGCAAGCTCGAACTGGTACCCGTCTTGTGCGGTTCGGCGTTTAAGAAAAGCGCCGTGCAGTCGCTGATTGACTCCATCCTGGATTACCTGCCCTCCCCGCTGGACGTGCCGCCCGCTTTTGGTTTTGCGCTGGGTTCCGAGGAGGAACGCGTCCCGGTGCCCACCGACGACAACGCCAAATTCTGTTCCCTGGCGTTCAAACTGTGGAGCGATCCCTATGTGGGCAAGCTGGTCTTTTTCCGCGTCTATAGTGGCCAGTTCAAGAAGGGCGACATGATTTATAATCCGCGCACCCGCAGCCGCGAACGCGTAAACCGGGTCATGATGATTGCAGGCGGATAAGCGCATTGAACTGGACCGCGTGTATGCCGGCGACATTGCCGCGCTGGTCGGCTTGAGGAACATCACCACCGGCGACACCCTTTGCGACGAAGATCCTGGAACTAGTGCTCGAACCGCCGACGTTCCCCGAACCGGTGATCTCGCATGGCGGTCGAGCCGAAGACCAAAGCCGACCGCGAGAAATGTCAGTGAGGGCTTGCAGCGCTTGGCGGAAGAAGATCCCACGTTCCGCTGTTTCACCAACGAGGAAACCGGCCAACTCATCATCGCGGGCATGGGTGAGTTGCACCTGGACATCATTCGGGACCGCCTGTTCCGGGAGTTCAAAGTCCAGGCCAATGCCGGCGTGCCGCAAATCGCCTATCGCGAAACCATTACCAAACCGGCCGAAGGTGAGGGCAAATTCATCCGCCAGTCCGGTGGCCGCGGCCAATACGGGCACGCGTGCATCAAAGTGGCTCCCAACGAACGCGGCAAGGGCATTGAGATCGAAAATAAGATCGTCGGCGGGGCGATTCCCAAAGAATACATTCCCGCGGTCATCAATGGGCTCAAGGAAGCGAGTGGCCGGTGGTTACGTGGCCAACTATCAGATGGTGGACCTCAAGATTGCCATTGTCGATGGCACCTTCCATGAGGTTGACTCCAGTGAACTGGCCTTCAAAATGGCCGGCATCTTTGCCTTCAAGGACGCCTGCAAGAAGGCCGCGCCGATTCTGCTGGAGCCGGTCATGAAGGTGGAAGTCACCACCCCGGACGAATATCAGGGCGACCTGCTTGGCGACCTCAACCGGCGTCGCGGCAAGATCACCGGGATTGAGATCAAGAGTGGCGGCACCAGTCTCAACGCCGAGGTGCCGCTGTCGGAAATGTTCGGCTACGCCACGGCCATCCGTTCCTTTCGAAAGGACGGGCGGCCTATTCCATGGAACCGCTCTGTTTTGAGCCGGTACCGAGCAGCATTGCCGCGACCATCATTGATTCGGCCGACAAGAAGCCGGCGCGCAGTTAAACTTGGATTTGAAACAATTGTTCTTTTATGGCTGGACAACGGATTCGCATCCGACTGAAGGCCTTTGACCATCGGGTCATCGACCATTCGGCCCGGACATCGCGGAAACCGTCAAACGCACCGGCGCGCGGGTAGCGGGTCCAATCCCGCTGCCGACCCGCATCGAACGGTTCACCATGCAGCGTTCCCCGCACGCGGACAAGAAGTCGCAGGAGACTTTCGAGCAACGCACGCACAAGCGGCTGCTCGACATTATCGAGCCGACCGCCAAGACGGTGGATGAACTGAAGAAGCTCAACCTGCCCGCCGGGGTGGACATCACGATCAAAATTTAAACGCTATGCCTCTCGGACTGTTAGGAAAGAAACTGGGCCAGACGCGTGTGTATGACGCCGAAGGCAATTGCGTGTCCGGTCACGGTCGTGCTGGCGGGACCCAACCGTGTCCTGCAGTGCAAGACCTCGGAAATCGGACGGTTACAAGGCCGTCCAACTTGGCTTCGACGACCAGAAAGAACACCGCGTCACCAAGCGCATGCTGGGTCATTTCAAGAAGACATGGCGCCCAGCCTGTGAAACGCATCAAGGAGTTCCGCGATTTCTCGAAGGAAGTGAAACCCGGCGATCTTGTCGGACCGACCTTTTTGCGGTCGGCGATTTTGTGGATGCCATTGGCGTGACCAAAGGACGGGGATTTGAAGGCGTCGTCAAGCGATACAATTTCCGGGCGGCGATCTGACCCACGGCGCCAAGGGTGGCATCGGCGGACCGGCGCCATCGGCAGCCGTCTGTTTCCCCGGCACAGTCATGCGCGGCATGAAAATGCCCGGTCACATGGGCCAGGTGCGGCGCACGGTGCAGAATCTTGGAGATCATCCAAGTGCGCGAGGCGGACAATGTCCTGTTGATCCGTGGTGCGATTCCCGGCGCGAACGGGGATTATGTGGTTATTCGGGAAGCCAAGAAAATGCCTCAGGGCACTGTCAAGAAAGCGGCTGCCGAAGAAGCCAAGGGCAAAGGCGGCAAGAAAGCGGCCAAGTAAGGAATGACCATGAAGCTTGCGGTTAAAGATATCAAGGGCCAGGACCAGGGGGAGCTGAAGGTGCAGTTCCCGCTGGTCGAAGGCGGCAAAGGCACCCAGGCAGTGCATGACACCGTGGTGGCGTATCAGGCCAACCAACGGATGGGCACCGCCTGCACCAAAACGATGGGCGAAGTCGCTGGCACCGGCAAAAAACCCTGGCGGCAGAAAGGCACAGGCCGGGCGCGAGCCGGTTCCTTCGCCTCGCCACTTGGCCGGGCGGCGGTGTGGTGTTCGGCCCCAAACCGCGCGATTTCGGCAAGAAGGTCACCAAGAAGACCAAGCAACTGGCGTTGCGCAAGGCGATGAGCGAGCGGTTGAACGCCGGCGATGTGATGGTGGTGGACGATCTGAAACTGGATGCCCCGAAGACCAGCGAATTTGTCGCCCTCCTCAAGACTTTGGGACTGGAAGGTTCGGCGCTGGTCGTGACGGCCGCCCAGGAACAGAACTTGAACTTGGCGGCCCGCAATGTGCCCAAGGTGCTTGTCACCACCAGCGACATGGTCCACACCTACCAAGTGCTGCATCCCGACAAACTCCTGTTCACCCGCAGTGCCTTTGAAAAACTCGAAGCCCGTTTGAAGAACTGATTGCATGAACGCTTTTGAAATCATCAAGACCGCCCGCCTGACGGAAAAGGGCACCCGCCAGGGCGAAAAATTCAACCAGTACACCGTGGTTGCCGACCGCCGGGCCAACAAGATCCAGATCAAGCGGGCGGTGGAAGAGTTGTTCAAGGTCAAAGTGGTCCGTGTCAACACCATGACGGTGCATGGCAAAGCCCGCCGGCAACGCCGTCCCGATCAGGGCAAATCGGCGGATTGGAAAAAAGCGGTGGTCACCCTGAAGGAGGGTGACAAGATTGTGCTCACTTAACGCCCCCTTTGTTATGCCAGTAAAGACTTTCAGACCGCTCACGCCCTCCACGCGATATATGACTATCGCGTCGTTCGCGGAGATCACCAAGACCAAGCCCGAAAAGAAGCTGGTCAAGACCCGCAAGAAAACGGGTGGCCGCAACTGCTATGGCCGCATCACCGCCCGCGGTATCGGCGGCGGCCACAAACAGAAAATTCGGCAAGTCGATTTCCGGCGGAAGAAACACGGTATTGAAGCCACCGTCACCGCCATCGAATACGATCCCATTCGCTCGGCCCGATTGGCGTTGTTGACGTATGCCGACGGCGAAAAACGCTACATTATTGCGCCCCATGGCCTCAAAGTGGGCACGAAAATCGTCAGCGGCCCCACGGCGCCGGCCGAATTGGGCAACTGCCTTCCGCTGCGAACGGTTCCCGTCGGATTACCGATTCACAACATTGAGTTGACCCCGGGGCGCGGCGGCCAGATTGTGCGCAGCGCCGGCAGCGAAGCCGCTTTGATGTCGCGTGATGAAGGGTATGCCCAGATTCGCCTGCCCTCGGGGGAAATCCGCAAGATCAATGAAAACTGCTACGCGACGATCGGGCAGGTTGGCAACTTGGAACATGAGAATGTCGTTTTGGGCAAGGCCGGCCGTTCCCGGCATCGCGGCATTCGCATGATCAGCCGCGGCGTGGCCCGCAACCCGGTGGACCATCCCAATGGCGGCGGCGCCGGCAAATCCAAGAGCGGTGGCGGCCGGCAGCACTTGACCTCCCCGTGGGGATTGTTGGCCAAAGGCTACCGAACCCGGGACCGGAAGAAACAATCCAATCGATTCATCGTGGTGCGCCGGGACGGCCGCCCCATGAAACTCAAGTAAACGCTTATGGGACGTTCAATTAAAAAAGGTCCGTTCATCGACCAGCATTTGCTGGACAAGATCACCAAGGCCAAAGAAACGAAGTCCAAGGTGCCGATCAAGACTTGGTCGCGCCGGTCGGTGATCACACCGGATTTTGTCGGGCTGACCTTCAACGTACACAATGGCAAAGTGTTCAACCCGGTGTTTGTGACGGAAAACATGGTGGGCCACCGGTTGGGCGAATTTTCCCTCACCCGGACCTTCCGCAAACACGGCGCGCACACGGCCAAGGCCGAAGCTAAATAGACGACTATGCAAGTCCACGCAATTACCAAGAACATCCCGATGTCGCGCCAGAAGATGCACGAGGTCACGCGGCAGATTCAGGGTCTGCCGGCGTTGAAGGCGCAGGCGACCCTCGAAGTGGTACCGCGGAAATCGGCGCGGTGGGTGGCGAAGACCTTGAAGTCGGCCATTGCCAATGCGGAGAACAACAAGTCCGCCAAGGCGCAGAACCTGGTCGTTCGGGAAGCGGTGGCGCAAACCGGAACGACCAACAAACGTTTCACGCCCAAGGCCCGCGGTTCAGCGGGGCCGGTGTTGAAGCGCCATTGTCATGTGAAAATAGTTTTGTCGGACGAATAACCGTTATGGGACAAAAAACCAATCCAATCGGTTTGCGAGTGGCGGTCAATAAGGACTGGCGCTCCAAGTGGTATTCCGAGAAGAAAGACTTTAGCCGGTTACTGGCTGAAGATCGTAAAATCCGGGAGCTATTGAAAAAGAAACTCGAGTCGGCCTCGGTGCCGCGCATCTTGATTGAGCGCGCGGCCACGCGCTGCCGCATTACCATCCTGACCGCTCGTCCGGGGGTTGTGATCGGGCGCAAGGGGGCGGAAATCGATCGCCTCAAGGAAGAATTGAGCGTGATGACCGGCAAGGAGATCTACGTGGATATCCTGGAGATCAAGCACCCGGAAATTGACGCCCAATTGATTGCGGAAAACGTGGCCTTGCAGCTTGAACGGCGCGTCTCCTTCCGCCGTGCCATGAAGAAGGCCGTACAAACGGCCCGGGATTTTGGCGCCGAAGGGATCAAAATCCGCTGCGGTGGCCGCCTGGGTGGCGCGGAACTGTCGCGGGTGGAAATGTATCACCAAGGCCGGGTGCCGCTGCACACCTTGCGGGCCAACATTGATTATGGCTTTGCCGAAGCCCGTACGCTGTACGGCAAACTGGGCATCAAGTGCTGGGTTTGCAGTGGCGAAAATAAACCTGAAAAAGCCAAACCCCCGGAAACCATGATCCTGGGCGCTATTCCCAGCTAAGCGGGAGGAATCTGTCTTATGCCGTTAATACCAGAGAGAGTTAAGTATCGCAAAATGCAACGGGGCAGCCGGGCCGGGTTCGCGACCCGGTGCAACACGGTGGCCTTTGGCGAATACGGGTTGCAGTCCATGGACCGTGGCTGGCTGGACACCAAACAGATTGAAGCCGCCCGCGTGGCCATTTCCCGCGCCATGAAACGGCACGGCAAAATGTGGATTCGGGTCTTCCCTCAGAAATCCTTTACCAAGAAGCCGCTGGAAACTCGCATGGGCAAGGGCAAAGGTCCCCTGGAATCCTGGGTGGCCGTCATCAAGCCAGCAACCGTGTTGTTCGAAGTGGACGGCGTAACTGAAGCCAGCGCCCGCCAATGCTTGCGCCTGGCGGCCACCAAGCTGCCGTTCCGCACCCGTTTTGTTTCCCGACACATCCACGTTTAGGACTGGACCGCGTCTATGAAAAAAGAAGAGCGTAAAGCAATGTTAGATATGACGTTGGTCGAACTGCAGGCCAAGAGCCGCGACCTGCGTCAGGAAGTGTTCAACCTGCGGTTGCAGCAGGCCAGCAGCCAACTCGAACAGCCGGCGCGTCTGCGCACCCTGCGCCGGGACATCGCCCGCGTGGAAACCCGGATGACCCAACTGCGCCAAACCGCCGCTTGATTGAATGCCTATGTCTGAAACTCCAACCATCCCAGCCCGCGGTCATCGCAAAGAACGCATTGGCGAGGTCGTTCCCAGTAAAATGGCGAAGACCATCGTGGTGCAGGTGCAGCGCCGGTTTGCCCATCCGCGCTTCAAAAAAGTCGTCACCGCCTACAAACGGTTTTATGTGGACGATGCGAAGGGCGAAGCCCAGCCGGGCGACCGGGTGCGGATTGCCGAAATCCGGCCCATGTCCAAGCTCAAACGGTGGCGTTTGGTCGAAGTGATCGAGCGCAATCGCGAGGCGCAGGCAGCCGCCAAATAACGAGGCACGATTATGTTACAAATTCGATCCATTCTCGACGTGGCCGACAACACTGGGGCCAAGCGGGCCGCCACCATCGGGGTGCTCGGCCGCAACCAGCGTTACGCCCGCATCGGGGACATTATCAAGGCGCACATCAAGGAAGCCACGCCGGACGGCTCCGTCAAGAAAGGCGACGTGGTCAATGCCGTGGTGGTGCGCACCCGCAAGACCATTCACCGCAAGGACGGTTCCACGTTGCGATTCGACTCGAACGCGATCGTCATCATCGATGCCGACAACAACCCCAAGGGCACCCGCATTTTTGGCCCGGTGGCGCGCGAATTGCGCGAGAAGAAATTCATGAAGATCATTTCCCTGGCCCCGGAAGTTATTTGAAAGTTATGCGACAACGATTTCACGTGAAAAAGGGCGACGAAGTGGTGGTGATTGCCGGCACCGAGCGCGGCAAGCGTGGCAAGATCCTGCAGGTGCAACCCGGCAAACAGCGCGTTATTGTCGAAGGCGCCAAGATGATCAAGCGCCACATGAAAAAAGGCCGCTCAGCGGAGACGCAGCAGCAGGGGGCCATCATTGAGCGCGAAGGCACCATCCACATCTCCAACGTGATGCTGGCCACGAAATTCGACGAGCGCGCCGCCCAGCGCGGGACGGCGGCCACCCCCGCACCGGAGGCATAAAGGACCGAGCGAAATGAAATCCCGACTTTACCAGAAATACCTCAAAGAAGTGCAGCCAGCGTTGGTTGAAAAACGCGGCTACAAGAATCCGCATCAAGTACCCCGGTTGTTGAAGATCGTGGTCAACATGGGCGTGAGCGCCTCGCTGGAAAAAAGCGCCGTGGACGATGCGGCCAAGGATTTGGCGTTGATCACCGGACGCAAACCGGTCATTAACTTGTCCCGTAAAAGTGTGGCCAATTTCAAGTTGCGCGAAAATCAGCCCATTGGCTGCCGCGTGACGTTGCGCCGGGACACCATGTATGAGTTTTTCGATCGGCTGGTGGCCACCGCCCTGCCGCGGATTCGGGATTTTCGCGGGATGTCCCCCCGATCCTTTGATGGGCGTGGGAACTATTCGCTGGGCATCGCCGAACAAACTGTGTTTCCGGAAGTGGATTTGGACAAGATCAAACGGCAACAAGGCATGGACGTTACCATCGTCACCTCGGCCCCCACCGATGATGAGGCCCTGGAACTGCTGAAAATGATGGGATTCCCCTTCGCCGAAGGTAAATAGTTAAGCAAAAGAATATGGCAAAGAAGTCCTGGATCGAGCGCAACAAGCGAAAGTTGGCCACCGTGAAAAAGTACGCGGCCATCCGCGCTGAATTGAAACGCAAAAAAGACTACGCCGGTTTGTCCCAACTGCCGCGGGATGCCAGCCCGGTGCGGGTGGTGAACCGCTGCAACAAAACCGGACGGCGGCACTCGTATTTCCGGAAGTTCGGCTCGTCGCGTTTGACCTTCCGCGAGGACGCCCTGGCCGGCTTGATTCCCGGCGTAACCAAAGCCAGTTGGTAAACGTATGACTGACCCGATCTCCGATTTGTTGACCCGCATTCGCAATGGCCTTAGCGCCCGATTGCCGGTTATCTCGCTGCCGCATTCCCGCATCAAAGAACACATTGCGGCCGTCCTCAAGCACGAAGGGTATATCCAGGATTACGAGGTCGAAGCGAAACGCCACAAAACCCTCAAGGTGAAATTAAAGTACGATGGCCGCCGGGGCGTCATTGAAGGGCTCCGCCGGATCAGCCGCCCGGGTCTGCGCCACTACGTGGGGGCAACCGAGGTTCCCCGGGTGCGGGGCGGTTTGGGAGTGGCCATCTTGTCCACCTCGCAGGGGGTCATGACCGCCACCTCGGCGCGCAAACAGAACGTGGGCGGCGAAGTGCTTTGCTACGTCTGGTAATCGTTGGAACCTAATTATTGGATTTATGTCAAGAATAGGAAAAATGCCGGTGCCCATCCCCGCCAAGGTGAAGGTGGAGATCAAAGGGCAATTGGTGGCCGTCGAAGGCCCGAAGGGCAAGCTGGACTTCGAGCTGCCGCGCGGCACGGCCGCCTCGGTGGATGCGGGCAACGTGGTGGTTACCCGCGCCAGCGACGAGAGCAAACACCGGGCGCTGCACGGCTTGAGCCGGGCGCTGGTGTTCAACATGGTCAAGGGCGTTAGTGAAGGCTATGTGCGCAAACTGGAAATCCAGGGCGTGGGCTTCAAAGCGGCCGTCCAGGGCAAAACCATCACCATGAATCTGGGGTACTCGCACCCCATTAATTACCCCATTCCCGAAAACATCAAAGTGACGGTCGAAGACAACACCAAGATCACCGTGGAAGGCATCGACAAGCAGGTGGTCGGCAAAGTGGCCTCCGAGTTGCGCAGCTACTACCCGCCTGAACCCTATAAGGGCAAAGGCGTGCGCTATGCCGGCGAGCATGTCGTCCGTAAGGAAGGCAAGACCGTCCAGTAACAATCATGAATTGGCTACGGCAAAATCCGTGGCCCGCTAACCATGTTGACACAAAGAAAGCATCGTCTCGCAGAATTACGCCATTGGCGGATTCGCAAAAAAGTCATCGGTACCGCAGAGCGCCCGCGCATGAGCGTCTGTTTCACCAACCAACATATTTACATCCAGTTCATCGACGATTCCGTGGGTCGAACGTTGGTGGCCACCTCGACGCGCGCCAAGGACGTGCCGGACCGCGGGCAGTTGGCTGCCAATGTGGCCACCGCCAAACGGCTGGGCACCTTGGCCGCCGAAGCCGCCAAAACCAAAGGCATCACCCGGGTGGTGTTTGACCGCGGCGGCGCCAAATTCCACGGCAAAGTCAAAGCGTTGGCCGAAGCCGCCCGCGAAGCAGGACTGCAATTTTAATTTAACCAGGAGAAATAACTGTGGCTGAATTCAATACTCAGAGCAAAGGTCCGGGTTCAAGGGATCGTCCCCAGCGCTCACGGATGCAACCGCGCCGGGGCCGGAGGCCAGGCGAATCCAACACGGAAATGTTGGGTGCCGATGGCTTGCCGGGGCCGGAACTGGTTGAGAAAGTGGTGTTCATCAATCGCTCGGCCAAGGTGGTCAAGGGTGGCCGGCGCTTCAGTTTCAGCGCCCTGATGGTGGTGGGTGACAAGCAGGGCCGGGTGGGCGTGGGCTTGGGTAAAGCCAACGAAGTCGCTGAAGCCATTCGCAAAGGCGGCGAGATTGCCCGGAACCACATGGTCCGTGTGTCCCTCAAGGAAGACACCATTCCCCATGAAGTCGAAACCCATTATTGTGGCGCGCACGTGCTGCTCCGCCCGGCCTCCACCGGAACCGGAGTCATCGCGGGCAAAACCGTGCGAGCGGTGCTCGAATCCGCGGGCGTGCGCAATGTGTTGAGCAAATCCCTGGGCTCCAAGAACGCGGCCAATGTAGTTAAGGCGACCATCTCGGCCCTGCAACACTTGCGGTTGCGGGAAGATATTTATCGCAGCCGGGGCATTGCCATCAAGGTTCCGGAAAAACCAGCGGCCTCCACGGAAGAGGCGGTAGTGGCTCCCGCCACTCCTGCGGTCGAGCCCACGCCTGAACCCGCGCCGACGGAAGCAACGGCCCCGGCGGAAGCTCCGGAAGCCAGCCCCGCGGCGCCCGCGTCCGAAGCCGGTGACGCGCCGCAGACCAACCCGTAAGGAATTTACTATATGCGATTGCACGATTTGAAACCTCGGCCCGGCGCCAAGCATCGCCGGAAACGGCTAGGGCAGGGCGAATCCAGCGGCCACGGCAAGACCAGCGGGCGCGGTGGCAAGGGCCAGACGGCCCGCTCGGGAAGCTCGATCCGGATCGGATTCGAAGGCGGTCAAATGCCGTTGATCCGCCGCATTCCCAAACGCGGCTTCAACAATGTCCGGCACACCACGCGCTACATTCCCGTCAACCTTGAATCGCTCAACCGCTTCGACGATGGCGCCCAAGTCACTGTGGATATGTTGCGCCAAACCGGCTTGGTGAATGGGCCCGGAGATGGAGTTAAAATTCTCGGCCATGGAGAGTTGACCCGGAAGTTGACGGTCAACGCCCATGCCTTCAGCGCGGCTGCCCGAAGCAAAATCGAAAGCAAAGGCGGTATCTGCGAAGTTATCCCTGTCAAAAAGGCCGAGCCAAAGAAGTCCTGACCGGCGTTTACCGCTACCCTCATGTTTGCCAACGTCTTCAACACCTTCGCCAACTGCTTCAAAATCCCCGAGCTGAAATCGCGCATTATCTTTACCCTGGTCATGCTGGGGATGTGCCGACTGGTGGCCATGATTCCCGTCCCCGGGCTGAATGGCGCCGCGCTCACCGACTACTTCAATCACCTGGCCAGCCAATCGGGCGGCGGCGGCTTGCTGGGCATGTACAGCATGTTCACCGGGGGCGCGTTGGAGCATTGTGCGGTGGGTTCGTTGGGGATCATGCCGTACATCAGTGCCACGATCATCCTGCAATTGCTGACCGCCGTGGTGCCGCAATTGAGCAAACTGGCGCGCGAAGAAGGCGGCCGGGCCAAGATCATCCAATACGGCCGGTATCTTACCGTGGTGCTTTGCATTGGCCAGGGGCTGGTGATGGCCGTTGGCTGGGAGAATCCGTCGCGGCTGTTCACGGGATTTCCCGCGGATACCAGCCTGATCCTTTATAGTGACTCCTGGATTTGGTGGTATCGCTTTCAGACCATGATCATTTTGACCACCGGCACGTTGCTGCTGATGTGGTTTGGCGAGCAGATTTCCGAGCGTGGCATTGGCAACGGAGTGTCCTTGGTCATCACCATCGGCATTCTGGCGCGCTTGCCGCGAGCCGGGCAGGCGTTGATGGACATGTTCCGTACGGGCGGCCCCGGTGAGAACCACCCTAATCTGTTTCACGCGATCGCCATGGTGCTGCTGTTGTGTGCGGTGGTGGCAGGTGTGATTGCGGTGACCCAGGCCCAACGTAAGGTGCCGGTCCAGTACGCGCAGCGGGCGGTGGGTCGGAAAGTGATTTCCGGCGGGACCTCGTTTATGCCGTTACGGGTCAATTACGCGGGCGTGATGCCGATCATTTTTGCCCAGGCCATTCTGATGTTCCCCCAGAAGATCCTGTTGTTTTTGGGGAACACCTACGACATTGCTTTTCTCCGCAATATTGCGACGGCACTGAATTATGGGTCAGTTTTGTACCTGCTGGTCTATGGGGCGATGATTCTGTTTTTCTCGTACTTCTGGGTGGCCACGCAATTCAATGAGATTCAGATTGCCGACGATTTGAAGAAATACGGCGGGTACATTCCGGGGGTGCGTCCGGGTGTGGCCACCAGCAATTTCCTTCACAACGCCATGAGCCGGATTACTTTGGCGGGCGCCATTTTCCTGACCATCCTGGCCGTGATCCCCATTTTGCTTTACCGCGCGATGGAAGTGCCCCTTCAGTTGGGCACCTTCTTTGGCGGCACCAGCTTGCTGATTACCGTGGGCGTCGTATTGGATACCATGCGGCAAATGGAGTCGCATCTGTTGATGCGGCATTATGACGGCTTTTTGAAGAAAGGACGCATTAAAGGACGGTTCTGAGCCGGACCTGCGACCAGTCGAAGCATGATCATTCTTAAGAACGAACGGGATTTAGAGGCCATGCGGCCTGCTTGTGGCGTCGCGCGCGCGGTCCTGGACGAAGTCTGCGAGTTCATTCAACCGGGGCGCACCACGCGCGAAGTTGAGGACCACGCGGCGGCCCGGATCAAACATTACGGCGCCCGCAGTGCTTTTTACGGCTACCGCAAATTCCCTTGCCACCTGTGTATTTCGGTCAATGAGCAGGTGGTGCATGGGATCGCGTCCGAGCGAAGGCTCGAGTTTGGCGATATCGTGAGCCTCGATGTCGGCGTCATTTACAACGGCTTCATCGGTGACAATGCCCGCACCGTGGCGGTGGGCGGCTGTAGCGTGGAAGCGCAGCAGTTGATGGACGTGACGGAACAATCCTTGTACGAAGGCATTGCCCAAGCGGTTCCGGGTAATCGGGTGGTGGATATATCCCGGCACATCCAGCAATTCGTGGAAGCGAACGGCTACAACGTGGTTCGGGAATTTGTCGGCCATGGCGTTGGACGTTCCATGCACGAAGAACCGCAGATACCCAATTTCGTGGACGGCAAATCGAGCCCGAAGTTGCGTCCAGGGATGACCCTGGCCATCGAACCCATGGTCGTGGGCGGAGCGCCCGAAGTAAAAATTTTGAAAGACGGCTGGACAGTGATCACGAAAGATGGTCAATTGTCCGCTCATTTTGAGCACACGATTCTGATCACCGAATCCGAGCCGGAAATCCTGACTTGCACCTCGATGCTTTCCAAATTGAAGGTATCGTGATCGGCGCTTCTCCCAACGGGACTTGGGGGGTGGAGTTGTCCAACGGGCATCGGCTGTTGGCCTTTTTGTCAGCCCGGCTGCGACGGGATGGAGTCAGCTTGATGTTGGGTGAAAAAGTGATCCTGGAAATGTCACCGTTTGATATGTCCAAAGGACGGATCATCGGTAAAGCGGAAAATTGAATTGAATTGGTTATGAAAGTTCGAACCTCAGTGAAGAAACTTTGCGAAAACTGCAAAGTGATCCGGCGCAAAGGCGTCGTCCGGGTGATTTGTACCAACCCCCGGCACAAACAACGTCAAGGCTAGAGCGTATGGCACGTATCATTGGCATCGAAATACCCAGCAACAAGCGCATCGATATTGCGCTTCGCTATGTGTACGGCATTGGACCGGTTAACGCCCGGGAGATCCTGGAAAAGGCCGCCGTCGATCCTGCCGTTCGGGCCAAGGATTTGACGGAACAGCAATTATCCCAGATTACGCACGCCATCCAGGATGGCAAATACGTCATCGAAGGCGACCTGCGCCGCGAGATTGGCCTGAACCTGAAACGCTTGCAGGCCATCAAATGCTACCGTGGCATCCGGCACCTACGTGGCTTGCCAGTGCATGGGCAGCGAACTTCGACCAATGCCCGCACGCGCAAAGGTCCTCGCAAGACCGTCGGCGTGCAGCGCAAACCGAATGCCAAGACGGGCATCCATTAATTTTTAAGTATGGCAGACGAATCCCAACCCAAGAAGCCCGACGCCCAGGAACCGGCAGCCCCGGCGCCCGCTGCGCCGGAAGCGGCGAAACCGGAAGCCACTGGGGCACCCGCGAAAGAAGCTCCGGCTAAAGAAGGCGTCAAACCCGAAGCCAAAGAGGTTCCGGCTAAAGAAGGCGCCAAGCCCGAAGCCAAAGCGGCTCCGGCCAAGAAAGGCGCGGCCAAGTCCGACAAGGCGAAGTCTGACAAAGGCAAGGCTGAAGAAGCCAAGTCGGAAGCGGCCCCGACCGGCCCGGTGGCCGGCACGGCACCGACGGCGGCTGACTTGCTGGCGGATGAACTGGCGGGCAAGAAGATCATCAAGGCCAAGCACGCCAAGAACGTCACCTCGGGCGTGGCCAATATTCTGGCGACTTTCAACAATACCCTGGTGACCATCACGGATGCCCAGGGCAATGTGATCGGGTGGTCCACTGCGGGCAAAGTGGGATTTAAGGGCTCACGCAAGAGCACGGCCTTTGCCGCCCAGCAAGTGGCGCAGGATGCCGCGCGTCAGGCGATGTCCCACGGCATGCGGGAAGTGGAAATCCGCGTCAAAGGGCCTGGGTCCGGCCGGGAATCGGCGATTCGGGCATTACAGGCGATTGGCCTGGATATCAGCGTCATCAAGGACGTTACGCCGGTGCCGCACAATGGCTGCCGTCCCCGCAAGAAACGCCGCGTTTAAGTTTAGCAACTTTCAACCACCAATTATCCACTAGACATGGCTCGTTATACTGGTCCACGTGTTCGCATCAGCCGGCGCTTCGGGGTGCCGATCTTTGGCCCCTCGAAATACTTGGAGCGCCGCAATTATGGTCCCGGAGTTCATGGCCCCAAATCGCGCCGCAAGGTGACCGAGTACGGCCTGGGCTTGGGCGAAAAGCAAAAGTTGCGGTACTACTACGGCTTGATGGAACGTCAGTTCCGCCGGGTGTACCAACAGGCCGCCCAACGCCGCGGCGTCACCGGCGAACAGATGTTGCAAATTCTGGAGACCCGCTTGGACAACGTGGTTTACCAGTTGGGCTTCGGTGCCACGCGCGCTTCGGCCCGCCAGGTGGTGGCCCACGGCCATATCAAGGTCAACGGTCGCAAGGTGGATATCCCCTCCTACGCGTTGCGCGTCAACGATGTCATTGAAATCCGCGATTCGAATGTGACCCGGCAACTGGTGAGCAAGAACCTCGAGATGTCCACCAACCGCCTGGTACCGGATTGGGTGACGGTCAACAAAGAAGAACTCAAAGGGGTGGTGCTGCGCGTTCCGACGCGCGACGAAATCCAGCCCATTGCCAACGAGCAGGCCGTTGTCGAATTTTATTCCCGCTAACCCAAACAAGGCGGGTTCCGAGTGGACCCCGCCGCGCAATTACACGGGCCCCCCGGCGGCGGGAATAATTTCCGGGCGGGTCAGATTAAAATTGCAGGAATTAGTTATATGCCCATACGTTTAGGTCGTTTTGAAATGCCCAAGCGGTTGACCAAAGAGGAATCAACCGCGACGGACACTTACGCCAAGTTCATTGCCGAACCCTTTGAAACCGGTTACGGCTACACCATCGGCAATTCGTTGCGCCGCGTGCTGCTGTCGTCGCTGGAAGGCGCCGCCATCACCTCTGTCAAAATTGACGGCGCGATGCACGAGTTCACCACCATTGAAGGCGTGGTGGAAGACGTGACGGATGTCGTGCTTAACTTGAAACAAGTCAAGTTCAAAGCCCATTCGCGCGATCCCCAGGCCCTGTTGCTTTCCGTGAACAAGGAAGGCGCGATTTACGCCAGCGACATCCAGTTGAACCATAACGTGGATTTGGTCAACCCCGGCCAGCTCATCTGCACGCTCGACAAAAAGAGAAAGTTCGAGATGGAACTGGAAATCAAAGTCGGCCGTGGCTTTTGTCCCGGCGACGACAACAAGAAGCCGGATCAGCCCATTGGGGTGATCGCCATCGATTCCCTGTTCTCCCCGGTGTCGCGGGTTCGTTACACCGTGGAAGATGCGCGCGTCGGCCAGCGGACCGACTATGATCGGATGATCCTGGAAGTCTGGACCGATGGCCGGATCACGCCCGATGATGCGCTGACGCAGGCGTCGGCCATCCTGCAGCATCATCTCGACGTTTTTGTCGGCTACGACAAGGACGCCGTCGAGTTCGAGGAAGTCGTCACCAAGGAAGACGACGAGAAGTCGCAACTCAAGAAGGTGCTCAACATGAGCGTCAACGAAATCGAGTTGAGCGTTCGCGCCGCCAATTGTTTGAACAATGCCAACATTACCACCGTCGGGCAGTTGGCCATGAAGACCGAGCAGGAAATGCTCAAGTACCGGAACTTCGGCAAGAAGTCCCTCAACGAAATCAAAGACAAACTGACCACCCTTGGGCTCTCGCTGGGGATGAATATCGATCCCGGCCTGCTCGAATCCGCCAAGGAAGAGCCAAACAAACTGACCCTGTAAGATTTTATGCGACACCGTAAACGCACCGCCAAGTTGGGGCGGACTTCGGAGCATCGCACGGCGATGCTGGCTAACTTGGTTTGCAGTTTGATTACCGAACGACGCGTCACCACCACGGTGGCCAAGGCCAAAGCCGCTCGCTCCGTAGCCGAAAAAATGGTCACCCTGGGCAAACGTGGCTCGCTGCACGACCGGCGCTTGGCGTCCGCCCGTCTTCATCAAGAAGACGCCTGTCGCGTGCTGTTCAAAGAGATCGCGCCGTTTTTTAAGGACCGGCGCGGCGGCTACACCCGCATCATTCGCTTGCATCAGCGGATCGGGGATGCTGCCCAGTTGGCCATCCTTGAATGGATCGATATGCCGGCTCCGGAATCCAGCCAACCGGTCAAGCCCGAGGCTGCGGAATCCGAACCAGCGGAACCGGCCCCCGCTGAAGCAGCCCCCATGGCCGAAACCGAAGACAAGACTGAAGAACCAACCGAAGCCAAGCCGGAGGCCGACGCCAAGTCCGAAGAAAAGCCGCCTTCGTCTTGAGCCGCTGGAACTGCGGCACACCAATTCTATCCAAGCCCGTTCTACGAACGGGCTTTTTTGTTGGGCTGGTTGGCTTCCCTAGAGTTGTCCGGGCCTTGCTTCTCAGCCCCTCTCACCAGTTGCCATGGGCTTGGCCGCTCTGGCCCTCAGGAATTGGGTTATTCGGCCTGCAAATTTTACCTAATCGTAAACCAAGGCGCACCCTCTTGAGAACCGAGCCTGCCCAGCCTATAGTTCCGATGAAGTAGTCGGACCCGGTCCGAAAATGTGTGGGGGAGTTGGGTTCCCTTGCGGTGACATGACCATCGGATTGGCCGATGCAAGCGACATCATGAACATATCATTGGAAGATAAACGCGCCCTGGTCACGGGTGGTAATTCCGGCATCGGAGAAGCTATCGTCCGGGCGTTGGCCGAAGCGGGCGCCCGGGTGGCCGTCAATTACGTGACGCACCCCGAAGCCGCGCAGAAGATTGTGAACGAACTCAAGGCCGCTCAAGGTGAGGCGCTGGCGATTGAGGCTGATGTCTCCGATCCCCAGTCGGTCGCCGGCATGTTCACCCAAGTGGACGACGCCTGGGGCGGCCTGGACATTTTGGTCAACAACGCCGGCATTGACGGCGAGCGGGGGATGGGCTGGGAAATCGAAATCGAGAATTGGCGTAAAGTGATCGAGGTTAACCTGCTGGGCGCGTTCTTCTGTGCCCAGCAGGCTCTCAAGCGCATGATCGCCCAAAAGAGCGGCGTCGTGGTCGGCATCAGTTCGGTTCACGAAATCGTTGCCTGGTCCGGTTACAGCGCCTACACCGCCAGCAAGGCGGGCACGGGCATGATGATGAAAACCCTCGCGCAGGAGGCGGCGCCCCACGGCGTGCGCGTGTTCGCCGTGGCGCCGGGCGCGATCAAGACGCCCATCAACAAATCCGTGTGGAGCGATCCGGAAGGAATGAAAGATCTGCTGGAGAAAATTCCGCTCCAACGCATGGGTGAGCCCGACGAAATCGCCCGCGTCGTGGTGGCGTTGGCGTCGGACGTAGGCTCCTACGTGACGGGACGAACCATTTTTGTTGATGGCGGGATGACCGATTATCCCAGCTTTGCGCATGGCGGTTGAACGAAGGGACCAATTAAAGAAATGGACGAACGATGAATCGATTGAAGGAGCTGGAATGGCCAGGCCAATCCGTGTGGTCAGATTGCACCTGCCGGTATTTGCATTCCCTGGGGCAGATCCACAAAGGTGGCACGAACGTTGACCTGTTCATGCAATTGACCGTTGATGAAACCCACGACCTGCCGGTGCCAGATCAACCCTCTTCATTTTGCACGTTAAAGCATATCAGCTAGCGAACCATCGAAAGGAATTTGAAAAGATGGCAACCAACGAGCCACAACACGAAATTGGGATGATCGGCCTCGGAGTCATGGGGCGCAACCTCCTGCTCAACATGGCTGATCATGGTTTGACGGTCGCGGGTTACGATAAGGACCTCAACCAGGTAAACGCGTTGCGCCAGGAAGCGAAGACCGACAAAGTGCGCGGTGCCGAAAGTATGGAGGAATTCATCAAACTGCTGCGGCCGCCGCGGGCGGTCATGATGCTGGTTCCGGCCGGGCCGGTAGTGGACAATGTGATTCACGACCTCTTACCGCATTTGACCGAAGGCGACATCATCATCGATGGGGGCAATTCGAATTTCCACGACACCAATGTCCGCCAGAAGGCGATGGCGGAAAAAGGAATTCAATTCCTCGGCATGGGAATTTCGGGCGGGGAAGAAGGCGCCCGCCACGGTCCCAGCATCATGCCGGGTGGGGCGCGCGAAGCATACGAGCGCGTGCGACCGGTGCTGGAAGCTATCGCCGCGCGCGTGCATGGCGAGCCATGTGTCACCTACCTGGGACCTGGTTCGGCGGGCCACTTCGTCAAGATGGTTCATAACGGCATCGAGTACGGACTGATGCAATTGATCGCCGAGAGTTACCACCTGATGAAACAGGCCTACGGGTTGAATGATGACGAATTGCACGGGGTGTTCGCGGATTGGAACCAGGGTCCGATGGGTGGTTTCCTGGTGGAAATTACGGCGAGTATTTTCAAGCAAACCGATCCCGAGACGGGCAAACGGTTGATTGATGTCATTCTCGACGTGGCCCGTCAAAAAGGCACCGGCCGCTGGACGTCCCAAAGCGCCATGGACCTGGGCATCCCGGTGCCGTCGATCGACGCGGCGGTGACCATGCGCAACTTGTCCGCCTTGGAAGCGGATCGGCATGCCGCTGCCAAACGGCTGAAAGCTCCCGACCAAACCACGACCGCAAAGCCCGATCGTGCGGAAGCTTTGGCGGACCTCAAAGCCGGCTTTTACGCGGCGATGATCATTACCTATGCCCAGGGGATGTCCGTTCTTCGAGCCGCCTCGGAGGAATACAAATATGGATTGAACCTGGCAAAGGTGGCTTGTATTTGGCGCGGAGGCTGCATCATCCACGCGGCGTTGCTCGAGCAAATTGCCGCGGCGTATCGCCATCATCCGGAGCTTGGCAATCTCATGGTCGATCCGGCCTTGGCCAAAGAACTCGTGGCCGGGACCGAGAAGTTGCGGTCGGTGATCTGTCGGGCGACACAGGCCGCGGTGCCGGTGCCGGGCCTGATGGCTTCGTTGGCCTATTTCGACGCTTACCGCAGCGAGTGGTTGCCGGCGAACCTGATCCAGGCCCAACGCGATTATTTTGGCGCGCACACCTACGAACGAGTGGATGAGAAAGGCGTGTTCCACACCCAATGGGGCAAGGCACCGGAAACCTGATGAATCGACCGGCCAATGAAACCATCGCACACTGGCCGCTCGTGGGTTACTTCGACGTATTCTTAGCCGACATGCACTTGGTCACGGCCATTGGACCTTGGTCATTCACTGGACCTTGGACGTTGGTTATTGGTCATTTTCCAGGCGTCCCGTTGCAAACTGCCGGCAGGATGTCGGCAACACGTTGCAGACGCTAATACACGCCGGGGATAAAACGGTATTTCACGCGCTGACAATACGCCACGTAATCCGGATCGCGGCTGAGGAAACGTTCTTCGGTGATCGCGCGCAGAAAGTAGAGTGTGCCCCAGGCGAAGAAGCCCGCAATCGTGGCAGCACAGAACGCCAGGTAATCCGGCCAGGAAAAGTGCGGAGCGGCGGTGTTGGGGAAGAATACCGGCAGCAGTGTCATCAACCAGAACAGATTCTTCGCCAAATACCCCGGGTGCCGAATGAACCGGTAGGGTCCCCAATGAACAATGCCGCGGTTGGTCAGGTTGCTGGCTTTGGTGAACAGGCTCAGTGATGAGGCGATGAGCAGCAACAGGAAAAATGCCGCGAGACCGCGCAGAATCCAGGTAGCCGGATGGGTAACGTCACCCCGAAACATGATGTAAGGATTCTGATACGACGGTCCCAGCAAGGCGGCGGTGGCCAAGTTGAACGGCGCGTAACAGGCGACGCACACCAGGATGTGCCAGAAATTGGTCTCTGCATAGCGCAGCTTGTTTTTCAATAGCCCGGATTCGGTGTGATATCCGAAGGCAAACAAGATCGAGTCCACAAAGAACACCCCGGACACCAGGAGCAGATAGCCTTTGTCAAAATGATTGAACCAGGTCGGAACGGCTTGGAAGTTCCGCAGTAATTGCGGGAACGCGTGGTACTCGATCAACGCCGAATTGATCATCAGCGGTCCGTAAAAGACTTTGATCAGAAAAAACATCAGGGCGTGCTTTTCCGCGTAAGTTGGTTTCCAGGCTGCGGCTTTGCTGGCCGTGGCTGGATGCAACACCGACCGGATAAAGCGCCCCAGATACCCGGTGATCAGCAGATTCTTGGACCCCCACAACGAGCGTGGTCGGCCAATAAAAAAGACCAACGGCGCGATGAGCAAATAAGCGGCATACCCGTAATAATAGAGCCGCAAGGCGGTGTAGTCTTTAACCCCGATGCTCAGCAAATCGCGGAACCACGGATTGACGGTCAGAAACAGCAGGGTCGCGCCATACAAGCACGCGGAAGCCACATAATGCCGCAGGGCCTGGGCGAACGTAGCGGCTTTCAGTTGCGGATCCAGATGCCCGACGTTGTATTTCCGGTGGAACTCTTCCGCGGCGGCCGGGTCCGAACGTTGGGTGGTTTGCCGTTGTGCCGGCGGCGCCGGGGTGAGCGGTTGGCGGACGAGCGCATTCGGACCAGTTTGCATGCGGACGCTACGGCTACTTGTCCGGCGGGCCAATCACCGGGAATTCAGTGATCCGCAAACGGGTGCAGCCGTAGGGAACCAGTTCCAAGCTGGCAACCGGTTGGTCGGTTTGCACCGGACTCACCGGCGTTTCTCCGGCTGAATTGTTCTCCAATTTCCAGGTGGCGAGCTCGCGGCCTTTGACGTGCAACACCACCGGTGCGGTTTCGTTTGCGAACGGTTTGCGGCCCAGCTTGCTGGTGGTGACTGAAATGGATTTTTCCGGGCGTTCACGGTCGAGGATCAATCCATAATTCCATGGGGTGGTCGGGGTGATCTCCCAATCCACCACCGGCAGCGTCGTGTGATGTGTTTTGAGTTTGCGATAGCTTTCACCAATCCGCAGCGAGAACACGAGCGGCCCGCGATAAATGGCGACGGCATTGTGATAGCGCGCTTCGGTGCGCAAGTGCATCGGCAGTTCCAATTCGACGATGTCGCCGGCTTTCCAGATGGCTTTCACCGTGGTGAAGGTGCCTGCTTGCGCGGCCGGCGCCTTCTTTCCGTTCACGCGCAGGATCGCCCCCTTCGCCCAACCGGGAATGCGGAACTGGAGCGGAAATTCGGCCGGGTGCGGCAATTGCACGGTGAATTTGATGCGCCCGTCGAATGGATAATCCGTTTGTTCGCTGATCGTGGCTTCGACGCCGTCCGCCACTTTGGCTTGGACGCGACATGGACCGTAAGCCACCGCCGCCAGTCCGTTGTCCGGTGTGGCCATCCAGAGGTGGGACACAAATTTCGGCCAGCCCTGGTGCAGGTTGGCGGTGCAACAACCGAAGTTGGGCTCGAGCCCATAGACATTTGCGTCATCACCATTGGTGCTCCATTTCCGTTTGGCATGGGAAACGAGCACCTGGTTGGCCTGTTGATCGTATTGATGCGCCCAATAGTCCGGCAAACAGGTGCCGGGATTAGCATTGTAAGCCAGCATTTCCAAACGGTCGGCGAAGGCTGTATCGCCGAAAATTCGCACGAGGTTTTCCAGCGAAAACATGTACTCCACCACGCTGCACAATTCGGAGCCCTGGGTGGGCCGGCAGCCACTCAAGTGTTCGTCGCCGGCAAAGCGCCCGCCCACTTGGCCGTGGTATCGGTCCAAGCTGGCGATGCCTTGGTACACCGCGTCGCGGAAACGGTCCTCGCCGGATTGTTGCCACCAGACACCGGGATGCTTGATCGCCATCGCAATGTTGACCACGTGCGTGGGATGACCGTATTTCACGCCCTGTGCCATGCGTTCGGTGGTGTAGGGAAAGTTGAGAAAATAGCCGGTCCAGTCAAAGCTGTTTTTAAAAATGGATTCGGCCACCGCCAGAATGTCCGGGTCGCCAGTGCGGTTGTAGAGCCAGTACGCAGTGATCACGTTTTCCATCGCGCGCACGCCGCGCCAATCCTTGTCCGGCCAATCCGGCGGCGCCTTTTTCAGGTAAGCGAAATAATTCTTGAGCAGCGGAATCACGCGCGCGTCGCCGGTGGCTTCCTGATATTGGATCAGGACCTTTAGCGCCACGGCCAGCGGCCAACGGTCTTTGTTTTTGGCCGGCCCGAACCAGCCGTCAGGCTGTTGGCTGGCGAGCATCCATTCGAGATAGGGCTTGACGATCTTCTTCAGGCGGGCGTCGTCCAGTAGGTAGGCCAGCGGCACGAGCCCGTCGAGGTAATAGGGACCGCGTTCCCAGGCGTCGCCGTTCTTGCCTTTCCAGGCCGAGTCGCGCACTGACGGCCAGAACTCGTCCAGGTGGCCGGTGAGCCCTTTGGCCTGAACGGTCAACTGGTCCTTGAGCCAGCCGGTGGGTTTGACGCCACCAAGCGGCAGTTCGGCAAACTGCGCCGGGCGCAACGGGGGCAGGTTTGTATGGTAGAACGCGTTGGTGTCCCCGGCAATCATAGCCGGGACAACTGCCGCCAACAAAGCCCACACCAGGACAAGTGATTTCATGGTGGTATTTTCCTGAACTGGGCTGGTTACGCAAGACCGGGATTTACGGATTGGGCTTGGAGATCCACCTGTTGGTGGCACGACGTTCCAACCGGTTGGTGCCGGAACTTCGCGCCTAAGCCATGACTATTCGGTAGGACAGGCGTCCCGCCTGTCTCGAACGACTGCCAACCATCGATTTGCTCCGCGGCGTAGGAAGTCTCTCCAGGTCACCAACAGGGGAGGATGTGCTTGGCAATTCGAGACAGGCGAGACGCCTGTCCTACCGCGCCGAATCGCGTCCTTGCTGCTCCAGCTACTGAATGGATACAGCTAAGGTTTGTTTGATCGGAGAACTTCCAAACCGGCTTGGGCGGATCAATGAAATCCGAGCACAAATAATGTATTGCCCAATAAGAAGTGTTGGGTGATTATTCGTGATCCAAAAGATGAATTCCTTGACCAGCATCGGGCTATTCTTGCAGACGGGCCTCGTCCTAACCGCGGCTCCGGTAATCAGCAGTTTTTCTCCCAACCACGGGGCGCCGGGCACGCAGGTGACGCTGACTGGCGCGGGCTTGCTAACGGCCACCAAGGTCGAATTCGACGATGTGCTGGCGGATTTCAAGGTGGTCAACGACGCTCAAATCCTGGCGGTTGTGCCGTCCACCGCTACGAGTGGTCAGTTGCGGGTCACCACGCCGGCGGGAGCGGCCACGAGCAGCGGCATTTTTAGGGCGGCGCCGCGAATCTCCGACTTCATGCCCACACGTAGCGCCCCGAACATGGAGGTGTCGATTAACGGCTTCAACTTTAATGGCGTCACGCATGTGCAGTTCAACGGCTCCAACGCGGCTTTCTCGGTTATTGGCGAAACCCAGATTCGCGCCGTTGTGCCGGCCGGAGGTGCCGACGGTCCGATCCGCGTCACCACGGATGCCGGCACGGTGCTCTCCACGTCAGACTTTGTGGTGACCGGGCCGGGGCCGATCATCGACAGTTTCTCCGTAGCGTTCGGCGCGCCCGGGGCGGAAATCCGGATTTATGGGGTGAACTTTGTGGATGTCACCAAGGTTGAGTTCAACGGTGCTCCGGTGACTAATGGCTCGGTTCCGGCCGAAACTCAAATCATCGTTGAGGTGCCTGGGAACGCTTCGACCGGCCGGGTGAAGGTCACCACCGCAGCCGGCTCCGGCACCAGTACGAACGATTTCACGGTGACCTGTGCCCCGGTGATTACCGGGTTTGCTCCGACGTTTGGCGTCGCTGGGGATACGGTCCATACCATCACGATTTACGGCATTAATTTCGACACCTTCATCTCGCCCGGCGTCTGGTTCAACACCCAACAGGTGACCTCGTCCCCCGGTACGCCGACTCCCGACCAAATTATTGTCTCAGTTCCCTACGGCGCCTCCACCGGCCCGATCTGGGTCTATAACGCATGCGGTTATGGCGCCAGTTACAGCAATTTCGTGGTAACGACGGCGCCGATTGTTGAGCGCTTCGAACCTTGGCTGGGGCCTCCCGGAACCCAAGTGCGCATTTACGGGCAGAATCTAAATACCGTAGGCGCCGTGACGTTTAACGGGATGGCAGGCACCGATGTTTCTGCAACGGCGCAAAATCAGGCAACGGCCTACGTCCCCCAGGGAGCCTCAACCGGGCCGCTGAGGGTCTATAACTCCGGCGGCAGCTTCTTAACGGTCAGCAACTTCGTAGTAACTCCCTATTTCCCCTACATCACTCGCTTCGAGCCCGACGGGGGACCGCGCGGGACGCAGGTCGAGATTTACGGACTGAATTTTGGCCCGACGCCCACAGTGCGGTTCAATGGAGTCATTGATCCGACGGCGATGGTCGTGACTCAACCCATCGGTGAAAAGATCACCGCGCATGTGCCCGCCGGAGCCTCGACCGGTCGCATTACTGTATCCAGCGCGAGCGGGACCAGCACCAACACGTTGACGTTTTACGTGCCGCCGTGGCTGAACAGCTTCACCCCCGAGCAAGGTTTTGTGGGAGACCACGTGACGTTGACTGGCACCAATTTTAACGGCGCGACCGAAGTCTATTTCGGCGAAACCAGCGCACCGTTTGCCGTGGCTCCCGGGCAACTTGACGCAACCGTGCCGGTCGAAGCCAGGAGCAGTGCGCTCACGGTGGTCACGCCGGGAGGTTTGATCACCAGCACCAATGCCTACCAGGTGTTACCGCGAATCACGAATTTCACGCCGGAACTGGGCGCCACGGGCGCGGTCATAACCGTGTTGGGCACTTCGTTGAGCGAGGCTTCGGCGGTGTACTTCAACGGCGTCGGTGCCTCGTTCACCAAAGTTTCCTCCACTGAAGTCACCGCTGTGGTGCCCGGAACGGCGTCCACCGGCCCGATTCGGGTGGACACGCCGAGCGGCACCGCGGTCACCACCAATTTATTTTTGGTGGTCGGTTCGAGTGACGTGGTCCTGAGCAACACGGCGGCGCCCGCCTTGACGAGCCCAGGGAAATCCGGCACGTACACGCTATCCGTCAGCAATCGCGGCCCCTGGACGGTCAGTAGCGTCGTTGTGACCGGCCAACTGCCGACCGGCATGACCGTGCTCTCACTGCAAACCGACCAGGGAAGCTGTGTGGAATCCAACGGCTGGCTGATTTGTGATTTGGGTTACCTGACCAATCGCGCGCACGCCAACATTCAATTCAGCGGGCCGATGCTGGCCGAAGGATACGCAGCGTTCGCTGCCACAGTGAATGCGCAGCAAACCGACGAAACCCTCGCCAACAATACCGCCACGGCCGCCATTGTCGTGACCAGAGATGAGTCGCGCGCGCTGCAGATTGTCCAATCGCCCGACAACCCGGCGGTGGTCATTTCCTGGGCCCAGACGGGCAATCCGTTTCAACTCCAGGCAACGTCCAATCCGTTGGCCACGAACTCCTGGGTGAGCGTGACCAATGTGCCCACGCTTGTCGGTGGTCGCAATACGGTGACCAACAATCTGACGGGCCAGGCACGTTTCTATCGACTCATGATACCTTGACCATGTTATGAAGAACCCGCTGATCTTCGCGGCATTGACGGCCGGCTGCTTGGTTACCGGTTCAGTCACCGAGGCTTCGATGGTTCGTCCCCTCTCAAGCACACAACAAGTGCGTCTGGCGGACGCTGTCTGCCGAGGCGAGGTTGTCCGTATCGAATGTTTCAAGCGTACGACGGACGGGCATATTTGCACGCGCACGCACATTCGCGTGGACGAAGTGTTCAAGGGCAAATTCCCGTCCGTGGTGGCGGTGGTTCACCGGGGCGGCACGTGGGGAGGCCGCGGTGAACTCAATGGTTTTGCCCCGCAGTTCAAAATGGGGGAAGAACGATTGTTGTTCCTCCGCCGGCGCGGGGACGGCACGTTGCAGGCGCTGAACGGCGCCGCCAGCGCGATCTGGTTGCGGCGCGGGGAAAGCTCGAAGGAGCGATCCGGAGGGGGCGCGGCGAATTTTGTTGCGACGGATGTTTCGTTGCTGGCGGCCGTTCGCCAGGCCGCTGCGGATGATACGTTGGGCGCTGACGTCACGGACCAAGCCGGTCTGGCGGCCGCGCCCGCGCAATCAGCATTGCTTCCTGCAGTCCTGACCGGCCACAACAATGCTACGGGTCTCCTGGTGGACAGCAATGGCTTTTCGGCGCGTTTCGCTGCTCCCGACCGCGGCGAACCGATTCCGTATTTGGTGGACGCGGATGTCTTGCCGGCGGGGATTACGCTGCAACAGGGTTTGGATGCGATCCAAACCGCCATGGACGCTTGGACCGCCGTGACCAGCCTCAAGTTCAAGTACGCCGGGCTTCAGAGTTTTGGACAGGCCGCTGGCGACGTGGATGCCGACGACGGTTACATTCGCATCCAACTGCACAACACGTATGGCTTCGTGTCGGGCTCCGACGCGTTGGCCATCGGGGGAATAGCTTTCACCTCGGACGTGCTTCCTGGCGCTGATTGGTTCAATGGCGGCAACGTGGCGGGCAACGACTTTTATGCGACGGTCTCCGGATATGTGGTGGTCAAGCACACCGAACCGGATGTGCAGGATCCCGTAACATTGACGGAAGTGCTCTGCCATGAGTTGGGTCACGTGTTGAGTCTGGCCCACTCCAGCGTGGACCCGAATGAACTTGATGCGACCTTGCGCGATTCGATCATGTATTATTTCGTTCATCAGGGCGGTCGTGGTGCGAGCTTGGGCAGCTATGACCCACCGGTGATTCAACAGGCTTATCCGGCGGTCAACACGCCACCTTACACGTATGGGCGGGTGATGGACATCGTAACAATCCCTTCGGGTGCGCCAAGTATTTCGGGCATCAATGAAATTCGGTTGCGCGGGTATGACCTCCAGTCGTCTCCGTTGACAATCGCCACGACGGACGCCACTGACGGTGCTGGGACGTTTACCTTGACCGGTGACCGGCTCAAGTTCACGCCCAAGGGCTACTATCAGGCGGATCGAGTGGACCCGGCGGACGGCAGTTTTTACGACGAAGTGGCCTTTCGCTTTTCGGACGGCACCAACGCTTCCCCCTTTGTTTATGCGCGGGTTATCTCGTTGAACGCCGATGCCTATCCTTACAATTCCGGGGACGGCCTCCCGGATATTTGGATGGAGCAATATTGGGGTAACGCGAATCCTGCGGCTGGTTCCAACCGCGGACCCAACGATGATTACGACGGCGATGGGCTGACGAACCTCGAAGAATTTCGGTTGGGCACGGATCCAACTCAGGCAGCTTCCGCGCTGCGGATCACGGCCTTTAACGGCCAGACGCTGGAATGGATTGCCCGGCCCTACGAACTTTACGAAATCTATCGCTCAACGGATTTCCAAACCTGGACCCGCGCCGGCAATCCATGGCTGCCCCTGACCACACCCGGGATGGCCACCGGATTGACGGATGGATCGGTGGGCGGGCAATTCCTCCGAGTGCTCAAAGTGCCTTGAGCAGTTAAATCCTCACCTTGAACTGCTCACCCTTCTTGAGCGATTGGGCGAAGCCGGCGAACAGTTCGGGAATTTGTTGGAGGTCTTTCAAGCTGACCACTTCCACCGGCGAGTGCATGTAGCGATTGGGCAGGCTGACTAACGCGCTGGGAATTCCTCCCCGGGTCCAGAAAATCGCGTCCGTGTCCGTCCCGCTGGTTGAGGAAGTGGCTTCATGTTGCAACGCGATCTTTTCTTCGTGCGCCACCTGTTCGAGGCGGGCCACGACTTCCCGATGGTTGCAACCGCCGTGGGTGATGGCCGGGCCGCTGCCGATCTTGACGTCGCCGTGCTCTTCCTTGCTCACGGTGGGATAATCGGTTGCGTGGGTTACATCGACCACCAGGGCCACGTCGGGCTTGAGACTGTAGGCAATCTGGCGCGCTCCAAACAGGCCCACTTCCTCCATGATGTTCGACACGGCGCACACTTCCGCTTTGAGTTTGGTGGCGGATTTGGACAACAGCCGCAGGGCTTCGGCCACGGCAAAGGTGCCGATCCGGTTGTCAAACGCGCGCGCCACCGCCAGGTCATTCCGCAACAATTCAAACTGGTCCGCCAATGTGATGGGATCACCGATGGCGACAAGTTTGGCGGCTTCCTTCCGGGAGGAGGCCCCGATGTCGATGAACAATTCGTGGAGCTTGGGCACCTTGCGATCGCCTTTGTCGCGCATCAAGTGCGGCGCCACATTGCCCACGACACCGTTCACCGGGCCCTGGCGGCTGTGAATGACGATCCGTTGGGCCTTGGTGATCGCGGCATCGATGCCCCCGAGTTTGCGGACATAAATAAAGCCGTGATCGTCGATGTAATTTACGGTCATGGCGATTTCGTCCGCGTGCGCGGCCAGCATCAACCGTGGTGATCCCCCCTTGTTCAAGACGGCGACGCAATTGCCGTACGCATCCGAAAACGTTTCCTCCGCATACGGTTGCACGTAATCCAGCCAGACCCGTTGGCCTCGCGTTTCGTGCCCCGAGGGGCTGGGGGTATTGATCAAGTTCCGCAAAAAATCCAAAGACGCTTCACGCATGGCCAGGGAAGGTAGGTCATTGCCGGAAATGGAAAAGGCTAAAGTTCATCGTTGAGTTGAGTCCCTGCACGTTCCTTAATTCGATTTGTTGCATGGGATTCGGGACGGGGTGTGGGCAAAGGCCGAAGCCGACAGCGCCAGCAAGGACAAAATGAATTAAATCAGCCGTCTCATCCAAAACGTGGGGGCCAGTATCTCGGCAACCCTCACTCCCAGCAAATCCTGCCTACAGCGGAGTGGTCAATATCAAGGCCGTCGTTGGTCAGGTTGCCGTTGGCGTCGTATTGGAAGCTGACCGCTGCCGGCAGGTAGGCGTTGACGGTGTTGGTGGCGCCGAGGCTGCCTTCTTTCCAATGCACCACGTTGGTGAAATGGTTCCAGCCGTTGGCCAGGGTAACGTTCGTGACGGCGTAGGTCTTGTCCGCGTAGGACCGGAAGCCCGCCGAGGCGTCGTTAAGCTGGACGGTTTGCACGCGCCAACTCGGTAACGACTCGGTCCAGCCACTCAACGTGTAGGTGCCCGAGCGCACCACGCTGCTCAGTTGGTTGCGGTCATCGGGGTAAAAGGTCTGAACCAGTTGGTTCTTGATCCGGGTTTGCAGGTTGTTGGCAGCGTCGTAGTAATAGGTGAATTGCTCGTGGAAACGCGGCGAGGCGTCCGCCTCAAAGCCGACAGCCGTCTCCAATTGGCTGATGGCGTCATAACCGTAGGCCAGGGCGTTGCCCGCCAGAAAGACCTGGTTGGTGCGTCGGTCCAGCAGGTCGTAATCGTAACCGTGCAAATTCAGCAGGGCCTGGCCGCTGTTGGTGAGCGCCGTGGCGGTCAGGCGGGCCAATGAATCGAAGGAATTGGTGATCCCGCTGCCATTCGGCAGGGTGAGAGCTTGGAGGGGCGGAACCGCGTCGCAAGGATACCCGACGGCGGCAGACGTGTGGCCAAGGGCCAACGCCGCTAACACCAGCATGACGAATTGAACCAAACGTCTCATGCAGCCAATTCAGGTCAGTGTTCAGGCACTGCTTCGTCCTGCCAACTCAATTCCACTCGTGGCTTGTGAATGTTAAGAAGCGACCGCTGTCCGCAGTTTGCGCGATCATCTGCTAGCACGTTCTGGCTCTGGCTGTGCCGCACTCCGCAGCGAAGGCAGCGCGAGGGCTGTGCGGCAGGCGCGGGTGGCCGACCTTCTATCGAGCCGGCCTGAGGCGAGCTAGATTCCTTACACCTTTTGGCGGGACACCGGCGGTTCACTCAACAACTTCGTCAGCACCAACTCGGCAGCACCTGAGCCAAGCACGGCGTCGCGCTCTAACGTGCTCTCGTATTGTTCCGGCTCTTCGTGGTCTATCGTGTTTGGATCGGCGTCTGAGTATTGCACTCGCCACGCTTTGAGGGAGAGGTCGTCGCGCCGAACGAACGGCGGCATCGGCCAATCCGACCGTTTCCACGATGCGGCTTGGCCGATGATTGGCCACTCGTCGCGAATGAGCGACAGGTCGCCCACTCGAACAACCCGGATTGTGCCGCTTGGTTTGAGCCGTTCCACTTCGGCAAGTGGCGGAACTGCGGTTCGGCGCGGGCCGAAGAAGTAGCAGAGGATGACCTTGCCTTCGGTGGTCGCTCTGGCGACTAGGCCCACCGCGAAACCGCCTTGTCGCAGCGGGACTCCAAACCACGTTCCTTCACGATAGGGAAGCTTCATGGGTTGCCTCCCTGCAAGAACTGCTGTGCCGCGTCCAGATACGTTTGCCGGTTCGGATTGGCCGGATTGATTGGCCGTTGAAAGTTCAGCGGCGGGTTGTGTGTGTCGTGTAGCAACTGCTCAAGCCCGCGCTGTTGCGAATAAACATCGGTGCGATGAACTGGCTCGAACTGAAAGTCACGGAAAGCCGGATCACGACCGTGTTCTCCTGCCCGTCGTAGCAGGTCATTGCTACGTCCGGTTCGCATGACTTGACCGTTCACCGGGTCACGCAAAAGGTATGTTCCACCCCGAGCTTCGGTCGCTGCTGTCTTTGCGGCAACAAGGGAGTCGGACGCATCATAGGCAACCGCGTCGTAAATTTCCCCGATGAATGAAGGGGTTGCGAAAGTGATTTCATCCGACGCAGTTGGGGGCGTGGCGGCAAAACTCCAGACGCGAGTTTCCAGCCCGCCACACGCTACGACCAGAAGCAGCAAACCCCACGCAGCCGAAAGGCTGGCAGGGAGCAGCGTTTTTCTTTTAGTCGCGTTCATCTTCAGCAGCTACGCGGCGAAGCCGCATTGCGTCCAGGCCGCGCCTGGTCAGCGGCTGAAGTTAAGCAGCTAAAGAAGAAGGGCGCGAGCGCGGATTACGGGGCGGGCGAAGCCTGGCCCGGCGGCTTTGACTTCGGGGAAGCAGCTTCACCGTTGCGCTCAAGGCGAGCCGGATGGGTGGCGGCGTGAACCTGTTTCAACTTCTGGATGCTGACCTGGGTGTAAATCTGCGTGGTGCTCAACTCGGCGTGTCCGAGCAACTGCTGGATGAAGCGGATGTCCGCCCCGTTCTCCAGCATCAGCGTGGCGCAGGTGTGGCGCAGCAAGTGGCAACTGCCGCGTTTGCCGAGTTCGGCGGCGTCAATGTAGTCGCGCACGAGCTGCGTCAGGCGGTTGGGCGTGAACGGCTCGAATAGATTGGTGAGGAACAACACGCCGTCGTCGGGTTCGCGCACCAGGCTGGGCCGGACTTCATCGAGGTAACGCTTGATCCAGGCCAGCGCGCGTTCGCCGATCGGGATCATCCGATCCTTGCGGCCTTTGCCCTGGCGGACGATCACTGTGCCGCGTTCGTAATCGAGGTCCATCACCTTCAGGTTCGCCAGTTCGCTGCGCCTCATGCCGGTCGAGTAAAAGGTTTCAATCATGGCGCGGTCGCGGATGCCGAGTGGGTCGGCGAGGTTGCACCTGGCTAAAATGGTTTCGACTTCGGAGACGTTGAGGACGTGCTTGGGCAACCGCTTCTCGGAGCGCGGCAGATCAATCTCGCTGGCCGGATTGTAGAGGATGCGGTTCTGGCGCGCGGCCCATTTGAAGAAGGCGCGCACGGGGATGAGGCGCGCGTGCATCGAGCGCGCCGACCTCGGCAGGCCGTCGCGCTTGCGGTAGTGAAAGAGATGGCGCTGGTAACGCTCCAGGATGGCCTTGGTGATTTCCATCGGCTGATGCAGTCCGCGCTCCAGCGCCCACTGGACGAAGTAGCGCAAGTAAGTGCGGCGGTTGTCCACGGTCTTGGGCGAGTAGTTCCGCACGGCCATCCATTCGCAGAACGATTCGGTGAGCGCGTGCCAGCCATGCGGGTCGCGCGGGTCGCTGATGGGCGCGCGCGGCGAGTGAGTTCCTTTCTTCGGCATGACGCGATTTATGATTTACGATTTACGATTTACGATTGGCCGCGTCATCGCTCCCGGGGCGCGATTTTCGGGGCTGCTTTTTCGCGACAGGCGTTTGAGCCGCGTCCGCATTGGGCGAAGGCGCGTTTTCTCCAGTGCTCCCACCCTGCAACCTGGGTGCTCCCTCGGGGCTGCCACGGTGCTCCCGGTCGCCGTTTGGGTGCTCCCGGTTGCCATCGTAAGGCAGTTCCGAGTTGTGAGTTTCGAGTTTCGAGTTGGAAGCGGCGGGCGGGTCGCCCGCGTTCTCCTTCAACTTCGCCACGTCGATCAATCCCGGCAGGAAGCTCGCGCCGTCGCGGCCTTCCCCGTTGTAAACCAGTTCGTAAACGAACTGCTGGCCGCGACTGCCGCGATGGATCAGGACGTATTCGAGGTCCACCAGCTTGGCCAGGTGCTTCTTGACCTGGAAGGCCGTCCAGCCGGTGAAGGCGCGGGCCTGGCGTTGCGTGAAGCGGTAATGGCGCGGCTGGATTTCCTGCGCCTGGCACTGCTTCGTCACCAGGTCGTGCAGCAGATCGAGGAAGCGCCGCGTCTGCGGCGGCATTTCGTCCAGGCTGCGTCCGAGCACTTCGCCCGCGAGCCGGTTGGCCGTGGCGATGTCCTCGAGCGTGACTTCGACGTGCTCCACGCCTGCCTGCCCGTGCGGCTCGCACACTTTCCGGCGCGGGCGCTGGTGCTGGTGCAGCAGCGCGATGGCGCGGATGAGGGTGAGATATTTTTTCTGGTCGCGCCGCAGGCGCGTGCTCTCGTCCGGGAAGGTGAGTTGGCGGGCAAAGGGATTATGCACCGGGATCGTCTGCAAGAGGCGCTGCGCGTTCTGGTGGAGTTTGCGCAACTGCGCCGCGCGCGCTTTGCGCAGGTGGCCTTCGATGGTTTCCTCCTCGCGCTGGAGCTCGTGAATGCGGCGCGTCTGCTCGCGCGACTCGTCCACCGTGAGTGTCAGGCAGCGGTTGGCCAGTTCTTCATCAAGCTCGATGCTCGTGGTCGTGAAGAAGATCATGGCCGGGCCTTCGACGCGGTAGGTTTCGGTAATCAAGCGGCCCGTGGTCGCGTCCTTGCCGGTGCTGGCGATGGTCAGGCGGCCTTCGCTCTGCAAGAGTTTCAGCGCATAGGTGGCGCGCTCCGCGCCTTCCTCCTCGGCGATGGCGAGGATTTTGTGCTGGATGTCCGCTTCGCCCAGGTAGAAGAGCGCCTGCCCGGTCATGGCGGAGTATTGGACGACTTCCTCCGGCGGCATCATGGCCAGGATCGCTTCCATGAGCGTGGTCTTGCCCGCCGCGCTGGTGCTCTGGATGATGACCCCGAGCGGCTTGTCGAACTTGCGCGAGAGCGCGGCGTAGTAACCGGTTTCGATCTTGTCCGCCTCGCCCACCACGCCGCAGGCGCGGAAGTGCTCGACGATCAAGGCGCGCAAGTTGGGCGCTTGCAAAAAGGCCAGCGCTTCGCGGCGTTCCTCCTCGGTCAGGCCGGGCACGACCGGGCCTTTGGGTTCGAGAGCGCGGCGGATGATTTCCTCCTGCAGTTCTTCGAGCTTGAGCAAGAGCCGCGCGAGGTCGCGTTTCAAAATGTCCTCGCTCAAGTGCGTCTCCGCCGCGGCGGCGCGGAGGAACGCCTCGCGGTTCTTGGCGGAGTTCAAATCCACGTTGTCCTGGTGATGGCGTTCCTCGTCGAGCTTCACGCGCAGATTGACCTTCAACGCCTCGAAGCTGGTGTTCTTGGCCAGCCCGCGCACGCGATACTCGCGGTCGCCGACGTGAAAGAAGATGTCCTCGCCTTTGTGTTCGGGATGCAGCGCGCCGTTGCCTGGCGACGTGGCCGGCGTCGCCGGCACAGGCGGCGGCTGAACCGAAGCAGCTAAAAGAGAAAGCGGCTGGGCCTGCGGCGCGACGGCCGTTTCCGGTGGCAACGCCGGCGTCACGTCGGAGACAGAAGTTTTTTCTTTAGCCGCTGGCTCAACTGCGTGAGCAACGAGGACGTGCGCCTGCTCCAGCAGCGCGGCCAGCGCCTTCGCGACGTCGGCGCTCTGGCAGGCGTAAGCGTTCACGTCCACGTCGGCGGGCAGTTGCACGCGCTTGACGCCGATGCCGAGTTCGGCAAGTCGCGGCGCGAGCTTCGCCACCGCGTCGTTGCCCGCCGGGTCGTTGTCCTGGGCGAGGATGAGCCAGCGCGGACGCGCGTCGTGCAGCAGCGCCCACAGGTCTTCGTTCACGCTGCCCGCGCCGAAGCTGCACGTCACGTTGCGAAAGCCCGCGCACCAGAACGTCAACGCATCGAGGATGGCTTCGCACAGGATGACTTCGCCGCCCGCCATCACCGCTTCGGCGTTCCACACGCCGCGCTTGGGCGCTTCCAGGTAAAGGTGCAGCGGCGTGCCCTTGCGCAAGCCGTCGGTGATTTTGCGGCCGTAAAGCTGAACCACCGAACCGTTGCGGTCGCAGATCGGGAACACGACCGAGCCGTTCAAGTGCTCGTGTCCGGTTTCCTTGCGCAACACGCCGAGCTTTTGCAGCCGCGCCTTCAACTCGCGGCCCGCCGCCACGCGGCGAAGTGCTGCCGAAAATGGCCGCAGTCCTCGGCGTGAGCGTGGACGCGCTCCTGGGTGTCACGCCACCCAAGCCCAAGAAGCAGGCGGCCAAAGGCCGCTTGCAGTTGGTGTTTGAGTCCGCGTCGAAACTGCCGCGTCGCCAGCAAGAGAAGGTCGCCGAGTTCGTCGAAGCGTTCGTGAAGCAGCAGGCCAACGGCAACACCTGACGGCCGCTTTTCTTTTAGCCGCGCCAGCGGCTTCCGCTTTTCTTCCGCCACGCGCGCTCCAAAAACTTTCGCCCACCCAAACCTCGCGCGCGCGTGGCGGCGCGCCGTGGAGCGAAGCGACACGCGCGTTTCCGACGCGCGCGCGTAACGCACAAGGCCCACTCGCACTGCCGCCAGGGTGCGACGCCCGATTACCCGCGACGTTCCATCGCTCCCGGACCAGCAGCTAAGAAAGAAAATGCGCCCAGCATTTTCACGCTGCCCGGCGCGGCAGCCAGAGCGCCTACAAAGCAAGACCAGGACGCGCGATTGCAATGAGCGCGTTCAAGTTCACTGCGAGCGTGAACGTTTCAAACTCGCCACTCTAAAAGCCGTCTTCGCCCCGAACCACCCGCGCCGTTGCACGCGGAAAGTAACGCGCGAAAAATCCGCGACGTGCGCCGCGCCTTTCCCGCGCCTGACTTTTCAAACTGCGAAGTGGGGAAAGCCGGGGGCGTGACGGGCGCGAGGCGTGCGGAGCGGATATATGCCGCACAATATCTGATGGCTCTGAGTAGTGAGCACGGCGGCGCAGAGGGTGTGGCCATGCGTGAAGGCACAGGCGCGCAAGGAGCACCCATCTAAAAGTTCAATCGCTCCTGAGCACCGTAGCCGGAACGCTTGGCCACACGCTCTGCGGAGCCGCGCGCAACGGTGACGCTCCCCTGGGTTGCGCCTGCGGCAGGGGAGCGGCAACTCAAGCTATCACGATATTGTGCGGCATATACTCCGCGTAAGCAGGCCGAGTGACCGGCGCGCCCCTGGCTTCCCCACGGAGCACATCGTCACTTGCGCGCATTCGTTCCGAAGTTTTGAGCGGGAGCGAACTGATATTTCCGGGCAGCGTCAGCGGTCGTCATTGTTCTGCCGGTGACGACGGCCGGCACGGCGCGCGGGCGGGACACTCCAATTATCAAGCAATTCGTCCCGCCCGCGTGCCGGGACGGACGACGCCACGGGCAGACTGATGTTGTCTTTGCGAGTAGGCCCGCGACGGCAGGACGGCTGGCCTTTGCTTTCGCAGCCGGCCTGACAGCGCGGGGCTGCGAGCGTTCGGTGAGCTACCAAACTTGGATTGGCCCGTTTTTTTCAGGGACGAAGTGCATTGCTTCCGATTCCCCTCTCCGAAGATTTCCGGCGTCGAGTGGGATTATGAGACGACAGTCGTTGCTGGTCATTAACTCCAACGCGCGGTGCTCCTCTAACTTTACGCTGCGAACTGTCGAACCGATGACGCGGCACAACGCATCACGCGAACCCGGTTCAGGAAAGCGATACTCGATTCCCTCAACAACTACGCGCGGATTGGTAAAGGCCGCAAGGATCGGTCCAGAAAAATGGAATTCCACATAATCGCAGACAAAGGCGACAGTGGAAATTTCCTCTCCAATCAATTCATCAATTTCGGTGACAGGCTTTCTCATATCACGGATTGGGATTGAAGTAAAAATGTGCTGCTGGGTCACTTGGCGGCACTGTGCGCCCTGTCCACGGATTCACGGTTTGATAACCGTTGTTGTAAACCGCCCGCGCTCCTTGATTCGCATTCGCATCCATGAAGCGGACGCCCGTCACTCGTGGGTCAAGTCCGTATCCGCCAGAACCGCCCGTAAATTGCATTCCGGGAGCTCGGGTCGGGAGCGGGCCTGTTGCTCCTCTCGGAACAGGAAAGACGCTTCCATCCGCAGCCGCGATGAAGTTTGGCCCTCTACTTCCAGCAGCCGCTACGTCGCCTGCGATGGTCGGTGCTGTCTTTGCGGCAAGAGAGGAGTGCAAAAAACCGGCGTTCCTCCCCATTGCCGGGCTGCTCAACGAAAAGAACAGCACCAGCAAACATGCTAAAATGTGTGCCATTCTATTTCATTCTCCAATCAGCCTCCGTTTCGCTTCGTCCAACGCGCTCAATGCATCTTGATAATCAATTCGCCACGGCTCGCCGTCGGGACGAGGATAAAACTCCACCTCCAAAGACTCGCGCTCTTGATTGATCTCGGCCCATTGCGTGTCGCCGAAAAAAATCTCGGCAACGAGCTTTTCCCGGTCGGGCGGACTGGATATGCAGATTCGGTGTGTGTCTTTCATGTCACTCCTTGAAAAAGAGGAATTTCCCGTTGGCGTCGTAAACCATTCCGCGTCCGTCGGGGGCTGTAATTTCAATCGTAGGCCCAAATCGTCCGCGAGTGCTGTTCTGAAGTGTGCTTCCGGGTGTTGTAAGAATGTCATCTACGACATTTTGGGCTGCCTGATTGATTGTGGCTGGATTGCCCTGTGCTGCGGGGAATAATGTGTTTCCCGGTCTTGCGCCAGCACCATGTTTCGTCAGTGACCTTCCGGCAGCCGTAAAACCTCCTCGGTCAGCGGCAGCCGCAGCTTGGGACAGCGCATCAAGGCTGGGTGTCGTCTTTGCGGCAAGAGGGGAATGCCAAATTTCGTCACTTCCCTTCATCGCCGGGCCGCTCAGAAAAAAGAGCAGCGCCAGCAGGCTGGAAATTATTTGAATCATTTCACGTCATCCATTTTGGATCACCCGGCGATGCAGCAAGAATTGGAGGTTTGGGCAATTTCATTGTCCACGGTTCAAGTGTGCAGGTAGAGAAAAACTCTAACCGCAGCCCGTTCGAGAGGGAAAAGCAAGGATCGCCCTTGAACCCTTCACGCGTGGAGCATCCAACGATTTGAGTTCCCGCTATGGCCTTGATGAATCTCTCAAAGCTTTCATCTCCAGAGCCAGTGAGCATTTTCTCCGAATCATACAGACAACACGGAACGATGGCATTGAAGCCCCAACCGTCCCCGCCGATTGTCAGTTGCGGATCGTGCCACTCCACGAGTTCTATCTTGAGAGGACAAGCGGATACAATGTGATTAAGCCAAAATGGGTTCATGGACGTTGTGTGATGTGGGTTCTTTGGTTCAGCCATTCAGTTCGTTCGGCAGGCGTAAGTCCGCGTGGCGGCTGAGGAACGACACCTTCTGGAGTCACGCGAGTTCCAGAGGCATTGTTAAAGGAAGTTCGCCATGTGTTCGGGCCTGATGGCTGCATCGCTCGCGCCGAAACACCATTCGGCAGGTCATACGCCATACCCGGGCTTCGTGTAGGCACTCCTGTGAAGCCTGCCCCTTCAAGAGAAGCTGTCATTTCCGCCTGACTGGCGTGAACGACCGTGCCCCCTTCTGATACTATGAAGCGCGCTTCTGTCTTTGCG
>CAWBHS010000113.1:0-34045 GCA_963788655.1 uncultured Verrucomicrobiae bacterium | reverse complement strand
GAGCGGTTCAAGAGTGTATTGGTGGAGGATCAACGGGGAGCAGTTGAAACCCTCGCCGCGTACATTGATCTGAATCCAGTGCGCGCCGGTTTGGTGGACGATCCCAAAGAGTATCGTTTCTGTGGCTACGCTGCGGCGTTGGCCGGCAACAAAGCGGCCCGAGCGGGATTGCTAAGCTTCCAAAAGAGCACCGACTGGAAGACCGGCGCTGCTGAATATCGAAAACGCTTGTTCGTGGGAGCGGGAGTCGCCGGAAGAAGCGATAAATTGGTTCTGGATCGCGAGCAGATCAAACGGGTGTTGTCTCAAGGCGGTGAGCTGAGCCAGGCACAAATCCTGCGTTTGCGCCTCCGACATTTAACCGATGGAATTGTGCTGGGCTCGAAGGCCTTTGTGAACGAAATCTTTGCGATGCACCGGGACAAATTCGGCGTCAAGCGACAATCGGGAGCCCGGCCGATTCGCGGCGTGCCGTTGCGGGAGCTGAGCGTTTTGCGGGATCTGCGCGTCTCTGCCGTTACCTAATGAGTTTACGTGGGCCTTCCGTTTGAATCTTCGTTGCCTTTTTGAACCACGGATTAGACAAATTGCCCGGGTTGAGATGAGTTGGCTGAAACAGGGGGGCACCACATCCGTGTAATCCTGTAATCCGCGGTCAATCCTTTGAGTTTTTTGCGAACGTTTCCAAGGAACTGCCGATGACCGTCAGTTCTTGTCGAGCGCAGTACGGTTTTCCAATGTACTTGGTGGTCCCTCCGGGAGACGCAAGCCTTGGCGCCTTCGGACTTCCATCCTTGTCATCAAGGGGGGCTTCATTAGATTGGGGGCCATGAATTACAACCCGGATGGATTTATCCGTGAAGATCCCTGGCGTATTTTCCGCATCATGGCGGAGTTTGTGGAGTCGTTCGAAACCCTGGCGGCGGCGGGACCGGCCGTAACGATTTTCGGTTCCGCCCGCCTGCCGCGCACCGACCGTTATTACCAGGTGGCCGCCGATCTGGCGCACGGCCTGGCGAAGAACAATCTCGTGGTCATTACCGGCGGCGGGCCAGGAATCATGGAGGCGGCCAATCGCGGCGCTGCCAAGGCGGGAGGCAAGTCCGTGGGCTTGAACATCCAATTGCCGCACGAGCAGAAGCCAAATCGTTACGTCAACATACCCATCAACTTCCACTATTTCTTTTCCCGCAAAGTCTGCTTCGTCAAATACAGCATCGGCTTCGTGTTCATGCCCGGCGGTTTCGGCACATTGGACGAGTTCTTCGAACTGATCACGCTGGTGCAGACCGAACGCATTCCGCTGTTTCCGTTGATCCTCATTGGGCGCGACTACTGGCGCGGATTGTTGCGGTGGATGAAAACCGAATTCAAGCGGCGGAAATTCGTCAGTCCGGGCGACCTCGAGCTGTTCACCTTGACCGATGATCCGCAGAAGGCCATTCGGATAATCCTCGAGTACCAACGGCGCATGAATGTGCCGGCGGTGCCCACCAAGATCGGCTAGCCGAGGGTCTTGCGCTATGCCTGAAAATCGCGAACCGCCGACCCTCGGAGGCCATTGGCAAGTGGATCGCCGGTATCACGTCACCCGCCTGGCCAACGGTCTGTTGGTGGCCACGGCGGAAATGCCGCACATGGCGAGTGTCAGTCTCGGGCTGTGGGTCGGCGTGGGGGGGCGTTACGAACCGGCGCCGCTGAGCGGGATTTCGCACTTCATCGAGCACATGCTGTTCAAGGGGACCGCGAAGCGCTCGGCCAAGGAAATTTCGGAGGCGGTCGAAGGCGTAGGCGGTTACCTGAACGCCTTCACGGCCGAGGAAAACACCTGCTTCTATGCCAAGGCGCACCACAGCCGCTTCCCGGTTCTCCTGGACGTGCTGATGGACATGTTCCTGCACTCGCGCTTCGACCGGCGGGAGATTGAAAAGGAACGCAGCGTCATCAAGGAAGAACTGGCCATGTATCTCGACCAACCGCACCAGCACGTCGAGGAACTTCTGAACGAGGTGCTCTGGCCAGACCATCCGCTGGGCCGTTCCCTGACCGGCACCAATGCCACCATCGATCGACTCACCCGGGTCCAAATGCTGCGCTACCAACAGCAAAATTATGTGGCGGGCAGCATGGTGATTTGCGCGGCGGGCAATGTCCGGCACGATCAGGTCTTGCGCGGCGTCAAACGCTACGTGCGGGCATTGCCCTTGGGCGGCCATCCGCCATACACCCCGGCAACTGACCACCAATCCATCCCGAGAGTTAAGTTGCACGCCCGCGAAACGGCCCAGATGCAGATTGCGCTGGGCATTCGCACGTTTTCCCGACGCGACCGGCGGCGCTTCGCGTTGCGCGTCCTGAACACCTTGTTGGGCGAGAACATGAGTTCGCGTCTGTTTCAAAGGCTGCGCGAAGATCTGGGGCTGGCCTATAATGTCCACAGCAGCCTCAGCCTGTTTGATGATGTCGGCGTGATGGTCATTGCCGCCGGATTGGATTCGGAGCGGTTGCCGCGGGCGCTGAAGCTGACGATGCGGGAACTGCGGCGGTTTGTGGACAAGCCGCCCACGGCCACCGAGTTACGCCAGGCGCGGGATTACATGATTGGGCAGATTGATTTGAGCCTCGAGAGCACCGAGAACCAGATGATGTGGCTGGGCGAACAATTGCTGGCCTACGGTAAAGTGATTTCGTCGGCACACGTGAAGCGCCGCTTGCGCGAGGTCACGGCGGCGCAGGTCCGCGAGGTGGCGCGGGATTGTTTTCGTCCGGAGCGCATGAGCCTGGCCATCGTCAGCCCGTTAAAGTCCAGTCGGGGATTGGCCAAACTGTTGCGGGTGTAGCTCACATGGTGGGTTGTTTCACCGTGGTTTGTTTGGTGGGCACCAGTTTCTTGCTCGGGTAACCCGCCACCTTTTCGCCGCGGGCACGGAGGGAATCGGCCAGATTGTATTTGAAGTCTTCGGGCGCTACGGCGAAGGCCTGCTTGAGCGTCGCCAGCGAAGCGTCGCCCGGCATGCGTTGAAGCGTGCAACGGGCATCATCCCGCACTTCCCGGTCGGTCAGCAAGCCGGCCATCGGTTCGAGGGCCGCGTTGCCACCGATCTCGGAAAGCATCCAGAGCACTTCGCGCTTCACCGAAGACGGCGCCTTACCCAGCAGGGGGAGGAGCGCGGTTTCCACCGCTTTGGCTTCGGCGGCTGCGCCGGGGCGGCCGGCGTGGCGCACGATCTTCCACAGCGCACGTTTGGCAGCGCGGGCGACTTGAAAATTATCATCCGTCATCGTGGCTGCGAGCGGTTGGACGGCGGGGGCGCCATACGGCGCGGCGCCTTGCCAGGCGGGACCGCGCACCTTGTCGTCGGCGCTCTTTAGGTTGGCGATCAGTTCATCCACGGAAGGTTGTTCAGCGGCGGGGGCGACACTGGCAATAGTGGCCGCGGCAGCGGCGAGCGAAGCAGTTTTCAAATTGTTCGTATTCATGGTCGAATGGTGTTGGTGGTTAACGGTAGTCGGTGCGGGGGCAATTTACAGAACATACGGATAACGTTGGGGGCGGCTCATCATGCGGCGGGCTTCCGCATCCCCCACGATTTCGTTCTGTACGGGATCCCAGTTGAGCTTGCGGCCCAGAATCAGGGAGAGATTGCCCAGCACACACAAGTTGGCCGTGGCCACGCCGGCCTCGATGTTCATGATGGTTTTGCGGCCGGTTTTGATGCCTTCAATCCAGTCAGCATAATTGTTGAAGTTGACCGCTTTGGGCACGTCCACCCCGCCGGGCGGCACCTCGTAATCCTTGGCCTTGGGCTCGGTGAACGTCTGGCCATCGCCCGCCCAGAGGATGAGCGTGTCCTTGTCCCCATGATATACCGCGCCGTAACCATCCCGGATCTTCCGGTTGGGATTGTAGTACGGAATGCGTTCGCCCGGCTGGCTCCAGACGAGGGTCCAATCGGGATTCTTGAACTCATACACTACTTCCATGTCCATGGCGGTGTCCCACAAACCCTTGCTGGGCACGGTGCCTGTAGCAGAAACCGATACCGGGCCGGTGTGGTCGGCGTTCATGATCTTGAGAGCGTTGCTCATCACGTGGGCGCCCCGGTCGCGGATTTGGCCGCCCCCGGATTCCATGATCCAGCGGAACACGCCCGGGCAATACCGGGCATTGTACGGCCGCCAACGCAATGGCCCCAGCCACAAATCCCAATCCAATTCCGGCGGCGGTTCGCTGTCCGGCACGGGCTGGTTGTCCGCCGGGCTGGCGTAATGCCAGCAGGTGACTTTGTTCACTTTCCCAATCATGCCGTTAGCGATGTAGAGATGCGCATGGTAACATTCGCGTTGGGCCCGGCCTTGCGAACCAACTTGGATGGTGACCTTGTTCTTCTTGCCGGCAGCCACCATGGCCTGACCTTCGGCGATGGTGCAGCAAGCCGGTTTCTCGACATAGATGTGCTTGCCATTCTCGGCGGCGTGAACGGTCATGACAGCATGCCAATGGTCCGGCGTAGCGATCACCACCGCATCAAGATCCTTACGTTCGAGGACATAGCGATAGTCGCGATATGGCCGGGCCTGTCCGCCAGCCGTTGCCACCGCTTTGGCCAAACGCCGCTCGTCCGCGTCGCAAACGGCCGCGACGTTCGCTCTGCCTCGCAACACGAGTCCCATCATTTCCTGCAAGAGGCCGCCACCGCGGCCGCCCACTCCGATGTGGCCGACGATTAAGCGATCATTGGCGCCGGGTTGACCCGCGGCGGCGAGCACCCCGGACGGGAGGATTTGCGGCAGACCGAAAGCGGTGGCGCCGAGCGCCGCGGCACTGGTTTTCAGGAAGCTGCGACGGGCCATCTTGGAGCTGGGATATTTCATACGGGAATGTTTTTAGCGCAAATCCTCGCGGCAGGGAAGTAGGATTTTGCCGAGTGAATGCTTGAGGCCAGGAACTAACAACGGCCCATATCCCTGCAATGTGTCATTGTTTAATGCCGCGGCTCTTTGAGGCTCCACCCGCGCTCCGATGTCGGTTGCCGTGGACGGAGAATCATCAAGCCGCAGCCTGGTTTTGTTCCGGATTGCTGACGTTGCTAGCCGTAGGCGTGCCGGGTTGGCTGGCGTTTCGCGCCATCCGAAAGAACTCCGCCCTGCTGGGTTTGATGCTGGCGAGTTGCGCCGGTTTGAGCGTTTGGGTGTTTGATCAGGCAATCGTGCCGGTAATTGGCACCGCCTTTGCCAGTTGCGTGCGATGGCGGACGGTATGGGAACGCGCGTGGCCTCGCGTTTTATTGGCGTTGATTTTCGGTGCCCTTTGCCTGACGCCGCTGCTGCTGCTGGCTCGCGCGGCATGGATTTGGCGGCGCCAGAGACAAAACCCCACGACGGCCACATCTGAGGCCGGCCGGGTATAAAAAATGGTTCCAAATCGGAAGGTCGAAATCCGAGGGACGAACGAAGTTGGAAGTCTAATTCCGAACGGGCAAGTAGCTGTAGTGCCATTCGGTCTTCGGGATTCGGATTACTTTCGGATTGCCCCCTTCACTCCGTCGTTTGAATGCTGCCGACAAGTTCCCACACGTTTTGAAAGCCTTTTCGCTGCATGAAGTCGCGGAGGCCGGCGATCACTTGTAGGGCGGTTTGGGGTTCGTAGAAGTTGGCCGTGCCGACGGCCACGGCGGAGGCGCCGGCCATCAGGAACTCGATGGCGTCCGCCGCGTTCTGAATACCGCCCATGCCGATGATCGGGATCTTCGACGGCTTTCGCGGCTTCCCAAACCAGCTTGATGGCGATGGGCTTGATGCACGGGCCGGTCAATCCACCGGTGACATTCGCCAACCGGGGCCGGTGTGTCTCGATATCAATGGCCATCGCCGGATAGCTGTTCATGATCGACAGCGCATCACTCCCAGCATCCTCGGCGGCCTGGGCATACGGAGCAATGCTCACGACATTGGGGCTCATCTTCGTGATCAACGGCAGTGTCGTCGCCTTGCGGCAGGCCGTCACGACCTGGCTGAGCAGCTTGCAGTCGGTGCCGAACTGGGCGCCGCCCTCCTTGATGTTGGGGCAGGACACATTAAGTTCCAGCGCCCCCACGCCGCCCAACGCATCAAACCGCCGCGCCACTTCGGCATATTCTTCGACCGTGGTGCCCCAGATGTTAATGATGGTGGGCACCTTCAGTCCTTTGAGAAATGGCCAGTATTTCGTGATGAAACCGTCCACGCCCGGGCCTTGCAGGCCAATCGCGTTGATCAAGCCGCTGGTGACTTCGACCGTGCGCGGCGGTGGGTTACCGCGAACGGGACCAAGTCTGATGCCTTTTACGACGACCGCACCAAGTTGGTTGAGATCGAGGAGTTGAGCGTATTCCACGCCATAACCAAAGGTACCCGACGCCACGGTGACCGGGTTTTGCAGGGTGAGTTTACCAATTTGAACAGAGAGATTCATTTCAACACCTCCCACGCAATTTGATGCGCCCCAAAAACCGGCCCTTCCGAGCAGGTCCGTTGGTATTCCCAACCGTCGCCCACCTTGACTGGGATCACGCAGGTCAGACAGACACCCACCCCGCAACACATCGGCTCGTCCATGGACAATTCCGCCGGCACATTGAATTGCTCGGCCATCTGCCCCACGGCGCGGAGCATGGGGGTAGGACCGCACGCAAACAACTTGCGACCCACAGTGCTCCGCTGGAGTTCGGCCAACAACGGTTCGGTCACCAAGCCTTTCTGGCCATGGCTGCCGTCCTCCGTGGTCGCACGCACCTCCCAACCGAGCGCGCGAAATTCGTCTTCGCACAAAATGTCCACGCGTCGCCGTCCACCGACAAACACGATGCCTTTGTGCGGGGAGCGTTGCGCCAGCAGATACAGTGCGGCCATGCCATAACCACCGGCCACCAGCAACGGTGTTTCGCCGCCGGGCGCCGGCACGGTAAAGCCATGGCCAAGTGGACCAATGGCGCTGAGTTCTTCGCCGGGTTGCATTCGGGAGAGCATTTCGGTGCCTTTGCCCACGGCTTTATAGAGCACGGAAAACGTCTCGCCGGAAACCTGGTAAATACTGAATGGCCGCCGCAGCAACGCGTCTTTCAGGGGCAGGATGCGGAGATGGGCAAACTGGCCCGGCTGCACCAGCGAGGCGATCTGGGGTGCGCGCACCACCAGGAGAGAATACAGGTCCGTGTTGCGCTCGTTGGAAATGATCTGGACGGTTTCCTCCACCATGATCAATCCAAATTTACGATGGCCGGATCACCATAAAGGGTGAAGGAACCGGTGCGGGTAATCTTGACGTTCAGGAGTTGGCCGCGATGGCGGTCGGCGCCTTCGAACACCACGATCTTGTTGCTGCCGGTGCGCCCCATCAATCGCGCGGGATTCTTTTTGCTGGGACCTTCCACCAGGATTTCCACCGTCCGGCCCACATAGTCGCGATACTTGCGTCCGCCCACTTCGTTCATGCACTCGAGCAACCGATGGTTCCGTTCTTCGCGGACTTCCACGGGAACCTGATCCGGCATCTCCGCGGCCGGAGTATCTTTGCGGGGTGAATATTTGAAAATGTAAGCCTGATCAAATTGAACCTCGCGCACCAGCGTCAGCGTGTCTTCGAAATCCGGTTCGGTTTCGCCTGGAAATCCCACGATGATGTCGGTGCAGAGGCCAATGCCAGGTTGGACACGACGGAGCTTCTGAATGATGTCCAGGTAACGTTCGCGCGTGTAACCGCGGTGCATGAGCTTGAGCACGCGATTGCTGCCGCTTTGGACCGGGATGTGCGCGCTCTCGACGAGTTTGGGCAATCGGCGATACGCCTCCACCAGGTCATCGCCGTAGCCTTTCGGATGCGGCGACGTGAAGCGGATGCGGTCCAAGCCTTCCACTTCATGAACGGCTTCCAGCAATTGAACGAAAGCCGATTGGCCATCTCTGACGGGAATGTCCCGGCGGCCATAGCTCGTTACGATTTGCCCGAGCAAGGTAATTTCCTTCACGCCCTGGGTCACGAGATCGTGACATTCGGCGACGATGTCGGGAATGGGGCGGCTTCGCTCCGGCCCGCGGGTGTCCGGCACAATACAAAAGGTGCATCGCTGATTGCAGCCTTGCATGATGCTCACATAAGCCGTGACTGCTTTAGGACCGGCTCCGTGAACGAGATGCTCCCGGATGGCATCCTGACTCCGCGGTTCGGCCGCGGTATCCACGATTTTGTCGCGACGGCCTTCGAACAAGTCGTTCAAGTAATCCCCGGCGCGGTGGAATTTTTGCGTGCCCAAAACCAAGTCCACGTCGGGCAACTGCTCGATCAGGCTGGCCCCGCGACTTTGGGCCATGCAGCCCATGAATCCCAACACGACGTTGGGCCGTTGCCGTCGGGTTTCCGCGGCCAGATTGGCCATCTTGCCGAGCGCTTTCTGTTCGGCCAGATCGCGCACGCTGCAGGTGTTCAGCAGGATGACATCGGCAGTAGCTTCGGAGGGAGCGAGGACATAGCCCTTGGCCACGAGCTGCGCAGCGACGGCTTCACTGTCGCGCTCGTTCATCTGGCACCCGTAGGTTTTGATAAAGACACTCGGCATACGGTTTGAGCGTGGCCGGAAATTTAGGCCAAAGGATGGTCGCTGCAAAGGCTAAACCCGATCAATTCAGGTCCAGAGAGGGCGAGATTCCGTCGAGCCGTGACTTCCCTTGATCACCTCCGATCACCAACCGCAGGAATCGCAGGAAGCTTTCGGGCTTTCAAATATTCGAACGCCAAGGATTTCCCATTCACCGTCACGTGCCTAAAGCAGATCCCTCGGGAATCTCAGGGCTCGACGGAGTCTGGCCCTCCCACGATTGGATTTGCGTTCCGCCGTTGCGGCACGAATTATTAGGCGCCCGCGGCGGGCACTCCCCTATGAAGTCGAAGGCGGTGGAACGATGGGCAGAGATTGGGGAACCACTGCCGGAGGCGCCGAATTCGCGAGAAATTCTTGAGCGCAATCCGGACAGAAGCCCGTGGGAGAAATCCACGTGATGATGAACCGACATGTAACCTTCCAGTTGGTGCCAGTATTGTCGGTCATCCCGGATTTTTTTGCACTTGGCGCAGATGGGCAATAAACTGCGTAAGGCCGTCAGCTCAGTTATGTCCTCCAAAATCACGAGCACCAACCGCTGATCCCGGAGCTGCAAGGGCGAGGTGGTAATCAGCATTTCGACTGCACGACTCTTGGTTGCGTTGGCGAGTTGCAGGGTCAACTTTTGACGCACCATTCGCCGGCCGTGCAGGGAGCTGTGAACTGAATTGCGAATCACACAATCCTTGCATTGCTCTCCATAGCCGCACCCCTGGGCGGACTCGAAGGAATGCACACAGTGCAGGGCTTCCCCACTGCGCTGCCGCAGCACCAACTCACTTTCGCCGCCGAGCATTTGGATTCCGGCGCTATTGGCATCCAGAATCCTAACGTCTTCGTCCACGACCAGCACCGGCAAAGGAATGGCATCGAGGATTATGCGGGACGCTTCGTTACTCGGCCCCTGAAAGTTCATAACCAATTACCCTTTCGTGATGTTAGCCATGGCACTGGCATGGCTTGATCCGTTCCATTGGTAAACCTCCCGCCATCAACGAAAGGCTCCAGACAGGTTAATTAGCCCATCATCCGTCCAAGATTGTCATCGTTCCTTGGGTTGTCAACACGATGCACCTGCCCTTGAACCAAACTGACAGCCAAGCAAGACGCTGCCAGCCGTAGGTGCTAACTAAAAAACAGACCGTGCCAGCCAAAGAACCGACTTATTCCGCCAGCATCTTGATGGCTCGGTTTTGAGCCGCGCGCTTGCGCTGGTTTTCATCGAGAATCTTTTTGCGGAGGCGCAAGTTTTTGGGGGTGGCTTCCACGTATTCATCCGAGCCAATGTATTCGAGCGCGCGTTCGAGCGACAGCCTCAGCGGGGCGTTCGAGTTGGATGCCCTTGCCGTCGCCTTGGGACCGCATGTTGGTGAGCTGCTTCGCTTTGCACGGATTGACCGGGATGTCGTTGTCGCGCGCGTTTTCGCCCACAATCATGCCCTTGTAAACGCGGTCGCCCGGCTCGACCATCAAGCGGCCCCGTTCCTGGATCATGTTCAGCGCGTAGGACGTGGCGTCGCCGTCTTCCATGCTGACGAGCGAACCGTTCTTGCGGGCGAGCGATTTCGCCCCGGTCCGGGCCGTATTCGTGGAACATGTGGCTCATCACGCCCAGACCGCGGGTCATGTTGACCAGGTCGGTTTCAAAACCGATCAGACCGCGCATGGGGATCAGCGCCTCGATGCTCACCTGGTCGCCATGGTGGCTCATATTCGACGATTTCGCGCCTTGCGGAAGGCCAGATTTTCCAGCACCGGCCCCAGGTGATCCTTGCGGCATTTCCAGGAACAGCTTTTCAATCGGTTCCAGCAGCTTGCCATCTGGATCCTTTTTCCACAGCACTTCCGGGCGCGAAACCAGCACCTCATAGCCTTCGCGGCGCATTTGCTCGACGAGGATGGCGATCTGCATTTCGCCGCGGCCACTGACGGCGAAGATCTTGGGGTCGGCCGTTTGCGCGACTTCGCAGCGCGACGTTGGTGCGGGTCTCCTTGACGAGCCGTTCCCAGATGTGCCGGGCGGTGACGAGTTTGCCCTCCTGCCCGGCCAGCGGGCCGTCGTTCACGGCGAACTCCATTTGAATTGTGGGCGGATCAATCGGCATGGACGGCAACGCGCCGCGGTCGGCATTGTCCATCAGGGTTTCCCCAATGAACACATCCTCGAAGCCGGTCAATGCCCACGATGTCGCCGGCATGCGCCTCCGGGTATTTCAATGCGCTTCAGCCCTTCAAAATGGTAAATGCAGGTGATCTTGGCCTTGGTCTGCGACCATCGCCGTGGAGGCAGACGGCGGTCTCGCCCACCTTGCACTTTGCCCTGGTAAATCTTGCCGAAGGCAATGCGCCCGAGGTAATCGCTGTAATCCAGGTTGGCCACCAGCACCTGGAAGCCTTCGCCGGCGTGGGCGCGCGGCGGCGGGATGTACTTCACGATGGCCTCGAAGAGCGGCTCCATCGTGCCCGTAACGTGATCCAGTTCCAGCTTGGCATAGCCTTCCTTGGCGCTGAGCATAGACGAACGGAAAATCCAGCTGCTCGTCCGTGGCGTGGAGCGAAATGAACAGTTCGAACACCTCGTCGAGCACTTTCTTGGGATTGGCGTTTTCGCGGTCGATCTTGTTGATGACCACGATCGGCTTGGCCCCGGCTTCGAGCGCCTTGCGCAGCACAAACCGCGTCTGCGCCTGCGGACCTTCCGCGGCATCCACCACCAGCAGCACGCCGTCAATCATGTTCATGATCCGCTCGACCTCGCCGCCGAAATCCGCGTGGCCGGGAGTGTCCACGATGTTGATGTGGAAGTTCTTGTATTTGAACGCGGCGTTCTTGGCGCGGATGGTGATGCCCTTTTCGCGTTCGAGATCCATCGAGTCCATGATGCGTTCCTCGTGGGCAATGGCCTGGTTGGCGCGGAACGTGCCGGACTGTTTGAGCAGGCAATCCACCAGCGTGGTTTTGCCGTGGTCCACGTGGGCGATGATGGCGATGTTGCGTATGTGCTGCATATTCGGTTCAATTGAGCCGCGTAATCTGCCCTGCCGGGCCAAAAGGTCAAGCTCCGGTGCAGAGATTCTTGAAGCGATTGTGCGGAATTTTCACCAATAATTCGGTGGATCAGCCGCCTGCGTCCCATGCCTGCTCACGGTTTGGAGGCTGCGACTTGGTCATCTGCTTCGGGATTCGTTCGGTTAGCAACGCCCGCTGGTTGCTATCTCCCAGCAATTCGGATCCCGAGAGAATTCAAGAGATGTCTCGTCCTTCGGTCATTTCGGCGACCCGCTGAAAAACTCCCGTTGCAGCCGCAGCAGCAGCGGAAGGGAGGCCAGCAGGGCGATCAAATTGGGGATCGCCATCAGGCCATTAAGCGTGTCGGCGATGTCCCAGACCAAGTGGAGCGAACCGGTCGCACCCAGGTAAACAAACCCCAGCCAGACGAACCGATAGGGCATCGCGGCTTTGGCCCCCAGCAGATAAACGATGCCCGTTTCCCCGTAGTAACTCCAGCCGAGCAGCGTTGAGAACGCGAACAGCATCAATCCGCCGGTAACGACCACGTCACCGAACGTGCCGGGCAGCCCGGTCTCAAATGCCTTGGCCGACAACGCCGCGCCGGTCGTGCCGCTGCTCCAGGTATCCGTCACCAGAATCACCAGGGCCGTCGCGGTGCAAATCAGCAACGTATCCACGAACACCTCGAACACGCCATACATGCCCTGCCGCACGGGATGGTCGGTGTCCGCGGCACAGTGGACCATCGGTGCGCTGCCCAGCCCGGCTTCGTTGGAAAATAAACCCCGGGCCACACCGTAACGGAGCGCCATCATGATCGTGCTACCGGCAAAGCCACCCGCCGCCGCCGTGCCGGAGAACGCGCCGTCGAAGATCAGCCCGAATGCGTGTGGCAGTTGGTCGGCAAACAATCCCAGCACGATCACCGCCCCGCACAAATAGAACACCGCCATGAACGGCACGAGCCATTGGGTCACCTTGGCAATGGACTTGATTCCGCCCAGAATGACCATGGCCGTTAGGACGACCAGCGCGATGCCGGTCGTCCAAGTGGGAACATTGAAGGTGGCCTTAAGCGCGTCGGCCACCGAATTGGCCTGCACCATATTGCCGATGCCAAAGGCCGCCAGCGCGGTCAGCAACGCGAACACACCGCCCAGCCACGGCCAACCAAGCCCTTGCTTCAGGACATACATCGCCCCGCCCCGCATTGTGCCAGAGGAATCGGTTTGCCGGTAATGCAGCGCCACCACGATCTCCGCATACTTGGTCGCCATGCCGAACAGCCCGGACACCCACAACCAGAACACCGCGCCCGGTCCGCCGATGTAAATGGCCGTGGCTACGCCGGCAATGTTGCCCACGCCCACCGTGGAGGCGAGCGCAGTCGCCACTGCCTGGAAGGGACGGACGTCCCCTTTCCCACCGCCGCGCTGGGCGATTTTGCCCAGCACTTCGCGCAGGGCAAATCCCAGGCGGCGGAACTGGACCGCACCGGTCACGAGGGTGAGCAGGAGGCCCGTGCCCATCAGCAGAACAATTAGGGGCCAGCCCCACACATACCCGTTGAGCGTCGCGTTCAGGCGCTGAAGTGTCTCAATCATGATGTGGGCGGGACTCTAAGCAAGCCGGCTTCCCGCTTCAAGAAGCAGCTTCAACGTTCTGCCGGCCGAGACGATGTTGCCAAGCAATACCGACATTAACGAGAAGAAGCAATTGGAAGCGTTGTTCTGCCACACGCCTTGGCCGTATTGACAATGGTGGCAAAATCGGGTTTCTTTGGCCTTATGAAGACCATTGAGTTTCTGCCTAATTCTGTTATTCCACTCGTTGGTACACCTAAACAGCGTTCGGCGGAGCAATGAACACGATCAACGGCACCAGCGGTTCGTCCGCCAAATGGATCGAGTATGTGTTCGATCACCCGGTTACTGATCCTGCGTGGCATTGGGCGCCGGATGCACCGGAGTGGGAGGGGCCTCCAGACCGAGTTGCCACGCACATCGCCGAGACCTTCGAAGAGTCAGGGCGCGTGCTGGCCCGGTTCTCAGATGAGCAGCTCAACCAAGGCTTCTGGTTTCTGGTGAGCAACAGTTGTTCAGAGTTCATGTACGCCCTGGTTGATCCCGGAGTCCCGAGTGCGTCGCGTTTGCGTGCTCTGCGTTCTTTCGTGCCCCTCTTTGAGCAGGTCATGGCTGCCCGATGTTCCTCGCACCTTTCCCACCTCGACGAGAAGGGGGCCAATCCGCTCAACGGCGCCTGCTACATGTGGTGGGATATTCTGCCGATCCACGGCTGTCCTGAGGAGCCGGCGCGGGCCGATTTTGACGCTGAGGTTCTTGTGGTCCTACGACGGCTGCTCGCGATTCCACACGATGCTTGCCGGGAGAGTGCGCTACACGGCATTAGCGAGTGGTCCATCTACTACCCACATGTCTCCGGGATCGTTGACGACTTTCTCGCCTGCACACCGAATCTGCGTCCCGAGCTTGCTTCCTACGCGCAGCGAGCCCAAGTCGGAAATGTTCTATGAGATCGCCGAACCAGACGCTCGACCGAATGACGAGGAGCGCGGGCAGACGCATGTTCCAAGCCGGACGCCCTTGGCGCGCTCCTCGTCATCGGTCAGCTGATCGCTCGCCAGAATGAAAACGCCCTCAACACGATTGAAAGCTGCTGGTCTTTTGCTGATGCTGCCGGCAGGGGCGATTATTGTGTTTCTGCTGTCTGGACTGCTCAAGGGTCGGTACGATGATTCCGGCTTTGGCTCCTTTCATGGTTCGCTCACTACCAAACTGGGGTATTTTGGCTTGGACCGTTCTGTGGGCGTGCATATCGAGGGGAGGTCGCCAGCGCGATGGCATTGGTTTCGCCCTGACAATTATCAGTATCCGCTTTTATCCTTTAGTTGGTCAGGGGAAGCCGGTGACAGGAGCGGGCAGATCGAGACCGCTTCCATGACGCTGCGAGTTTCGGATCACTCTGTTCCCGTCTCGCCCAAGTCATTATCGGAATTACTTTTTGGCGCTCCGCTGGCCGCGTTACGGCCGGAAGAGGTGAAGGCGGTCGATTGTATTCAAGGCATGATTGAGGATGCCGCACTGGGCCGTTTACCCCCTCCCCGGCATCACGGCTATCATTTCGAGAAGCCACTTAGTGGCACAATGATTTACTCTTCAGCCGGATCGCGCTACCCTTATTCGTTGTATTGGTGGGCCGGTTTGTGGGCCATCATCTGCCTCTGGTTTATGCTGGGGCGACGTAGAGCAAAGACCAATGGCGAACCATCCAATGCACCGAACCGCCGCCAGCCTGCTGGCATTCGGACTGGCCGAGAGATTCCAATGTCGGATTCGCTGCCGACGTTCCCGGATTCTCGGCGGCGGTCAGTGACTTGAGCGTTGGCCAGCATGACACGCATCTATATTCCATCGATTCTGCTGTTGCTGACCACTCTCGTTGGATGTTCGGACTCGCAGCGCCACTTTCGGCAGAGTAGTACCTCCATGTCACCGACGATCCAGCCAAATGAAGTCGTCGTAGCTGACATGGCAGCCTACCAGAGGGCGGCGCCCAGCCGCTGGGATGTCATCGTGTTTCATCCCACACCTGCGCCGGGAAAAGTCGCTAAGGAGTTCTGGGTAATGCGGGTCATCGCCCTGCCAAACGAGCAACTGGAATTTCGTGACGACGCCATTTACATAGATGGACAACGGCAGGAGCCGCCTGCGCGTTTATCTGGCATTCACTACGTTGCACCCCGTCATTCGCCTTCCATTTCGTATCCGTATCGGGTGCCGACAGGCTCATATTTTCTGCTGGGCGACAATACGACAAACGCACTGGACAGCCGCTACTGGGGCGCTTTACCACGTGAGAACATTCTTGGTAGAGTGATGGACAAATGAATTGTCCAACCAGGTCGATTGATCGAACAGCCTACCCGGCTCAGCAGCGGGCGTTGATCATGAAGCTTGAGGCCCTTATTGTGAGTTCAGGCTGGCGCTTCCGTGGCTGTCGCTCACTTTTGTCGTTGGCGGGAAGGACGGGCTCGACATTTTTGGGCGGATGAATAATGTTCCTCCAGGAGTACGGCTCTTGAGAAGGTCAGTCGGGAGGCAATCCAGTTTCCTCGGCACCAGCGTCTTGCGCTCGCTCGTTTTTTGATCGAACTGGATAACCCCTTGTCCGAAGATAAGCTTGATCAAGCATGGGAGACGGAGATTAGTGAGCGGATTCGCGCGGTGGAGGACGGCCGGACTGAGGGCATTCCGTACGATCGTAACCGTCCGGCGGCGCCGTATGGCACCGGCAGCGGGTCGGGAGGATTGACCGGTCGGGCGAAGGGGTTGGATTGGACTATCGGGGAGATTCAGCCGCTGGCACTGGGCGACGGGCTCTTGGGCGCGAAGGTTTCCTTCCAGCCCCTGGGCGTAAGCTGCCAGATGTCCTTGTTGGGATGACTGGGCAACCGCCGCAGGATGTCGTGAAGGTAGGCGTAAGGTTCAACCCCCAGCCGTTTGCACGTAATCATGAGTGAGAAGAGATTGGCAGCCTTTTCCCCGCCTGCCTCCTGCCCCACATGCAGCCAGTTGCGCCGTCCCAACACCACGTCCCGCAAACTATGTTCAGTCGAGTTATTGTCCAACTCAGCTTGCGGGACTTCCAGGTATCGCGCCATCGCGGGCCATTGGTTCTCTGCATATTTCAGCGCCTGGCCCAAGGGACTTTTGGGGAGGACATCCTTGCGCATCGTGGCGATCAACTGGCCTACCTCCATGAAAATCGGCTTGGCCTCCCGCTGCCTCAGTTCCTGACGGGCCTCAAGACTCAGCCCATCGGCCTTGGCGCGCGCTTCGATCCGATAAAGCTTCTGGATCGCGGCCAACACCAAGTCGACAGCCATGGGGGCATCGGCTCGGGCCTCGAAGATCGCCCGACGTATATGCGCCATGCACGCCACATGCATCAAATCCAGCGCCTTAAATACGGGGATATACGAACTGCCGCCATCGGACTGCACGAACCGGGCCCGGGTCCCGGTCAAGAACTCCTTGGGACCTTTCTGGCTTTTGTCCGTGCGAAAATCAAACACCACCTCCGCCCAGGGCAGCCCGTAAGCCCAGAGTCGTGCCGTCTCCATCTGGCCATCGGCCAGTTGCATGCGCACCGGGGTCTCGTCGGACTGGATCAACGAATGGGATAGGATGTAATCAGCTATGGCTTTGACCACCGGATCCACCTGGTCGCTGCACCATCCCGTCCAGTCGCAGAGCGTCTGGCGGGAGATCGGGATCTGCAGTCGATCAAAGGCTTGTTGCTGGCGGTAAAGGGGCTGGTGCTCGACATATTTCTTGACCACCACATCGGCGATCACGCTCACATCGGCTTTGAGGCTGTTGTCCTGGCGAGGCGCGCTGGTCACCCCCTCATGACACCGCTGGCAAGCCATCTGGGGATACACGTGGACTTGAACCTCATATTGAACCGGCAGTTTGACCAGCTTCTCACAGGTATCCTCCCCCACCTGGATCAGGGGGGGATGATCCGAGCAACATGCACAGACGGCCTTGGCGGGATCGACGGGATGCTCGATTCGTCGACGCGGCAAATGCGCGGGAAAACCTCCGCGACCGTGCGGGCGAGCTTTGCGCTTCTTGGCTTTCTGCCGATCCGTGGATGGGTCGGCTGGGTCGGCAGAGGTGTCTGCCGTAGCCTTCTCTTCGGGTTGTTCTTCCTCGGCTTCGGGCGGAGGATCTCCGGGGCGTTTCTCCTTGGCCAGTTGTTCCCGGGCTTCGGCTGCCGCTTGGGCAATCCGCGCCTCCAGTTCTTTGGGATCAATCTTCTCGGATCGCGAACCAAAGAGGCATCGCTGGTAAACGGCGATCGTGTGCTCCAGGTTGCGACGAATGACTTCAAGCTCCTGGAGCTGGATTCGCAACGCCTCGTTCTCCGACTGCCATTGGCTGTGTTGAAGGTGCAGCGCCTCGTTCTCCGACTGCCATTGACTGTGTTGAAGGTGCAGCGCCTCGTTTTCCGACTGCCATTGGCTGTGTTGAAGGCGCAGCGCCTCGTTCTCCTCGCGCAACCGCCGGATTTCCTCCGCCAGCCTTTCCTCTGGGGACTCGCTCATCGGCACAACCTTTGGCGAGCCTGGCTGCTCAGTGGATACACATACACGGCTTTCTTGGGCACATGGATCCGGCGCTCGCGATCCCCACGGCTGCGTCCTTGGGTGAGCCCCACCTCCAACCAATTGCTGGCCGCGTAAGCGCCTCCATGGAAGCGGCTCCGATCCACGAACGTTTCCACCAACTCAATGCCATGCCCATACTTGGCTTTCCAGTCGCTCACCAGGCGTCGACTCACCCGACGCCAACCCCAGCTGGCCAGTCCACGGACCCGCACCCACCGGGGGATGAGGAACCGGGTGTTGTTGGTCATTCGATGGAGTCCGGCGGCACGCTCGCGATCGTTCCAGCCGATCCACCGATCCCGCGCCTCACACCGCCAGGCCGCCGCGCCGAAAAGCCAGGCGGCCACCGGACGATCCTGCTCGGTGCATAGCAGATACTTGAGGTTCTCACCCACCGGGCTGCGGTAGCCCAAGTAATGCTCCCGGGCCAGGAGGCTCTCAAACACCGCTCGGCGCTCCGGATCCCGGCTGACTTCGTGGAGATGAAGCGCTCCCAACTGGCCCAGCTCTCCTTCCACGGGACGGGAGTCCACCGCCACGCATGCCAGCTGCCGGTGCTTCATCCGGTTGGGACTCGCCCGCCGGCAGGGGGGCAGTTGGATCAGGGCTCGCGCGTGGAGCTTGTTGAGGAAACTGCGCGCGGCCATGTCCGCCAACTGCCCGTTGGGGCGAATCCAACTCCACCGGATGCACAGCTCGCGGGAGATCCGGTAGCGGCTCCACGTCGGGTTCTGGCTCACCCATTGACCAAGCTCTTGGATCTGTTGGGCCTGCCAGCTACGACCCTGAAGTTCGAAGGTTTCGTTCATCTCTGCCCACGATGAAAGCAGAGATGAGGAGTAGAGTCCAGCGGGAAGTTTATTTATTTTCCGCCCCGCGCCGATACCACTTCCGCGCTCGGGTCTCCTCCAGGTCGATGCCTCCCAGAAGCAGCAGGAGTTCCTCGCGGCGGTAGCGCGCGCAGGTTTCTTGCTTCTGTGGCCAACGAAAGGTCCCCTGCTCAAGCCGTCGAGCGCACAGCCAATACCCGCCTTCTTCCCAAAAGAGGATCTTGATCCGATCCTTTCGGCGGTTGCAGAAAACGTAGAGGCTGCCACTGAGCGGGTCTTGACCCAGGCTCTGGCGAACCAAGACCGCCAGCCCGTCGTAGGCTTTGCGCAAATCTGTGGGAGCGGTAGCCAGGTAGATCGTCGTGGTGGGCAAAAGACCGATCATTGCACGCCCTCCAGCACGCTGAGCAGTCGGCGCAAGGAATCTGGCTCGAACCGCAGCGGGATCCTCAGAGAACGCCCTCCGGCCAAGTTCAGAACGTAATCCCCGCCCGAGACTTCACTTTCGACCGTCACCGGGACGAATCGCGGATCGGCCTGGGGAGCAGGCGCTGCGGGAACGAGGGATCCCGGGCAGGGGCGGGATCTCCAGCGGCGCAGGCTTGCGTAGCACAGCCCGTGCGCTCGGGCAAACGCCAGCAGCGAGAGCCCGCTGCGTTCGTGCTCTCTGAGGATCCTGGCTTTCTCTTCTGGGGTGCGATGTCGTCGGAGTTCGGCGGATTTGGATGTTCGTTGTTTCACCCCGCCATCCTGCCACGCCCGCTGCGCTCAGCGTAAGACGGCGTCGCCGGACGGTTACGGTCATTCTCTGGTCATTGGCTCATTGGACCTTGGTCATTGATTCAGGTCCGCCGTTCCAATCTGCCGGCAGGATGCCAGCAGCACGCTGCGCCAACGTGCTGCCGGCGTCCCGCCGGCAGAAACGAATGCAGACGAACCGCGCGGATGAGCAGGGGGGAGCAAAATGACCAAATCCCAATGACCAAATCCCAAAGAACGCCCAAGAACCAAATCGTAGCCAGGTCAGGCTTGCCCAGCGCCGCGGTGGGCCTTGGGCCTTGGTCATTCTCTGGTCATTGGCTCATTGGACCTTGGTCATTGATTCGGGTCCGCCGTTCCAATCTGCCGGCAGGATGCCAGCAGCACGCTGCGCCAACGTGCTGCCGGCGTCCCGCCGACAGAAACGAATGCAGACGAACCGCGCGAATGAGCAGGCGGGAGCAAAATGACCAATGACCAATGACCAATGCCCGAGACCCAAATCGTAGCCAGGTCAGGCTTGCCCAACGCTGCGGTGGGCCTTGGGCCTTGGTCATTCTCTGGTCATTGGCTCATTGGACATTGGTCATTGATTCAGGTCCGCCGTTCCAAACTGCCGGCAGGATGCCAGCAGCACGTTCAAAAATACCTGGCCACGGCCAGAGATACGGCACCGGCCACCGCCAACGCACCGCCGGCGAGCGAGCGCCGACTGGGACGTTCCCCTTCGAGGTAACGAGAAAAGGGAATGATCATGATGGGCGTCACGGACACAATCGGCAGCACGATCCCCGAGGGTGCCAGTTTCAAGGCCCACTGGAAGCAACTGACCCCCAGCGCCGGTCCCGCGAAGCCATTCACCAAGACCCAGGGCCAGGCTTTGCGCCAATTGGCCTTGCGTCCAGCCAGTCCATCGTCACCCCTCGGAACCCGCTGCAACAACCGAAGCAGTGTGTGCCTTTTGACCAACAACAACAATCCCGCCATCACCAGCACGCCACCCACAATGCGTTCGTAGGCGGCGGTCATCCCATCAATATTCTCCGACGACTCGGCCGCCACCCGATAGGCCTGACGGCTCAACGACGCCCCGAAGGCCTGACACAATGCGGCGATCCATCCAAAGCCGGCACCAACCAACAAGTCATTGCGTTTGATATGCCGGAGGCCGGCGGGTGCCAGGGCGATGCCGACGCCCACCAAAATTGTCATGGCCGCGATGACTTCCGCCGCGCTCAACGCGGTGTCCATCCATAACCATTCCACCAATCCGGCCACCGGGGCGGACAGGCACAAAACCATCATGGAGGATAGCCGCGAACCAATGCGCGGCAGAGCCTGAAAATAACTCGCATCCCCTATCCCAAAACCAATGCAGCCGCTGAGCAACAACCAGGGAAACGCAGCGCTGTCCAAACCCGTGCCCAAAGTGTGCGCGTATAGGGCCAGCAGCAGCGTGGCCACGATCAACCGCCAGAAATTGGCTTCGGCACCGCCCACCAAGCGGGCACTGCGGCTGCCGCTAACGGCCGAGATGGAGAACAGAATGGTGGTGAGGAAAGCGGGGAGCATTTAAATCGGTCGGGCCGGACCAGCTTGGATGTTTGGAGGCAACGCGGCAGCGTCTTGAAGCGGATAGGATGCTCCACCGCTTTCAAATGACACGCGCACCCCCAAGACCGCGGCCGCCATGTTGCCGCGGCGTCCGACGTGTGAAAGCGCCGGCAAGCCGGGCGCACTCCAAACGCTGCGCGACGATCCAGCCGGCGTTACCGATCCTCGCGCAGTGTTTGGAGTGCGCGGAGCTTGCTCCCGCTTTCGCTTGAAGAAGGACATGCAAATAACAATGGAACGTTCGCATCAATTTGCCGCTCGATTTCCATCTGAAAGTGAAGAACATCACTGCGCCATTCACGTCCCGCCGGATCGCTCGATTCCATTGCGGGCGGCTCCGAACGCGCCCGCCAGTTCGCCCAGTTGTGCCGGCAATATTTCGACCTGCTGCCCACCAGGCCGCCATTCCATGGGTTCAAGAAATTCGGCCAGCGGTGCGAACAACGTCTCTCCGGCTCGCGCAATTCCGCCGCCAATGATGACCGCTTCCGGATCGAGGATGTTCACCAAAGAACACACCGCTGCCGCCAACGCTTTCACAGAGGCGAGCCAGATTCGCTCGGCTTCGGGATCGCCCGTTCGATGGGCGGCAATCAAGTCGTGTGTGGTTTGGAACCGACCTTGGGATCGCTCTCCAATCGTGCAGTTGCCAATGGCCAACTCGAGGCTGCCGGGCGTGTTGGCAACGTCGCGCGGGCCATCCGGATTCAGCGAGAGATGGCCCAGATGGCCGGCCCGTCCAAGATGGCCACGCAAGAGTCGCCCGTCCACCATGGCAGCGCCGCCGACACCGGTGCCCAGGGTCAGCAGGATCACATTTTGGAAACCACAGGCCGCCCCCAGCCAGGCTTCGCCGAGCAACGCGGCATGGGCATCGTTCAACACCGGCACCGGTTTCGATGCGCCCAGGAACCCGGTCCAATCCAATCCCTCCAATCCCTGCAATCGCCCCGGCATGAAAGCGATTGATCGGCCATCACCGCTGGCCAATCCGGGAGCCGAAAGACCAATCGTCGCCGCCGGGGCTCCAAGGTCGGTTTGCGTTTGGTGGACCAGGTTGCGGATCGTGTCAGCCCAAGCCAAAGGCTGGTCTATCGCAAACGTCACGTTGGCCTGGCCCAGCAACGTACCGTCCGCAGTCACCGCCACCGACTTCACGCTGGAGCCGCCCAAATCAATGCCGAGGGAATAGGGCATGGTTCGCTTTTGAGAGTGTCAGTTACCAAGCTGTTGCGATTCAGCAAAAAGGGGAGCGCGCCCGCCCCGGGCGCCGTGGTTGGCGCCTCGCCAACCAGTTTCGAGCACCCCGATTGGCTCACTATTCAGTGATTGCTCCGTCGCCGGGCCAACCGGCGAGGGCGCCGGTTGGCAGCGCCCGAGGCGGGCGCGCTCCCCAAACCCAATTGCATAGATACGGCTTGGCACCGGCTTTAAAACTCCAGTCATTCTGTAGCAGCCGACGTCAGGAGGCTCAGTCTTGTCGGGAGCAAAAAGAGGCATCGAAGAATAATGAGCCTTCTCACGTCGGCTGCTACCATGGTTCAGATCGGCGCTGGAGTTCATCACCAGGAGTCGGGCAGCCATGACCGGTTGTGGTTCATTGGCGGGTCGCTTATTGCCCGGCCATAATCACAGCCCCACTTTCTTGAACCGCGCTTTGACTTGCTTGAAATGGAAGTCCAACGAGCAGAGCTGTTCGAGTTCGCCCTTCTTGAAATGGCGCGCGACCTCGGGATCGTTTTGCAGTTGCGTGAGGAAAGTCGGCGTCTGGCTGCTCCGCGTGCTTGGCCGCCCAGGTTTTCATCGCGTTGCGCTGCACCAACTCGTAGGCCTGCTCGCGGGTCAATCCCTTCTTGATGAGGGCCAGCAGCACGGTTTGCGAGTTCCACATCCCCAACGACAACTTGAGGTTCCGCGCCATGTTTTCCGGATAGACGATCAAACCGTTCACCGCGTCGGTCAGCTTGGCCAGCATGTAATCGAGCAACGTGCAGGAATCCGGAAAGATGACGCGTTCCACGCTGCTGTGGCTGATGTCGCGTTCGTGCCACAACGCCACGTTTTCCAAGGCGGCCACGGCATTGCCGCGCAACACCCGCGCCAAACCGGTCAACCGTTCAAAGGTGATGGGATTGCGTTTGTGCGGCATGGCGCTCGAGCCTTTCTGGCCCTTGGCAAAAAACTCTTCGGTTTCCAGGACCTCGGTGCGTTGCAGGTGACGAAATTCAGTCGCCCAACGCTCGATGCTGGCGGCGACCAGCGCCAAGGTCTGAATAAACTCGGCGTGAATGTCGCGTTGAATAACCTGGGTCGCGAGAGGCGCCGGTTTTAAGCCCAGTTTCCGGCACACGAACGCCTCAGTCTGAGGCGACAAATGCGCACTGGTGCCAACCGCCCCGCTCAATTTGCCGACCGCCGCGGTTTGCTTCGCACTTTCCAACCGACGCAACGCGCGACCGAACTCGTCATACATGAGGGCCATTTTGAGTCCGAATGTCGTCGGTTCGGCATGAATGCCGTGGCTGCGGCCGATCATGGGAGTCGTCTGATGCTTCCGGGCCTGGGTGGCGATGGCTTTGCGCAAGGCCTTGACGCCGGCCAGGAGAATGTCCGCTGCTTGGACCATTTGCACGGCAAACGCGGTGTCCAGGATGTCGCTGCTGGTCAACCCAAAGTGCAGCCAGCGGCTGGCCGGAGCGCCGATGTTTTCGGCGACGTTGGTGGTGAACGCGATTACGTCGTGGTTGAGCGTTTTCTCGAGTTCATGACACCGCTCAACGCTGAACGCGGCCTTGGCCTTCATTTGCGCCAAGTCCTTTTTGGAAACGAGTCCTTGGGCGCACAAAGCTTCGCTGGCGAGCAGTTCGATCTGGAGCCAGATCTCCAGTTTGCGTTGCTCGGTCCACAGGGCCCGCATATCGGGCCGAGAATAACGTTGAATCATGGCCGGAGGCTAAGCAGCCGCTGCGTGGGAGTCGAGAAAGGAGTGTAATTGCTACGGCCAAAGCCGGGCGCGGTAGAAACGCCACGGCGTTTGAGGCCATGCGGGATCACTGAAATAGAGCGGGCTGGCGTCAAAGCACATTCGTTGAAAGCGTCTTCCAGTTCTGCAAATCCGAAGAGCCTTCCAGCACGATAATCTGCCCAGTTGTCCCGCTAACGTTGAAGCCGAATTGGCCCGCCTGGATGCCAAAGTAGCCGTCGTCCATTAGAATGACCGGCGCGGTTCGTGAGAAGGCAGACAGCAAGGTTTATTTGAGATTTGGAATTTCCCTCTTCTCCTGTTTACTGCCGCCGATGATCGTGCTAAACGTGCGTTCATACATGTGCCGGCATACGAAAATTCATTACCTGTTTCTCACGTTCATGGGCTCCGCACTCACTGCTTTGTTTGGCGCTCCGGCTAATCTCCAGGAGCAACCGGGCTACGTCCGGGGCGAACTCATCTTTGCGTTGGAAGGACGGCCGACGCCGCAATGTCACGCTTCCACCATCGCTGAATTGCCGGATAGCAGTCTGGCGGCGGCGTGGTTTGGCGGCCAACATGAGCGCAATCAGGACGTGGGCATCTGGTTTTCAAAACACCAGGACGGCAATTGGAGTCCACCAGTGCAAGTCGTGAATGGGGTGCAATACACCGAAGTAAACGGCAAGGTGCCATCGTTACCCCTGCTGGAATCCGGTGTTGTTCCAGACGCCAGCGGGTCCGCTGTTGCTCTTCTACAAAGTTGGCCCCAGCCCCAGCGAATGGTGGGGGATGTTGACGACCAGCAGCGACGGCGGGAAATCGTGGTCGCGGACATGCCGATTGCCGGAAGGCATCATCGGCCCGGTCAAGAACAAGCCGGTCCAGTTGGCGAACGGAAATTTATTGTGTGGCACCAGCACGGAGGACGAGGGCTGGCGCGTTCATTTCGAATGGACGCCCGATCTCGGCCGCACTTGGTTTCGCACCGCGCCGATCAATGACGGCAAGAAAATTGGGGCTATTCAGCCGAGCATCCTATTTCACGCCGACGGCAATCTTCAGGCGTTGGGCCGCAGTCGTCAGCACCGGATTTGGGAAGCATGGTCGGCCGATGACGGCAAGTCCTGGGGCCCGATGACGCTCACGGAACTGCCCAATCCAAACGCGGGCACCGATGCAGTGACGTTGAAGGATGGACGCCAGTTGCTGGTTTATAATCACACCACCCGGGGACGCACGCCGCTGAACGTGGCAGTATCGACGGACGGAAAGCTTTGGCAGGCCGCGCTGGTGCTCGAAAACGAATCGGGCGAGTATTCGTATCCGGCAGTGATACAAACGCGGGACGGCTTGGTGCATATCACCTACACTTGGAAACGACAGAGCGTGAAACATGTGGTGCTGGAGCCGGCGAAGCTGGTGCTCAAACAAATTGTCGATGGTAAATGGCCGGAATGAATGACCTGTGGGCAATGACCAATATCCAATGATCAAGCACCAGAGAAGGCCTAATTCCCAAGCACCAATTTAACTTCGCACTCCCCCCGCTGGTTCACTGGGTATTGGGCCTTGATCATTCTCTGGGCCTTGGGCATTGGACGTTGGTCATTCATCGCGGCTTCCGCTCCAAACTACCGGCTACCGGCAGGATGCCGGCAGCACATTGGGAGTGGCGTTCGCGTTGCACTGGCTGACAGCACGTCGCGCCAGCGTTTGGAGTGCGTGGAGCTTGCTCCCGCTTTCGTCTGACGCGGGGCAATACCTCCAAAAACGAGGCGTGCAGCAGGGCTTCGATTGCTTTTTCCATCCGAAAGCGCCGGCAAGCCGGACGCACTCCAAACGCTGCGCGACATTTGGAGGCCATCGGCGCTTCGCTCACGAAACGAACATCGTTTCCTCAAGTAACGTGGGAAGTGCGCACCAGCTTACTTTATGATGCGAAGGTGATGTTTACGTTCAATCTGCCGGCAGGATGCCGGCAGCACGTTGTTGGAACATTCCTGTGATTTTGTAATATCCAGGCGTTCCTGCCAGCCTCACCCTGCATGCATGATGAATGCAATCCAGATGAGTCCGGCGACGGCGGACGGTAATGGCGCGGAGGAAGAGCGAGGCGGAGGGGCGGCACGACGGAGCGCTTTGTCGTTGGTCAGCGAAACGGAATGGCGACAACTCGAACAAGCCCTTGCCAGTGGCATCGTACCGGCTGATTTGGAAATGAAGCTCGCCCGCCTCAGCGGCGACAACCTGGTGCATGGTCGTTTGCGCCAGAATTGTCGCTTGCTGCTGGGATTGTTGGACGCCGCGCGGGAAGGTGCGTTTCGCGGTCTGAACGCAACGCAACACGACCGGCTGACCCGCGTGTTGGCCTACGTGCGCAAGGATGACGATGCGATTCCTGATTTCCGGCCGGATGGGTTCATTGACGATCACCGCGAAGTGCAGGCCGTTTGCGCCGAATTGCAGCCACTGCTGCGGGAATTCAAATGCTGGCGGCTGCGTCACCTGGTGCCACAGATGTGGCATGGGTAGTTGGCTCAACCGGTCGTCGCAGGCAGCAAGCCGAACCGCAGGCAGAAGCGCGGATTGCGCCAAACGGCCAGCAAGCCGGACAACAGAATGAGCAGGCAATTCTCGGTGAGTTTGAAACAAATCGCCACTTCTCCAGCACCACAACCGCAATCAAAACGGATCGCACAGAAGGGAATCGCACTTGCGGCGTGAATGGCCAGTGCGCGTTGCAGGACGATCACGGTGAACGGCACCAGCATCAGCAACGAGATGGTGGCTGCGCCACGAACGGCAATCCCACTGACCAGCAACACGCCACAGAACACTTCAAACCAAGGAAGCGTGGACGCAATCAGATTCAGCAGGAGCGGGCTTTCCACCATGTCATACTGGCGGACCAGTTTGAGAAAATCCACCGGGTCCAACGCCTTTTTGAGCCCCATGTAAATGAACAGCGCCCCCAGCGCCCAACGAGCCACGGTCCCGATGAGGGGCAACACGTGGTCTTTTAGCATTGAAGGTTGCGGGTGTTTCATTTGGCGGTGGTTTTCAAAATACCACTCTTACGGTCGCCGGTTTCCACCGGCCAACCGTGCGCCGTCCAGGCGGTAATGCCCCCCACATAAACAAACAAGCGGTCCGGCGGAATGCCAGCATCACGGAGCATGATGGCGGCAAATTCGCTATCCTCACAGTCCCCGCCCGTGCAATAGACAACAATCTGTTCGGCATTCATGCAGGCCGGCAGCACGGTGGGCAAAAAATCTTGCGGCCGGTAATGGTCGAAGTGATAGGCGCCCGGAATATGCCCGGCTTGGTAATGGTCAGCGTCGCGGGCGTCCACAAAGATCACCAATTCCTGAGCATACCGAGGATCTTGATAGAGGGCATGGACCACGTCGCTGGTCGCCACTTGTAGTCCTTGGGCGCGGATCCGCGCCGCCAACAGATCGTTCGAAGCCGTGCCGGTGGTGTTGGTGCCGGTGCCGTTGACTACAACATTGGTGCCGACACTTTTGGGCAATGGCCGCACGGCACCGGGGAAGTAGTTGTGGGCCAATTGAAGTCCGCGCGGCGAAACCTGGTTGGCCGCCAGGGCAAAAACCAGTCCGAGCACGGCTACGGCCGCCGCTTCCCCAAGGACTCGCTTCCAACTGCCCTGCCGGGAGGATCGTGATCCGGATGGTTTCTGGTGCTGGCTCACCTGAATTGGCCGCCGCAATCGCCGGCGAAATTCCGCCGGCGCTTCGGGAAATCCGTCCGCCGAGGCTTCGCCGGGTGGTCGCGCTGATTAATGGCGCACCGCCGTGGCCGTGGGTCGGGGGACAATAGTGGGCCGAGTTACTGGGGTGGTGGCAGTGAGTTGAATAATCGGCACCCGAATCGTCGGGAGAGAAGTGCTATTGGATTTGATGCTCAGCAACACGCTCTTGCCGGGCGCGATTTCAAAGCCGCCCGGGAACGACAATTGCACATCGAACAGACGCCCCTTTTGCGTTTCCCGAACGGATACGTTCACCCCTTCGGCGTTGACCGACGGATCGGAAAGTTCCAACGGTTTGGTGCCGTTGTTGCGGACCATGACGTGGTATTGGTTATGATTGCCTACCGGTCCGTAGGGCATGACAATCCGCTGCGGCATCACCTGAAGGCTTGGCTGCACCATCGCGTAGGCACTGATCGTGACGACCGGGATGTTGGTCGAAGAAGTCTTCACTCGGATCGGCGTCACAGAACGAGAAGAACTTACCGGGGGTACAAGGCTGATGTGGACTTCAAATTCCTTGCCGGGTTTCACCGTTTTCAATTCGGCTTTAAAGGCGGAACTGTCCCATTCGGGCTGGGACACGGTGATGGGCTGGTCTTCGTTGCTGATGATCCGAACCACTTTTGTTTGGTTGGTTTCGCTGCCTTCCATGACGGTGAAATACGCATAACGCGGCTGCACTTCGATGGGCCGCCAGACCGAGCCTTTGATCTGGAGGTAGCTGGTGCCCTGGGAAGGATCGTTGCACTGCACCGTCACGCTCTTCGCCACGTTACCGCTGTAAGAGCCAGGATTGAACTGGATCGGGATGACTCCGGTCTTGCCCGGTTCCACCAGCTTGGTCCATTCCCCGGCGGTCGTGCAACCGCACGAAGGCCGCACCATGGTCAGTTCCAACGTGGCGTTGCCGGTGTTGGTGAAAACAAATTCGTGTTTGACCACGTCCGTCGGATGCACGTTGCCGAAATCATAGACCGTATTGTCGAACTTGATGTGCGGGGCCGACTGGGGAGCCGACGCTTGCGTCGCACTCGCGGCGACCACCGGCTTGACTGCGGGTGCCGGCACGACGGTGGGAACCGCGGCGCGCGTGTTGCTCGTGATGGCCGTTACCATGGTCCCCGCTACGGCGGCGGCCATTACCCTAAGAGTAAAACCTTTATTCATAGCTCGCGAAACTGTAACAGAATTCTCCGCAAATCGCACGAAGAAGTTTTTGGAAATGAAAGTAGAAGGCGAAGCACCAACTCTGCCGGAATCGGAGGAATATCTCCAGCGGGTCACACTGTCAGAAGATGGAAGCTTGAATTCCAAGCGGAACTGGAGTGAGCTCGTTCCATAGCAATCAACAGCCACGATTCATTGATTATGTCTCGATTTCGATATTGGTCGGTCGCGACGCGCCATGTGGGATTAGCGCTGAACTGCCTTGCAGTCATGGTTTTATATTCGGTGCCGATGCGCACTTCGCCCCGGTAGTAGTCCTTGCCGCCGGGCTCGACGTTGCTGTCAGACATCGGCATTTTTCAGGTATGGTGGCAGTCCTACGACCGAAAACCCGTCGCCATGCCACCGTCTTGGACGGGACATTTTGACGAGCAAACCGGCATTTCCTACACGCCTTGGGGCACAGTCATGGGGCGGCAAGCTCTCTTACTGCACTCGCCATGGCACGTCCCGCCCGGCACAACCTGGGTTGATTATCCGCTCGCCCTGCCCAGCGGTCAGCCCATCCGGCTCAGCTTTGGAGTCGCCATGGGGCCGGACGTGGCGGTGCCCGGCCGAAGCGATGGCGTGACCTTTTCCTGTTACCTGTTTGCCCCCACCAATCGGCTTTCGCCGCCGCTCGAAGGCATCGGTGGGAACGCCGAAGCTCGTTTCCCTGCCCTTGGGTTCAGGAGCGGGAATTGGAGAAGGAGTGATGCCATCGCCGGCCTGGCAATTGATGCGGGTGAATTACGACCAAGCCAAGTGGAAGGATTACACGCTCGATCTTTCCCAATATGCCGGACAATCCGTCACCTTGCGGCTGCAAGTCGAGCCTGGTCCCAAGAACAATGCATCCTGGGACTATTCCTTCTTTGGCAATGCCCAAATCACCGTTGGGCAGACCACGCGGAACGTGGCCAACCTGCTTTCACAAATCACCCGCTCGCAGGCTTACCACGCCCCCAAGGATGTCAGCCGCGCGCGACTGAGTAATTCACCCACACACGGCGTCACGCCTTCGAATCTTTTGCCCGGCAAGAACGCCCTCACACGAATTGGCTCGAAATGGCAATGGAGCTACGAGGGGGCTGATGGCCGACTGGCCTACAGTTATGAGCCCAAGACCGGAACGCTGGATGACTTCACGGTGCAAGTCGGCGACAGCCCAGCCTTTCAACCTGCGCTGGGCGGCGGTGCCACGGTAATTCTTGCGCCAGACAAGAATTCGTCTCCAATGGCGGTGCTGCCGAAACAAGTTCCCGCCCGGGGCGGCAAAGCCCGGCAAATCTCCCGGACCAATGACATCCTGCGCGTCCTTTGGGAATACGAGACACCAGGTCAACCGCTCCAAATCGCCTGGACCTTCCGCATGCGCGGCAAAGCGATGCTGGTGTCTGCACAGTGCAACGAACCCCGGGTTAGCCGCTTCTCCCTCGGCGAAGTGGGCCAGGTGTCGCTGCGTAAGACGTTCAACATCCCCTATTTGTTGGGCAAGATGCACTACCTGCCCGAACCAAAGGTTTTTGTCTGCCGCTATTTGGATTGGACAGTTTCTCACGCTTCGATGTGCCCGCAAGGCGTCGCCACTTACGAACCCAAGACCGATGGCGTCCGGAATCCATTGTTTGAATCGGGTTACGTTGCCGTTTCCCCGGACGTTGGTGAAGTGCTGCCCAATATTCCCCATCCCCCGTCGCCGTACCGAACCGAACTTGGTCCGCGGATCATGCTCGATATCTGGGGGCATCACCGGGGTACGTTTGCCGGCGACGCGGAGAACCTGCGCGAACTCAAAGACAACGGGGTGGACCATTTGGTAATCATCCAGCACGTCTGGCAGCGTTATGGTTACGATGTCAAACTGCCTGATCATATTCCCGCCAATCCGGCTTATGGCGGCGACAAAGGGATGATCGCCTTTGGCCGGGCCGCCAATGACTGTGGCTACGTATGGTCGTTACACGAAAACTACATTGACCTCTATCCCGACGCTCCGTCCTACGACCCGACGGCGCGCGTGCTGAGGTCCGACGGATCGCCTTCGCCCGCCTGGTACAATGCGGGAACCAAAGTCCAAAGCTTCGGCCTCAAGTGCAATCGCGCCCTTGGTTACGCAAAACAAAACTCACCGGAAATTCATCGCCGCTACCACACCACGGCCGCTTATCTGGACGTACACGCTTGCGTGCCTCCATGGCATCAACTCGATCACGAGGCTAGCCAGCCGATGGCTGCCATGGCGCTGGCCAAAGTGAATCACGACACGGAACTGTTCCAATTCGAGCGCGACACGCACGGCGGTCCGCTCTTCGGCGAAGGCGCCAACCATTTTTATTGGGCCGGCCGGTGCGATGGCGTGGAAGCGCAGGTGGTCGGCGGCGAAGACCACTCGGCGTTGCTGGATTTCGATCTGCTCAAGTTGCACCCGCAAATGGTCAACCACGGCATGGGCTATTACGAACGATGGTTCCGCCGTGGCTACGAAGCGCAATGGGGCGTGGACGCAGGCAGCGTCGAGCAATTGGATAAATACCGCGCCATGGAACTGGCTTATGGCCACGCCGGCTTCATCGGCAACCGGCTGGCGCACAACGTGCAGGCGGTCGTGCGCGAACATCATCTTATGCACCCCGTGCAACGCCTCTATGGCACCGCAAAACCGGTGGCGATAGATTACGAAGTGGACGGCCAATGGGTCAACGCCAGCGCAGCGCTGGCGGTCGGCGACACGTCGCGTCAGCGCATCCGCTATGACAGCGGCCTCACGCTGTGGGTCAATTGGCGCGCCGAGCCATGGAAAATTGAGGTGGCCGTTGCTGACGAGGCCAGTGCGTTTGGAGCCAAGGGCAGATCTCGCACCGTGGTCCTTCCGCAATGGGGATTTCTCGCTTTGGGAGCGAACACCGAGGTCAGCACTGCCTTGCGCGATGGAACGATTGCCGACTATGCCCAATGCCCGGAATACCTCTTTGCCGATGCGCGCACGTGGTTTGACCTTCCCTATCGGAATCAGCGCAAAGACATCGAACCACGCTTGCGTTCCTTCCGATACCTGGGCGGCAATCGCGCGGAAGTGACCTACGAATGGATCGTCAACGAAACTCTGGCCGAGGATTACCATTGCTTTGTGCATGGCATTCCCGTCAATGGCACCGAAGCCGATGGCATTGATTTTCAGCAGGACCACCGTTTGCCCAAGCCCACGAGCGAATGGCGCGCGGGCGACGTGATTGTAGATGGTCCCTACGAGTTGCGCCTGCCGGCCAAGCGCAACCAATACGACCTGGTCATCGGGCTGTTCAAAGGACCGCGGTTGCCGCTTAAAGGGGTTCAGGCCTTGAATTCGCGAATCCTGCTCGCGCGTTTGCAATTGGAGCGGACCAACGGCACGATCTCCAACATCATCGCGGCCCAGGCGACTCCGGATATGGAGGTTCAGACCGCCGCCGAAGCTGACTTCCACGCCCACACGAATCCGGTGGGCACTTGGATTAATTTCGGGGTTTTAGCTACGGACGGGGCGGTGAAGATCAATCGCGAACCAAACCGTCTGGTAATCTTCCCTTACCCGCGCAACCGAAACTTCCGGCTAAGCTTGGACTGGGCACTCCTGCCCAAAGGGATCGATCCTTCAACCATCAGCGTGCGGGCCTTGGCCACCAGCACGCAACGCGATCTGGGACCAGTGGAATTTAGAAATGCAGACGGACAATTACAAATCCCGCTCGGCACGCCCGGCGCCGGAAGATACGTGGTCGCGTGGCGTTAGGACAGAACCTCAAGAATAGTCCGGGCGGCGCGACAGCCCGACCCTAACTTGCGTAAATCGATATGGGCAAGTGGTGGCTGGGCCTACTTTTTCGGCTTTTCGAGCGCGTGACGGTATTTCCGCTTGAACCGGTTGCACGAAGACATGGAGGTCTTGCCGTCGTCGTTTTCCCATACTTCATCGAAGCGCGCTTCCTTGGGCTGGCCCCGGAGCGAGCGTTCTTTAAGAATGTTCCCTTTGTCATCGCAGTCCAGTTCGAGGAATCGGGGTTTCTGCAATCGATCCAAACGATTGGACAAAATCACCAAAATTTTTCGTTTCATACGTATTCTAAAATCCGTCGGACAACCGGAGGCGAAGACCTTTCCTGTCCGGACTACCAATGCCCCACCATACCGCTTCGGCGGTTGGCAAATTGCTTGCCCTAATGAATAGGCTTTGACTGCGGCTTTCAATCTCAAAATACACCGTTGGAATGACCAAGGACCAAGGACCAAGCACCAGAGAAGGCCCAAATCCAGATGACCAGGAAGGGTCCGAAACGGAAACGCCTACTCGAGTTCAACCGAATTTCCGGGGTCCAGTTGGGCCTTGATCATTGGCCATTCTCTGCTCAATGGTCATTGAAGATAGGGTAATCCACGGCTCCCTCCCTGGCTGGTCGTGATAATATTGTTGTTTAGCTGTAAACAACCATGTCAACCGTGAGGTTTTATGAATACCGAGATTTCCATCGAAAAGTGCCGTTCAAGCAAAGCGCGATGTAAGGATTCGGAACCTGAAACCGATGATGTGTTCATCCGCGCCTGCCCGGCACAGTCACTGGGAGGAAGATGGTGAAGCGTCCCCAGCCGCACCGGCTGACAAGCGAGGGCAATGTGTTGCCGGCATCTCGCTCGCTGGCGCACGGGTGCATAACATGCGCTCGCGCCAAGGTTGCCATTCGCTACCAAGGCCTCCGTTCGATCTGCCGGCAAGAGGCCGGCAGCACGGTGAGCCCGCGAACCTTTCCCGCTCAGGCGGCGGCTTTGTCGCTCTTGCGGCGGATGACGGGTTTACCTTCGCCGAGCACGACGGCGCGGGTGATTTGCACGCTGGCGATGTCGCTGTTGCTGGGCACGTCGTACATCACATCGAGCATCATCCGCTCCATGAGGGCCCGTAGCGCCCGGGCCCCGGTATTCTTGCTGATGGCCTGATTCGCCAGTTCCCGCAAAGCTTCCGGTGTAAACTCGAGTTCCACCCCTTCCAGCGCCATCAGTTTGACGTACTGC
>CAWBHS010000112.1:0-30309 GCA_963788655.1 uncultured Verrucomicrobiae bacterium | reverse complement strand
TTGGGCATGTACTACATCTTTTTGAGTCTGAGCGCGCTGCTGCCCATTGTTGACTTCGGCTTTTCGATCAGCATCGGTCGGCACGTCAGCTACGCCATGGGCGGCGCGCGCGAACTCAAAGGATTGGGGCTCACGGTGCACGAGGATGCCAAAGAACCGAATTATCCGTTGCTGTGGCAATTGCTGCGCGCCACCCATCGTCTTTATAGTATCCTCGCCCTGATTGCCACCGGCGTGCTTGGCTCTTTCGGCACCATCATGGTCGCTATGCGGGGCGGGGAAACCAGCCATCCCGGGATCACCTGGCTGGCTTGGGGCATCACGCTGGCGGCGGCGGCTTGGGAGCTGTATGCCGGGTGGTGGACGGTGTTCCTGCGGGGCATGAACGAAGTGCTGTTGAGCACCCGATTGGCCGTGCTGGCTTATGCGGTCAAACTGGTGCTGGCGGCGAGCGCTCCTCGCCTGCGGCGCCGGCTCTGCTTAGCGTGCCCATCGGCGGCCTGGTGGCCGGGATCCTGCAGCGTTGGCTGTCGCGGAGTGCTTGTTTGCGGTTGATCGCCGGCCACCCAGATGGAATCAGAAACCGGCCGCCTCAATCCGCTATTGGCCATCCTCTGGCCGACGAGTTGGCGGACCGGTCTTCAGTATTTCAGCAGTTACTTTACGACCTATGTGAACGTGCTGATCTGCTCGCAGGTGTTCGGGCTGACGGCCAATGCGGAATATGGTCTCTCGGTGCAGGTGATCCAGTTGGCGCAGGGGATGTCACTGGTTTGGTCGCAAGTGAAATGGCCACAGGTCGGCCAATATCGCACTCGCAATGATGTGGGGGGATTGCGCCGCATGTTGCGGCCTCGTGTCTGGCTCCAAATCGGCACCTTCATAATTCTGGCCGCTTCGGCCATTGGGTTTGGACCGGTCTTTCTGGAATGGCTCAGCACCGACAAACGGATGTTGCCTACCGTGTGGTTGGTCGTGCTGGGAAGCAATAGTTTTTTGGAAATGCAGTTTACGTTTTGGACCACGCTGCTCTCCATGGAGAATCGCATCCCCTCGTTGTGGCCCACCGTGGCCACCAACGTCTTCAGCCTGGGATTGGTCTTAAGCCTCATTCATTGGACGTCGCTGGGGCTGGGAGCGTTCGTGATCGGACCATTGGCGGCCGGGGTCTTGTTCAATTATTGGTACTGGCTTATTGCCGGGGCCAGAAGCCTGGAAACCAGTTGGAGCCGGTTCATGTTTCGTAGCGTGGCGTGATCCCCCTTTCATGCCCCCCATTTTGCGCCCAGCACGATATGGATGACGCCATTTGCGATCGGCAGCAGCCAGTCCATGGTTATAAGTCAGGATTGTACAGTGTGCTGCAAATGTCTGGAAGGATCGGCAAATTTGATCACGTGTGTTTGGACTTGCCGAACACCGTGGAAAGCAAGGTGACGGTGCTGGGTTGGCTCTTGGAATTGTGGTCCAAAGTCACCCCCATGATCATTGCGATGAATCTGGCGAAATGGTGGATAAAACCGCCTGTATTTTAACGAACATGTTGCCGTTGTTGTGGGGATGCCAACTGGCCCGCATGGTAACCATTTGACGAAGTCCCAGGTCCTCAACCGACACTGTTTCGAATGTGCCATCAGAAGGCACAGGAGGGATGATCGAGGTGAAGGGCTGCAGGCTAAGTGCGATGTCGTGTGCGCCCTTGAGCCGCGAGAAGGTCACCAGCAAGGAGTCGTTTTCGATGCGGGCCTGCGGATGCCCGAATGGATCCGGCACCAGCGGCTGAAAACCGAGAGCATATTCTGCGGCATTGCAGAGCCCATCGCCGTCCGGATCAGCGCTGGGACCGCTCCATTCAGGTGTGGTCAGTTGAAAGGCCGTAAAATGCGTGGCGCGCCAGGCTTGAAATTCGACTGCTGGACTGAAGAAAAGGGCGTTGATAACAGCATTGGCGCCAGCAACCGGAGATACCTTGATTGTCACGTGGCCCTTGAGGTTCCAAACGAGGTATTGGCCCGCCGAAAAGTCTTCCATCAACCGCGTGTCCAGGAGTTGTCCGGTGGTCGCGTCGTAAAGGTCGAAACGCTGGGAGCGAACATGATCCGGATCAAACGCGTAGATCGCGACACGGTGAGAGAGTCCGTCAGTGAATTCAAACATCAGCGTGTTGGTTGGTGCTGAATACCAACACTGCTCGGTGCGCCCGTCGGCAGCGACGCGTTCGGGCGCGAATGAGCTACTGCTATTCTCTTTCCAGGTAAAATGGGCCAGATCGGTCAGGTGTAACTGTGCATAAATTGGCAGATTCGTCTGGTCCCCCACCACGACTTGCCCGTCAACACCATAACTTCCTTTCCAGGTTCCCTGCGTGTATGGGTCGAGGGCAATAAATTCCGCCGCCGCCGTTGCCGCAGACACGCTAACCTCAAGCGCCAGCGGGGACGAATCCGAGACCGCGCCGCATGGATCAGTTACCCGGACGACGGCTGAGTGGGTGCCTGAAACAACGCCCGGCCAATTCAGCCACCAGGGTGACTCACTGACTCGATCCACTTCGCGTCCATCAACGATAAGCGACACATCCCGGACTCCTTCGGGATCGGCCACCTCAGCGATAACGAGTAGATTGGTCGGTCCTTGGACGCTGAGATGATCCGACACGGGCTGCAGAATCGTGACGGTCGCAGCGGTATTCGTCTGGTCGGGATACGTCATTACCGTGCCAGCTTGCGTCGTCATATCGGCCAGCAGATTGCAGTAAGAGTTCCCGCCGACAACAAAATCATTGCAGGCGTTCAGATACAAACCCTTGCTTTGTGGCGGGCGGCGGGTGTCTTGAAAACTGTTCGCTTCGATCCAACCGTTGCGAATGGAACTCGGCGGCGCCCCGTTGCAGTACACGACGGCGTAATCCAGGTCCGAGCAATCGATGAACGTGTTGTTGAGAATGTGTAATTGGTTAAGTTCCACCCCCGCTCCAACGTAAATCCCATGTTGCGCACAACCTTGAAAAACATTGTTCGTAATCGTAGCGTTCTCAGTGCTTGGAGCAATCAGCCATACTAGGCTTAACTGGCGTGTTTTTTCAAGTGAATATCACTGTTTAAAAGCGGTCCGACATGGCGGAACCATGAGCCGTTTTCAAGTTTGGAAATCAGTGGTTATCTGGCGCTGAGGGCGTTCTCGCTGAGAACGCGAATGCACAAAGTAGTTGGCGACAAGCCGCCTGATCAGGCCCTGGTGCCACACGAGCAACAAAGGGGGCGTAATCGCCAATTATTTCGGTTCATGAATGACCAATCTCCAGAGAATGCAGGTTACTTGCGGATTTGGAAGTCGTCGTCCATGCGAAAGCATCAATGCGCCAGTCGTACAGCTCCTCACACTGGGGCCACATTACCCAATAGCCTGCTGAACCTCGCGCCAGCGTTGGGAACATGCGAAGCTCGCCCGGGAACAACAAGGAAGTCAGGGCTCGGCGGAGTCTCGCCCTGCCAGCACTGGAATACTCCATTGGCGCACTTTGTCCTGCGAGGCTTTGCCGCTGCATCAGTCATCTGTCATCCTTCGGCGCCCGCTCGTGCTTCCCTCATTTTCTCAACTCCCTTCCTTCGACTCTCCAACCTTTCAACCGACCCCGGTTATCCCCGCGCCGGTGCTTCGAACAATCGCCGCATCAAATAGTAAACCGTCGGCGTCGCCACCAGCGAGAGCAGCACCGAGATGCACAATGCGCCAATCACCGCGATGGCCAGCGGTTTGAGCATGTCGGCGCCACTGCCAATCCCGTAGGCCAGCGGCAGCATACCAAATGCGGCGGCCATCGAGGTCATCAGCACCGGCCGCAACCGGCGATGTCCCGAACGCACCAGCGCATCTTCCAGGCTCACGCCCTCGGCCTGTAAGTGTTCGACGAAGTCCAGCATCAGAATGCCGTTCTTGGCCACGATGCCCACGCCGATGATGGCGCCCAAAAATGAGACGACATTCAACGACGTGCCGGTAATCCACAACGCCAGCACCGTGCCGAACAACGCCAGCACCGCGCCAAACACGATTGCCACCGCCTCGTAAAACGACCGGAACTCGATCAACAGCACCGTGAAGACCAGGAAAATCGCCATGGCCAGCACGAGCATCAAGTTGCGGAACGATTCCTTTTGCTGCTGGTATAACCCGCCGAACTCGATGGTGCCCGGGGGCATGGTTTCGTCCTGGCTCAACTTCTTTTCGATCTCGGCCATGGCGCTGCCCAGGTCGCGGCCTTCCAGGCGCGCGGTCACGGCCACATCCTGCCGCAAATCCTCCCGCCGCAATTCCAATTGGCCCGGTTCCTCGACCAGGTCCGCCACTTGCGACAATTTCACCAGCGTGCCATCGGAGGTACGCAGCGGTAATTCGCGCAACGTGGCAATTCGGTCGATGCGCGTCGGGTCCACCAGCACGCGAATGTTCACCACGCGGTCGCCCTCCAACACCGTCGAAGCTTCAGTACCCAACATGGCCGTGTTCACCGCGGTGGCCACGTCCTCCGCCGTCAACCCGAAGCGTTCGGCGTCCGTGTGCCGCACTCGGAGACTGATGCTCGGGCCGGCATAGACCAATCCGTCGAACGAATCCACGACGCCGTGGACGGTCTTAATTTGCGCTTCCACTTCGGGCGCCTTCTTTTTTAGAAACTCGATGTCGTTGGAAAACAACTTCACCTCGATAGGCTGGGGCGACCATGTTAAGTCCCCAATCAGATCACCCAAAATGCCGGGGAATTCCCATTCAATGCCCGGCAGCGCGGTATTGAACTTCTCGCGCAATTCCGAAATAACCTCTTCCGTGGCACGTGGCCGGTCGGGTTTCAATTTCACCAAAAAATCCCCCGTGTTCGGCTCGGCAATCGACAACGCCAAGCGCGCGCCGGTACGCCGGGAATAGCTTTCGACTTCGGGCGTGGCCACCAAGATCTTTTCGGCAACCAACAATTGGCGATGCGTCTCGGCCAGGCTGGTTCCCGGCGGCGCCACGTAATCGATCACAAAACCGCCCTCGTCCATGGGCGGTAGAAACTCACTCTCCAGCCGCAGGTAAATGCCCGCGCCCAACAGCAGCACCAAGCCGCACGCGGCCAGCGTCAACCACCGATGCCGCAGCGTGGCGCGCACGGCCACTTCGTATCCCCGAATGAGCCGGGTCAACACAAAGCCGCCTTCGGCACTCCTGGGGGCGTGACCGTGTTCAAGGTGTTCGTGGCCGCGAATGATCCAGGTGGCCAGTGACGGGGTCAGCGTGATGGCGAGCGCCAGTGACGTCAGGAGGGCTACCACCATCGTCAAAGCCAGCGCCCGAAAGAAAACACCGGTGATACCATCGAGGAACGCCAGCGGAATAAACACCACCACCGGCGTCAGCGTGGACCCGACGAGGGGTTGAAAGATTTCACCGATAGCCGCCTGCACGGCTTCGAGCCGCGGCAGTCCCGTGGCGATCTTGGCATAAATGGCTTCCACCACCACGATGGCGTCGTCAATCACCAAGCCGATGGCCGCCGCAATGCCACCCAACGTCATCAGGTTGAAACTCAACCCGGTCAACTTCATCGCGACCAGCGTAATCAACACCGTCACCGGAATAACCACAATCGCCGTGAGCGTCGTGCCCCAATGTTTGAGAAAGAGAAAGATGATCACCACCGAGAGGATCAGCCCAAACAGGATGGCATCCCAAACACTCTTCACCGACTCGCGCACGAACAGCGATTGGTCATAGTAGTAGGCCAGTTTCATGTCGGGCGGGAGGTCGTGTTGGACGTCGCGCAACACTTGGGTAAGTCCCTTCGCAATGTCCAGCGTGCTGCCGTCGGGCTGGCTGCGGATGTTCAGCAGCACCGCCGGCACGCCTTCCGCCGTCACCACGTTGAACACCGGCTCGGGACCGCGCACGACTCGGGCAAAATCCTTGATGCGGACCGGGTGCGCGCCCATGACGGCCACCGTCAGGTTTTCAATGTCCGCACTCGAGTGAACCCGGCCATCCACCACCGCCAAATACAACGTGTAGTTCTCCTCGTGCATGCCGGTGGGCGCCACGAGATTGTTGCGGACCAGCCCATCGCGCACTTCCGCCAGACTCAGCCCAGCCGCCTGCAGCCGCAAGGGATCGACCACCACGTGATATTCCGGCCGGCGCCCCCCCACCAGGTCCACCCGCGCTACGCCCGGAAGCCGCAGAAACCGCGGTTTCAACTGGTAACGCGCCGTCTCCCACAATTCGGTGATGCTGCGCCGCGGACTGGTCAGGCTCACACCGATGATGGGAAACGCGGAAAAGGTCAGCCGCCAGATCGTGGCGCTCGCGGTGGCCGGCAGCGTCGAACGAATCTGTGACAAGCGGCTGTTCACGTACAATTCGGACTGCACCATGTCCACCTGCCAGTTGAAGAAAACGCTGATTTCCGCCGAGCCACGCCCGGTGGTGGACCGGACGGTAACCACACCGGGAATGTCCTTCATCGCCTCCTCGACCGGGCGCGTGATGGTGGCCATCATTTCGTCCGCGGGCATCACGCCATTGTCGAGCAGGAGGACAACGCGCGGAAAGTTGGTTTGCGGAAAGACCGACGATGGCATCCGGAAGGCCGAATATATTCCGGCGAAACACAACGCCACGCTGATAAACGCGATGGCCAAACGATGCCGAATGGCAAAGAGGCTGATCGGGGAAGAGTTCTTCATGACGGACGGAGCTTGCGGCATCAGTCGTTCATCACATGCACCTTGGTCGCCTTCGGCAACGCGTAGGCGCCGTCGGTTATTACCGTCATGTCCGGCCGCAATCCGGCGCCCTCAACTTCCACCCAGCCCCCGTCGCGCAGGCCTGTCGTCACCGGCTTTTGGGACGCTTGATCGTCTTGCACGATGGCGATCACCGTTTCCCCATCTTCGTTTTTGACCACACTCTCCACCGGCACCGCCAACCGGTCTTTGTGTTCCTCGCTGACGATGCGGACCGTCACGAACTGCCCCGGACGCAAGCCACAACCGGCCGGCAACGAAGCACGCACGGGCGCGGTGCCGGTCTTGGGATCCACTTGCGATCCAATGAACGTCAATGATCCTTGGACAGCTTTCGCCGAAGCATCGGCATTCACTTCGACCGCTTGACCGGCCTTCAAGGCCCCCAAGGCGGTGCTGGGAACGTTCGCGCTGACCACGAGTCGGTCCAAGTCAATCACCTCGGCCAGCGCGGTAGTCGGATCAACTGCTTGTCCGGGTTGGACGTTGATGCGGACCACCGTCCCGCTCAACGGCGCCGTGACCCGCAAATACCCCTGTTGCGTCTGCGCCGCGGCCAGTTCGCTGCGCGCGGTGGCCAGGGCCTGTTCCGCGTCGAGCACCAGCTTCTGCGAAGTGCCCTCCACCTTGATCAGCTTCTGCTGACGTTCCAGATTCTGCTCCGCATACTTGACCGCAGCCTGCGCCTTTTCCGCCGCCACGTCGGCAGCGCGACTATCGAGTTGGAACAACACCGCATCTTTCTCGACGTGCTGGCCTTCGACGCACTTCACTTCCGTGATCAAACCCGGTACCGCCGCGGCCACCTGCGCAATGGCAGCGGGCTTCTCGCCGGACGGCTCGGGCGCCACGGTGCCATACGCCGTGACGTAACCGCGCAGTGTGGTGCGGGTGATTTTGGCAACATGCACCGGCACATCGGTCGGCGGGCCATGTTCTGCTTCCTCTTCGGGCGCGGCGTGATTAAACCAAGCCAGCCAAATAAGTCCGGACGCCACCGCCAGGAACACGATTGTCAGCAACAACTTTTTCATCTGGATTTCTTCGAACTGTCGGTTCCCGTTACGCGGGGTGAACTTTGCCAGGCGGAAACGGGCAGGCCGAGCGGACCTTGGAGCGCATCTTCCAATTGCCCGAGCGCCTGTTGCGACTGGGCCAGGGCATCCGCGCGAGCCAACGCCAACGCGCTGAGTTGCAGCCGCACCGAGGCCAGTTCGCTGCGGGAGATTTCACCGGCTTCAAGCATCGCGCGCGCGGACTTTTCCTGCTTCTCCAAATTCGTCAACATGGCCTCGGCATCCGCGTGTTTTTTCAGAGCCACCTGATATCCGGCCACCGCCTGGTCAATGTCGGCCAACACCCGGGCTTGAAGCGCGTTGAACGCCGCGGCGGCTTCTGCCCGTTTGGCTTTGGCCTCGGCAATCGGACCCTGGTTTTGATTCAGCACCGGGCAGCGTCACCGAAAGGCCGAGCGACCATTTGTTGTCGCCCTGGTCATACTCGTAGCCGGGACTGAGGTTGATATCGGGAAACTGACGGGCGACTTCCAATTGCAAAGCCGATTGGCTCGCGGCGTATTCCGCCAGCGCGCTCAATATGTCCGGCCGGTTCAACAAGGCCTGCCGGCGCGCCTCGGCGAACGAGACTTCGCTGGGTAAGGTGGTCAGGCCATCAAAGGAAAACGTTACGCCCTCGAGCGCGCTCACAGGCACTCCCATCGCCGCCGCCAACTGCACGCGCGCTTCAGCATATTGTCGCTCCGCATCATATAATGCCAACCGCGTCTTGTCGGCCTCCAGCCGCGCCTGGGTCACTTCAAACGCCGAGATGGCTCCGGCGTCCAATTGGAGCTGCAACAGGCGAATCAGCTCGGATTGCGTGGCTTGTTGGTCTTTGAGCAATTTCTGGGTTTCCTGCGCCACCTGAAGTTGCACCAGATTCATTCGTACGCGGCTACGCACCTGCCAGGCCACCGAAGCCAGTTTCAGCCGCGCGGCCTCGGACAAGTGGGTCGCTTGCGCCACGCGATGCCGGCGTTTGCCGGCAGTCTCCAACGGCACGTCGAGCGTGGATGTAACAATCCACGGCGACGGCACCGAAGTCGTCGTGTCATACCCTGGTGAGACGCTGAGGCTGGGATTGGGCCGTTGACCGGCGGTGATGATGCCCGCCTGGGCCACCGCCCACTGCGCCCGTGCCACGTCGAGCTCGGGCTGAAAATACAGCGCCGCCAAAACCAGGTTGGTAAATCCCCATTCCCGTAGCGGCCATTGACTGAGCTCTGCTTGCGTGTTGGTCTGGATGAAGCTTCTTAAGCCGGCTGCATCCAGTGTGCGGTGCTGAAAATCGGCGGCCGTCCGGTCCGGCGTCAACGGCTGCGGATGAAACCGCACACACCCCGCAACCAGGATTGCCGTCAGTAGCATGAACAACCAAGTTTTGTTTCGCATCATGTCGTATTGCCCACCGAACAAGCGTCTTGAGTGCGGGCGAGCCTATAGGCTCGTTTGCCGAAAGCCAACAAAAAGCCGCCATCAAATGCCTCGCGGGTGAAATGTTCCGGCTAAGCGGTAAAGCGATGTTGCCGGACCGCTCTGACAAATAGATGAATCATTAATGACAAAGTTGTCATCCAGCGATGGGCGCACGCGAATTCCGGAACTGTCGAAAGGCGGGCGCCTCACGCCGGGCTGCGCCTTTCGGCAGTTCCGGAATTCCAGCCGGCGCCCAAATTCTTGTGATACGTTCACCGCCATGACGGGCAACGATTGGGAAGCACAGTATCAAGCTGGCGAGATGCGTTGGGAGAAAGGCGCGCCTTCGCCGGGGCTCGTCGATTTCTTGCAAGCGCACCCCGAGCTGCCGCGCCCCGCGGAAGTTTGTGTGCCGGGCTGCGGCACCGGCCACGACGTGCGGCAATGGGCGCGCACGGGATTTGTGGCGCACGGCGTGGACATCGCGCCGAGCGCCATCCGGTTGTGCCAGGATAAGTCGGCTGGCGAGCCGTTGCGTGTTACCTATCAACTCGGTGACTTTCTGACGCTGGCTCCTCCGCGCCAGTTTGACTGGCTGTTCGAGCACACGTTGTTCTGCGCGCTGCCCCCGCCTTGCCGGGACACGTATGTTCAGGCCGTGCGGCGTTGGCTCAAGCCCAACGGACAATTCCTGGCTGTCCAATACATGCTGCGCGAAGACGACGAGGACGCTCCGCCGTACGGGGTGAGCCAGGAAGAACTGATGGAGCGTTTCCTGCCGCACTTCGAACTCTTGCAAGGCTGGGTGCCGCGTTCGTATCCCAACCGCACCGGCCTTGAACTCATGCTCTGGTGGCGCTGCAAACCATAGGTCAGGCGTCCCGCCTGTCCCGGTATATTTCTCGATGGTGATCGTGCCGTTATTGGTAGTCCAAGTGAAATTCTGGGCTTGCTCCGTCCCCTTCCACCCATAGCGGACAGGTGCTCCGCGGTCGCAACTCGAATGCCCCGTGAAGCACGGCCACGCCCTGTTTGGACCTTTTTCAACAGGAGCTGAATAATACGGCGGGAGACGGACGCCCGAGTAATTGCCCACCGGGGAATTACCTAGACTTGCTCTCGGTTGCAGGCCCCGGGCTTTGCGGCCATATTGTGCCGCAAAATACCCTGAATTTGTGAAACAGAAGTCAACCCATACGTTTTTACCTCGGGCAGGCGCCCTCAGCCTGCTTGGTTTAAGCCTGACAACTTGTTTGCTTTTCAACGCCCTCCAGCCAGCGTTCGCCGCCTTGCTCACCGGCCATTACGAACCGCTGGCGGACGGCGCCAATGTCAATCTCACCGCCGAAGGCACCCTGGACTGGGTGCATTGGGGTTACCTTTGGGAACAGCAAATCGACCGTAAATACGGTGCTCCGCAGCAGATCAATTACACACCCGTGATCGATACCCAATGGGACGGCCCCTACTGGATTGGCGCCAGCGTCCATCGTTTTTCGTGGAGCGACGGTGCGCCGATTCTCAGTGTGCCCGAGACGCACACGGGCGTCTTCTTCATCGGACTGAATCACGGTTTTCAAATCACGTGCCCGGCGGACACCAGCCTGAAGCGGTTGAAGCTGTACGTGGGCGTCAATTATGCGGGCGCCACCTTGACCGCCACGTTGAGCGGCGGCGAAGTGCCGGGCTACACCAATTCCGCGTTGGTTAGTCCGTTCAATGGTTCCAACGCGGTCTTCACGGTGGACTTTCAAGGATCAGCGCCCGGCCAGACGTTGACGGTCAATTGCACCATCAGCGAATCGTTGGGCTCGGGCAATGGGATCAACTTGTTCGCCACGACCCTGGCCAGTGACCTCCTGCCGCCCACCGTGGAAATCGTCTCGCCGCCGAATCGCACGGTGCTGACGGCGCCGGCCACCGTTTCCATCACCGCCACTTCCACCGTGGCCAGCGGCTCGGTGACCAACCTGGAAATCTTTCGCGACGCCACGCGGGTCGGCCAGACCAACGGCAACGCCTTGAGCCTGACCCTGTCCAACCTGGCGACCAACACCTACATCTTCACGGCGCGCGCGACGGACAATCGCGGCCTGGCGGTGACGTCCATGCCAGTCACGGTTTACGTCATCACCGGCGGCGGCTATTTACAAGGCAGCCTGGTGAGCCCGCCGGCGACCAATGTGAACCTGACCACCGAAGGCACCGTCGATTGGGCGCATTGGGGACTCACTACGGCTTCGAGTTTCGACCATAAAACGGCCGTATCCCAGGTCATTCCCAACGTTGCGCCAGTGGGAGTTAATGCCAACAAAATCGACCGTTACGCAGACAACCTGACCGGTTACACGTGGACGGACGGTACCCCCACCGTTGCCGCTACGAATACCCCAACGGGTGTGCTTGTCTCCGGTTTGAACAATGGATTTGAACTTACCCTCCCGGCGTCGCCCACGCTGCGCCGCGTGAAAATCTATGTTGGCCTCTACGGCGCTCAGGGCAAGTTCGAGGCTTCCTTGAGCGACGGCAGCGGTCCGCCGTACATCAGCACGTCTTTGCGGCGCGCTTATGACAATGCCTACGCGGTGTACACCTTGACCTACGCGTCGCGTTCGGCCTCCGCCAACTTGGTCATTCGCTGGACAGCCAATTTCCTGTATGACGAGCTTTACGGCAATGTGACCTGGCAAGCGGCGACCATGGCCATGCCACCGTCTCTAAGTTGCGCACCATCGCTCATCGTGAATTGCGACACCGTCTGGGACTTCACTCCGCCAACCGCCAGCGGATTTTGCGAGGACAACAACGTGACCATCGCGATTCTCAGCACCATGACCAACGTTTTGTGCGGTCACAGTTACGCCGCCACGCGCACCTGGCAGGCCACCGATCCTTGCGGGAATTCCGCCACGTGCAGCCAGACGATCACCGTCGCGGATACCAATGCTCCGGTGATCACCTGCGCACCGAACCTGACCGTCGAAGTGGGCACGCCCTGGGAGTTTACGCCACCGAGCGCCACGGATACCTGCAATAGCGACACCCTGACGATCACGTTGGTAGGCACCGTGACCAACGCGACTTGCGGCAACGCCTACATCGCCACGCGCACTTGGCGGGCCACTGACGCCTGTGGCAATTCGGCGTCGTGCAGCCAAAGCGTGCTCGCGCAAGACTCGACTCCGCCCGTGATCAGTTGCGCCGCGAGCCTGACCAATGAATGGGACACCGTCTGGGATTTCACGCCCCCGACGGCGACTGATACGGGCTCCGGCGCCAACGTTACGATCACAACATTAAACACCGTGACCAACTTCGCGTGTGCCAATGCGTTTAGGGCCACGCGCATTTGGCAGGCGACGGATGCTTGCGGTAATTACTCCACTTGCAGCCAAAGCGTCACGGTGCTGGACACATTGCCGCCGGAGATCACCTGTGGGTCCGAGATGACGGTGGAGGCGGGCAGCGATTGGGATTTCACCCCACCGACCGTCATGGACGCGGCGGCCGGCACCAACGTCTCAGTGACTGTGCTGACCACGATCACCAATGCCGTGTGCGGCGAATCCTTTGTCGTCACGCGCACCTGGCAGGCAACCGATCCCTGTGGCAATGCGGCCTACTGCTCCCAAACGCTGCACGTGATGGATACGTCGCCCCCGCGACTGGAACTTATTAGCCCGCTCGCGCCCGGATCGTTTGGATTTACCTTTTGCACCCTGCCCGGACGCAATTACATCGTGCTCCACAGCGGCTCATTGACTTCCACGAATTGGCAGGTGGCGACCAACATGGCTGGAACGGGTGGCCAAATCCGCATTCTCCAATCCGGCGGCCTGACCGGGCAGCGGTTTTATCGTCTCCAGGTCGAGTAAATGCTCGTCAAGCGCGGCGGCCGGCGGCAGGATCGAAGCCGCGTTTGACAGTATAGCCGCCAAGGCAACGAGGCGGATGCGTCGGGGCGAAGTGGCCCAATACTCGGCCTCCTCACGGCGGCGGCTACGAAGGCATGCAAAGAACCGATTCAACAACCGAATCAGTGCCAGGCCGGTGGGCAAACGGCGTTTTGCCGGCCAATGTGGTTCTGGGCGCGAACACCCTGATCACTGGCGACCTGGCCTTCAAACGTTTTAATAGCCGGGAACCCAATGCGCTCGTCATCGGCGCGCATGGCACCATGGAGGGCGTGCATTTCGACCTGGGCGAACAAGGGCGGATGTCGGTCGGAGATTACTGCTACTTCACCAATGCCGTGTTGCTGTGCGAACTCGAAGTGCGGATCGGGAATTACGTGATGATCGGTTGGAACACGACCATTGCCGATACGGATTTCCATCCCCTCGCGCCGGCGGAACGAATCGCCGACGCCATCGCCTGTTCGCGGCAAGCCCAAGGCCGGCCCCGCCCGGCAATCTTGAAAAAACCGGTCATCATCGAGGATGACGTTTGGATCGGCCCCAATGCCACAATTCTCAAAGGCGTGCGCGTGGGCGCCGGAGCATTCATCGAGGCGGGTTCGCTGGTGACCCGCGACGTGCCGGCCCGGGCTCGCGTGCTCGGCAATCCGGCGCAAATCATTGGTCAGGTCGAGTGAACGAAAACCGTCAATTGGCATGGGACTGGTATCCGGGAACGATTCCGGAGAACGTGATTATTCCCGAAACGGCTTATTGCGAAACGACCTTCAGTTTCTTCCTGTTCCGCAGCCGGCAACCTGAAGCCGTTCGCTACGGTCAGGCCGCTTCCACTTATCTTGGCACGATGTTTGATGTGGGTCCGCATGGACGCGTGACGCTGGGTGATTATGCTCTGGTGCATGGAGCGCGCATCATCTGCGACGCCGAAGTGAGCATTGGCGATTACGCATTGATCTCGTGGAATGTCGTGTTAATGGATACCTATCGTGTGCCTTTCGATCCGCCCACCCGCCGGCGTGAGTTGGAGCGCGTGCCGACCCGCGAATTGCGCCTGGCTGCCGCCGACGTGCCGGCCCGTCCCATTCGCATCGAACGCAACGTGTGGATTGGGTTCGACGCCTGCGTGCTGCCGGGCGTAACGATTGGCGAAGGTTCTGTCGTCGGCGCCCGCTCCGTCGTCACCGAATCTGTGCCGGCCTACACCGTCGTTGCCGGCAATCCTGCTCGCATCATCCGCACCCTGGACCACCCCACCGCTTTAACCCTTTAACCCGTTAACTCTTCAACGCTTTAACCTTTAAACCATACCACCGTGCAAACAATGCCCCCTCCCAAAGGCAAAATCATCGTCTTCGGCATCCTCTTCTGGTATCCGTTGGCCGGGGTTACTTACCAGTTTCTGCACTACCTGATTGGGCTGCGACGCCTGGGCTACGATCCGTATTACATCGAGGACTCGGGCCGCTGGATTTACGATCCGCATCTGAACGATCTGTCGCCGGATGCCAGCGCCAACATCGCCGCAGTGCAACCCGCGCTCGAGCAATACGGCTTCGGCGACAAGTGGGCGTTTCGCGGCAAATATCCCGAAGGCCAATGTTACGGCATGACCGAAGCGCAAATCGCCCAACTCTATCGCGATGCCGATGCCTTTCTGAACGTCACCGCGGCCCAGGAAATCCGCGACGAGCATCGCGCCATCAAACGCCGCATCTACGTGGAATCCGATCCGTTCGCGTCACAGGTCAAAGTCGCCCAAGGCGATCAGGGCATGATCGATACGCTGGCGGCGCACGATACGCTTTTCACCTTCGGCGAAAATCTGGGGGCTGACGATTGTGACGTGCCCCTCGAGAAGTTCCAATGGCTGCCGACCCGTCAACCGGTGGCCATGGATTTATGGACCGGCCCGGCGTGCGGCGGGTCCACCTTCAACACCATCACCACCTGGCACAACCAAGGCAAGGATCTCGATTGGCGCGGCAAGACCTGGTATTGGACGAAGGACCGCGAGTTTGAAAAATTCCTGGACCTGCCGCGCCGCCGACCGGTGGCGTTCGAATTGGCGGCGACGGTCGATGACTCGGTGAAAACGCGGTTGCGCGAACGGGGCTGGCGGCAAACCGATTCGATTAACATCTCGCGCGACCTCGCCGGTTATCACGGCTACATTCAACAATCCCGCGGTGAATTCACCGTGGCCCGCGACCAGTATGTGCGGCCTCGCACGGGTTGGTTCAGCGACCGCAGTGCGTGTTACCTCGCCGCCGGACGGCCGGTCATTACGCAGGAAACGGGCTTCAGCAAGTTTCTGCCCACGGGCAAGGGCCTGTTTGGTTTCAACACGATGGAAGATATTCTGCGGGCCGTGGACACCATCCAAACCGACTACGAAGGCAACTGCCGCGCCGCGAGAGAAATCGCCGCGGAACATTTCGCCGCCGAGAAGGTGGTCGGCAGCCTGATGGAACGAGCGGGATTGTGAGGGAAGCCCCGGAGCAATCATGAAGGTTTCGCTGCTCAATATCCTGCGGTGCCCGTTCTGTGGCGACCGACTGCATGTCGAGCCCGGCCCCTTGCTCGACCGGCATGACAACGAATTGCGGCAGGGCGTCCTGTTTTCCCCCGGCCCGGCGTATGAAGCCGAGTTCGACGCCTGCAAACGCTACCTACCGGAGCAGTTTGAACTGACCGCGGAACAAACCCGCCAACTCGCCACCGGGCAATTGGACGCCACGCTGGTTCCACTGGCGTGTTGTTGTGCCTTGCTGAATTTGCCGGTGCGTTACTACTAACATGGCGGCCGCATGACCATCATCCTCGCCGGCACCATTGGGCGTTCAGGTTTGGGCGGACAAGCCTGGGCCAGCCTCCAGTATTTGCTCGGCTTCCGCGCGCTGGGTCATGAGGTGTATTACCTGGAAGACTGCGGCGATACATCCTTCGTGTGGGACTGGGAACAGGCGGAGTGGAATTACGAACTGGATTATCCCGCCGCGTACGTAAACGCCTGTCTCGCGCCCTTCGGTTTTTCGGATCGTTGGATTTACCGCACCAACCACGAAACACGCGGCCTGCCGGTCGAACAGTTCCAGGCCGTGTGCCGGAAGGCTGACCTGTTGATCGTGCGCGCTTCGCCCTTATGGGTCTGGCGTCCGGAATATGATCAACCCACGCGCCGGGCGTTCATCGATGTGGATCCCGGCTTCACGCAAATCAGCATTGCCAACGGCGACCAGGGCCTGGCCGAAGGCATCGCCCGCTGCGAACGGCGTTTCACCGTGGGCCAACGGATTGGCGCGGCGGATTGCCCCATTCCCACCGACGGTGGTCCCTGGCTCAAAACGCTGCCGCCGGTCGCCTTGAACGAATGGCCCTTTGCGGCGGAGGACGCGAGTCATTTCACCTCGATCATTCGCTGGCAGGGTTTCCGCGAGGCCAAGCATGGCGGCGCGACTTACGGACAACGAGACCAGCAGTTTCAGCAGTATCTCGAATTGCCGCAGCGCACGACGCAACCGTTTCGGTTGGCCATGATGGGGACGGAGCCGGATACGTTGACAGCGCACGGGTGGGAGATTGCGCCGGGCGAAGTGATTTCCCGCACACCGGGCTCCTACCGCGAGTTCATCCAGCAATCGCGGGGCGAGTTCAGCGTGCCCAAACACGGCTACGTGGCCATGCGCGGCGGTTGGTTCAGCGACCGGACCGTGTGTTACCTGGCCTCGGGCCGGCCGGTGCTGATGGCTGACACCGGCCTGACGGATTGGCTGACGACCGGCGAAGGCTTGTTGGTTTTCCGCGACTTGAACGACGCGATCCGAGGGGTGGAAATCATCAACGCCGACTACGATCGCCATCGCCGCGCGGCGCGCCAGTTGGCGGAAGAAGTGTTTGCCGCGGAAAAAGTGCTGCCGCGTTTTTTGGGGCAGGCAATGAGTTAGAAAGAGGCAACCACGAATGGACACAGCGCGGCAGAGCCGCAACTAAAGTTGAAGAGTTGAAACGGAAAGAAATTTGCGGAGCCTGTGAAAACACGTATGCATTGTAGTGCGAAAGGACACGAATGGATTGGGCTATTGGGAGCAAATCTTAAGTGCGTGCAGTCCAGGGACCGGGCCTACAACCAAGGGAAGATCACGCTGCTCCATGCATGCTGCGCGCTGTCACCCGGCGGATTGTTGGAGACGTACTGATGAGTCCTCTGCAACTACAACCCGCTGAGATGGTCGCTGGGTTCCTTTCCCCTCACCCTGCCCCTCTCCCCCAGGAGAGGGAACCGCAGCGAAGCCGCGTTAGAAATTGCCCACCGGCGTCTTGCGTTGGCGCGCGGTCGCCAATTCTCCCTCTCCCCTGGGGAGAGGGCCGGGGAGATCGCCTAAGCGGGATTCGTTAGTGGCGCCGAACGCGACCGTTTGCTGGGTGGGGCCCGGGCTTTGTTGTATCCCATCCAATTTCCGGAAGCATTTGGGCTGGTCCTGGTGGAAGCCATGTTGTGCGGCACGCCCGGTGCCCTCACCGGGCGTCCCCTAGCGCCGCCAACTTGGGGATGCACTGGGGCGCAGCCGTCGGCTCACATCGGTCTTTTCATTCCGGGCACGAGGCATATCCTGAGCGCAATGAGCTCGAGTATTACTGCTTCGAACATTTGACTGTTGTGGAACTTCGCGAATTGGCTGAGCAAATTCTGTATGGCAGGTCGCTGGCGCTCAAGCTGGCATGCCCGGAGGTGGTTACGGATCATCATCCGGGCGCCGCTTCAACCACTCCGGACGAACCGGGACGTCCTGACGGGCTCAAGTTCTTTACCGGGCGGTCGTCATTTGAAATGTCCCGGGTGCAGCACTTGGAACAGGGCCCGGTGCGCGGGCAATTGTTGCACCTGTTTGCCAACCATGAATTGCTGGCGACGGAATTGATGGCGTTGGTGCTGCTGAAGTTTCCAGAAGCGCCGCCGTCGTTTCGCCGCGGCATTTTGAAGACGCTCCGGGACGAGCAGGAACATACGCGGATTTATGTTGAGCGGCTCAAGCAACTCGGCGTCGAGTTCGGGCAGTACCCGGTCAACGGTTTCTTTTGGAACGTCATTTCACCCATGGACACTCCGTTGAGTTACGTCACCCGACTGTCGCTGACCTTCGAGCAGGCCAATCTGGACTATTCCGGATACTTTGCCCGCCGCTTCCAGCAGATCGGCGACGCGGCCACGGAACAGATCCTTGCCCGGATTCATCGCGACGAGATCGGGCATGTTGGTTATGGCTTGAAATGGTTTCGGCGCTGGAAGGATCCGGCGCTTAGCGATTGGGAGGCGTTTCAAAACGAACTGGAATTTCCGCTTTCGCCCAGCCGGGCCAAAGCGGAGCCGTTCAATCCGGAAGCGCGGCGGAAAGCCGGTTTGGACGATGAGTTCATCCGCGAACTGTTTGTTTATTCCAAATCGAAAGGCCGGACGCCGACGATTTATCTGTTCAACCCGCGGGCTGAGATTCGCCTGGGCAAAGGGAAAGCAACCCGGGGCGAGCGAATCATCGAGGCCATGGCGCGCGATCTGGCCAATGTGCCTCAGTTTCTCGGCGGTCCGGATGACGTGGTGCTGGTTCCCCGGCAGCCGCGCACCGAATTCCTGGCTGAACTCAAGCAGGCCGGCTTTGACCTGCCGCAATTCGAGGTGCTGGAGCAAGGTCACCTGGCTGCCGATTCGGAACTGCGCCGGCGAAAGATTGGCTGGCTGCGTCCCTGGGCCTGGAGTCCCGACAGTATCGACGTGCTGCAACCGCTCCTGCCCCAGCTTGCCACGCCCGCCCTGCCCACCGGTCCGCAATGGGCCCAGCGGATCCAACCGCTGTTCAGCAAAGCGTGGGCGCTGGACGTGCTGCGGGAATTTCTTGAACGCCGCCAGGACCGCGACTGGCTGTGCCCGGAGGCGGAGGTGGGGCAGTGCGTCACGGATTACGATGAGGCATTGGGCTTGGTTGCCGCCCTTCGCCGGCGCGGGCACGTGCCCATCGTGGCCAAGCAGTTGTTTGGCAGTGCGGGAAATTCGCAGTTGCGCCTTTGGGAACCGGAATTGTTGGACTCCCAAAAAACCTGGTTGCGGCGCACCCTCGAGGCGGAAGGCGCATTGGTCATCGAACCCTGGCTGGACCGGCAACTGGATTTTTCCTGCCAGATGGAGATGGGGGCTCACGGTCTTCGCCAAGTGGGATTGGTCAAGATGGTGAACGATGTTCGCGGCCAGTATCAGGCTTCGGTATATACCCCACGTTTCACCGGCGGGCTGACTCGGGAAATGGCGGTTTTCGTTCATGGCGGAGTCGGGTATCGATTGAAAGAGTTGTATGGGGCGCTGGCCGAATGCCTGGAGCCGAAGTTGGCGGCGGCTGGTTTCCAGGGACCGCTGGGAGTTGACGCGCTGATTTACCGCGATAAAACCGGGGCCCTTTGCTTGAAGCCGTTGGTTGAAATCAACGCGCGCTTCACCATGGGCCGGCTAATGCTCGAATTGATGAAACACGTCTGCCCCGGCCGGAGCGCCATCATGGAATTGGTCGGCAAAGCCAGATTACGCCAGAAGGGGTGGGCCAGCTTTCCCGAATTTGCCCAGGCACTCAAATCGCGCTTTCCCCTGCAGTTGGCTGGCAGTCCCCGGGCCCGGATTGACTGTGGCGTCCTCGCATTGAATGATCCCGAAACGGCCGAAACCTGTTTGGCGGTATTGCAGGTGGGCAAGGAATTGACGACGATAATATAAACTCGATTGCTGCTCGAAGAGGTAACGCCGTTCAAGTATCCGGGCGGCGATCACCTATCAAAAATACTCCGCGCCTCCGGTTTCACGCACTGCGGGATCATGAATACACACCGTATTCCCGCAGGGCCTCCCACATCGCCATGAGGTTTTCGGGCGGCACGTCAGCCTGGATGTTGTGGACGGTGTTGAAAATGAATCCGCCGCCAGGGGCAAAGTCATCCACGCGGCGCTTGACCTCGTCTTTAACCCGTTGCGGGGTGCCGTGCGGCAAAACATCCTGGGTGTCCACACCGCCGCCGTAAAAGGTAAGGTCTTTGCCAAAGCGTTGCTTCAGTTCGCGCGAATCCATGCCTTTCGCGCTGACCTGCACTGGATTCAAAATGTCGATGCCGGATTCGATCAAGTCCGGGATGAGCGGGGCCACGGCACCGCAGGAATGGTAAAAGATTTTCACCGGCACCTGCGCGCATTTCTTGATGTGCGCAAACAGCCGGGTGTGCCGCGGTTTAATGAACCGCCGGTACATGGCCGGGCTGCACAACAAGCGGTCCTGGCTGGCCAGATCATCGGCTTCGGAAACCATCATCACGTTCGGCCCGACAAGCGCGAGGGCCTGCTCCCAATACTTCATTTTGATTTCGGTGATGATGTCCATGAGCGCCTCGGCAAAGGCAGCGTTATTGCCCATGTCGCAGAAGAAATTCTCGAAGCCGCGCATCCACAAGGCGATTTCCCAGATGCCCGGTGCATTCCGGCCCAGGACGTAGGCTACCTGTTTTTGGTTCATCAATTCGTCGGCTCGCTGCGCCATCCCCTCGTAGCGTGCTGGGTGCAGTGGATCGGGAAACTTGTATTGCTTGAGCCCCTCAATGGTGTCGATGTCGGCCAATGGGTGCCGTCGCATGTCGAAGTAAAAACCGCCTTCGAGCGGCATCCACCATTCGATGCCCCATTCGTCCACCATCTTGTCGTAACCATCCTCGCTCCAATTGGGGGGCGTGCTGTCGGGAACAGCGCCCGGATTGATCCCGTAAACGTCCACTTCGAGCCGCTGCTTCACGTCTTCGCGTACCAAGGCGAGTTGTTGATGGCGGTCTTCGAGCGTGATTTCAACTTCCGGCAGACCCAGATGCTTGCGCAATTGGCGATAGGCCACGTGATGAATGCCGGTCAAAATGGTGCCGCCCAAGTCGTAGGGCACGCGGTCCGGTTCCTGATGGTTCAAAGCCGCGGCTACCCGACTTCGGCTGGTCCATTGCTGCTGCGGATTGGATGTCATGGAGCAAGATGTTGAAAGGATTAGTGGCGCAAGTCAATTCTGCGACCAGAGCCGCTGCATGGCCAGTTGGGCGGCGTCAGAATCCGAAGTCCGAAATCCGAGAACCGAAGACAATCCGGCTTCACATACGGCCGGACAAATTTCCGTCGCCGCTAAACCGTCATTGAGCAGTTCAACCACGAATGACACTAATCAACACGAATGAAAACCGCAGCTTTACGGCGTTGGTGCCGGGAAACTAAAGCACACCTCCTGGCGACTGTGGTTGTGCCTCAACTATCGCCCAAAATTTGCACGGGCTGCGCGGATCTTTTCACGCTTCAACTCGTTCACGCTTCAACCCCTCGACCTTGGTTGCGACTCCGACGCGGTGGGTTTACTCATGGTTGTTATTGCACTGATACGGCCAGGCACTTCGGATTTCGGTCTTCGGATTTGGACCCGCCCCCACTCCTTCCTCGACTCCCTCGGTGCCTTTGCCTATTTTCACCGCGATGCAGACAGATGGTCCTTTGGTTATTGCCGGTCGCGAATTTGCTTCCCGCCTATTCGTGGGCACCGGCAAGTTTTCCGCGCCGGAGGCCATGCGCGACGCGCTGGACGCCAGCGGCACGCGACATGGTCACCGTGGCTCTGCGCCGGGCGGATTTGAGCGGAAAACAAGGACCCGTTCGCCAACATCCTCGAATTCATCGATCCGGAGCGAATACCTCCTGCTCCCCAACACCAGCGGCGCGCATGAATGCGGAAGAAGCCGTCCGCCTGGCGCGCCTGGCCGCCGCCGCCGGCCTGCCCAAATGGGTGAAGCTGGAGATCCATCCCGATCCGCGCTACCTGTTGCCCGATCCCGTCGAAACGCTCAAAGCCGCCGAAATGCTGGTGAAGGAAGGCTTCACCGTGCTGCCTTACATCAACGCCGATCCGGTGCTGGCCAAGCGGCTTGCAGGACGTCGGCACCGCCACGGTGATGCCGCTCGGCTCGCCCATCGGCTCGAACCGCGGCATCAGACGCGCGACCAGATTCGCATCATTATCGAGCAGGCCACCGTGCCGGTGGTGGTGGATGCCGGGATCTGGGCGCGCCCAGCCACGCCGCCGAAGCCATGGAAATGGGCGCCGACGCCGTGCTGGTCAACACCGCCATCGCGGTGGCCAGTGATCCGAAGCGCATGGCGGTCGCGTTCAAAATGGCCGTCGAGGCCGGCCGCATGGCTTATGAAATTGGTCTGGCCGCAGAACACGGAACTGCCGACGCCACCAGCCCATTGACCGCGTTCCTTGATTGATTGGTATTTCGTCTCACGCATGAATCCAACTCTGAACCGATCCCGTGTTAAACAACTGCTGACGGCAGCGCGCCAGGCCCGCATTCTCGTCGTGGGCGACCTAATGCTCGACCAGTTTATCTGGGGCCATGTTTCGCGGATTTCTCCGGAAGCGCCGGTGCCGGTCGTCGAGTTTGTCAGCGAGAGCGACATGCCCGGGGGCGCCGCCAACGTGGCGCGCAATCTCTCCGCGCTGAAGGTGCCCACGTCGATCTTTGGTTTGCTTGGCCAGGATGAAGCCGGGCGGCGGCTGCGGGCCTTGCTGCGCGAACAGGAAGTGGACTGCGCGGGATCTGGTCGCGCGCGCGAACCGGCTGACGACGCGTGAAATCCCGCGTGGTAGCCCACCAGCAACAGGTCGTGCGAGTGGATCGCGAAAGCCGACAGGAAGCCGATGCCGCCAGCACACGGCGGCTGCTGGCACGGCTGGAACCATGCATCATGGCGGCCGATGCGGTGATCGTAGGTGACTACGGCAAAGGCGTGGTCACCCAACCGCTCCTGGATGAGTTGCGGCGCTTTTGCCGGGCGCATGGTGTCTGGTTGAGCCTGGACCCAAAGCCGGTACACAAGTTGGACCTCAACCAATTGTCGCTGATCACGCCCAACCGCAAAGAGGCTTTCGAATTGGCCGGCGTACCGGATGGCACGCACGCACTGAATCCGCTGGAAGATGCCGCCCTGTTGAAGGTGGCTGATCGGTTACTGGAGGATTTGCAACTGGCCACCCTCCTGATCACTCTGGGCGACCAAGGCATGCTGCTTTGTCATCGGCACCACCAGCCGTTTCACATTCCGACCGTGGCCCAGGAAGTGTTCGATGTGTCGGGCGCCGGCGACACGGTGATTGCGGCCTTCACGCTGGCAATTGCGGCGGGGGCCTCGCCCATTGAAGCAGCGATTCTGTCCAATCACGCCGCCGGAATTGTCGTCGGCAAAGTCGGCACCGCCACGGTGACCCCGGAGGAATTGTTGAACAACTTTGAAAAGTGAATTTCGAAACCAAGAATGATCTAAGCGCGGCGGTAAGGAAATCCAATCCAGGTAGGGCGAGACTCCGTCGAGCCCTGACTTCCCTGGGCGTGTCTGACCGCCAAATGACGAACAAAGGAATAACTTTCATGTTCGAATACCGGAGGTTTCCCATATTAACGCGGCCGGGTTGGCGGAAACGATGCGGAGAAATCAGGGCTCGACGGAGTCTCGCCCTACCTGGCTGGTAGTGGTTCAGTTGAATAATTGTGGATTAGTTGCCTCATGAAAAAACATTCCTTGGTTGCCCGCAGCGGACGGTTTGCCGGCGGCCCAGCCGCCGAAGTGGCCCGGTTCACCGAATCCATCTCCTTTGATTGGCGGCTGTGGCGGCATGACATTCGCGGCTCGATGGCGCACGCCACCATGCTCCAGAAAATCGGCGTGCTGACCGCAACGGAACTGCACGGCCATCATCCAGGGGCCTGGACGCCATCGCCAGGGAGATCGAGGCCGGCAAATTCCGTGGAAGCCCGAAGCTCGAAGACGTCCACATGAACATCGAGGCGGAACTGACCCGGCGCGTGCCGGCCGGCGCCAAGCTGCACACCGCCCGCTCGCGCAACGATCAGGTCGCCCTCGACATGCGCCTTTGGCTGCGCGACGAAATCATTGCGCTGCAGTCGGCGAAATTGCGCGGTCTGCAGCGCGCGCTCGTCCAGCTGGGCGAGACAGAACGCCGACGTGATGATCCCCGGCTACACGCACCTGCAACGGGCCCAGCCGGTCTATTTCGCGCATCATCTGCTGGCCTACGTGGAGATGTTGCAGCGCGACTGCGAGCGGCTTGGGGACTGCCACTCGCGCGACCAACGTCTGCCCGCTGGGCAGCGGCGCGCTGGCCGGCTCCACGCTGCCGCTCGACCGCGAGTTGGTGGCCAAACTGCTGGGTTTCGTGGATGCCGAGGGCAGGCCGCAGCTGACGCAGAATTCCATGGACGCCGTCAGCGACCGGGATTTTGTCGTGGAGTTTTGCAGCGCGGCCGCGTTGCTCGCGGTGCATCTGTCGCGGCTGGCCGAAGACCTGGTGTCTCTGGGCCAGCGCCGAATTCAATTTCATCAAGATCGCCGACGCCTACACCACCGGCTCGTCGCTGATGCCGCAGAAGAAGAATCCCGACGTGGCCGAACTGGCGCGCGGCAAGAGCGGCCGCGTCATCGGCAATCTGGTGGCGCTGCTCACGCTGCTGAAGGGGCTGCCGATGACCTACAACCGCGATTTGCAGGAGGACAAGGAACGGCTGTTCGACACCGCCGACACCGTGCGCGGCTACGGTGCGAATTCTCGCCGCGATGCTGCGGCACATCACCGTCAACACGCCAGCCTGCGCCGCCGCCGCCAGCGACCCGGCACTGCTGGCCACCGATCTGGCGGATTATCTCGTGCAAAAAGGCCGGCCCTTTCGCCAGGCGCATCATGCCGTGGGCGCGGTCGTGGCGCTGGCGGAACAGCGCGGCAAACCGCTGGACCAGCTCACGCTCGCCGAACTGCGATCCGTGGACACGAAGTTCAGCGCCGATGCGCTTGGATGTATTCAACCTCAAGCAGGCGCTCGCCAAACGGAACCTTCCCGGGGCGCCGGGCACCAAGGAAGTGCGCAAACAACTGGCCCGTTGGCGAAAGGCGCTGCGGCAGTGAAGGGCAGAAACGCGGGGAGCCGGAGCAGCAGCGATCAGGTTCGGGCATGGGTGAAGATCCGGGTCACCTCGCGGGCAATTTGCGCGTCGGTCCAATCGGCATGTTATCCGCCTTCAACTCTTTTTCCTACAAATGTAGGATTATATTGAACGGCAGTGGTTGAGCCCGGTCAAAAAGGGGTGACGAATCGTCACGGACACACGTCAAATACGAATCGGACCGCTAACGCAGACAACACGGATTACCGAAATTGCCATGACCAGGAAACGTCCAACGCCACTGAAGACGCAACAGCTTCCCCGCATTTCGGACGCCGAGTGGGTGGTGATGCAAACCATTTGGCAGCACGGTCCATTGACCACCAATCAAGTCGTGGACAACTTGGCCGGCCAGAGCGACTGGAAGCCAAAAACCATCCACACGCTGCTCAAACGGTTGGTGGACAAAGGCGCCCTGGCCTTCGAGAAGGCGGGGCGCGAATACCGGTTCCATCCGCAAATCAGTGCGGATGAAGCCGAGCACACGGTGGCCCGGACGTTTCTCGACCGCTTTTTTGGCGGGGAACTGGCGCCGTTTCTGGCCCGATTTGTCGAACGGGAAAAGCTGTCCGCTGCCGAATTGGTGCGGCTGAAGAACATTCTCGACCACAAGCAATCATGAACGTTTTCACCTCGTTGGCGCCGCTCACAACGGTTTGCGATTGGGTCTGGCAAAACTCGCTGGCGGCCGCGTTGCTGGTGATCTTGGTGCTGCTGGTTCAAGTGGTGTTCCATCGAATCCTTCGGCCGCGGTGGCGTTATGCGCTGTGGGGATTGGTGGTGTTCCGCCTGCTCCTACCAGATGGCTCCGTCCAGCCGTTTCAGCGCCTTTAACGGATTTGCGCTCGAGGGGCCGCGACCCGCGCCAACTCCAACCTACAATTCACCGGCCAGCTCGGGCGTTCAGGTTGAGTTGCCATCAACCAGTGACGTGGAAACGACCGTGCCAATCGCGCCCCTTCCTGATCCAACACCGAACCGCCCTTCTTATTGGCCCGCCAGGGGATTGCCATTGGTCTGGATTGCCGGGGTTTGGTTTTGCCTGCTGATCGCGTTCCGGCAGCATTGGCGATGGTCTCGGTTGATCCGCCGACAAGCGCCCCTTCAAGATGCCCGCGTTCGGCCCTTGTTGAATCGTGCCACTGCCGAACTGGGCGTGCGGCGGTCCATTCCGGTGATACCGATTCCCAGTCATACGGCTCCGGCGGTATTTGGTTTCTGGCGGCCTTGTTTGCTGCTGCCGGTGGGGCTGTCCGAAAAGCTCACCGACGCGGAACTGCGCTTGGTCCTCCTGCACGAACTCGTGCATTTGAAACGTGGCGACGTACTGCTGAACTGGCTGTTAATCGGCGTGCAGGCACTGCACTGGTTCAATCCTTTGGTGTGGTTGGCGCTGCGACAGCTTCGCGCGGACCGCGAATTGGTTTGTGACGCCGCGGTGTTGCAACGTTTGCCGGCCGAAACGTCATCTACGTACGGCCACACGCTGCTGAAAGTAGCGGCGGGCGTAACGGCCAATTCCTATTCGCCCAATTTGGTTCCCATCCTGCAACGGCAACGTCAACCTCAACTCGAACGGAGAATTCTTATGATCACCCATCGCCAACCTGTGACCCGCCTGAGCACCCTTACCGCGATCTTTCTGGTCACGTTACTCGGCTGTCTGACGTTTACGGCTGCTGAGAAACACGACACGACCGGGGAGTCCCCCAGGCAAGAAACCGCACCGTCCGACCCAATCCAACGTCCTACGGACAAAGCCACGGGAAGTCACCGCGACGTTGAAGCGCTCCAGCAGGAACTGGACAAGATGAACGCGCGCGTGGCCGCGCAGCAGGAACGAGTGGATCGCCTACGGAAGCAACTGGGAATAACCTCCGAAGAAGCCGAAGCGCCAGGCAAGTCGTTGTTTCCCGAGTTAATGCTGAGCTTGAAGCAGGAGCAAGTTTCGGCCTCTGCCGAATGGACCGAGTTGCATACGCTCTACGACCTCCTGAGCAAAATGCCGTCACCTGAACTTCGCAATGCCATGGTGACAGCCACGGCCGATACTCTATTGGCAAATCTGTTGGAGCAACGGATGCAAGCCGAACGGCAAAGGGTTGATTTAGCTCACGTAAAGTCCAGCGAACACCCCGACGTAGTGCGAGCGCAGGACAATATCGCTACCATCAACCGCCAAATTGACGAGCGCGTCAAGGGCATCATGAACGGGCTTAAAGCCAAAGTGGACGCCAAAAAAGCCAAGCTGGACAGTCTGCAAAAAGAACTGGAGCAAGCCAAAGCGCAGGACATTCGGCAGTCGATTGAACGACAGGGATTCTTTACGATCAAACGCGACTTGGAATCCCTGCAACGCATACGGGAAAGCTTGATGATCCGAATCATTCAAGCGGAAGTGAATGCCGCGATGCCCAGGAGTTCCACCGCGCGCGCGTCTGGGGATAAGTTCTACTCGGTCGGCGGGCCGGGCATCGCAGCTCCCGGCCGATTGGTCTGGCGGCCGGGCACCACCCTTCAGGAGGCGCTCGCGGAGGCCGGCGGTCTTACCGCGTTCTCCCACCGGGCAGCCATCCAATTGCTCCGTAATGGCAAGCTTAGCCGAACCATTGATTTCACCGCCATCCAACGGGGCAACGCCGCGGACATTGAGTTGCAGGCCAACGACCGCATATTTGTTCCCGCGAAGGAGAAATGACGAGTGAAGTACGCATCCACCTCTATCGCTGCTATTGCTCACGTAGTGGCCAGGCCGTAACCCCTTCCCGAACAGTCAAGGCATGGATTCCCCGGTGGACGAACGGATTCTAAGGGGACGCCTTTGTAACGTTCTGGAACGGCGGACGCCTGTCCTACCAGCGAGGGCGCCGTTAGCCCGAACATTTCACACGCGCTGTAGCCGCCGCCGTAAGGCTCAAGGCTCGCCTCCTGCTCGTTCTACCCTGCAAACAAGCCCTGTAACGGATCAAGAATTTCACCCTCTTAAATCAGTTAAAAACTGTCTGGACAATGGGAAGTCCCTCACCCGGCAGCGTTCGGATCTGCGACCCCGGGAAGCCCCAATGGGCCTCCACCGTGTTCTTCCGTGTTTTCTGGAATTTGTTACAAGAAATCTTGAAAAATCGAATCGCTCCATCGCTGGACGGTTCATTCATTCGACTCACGTGCCCAACCGCGTTTCAATCCCCGCCACGAATCGAATTGCTGGTGATTTCCCCGCGCAATTACCGCCACGCCCTCAGGGATTTACGGAGCGTTTGTATGGCAGCCGCCGCGCTTGACGCTTGGCAATCGGTTGGTTACGTTGCGCCCACTAATGCAAAACGGATCATTATATCAAAGCTTCATCCCTTACGTTGTCGAACAAACGGGCCGCGGAGAACGGGCCTACGATATCTACTCGCGGTTGCTGGTGGACCGGATCGTGTTTCTGGGCACGCCGGTGGACGACATGATGTCGAACGCCATTATTGCGCAGTTGCTCTTTCTCCAAATGACCGACCCCAAGAAAGACATCCATCTCTACATCAACTGCCCCGGAGGCAGTGTCACGGCCGGACTGGCCATCTACGATACCATGCAGTTCCTGACCTGCGATGTGAACACTTATTGCATCGGGCAGGCGGCCAGCATGGCGGCCGTCTTGTTGGCGGCCGGCACGAAAGGCAAACGCTTTGCCCTGCCCAACGCCCGCATCATGATTCACCAACCGTGGGGCGGCGTCCAGGGCCAGGCCAGCGACATCAGCATCCAGGCCCAGGAAATTCTGCGCCTGAAGGACCGGTTAAACAACATTTTGGCGCGTCATTGCGGCAAAGACGTTGAGGTCGTTGGCCATGATACTGACCGGGACCGTTTCATGTCCGCCGACGACGCCAAAGAGTACGGCTTGGTGGACCAAGTAGTCGTTTCCCGCAAAGAGATCCCGGGCATGGGCCCCGAAGAGAAGAAGTAACGAAAACGCGGCAACATGGAAATTGCCCCCAATCATTCCCTGACGGATCGTCAACCTTGAATCGTACCAAACTTTAGAATTAGCAATGTCACGTCCGACCAATCTTACCCTGTGCAGTTTCTGTGGAAAATCCCACGCCGAAGTTCGAAAACTCATTGCGGGTCCGGGCGTCTATATCTGTGACAATTGCGTCATTCTGTGCAAGAACGTTCTCGACAAGGAAATGATGGCGGAAACCAAGAAACCGCCCATCAGCACCACGGTTCCCAAGCCGGCCGAAATCCGGAAGTTCCTGGACCAACATTGCGTCGGTCAGGATCACTCCAAGAAGACCCTCTCCGTGGCCGTTCACAATCATTACAAACGCATCATCCACGAAGAACCCAGCCACGCCACGGATGAATGGGCGGGTCCGCGCACCGGCGAGGTGGAAATCGAAAAGAGCAATATCCTGCTCATCGGCACTACCGGATCCGGCAAGACGCTCCTGGCTCGCACGCTGGCCCGGATGCTGGATGTGCCGTTTGCCATCGCCGACGCCACCACGCTGACCGAGGCCGGTTACGTGGGGGAAGATGTCGAAAACATCATCCTGCGCCTGCTCCAAAACGCGGACTACGATGTCAAACGCGCCCAGCGCGGCATTGTCTATATTGATGAGATCGACAAGATCGCGCGCAAGTCCGACAGCCCGTCCTTGACCCGCGATGTTTCCGGGGAAGGCGTGCAACAAGCCCTGTTGAAGATCCTCGAAGGCACCATCTGCAACGTGCCCCCGCAAGGCGGCCGCAAGCATCCGCAACAGGAATACATCCGCGTCAACACGACCGGCATCCTCTTTATTTGTGGCGGGGCTTTCACCGGCCTCGAGCACATTGTGCAACGCCGGTTGGGCCATCGGGTCATGGGCTTTGGCGCCGCCGATGCCGGTCCGAAGGCTCTCGAGGATCAGCGGATGCACATCCTCCGGCATATCGAAGCGGAAGACCTCCTGGCGTACGGTTTCATTCCGGAATTTGTCGGCCGGTTGCCCATGCTGACGGTGCTCGAACCATTGAGCGTGGATCATCTCGTCTCCATCCTTACCGAACCGAAGAATGCCTTGACCAAGCAG
>CAWBHS010000111.1:0-33223 GCA_963788655.1 uncultured Verrucomicrobiae bacterium | reverse complement strand
CCGCGTGCCAAAAGTAACTGTTACCCGGGAAGGTGATTCGTTGTGCCAAAAGGGGTGTTACCCAATGGCTCACGTTTTGTTGTTAACTGTTCTTGGTTCTCTGTAGGTTTTGGGATCATCGATTGCAAGTTAAAACGAGCAGGGGGGCGGGCTAGCGAGCCCTTAGCTCGCGCCCCCCTGCGGTCGCCAACGGACGGCCCAAGGGGGGGGTATGGGGGGGGCGAGTTATTCACAGTTCAAGCGCGCGCTCGGCACAGGGAGGCAATCTTTTTCAAACTCCGAGCGACCTCACGCTTGAGCGCAAAGGGATTCAACTCAGCCTTCTCCTGCTCCAAACGTCGCTTGGTTTTCGCGGTGACCTCGGCACTGGCCAGCACCCGGGCCAACGGCGTTTGGGCCTTGCCGTAAATGCGTCGTACCCGGCCCTCCGTGCGCTCCTTACGTTCTAACTTCAAGCTGGCGTGAAAGTAGTTTAGCAACTGACCATACGCGCCCTTGACCAGCACGTTGATGAGCTCAACGACTTCCGGGTTATCGTGACGCTCATAGCCAAAGCATTGCCGAATGTGCGTCCAGTTCTTCTGCTCCACATGCGCATTGTCATTTTTCTGGTAGGGCCGGCTGCGGGTCATGAACACCGGTCGCTTGCGTTGCTGCAGCCAACGCAACACGTGGTAATTCAAAAACTCACCCCCATTGTCACTGTCCAAACCCAGCAACGCAAAGGGCCGGCTGGCTTCCACATCGCGCAACGCGGCCAGCGTGCCCGCCTGGCCCCGTCCCCAGATCGCCCGCACCGCCACCCACGTCGTCGCGTAATCCACGCCGTCAACCATCCCCACAAACTCCCCCGCCACGCTGCCCCCACACAGCGCCACCGGATCGACCTCCAGCCAACCGGCCTTGCCGTCCTCCCACACGCTGCCGCGAATGGGAATCTGCTGGCGCAGTAACGTGCCCGGCCGCGTCAACGAACGCCCGGAGCCCTGACCGCGCAACGGTGCCAGCAACCGGTCCAGGGTCCGTCCGCTGGCGGCCAAAAGTTTTTCCCGCACTTCGGGGGCAGCCGCCGTTCCTCCGGTTCATACGCCGGAATCCACTCCGGCAACATCGCGACCAGGCGCTGGCCGCACGCCTAGTCGGTGGCCGCCCAGATCGGTCGTAGCCAGGGCAGCAAGACCCCCGGTTCGTAACTCGTGGGTCGCCCCGTAATAATCCGGGGCCCACGTTCCACCGTCGGGGCGCGTAGGGATCGGATCGCCGACTTGCGATGGTAGCCCAGCACCGCTTGCGCTTGATCCAGCAGCTTGTGTTTGTGTTCGGCGCCGGCGCTTTGGTAACGCCCTCGCAGCTTCGTGATTACTTCTTCCCGGGTCCGCTGACTCATCGTTTTATCCATTCCGGCCACGGTAACAGTAACTTCTGGCACAACGGATCATTTCTCCCGAACTCACCCCCCCTCCCGGGTAACAATACTTTTGGCTCAATTCGGCTACGTGAGTTCCGCTAAAGCAATACAGATATTCATCTTGGCTTGCGCCACACTACCAAAGAGAATCGCCGTATGAAAAGCCGGCTCACATTCATTGCGCTTTTCCTGGCGGTTGGCGAGGCGGCAGCAGGCCCCAACTCGATTCGCGTCAGCCGCTTTCTTCCTGAGAAGCCCCTCAGCCGCGCGCTCCGGACAACGCCGGTCATGGCGATCCTGGAGAACATGGGTAGCGCCGTCGTGGACGCGCGGCCAGCCTCGTCGTTCCGACCGGGCGTGCGGATCGTGGGTTCGGAGGCCGCACCGGTCGTGCGACTCGAAGAAAGTGAAGCAAGGCAATTGGTGGAATATCGAAGCGGATGAAGCGGGCGCTTACCCGTTGCGCCTGCAAGTAACCGTGGGGACCATGACGGTCGCCGGCGCGTCGCTGACGATGGACTTTCTTCCCGCTCTGGAGGCGCGTCAGTTGCCTTACATCCCTGAGCCTATGGTGGTGCGCACGAAGGTTCTCGTTGGCGCGCATCATTGTCCTCTCTGGGAGGCGGACAAGCCCTACATGTGGGCCAACATCGTGAAGCATCCCGAACGCACGCCCGCACTGGGCCTCTACGCCCAAGAAAATCCGGAGGTCGCTGACTGGGAGACGAAATGGGCGGTCGAGCACGGCATTTCGTTCTTTGTCTATTGCTGGTATCGCACCAGCCAGGGTGGCGCGGTAAAAACCCAGTTTGGCAGCGCCATCCACGATGCACTGTTCAAGTCGCGTTTCGCCGACAAGATGAAATTCACGATCATGTGGGAGAACCAGTCGCGCGGTAAAGCAGGCGTGGCGGACGAACGCGACCTCATGGTAAATCTGCTTCCGTATTGGATGACGAATTACTTTCAGCATCCGAGCTACCTCAAGATCGCTGGCAAGCCGTTGCTGTTCATCTACCGCCGGAATTCCTCGTGCCGGACTTGGGCGGTGTGGAGAACGTCAAGCAGGCATTTGCGCGGATGCGTCAGGCCTGCCGGGACGCGGGCTTTGCCGGGCTGTATCTCCTTGGCGAATACCGCGGACTCGAGGCGAATCACCTCAAGCTGATGAAGCGACTCGGTCTCGACTACACCTTCGCCTATTGCTGGGGCATCCCCAACAGCCCGACTCCGCCACAAGCCATTCAGGCCCAGATGAATTACATCCGGAAGACGCAGCAGCTCGGCATCCTGCCGCAAGTGGTCACCGTGTCGCAGGCCTGGAGTGGTTGGCACGACGAAGGGAGCATCTGGAAAATTCCGCCACCGGATTTCGCGACGCTGCTTCGGTGGGCGAAAGACTTTATCGCCACGCTGCCGGCAAATGAACTCGGCAGCCAGATGCTCCTGCTGGACAACTGGAATGAGTGGGGCGAAGGCCATTACCTTGCACCGTATCGCGAGTTCGGATTCGGCTACGTCGATGCCGTGCGCAAGGTGTTTTCCGCTGCGCCCGAACCGCACGTGGACTTGATTCCCGAAGACATCGGCCTGGGGCCGTATGACACGGCGGACAAGAAACACACGCGACTCTTGGAGGAAAAACGCAAACGGCTCTCGCAGAAGGCCACCAAGCCTGGCGCGTTGGAAGAGGGCCTGATTGCCTGGTGGGCGTTCGACGAAGAGCAGGACAGTCCCATAACGCTCGACTATTCGGGCCATCGGCTGGGCGGCCTGCTGCGCAACACGACGCGAACCAACGGCGTCGATGGCCTCGCCCTCGTCTGCGGCGGCGGATGCGTGCTGGTGGAAAACCATAGTTTCCTGTCGCCAACAAATGCCATCAGCCTCGAATGCTGGGTGAAAACCGATTTGGCCGGACAGGATAACAAGTGGTTCGTGAATCGCGTTGTCGCGGGCAGCACCTCGGCTGGCTATCGTTTGGGCGTGCTGCAAGGCAAACCCTGTTTCGAAGTGCCGCTGACCGACTGGAGCCATCATCTTAAGGCCACAACGCCGCTGCCGACGGGGCGGTGGGTGCATCTGGCAGCCACGTTCGATGGCAAGATCATGCGAATCTATGTGGACGGTGAGGAGTGCGGCACGATGGAACGGCCGGGCCCAGTCAAGCCGAGTGAGGCGCGTCTCTGCCTGGGTAACTACGAACCGGGCCACCGTGCGCATTTCACCGGGATGCTCGATGAAGTAAAGCTTCACAGTCGCGCCTTAAGCGCCGCGGAAATTCACAAGCATTACCAGGCCTTGGGCAAGCGAGCCGGCACCAACTCCTCGCCAAGGAATTGAAGCATTCAAGCCTTTCCCACTTCCGCATTGGTCAGAGGCCCATCGCGCAGAGCACCCGAGAATAAATCCAATGCCCAAAATCGTTCGGGTGATTGATGTTGTTGCCGAGCAAATCCTCCGGCTTCTTGCGCTTCGCCAGCGCCTGCCAGTTGTTAAACACGTCAGCGTAGGCACAAGATACTTCACGAGCCACGCGCTCCGTTGCGGCCGCGTAGTCCGCGATATGATGCGACCCGAACTTCCACTTTGGATTGGGCGGAAACGCGGAAAACAGGATAACCTCAGCCCCGGTTTCCTGGCGAATGCGATCGATCATTACCTTAAGGTTTTGCTCAAACTGAGGCACGGGCACGCCCCCAATGTTGTGGTCATTCATGCCAAAACCTATCAACACCAGATCCGGGTGTTCCGCCAGCACCTTGGCCGGTAGCCGCTGCAAACCCTGCACCGTGCTGTCACCGCCGGTGGCGCCGTTCCGAGCGGTGATACGGGCGACTGGGTACTTGCGCTGCAACTCATTCGCCCAGCGGTTCCAGAAGATGTATTCCGGCTTGGAAGCCTCACCGCCGGCCGTGATGCTGTCGCCGAACGCCACGATTTTCACGCTTTCTCCTCCCACCAGCCTGGCGTGCGTTCGTTGGAGAAGGTTTGTTTGCGGTGCCTGCACTGGCCAGGCTGTTGCCTTCCTGAAGGAGTAATCCACGAACGCAAAAAATCCGCCGTTACCGTATCCGGGGAACTTGGTGTGGTCGAAGCTCTCCTGGCCAAAGAGAATGTTCGTGCGGAAGTCGGGCAGGCGCGACCCTGGCGTGCGCTGGAGGGTGCCCTTCGCGTAGTCCACAGTGAAATCACGCCCCTCGGTGTATTCCACCGTATCGGCCGCCGGCAGGTAAGTGCTGCGCACGTGCAAGGGCTGGCCACGAATCGGCAGCCAAGCGAGGGCGGCGGGCTGGTCGCCGATGAAGACCACCGACTCGCCGACTTGCTGTTCCAGCGGTGGCTTGGATACGGTCGCACAGCCGCACAGGAAAAAAGCGCTGACTGCGCTCGCCAAAATAATGGAGAAGAATTTTCGGTTCATCGTCGGCGCTGAATGTGACAGAGAAACGGAGCAGCGGCCAAGCCGTTTTGTTATCTGTGTGCGCCTGCTTTACGACAAGTAGCCGGATTTCGCCTTGTCGCCCCGCCGCTTGGCTCTATATCGTACCGGCATGACCAGAGCTACGCTATTGCTGATGCTTTCCCTATGCACCTGTCTGGGTGCGAATTTGAGACGTGGGCGCTTTGAAGTGTGATTACCGCACCAATCCGTTGGGCCTTGATACCCCGCAGCCGCGCTTGAGCTGGGTGCTTGAATCCGACGGACGCGGCCAGCGCCAGACTGCTTATCAGATCCTCGCGGCCGCCACGCCCGACCAACTGGCGGAGGGGCAGGCGGACTTGTGGGACAGCGGCAAAGTGGCTTCGGGCCAGTCGGTTAATATGCCGTATGCCGGCCAGACGCTGCGTTCGGGACAACGGGTCTATTGGAAAGTCCGCGTGTGGGATGTGAACAACAAAGCCTCGGATTACAGCCAGCCGGCATGGTGGGAAATGGCATTGCTTCAGCCCGGATGATTGGCGGGCGAAGTGGATTCAACGGAAGGTCGCCGGGCCAATCCCCGCTGAGAAGGCGTTCGACGATCATCCTGCACCGCTGTTCCGCAAGGAGTTTACGCTCGACAAGCAGGTGACCCGCGCTCGCGCCTACGTCAGCGGCCTCGGTTACTACGAGCTTCGCCTCAATGGGCAGCGCGTGGGCGATCATGTCCTGGATCCGGGGTGGACCAGTTACGCGAAACGCGTGTTGTATTCGACTTACGATGTTACGGCGCAGCTTACGCGCGGACGAAACGCAGTGGGCGTCATGTTGGGCAACGGGTGGTTCAATCCGTTGCCGTTGGCGATGTGGGGGCGCATCAAGCCGGGCGAGGCACTCACCACCGGCGAGCCGCGCGCCATTGTGCAACTCGTGGTCGAGTTCGCCGACGGCACGTCGCAGACTATCGGCACCGACGAAACCTGGCGCGTTGGCGACGGTCCGGTCCTTCGCAACAGTGTCTATCTGGGCGAAGTCTATGACGCGCGACGCGAACAGCCGGGCTGGGACACGGCGGGCTTTGACGATTCGCGTTGGGCAACCGCCGTGTTGGCGCGGAAGCCCCAACTCGGTCCGCTCCAGGCGCAGGACGCGCCGCCCATCCGCATCACGCGCACGCTCAAGCCGGTGAAGCTCACCGAGCCGAAACCGAGCGTGTTCATCTTCGATTTTGGACAAAACTTCGCGGGCTGGGCGCGCTTGCGGGTCCAAGGTCCGGCGGGCACGCGGGTGCGTTTGCGCTCCGGCGAACTCCTTTATCCCGACGGCACCCTCAACGGCATGACCGCCGTTGCCGGCCAGATCAAGGGCGGTGGAAAGGACTATCGTTACGACGGGGTGGGCCAGCCGAAGACCGCGTTCCAACTCGACGAATACGTGTTGAAGGGGCAAGGAATGGAGGTTTTCACGCCGCGGTTTACGTTCCACGGTTTTCGCTATGTCGAAGTCACCGGATTCCCCGGCCAACCCACGCTCGATTCGTTGGAGGGTTTGCGGCTGAATTCCGACGTGCCCTCCGCCGGTTCGTTCGAATGCTCGAATGAATTGTTCAACCGCATCCAGGAAATGGTGCGGTGGACCGAACTGGCGAATCTGTTCAGCGTCCAATCCGATTGCCCGCACCGCGAGAAATTTGGCTACGGCGGCGATATCGTGGCGTCGAGCGAAATGGCGATGCTGAATTTCGACATGTCGCGCTTCTACGCGAAGGCCGCGCAGGACCTCGCTGGACGCCGTGCGACCGAACGGCGGCTTCACCGAAACCGCGCCGTACGTGGGCATCAGCGACGCGGGTCTTGGCGACATGTCGGGCCCGATTGGCTGGGGCACGGCGCAACCGCTCCTCGTCTGGCAACTGTACCAGTATTACGGCGACCGGCGTCTGCTGGAACACCAATACGCGGCGACCAAGCAATGGATCGCGCTGCTGCATTCACGCGCGAAGGACGGCATCCTGGACAACGGCATCAGCGACCACGAAAGCCTCGTGCCCAAGCCGCGAGCGCTGACGGGAACGGCGTTCTACTATTTCAACGTGAAACTCTTTGCCCGGATGGCCAGGATTCTGGGCAACGACGACGACGCAGCGGATGCCGAAGCCCAAGCCGAACGCATCAAAGCCGCGTTCAACCAGAAGTTTCTCCAACCGGGCACTGGCCGTTATGACGCCGCCACGCAAGCGTGCCAGGCCTTCGCGCTCCACCTGGGACTGGTACCCGCCGAGGAAAAGACGCGGGCTCTCGACGTGCTCGTCAAGGACATCCAGGAGGCGCACCAGGGTCATCTCAGCACGGGAATTTTCGGAACCAAGTTCATGCTCGAGGCGCTGACCGACTTGGGGCGGGCTGACGTTGCTTATCGAAATCGTCAACCAGCGCACGTTCCCGGGCTGGGGGCACATGCTGGAGCGCGGCGCGACCACGCTTTGGGAGCACTGGGAGTTCAGCGACAACACCTACTCGCACAACCACCCGATGTTTGGGTCCGTCAGCGAGTGGTTCTACAAGGCTCTGGCCGGTATCCAGCCCGCGCCCGACGCGGTCGCGTTCGACAAGATCATCATCCAACCTCAGCCGGTGGGCGATTTGAAGTGGGTCAAGGCGGCGTACGAATCGGTGCGGGGCACCATCGTGAGCGAATGGAGGCGAGAGAAAGGTCAATTCATATTGCACGTGCGCGTGCCGGTGGGGGCGACGGCGACCGTCTATCTTCCGGCGCCGGATCAGGCGCGGATCCTGGAGAGCGGAAAGCCGTTCGATCGTGTCCAGGGTGTTCAATTCCTCCGCCGGGAAAAGGGAACAGCGATCCTGACGCTGGATTCCGGAGACTACCAGTTTGCGTCAGTTGTGGATTGATTTTGCCGACAGCAACGCGGGCACCCAGGTCGATTAAGGGCAAATTGCCGGGGTGCTTTGCGGGAGACCGGGAGAACGGTGATAACGCATCGCAACCGGTCCTCGATCAATTGAAGTCGCGAAAAAGCCCTTACATTGTGGAAGTCCCATTTCAGCCGTCACGGCGCAGCAGCTATTCTTCACCAGGTTCAAGGTGCCGCATCGATGCGACCAATGTCTTCGGGTGACCGGCAGATTCTAATTGGCACTCGGGTGGTTGGCAGGACAGATCGACTTGATTTTTTACGTGCAAATTCAGGTGCGGGCGCTAAAGAATTCCTCCAGCCGTTGATTCGAGCAGGTTGGTTTCGCAGTCTTTTGTCGCCCGGGCGAGCACGCCTGTCAAACGAGCCAAGGCTGCTATTTCATGACCGAGGCCGACTCATGCCGGAAATATGTGGTCCCGCACTGGCAGTGGCAGGGAACGCTAATCCATTCAACGCCGATTACCGTGGTGCCCGTTCGTCCTTGGCTCACATTGTCTGAATGACTCCGGAGGAAAAAGCCCGTGAACAGATTGACGCGCATGCTCACCGCGTCGGGCTGGGCTGTCCAAACGAAGGATAAAATCAACCTCTCAGCGCAACTCGCGGTGTAGCGGTTTGCGAACTCTCCTTTGCCACCGGCGAACCGGATTACACGCTCTTCGTGGACGCCAAAGCCATCGGCACGGTCGAGGCCAAGCCCGCCGGCGTGACCCTCACGAGCGTCGAGGAACAATCCGCCAAGTATGTCGCCGGTGTGCCGTTCGGCCTGCCCGCCTGGAAATCACCGCTGCCGTTCTGTTACGAAAGCACCGGCGCGGAAACTTTCTTCACCAACCGCCTCGATCCCCAGCCGCGCAGCCGTCGCGTGTTCTCGTTTCATCGCCCGGAAACCTTGCTCGCCTGGGTGCAGCAGGAAAAACAACTCGCCCAGCGTCTTCAGGAATTTCCGCCGCTGACCAAGGCAACCTCTGGCCCGCGCAGTTCGAGGCCATCAAAAATCTCGAAGTCTCCCTGATCGCCGGGCGTCCGCGCGCGCTCATCCAGATGGCCACCGGCTCGGGCAAGACCTTCACCGCCGTCAATTTCATCTATCGCCTCGTCAAATACGCCGGGGCGAAACGCGTCCTGTTCCTCGTGGATCGCGGCAATCTCGGCGACCAGACGCTCAAGGAATTTCAGCAGTTCGTCTCGCCCGTGAACAACTACAAGTTCACCGAGGAATACATCGTCCAGCGCCTGAGCAGCAATCAGCTCGACACCTCCGCCCGCGTGGTCATCGGCACGATCCAGCGCATTTACTCCATGCTCAAAGGCGAGACGGAAACCGCCCCCGACCTCGATGACCTGCCGATTGAATCCGCCGAAACGCTCTTCAAGCAGCCCGTCCCGGTGGAATACAACCCCGCGTTCCCCATCGAGGAATTCGATTTCATCGTCACCGACGAATGCCATCGCTCCATCTACAATCTCTGGCGGCAGGTGCTGGATTATTTCGATGCCTCGCTCATCGGCCTCACCGCCACGCCGTCCAAGCAGACCTTCGGCTTCTTCCAGCAAAACCTCGTGATGGAATACAACCACGAGAAAGCCGTGGCCGATGGCGTGAACGTGGGCTGCGACATCTACCGCATCAAAACGCAGATCACCGAAGGCGGGTTCAAAGGTGGAGGCCGGGCTCTGGGTGGACAAACGCGACCGCCAGACGCGCAAGGTCCGCTGGGAACAGCTCGACGAAGTCCTCGCCTACGACGCCAGCGACCTCGACCGCGACGTCGTTGCCACCGACCAGATCCGCACGGTGCTGGAAACGTTCCGCGACAAGGTGTTCACCGAGATGTTTCCCGGCCGCACCGACCTGCCCAAGACGCTCATCTTCGCCAAGGACGACACCCACGCCGACGACATCGTCCGCCTCTGCCGCGAGGTGTTCGGCAAGGGCAACGACTTCTGCCAGAAAATCACCTACCGCACCGGGTTCACCCGCATCCCGGTCGGCAAGAAGCTGGTGGACGGCAAGGAAATCGAGGTGTTCAAATGGGAACGCACCGCCAGCCTGACGCCGGAACAAATCCTCAGCGCCTTCCGCAACAGCTACAATCCGCGCATCGCCGTCACCGTGGACATGATCGCCACCGGCACGGACATCAAGCCGCTGGAAATCGTCTTCTTCATGCGCAGCGTGGCGTCGAAAAACTTCTTCGAGCAGATGAAAGGCCGCGGCGTGCGCGTGGTGTCCGACACCGAGATGGAACAGGTCAACCCCGGCGTCAAACGCAAGACCCGCTACCTCATCGTGGATGCCGTGGGCGTGACCGAACGCGTGCAGACCGAATCCCGTCCGCTGGAAAAGAAACCCACCGTCAGCTTCGACAAACTCCTCGATGCCGCCGCGCTCGGCACGACCGAAGTCGCCGCCGTCGAGTCCCTCGCGGGACGGCTAATTCGCCTCGAACGCCGCTTCGATGCCGAAGTGGAAGCCGAGGTGGTCAAAACCGCCAAAGGCCAGACCCTCGCCCAAATTTCCAAAGGCCATGCTGGCCGCCATTGACCCCGACGAAATCCTGGCGGAAGCCAAAGGTAGGGCTGGCGCTCCGTCGCCGGCCGCTTCCTACGTCGAACCCACGCCCAAAGAAATCGCCGAGGTCCGTGACCTCCGCGTCAAAGCCGCCCTTGCGCCGCTCGCCACCAACCCCGACCTCCGCAACCTGCTCAAGAAAGTCGCCAAGGCCGCCGAGCAGACCATCGACATCATTTCGCGGGACACCCTGATTTACGCCGGCCCGGCGCAGGCCAGCACGCAAAACAATGCCGAGACCGCCAAGTCCTTCCGCGACTACATCGAGCAGCACCAGGCCGAGATCACCGCGCTCCAGTTGCTCTACTCGCCGCCCCTACAAACAGCGGCTCACCGAACCGATGCTCAAGGAACTGGAAAAGAAACTCCGCGACCAGCACGCCGCCTGGACCGAGGACAATCTCTGGAACGCCTTCGCCGCCGCCAAACCCGGCAAGGTCAAAGGCCGCTCGCAGGCCGGCCGCTTTGCCGACCTCGTCGCCCTCGTCCGCTTTGCGCTGGAACAACAGCCCGTCCTCGCGCCCTTCGCCGACTCCGTGACCGAACGCTTCAACGAATGGCTCATGGACCAAGCCAAGGCCGGCGTCAAATTCAACACGGAGCAACTCGCGTGGCTGAATTTGATCCGCGATCACATCGCCACGGCCATCAGCATTGACCCGGGGATTTCGATTATGCTCCCTTCGTGCAGCGCGGCGGTCTGGGCAAAGCCCACCAGTTGTTTGGCGATCAACTCCCGGCATTGCTGGACGAACTGAACACCGTTCTGGCCGCGTAGCCCGTGTGGAGGTATGGTCTTCAGACAGATTTTCGGATAACGGTTGGAAATGAAGATTTGATGATTTACAAAATGCTTGTTACTAGTGGTTTAGTATTGTTCTAAGATTTTCACAAAGATTTTCGGATTATTCGAGATATGGAAGTTTACCGGCAGCCCAGCGCGATGGAACCTCTGCTCCCTAAGGCACAGAGTGGCCGTCTGGCTGAATTGACCTGTGAAATCCTCAAGGCGTCGGGCCGGTTGACTGGCCAAGTTCATTCACCGCTGGTGCTCCAGCGGGTGGCGGATTTGGTCCGCGAAATGAACTGCTATTATTCCAACCTGATCGAAGGTCACAAGACCATCCCCCGGGACATCGAACGGGCGATGAAGCGCGATTTCTCGCACGATCAAACCCAGCATGCCAACCAGCAGCTCAGTCTGGCCCACATCGCGGTGGAAAAACTCATGGAAGAGCGAATGGCTGGAGAGTCGGTGGACGTTTATTCCCCCGATTTTCTGTGCTGGCTCCACCGTGAATTTTATACCCGCCTCCCCGAACCGTTGCACTGGGCTGTCACCAAGAGCGGTCAGCGTTACCAACTCCAACCCGGAAGCCTGCGCGATTTCATGGTGGATGTCGGCAAACATACCCCGCCGGATTTTGCCGCCTTGCCCCAGTTCTTGAGCCGGTTTCACTCCTTCTACGGGGACAAATATATTTTGGAAACCGACCGTCTGGTGGCCATCGCTGCGGCACACCATCGGCTTGCCTGGATCCACCCATTTGGCGACGGCAACGGCCGCGTCATCCGGCTCCAATCCCACGCGCAGATGATCCACCACGGCATTGCCGGCCACGGCCTGTGGACGCTCGCACGCGGCCTGGCCCGCCATCGGCAACGCTACTACGCCAGCCTGGAAGCCGCCGATCAGGGGCGGCGCGGCGATCTCGATGGCCGGGGCAATCTCTCCGACGCGGCGCTGGCCGACTTCTGCGTGTTCTTCCTCGAAACCATGCTCGACCAGATCCAGTTCATGAGCGGACTCCTGAACCTGCCCGCGCTGCGCACACGGGTGGAACGCTACTTCCAGTTTCAGGCCCTGCATCTCAAGCGCTATCGGGAGGAACTGATGCACGTGGCTCGCACCCTCGTGGATGAAGGCGAAATCCCGCGCGCCCGCGTGCAGGAAATCACCGGCAAAGCCGCCACCGTCTCCGTCGAAATCATCAAGCTGGGACTGAAGGAGGGTTATTTTGAAACCCCCAGTCCCAAAGGCCCGCTGCGCGTGGCGTTCCCGGCGAAAATTCACGAATTCTACTTCCCGCAACTCTTCCTTGATTTGCCGGTCGAACCCGCCGGGAGGGCTGCATGAAACCGTCAGACACGAAACTGCATGAACTGGCTCGGGAGCTAACCGACCTGCAAAAGCGGGCGAAGGCCCTCGGCGTCTTCACCAACGAACGCGAGTTGCTGGAATGTCCACGCTGCGGCCTGCTGGAGGATGTCACCAGCACCGGCCTGCTGATCACCTGCCGCAGCGACGCCTTGGGTGAAGACACCGGCCTCCGCTTCGTGCAATTGGCGGATAATATCTTTCGTTGCCCGTCCTGTGCCCAACGCGTGACAGCACCTGCCGAAGAACAGGAACCGACGCGCAAAAAACGGGGGTCACGGAAATGAATGCGACGCGCCAATCTCGGAGCGCGGCGTTCACGCCGCTTCAACGCCCGGATGCCGACGACGCTGGAAATGCCGTCACGTCTCCTGGTAGGTCCACGGTGAAGCGGGCTGAAGCCCGCGCTCCCACAAGCGGCGAGCAACTGCCCAAGCTGCTCGATGAACTCAACGAGGTGCTCGCGGCATGATAACCAGCCCACATCTTATTCACAAAATGTTCACATTTGATGTGGACAAAAACCCAGCGTTGGGTATTGTGTTCCCAGCATACCTGCCAAGCCTCTGGTGCAAGCCAAGCTCAAATGTGGCGGGTTTTTTATTGCCCCGATTCGGAGGCGAGCGCCCATGAAATACGCCAAACTCCCGCTCACCTACGATCAACAAGCCGACCAGTTGCTCGCGCGCGGTCTGGTGGCCGACAAGGCGGAACTCGTCGCCCGGCTCGCCGCCGTCAGCTACTACCGTCTCAGCGCCTACTGGTATCCGTTCAAGCAGCCGGATAATTCTTTTGCGCCCGGCACGAATTTCTCCAACGTCTGGCGGCGCTACACCTTCGACCGCCAGCTCCGCCTGCTCATCATGGACGCTATTGAGCGCGTCGAGATCGCCATCCGCTCCCGGCTCGTCTATGAACTCGTCCACCGGCATGGCGCATTCGCCCACTTAACCCCCGCCGCCTTTCCCGGCATCCCGGCGGCGGACCACCAACGCTTGCTCGATGACCTCCACGACAACGCCATGCGCAGCCGCGAAGTTTTTGTGGACCATTTCCGCAAGACCTACGACGAATTCCCCGACCTGCCGCTCTGGACCGCCGCCGAAACCATGACCTTCGGCCAGATGCTCACCATGTTCCGGCACTGCGGCAAACACACCCAGCGCACCATCGGCGCGGACCTGCGCATCAGCGGCAACGTGCTTTTCTCCTGGCTGCTCACGCTGAATTACATCCGCAACCTCTGCGCCCACCACGCCCGGCTCTGGAATCGCGAACTCGCCATCAAGCCGATGCTGCCCGACGCCCGCCACGATGCCCGCTGGCATCCACCGCACGCCGTGCCGAACCACCGCATCTTCGCAGTACTCACGTTGCTCCGGTATGCGCTGAAACAAACCGCGCCGCAAAGCCAGTGGCACACGCGGCTCTTCAAATTGTTCGACGCATACAAAGAAATTCCGCTGCCGCCGATGAGCATCCCGTCGAACTGGCGGCAACATCCGCTTTGGCAATGAGCGCGAACGCCACAACCGCAGCCCCAACGGGGCGAAAGAAATTAGCCCAGGGCAAGGAGCGCAGCGACGCCGCCCTGAGTCACGTTTCCCCAAACATGTCGAGCCCTGAAGCGGCGAAAGAAAGTGACACGGTTGCGCTTGGTGAAATGACGGAAAGCCGCGTGGCTCAGGACGGCCCACCGAGCCGGGGAGAATTCACCTACGTTGACATTAGCAGTATCGACCGCGAGACGAAGCGAATCATTGAGCCGAAGGTCTTGCCAGTAGCGAAAGCGCCAAGTCGGGCAAAGCAGGTCTTGAAAGCTGGCGATGTGGTTGTGTCCATGACGCGCCCAAATCTCAACGCCGTGGCGCTTGTTCCGCCTGACCTTGACGGCGCGATTGGTTCAACTGGCTTTCATGTGCTGCGCGCAAAGGACGCCGAGCCGGGATTTCTTTTCTACGCTGTTCAGACCAATGATTTCATTGATGCGATGTGCGAGAAGGTTCAAGGCGCGCTTTATCCAGCGGTGCGACCGACGCGACATTTCTTCGTTCTAAACTTTTCGTTCCTGTTTCCATGAACCGAACAGCGGCGGATTGTGGCGGAGATTGAGAAGCAATTCACGCGGCTGGAGGCGGGGGTGGCGGCGTTGCGGCGGGTGCAGGCCAACCTCAAACGCTACCGCGCCGCCGTCCTCAAAGCCGCCTGCGAAGGCCGCCTCGTCCCCACGGAGGCAGAACTTCAGAAGTCAGCGGGCCGAGGGCAGAAGTCGAAAACCAAGTTTGAAACCGGCGCGGAACTCCTCGCCCGCATCCTCACCGAGCGCCGCCAAAACTGGCAGGGCCGTGGCAAATACAAAGAACCCGCCGCCCCCGACACCGCCAATCTCCCGTCGCTTCCCGAAGGCTGGACGTGGGCGAGTCGGTATCTGGACAAGATCGTCTAACACGCGTGCAGGCCGGACCGTCGGCTCAATTGCACAACACGAATTACACGGAGATGCGGCGTGCCAGTTCATTGCGGTCAGAACGTGCGTGGAAACGGGTTCAGACCGGACAGGCTGCATTATGCGTACGCCGAAATTCACCAGCACGCGCGTTATAAGTCTGCGCTGGCGAGCTCTGGCGACATCAGGCTGCTCGCTCGGCAACGTCTGCGTTCGACCGGCGTGGCTGCATGATTGGAGAATGACAGGGCATATTCTGCCGTGCACGCTGAATTCAGCGATCTTCATCAGTTCAGCGATCGCGGTTTACGCATTAGCGCAGTTACCGGGCTGATACGTGAAGCACGCGTCGCCTAGCGCATGTTCGCGGCGTGACACGCCCAGGCGTCAACTCATCGATTCAGCTCGAATCGATGCTTGCTATCCCGCTTCCCCCGCTGGCCGAGCAGACGCGGATCGTGGCGGAAGTGGAGCGGCGGTTGAGCGTGGTGGAGGAGTTGGAGTCGGTGGTGACCGCCAACCTCCAGCGCGCCACCCGCCTCCGCCAGTCCATCCTCCAAAAAGCTTTTACAGGAGAATTATGAGCAACGACCCAAAATTGCAATTACACGAAGTGTTCACTATTTCAGGCATCCCAAAGTATACCTTTGTAAAGCCAGAGGAATACCCACGCCTGCTTATGGCGCTCAAGACACCTGGTAGAGGGATTATCGTCGAAGGTCCATCGGGAATCGGCAAGACAACCGCCATCACGAAGGCAATGGAAGAGGTTGGAATTACAGAGAAAGCCGTGAAGCTCTCAGCCCGGAAATCTGAAGATGTCGCGCTTATCAAGGAACTCCCAAAAATGCAGCCTTTGGGAACAGTGATAATAGACGATTTTCACAAGCTGCCCGACGGCGAAAAGAGACAAATTGCCGACTTGATGAAAGTTCTGGCAGACGAAGGTCGCGCAGACAGTAAGGTCGTGGCGATTGGAATCAACAGAGCTGGTGAAGCCTTAATAAATTTTGCAGACGATCTAACGAACAGACTAGAAACCATCCCGTTCGAAGCAAACCCAGATAAACGAGTCGCTGAAATCCTGCGACAGGGTGAGGAAGCTCTAAAAGTCGCCATAAACATCCGGGACGAAATTATTGAGTCTGCCAAAGGTAGCTTCTATTTGGCGCAAATGTTGGCCTATCACACGTGCCTTGATGCAGGTGTTCTTGAAGCACAAGAGGTAGAAAGCGAGACAACCATCAGCTTTCCAGAGGTTAAAGCGCGTGTTTTCGATACGCTTGCCAGGCGGTTTCAGTCCCGCACCCAAGAATTTGCCAAAGGAACACGCTTGAGGCGTGAGGGTCGTGCTCCGTATCTCCATTTGTTGTATTGGCTCGGCACGTCTGACGAATGGACGCTCTCGCTGGATAAAGCTCAGGTGCGGTATCCCGATTTGAAGGGCAGCTTAACGCAAATCATCGAAAAGAACTACTTGGTTGATTTGTTGAGGTCAGTGCCGCAAATGGCCGAAGTAGTGCATTATGAGGCTCGCAACCATCTGTTGACAGTTGAAGATCCGCAATTCGTATTTTACTTGCGAAATATTTCTTGGGATCGCTTTGCAGAGGATGTTGGCTACCTTGGAATCAAATTTCCATCACGGTATGATTTTGCGCTTTCTTTCGCTGGTTCAGAACGAAATGTCGCAGAGGCAATCTTTGCAAATCTTGGTGATCGAGAGGTCGAAGTCTTCTACGACAAGAATGAACAACACCGGATACTTGCGGAGGACGTTGAAGACTACCTGCGCCCCATCTACCAATCGGATGCCCAATTTGTCGTCGTGCTTTTGAGCAAGGAATATCCGAAACGCATCTGGACAAAATTTGAATCCGACCAGTTTAAGAAGAAATTCAAAAAGGGTGGGGTCATTCCGGTTTGGTTTTCCGATGCACCGCCTGGTTTGTTCGATGAGAGCAGCCGCGTTGGTGGAATAACATACGATGTGACTGGCGACTTAAGCGCACAAGTTGCTTCCATGTGCGACACTCTTGCAAAACGCATGGCAGAAAGCCGCATGACGAAAACTACGATCGTTTGAAGCAGGACATGAGCAACCCCAACGCCCTCGTTCAAAAACTTTGGAATTACTGCAACATCCTTCGCGATGACGGTTTGTCCTACGGCGATTATGTGGAGCAGTTGACGTTTCTGTTGTTCCTGAAAATGGCGGATGAGCAGTCGCGTCCGCCGTTCAACAAGCCGTCGCCCATTCCCAAGGGCAAGGATTGGCCGGCGTTGCTGGCCAAGGATGGCGACGAGTTGGAAGTTCATTATCGTCATACGTTGGAGGAACTCGGCAAGCGGTCGGGCATGCTCGGCGTCATTTTCCGCAAGGCGCAGAACAAAATCCAGGATCCGACCACTGGCTTGACAGAATCGCACGTAAAACATAGTTTAACAACATGGTTAAAACGATTTCAAAGATTGGCAACTCGCAAGGGTTGATGTTTGACGCGGCGCTGATGGATCTGGCGCGCTTGAAGGCCGGCGACCAGGTGAACGTGGAAGTCCACGAGGGCGGCACGATCACGCTGACGCCGCTGCGTCCCAAGCCTTCGCGCGCCGAGGTGTCGCGGGTCATCAAGGCGACGATGAAGGACTACGCGCGGACGATGAAGAAGCTGGCATGAGCGCCACGCCAAACAATTGCTTCCATCCCACGGTGGAGAATGTGCGGGAGATTCACGCGGAAGCCATCGGCCGCTTCGGCGGCTCGGACGGCGTGCGTGAAAGGGCGTTGCTGGAATCGGCGGTGGCCGCGCCGCAGGCGAGATTCGGCGGGCAGTTCGCCTTACCGGGACATTGCGGAAGTGGCGGCGGCGTATTTGTTTTACCTCTGCAAGAATCATCCGTTCATTGACGGCAACAAGCGGGCGGCGCTGGGCGCGTGCCTCGTGTTTCTGCGTTTGAACGGCTCGAACCAAAGACCGACGGGTCGGAGTGGGAAGAACTGACGCTGGCGGTGGCGGCGAGCGAGATAGATCGTGCCGAAGCCACCCGGCGGTTGCGAAAACTTTTGCCGAAGAGAAAATGAGCAACCCCACCGCCCTCGTCCAAAAGCTTTGGAATTATTGCAACATCCTGCGCGATGACGGCTTGTCCTACGGCGATTATGTGGAGCAGTTGACGTTTCTGCTGTTCCTGAAAATGGCGGATGAGCAGTCGCGTCCGCCGTTCAACAAGCCGTCGCCCATTCCCAAGGGCAAGGATTGGCCGGCGTTGCTGGCCAAGGATGGCGACGAGTTGGAAATTCATTATCGCCATACGTTGGAGGAACTCGGCAAGCGGTCGGGCATGCTCGGCGTCATTTTCCGCAAGGCGCAGAACAAAATCCAGGACCCGGCCAAGCTGCGCCGGCTCATCGTGGACCTGATCGACAAGGAGCAGTGGTCCAGCCTGTCCGCCGACGTGAAGGGCGACGCTTACGAGGGGTTGCTGCAAAAGAACGCCGAGGACGTGAAAGGCGGCGCGGGCCAATATTTCACGCCGCGCCCGCTCATCGCCGCGATGGTGGATGCGGTCGCAACCTGCACCGGGCAAGATCGATCTGTGATCCCGCCTGCGGCACGGGCGGTTTTCTGCTGGCGGCGCATGATTACATCGCCAAGCATTACCAGCTTGATCGCGCGCAGAAGAAGAAGCTGCGGAACGGCACACTCTTCGGCATCGAGCTGGTGGACAGTGTCACCCGGCTCTGCGCGATGAACATGCTGCTGCACGGCATCGGCGGGTGAGTCCGAGGCGGACATGCCACTGAACAACGGCCTGCCGGTGGCCACCAAGGATGCGCTGGCCGGGAAGCATGGCGAATACGAGATCGTCCTGGCCAATCCGCCGTTCGGCAAGAAGAGCAGCGTGACCATCGTCAACGAGGCGGGCGAGTCGTCCAAGGAATCGCTCATCATCAACCGCGACGATTTCTGGGCGAGCACGAGCAACAAGCAGCTCAATTTCCTCCAGCACATCTTCACCATCCTCAAGCAGCACGGGCGCGCGGCGGTGGTGTTGCCGGACAACGTGCTGTTTGAAGGCGGCGCGGGCGAAACCATCCGGCGCGAATTGCTCAAGCAGGCGGACGTGCATACGCTGCTGCGCCTGCCCACCGGCATCTTCTACGCGCAAGGCGTGAAGGCGAACGTCCTGTTCTTCGACCGCAAACCCGCGCAGGAAAAGCCGTGGACGCAGAAGCTCTGGATTTACGACCTGCGCACGAACCTGCATTTCACGCTCAAGGAAAACACGCTCAAGCGGAGTGATCTGGATGATTTTGTGAATTGTTATTTTGGTAGTAGCGGCGCTGTGTCAGCGCCGCCGGGATCGGCGGTCACGGAGCGACGCGCCGCTACCAGCCGCCACAACCGCGTCGAGACGCGAGCGGTTCAAGTCGCTTCACCTACGAAGAACTGACCAAGCGCGACAAGGTGAACCTGGACATCTTCTGGCTGAAAGACGACGCGCTGGAAGAATCCGCCAACCTGCCCGCGCCAGAAATCATCGCCGCACGACATCAGCGACGACCTGGAAGCGGCACTGGAGCAGTTCGCCACCATTGCGGAGGATTTGAAGGGATAACGTATGAATTTAAGCGGGATTCCTTACGTGGTCGGTTATATCGGCCTGTTCTTTGGCGTGCTGCTGGGAATTATTTGGTGGGACCGCCGGAAGCACCACACGCGAAAACCGTTTCCAGAAGATCTTAAATTAATCCGGATGCCCGGAGAATATCTATGGCGCCGCGTGATCGACAAGGACGAAGCGGATCTGCAGTGGGGGGCTTGCGGTAATTTTCATCCCGATAATGGCCGGCGCTACGATGTTCCACGTCATGGACTTATTCCTACCGTCGTCACCGGTTACAGGACTATTGATTGTTACAGTCGTGTTTGCATTTTCGTTGCTCCTTTGTGCTCGATGGTATCTGCGTCGGTTGCAGCAGCGGGCCGATGATTACCTCGGATTCTTCGGCGAACGATATGTTGCGGAATGGTTGGAACCATTGAAGCGCGAAGGGTGGTTCGTATTCCACGATGTTCCGTGTGACGGTGCCGCGGGCAAGTTTAACATCGACCACGTAGCTGTCGGACCCGGTGGGATTTGGGTGGTGGAAACGAAGACACGGCGGAAAGGTCGAGCCCGACCAGGGTTCAAGGATCACGAAGTGTGTTTTGACGGTGAGCGCGTCATCTGTCCTTGGGGTGAGGACCGGAAAGGGTTGCTGCAGGCTTCCAAAAATGCCAGGTGGCTAAAGGAATGGCTCAAAAGGGTGACCGGGCAAGACTTCGATGTTTCCGCCGTACTGACCTTTCCTGGGTATTGGGTCACCGAGAAAAGACTTGGCCCGGTGCGCGTAGTGAATCCCAAGGTGCTCCCCCAAGTGATCACTGGCCGCGGCAAAGAAACTCTCAGCAAGGAAGCGATTGATCTGGTGCGAGGTCAGCTTGAGGAGAAATGTCGCAATGTGGAGTATTGAATGGGCAGGCGGGGAGCGGAGTGTTTCGGTACCCGCATCGCAGGTGGGTTGCCTCGGCGGCTGAGGCGATCGGGGGGGATGATCCGAGCAACATGCACAGACGGCCTTGGCGGGATCGACGGGATGCTCGATTCGTCGACGCGGCAAATGCGCGGGAAAACCTCCGCGACCGTGCGGGCGAGCTTTGCGCTTCTTGGCTTTCTGCCGATCCGTGGATGGGTCGGCTGGGTCGGCAGAGGTGTCTGCCGTAGCCTTCTCTTCGGGTTGTTCTTCCTCGGCTTCGGGCGGAGGATCTCCGGGGCGTTTCTCCTTGGCCAGTTGTTCCCGGGCTTCGGCTGCCGCTTGGGCAATCCGCGCCTCCAGTTCTTTGGGATCAATCTTCTCGGATCGCGAACCAAAGAGGCATCGCTGGTAAACGGCGATCGTGTGCTCCAGGTTGCGACGAATGACTTCAAGCTCCTGGAGCTGGATTCGCAACGCCTCGTTCTCCGACTGCCATTGGCTGTGTTGAAGGCGCAGCGCCTCGTTCTCCGACTGCCATTGACTGTGTTGAAGGTGCAGCGCCTCGTTTTCCGACTGCCATTGGCTGTGTTGAAGGCGCAGCGCCTCGTTCTCCTCGCGCAACCGCCGGATTTCCTCCGCCAGCCTTTCCTCTGGGGACTCGCTCATCGGCACAACCTTTGGCGAGCCTGGCTGCTCAGTGGATACACATACACGGCTTTCTTGGGCACATGGATCCGGCGCTCGCGATCCCCACGGCTGCGTCCTCGGGTGAGCCCCACCTCCAACCAATTGCTGGCCGCGTAAGCGCCTCCATGGAAGCGGCTCCGATCCACGAACGTTTCCACCAACTCAATGCCATGCCCATACTTGGCTTTCCAGTCGCTCACCAGGCGTCGACTCACCTGACGCCAACCCCAGCTGGCCAGTCCACGGACCCGCACCCACCGGGGGATGAGGAACCGGGTGTTGTTGGTCATTCGATGGAGTCCGGCGGCACGCTCGCGATCGTTCCAGCCGATCCACCGATCCCGCGCCTCACACCGCCAGGCCGCCGCGCCGAAAAGCCAGGCGGCCACCGGACGATCCTGCTCGGTGCATAGCAGATACTTGAGGTTCTCACCCACCGGGCTGCGGTAGCCCAAGTAATGCTCCCGGGCCAGGAGGCTCTCAAACACCGCTCGGCGCTCCGGATCCCGGCTGACTTCGTGGAGATGAAGCGCTCCCAACTGGCCCAGCTCTCCTTCCACGGGACGGGAGTCCACCGCCACGCATGCCAGCTGCCGGTGCTTCATCCGGTTGGGACTCGCCCGCCGGCAGGGGGGCAGTTGGATCAGGGCTCGCGCGTGGAGCTTGTTGAGGAAACTGCGCGCGGCCATGTCCGCCAACTGCCCGTTGGGGCGAATCCAACTCCACCGGATGCACAGCTCGCGGGAGATCCGGTAGCGGCTCCACGTCGGGTTCTGGCTCACCCATTGACCAAGCTCTTGGATCTGTTGGGCCTGCCAGCTACGACCCTGAAGTTCGAAGGTTTCGTTCATCTCTGCCCACGATGAAAGCAGAGATGAGGAGTAGAGTCCAGCGGGAAGTTTATTTATTTTCCGCCCCGCGCCGATACCACTTCCGCGCTCGGGTCTCCTCCAGGTCGATGCCTCCCAGAAGCAGCAGGAGTTCCTCGCGGCGGTAGCGCGCGCAGGTTTCTTGCTTCTGTGGCCAACGAAAGGTCCCCTGCTCAAGCCGTCGAGCGCACAGCCAATACCCGCCTTCTTCCCAAAAGAGGATCTTGATCCGATCCTTTCGGCGGTTGCAGAAAACGTAGAGGCTGCCACTGAGCGGGTCTTGACCCAGGCTCTGGCGAACCAAGACCGCCAGCCCGTCGTAGGCTTTGCGCAAATCTGTGGGAGCGGTAGCCAGGTAGATCGTCGTGGTGGGCAAAAGACCGATCATTGCACGCCCTCCAGCACGCTGAGCAGTCGGCGCAAGGAATCTGGCTCGAACCGCAGCGGGATCCTCAGAGAACGCCCTCCGGCCAAGTTCAGAACGTAATCCCCGCCCGAGACTTCACTTTCGACCGTCACCGGGACGAATCGCGGATCGGCCTGGGGAGCAGGCGCTGCGGGAACGAGGGATCCCGGGCAGGGGCGGGATCTCCAGCGGCGCAGGCTTGCGTAGCACAGCCCGTGCGCTCGGGCAAACGCCAGCAGCGAGAGCCCGCTGCGTTCGTGCTCTCTGAGGATCCTGGCTTTCTCTTCTGGGGTGCGATGTCGTCGGAGTTCGGCGGATTTGGATGTTCGTTGTTTCACCCCGCCATCCTGCCACGCCCGCTGCGCTCAGCGTAAGACGGCGTCGCCGGACGGTTACGTTGAAAGACAAGACTGTCAACGATTTGGTTTTGGCATCGTTGGCAAAGGACGGGAAACGCGTTTCTGCTGCGCTGCAAAAACTGATCGCCATCTATTACAGCAAAGGAAAGCAGCAGGGAGTTTAAGCCATAATGGCGATTCACCCATGACCAGCCACGATTTATGAAGAAACAAAAAGGACGATACTACATGTCTCGCGTCATTAAGATGGGCGGGTTGACGCAAGACAAGCTGATTGCCGCAGCCTTGAATGCACCTGTCCTGCGAATCGGTAAATTTGATTGGGCAATCACCGATGCAGTGGATGGCCAACAGAGCATTCCGAAGTTCGTCTTTGGCAAACTTGCAAAGTATTCCAGCGAGGGGCACGTCACTGTTGTTGATCCCGCAAATAAAGCCCAGCGTGAAGCGCTAGCGCCAAACCTTCTGGTTGCCAGCTCACCATTCGTCTATTTGCCTAATTTCTCCGGCATCGCCTTTATGCATGTTTGGAACGGGATTCAGGAAGACCTCTTCCCAAAGCGGTTTTGCTCGCTCATCCAAGCGGCATACGAAAACTTCTTTGTGGAGTGTTCTGTCGAACCAGTTGCCGACTACCGCGAATTTGTTGAAAAACTCCACAGTTTGGAACGGATCACGGAGATGAGCGCAAAGGTTCATCCTCCGAATCCACTTTTTGGAGACCGCTGGGCGAAGCTCAAAGACTATATCGTTCGCAGAAATGCGGAGGAGGTCGCTATTCGGGAGAAGAAAACGGATGGCGGTGGCATTAACACTCAGCTCCTGACGATAATGCAAAACCTTTTGGAGCATTCGCAGGCGGCTTCTCAAACAGATTCTCCTGTCGACATAACCGACGCCGCAATGCTCATGGCTGCAGACGGGTATGGTCACGGCAAGATAATCGGAGAGCAAGGAGGCGAGGAGGTCGTGATTCGGACTTCCGACACACACAAAAGCTTCCTATTCGCAAAAGAGCCCGAACCATCCGAACTCGCCAAAGCTGCGGCGAAATTCTTTGAAGGGATTTCAGAAGAACGGGACATGCAGCATTGATGAAAACCCTGCTATCAATTTTGCGATACGTCTTGGTGTCGCTTGAGTTTTTCGTTTGCGTAGCGGGGGCAGCTGCGTGGCTTTTCTTTCCATCAGGACTTGGGTGGCTCAGCGAACGCGTCGGCAGCCAAGCAGAGCTTTTAAAGTATTTCGGGCTTTTGCCCGTCGGACTGGTTGTTTACGACACAACCGTAGTTAAAAACATCCTGATGCCAGAGGCTGACAAACGCAACGCACTGCAAAGTTGGGAACTCTACTTTGACTTCAAGCTCGGCTGCATTATTGGGCTGGCATATGCGGCCATATTCACGGTCGCAGGAGTGTCCTGCCTTTTTTTTCGATTGGAAAGCGCCTGAGCCTTACCAATCGGCGTTTTTGCTTACATCGGTTGTGGGGGCGATAACAGTTTCGGCCACGCTTTATTTCGCCCACATCAAGATCGAAGAACTTTTCCGGAAAAACTCAACGCCCGCATCGTGAGCAATCTCATCCCAAAATGAAATATATCCAATTTAACCCAAAAACATTCGAGGTGAATGTAACCGATGCTCCGCAACGCGACGGAGTAAACATCCATGTGACCAACCCGCACTTTAAGGAAAATCCATTTAATGCGCGCATTCGTGTTTCTTCACTAATTTACGAACACGTTCTTTACCCTGCGATGGAGGCGGCGGATAAGCGCCAAGGGAAACGTATAGAATATTCACTCGTTCCTCCAGACCCCTGGCTTGTTGCATTGGGTTTAGTGATGTGGGAGGGAATTGTTCAAGGTTTTGCATGGGATGCAGTCAAAATGTCGGTCAATGCCGCATTAAAAACACTAAGAGGAAAAGGTGTTGCGCCTCTATCTGAAGAACACGAAGTGACAGAAAGAGAATCGCGTGAGTTTGGATTTGCGTGGACCAATTATCAGAACGGGAAAAAGCCAATACCACATGTTTCTTGGTCTCAAGAAGGTTTATATGCGCGAAACGAAGAACACGAAGCGAAAGTCACACGTTTCTCGCAAACGGAAATCAAAATCTACAAAATGAGCACACCCACCGCCCTCGTCCAAAAACTCTGGAACTACTGCAACATCCTTCGTGATGACGGTTTGTCCTACGGCGATTATGTGGAGCAGTTGACCTTTCTGCTGTTCTTGAAAATGGCGGATGAGCAGTCGCGTCCGCCGTTCAACAAGCCGTCGCCCATTCCCAAGGGCAAGGATTGGCCGGCGTTGCTGGTTGCAGACAAGCGGCGGTTGAGCGTGGTGGAGGAGTTGGAGTCGGTGGTGTCCGCCAACCTCCAGCGCGCCAGCAGCCTCCGCCAGTCCATCCTTCAGCGTGCGTTTTCAGGCCAACTCTGATAAAACTTTCCCATGCTCTTCTTCATTGATGAAAGCGGCCACGACCACGGCGATGGCCTTATGAAGTTCTGGCAGCAGTGGCGGTGGCGGAAGCGGATTTATGGAATTTGATTCAGGCTATCCGCGCGGCGGAGATTGAGTTTTTTGGAGTTCATCTGGCGAAAGTCGGCGTGGAGTTCAAGGGCAACAAACTCCTGAAAAACAAAACTTTCAAGCACGCCCGGCAAGGTCCGGCAATTGAACCAAACCGGCGGCGGGATTTGGCGCGGGACTTTTTAATGAAGGGCTGGCGTGAATCCCAAGGTGGTGCAGCGGAGGCGCGCATTCGGGATGAGTTCACGGCTTATGGTCAGGCGGCGCGGGCGTTTGTCGGGCGTGTGCTCGATCTTTGCGCCAGTCATCGCGTGAAAACTTTCGCGGCGCTGGTGAGCACGGAAGCTTCGCAGCCGGGCGATCCCAATATGCTGCGCCGGGATTACGCCTTTCTCTTCCAGCGATTTTATTACTATTTGGAAGACCGCTCGCCGACGGAAATGGGCTTGGTGGTGTTTGATGAACTGGAGAAAGCCAAAAGCCGAATCCTAATCCACCAGATGGAGCGGTATTTCTTGGAAACGGAAAAGGGTTATCAGCGGAGTTCCAGAATTGTGCCAGAGCCGTTCTTCGTCCACAGCGACCTCACCACGGCGGTGCAACTGGCTGACATCGCGGCGTATTGTTTTAACTGGGGCACGCGGTTGAACAAGATGACCGAGGCCACGCGACAAGAAATTGAGCCGTTGGCGAAGGCGGCGTTTGACATGCGTTATGTCGGGAAGCGCTTTGATGAAAGCGATGGGAAGGAATGGCCGGTCTATGGTGTCTTTTATATGGATGATCTTCGTCCCAAAAAGGAGCGGGAAGCGGATGAGGGAAAATAAAAAAGGCAATGCAGAACTTACGCCCCACAAAGCCTCCGCAGTTAATAAAGCAGAAATTGAGCCCGCCGACAACTGGAATTTTCATTCATGAGCAACCCCACCAGGGGCAATGCACGAAGCGTTCTGGGCTCGCCAAGGTCGCGGGGAGACGATCGGCATGGGCCTTGGCTTAGTGGTCCCTGCAGCGGCCAACGTCGCGAGGAAGCACCGTTGGAGGCCAAGATGCCGTTCCACCGGCGGATTTAAGGGATTGGGCGGCAAAGCTCCGCCGCGAAGTTCGCTGAGAACTTCGAGGGGCGGCCTCACCCGTGGGCTCCACCTCAAGCAAACCCGGGCCGTTTGGACAAGACGGTGCGCCCGGCTCGGCGCCGATGCTCTTCAGCCATCAGCATCTGGAAATCGGTCGTGGTTTCGTGTTCGGGCTTAGGCTGACGGGATCGCCATTCCATAAAGAGGCTGTTGCCCAGGCGCCGGAACATCCCCATGACCCAGATTCCGTTGGAGTTGCGGATCCGGCATCGATCGTCGTTATGAGAGACATCCAAACGTTGATGGGTGCCGTTTTCAATCCCCCAGGCAAATCGGTTGTAGCGCAGCCATTTTTGCGCGGGCAGTTTCTCCGGCTCCGCGCTGGTCACCAAGGAAACCAGTTCGTCTTTGCGCCCTTTAACTTGGCGTAAAAGCAGCGCCCCTTGTTCGGCCAAGGGAAAGCCGATTTGCTCGGCGCTCAGCACCGCCGTGCGGAGGGACCGGCTCTCAGGACGGCCTTTGTTGATTTCCTGGGTGCGCGCTTGGGTCGGCGTGGGCTCCCGAGGGGGGAAAATCGGCCTGGGGGGCCGGGATCAGTTGCTCGATGTTTCGGTGGACGGTGGCCTGATTGTCCTTCACCGTGAGCAGATAATCGGCTCCATGCTCGATCACCAGTTCGCGCCCGGTTTCCTTCTGGGTGTGCAGGGCATCGAGCGAAACCAAGCGCCCTGCCAAATCCAAGCGCTCAAAGAGTTGGCGAGCCACCGGGATCTCGTTGGTTTTGTCTTTTTCCACGATGGCGCTGCCCAGGTAAAACTGGCTGGGGACGGTGACCGCACTGAGCACCGCCTGACCTCCGCCATGCTTGGGCTCCTTGCCATCCAAGACGATCAGGTCTTCGGTGGGCGGCTTGCCTCGCACTTGCGCCTGGATGGCCAGGATGGCTTCCTCGACTTTGCGGCCATCGACGTGCTGAAAAAATCGGCAAAAAGTCGACTGATGGGGCGCCGGGTATTTGCCCTGCGGGTTGCGGCGAATTCCCAAAGCTCGGCGTTGCCCCTGGCTGAAACCGCGCGCAAATTTCTCCCGGTCCTTTTGGCCTCGGGGCGCCTCGCACAGCACCGCCAGCAAGACGATGGTCAACAGCGACCACAGCGGGTAGGAGCCATAGCGAGAACGATATTCGGGCACGTGCTTGAATTGTTGGGCGATGGACTCAATTTCTTTAAACCGCATGGGGCAGCGCCTCGGCACTTTGGCTTCGACCATGGCCAGATCGGCTTTGAGATGCTCGGCTTGCAGACTCCGGCGGGCGTTGCGGCACAGTTCCCGCACGAACAACCGCTTGGGCTGGTCATGTTTGACGTAGTAGTCGCGGCGTTGGCGTCCCCACCCATCGGTCTGACCGAGTTCTTCCCAACCGTTGGCCGTGTAAACCGTGCCGCAAAACTGATCGGGATCGACAAACGTTTCGACCACCAACACCCGATGGCCGTAGCGGGCCTGCCAATCATTGCCAAGCCGCTCCAAAACCAACCGCAACGCCTTGGAGCCCAGATTGGGGACGTTCTTATGCGGCAACAGTAAGAAGCGACTGTTGTTGACGACCAAGCTCAGCCGTCGCCGCGCCTGCTCACTCGTCCAGCCGATCCACTTCTCGCGGAGCTTCAAGTGCTTGGCGGCACCGTTGAAAACCAGTAACCCAAGCCAGTCACCTTCGCCGTCAGTGGCCACATAGTAAAGCCGTTCACCCACGGCTTTGAGACTTCCGAGATAATGGAAGCGACGGAGCAGACTATGAAACCGAGGCAGCTCGAGCGGCTCTACCAGCCTGACCTGAAGCTGGTCCAGCAAAGTCTGTTCGTCGGGTGCGGGCAATGGATACTTGCTCATGCGCCCAACCCTAAAAAGTTTAAGGGCGCTTGTCCCGCAAAAAGTGCTGACCACCTAATCCTCAGCAGCTTGGCTCAGAACGTCGCATTGGCCCTGGCACCCCCACCGCCCTCGTCCAAAAGCTTTGGAACTACTGCAACATCCTGCGGGATGACGGCCTGTCCTACGGCGACTACGTTGAACAACTCACGTTTCTGCTGTTCTTGAAAATGGCGGATGAACAGTCGCGTCCGCCGTTCAACAAGCCGTCGCCCATTCCCAAGGGCAAGGATTGGCGGGCGTTGCTGGGCGCGGATGGCGATGATCTGGAAATTCTTTACCGGCACACGTTGGAGGAACTCGGCAAGCGGGCGGGCATGCTCGGTGTCATTTTCCGCAAGGCGCAGAACAAAATCCAAGACCCAGCCAAGCTGCGCCGGCTCATCTTGGACCTGATTGACAAGGAGCAGTGGTCCAGCCTGTCCGCCGACGTGAAGGGCGACGCTTACGAAGGGTTGCTGCAAAAGAACGCCGAGGACGTGAAAGGCGGCGCGGGCCAATATTTCACGCCGCGCCCGCTCATCGCCGCGATGGTGGATGTGGTGCAACCTGCACCTGGCAATATGATTTGTGACCCCGCTTGCGGGACTGGCGGGTTTCTGCTCGCGGCGCATGATTACATTGCCAGGCATTACCAGCTTGATCGCGCGCAGAAGAAGAAGCTCCGGAATGGAACATTGTTCGGCATCGAGCTGGTGGATGGCGTTACCCGGCTCTGCGCGATGAATCTGCTTTTGCACGGCATCGGGTCGGAGTCCGACCTCCCATTGGGCGACGGCGGCTTACCTGTAGTGACGAAGGATGCGCTGGCCGGGAAACACGGCGAATACGAGATTGTCCTGGCCAATCCGCCGTTCGGCAAGAAGAGTAGTGTGACCATCGTCAACGAGGCGGGCGAGTCGTCCAAGGAATCGCTCATCATCAACCGCGACGATTTTTGGGCGAGCACGAGCAACAAGCAGCTCAATTTCCTCCAGCACATCTTCACCATCCTCAAGCAGCACGGACGCGCGGCGGTGGTGTTGACGGCGGCGCTCAGCCAGCCTGCAGCCGAGCCGTCAAACCTAACCCTTTCGCCCGCCGGGTCCCGGCCTGGCCGAGTCAGCCACTGCGAGCCTTTTGCGAGCTTCATGCAAGCCGGTTTGGACCGTGGCTTGTCGGCTCAGCGGATTCATCAGGACTTGGTGAGCGAACAGCAGTTTACCGGCGGCTACGATTCGGTGAAACGCTTTGTGCGGCAGTTGGAACAGCCCCATCCCTTGCCGTTCCGACGGATGGAGAGTGAGCCGGGACAAGAGGCCCAGGTCGATTTTGGCCAGGGGGCTTGGGTGGTCGAGGAGGGGCGGCGGCGCCGTCCCCATGTCTTACGGGTGGTCTTGAGTCACTCGCGCAAGGGATACACCGAGGTCTTCTGGCGACAGACGACCGAGAACTTCGTCCGCGGGCTGGAAAATGCGCTGCGGCACTTTGGCGGGGTGGTGCGAACGCTGGTCATCGACAACCTGCGGGCGGCCGTCAAGAAGGTCGATTGGTTCGAGCCCGAACTCAATCCCAAGGTGGTGTCGTTCTGTGAACATTACGGCACCGTGATCTTGCCGACGAAGCCGGCGATGCCGCGCCACAACGCGAAGGTTTCTTACTGCGCTTCATAGTGATGGTCGAGCACTTTGGGTTTCACACCGCGTTTCTGCCGGCGTTGGCGGATTTGATCCATGTCGGCTTCAGTCGGTTTGTAGTAAAGGTATTTGTTCTCGCCGCCAAACTTGACTGCTTTGAGCACGCCAACCTGACGCCAGTAGTTCACGCGGCTGGCGACTGAGCCGATCATCGGTCCAATCTGCCTTTGCGTCAATAACCCCTGCGCTTGGAGCCGCGCAAAACGAGTCTTCAACCGATAGCAATGCCGCAAGACGTGAACCATTCGGCGAGTAAAGGGATTGCCGGCACTGGAGTGCCAGCCTCGTTGGTTGAGGAGATGAGCGACTTCGTCCTCCGTGTGGTCGTCAAGGAGTCGGTCGATTTCAGCGATGATCTCCGGTTTAGTTTTGCGCAAAGCCCACGCTGACTTTGGCAACGGCAATCGGAGTTGGTGCGTTGCGCCGCCTTTGAAGCGCAGTTGAACGCTGATTTCCTGTTCACGTCGCAGGGTGACGTCCTCCAATAGCAAACGCGCCATCCGTTTGCGATCGTGGTCCGACGTCGTGGGCGCTTGCCACAGTTTCGGGAAGTCCGTGGCCAAGGCAAGGATTTTAGCCCTTTGTTCTTCGGTGAGTTGTGCTGAGTCTATGCGTTGCTGTTTTTCGCAGTCCTCTTTCGCTTGAGCCAACCAACGCAGCTTCTCGTTCCACTGCGCTTCCAGCGTGTCGGCGACCAGACGATTGTTGGGATCGACTCGCAGGTAGCGCGCCCGCGCCCGGTCCGCTTCGTATTGCGCCCGTTGCACCTGTTGCTGCCGGAGCCGATCCGCTTCGGCCAAACGCGTTTGGATTTCGTCCTGCACATTCAACGCGATTTCCAGACTCAGCGGCGTTACGCTCTCGAACCAGCAACTGTCCGACGGCTTCGTCAATCCCGCCGCCGGGGATTCGCTGGCAGGTGACCTCGGCACGTTGAACACAGTTCTGTTGACAGAGATAATCCGGGGTCAATCGTCCGCCGCGATGATGGTAGCAAAGGGTCATCGAACTGCCGCACTTGCCGCAGACAACCAGTCCCTGGAGGAGAGCCGGCCCTTCGCGCGGTAGACCCGCTTTGCGTTCTCCGCCATGGGCCTGACTGTTTTGTAACAGCCGTTTTTGATTGGTCAGGAACTGGTCCCAACTGACATAGCCGGCATGGGCGTTCTGTTTGAGAAAGCGCCACTGGTCTGGAGGCAGTTCCTGAGTGTGACATTTGCCTTCCAGATCCTTCCACCGGCGTGTGCGGCCAAAGCAGAAGGCGCCCGCGTAGCGGGGAGAATGGTCGGTGAGTTTTCGCATAAGGGGATTCTTCGGGCGTCTTCCGATCGCGTCACGGTGCATCAGCGGAGATAGGCAAGCATAAGTGGCCTGAGCTTAGCAATGGCCAGGTTCCACTCCCACCCGTGAACCATCGCGTCTTGCAACCACCGCGTGAACTGACTGCTCCAGCGGGTAATCCGCCGTAACAACCGGACCCAGCGAGACACCGCTTTGCCCTTCTGCCGCGCGACCGTGCTTCGCCTCTTGAGTGCGGCCTCATACTTCCCCTCCACCTTTGCGTCCCGAATTCCCTCTTCGGCTTCCAACCGGCCACTCAAGAGGAGCAGTAGATTGTGAACAAGGACCAGAAACTCGTTCTGCACCTGTGCGGGCACTGGCCCGGACCCCCACGCCCGTTTCTCGGCTAGCAGGTTCTCCCAGACATCGAAGAACTTCTCTATGTCCCACCGCAGCCGGTAGAGTTGGGCGATGACCCCGGGGGCCAAATGGAATTCCGTGGTCAAGAACTCATGGATCTCGCCGGTCTCCGGATCCTGGTAGCGAACGCGGCGAAACTCACCCGGTTCTCCCAACCGCACCCGCTCGTCGGAGAGCACGCCCTGGTTGCGGGGATCTTTCTTGTTCCACGTTAATGGCCTGGCTTCCCGCACCACCAGATTGGCCTTCATGCGCGTAATCACCGTGAAACCGCCCTTGAATTTCGCGCCCCGCAGGAACTCAAAGTCCACGGCCACCGGATCGATCGTCAGGAGGGTGTGCGTGGCCTCGGGATGCCAATGAAAGTCACTCCACGGGCGGGCTTTGACCGCCGCCCATTCGTGTTGATGGCCATCGGTCTGCGCCAGCACTCGTGCGGCGCCGGTCCGTAGATCGCGCAGGAAGAGCCCAGTGACGGTGTCTGGCACCTCCCGCCGCCCGCTCGTCATGGTGGCTTTGGGTTCGTGGGTGGCATGTTGAATATCGTGTCCGTCCAAGGCCAGGATATCCCAGCCGGCGAGTTCCGGAAAATCCCCAAAGCGATCAGTCACCGCGCTGATCCTCCGAGAGAGCGTGGGGTTGAGTTCGTGGAGCAACGCCAGGCGGCGCGGGCTGCTGGCCGCTCCGAAATAGGCGCGCAGGGAAACGTCGGTCAGATCGCACTGACGAACGGACTGGAGAAAGGCGCGTCCGGAAGGATGGAAGGTATTGATGCGGCGGACCCCCAGAGTAATGAACTCGGTATCAGAGTACTCCAGCCCGTCGCGGTAGTTATCGAGGTCGGGCAGAAGGCTTAGTGCCGGATCGAGGAAAGCGTCGCGAACGAGTGGTGTAAGTGGTGTTATCATGGGTGCCGATGAGGCTACAGTACGGGCCAAGCAATGCACGTAATATTTGCGATAACTCATACATATTTTGCGCTTAACGATCGCCCGCCTTTGACCTATAGGAGGTCGTCGCCTACTTGAGACACTTTACTTGGTTTTCCGTTTACAAAGGCGTGGTGACCCCCGGCAGACGCGGCACGGGGGATTGTGAGGGTGAGCTGCTAACCAAATTTTCATTTTTCAGGCGGTGCCGCTTATTACTTACTTGCGTTCCTAAACCCGCCGTGGCGCATCGCCTGGACCGATTGGTCGCATCGGAAGTCCCGAGGACAATCCGCTATACGAGACAAAATTATGACCACGTGCCACAAGGGAGAGCGGCTCAATGGCAGACAACCTCGATCCATATTGAGTTCGCGTCGAGTAACACCGATCCATATGGGCCATTCCCGCTCACAGTGCTGTTCTGAACGGTCAGCTTTGCAGTGCCTTTCCAATATGGATTCTCCTGGTCGATTGAGTAGTTGTAAACACCACTGCCTGGAACGTGTTCAGACTGTCCGGAGTTGTTGCTCACCGTGCTGTTTTGGATCGTTGCCGTGGCTCTGCCGCCATCGACGC
>CAWBHS010000110.1:0-203298 GCA_963788655.1 uncultured Verrucomicrobiae bacterium | reverse complement strand
CCATGTATTGCTCCCGGCTGCAATCCAGTGAATGAATACACTCCGTTGGTATCGGTTGTCGTCGAGGCCAGTAATGCCCCGGCGCAGGTCTGCAGGTTTACACGGACCCCAGGCACGCCCGGCTCGCTCATGCTCTGTCGTCCGTCACCGTTCAAATCTGCCCACACATAGTCGCCAAGGGCGGCGCGTGGATTGGGCTTGCAGATTTCAAACTTCGAAAGCTTGAACTGGTCGTTGTAGGAGTTGGCCGCCGGTCGGGGAGCAATCACCACGACGTTGCCGGAGATCTGGTCGGCGTTGAGAAACGCCCAGCGGTTGCCTCCGTTGCTGGCGATGCTGTCTTCGATGAGTTCAAAACTACTCAGGAGTGCGTCGCTCAGAGTGAGGTGGTGGTTGAAGGGGTCGTTGAACGTGCCAATCCACACCGTGATGTCGCTGTCATCAAGCACATAGTCGAGGTAGGCCTGGGAGGCAATGATGGGCTCAGAGAATTCGAAGAGGACATAGTTGAATTGACCGATGTTGTCCACCACGTGCCGGTCGTTGCTGCCATTGCCTTCGGACTCGTCGGTGACGCCCAGGCCGTGACTATAGCTGCCCAGCCAGGCGGGAGTCCAACTGCCGCTGGTGGTTCGGCTGAAAGCGCTGGCGTTCACCGACACACCGTCGGCAAAGAAGGTGCGGATGTTGCCATCCAGGCCATCCAGCGCACTGCTGCCAGTGAAATCGAATGTGATGGGAATGCAATCCTCGGTTAGATATCGATCCACATCAAACGCTTCATTGTTGTCAGGATTCGTATCCGTCATTTGCGCCGGGGGTTCGACTTGCACCGCGTTGCTCAACACGAGGGAAGCGGTTGTGCCGACGAGGGCGTTTACAGTAAAGATCACCGCACCGCCAACCGGGATGTCCACTAATTGAAGGATGTTTCCGGTGCCCATGGTGCTGGCCGAAGCAGCGCCACCGGTGCCCGTGCTGGTCCATTGAACATTGGAAAGTTCCGTAGGAAATACATCGGTTACGATGCCACTGCTGACACTTGAAGGTCCCCGATTGGTCACCACAATGGTATAGGTGAGGTTTTGTCCGGGCTGCACGGACGTGACCCCGTCATCGACGGACACGGCCAGGTCGGTGCCGAAATTGAAGCCGCACTCGGTTGGCCGGTCGGACGGCACGAACAAGGCATTGAGGTACATGCGCTGGCCGTTGTAATTTTCAATTTTGCTCGCCCTTGTAATCATGGCCGCCCAGATAGAACACCATGGAACCCACTTTGCCGCGTTGCAGTTTGCCCGCGGCAGCGACCATACTGGTCAACTTTTCCTGGTTCTGCACCAACATGTGCCCGTTGTTCACGAACGACGAACCCGGCACCAAGGTCCAATCCTGGAGACTGCCCCCGGTGTCCTTCAATTCGCCTTCGAATTGGTTGAAGGCCATGTCCGCGTTGACGTAGTTCATATCGCTCCCCCGATTGTCGTCCTTGAGACCCTCGGAGCCGTGGAAATGACCAAAGGTTTCATTGTTTTCGTAGGTCCGAACGGCGGCGCATTGGGCGAGAAAATTACCGCCGGCCACGAGGAAGGCGCGGATCGAGGATGCTTCCGTATCGGCATGGTCCTCTTTGTAGTGCGGGGCGGTCACAATGGTGTAGCAACTGTTGGATGCGTAGTTCTTCACGTCCTTGGCAGACACCACGACGTATTGGCTCGGATTGAAACCGGCCTCTTGCAGAATGCGAGTGTGGATACCATCCGTGCCGCCGTCGTCGAGGACGAGAACCTGCGGTTTATGGCCCAGTGTGTAACGGACGTCCACCAGCGTGTTGGTGGTCAATTCATACACGGCCACCTGGCTACCAAACGCACTGATCACCGGGAGTGCCCGCGCCACGAAGTCGCGATGCACGATGAACGGTCCGGCCCGAAAGCTGACGGCGGTGGCGCTCTGTTCCGTTGGGGCGATGCGCCGGGCGCTGGCCTGGAAGTCGATGCCGTCTTTGGCCTTGCCGGCGGCAATGGCCCACTTCATGGGGATGTTGGTCAACAGGAGGGCGTTGACCAGACCGTAGGCTTTCAAGTTGAACGGCTTGTCGGTCAGATCCTGGTGCGCGTTGTCCATCGGGATCACCAGCGAGCCGGCCGGGATCAGCTCGAGGTTGGCCGTGACTCCCGGTAGATCCGGATCCACGACTGGAGCCGGTGCGGCTTGAGCTCCGAATGCCAGGCCCAAGAACGCCGTCAGAATTAAACACCATGCCAAACGCAGCATAGTCTGCTTCCCATGAAGATTGATATTTGATGCCATGAGGATGTATTCGTCATCTCAAGCAACGATTCAATGGAGGCGACGGTGATTTACTACGGTTGTTCGGCTCCGTAGAACTGCGAAGACAATTAGGTGATTCACGGAATGGGTGGAACGTAGTCCGTGACCACCTCTCCGCTTTGATTCGCGGATGCCTTTGTCTGTAAATAACTTGCGTCGCACTCCTGAGACGGACGCAAACTGATTTGTCGGATGCTCCGAGGAGATCGCAGGAACACCTGCTTCTATTGCAAGTAAACTCTCCTAACGCTGATTGCCGCGCGTTTCGCGGCTTGAGGAGGTTGAACGCCGCGTCGCTCAGCAGCCCGAATCGTGCTCAATCCGCCTTGAGAAACCGGTAGTGGCCCGTGGAGTCGCGTTCCACCATGGCTTTGTCGAGCAGGCTGTGCAGGTGCGGGATGGCCCATCGCGGGTTCTCCGTGTAAAGCTTGCGGGACGCGGCGCGTTTGCAGATTTCCCCCGCGGAAAAGAACCGGTCGGGACTCGCTTGGAGCAGCATCAAAATCTGCCGCTCTTCATGGCAGATATAGTTCATGTCAGGCGCATCGTACGCGCGGACGATAGAGGTGGCCCGGACGTTAATCAACCGGAAAGGAAGCAAACCACGGCGAGCATCAGGCATTTCCGACTTGGAATGTTAATTACCGTGGTTTTAGCTTTCGTTTGGTTGGCTTGGATTATGACGCGCAATTTGAAAAGACTGTGAAAACAATCCTTCGAAAAATCCTTCTGCTGTGCTGCGGGGTCATCGGCATAACCTTCATTAGCGTTTTGGTGATGCGTGAGTCCGTGCCTCGATTTCGGGTGGTGGGCGATTTTTCCGAGCAGGATCTTAGCGGTATCAGCCGAGCATTGCGCCGGGCGGTCCATCCCCCCATCCTGGGCAACTGGTCCTTCGACAGTCTTTGCGCGGCACCTGGTCGAATCAAGAAACGGTTTGCGGTGCGGGTTCCGACAATACTCAAAATTGAGCGAAGAAATCCGGTCTTTGCCGCCGTCTATTCCGAACTGATGACGGGAACACCTACCAACGGCCACGTGCTTTGGTGTACCTTCCTGGTCAGTAACGAATGGAAGGTGGAGTTCAGCTATACGGTGACAATCCCAAAAAGTGCGAGGCGCTGAAGAATGAGCGCGTTCAGCCCGCTCCCGGTCGTGATCGCGTCGCCCGGGCAGGATCAGCATGCCCGAAGTCGGATTGGTTTAAAGGAAATCTTCACGCAATGGACATCGGCCTCGCTCATAGCCAACGCTCAGCATCAGCAACCCGGCGCCATTGATCTTCGAATGTAAACAGCAGCGCCATCGCAGGGTTCGTTGAATCTGACTTGTTCAGCATTTCATGTTATGGCTGAGCCAAATTCGAGTTGCGTGATCGGTTAGAATTCGTCCGGATTCTACTGACCACGACTGTAATCGCCTACTGAACTCCACTGCCGATCAGAAATATAGCACCATCCGACATCATCTGATCTGCGGGAGGCAGTCCACCATGTGCTCGCTCTAGCGTCAGGCCCATTTCTTCCGACATGGGCTGTTCTGGTCATTTGCTGCCATTCGCCTTCAGCTTCCCAATAGGTGCCAGTCCCTTGATGATGGAGATAAATACAAATGAACCTTCTTGAATTTGCCCTCGCTCAATAAGACACAAAATTCCTCCGCGAACATGGGACGGAGGATCATCAAATGCCGACCGCGTCAAAGTTTCCGCTCTCAAGCGGTTCATCTGAGCCCTGCGTACTCTTGGATCATCGGACATCGACCAGTGCGCTTATGTCGCAATGATGCCTTTCCAGCGATTGCCGAGCGATGCGACCAATCTCGAAGCACCAAAGGATAACTCCCCGTCAGGCAAGACCGCAGATACAAAGTGCGCCTGAAAAAGCACCACAGCCGCGATTGGCATCAACGTCTTGATCAGGGTAATGCCATATCGAAGTAGGCCGATTGCGGCATGTCAGCTCGATTTTGACTTCCGATGCCGAACGCTGTTCAGGCGTGCCAACGGGTGGAGAAAACTCCGCGTTTGACGTAATTGTCAACGTTGAAAACTTGCGCATTTGCGCTGTGAGCCATGCGAAAATGGTGGCGCTGATTGCTGATGGAAAGGTTGGGCGGGGCGGCGAACGCTGTTTAAGTCGTGGCCCAACGGGTGGACTAGCGGAATGTAGGCCGAATCCGCATTCGCCCCACACGAGGCGCGTCCGGCAACGACCGAAACAGGCGTGCTCCCCAATCCACGCAACCATCAACCAAGTCGCTGCAAATTTCCGTATGCGTGCCGTCGAGCCAAGCGAAAAGTGACTGTGGCTGCGTTCGTGAGTACGCTGACTTTAACGGGAACAGGCGGTCCGGAGGCCCACCAGTCACCGGAAAGTGACCGGATTGCCTTCGCTTGGAGCAAACGTTTCCCCACGCAGTTGGTCGCGTACTGCGGCACGTCAGCCGCTTCACACTGATCGTTCCGGCTTTCTGCCACGCGTCTATGCTGCCTGTCAATCATCCAGCGATTCGCGCGTCCCACCATTCGCCCGGATTTCAAGTTGAATTCCATGGCGAAATTTCCCGCCAACATCCGCGTTCCCTGACGGGCCGGTTGACTGCGGCTGCGGCAGGGACACACATTCATGAAACGCACGCATCATTGCAACGAATTGCGCCCGGCACACATCGGGCAAACGGTCACCTTGTCCGGCTGGGTTCATTCCCGCCGCGATCTGGGCGGAGTGATCTTTATTGACGTCCGCGACCGCGAAGGCCGCACGCAGACGGTATTCGATCCGTCGGACCTGCCGCAGGACCTGTTCGACCGCGCCGCCGCCCTGCGCAGCGAATGCGTCATCCGCGTCACCGGCAAGGTGCGCCAGCGGCCCGAAGGCACCAACAACCCCAAAATTCCCACCGGCGAAGTCGAGGTGCATGGCCCAGGAATTGGAAGTGCTGAACCTGGCCGACGTGCTGCCGTTTCCAGTGGACGACCCCGAAGTCGCCAGCAAGGTGAACGAGGAATTGCGGCTGCAATATCGCTATCTGGATTTGCGCCGGCCGGAGATGGCGCGCAATCTTCGTCTGCGCAGCAAGGTCGCCACCGCCACGCGGCATGTTCATGGACGAAGCAAGGCTTCCTCGAAGTCGAAACGCCGATGCTCTTCAAGTCCACGCCCGAAGGCGCGCGCGAATTTCTCGTGCCGAACCGCCGCGAGCCCGGGACGTTTTACGCGCTTGCCGCAGTCGCCGCAGCAGTTCAAGCAAATCCTGATGGTCGCCGGCGTGGAACGGTATTACCAACTCGCCCGCTGTTTTCGCGACGAAGACCAGCGCGCCGACCGCCAGCCGGAATTCACGCAGATCGACGTCGAGATGACCTTCATCGAGCGCGAGGACATTTACAGCGTGATCGAAGGCCTGCTGAAGCGCGTCTGGAAAGTCGGCGCTGGACATGGACATTCCCACGCCGTTCAAGCGCATCACGTTCCAGGAAGCGATGAACCGCTACGGCATCGACAAGCCGGACACGCGTTTCGGCATGGAACTGGTGGATTTCACCGAGGAATTTCGCGGCAGCAGCTTCAAAGTGTTCAGCGGCGCGATCGCCAACGGCGGCGTGGTCAAGGCCATCAATGCCAAAGGCCTGGCCTGGCGCGACGCAGGGCCAGATGGAAACGATGACCGAATACGCCAAAAGTTTCGGCGCGAAAGGCCTGGCGTACATCAAGGTGGAAAACGGCGAATGGAAATCGCCCATCGTGAAATTTTTCACCGACGCCGAAAAGGCCGCGCTCACGACAGAAGCTGGCCATCGAGGAAGGCGACTTGATTCTGTTCGCCGCCGATCAATGGCTGAACGCCTGCGAAATTCTCGGCAAAATCCGTCTTTACTGCGCGGACGTCTTGAAGGCGCAGGGCAAGCTGACGATTCCGGCCGACCGGTTTGATTTTCTGTGGGTGGTGGATTTTCCGCTGCTCAGTTTCGACAAGGAACAGAACCGCTGGTATTCGAGCCATCATCCGTTCACCGCGCCGGTGGCGGAAGACATCCCGCTGCTCAAGACCGATCCCAAGAAAGTCCGCGGCCAGCATTACGACGTGGTGGTCAACGGCGTGGAACTGGGCGGCGGCTCGATTCGTATTCACCAGCCGGACGTGCAGAAAACCATCTTCGAGGAGGTTCTGCAAATCCCGCCGGACGATGGCGAAGGCGCGGTTCGGTTACATGCTGGAGGCGTTCCGCTACGGCGCGCCGCCGCACGGCGGCATCGCGCTCGGCTTTGATCGCCTGATGCGCGATTCTCTGCAGACACGCCGAGCATCCGCGACGTGATTGCTTTCCCGAAAACCGCCAAAGGCACCTGCCTGATGACCGAGTCCCCCGGCAGCGTCGAGCCCAAGCAGCTCAAGGAACTGCACCTGGAATTGAAAGTGGCGAAGAAGGGTTGAGGCAGAACTCCGAAGTTCGAAATACGAAAACCGAAAGAAGCCCACTGGCCGAGATCCGAAGCATTCCATTTGTGTTCGGCAGCAACCTTCGACGCCAGGAATCGGAGCGAGCGTATATCGACTTTGAACGTCCTGGCTGCCGGTGGATGGCCTGATTCACCGCCAAGGCACGAAGGGCGCAAAGTCCGTCGCAGAGCCCCTTTGCGCCCTTCGTGCCTTGGCGGTGAGATGAGCCGTCCAAGATTTCCGCGGTGCGAGCAAATGGGAATGGTGTTCTACTGCCGAGAAGCAGCACCCCAATCGCGGTAGGGCGAGACTCCGTCGAGCCCTGACTTTCCCGCCTTGCTCCCGAGTACATCAACCGCAACCGCGGAAAGCCTACGGCGTTGCGAACGTCAGGGATTTCCCTTTCTTCGCCACGTGGTTAATGAATGCGCCTCGGAGAAGTCAGGGCTCGAATGAGTCGCGCCCTACCAGCAATGGATTGGCCAACGTCAGCCAAATGACAAAACTGTCATTTCCCATTTAGCCGCATGTCAGATTCGTGTGCTTTACTGCAAAAGATTCGAATGTACACCATCACCATTGTGGTTCGAGGTTCCTGGTTGCGCGCGGCCAAAGCCGGCAGCGCGGCACGGAAGCGACCCTTCCACCCTCGCGGAAATCGACCAATTCCCTTGAAAAATGGCGCTATTCGATGGCCGCCGGTTGTCCTGCAGCTCAAGTTGGCCTAAGTTCTTTCCGAAGTCGGTACTTATGTTGTTCAAATCCATCACTGCCGGCCAATCCGCGCTGGCCTCGATCAGCCTTTTCGCCGCCCTGAGTCTGCTGCCCCCTTCGAGTTGCGCGCAAGATGCCGTTTTCATCTCCGAATTTGTTGCCGATAACGACGGCGCCGTATTGGACGAAGACGGCACCGACGCGGATTGGATTGAGATTTACAACTCGAGTTTCGTCGCCGTGAATCTCCAGGGCTGGCATTTGACGGATGACGCCGCCGACCTGGGCAAATGGACGTTTCCCGCCACCAACCTGCCGCCCAAGGGATTCCTGCTCGTGTTCGCCAGTGGCAAAGACCGGGCGCTACCCGGCGCGCCCTTGCACACCAGCTTCAACCTGGCCTCCGGTGGCGAATACCTGGCGCTGGTGCATCCGGATGGGGTGACCATTGCCTCGCAGTTCGCGCCCGAGTATCCTCCGCAACATCGCGGCTTTTCCTACGGCCAAATGCAGACGGTCACCGTCACTCCCTTGATCACTTCCAACTCATTGGTCCGCGTGCTCGTGCCTGCGGACGGATCACTTGGTTCAGCCTGGAAGGAGCCGGAGTTCAGCCACGTCACCTGGCGCCTTGGCCCCAATGGGGTGGGCTATGAAACCAGCGTGCCGGGATTCGCGGTTCACACTTACAAGGCCAAGACCGGGAACCTGATCGATACGATTGCCAAGGCCGAATCCCTTATCAGCACGCCAGCGCAACAAGACGCGGTTTACGGCGAGAACAGCCCGGTGGTGAACTACGTGAACACCGGCAGCGGCTCCCACTATGGCAATGACCGCTCGGTGCCGGGTTTCACCACCGGCGCGGACCAGGAGGATTACGCGCTGGAAGCTGTGGGCACCGTCTCCATACCCGCGCCCGGATATTGGTCGTTTGGCGTGAACAGCGACGATGGGTTTCGGGTCACCATTGGCAGTTACGTGGTCTTGTGTGACTGCCTGCGCGGTCCGGGCGACACGGTGCAATCGTTCAATTTTCCGGCCGCCGGCGAATATCCGCTGCGGCTGGTCTTCTTCGAACGCGGCGGCGGCTCGGAAGTGGAATTGTATGCGGCGCAGGGCAACTACAGTGCGTGGGGCGCCAATTTTGCCCTGGTCGGCGACACGGCCAGTGGCGGGCTGGCAGTCAGTTCGCAACCGGTCGCCAACAACAACGGCGTCGGCTATCGCAGTTTGATCCGCACCGATGTGCAATCGCAGATGGCCAACCTCAACGCCAGCGCCTACATTCGCATCCCCTTCACCGTCGCGGATGCTGCGTTCCTGGCCTCGCTCACGCTCACCATGCGTTACGACGACGGTTTTGTGGCATATTTGAACGGCACGGAAATCGCCCGCCGCAACGCGCCCGCCACGCCGCAATGGAACTCGACGGCCACGGCCACGCACTCGGCCACAGCCACCGAGGACATCAACCTCACCGAGCAATTGGGACTGTTGCTCACCGGCAGCAACGTGCTCGCCATCCAGGGACTGAACGTGGCGGCCGATGACACGGATTTCTTGATCCAGGCCCAACTTGCCGAATATGACGTGGCGCCGGACACGACGAATTACCAGTATTACGCTGCGCCCACTCCCGGCGCGCCCAACGCGAGTGAGCCGGTGGCAGGATTCGTTGCCGACACCAAGTTCAGCGGGGACCGCGGATTCTTTGCCACGCCCCAAACCGTCGCGATCACGTCCGCGACACCCAACGCCACGATTTACTACACCCTCAATGGCAGCGTGCCGTCGCCGAGCAATGGGACGGTCTATTCGGCACCATTGACCATTGACCAAACCACCACGCTTCGCGCTGCGGCGTACAAGACCGGGATGTATGCCTCCGACGTGGACACAGAAACCTACGTGTTTCTGAACGACGTCATTCAGCAAAAGGAAGGTGTGTCACCCACCCCGGAATGGCCGGCACCGCGGGCCCGGGGCACGGGCTCTCAGACTTACGATTACGGATTTGACGCCAACGTGCTGAACAATTCGTCCGTTTCCGCCACCATCATCGACGACCTGAAATCCCTGCCGACGTTTTCGGTGGTAATGGATTTGAATGATCTGTTCGATCCGCAAACCGGCTTTTACGCCAACGCCCAGGGCGACACCATCGCCTGGGAACGGCCCTGTTCGTTGGAACTCATTTTCCCGGATGGCACGCCGGGCTGGCAGGTCAATTGCGGCATTCGCGTACGGGGCGGATACAGTCGCAGCGCGGACAATCCCAAGCACGGCTTCCGCCTGTTCTTCCGCAATGACTACGGTCCCGGCAAGCTGCAATACCCCATGTTCGGCCCGACCGGAGCGGACGCGTTCGACAAGTTCGACTTGCGCACGTTTCAAAATTACTCGTGGAGCTTCGATGGCAGCACGTTGTTCATCGCCTTGCGCGATATTTTCAGTCGCGATTCGCAATTGGCCATGGGTCAGCCGGGCAGCCGTGGCGAGTTGTATCATCTCTACGTCAACGGCGCGTACTGGGGTATTTACAATACTGACGAACGGCCCGAGGCCCATTTCGGCGCCAGTTACTTCGGCGGCTCTGACACCAATTACAACGTCATCAAGGTCGCGCCGGACGACGGCTATGTCATCTACGCCACCGACGGGGACATGCGGGCGTGGACCCGGCTGTGGATGGCCGCCACGAACGGCTTGAGCAGCAACCCCGACTATTTCCGCGTGCAAGGAATGAACCCGGACGGCACGCCCAATCCAGCGTTCGAAAACCTGATCGACGTGGACAACCTCATCGACTACATGCTGGTCATTCTTTACGGCGGCAACCTCGACGCGCCGATTTCCAACTTCCTGGGCAACACCGCGCCGAACAATTTCTTCGCCATCCGCGACCGCACCGGCACGCATGGCGGCTTCCGATTCGTGGCGCACGATTCCGAGCATACCCTGCTGGACGTGAACGCCAATCGCATCGGGCCGTTTGCGGCAGGCGACCCGGCCACCGGCGGCGGCTTGTCCAAGAGCAATCCACAATACGTGTGGCAACAGATGTGGGGCAACGCCGAGTTCCGAATCAAGGTGGCCGACCACGTGCAAAAACATTTCTTCAACGGCGGCGCGTTCACCTCCGAGGCGGCGCTGAGCCGGTTAATGTCGCGCAGCAATGAGATTTATCAGGCCGTCAACGCCGAAAGCGCGCGCTGGGGTAACGCCAACCACTCGCCCGCACTCACCCGCACCGACTGGCTCAACACCCTGCGGTTCGTAGCCGCGACCTTCATCCCGCAGCGGGCGCCGGTGGTCCTGAACCAACTCCGCAGCGTGAACCTGTTCCCCAATGTCAGCGCGCCCACGCTGAGCCAATGGGGCGGGCTGGTGGCGCCCGGTTTCAGCCTGTTCCTCACCAACGTCAACGGCTCGGGCACCATTTACTACACGACCGACGGCTCGGATCCGCGGCGGTTGGGCGGGGCCGTCAATAGCACGGCGCTGGCTTACCCGCCGAACACCGCCATCCCGATTCAATACCAGACGGTCGTCCGTGCCCGCACGCTGAGCGGCGGCGCGTGGAGCGGTATTGTCGAAGCCACGTTCTACACGTCCCAGGATTTCAGCAGTCTGATCGTGAGTGAAATCATGTATGAACCGCCGTTCTTCGGCGCCGTGCCCGGCGAATACTTCGAATTTCTCGAATTGAAGAACACCGGCACGTCCGTGCTCGACTTGAGCGGGTTGATCTTCAGCGACGGCATCAGCTTCACGTTCACCAACGGTACGCGCCTGGCGCCGGGCCAGTTCTTTGTGTTGGGACGGGAGCCCGGAGCGCTCGCCAGCAAATATCCGGGCTTGACCGTCAACGGCGTTTACACCGGCAAGCTCGACAATGCCGGGGAGCGAATCGCGATTGCGCATCCGCTGGGTGGCACGGTCCTGTCATTCAGTTACAACAACCGCGGCAGATGGCCGATCACCGCGGCGGGCTTCGGCTTCTCGTTGGTGCCGAAAGATCCCAATGCAGGTCCGAATCCCGGGTCACCGGACAATTGGCGCGCCAGCACGAATCCGGGCGGTTCGCCGGGCGCGGACGATCCAGCGCCGTCAATTCCGCCCATTGTCATCAATGAAATCCTGGCCAACTCCGCGCCGCCGGAAGTGGACAGCATCGAACTCTACAATCCCAGCGAAACGCTCGCGGACATTGGGGGTTGGTGGCTCACGGACGATGCAAGTTTGCCGCAAAAATATCAGATTCCGGCGGGCACCACGATTCCAGCCGGCGGCTACCTGGTGTTGTCGGAAACAAACTTCAATTCCACGCCCGGCACCAACGGCAGCTTTGCGCTCAGTTCGGGTGGCGAGCAGGTGTATTTGTTGTCCGGTGACAGCAGCGGCAACCTGACTGGTTACAGCCATGGTTTCAACTTCGACGCCTCGCCGGTCGGCGTGACCATTGGCCGATATGTCAGCGCCTCCGGGGACGAGAAACTCGAACTGCAAACCGCTAACACTCTCGGCGCCACCAATGCCGGTCCGGTGATCGGGCCCGTGGTCATTCGCCAGATCATGTATCATCCGCCGGACTTGCCCGGCGGCCTCGACAATGCCGCGGACGAATTCATCGAACTGGTGAACTTCACGTCCGCTCCGGTGCCGTTGTTCGATCCGGCGTTTCCGACCAACACCTGGCATCTGCGCGGCGGCGTGAACTTCGACTTCCCGACTGGCGTGACGCTCCCCGCCAATGGTTCACTCGTGCTGGCCAACTTCGATCCCAACGATCCCGTGGCCGTGGCAGCCTTCCGCAGCAGATACATTACGTTGGCCGGCGCGTCGTTGTTCGGACCGTACGGCGGAAAATTGAACAACGATAGCGACACCGTGGAAATCAAACGCCCGGACGTGCCCGGAACCAACGGGGTGCAATACCTCCGCGTGGACCAGGTCGAATACGAGGATCACGCGCCGTGGCCGCCCGCTGCCGATGGCGGTGGCGCCGTGCTGGTGCGAATCGACCCTCGCATCATACGGCGATGATCCGGCGAATTGGAACGTGGTCCTCCCGCTGGAAGTGCTTGCTCCACCGACGGACGTGTTTGCCGACGTTGGCGCGAACGTCACCTTCCCCGTGACCGCCAGCGGTAATGGTCCGCTCACGTACCAATGGCGATTCAGCGGCGCGCTCCTGACCGACGGCAATGGCATTTCCGGCGCCACGACTGCCACGTTGCGACTGGACAACGTCCAACCGGAGCAAGCTGGAGCCTACACCGTGGACCTTTCCGACGCCACCAGCAGCGCGACCAGCCTACCGTGGACCCTCAAGATGCTGGTCAAGCCGACCATCGTGGTGAATCCGCAGGCGCAGAGTGTGGTCAAGGGCGACAACGTCACGCTCTCGGTAGTGGTCGATCACAACGCCACGTTGCCCGTGACGTATGAATGGCGTCAACTCTCCACGCCCGTCTGGACCAATGTGGTCAACGAGCCGAGTGACAGTTATACGATCACCAACGTTCAGGAAACCACGAAGTATCGCGTGGCCGTGCGCAACGCCGCGACCACCGGCTTGGGCCTGGGCAGCTCGCTGGTGAGCATCACCGTGGTGGCCGACACCGACGGGGACCACGTGCCGGACGACTGGGAGAACATGTTCGGATTGAATCCAGCGAACGCCGACGACGGTGCGCTGGACTCCGACGGCGACGGAATGTCGAACCTGAACGAGTACCGCGCCGGCACCAATCCGACCAACGCGGCCAGTTATCTCAAGGTAATCTTTGAAGCGCCGGACGGTTCTACGAACGTCCTGCAATTCGAAGCCGTGGCCGGTAAGACCTACACGGTGCAGTTTCGCGATTCGCTGGCCGGTTCGTGGCTGAAACTCGCCGACGTGCCGGCCCCGACCAGCACTGGTCCGGTGGACGTTACCGACGCTACGGTTAGCCACTCCAACCCGCTTTTATCGAATAGTCACACCCCAAATGCCGTAACCTACGAAAGACCTTATGAAATTGAAAAAGTATCCCCTCCTCAGTTCAATCTGCACTGTGCTATTAATGTTCGGTTGGCCCGGAAGCCCATTGGCTCAGGCACAAACCACGCCCACGCCGCTGGTGAACCACGGCACCACTTGGCGCTATCACAAAGGCACGGCCACGCCGCAGAGCAATTGGAAGACGGTCACCGATTCGAGCTTGGATGCCACTTGGCTTACCGGTAACGGTGGCTTTGGCTATGCCGACAATGATCCGGAGTTGGTGGACGTGCAGACACGTTTGACGGACATGTCCGGAGGCTATTCCACGTTCCACATACGGAAAGAATTCAATGTCACCACGGCGCCGGACCCGACTTGGCATCTGCTGCTGACGGTGGATTGGGATGACGGTTTCATTGCCTGGTTGGATGGTAATTACTTGACCAGCGCCAACTCTCCCGGCGCGCCCGCTGAGCCGGCATATACCGCCCACGCTACTGCGTTGCATGAATCCTCGCACGGCAACAGCACGCGCCAGGATCCCACGACGTATGACTTGGGCGCTATTGGTAGCCGACTGTCCGCCGGTAATCATGTTCTGGCCCTGATGGCGTTGAACGACAACGATACGAGTTCGGATTGTATTCTCATTGGCGATCTCAGCATGACAGCACCACCGCCGCCAACCCAGAATCCCATCAGCGGAGTCATCTCGACGGATACAACGTTGTATGCGAGTAACAGTGTTTACACGGTGGTGGGCCACCTGACGATCAACAGCGGCGTCACCCTCACCATTGAAGCGGGAACGGCGGTCCACTTGAATGGCGGTGTCAACGTCACCGTCGCCAACGGCGGTCGTTTACTCGCCGAAGGCACCGAGGAAGCGCCCATCCAATTCATCCGTCCTTCCGCCGGGGCGTCGTCCTGGGGCGGATTCACCATCGATGGCAGCGTGGGCTCGCCAGAGACGCGCATCATGTATGCCTACTTTGAAGGCTTCGGTGCCACCCGATGTATCGAAGTGGCGGGCGGCACCGTCCTGCTTGGACCACCTGACGTTTGGCACGACGAGTCATCAGTACGTTGCGCTCGACGGTGCCTCGTTCGTGGTGAGCAATTGCGAATTTCCGACGGCGACCAGCGGCTTTGAGTTGCTCCACGGCACCGGCGGCATCAAGAGCGGCGGGCGGGGCATTTTCCTGCACAATTTCTTCGGCGCGGTCAACAACTATAATGACGTGGTGGATTTCACCGGCGGCAATCGCCCGGGACAACCCATCGTCCAGTTCATCGACAATGTGTTCACCGGCTCTGGGGACGACGAACTGGACTTGGACGGCACGGATGCGTGGGTCGAGCACAACATCTTTCTGCACACCCACAAGAATGGTTCGCCCGACACCGCCAGCGGGATCAGTGGCGGGGACAACGGTAATGACACTTCCGAAATCACCATCATTGGCAACATCTTCTATGACTGCGATCAAGCTGCCATGGCGAAACAAGGCGATTTCTACACCTTCATCAACAACACCGTGGTACACCAGACCCACACCGGCGGCACCGACACCGAAGGCGGCGTAGTGTGCCTGGAAGACGGTGGCGTGGCGGATGGACGGGGCATGTATCTCGAAGGCAACATCGTCTTCGATGCCGAGCAACTCGTGCGCAATCTGAATTCGGCCACGGTCACCTTCAACAACAACCTGATGCCCTACGCGTGGGGCGGCCCGGGGAGCGGCAACTCGACCGCGAATCCCATGCTTGCTCACATTCCGCAGGTTGCGGATACGGACTTCGCCAATTGGACCGAGGCGCAGGTGATGTGGGATTGGTTCAGTCTGCTGCCCGGTTCGCCCGGCATCGGCACCGGCCCGAATGGACTGGACATGGGCGCGGTGGTTCCCATGGGCTGCTCCGTTTCCGGCGCTCCCACCGGCACCACCACCGACACGTCGGCCACGCTCGTCGTGGGCATCAATCGCACCGGCAACGCCATTCCCACTTCCAGTTGGTCGAATGGCTCTGGCTACGTCAGTTACAAGTGGCGGCTCGACACCAATGCCTGGAGTGCCGAAACGCCCATCAACACCCCGATCACGCTGACCGGTCTGGAAGATGGCCCGCACTACGTGGAAGTGACCGGCAAACGCGATTGCAACATGTATCAGGATGATCCGGATTACGGGGTGGACGCCGTGATCACGCGCACCCCAACTTGGACGGTACAGACCCACGTCGAACTACGGATTTTATCCGCCGTGCCGGCCGGCAACAGCCTCACCCTGACCTTCGAGGCGGAAGCGGGGAAAACCTATTCGCTGCTGCGGGCCAACCTGCTGCCGCCAGACCAGTGGACGCCGGTTGCCAACGTCGATGCGCCTTCCACCAATGGCGTGCAATCGGTGACCGATCCCAATGCGAACGGCGCACTGGAACATTTCTACCGCATCGTAACGCCCGCGATGCAATAGTCCCCCCCGCCAACCACTGCCCGTGCGCCGCCCAAGTTGCGGCGCACGGGCATCCGGGCCGCCACACTTGCAAAGCAGGCGAACGTGACAAGTGGCTTTTGCACATCCGATGGTGTTCGTCCCTAGCCTAAGTTTAAAATCCATTGCCCTTCCTTGATAAGCCAATTCCAAGCGCGTTATTGCGATTCTACATGACCGGGAAGCCGAGCTCGGGTACAAGTTGTTTTGGACATGCTGAATGTAAAAGTAAAGATCTGCGGCATTACCTGTCGGGACGATGCGCTCGAAGCGGTCGAATACGGAGCCGATGCGCTTGGCTTCATGTTCTATGAAATGAGTCCGCGCCAAGTGACGTGGACGCAGGCGGCGGACATCACCCGCGGCTTGCCGCCCTTTGTGGCGAAAGTGGGAGTTTTTGTGAATCCGGAGGCCGAACACGTGCGGCAAGCCATTGCCGAATGCGGTCTGGACACGCTGCAATTTCATGGTGAAGAACCTTCCGACTTTTGCACCCAATTTGGCCTGAAGGTCATCAAGGCGTTTCGCGTCAGTGACGCGGGATCACTACCGGGACTTCTGGGTTACGCCACCGATGCCTGGTTGTTGGACAGTTATGTGCCCGCCCAGCACGGTGGAACCGGGAAAGGTTTCAATTGGGATCTGGCCATCCAAGCGAAGGCCCATGGCCGCCCCATCATCCTGGCCGGCGGCTTGACGCCGGACAATGTTACCGAGGCCGTGCGCCGGGTATGCCCGTTCGCGGTGGATGTTTCCAGTGGCGTCGAGTCGGCTCCGGGAGAAAAAGATGCGGCCAAAGTGCGCGCGTTTATCACCGCCGCCAAACATGCCAGCTAATTTGTATGTCAACGTGCTGCCCGCGTCCCGCGGGCTGAAACGAGCTCGCCGGAGGCCCTCGAACTTCTGTCTCTATTCGCCCCGCCATTCTCCCGTCGATCTGCCGGCAAGATGCCGGCAGCACCTTGGCAACGTGCTGCCGGCGTCCCGCCGGCAGAAACGGAAGCACCGGAAACGTTCGAACCGCTGCCGCTGCTCAAAGCGCCAAGTGCGCCCAAACTGCCTTACCAATTCGTGGTGCCGTCATCCCTTCGATCTGCCGGCCGGAAGTCGGCAGCACGATACGGCTATTTGCTTCCGTTCGTTATGAATCAAACTCTGAAGCAGGAATCGGAGAAACTGGCCCGCTCCTGGATGCGGCACGACCAGGAGATGCTGCGCGAGTATTTGATCGCCAGTGTCGAGGATCCGCGCCTTAACGTTCAAAGCCTTTTGTCGCGGCATTTCCTGATCGTGGCCTTGTTCGCGGACAAATTCCAACAACTCATGGACCACGAGTTGCGGTTTGCCGCCGCGATGAATTGGTTGGTCAAATTATTGAAGCCGAGCGGGGACCCCGAAGAATTGCAAGCCGTCTTGCACGGGTTGCGCCAGGGTGCCGACAACGCGGAAGGCATCGAGATCCCCCAATTCCTCGCCCAGACGTTTGCCGCCCTGCCCACCACGGTCAACGGGATGGAGATTCCCAATTACCTCGAATCCATCCTCGCCAGGCAGTCTTCGGTGGCGGACCCGCCGCGGCTGAAGGCGGAAGACTTGGACCGGTTCATGAACTTGTGGCGGCACGCGCTGGCGGACGAAACGCCCGAGCGTATCTCAGCATTGGAACCGGCGTGCGGCTCGGCCAATGATTACCGTTTCCTGCACGCCTGCGGCCTGGCACGGTTGATTGATTACACCGGTTTCGATTTGTGCCAGAAGAACATGGACAACGCGCGGGCCATGTTCCCGGAAGCTCGTTTCGAATTGGGTAATGTGTTTGCCATCAAGGCGGCGGACCGCGCATTTGAATATTGTTTCCTGCACGACCTGTTCGAGCATCTGTCGCTCGAGGGCCTGGAAACGGCCGTCGCCGAAATCTGCCGCGTGACGCGAGACGGGATTTGCGCCGGCTTCTTTAACATGGACGAAATCCCGGACCATGTCGTGCGCCCCGTCGAAGAATACCATTGGAACACCCTCAGCCTGGACAAGACAACGGCGCTGTTTGCCCAACATGGTTTTGCAGCCCAGGTGTTCAATATCGAAGCGTACCTGGCGGCGCGAACGGGCTGCCGGGAGACGCACAATCCCAACGCTTACACGCTGCTGCTGTTTCGGCAGGAAGGTGTTGCCCAACCGTGAAGGCACCGACAACGGCTACTTCACGGTAACGGTTTGCGTTCCGTTCGCCTGCTTGAGTTCAACGGTGGTTTCCCGTGTTCCCGCCGTGACACGGTGTTTGCCGTAGAAAGCGCGCACTTCGCACCGGCCATTGGCGTCGGCGGTTCCTTCCCATCGAGTCCACCATTGATGAAACACCAAGTCACGGTACGCTTGGGCCGCCGGAGTGGGAGTCCAGTCGCGGCGATACAATGACGATGCCGGAATCCAATTGGCGCCTCCCCAGAAACCCCACATCAAGATACCGCCGACCGCCGGATGGGCGAAGCAGATACGGTAGTAGTCCGCCAGCGCTTTGGCTTTGTTTTCTTCTTCCGCCGCCATGGGCCGCAGTCGGCGGTCGCGAAGAAACTTGGATCGTTGCCCGGGCATGTTGAATTCGGTCACGCGAATCGGCAGTTTAAATTGCGCGAGTTGATCGAGGGCGTTCTGCAGCGCGGCGGGATCAAACGTCTCCCCGTGCAGGTGGCCCTGCACGCCAATGCCGCCAACCGGCACCCCCTGGCGCAGCAATCCGCGAATGTGGGCGATATAATCGGCCAGCCGGTTGCCCGTCAGCACGTCATAGTCATTGAGATACAGCACGGCTTGCGGATCACCCTCCCGAACCCATTGGGCCATTTGCCGGGTGATGTCCGGACCGAGGCGCTGTTCGTAGTAATTGCCATGGATCATCTCGTTGTTCAGATCGTATTCGGCGAAGCGGCCTCGATAGCGGCGTCCGACATCCAAAGCCCGCGCCTTGAGGGTCGCGCGGAATTCATCATCATCGAGCGCCTTGAGCCAGCCTTGAACCATGTTGGGCACGCCCCAGAAAATGTTGTGTCCGCGCAAGGGAATCTCGTGCTCATCCGTCCATTTCAAAATGGCATCGACGACGGAGTAATCCACCTTCCCGCGCTGACGCTCCATCGAGTGCCATTTCAAGGCGTTCTCCGTCACTGCGCTGTTGAAGTTAGCCAGGAAGGTCGCCCGATACTTTTCCGTGTCCTGCGCGTTAAGCCCGCCGTTAAAGGCTTGGTTGGCCAGGGCCGCTCCAAACCAGAATTCGTGTCGCAGTTGCTCGACGCGAACTTGGGCGCCGGGCTCGGTCTGGATGATGAGCGTTCCCATGCGATACTTGGCAATGGCGCGATCTAATTCCGCCGGGGAATCGGCGGCTTGGCCGGCAAGTGACAAGCTGAGTCCAATCGCGATACCGACGCGTTGAATCCAAACGGAAAGGAAGCGATGATTCGTCCAGTCAGTCAGGTTCGGACGGTGCAAGCTATCGATGTGCATGAAAAAGGTACTTACCGCGCCGGAAGGCCGCGAAGCAAGGGATTTCCTCGGCTGACTCTTGCTTTGGCGGTGGTCCTGAGTACACTGGGTCTGGTTATTCTCCCAGGCGCGATCCCGGTATTTCCGGAGGCGCGATGGAAAACTCCAAAATGCAAAAGTGCATCGAAAATTCCGGAAGCAGACATCAATTATGAAGTCACTCAAAGACCTCGGAAAATGGGAATGGCTCCAGGTACCGATCGGATACTGCCTCTGCTGCTGGCCGCCTTCGCATCCCTCACCACACTTCAGGCCGCAGAAGCACTTCCCCTCGTCGCGCTTAGGGACACTGGCTCGCCGCTTGCCGCCACCGTTCGTTTGAAGAACCGAACCGGATGGAAAACGGTGCCCGCGGATTTGTTGACCCTTGAAGCCAATCCCGCCAAGTCCTTTTCCGACCCCGCCTACTACGGCAGGGAATATTCATTCCAAGGGGACGCAGTGGTCGAAAACGACAAGTTGATCGCAGTGTTCTTGTCCAAACAGGGACGCATGGTTCTGTATTCCAAAACGCAAAACCAGAGCGGTAACGGTCCGGTCCCCGCAAGCTCGAACGAAGATCGAAAAGTCTTGGAATTGGTTCCATTTTCAACCCAGACGCACGCGACAACCATCAGCCATTGCACGATCCTGCAGAATAACGGCAATGCCGTGACGCTGGAGGTTTCTTTCGCCAATGGAAACACGAACCGTTCGAGCACAGCCGTCTTCTCCTTCGACACGACGGAGATCGTGGGTGTCCAACCAAGTCAATCACTGAACGAATTTCGTCTGCTGAGTCCGCTCGAATATGGCGTGGCACCCGACTTCATCAGTGACGACTTGATCTTCAATCCCGCGGATTACGCTTCGGCCGACACCCTTCATATTCCGGCGGACAACCTCTTCCTGGGATTGCTCAAAGGCGAAGATAGCCTGCTGGTCATGACTTGGCCGAAGGGAAAACAGCAATTGAGCGTTCACCTGGCCAATGACTCCACCGGCCGGCGTATCGCGGAAGCGATTGATTTTGCACCGGCTGGTCAAAGCTTCTTTCTGTCGGCTCTGCATGCTCCCGGCATCTGGCATCGTGAGGTTTTGACGCCGGCGCATCTGGAGAAAGATGTGGCGCTGAAATGGAAGCAACCGTTCCCCGCCAAATGGGTCACGCAACTGACTGAAGCGGACGTCAAAACCACCTTCACCTTCCGCGAAGCTCCAGGCCAGATTTGGCGCGGCGTCGCCGGGATGTATCGCTATCCTGCGTGGTTTGACGGCGACACCGCTTACTTTCATCTGAGCAAAAAAGTGCCGCCCAAAGGCGAGGCCCTCATTTATTTTTTGGAGAGCCAGAACACTCCAGCCGACGTCTCGACCCCGGTGGATATTCTGAAAGCCACCCTCGGCCAGCCAGCGTGCGCAGCCCTGTTGGATTTGCCCGGACGCAAGTTGCGCACGCATCATCGTCGTGGTGGCAATGGAGTTCGCCGCGCTTGCACGTGTGGTTGCACGGAAGCGCTCCAGGCCGTGTTCGAAGCGGGCGAGGAAGTCGATAAACGCGCGTATGTCGAGGGCGCAGTGGACGACATGGTGTTCTTTGTTCGGCGGCACGTGGCGCGAATCGCGGAATACCAAAGTATGGCGACCGACATAGTTCAAAGCCTTGAATCAGCAGGAAACTCATCGGCGGAGTTGAAGCCCTTCGCGGACCGTCTGGAGGCCATCGTCCGGCAGATTCCGAGTGAATACGAGGTGCAGCGGGAGAACATGAAATCGCTCAGTTACGCCGATGAATTGGCGCAGCAAACCAAAGCACTGGCCGGAACCAAATCCCCGCGGAACCTGCCGGCCTATCTCGAACTCGGCAAAGCGTGGCGAGCCATGGGGGGCGCGCAAGATTACGTCCTGGCGCAATGTCACATCATCACCCGCAAACTGTATCAGGAAGCCGGTTATGGTTGTGCCACCCAACCTCAAGCCGTGAAATTGGCGCGGCAAATCAGGGATCGTTGCCGGGAATGTCTGCGCAATCCAGACGGTTACGAAATCTGGCCGAATTACTAAATGCGAAATCGTCATTGGCCGACTCAGATTGAAAAATGAGCATCATGAATTACCGCTTGCTTGCCGCCCTTCTCTTGTCTGGATCGCTGGCCATGTTTCCCGGCTGCAAACGCCGAGCGGCCGAGGATCGTTCAGAGCCCGTAGCCTCCGCACCGTCCAATCCGGCGACGAACTCAGCAACGGCGATGGTGCTGCTCCCCGGTGGTCGTTTCGTGATGGGCGACAAGAAGGAAATGGACGCACCGCCGCACGAAGTGGTGATCAGCCCGTTCTACATGGACAAACACCTGGTGACGCAGGAGCAATATCAACGCGTGATGGGCGAGAACCCTTCCCGTTGGAAAAGCGCGGAGAATCCCGTCGAGCAGGTGCGGTGGTCGGACGCGGTGAAATTTTGCAACGCGCGTTCGCGCCAGGAAAAACTCAAACCGTGCTACGACTTGAAGACCTGGCAGTGCAACTTCGCGGCCAACGGCTACCGCCTGCCCACGGAGGCCGAATGGGAATACGCGTGTCGGGCCGGCACGACCACCGCCTATTTCTTCGGCAACGATCCCACCAAGCTTGGCGGCTACGCCTGGTATGAGAAGAATTCGGGAGGGCATCCCCATTCGGTCGGCCAGAAGCGGCCCAATCCTTGGGGGTTGTATGACATGAGCGGCAACCTGTGGGAATGGTGCAACGATTTTTACCAGGTGGATTATTACCAGAAATCACCAACGGAAAACCCACGGGGACCCCAGCAGGGCGAAACCAAAGTTGTGCGCGGCGGCGCCTGGCGCTTCAGCGATGAGAGTTGTCGTTCCGGCTACCGCTACAACGAGAATCCCGGCTACGCCGACGTGTGCTTTGGCTACGACATCTACGGCTTTCGCTGCGTGCGCAACGCGGCGCCTGAACGTGCGAAGTAGCCTATGATTCCGCTCAGAGCCTGTTTGAAGATTGGTAGCAGCCGACGTAAGGAGGCTCAAATTCCATCGGAATACCGCTCGGCTTGCGACAAGAATGAGCCTCCTTACGTCGGCGGCTACGAGGAAGCTGTTTTAAGAACAGGCTCCTGGTCAGTAGAGCCGCGTGGCCCCGAATGGGCAGCGATCAAGCCAAAAAAAAGTGGCGGCTTTGGGGCCGCCACTCGAACCATTTTAACTCGCAGGAGGTTTAATCAAACGCGTGGCCGGCGCAGCAGAGCACGTCTTTGACCTTGTGGCGCACCAGTTCCTTCACCGTGGTGCGGGCCGGGCCCAGGTATTTGCGCGGATCGAACTGCTTGGGATTTTCCGTGAACGCCTTGCGAATGCCGGCGGTCATCGCCAGGCGAAGGTCGGTGTCGATGTTGACCTTGGTGCAACCGGTGCGGCGGGCAATTTCGATGTCGGCTTCGGGCACGCCGGCGGTATCGGTGCCCATTTTGCCGCCGTATTTATTGATTTCTTCCACCAGGTCCTTCGGCACGCTGGAGGCGCCGTGCAGGACCAGCGGATAATCGCCCAGTCCGGCATCCATCAGGGCCTTCTTGATGGCTTTCAGGCGTTCGAGGTCGAGGTGCTGCTCGCCCTTGAATTTGTAGGCGCCGTGGCAGTTGCCGATGGCGACGGCGAGCGAGTCCACACCGGTCTGTTTGACGAACTCCACGGCTTCGTCCGGGTGGGTGTAGTGGCCGCCCTTGGAGTAGCCGCCGCCTTCCTCGCCGTCGTCGAGCTGCGCGCCGACCAACTGGCCCAGTTCGCCCTCCACCACGCAATTGTGTTTGTGCGCGTATTCGACGACTTTGCGGCAGACTTCGGCATTCTTCTCGAAGGGCTCGTGGCTGGCGTCAATCATGACGCTGGTGAAGCCTTCGTCGATGCACTCCTTGCACAGCTCGAACGTATCGCCGTGGTCGAGATGCACGGCGATGGGGATATTCGACAGGCTGACGGCGGCCTCGATGAGTTTCTTGAGGTAAACCGGGTTGGCATACTGCCGGGCGCCCTTGGAAATCTGGAGGATCACCGGCGCCTTTTCTTCTTCGCAGGCCTCAACGATCGCCTGGAGCAGTTCCATGTTGTTCACGTTGAAGGCGCCCAGGGCGTATTTGCCTTTGAGCGCCTTGGCAAACAGTTCTCGTGTATGTGTCAGTGGCATAATATTTCAGCTTAAAGTTCACAAACCTGCGCAGCCGAACTGCGAAGGAAAGCGGATAGTAGGACATCGGTTGGCCTAAATCACAACAAAAAATCCGAAGGCCGAAATCCGAAAACACCCCGATTGCCTCCGCGTTCATGCCAGCGGCTTTCGGATTTCGGGGGTTCGGATTTCCCTCCGGTCATCCTTCCTCGGCTTCCGCCAACCGGCGATACAACGTGGCCAGGCTGATGCCCAGCAATTCAGCCGCCCGCTCCTTATCACCACTCGTATGGGTCAAAGCCCGGTGCAGGTAAGCCATTTCCTGTTCCCGTAGGAAGTCTTTGAGTGGTTTCAAAATCGGGCTGGGTGCCGCAATGGGGCCCTGAGCTGGCCCATCGGCCGAAGGGGCGTTCGACGGGGTGGAGGCGCCTGCCGCCCCGGAAACCACGCGTTGGACGGTTTCATCAGTATCGGTTTCGGATTCGTCATTATCCGGGGGGGCACCCTCTTGCATGGCCGGCGGCAGATCAGCCACCTTGACCAAGTGGTCTTCGCTCAAGGCGCAGGTGCGCTCAACGGTATTTTCCAACTCGCGCACGTTCCCGGGCCACGGATACGCTCCCAAAGCTTCCATGGCCCGTCGGGTGACCTTGAACGGTTGGCCGGTACGAACGTGAAGTTTGTTCTTCAAGAAATGTCCAACCAACAGTGGAATGTCATCCAGCCGTTCCCGCAATGGCGGCAACTGCAAGGGAATGACGTTGATGCGATAGTAAAGATCTTCGCGAAATGTGCCTTCGCGGAGCCGTTTTTCCAGTGGTTCATTGGTGGCCGCCAATACGCGCACATTGACGTAGGTGGGCGTGTTGTCCCCAACCCGCCGCACTTCGCGATCCTGCAACACGCGCAAAAGACGGCTTTGAAGCAGGGGCGACATGGAACCGATTTCGTCCAGAAAGATGGTACCACCGTCGGCTTCCTGGAACAGGCCCTTCTTGTCGTTGATCGCACCGGTAAACGCGCCCTTGCGATGCCCAAACAATTCGGATTCGAGCAGGTTTTCCGGAAGCGCGCTGCAATTGACGGGCACAAAGGGCGCAAATTGGCGCCGACTGTTGAAGTGCAGCGCACGCGCGACCAGTTCCTTGCCCGTGCCGCTCTCACCCAGCAACAACACCGTGCTGTCCGTATCCGCCACGCGCTCGATCATCCGAAAGACTTCCTGCATCTTGGAAGAGGCGCCGATGATGCGGTTGAATTGGAACTTGCTGCGGAGTTGCTTGCGTAGATAGACGTTTTCGGAAATCGCCTGGTTGTACGACAACGTCCGTTCGACGCAGAGCCGAAAATCCTCCATTTTGAACGGCTTTTCGAGGTAATCGAAGGCGCCCATCTTCATCGCTTCGACGGCAGTTTCCACAGTGCCAAAGCCGGTGATCACAATCACGGTGGCCGGCGGATTGAGCGACCGTGCTTTGTGCAAGATGTCGAGTCCCTGGGTGCGCGACTTCTCGAGGTTCAAGTCGGTAATCACCAGCTCCGGGCTGTGGGTTTCAATCAATTCCGCCGCGGCATTGCCGTTATTGCAGGGGATGACTTCATGGCCTTGTGAACGAAGCATTTCAGTCACCATTTGGATCATGGTCACTTCGTCATCGACTACCAGGACTTTGGCCATGCCGCAGTTGTAGTCTAAAATTGCCTGCCGGGGCAAGCTGGATTCGCCAGCCACCACGAACGGAAATCCGTCCCGACTGTCTCGCCGCGGAAAATCGCTCCACCAACAAATGCCGTTCCGGAGCTCCAACGACGTTCATGGCAACTTCAGGATAGGCGGGACGCCAGCCCAATCTGTTATCAAAACCCATCCTCGAACCAATCGTCGCAGCCGTGGAAATTTGGATCGCTCATGGAGTATCGATCCGTCTCCCATTGTTTGCCAATTGCCCCCAAACCGAAGTAAGCTCAGCCTAGCACCATTGGCAATGGTGCAACGGATTTTCGGGAGTCCCCGGTGCGCCGGCACTGGTGATTCCATGGCACAATCCACCGGTGAAGCGAAAGGAATAATATGAAAGCATTGGTTTTTGTCGGCACCAACCAACCACTTCAACTGCAAGAGCGACCAGCGCCAACGCCGCAAGCAGGTCAAGTCGTAGTGCAACTCAAGGCGGCCTCATTGAACCGCCGCGATTATTGGATCACCCAAGGAAAGTATCCGGGCATCAAATCCCCGTGCATTCTCGGCTCGGATGGCGCCGGTTTGGTGGTCAAGACCGGGCCCGCCGTGGAAAGCTCATGGCAAGGGAAGGAAGTCATCTTGAACCCCGGCATGGAATGGGGACAGAATCCCGCCGCCCAAAGCAGCGACTTCCACATTTTGGGCATGCCGAACGACGGAACGTTCGCCACGGAAATCATCGTATCCGCCACTCTGTTGCACCTCAAGCCGGCCCATTTGAGCTGGCCGGAAGCCGCCGCGCTTCCCCTGGCTGGCTTGACGGCGTACCGGGCGCTGTTTACCCAGGGGAAACTGCGAGCCGGCGAGAAACTGTTGGTCACCGGGATTGGCGGTGGCGTGGCCAGTTTCGCACTGCAATTCGGCGCGGCCGCGGGAGCACAGGTCTGGGTGACCTCTTCCTCGCCGCACAAAATTCAGCGGGCGGTTGAGCTGGGCGCCGTGGCCGGTTTCGACTACACCAATGAAGGTTGGGGCCAAGAATTTCAGAACGTTTATGGCGCAGCGGACATGATCCTCGACAGCGCCGGCGGGCCTGGTTACGGAAGCTTGTTGGAAGTAGCGGGACCGGGTGGGCGGATCGTAAACTACGGTGCGACCGCCGGACCGCCTCCCCGGCTCGACTTGTTCAAACTGTTCTGGAAGCAGCTCCATCTCATTGGCTCCACCATGGGTTCCCCGGAGGAATTCCAGAGGATGGTGGAGTTTGTGAATCAGCATCAGCTTAAACCAGTCGTTGACGAAGTGCTGCCCTTGGCCGAAGGCAACCAGGCCCTCGAACGAATGAAATCCTCCAGCCAATTCGGCAAGTTGGTATTGGAAGGCGGGGTCTGATCCAGCGCTTAGTCCGAAGCCACGGCCTCCACCATTTCCCGGATGGCCAGTTTGAAGGGTTCAATTCCTTCATCGAAGGCGGCCGACAGGGGCAGCACCGGCATTTTGCGAATCCGGCGTTTGAACTGTTTCAAGTTCTCCTCGGCCGCCGGTTCATCCATCTTGTTGGCGGCGATCAACCGCGGCCGTTCCAAGAGGCTGGAGTCATACAGTTCCAGTTCGCGGACCAATTGCCGGTAGTCGTCCCACGGCGCGCGGTTGTCCGTGCCGGCCATGTCCACCAGCAGCACGAGCGCCTTGCATCGCTGCAAGTGGCGCAAGAACGCGTGCCCCAATCCGACGTTGCGGTGGGCGCCTTCAATCAAGCCCGGCACGTCGCAAACGGTCAGCCGATGAAAATCGGCGTACTCGACGATGCCGATCTGGGGGTGCAGCGTGGTAAATGGATAAGGCGCAACCTTCGGTCGTGCGTGGGAAATGGCGGCCAGCAGCGTGGACTTGCCGGCGTTCGGATAGCCGACCAATCCCACTTCGGCCATGAGCCGGAGTTCCAGAAGAAAATCTCCTTCATCGCCCGGTTCGCCCGGTTGCGCAAACCGCGGCGCCTGGCGGGTGGCAGTGGCAAAATTCCGATTGCCCAATCCGCCACGGCCCCCTTGGCACAGCACAAACTGCTGACCGTGCTCGGTGAGGTCGGCCACCAGTTCGCCTTTTTCGGCATCGACCTGCCGCGCTTCGGCGTCTTCACCTTCGGCAGAAAAATCGTATTCTACAGCGGTCAAACTGCCGGCATGGCGCAGCAAAGGCCGTTGGCCGGTGCTCAAGGGCAGATGCTGGGGATCGGATTCCGGCGGAGTTTCCTGGGGAGGCGATTCCGCAGCGGGCTCTTTGCCCGGACGTTTCCAGACCAGCGTGCCGCAGGGAACCTTGATGACTAGATCTTTACCGGCTTTGCCGTCCATGCCTTTGCCCATGCCTTGCTCGCCTTTTTGGGCGATCAGGCGGGGTTGATAAAACTGGGCAATCAGGTTGTTTAAGTCGTGGTTGGCTTCCAGAATCACGTCGCCGCCGCGACCGCCGTTGCCCCCCGAGGGGCCGCCTTTGGGCCGAAACGTCTCACGCAGGAAAGCCACACAACCTTTGCCGCCGTGGCCGGCCCGGGCGAATATCTTGATTTGATCAATAAACATGAGCGTTAGGTTTCAGGCTGGCAGCACCCAGCGGTCATGATTCAATCGCCCAATCTGTCCGGGGCAACCGTTTCCCTGGCCGTTGACCGCCGTTTGCGTTCGTTGGCCAGCGTGAGGCAAGCAGTTCCCGCAATAAAAATGGCGAGGTCCATGACCTCGCCATGAAGAATTAAATTGCCGACCTTAGTTGTTTTCCCCAGCGGACGCGGGTTGGGCTGGCGAAATCGGTTGCACGGCAATCCGGCGGTTGGCGCGGTCGAAGGCGACTTTGCCGTCCACCAACGCGAACAGCGTCCAATCGCGACCGGTGCCCACGTTTTTGCCGGCGTGAAATTTGGAACCCCGCTGCCGCACGATGATGCTGCCCGCGGTGACTTGTTCCCCGCCAAACCGTTTGACCCCGAGACGCTTGCTATTGCTGTCCCGGCCATTACGTGAGCTGCCTTGTCCTTTCTTATGTGCCATAACTTCTAAAGCTTGATTTCCGCGATTTTCACGCGCGTTAACTCCTGCCGGTGCCCGATGGTGCGATGATACCCTTTGCGGCGTTTCATTTTGAAGGAGGTCACCTTCTTGCCGCGGAAATGCTCCACCACATCGGCCACCACGCTGGCATTGGCCAGCGAGGGAGCGCCGACGGAGAATTGCCCCTCGTTCTCGGCAAACAAAACGCGTTCAAAGGTCACCGGCTGCCCTGCCTCAGCAGTCAGACGTTCCACTTCCAAAGTGTCGCCGGGGGCGACCCGATATTGTTTTCCACCAGTTTCTATGACGGCGTACATAACTTTTTAGCCTAAAGGAACGGAGATACCACCAAAAACCCAACCGGGTGTCAACTCCCGAATTTGATTAATTTTGAGCCGATCTTTCAGCCCAGAAGCGTATCTCGCGGGGGTGATCATAGCATGCATTTGCACGGCAACCAAGTATTCGCTCAAAACTGGAAACACCTCGGTGCGCCTGCGGGAAGCACGCGTTGCTGCCGGAACGTATTCAGTCATATTAAAGCCCATGAAAACAATTGCCATCATCGGGGCTTCAACGAATCGCGCCAAATACGGGAACAAGGCGGTTCGGGCGTATCGGCAGGCGGGTTATACGGTTTACCCGGTCAACCCGCAGGCGACCGAAATTGAAGGTTTGGCCGCTTACAAGTCGGTGGTGGACTTGCCGCTTCGGCCAGGGATCGTCAGCGTTTATGTGCCGCCTCAAACGCTGCTGCGTCTGTTGCCACAAATTGCCGCCAAAGGGTGCGACGAACTTTGGCTGAATCCCGGTGCCGAGTCCGAAGCAGTCCTGGCGGAGGCGAGTCGCCTGGGTTTGAACATCGTTCAAGCCTGCAGCATTTTGGGAATCGGCTTGTCACCGGCGAACTTTTGATGCGGTCAGACCAAACCGCGGTATGTCCAGAGCGAAAAATTTTGACCCGACACCTTTGCATCTGACCCGAAGGGGATTACGTTTAGGTAAAATTAATCAGACGGCTCAGGAAGGAGAACAACGATGAAAGCAAAGATGCAGAATAAAGCGGAACAACCGAAAACCTTCACGCCGGGCGTGACCCGGGCAATGGTTCGTCAACATGCCTATGAACTTTACCGGGACAAACTGGAACGGGAAGAGTTGACGCTGGAGGATTGGGTGCTCGCCGAAAAAGATCTGGTCGCCGAGATGCAGCACCAAGAAGCGCAGTCATAGGCGCCGGATCAGAACCGAATTGTGACAGGCAGACCGCCGCTGCCGGACAAAACGCCCGTAAAACGGCTGCGTCCGCGGCGGCGGTTTTATTTCCAATAGGGGAAGTAGTCGCAGTAGTTTCCCCGCCTGATCAATGAACCAAGTGACTCCCCGCAAACAATTGGCCGGGATAGTGTCCAATGCGCTTGGCCGTGACTATTCAGTAGGACAGGCGTCCCGCCTGTCTCGAACGACTGCCAACCATCGATTTGCACCGCGGCGTAGGAAATCTTTTCAGGTCACCATCAGGGGAGGATGTGCTTGGCTATTCGAGACCGGCGAGACGCCTTTCCTACCGCGCCAAATCGCGTCATCGCTGCTCCAGCTACTGAATGGATATGGCTTGGGCGCACCAGCAAACGAACCGGACCTTGCGCGATATTGGGACGGGAAAATCCGCGTGAAACCGGCGGTTTGCCGAGGTGGACGGTTAGGACATTTCACAATCGACGCCGAGCCGTTCGCGTGGTTTTGGACTTAGAGCTTGCGACGGTATGAGCCAATTTGCTACAAATTCCCCCACAAATTTATGGCAGCAATTGGGCGATTTCAAAAAGGCGACGATATTTTCCACGCGAAGGTCGTGGACGGCGAATTGTTTCGACTGCGCGGCGATGTGTTTGGATCGCCTTCGTTCGACAAGAAGCCCACCCCGTTCAAAGGCTTGCGAACCTTGACTCCGGTGAACGCCTCCAAGGTGATCGCCGTCGGGCTGAATTACGCCGATCACGCGCGCGAAACCGAGAATCCATTGCCGAAGGAACCCCTGTTCTGGCTGAAAGCGCCCACTTCCCTCACGCCGGACGGCGGCAAAATTGAAATCCCTTTCCCAAACCACCGCACGGACTATGAAGCCGAACTGGCGATTGTCATTGGCCGGCGCGTGCGCAACGTGACCTCCGCCGCAGCGGCCCGCTACATCTTTGGTTACACGGCGGCGCAAGATATCACCGACCGCACCATCCAGGAAGCCGACGGGCAATGGGCGCGCTGCAAATCGTTCGATACGTTCACTCCGCTGGGACCTTACGTGGAAACCAAGTTCGATCCACACAAGCTGACGATTCAACTCTTCCAAAACGGCCAATTGCGGCAGAACTCCAACACCAGTCAGCTCATTTTCAATTGTTACGAATTGGTCAGTTTCGTCTCGACCAATATGACCTTGCTGCCGGGCGACGTCATCCTGACCGGCACGCCCAGCGGCATCGGCCCGATTGAATCCGGGGATCGTCTCGAAGTGCGGATCCAGGGACTCACCCCGCTGGTGAACTCCGTGAAGTAATCCGTCAACAAGCAGGCGACGGTTGAAGGTCTGGCCGGGCCTCGGTCGCAACCCTTCCGCCTCGCCAACCGCCTCTTCTCATGCGCTGGACTCAAACACTCATTCCCACTCTCAAGGAAACCCCGGCCGACGCCGAAATCCTGTCGCACAAACTGCTCCTGCGGGCCGGCCTGATCCGCAAGCTCACCGGCGGCCTCTACACGTTCCTGCCGCTGGGCGCTGCGCGCGCTGCACAAGATCGAGCAAATCGTCCGCGAGGAAATGGACCGGGCCGGCGCGCATCGAAGTCCTCATGCCCGCGCTTGCAGCCGCCCGAAATCTGGCAGCAAAGCGGCCGCTACGAGACGGCGGCCGACGTGCTCTACAAAGTGCGCGACCGCGCCAAGAAGGAATGGGTGCTCGGGCCCGACGCACGAGGAAGTCATCACCACGCTGGCGGCCGGCGAAATCAATTCCTACCGGCAACTGCCGAAGAATTTCTACCAGATCCAGGTCAAGTTCCGGGATGAAATCCGCCCGCGCTTCGGCCTGATGCGCGCCAAGGAATTCATCATGAAGGACGCCTACAGCTTCGACGTGACCGACGAGGCGGCGCAGGTGAGTTACCAGAAGATGTATGATGCCTACGTGCGCATCTTTCGACGTTGCGGCTTGAAGACCTTTCCCGTCGAGGCGGACACCGGCGTGATTGGCGGCAAGTTCTCGCACGAATTCATGGTGCCGGCGGAAACCGGGGAGAACGAAGTGGTGTATCTGCGAAGCCGTGCGGTTACGCGGCCAATCGTCGAAAAGGCCACCAGCGGGGTCCGTTGAAGCCGCACGCCCGCGAACCGGCACCGGCGCAGCGCCGAGAAGTTTGCGACGCCGGGCGTGGCGACCATCGAAGCGCTGGCAAGCCGCCGTACAACGTCGCGGCCGAACCAACAGATCAAGACGCTGGTTTACATGGCCGACAGCAAACCGGTGCTGGTTCTGCTGCGCGGCGACGACCAGCTTGAACGAAGCCAAGCTGACCGGCGTGCTGGGCACGACGCAGCTTCGTCCCGCCGAAGCCGAGGAAATCTTCGCCGCGCTCGGCGCGCATCCCGGCAGCCTGGGCGCGGTGGGAGTCAATGGGCTGAACAGTTTATGCCGACGAGCGTCTTGCGCGAGGCCGCCGGACATGACCACCGGCGCGAACGAGGATGGTTTTCATTTGCGCCACGTCGCCATCGAGCGCGACATCCAGGTGACGCACTGGGCCGACTTGCGCACGGTCCAGGCCGGCGAGACCTGTGCCGCCACTGCGGCAAGCCGCTCAAAATCCGGCGGGCGATCGAAGTCGGCCATGTGTTCAAGCTCGGCACCAAGTACAGCGAGAAACTGAACGCGCTGTTCCTGGACGAACAAGGCAAGCAGCAATCCGTGCGTCATGGGCTGCTACGGCATCGGGGTCACGCGCACGTTGCAGGCCGTGATCGAGCAGTGCCAACGACAAGGACGGCATCATGTGGCCGCTCACCGTCGCGCCTTACGTGGTTTGCATCACGCCGCTGAATGTCGCGCCCGACAGCCCGGTCATGCAGCTGGCCGAAAAGATTTACGCCGAACTGGGCGCCCAAGGCGTGGACGTGATCCTGGACGACCGCAACGAACGGCCCGGCGTGAAGTTCAAGGATTCCGAATTGGTCGGCTTTCCGCTCCGCGTGGGCATTGGCGAGAAGTCCCTGGAAAAAGGCGTCGTGGAATTGAAGCCCCGCGGCGACGTTTTGGAAACCGCCAAGATCGGCACCGCCGTGTCGCGCATTCTTGAGTTGTTACCCACTTTGCCCTGAGTTTCCATTTCACGAGCGGAACAGTTGGGAAACGAGTTGCCTCATAGTCGTTCAGAAGCATGGAATTCGGTCAATCGGATTCTGAATCTCGGATGTCGGATTTCTTTGCGTGAGTGCCTTCCTGAGTATGTTTTCCGAGTATTGCCATTCTGGCAGTCGGGTGTTACTGTCGTGTCATGAAGACGTTGACGATGAAACTGCCTGATGGATTGCTGGGATGGTTGGAGAACGAGGCTAAACGCACCCACCAGCCGAAATCCGCTTTGGTGCGGCAGATTCTCCAGCAGCACCAGCAGCGTCAGCGCCAGACGGCGCTCGATCTGGCGGCGGACTTGTGCGGATGTGTCGAGAGCGGCTTGCGCGATCTGGCCCGGAACCAGAAGCATCTGAAAGGCTTTGGGCGATGACCGCGTGGCTGCTGGACACTGGCCCGCTGGTTGCCTTCTTTGACCGTAGCGACGCCGATCACGAATGGGCCAAGGACCGATGGGCGCATGCCCCGGTGCCCATGCTGACCTGCGAAGCGGTCCTGGCCGAAGCAACCTATTTGTTGTGGGAACATGCCGGGCTTCCGGGCGAAAAGGTGCTGGCGTTGTTTGAACGTAAGGTGATTGCCGCTCCCTTTCGCTTGGAAGACCATGCCGCTCCGGTGGCGCACCTGTTGGAGAAGTACAGCGACCAGAAGATGCAACTGGCGGATGCCTGTTTGGTGCGCATGTCTGAATTGCACCGCGATTGCCGTGTGTTTACCCTCGACAAGCAGGATTTCCAGGTTTACCGCCGCTTCGAACGCCAAGTGATCCCGCTGGTCGCACCGGCCTGACCGTTACTGGTTGAAGCGTCGGTTGGGGACTGGTTTCCAAGTGCCTTGCCCTCGGCTCCCATGTAGCGAACCTGTCTGCATGGGAGATATTTAAGCAGCTCAGTAACTGCCGCCACCCTTGAGCCCTTGGACAATCGCCACGCCGTTCGAGGTGCCCAACCGCGTGGCGCCGGCTTCGATCATCGCCAACGCAGTTTGAATGTCGCGGATACCGCCGGCGGCTTTGACTCCGAATCTTGGGCCCCACGGTTTCCCGCAGCAGTTTAACGTCCTCGATCGTGGCGCCGCCGCGGTTGAATCCGGTGGAGGTTTTGACGAACTGCGCCCCGGCTTCCACGATGAGTTGGCAGGCGAGGATTTTCTCGTCGCGCGTCAAAAGGCAGGTTTCGATGATGACTTTCACCGGCCGTTCTTCTGCGGCTTCCACCACGTCCCGGAGTTCGCGCAATACCACGCGCTGTCGCCTTCCTTGAGCTGTCCAATATTCAGCACCAAGTCGATCTCCTGGGCGCCGTCGTCAATGGTGGCTTCGGTTTCGAAGCGTTTGGCATCGGAACTCATGGCACCCAACGGAAATCCCACGACGCTCGCCACCTTCACATCGCTGCCTTCCAGTAAATGCTTCGCCAACTCCACCCGCGATCCGTTGACGCACACGCTGTAAAACTGATGCTCCCGGGCCTCCGCGCAAAGCTGCTCGAGGTCCTTCGCCATGGCTTCCGGTTTCAGGAGCGTGTGATCGATATATTGGGCGATGGCTTGGGGATCGGTTGGTTTTGACATGGGCGCTTTTCTGGCTGGTATAACCATCGTCGCTGAGCCGGAACGATTGGCTAATGGCTCGCCGGAGTCACCCAGCGAATGGCCTGATGGATGAGTTGACGATAATTGGAATTCTCATAGGCAAAGTGGTCATGGCCCAATTGGATATAAACCAGGCGCGACTTCCCGTAAGTTTTAGCCCAGCCAATCGTCTTGGCGCTCGTGGGTGCGGTGGCGGTCAGCAGCGGCGTCACGCCGGGATAGACGTTCAAACAGATTGTAGGTTTCGTCGTGGATTTCAAAGTCCTTCAGCCCGCGGGTGACCGGGTGGTTGGGATCAACGATATGCACCTTGATGTCCACGCCATGTTTCCACAGAGAACGGGGTTTATTGACGCCATCGACCGTCATCGGATTGAGATAATATTTCGCGCCGATGATTTTGGCGTAATCGTCCCAATCGTTGTAATTGGCAATGGCATGGTGCAAGACCACCAGGCCTTTGCCGTTGTTCAACAGTGCCTTGAAGTTCTCCTTGGTCGCGTCGTCGATCTTCTCCCACATGTCGTACAGCACCAGGACATCGTATTGCCGGGCCGCTGTCGGTTGGAACAGCGCCTGGGCGTTGGGATGCGTCACATGCTTAAAGGTGACGTTCGGCGAAACTGCGAAACACGTCGAGGAACGGTTCCTCTTCGTACTCATGGCCGCCCGTGACCAGCAGGATTCGGATGGAATCGTTGGCCGGTTTGTCGCTGGCGTGCAGGGATGGCAACGCGACCAAGGCGGTCAGCGCGAGGACAGGTACAGTGCAGCAGAAATCGGACGAGGTTTTTCATAATCGCATTCCAGTTATTTGATCGTTCATGCCATGAACTGACGAACTCGCGCACCAGCGTTCCCGTCCGTCATCAGGTCTGGGCGTAAGTCTAAAGCACGGCGCACGACCTCCGCAATCTCTTTGGGCGGACTCTATGTCGCGGAGCGCGGAGGTATTTGTCCGCGTGGTCACAGTCGAGCCAGCGCGTGCGGATGAAGGCATCCGCGCTCCGGAGGATTGAGGAAAGTGGCCTGGCGCTCCAGTCACGGAGTTTGTCAACCCAGGCTTCCGGCAACTCACACGCCGAACAACCGGTCACCGGCATCGCCCAATCCAGGAACAATGTAAGCGCGCTCGTTGAGCTTGCGGTCTATCGCCGCGGTGAAGATGGGCAGGCGCGCGTAATCCGCCCGCACCCGGGCAATGCCCTCCGGCGCAGCCACCAGGTTCACCAGACACATCCGCCGTCCGCCTTGCTGGCGGATCAAATCCAGCGCCGCCACGGCACTGCCGCCCGTAGCCAGCATCGGATCGATCAGGATGATTTCGAAATCCTTGAGGCGTGGCGGCAGACTGCGGTGGTACACGGTGGCTTCGAGCGTTTCTTCGTGCCGTTTCAGGCCGATGAAGCCGACCCGCGCGTGCGGGATCAATTGCAGAATGGGTGACATCATACCCAGCCCGGCCCGCAAGATCGGCACGAGAATGACTTCGCGACGCAACTCCAGTCCACGCGTGCGCGCCAACGGGGTGGTGACGGAAACAGTGCGCGTCTCGAACGCGCGGGTGGCCTCATACACCATCAACGCGGCGACTTCGCCCAGCACGCGCCGGAACTCCTGCGGTTGGGTGCGATGGTCCCGCAAAATCCTCAGGTTGTGCTGCACCAAAGGATGCTCGATGACGGTAACGAATTTCATCGTTACTGTACGTAGGTGGGCGACAGGAAGTACAACAAACCCGCTCGCAATTTCGGCAGGTCCATTCCGAGATCGAGCTTGATGCTGGGTGGCTCGCTCTTGCCCAGGATGCGGAACAAATTCGACAGTTCGAATGGTTGCTGATACTGGACCAGGTTGGCGCTTTGGATATTGGCCAGGCGATACGCGCGCTTGACTGCGGTTTGCCAATTGCCCAATTCATCGACGAATCCATATTCGTAAGCTTGCTTGCCGGACAGGATGCGGCCATCGGCGTACTTCTCCCAATCCTCCACCAGGGGGCGACCGGCGGCGCCGGCATTGCCTTGGTTCAATTTATTGGCGCTTTGCCGCCCCGCCGCCACCACTTCTTTGAACCGCTTGAACGTCTCATCGATCAACTGTTGAACCATCTGCGCTTCCTCGTCCAAGGTTGCCTTTTCTTGCGGCGACAAGTTCTCCAATTCCCTGGTGCTGCTCAGCATGTCTTTGAATCGGCCGCTCTTGAAGACCTGCGGGCGAACGCCGATCTTGTCCATCAAGCCGCGGTAATTGTAGTTGTGCATGATCACGCCGATGCTGCCGGTGATGGTCAGTTCATTGGCCACCAGCCACCGGCAGTGCGACGACACATAATAACCGCCCGAAGCGGCCACACTCCCCATGGACGCAATGATCGGTTTGCCCGTCTTCTTTTGAAAATCAGCGATGGCCTGACTGATGTTGTCCGAGGCCAACACTTCGCCACCGGGCGAATCCACCTTCAGCAACACGGCGCGAACGTGCGGATCGCGTCCCGCCAGATCCAGTTGATCCTGGATGTATTTTACCAATGTGTAACCGCCACGGTCCACGCTGCCGTCGAAGATCAGGCCGACGACCGGGATCACGGCGATCTTGTTGGCCGAGTCGTGCGATTCGATGACCACTTCTTCCAACCGGCTCGCGTTGGCATACGTGGTCCCGCCAATGCTGTTGACCACGGAACTCAGGATCATCCCGACGTGACTCAACAAGCTGAAGATCAGCAGCACGCCAAGAATAATGGCGGCAATCCGCCAGCCATTCCTCCGGGGTGGACGCCGGGCATAGAGCGAAGTTGCCGGCAGCACCGGCGGAATTCCGGGTGGGGGCGAGGAATATGATGACGACGGCGGCACAGTATTTTCGTCCATAACGGCCCTCAGGCTACGGCAAGGGCGCTCGCGGAGCAAGTGAAGGTTAAATCCGTCCGCTTACTTATCCTTGAGTTTCTTGAGCACTTCTTCCAGCCCGCCTTCCTCCGGCTCGATTTCAATGGGGCTTGCCGACGGATTGGCCGGGCGAGTGACGGTGGGCTGGGTTCGCGGTGAAGGCGAGGAAGCGGATGATCTTGGAGGCAGTGGATTGGCAAGTGGTGCGGTTTCGGTCGCGTCGTTATCCGCGCGTTCATCCGGCGTGGCAATGTGCCAATCTCGCTTTTTATCGAGCCAGAGCTGGTACCGTTGCCAGGTCCACATGCCAAAGTCGGCGCCGGTTTCGATGGCTGAAGAGATCTTGAAGAAATCGCCGCTGCGGATGAAGGCCTTCACCGCCATGCTGGCCGTCAGGATTTCGCACTCGGGCACGCGGATTTTCAAGTCCGGTCGGAAACGCAATCGCTGACAAATGGCGCCCACGAGACAGTCGGCCAATTGGGAACGCACGGCGCTTTGGATGTCGGAGGGAAAGGCGGACACGATCCGCTGCAGTGCCTCCGCGGCCGTCGAGGAGTGTACCGTGGCCAACACGAGATGGCCGGTTTCCGCTGCCGCCAATGTCAGCCGCATGGTTTCCGGGTCGCGCATTTCGCCGACCATCAGCACGTCGGGATCTTCCCGCAACGCATCCAGCAGCGCCTGTTCGAACGACGGCGTGTCCCGCCCGACTTCCCGCTGACGAATGTAAGCCGATCGGGGGCGGAAGGTGTATTCAATCGGGCTTTCAATGGTGATGATGTGCCGGGCCTCATTCAAATTGATTTCCTGGAGCAAGGCCGCCATGGTGGTGGACTTGCCACAACCGGTTGGGCCGCTCACCAGCACCAGACCGTTGTGCGGTGCCACGAGCCGTTTGAGTTCCGGGTGCAGGTTCAACTTGTCGAGAGTGGCCTGGAACGAGGACAACAACCGCACTGCCAGGCCGACGCCCCGCGCCGTGTGCAACACGTTAATCCGACAGCGCACGCCGGCAATGGTCCGCGAGAGATCCAGCGAGCGGCGCTCGATAAAATGGGGCCATTGTTCGCTGCCAATCACTTCGCGGGCCACCTCAAGCAGGGTTGGCCCCGGGATCGGTTGTCCCACAGTCCGCAGGGTCCCACGAATGCGCAGGGCCAGGGGGAGGCCGGGTTCCAGGTGCAAGTCGCTGGCATCCTGTTCCCGCGCCGTGGCAATGAAAGCGTCCAATTGCATGGCCGTAATGGTTGCCGGTAATAACCCCGCTGGCAACCCGAAGTTGCGCCACGAAAAGCGATACTGAATCCGAGATCCGATTGAAGCCCGAAAACCGAAAACCAAATGGACGTTTTGGAACCGCGCATCCTGGCCAGGCTGGGGAACAGCGGACCGGATTTGGGTAGTCGATCAAGCACCACCTTAACCTAAGTCTTCCAACGTCTGCTGGACGAGGCAAGGCAGGCAGGAGGTGGGGTAGTGGAGGTGCCCGCCAGTCAGGTACCGCATCAACGGTGTGCTGGCGGAGGCCATTCTTGGTGAATGGCTGTTCCCGTGGGGGCGGAAAAGTACGTAATTAACCGGGGTCCGAATGGGTACATTCACGAGATTGACCTGCGGAGCTTTGCTGCTTAAACTACTGAATATGTTTCGAACCATAACCATTCCGAAACCATCGCCGGGCAACGCGGCGGTGGGCGATGGGATCGAGGAATGGTACCGCGCGCTGCCGGCAAAGTCGTGGCCAGAAAATCGAATCTGGTCCGGTGACGGGCGCGCAAGACAGCCTGAACCCAAATAGAACCTTAACCCAAAGAACCTCTGTGATTTCCAAACCGAAAAATTGGCTGGACGTGGTGCCCTGGTCCCGCGTGGTCGAACAAAACCAGCAATTGTGCGTGGCCGGCAAAGTCGCGCACGAACTGACCCCCCAACGTTACGATTACGTGCGCAAACTTTGGGAAACTGCCGCCGCGCGGGAGATTGCCCTCCCGGAGGCCCTGGATACCATGCTGCACTGCATCAAGGAAGGGCCGTTTCGGTACAACAACGTCAACACCTTCTCCGCCGTCGCCCGGGAACTGCTCAACGGCGTCGTCAAGCAACTGCCGCCGGTCGAATCCAGAATTCTAGTTTCCACCGTCTCCGGTTACGTGGAAAGCAAACTCGCGAAGAGTGAACTGCGCCAAGTGATTGACCACTTTGACAGGCAGTTCAGGCCCAGCCCAGTCGAGGCAACTCCCCAGCCCGCACCGGCCCCCGTGCAAGTTCAACCGCAAACGACCTGAGCTGGTCAGCCAGTCCATGGTTGGCGGCTTTGGCTGGACACGCGCGTTCCGGGCCACGACGACATCGCGGCAACAATTGCAAACTCCATTCTTGATGGGAGGCGGTCGCGACACAATATATTCCAGGCAGATGACTTGGCTTGGCGGCCTTAAAGGCATCTGACTCGGCACCACGCCACCATTGTTTATGGCCAATTACCTCGTCGCTCAACTGGACCAAGTTCCTGCTTCCCGCTGCCCCTGCGGTTTTGCGCGCCGGGCATTTGCAAATGCGCCGGAGAACGCCGCCAGCCTCCACCTGGTGGACATCCAGCAGGATTCTCAGACGCATTATCACAAGCAAATGACGGAGATCTACTTGGTCCTGGAAGGCGAAGGCCAGATGGAACTGGACGGGGAACTGATCCCCGTAAAACCAATGACCGCCATTTATATCCGTCCAGGGTGCCGACATCGCGCCATCGGGCAACTCCGGCTCATCAACATTCCAATTCCGGCCTTCGATCCCCGCGACGAGTGGTTTGATTGATACCGGATGCTGGATACCAGATACCGGATACCGGAGGTAGAAGCGGGAGCACGACCTGACTCATTTGTTTCCAAAATGAAAGTCTCGATCCGGCATTGAAGATTCGGCATCCGGTATTTGGTATCCACGACACGAGTCCTTCTGCGATCAAGCCTCACTCCCCCATCCTGCCGTCGCTGTCCGTCCCCGCCTACCGTTGCTCTTCGTGGTTTGATTCGCGGAGGCCCGGAATGATTTGATGGTACCGTAAGTTCAAGCTGACCAAGCCGGGCGGAGCCAGGTCCTTGGCGAGGTAAATGTGCGAATGAGATTTCAGAACCCGCCCGTAGTCGCCGAATTGGTTCAAGTCCGGCGCCGTTTTTTGGACTTCGAGTCCACTGGAAACTACCTGCGTGTCGAATCCCCGTGGCAAGACGACCACCCATTCCAACGTGCCCACGGATTGGAAGACTTCGGGCAAAGTCAACTCAACCTGGCCCACAAACCCGAGCACTTCCGGAGCGTACGCAATTCGAAACGACAACTGATGCGCAGTTTGCCGGACACTGCGATCGGGAAGCCGAATTCGGCAGCGCTGCCCTTCCACCGTCGGCGAGCCGATCTCGATGCCATTTACCGAAACGGAAATCAGCCGGGCCGCGGCCGGCAACCGTAAGCTGAATTCCTCCGCCGGCGAGGCGGGTACTTCGAATTCCGCAAAATGGGTGCAACTGCCGTCCGAGTTGATGACGGTCAGGTTTTGGGCGCGCGTGATGCCAATGCCATAAAATTCCTTTGCTCCTGACGCTTCCGAACCGGCACCGCGTGCGAAACCCTCTTCCGGCCCACGCCATTCGACGACCAGCAAGCCTTCCCCCGCCGTGCCAATGTCATACACGCTCAGGTGGTTGGTTTCCGTCCGCGCCCACAAACTCCCCTGCGAGATTGCCAGGTTGGCACGGTCCGACATTAGTCGCACCTGGCCAGGAGTGCCGCGCAACATGGGAATGCGCGCTCGTTGTTTGCCCTCGTGAAATTCGATCGGTACCCGATAGGAGCATTGGAGCGTTCCCGGGCCAGGCTTCTGAACGTAGAGGCTCAAGCCGTTCGTAACTGGGATCAGCCGAGCCACGTCCGGCGTGGAACTTTCGACATGGCTTTCCTGCAAATACACCGGGACATCAAACAGGGAAACCGGTTCCGTCCCAACTCGCAACGCTTGAAAAGGCAGCGTTACTTGAACAATGAAATACCCCGCTTCCTGGCGAATCTGATACGCCGCCGGCTCGCAGGAAATGAGCGGCGGACGGTCATTAGATTCGGGATGGAGCAACGTTTCCGCCAGTTGGGCCGGCACGATCACCTGAATCTCCCCCGCGCGCATCGCACCCGGCACGGCCAACAGCAACAGCACCGCAGTAACGGCAGCCTTTTGTTTTAGCGTTTGGTTTTGCAGATTGATCAACACCCACAGCGTTACCGTGCCCAAGGCCAGCAGCACCATTCCCCGGTTCCATCCGGCAAACGCCGCCAGAGTGGGAAACACCTGATAGAGCCCCAAGAAAACCAGGCCGCCCAACAGCCCCAGAACACTTCCCAACAGCCAGCGCGCGTAATTGACCAACAGTGCTCCGGGAACCAGCACCGCAATGATTAAAGCAACGGCAAAGGAGAAGCGCGAACTCAAGTAGAGCATCAGGGGAAAATACAACGCAAATCCGGCGCTGATCGTCAGCATTTGCAGCACCGTCAACCGTTGCCGCGCCAGGATAATTGCCGACACGGCCACCAGGAACAACAGGCAAACCAACGGACCGATCTCCAGCAACTGCGAAAGCGAAGCATACAAGTTGCGGCCCTCCACGATGTGCGCCGAGAAGAAATCCGGCGCCAGGAAATCGGTCCGTTCCCAGACCACGGTGTCGTCCGTAGCAGCGATCCCTCCCTCCCCGCTTTCAAAGGCCATCGACGCGAGATCGTTCCGATGGAAAACAATGCTAAGCTGCTTCACAGTTCGGCCGCCTTTTTCGCTCACCTGATAGGTGACTCCTTTCAGCGATGACACCTGATAAACCAAATCAATGATTGCCTCCTGATGAGCCGCAATCGACCCGCTCCAAAACCAGGCCGTCTCGGCGTTTTCCGTGATCCCCGGAACCGAGGACTGCAACTTGAGCCCGCTCGCCAGCAGGCCTTGCGGATGCCCGGATGCTGTCCGCGGATGCGGGCATTTGAACAGAATGAAGATCGGCTCCGCAAACGCGTTGGTCAGCACATAGCGACCGCGAAATTCTCCCGACATGTCAATGATCGTCCGCAGCCCTCGATAATCGCGGCGTCCTGTCATTTCGAAGTGAACCTCGGAATGCTCCGGTTGCGCCGGCTTGATCACCGAAAGATCGTCCGACACTTTGCGGATGGCCACCTGCGGCGATTCCTGGACCAACTCGGTTTTCGAGAACCGCACCGGTTGGCCGGTAAACTCAGGACGCTGTTGCATCAGCATTTTCAGCCCGAGAAAGCCGAGGGCGATGACCATCCAGCTTAGCAGGCCAGCAACGATTGTCGGCATAAGGGATCGCCAGTCCAGCGCCGGGCTGTTCGGAGACTTTGCAAAATCGGGGGCAGGGTTCTTGGTGCTCATGGTTGATCGTGACACGGGTTCATCGGTTTAGGCAGCCGCAAACCGTCCTGGCGCCGTTGCGGTCGGACGGACCATCCCCACGCACACCGCCGGGATGGGCGCTGCATTGACTACCTTGTAACACATAATACCATGCCTGGCAATGCTAATTTTCGTTTAATGGATCCCCGATAAGCGGGCTGTAGGAAGCGCAAAGACTGATTGGAATTGGTCTAATGCTGTCACCGTCCCGACCGCTTTAGCCGTCACGATTCAATAGCTGGAGCAGTCACGAGACAATTCCGAGGACAGGCGTCTCGCCTGTCTCAAATAGCCCAGGGGCTTTCCCCACCATTTGGTGACGCAGAGGAAGCCTACGCGCCGCGACCCAAGTCCCTGGTTCACTGCCGTTCGGGACAGGCGGGACGCCCTGTCCTACTGAATTGTTATGCTTTGGTCGATATTGGCAACTTTGTCGGCGGGACTCGGCTTCGGCTCACCTTTGCGCGACCACTATTTCAACAACGTGTCCGACAATGCTTAATGGGCCGATGCCGCGATCACCTTCGCAGCAGATGACGCAGGGCGGCCGAAATCTCAGAAAACTCAAACGTAAATCCTTCCGCCTGCAGGAGCGCGGGCATCACTCGAGCGCTGGCCAGCAGGGCTTCTCGGCCCATCTCGCCAAAAACCAACCGCACCATGAACGCCGGCACCGGCAGGCGGGCGGGACGGTGCAGCGCCTGCGCCAGGGCGCGAGTGAACTCACGGTTTGTGACCGGGTGCGGTGAAGTGGCATTGATGGGGCCGTGCAACCGTTCATTGTTCAGGCAGAAAAGAATCGCATTCACCAAATCGTCCAGTGCAATCCAACTCCAGAACTGCCGGCCACTGCCCAAGCGGCCCCCCAGTCCAAAACGAAACGCAGGTAGCATTTTCCTCAGGGCGCCGCCACGCTCGCTGAGCACAACGCCCAACCGCAGGGTGATGACCCGGACGCCCCGTTCCGTGGCGCCGTTCGCAGCGGCTTCCCACGCTTGGGCGACGTTGGCCAGGAAGCCCGTGCCGGGGGCACTGGTTTCGTCAAGCGTGTCGTCGCCACGATCACCGTAGTAGCCAGTCGCCGAGGCGCTGATCAGCACGCGCGGCAACCGCGGCAATTGGGTCAGGGCTTCGACCAATAAGCGGGTTCCGTTCACCCGACTGTTGCGAATACGGATTTTGGCGGGAGCGGTCCAACGTTGGGCGATCGTTTCTCCAGCCAGATGAACCACTGCCTCGGGTGAAGGGCAACGGGTCAAATCCACGCGGCCAGTTTTCTGGTCCCAAACTGCCTTCGCGTCCGTCTGGCCTGCTGACAGGCGGCGCAACTCGATCACCTCATGGCCTTCGCCCTGGAAGCGCGCCACCAGCGCGGCCCCCACCAATCCCGCGGCCCCCGAAACGAGTATCTTCATGAGTCAATTCAAGCACGCATGTCGCAATGTCGCAAACGATGTCGGACAGTCGTCCTAGCTGTCCCGAATGCACCAAGATCTATCCAGGATTAAAGAACATTGTCCGCAAGGATAGTCATTTTCTGATGTTCGGGACAGGCGGGCGTCCTCGCTGGCGAGTTCGCGCGAAGCTTCGCCGCTCGAAGCGAACGGCGCGGGGACACCCAATGAACTCGCCGCCGAGACGGCTGCGCTACCGCCGCCCTGACGCACCGCTTCAACCGATCCCCGCTTCAACTCTTCAACCCTTCACTATCACGACCTCCACCCGGCTGCCTGGTTTCAGCTTCAGTTTCGTTGCCGCGCTCCCGCCGTTGATCGCGATCTCCAGGAAGCCCGCAGAGCCAAGAACCGCCACTGGCTTGCCGGCAGGAACAGCTTTATAGAATGCTTTGACCGGAACCAAACGCTTTCCACCGAGACCAATCCGCACCGTGCTTGTCGGGGCGAGCCGATTGTTGGGCAGGTTGGTTATAGCGTTACCGAATCGGTCAAGGTACAATACTTCGCCGCAAATGGCACCACCAGCTTCACGCAGTTGTGGCCAGGGCAAGCGAACATAATCCTTCGTTTCGGGACCAAACTGCAACATCGGCACGCCTTTGCTCAAATGGGCTGCAACGGGCGCGAAGACGTCGCGACCATGAAAGGTCTGGCTCATGTTTCCAAGGAAGTAACGCGGACTTTCCAATCGCCGAATGCTTTTGATCTCTTCGCAAGCCAGCGCGAACGAAAGCACGCCGTTGTCGGGACCGACAAAGAAATAGTTGCGCGTTCGCACGACGAGGGCAGCGCGCTGACTGCCCACCCCCGGATCGACCACTACCGTGTGGATGGTGCCCTGTGGAAAATATCGGCAACTGGCCGCCAACGCGAAAGCTCCGGCGCGAATGTCACCACGGGGAACACCGTGCGTCAGGTCCACGACCGTCGCACGCGGCGCAATGCCGAGAATCACTCCCTTCATCGTTCCCACGAACCAGTCCTCAAGGCCAAAGTCGGTGGTCAGTGTCATCGCGTTCATTGAGTTCATTGGCATTGATTCCAATCAAGGATCGGGAAATAGTCAGCACGTAATTCCAGGAAAACCAACAAATGGACAAAATGAACCCTAGCACTGTGGTCATCACCGGAGTCACTCGCGGGCTGGGGCGCGCGATGGCAGACGAGTTCATCCGCCGGGGACATACCGTGGCCGGCTGTGGCCGATCGGTCGAGCGCATTGAATCGTTGCGCCAGGCTTACACGGCGCCACACGAGTTTGCGGCGGTCAACGTGGCTGCGGACGCGGAAGTCAGCCGTTGGGCCGCGCGGATTTTGAAAACCCTCGGCCCGCCGGACCTGTTGCTCAACAACGCGGCGATCATCAATCCCAACGCGCCCTTGTGGCGGGTGCCGGCGGACGAGTTTTCGGCGGTGATCGACGTGAACCTCAAAGGCGTTGCGAATGTGATCCGCCATTTTGTGCCGGCGATGATCGAACGCCAGCGTGGCGTGATCGTGAACTTCAGTTCGGGCTGGGGCCGGTCCACCGATGCCGAGGTGGCCCCCTACTGCGCGACCAAATGGGCGATTGAAGGCCTGACGCAGGCGCTGGCGCAGGAACTGCCAACCGGACTGGCGGCCATTCCGTTGAACCCCGGCGTGATCAACACGGAGATGCTGCAAAGCTGTTTTGGCGAATCCGCCAGTAGCTATGCCAGCGCCGAGGAATGGGCAAGAACAGCGGTGCCCTTCTTGTTGAAATTGGGACCGAAAGACAACGGGCGTTCGCTGACGGCACCGGGTTGAATTGGAACCGGCTGGGCAAACGGAGTTGCGCGGCACGAAGTAGTGGCTGGCGATTCCTTACGAGTCAACGGTGAGGGCGCTACAAACTCTCCCTGTCCACGCTGGTGACACTCTACCGAGCCGCCGTTACGAATGATCGGGCTTTTAAGTTGGCTCCGAACCATTTCCGGAAAGCTCTGGAACCACGTTGTATTAATGCGATCACGTCGATTACGTAGCATCTGGCGGTGGGTACGCGAAGTGCGTCCCACGCTGCGGCTGGCTTTCCCAATCATGGCGGGCATGGTCGGCCATACTTTGATGGGATTGGCCGACACGCTGATGATCGGGCGCGTCGGTGTGGTGCCATTGGCGGCGGCGGCGTTCGTGAATGCCATCTCGCATCCGCCAATGATTTTTGGCATTGGCCTGCTCACTTCGGTGGCCATTCTGACCAGCCAGGCCTTTGGCGCGCGCGAACCTTCCGAAGCCGGCGAGGTGTTTCGTCACGGTTTGGCATTGTCGATTGCTTGCGGGGTGGTGACGGTTCTGGTCCTGTTGGCCCTGCTGTTGGTGTTGGACCGTTTCGGTCAACCGCCGGACGTGGTGGCGGCTTCGGGCACTTACTTGGTGTTGTTTGGAGCTTCGATGCTGCCGATGATGGTGGGCCACGGTTGCAAACAATTCTCCGAGGCGCTCAACCATCCGTGGCCGCCCACCTTGTTCCTGCTGGGCAGTGTGCTGCTGAACATTCTGCTGAACTGGCTCTTGATCTACGGGCATTGGGGCGCGCCGGCCCTGGGCCTGGAAGGCGCGGGATGGGCGACCTTGCTGGCCCGCCTGGCGATGATGCTCGGCATTCTGCTCTACGCGATGCGCGCCCGGGTGTTGCGGCGCTTCCAGCCGATTCGCTGGTGGGCGCCGCTGGCCTGGGGGCGCTTCCGGCGGTTGATCGACTTGGGTTGGCCGGTGGCGGCGCAGCACTTGTTGGAAGTCAGCGCGTTTGTCTTTGCCGCCTTGATGATGGGGTGGATCAGCAAAGCGGCGATTGCGGCGCATCAGATCGCCATCAGTTGCGCGGCCACGTCGTTCATGTTCTCGCTGGGCATCGGCATGGCGGTGTGCATCCGGGTGGGCCACGCCTGGGGCGCCGGACACCATCGGCGCGTGCGCCGGATTGGATTCATGGGCCTGGCCATGGCGGTGATGATCATGGGGCTTTTCGCGGTGCTGTTCATGACCGCCGGCGGGCCGATCGCGCGGCTGTTTGTTTCGGTGCCGGCAGTCGTGCTGCTGGCCACGCAATTGCTGGTTGTCGCCGCGTTGTTCCAAGTGGCGGACGGCTTGCAAGTGGTGGCGCTGTCGGCCTTGCGCGGATTGACCGACGTGCGGGTGCCGGCGTTGGTGGCGGCGCTGGCCTATTGGATCATCGCGGTGCCGCTCGGTTATACGCTGGCTTTCCCGGGGGGCCGGGGAGCAGTGGGCATCTGGATCGGTCTGGCGACGGGGCTGGGCACGGCGGCGCTGACACTTTCCTGGCGGTTCCATAGCAAGACGCGCAACTGATTACTGAACACTGTTGACTGATCACGTTTGTTTCACAGCCAGCGTGGCAGTTGGCTTGACTTAGACCGCTAAGTCCGTAGGTTCGTTTCATGGCGCAATCGTCCGGTAAAAAACGAAAACGTGGTAAAGCGCATCTGCTGGGTGTCGGTATGGATTCTGATGGACACAAGCGGGTGACGGCAGGGCCCAATTTTACCCTGGTGGGCGGCACGGAGGAAACTCACGAGGTGATGACGGAGAAGGCCGTCAAGATTAACGAAAAACTGGCCGCCAAAGGCAAACAGCTTGAAGACGTCAGCCACGAAGAGTTTGACGACATTGCCCATTCCGTGGGGCTGCGACGCCACGTTCCCGAACAGAATTGATTGACCTACCGGAAGGGGCAGCGGCGCGCATCGAGGCAGTGCCTGGCGGTCTTCGGCGGTGGATATTCCCTGTTCCTTGACGGTCTTGGCAGCGATTGTTAGGGTCTTTGATCGACAGTTTTAATCTAGGTTTGCGGTAAAAGTTTATGAACGGTCACGCGTATTTGTTCCTGACCATTTTCCTGGTGGCAGCCACCGTGTTTGCCCTCACCCCACTGCTATTGGCCCGGGTGTGGGCGAGGCTGGCGTCGCCGCACAAACCCGGCGAGCAGAAGAACGCCACGTACGAGTGCGGGCTGGAAGCCAAAGGTTCCTCGGCGATCCAATTTAACGCCCGGTATTACGTGTTTGGCATCATGTTCCTAATTTTCGACGTGGAAATCCTGTTTTTGCTGCCCTTCGCGGTGGCGTTCAATGAATTGCCCTTCGGGGCGTTTATGGCGATGACGGTTTTTCTGCTGTTACTTATCGAAGGTCTGGTGTGGGCTTGGGCGAAAGGGATCTTGACCTGGAAAACCGAACCCGCGCCCAAGCAGGGATAAGGCAAGCCGCGATGGACGAAGGACTCAGCAACGAACTCAGTAAGCAGGGCGTCTTCACCACCACGCTTCAGGAGTTGTACAACTGGGGCCGGCGCAATTCGGTCTGGCCGCTCCAATTTGGGCTGGCGTGTTGCGCGATTGAAATGATCGCGGCCTCGATGGCGCGCTGGGATCTGGCGCGGTTCGGAGCGGAAGTGTTCCGGCCTTCGCCACGGCAGGCGGACCTGATGATCGTGGCCGGCACGGTGACCAAGAAGATGGCGCCGCAGGTGGTGCGCTTGTACAACCAGATGCCGGAGCCGAAATATGTGATTGCCATGGGCGCGTGCGCCATTTCCGGCGGCCCGTTCAAGCAAGGTTACAACGTGCTCAAGGGCATCGACCGGTACCTGCCGGTGGACGTGCATATTCCCGGTTGCCCGCCGCGACCCGAAGCGCTGATCCATGCGTTTATGACGTTGCAGCGCAAGATTGCCGCCCAACAGTTAACCGGGCCGGACCGACCGCGCCACCTGAACCGGCAGGCGCCCAGCGAATTTCCCGTGCCCCAATTCGGCGAACATGATCTGGTGCCTTCCCGGAACCTGGCGGTGTGGGCTCCCGCGAAAGTGAGTCGAAGCGAGTAGTGGATTGATGGAAACTTTGGAACAAATCAAAGCCCGCGCCGAAGCCGCTGTCCCCGGCGCGCGATTGGCGATGGTGCCCAATGGCAGCGAAGGCAATCCACCGTCGCTGCTGGTTGATAGCGCTCATGCCGTGGCGGTGGCGACGTTTTTGCGCGACGATCCCCAACTCCAATTCGACTATGCTTCGAACGTCACCGGAGTGGATTGGCTGGATCAGGTGATCAAAGAAAAAGTGAAGACCAAGCGCGTGGTTGGCGGCGAGGAACGGAAGTGGAGGAGTTGTCCGAACGATTGCAGCCCGGTTTCCTCGAGGTCGTTTATCATCTCTATTCCATGAACCTCAAGCACGGCCCGTTGGTTCTTCGCCAGCGAACCGAGAACCGATCGGAGAAGGCACGGGCAGCCTCGCTGACGCCGGTTTGGCGTGGGGCGGAATTTCAAGAGCGCGAAGTGTTTGATCTTTACGGAGTGGTCTTTGACGGGCATCCGGACTTGCGCCGCATTTTAATGTGGGACGGCTTTCAGGATTTTCCAATGCGCAAGGATTACGTCGAGCCCGACGATTACGAATACGAGCCCACGCCGCACGCCAAGGTGCTGGAGAAGGCGCGAAAGCATTATCCGGAGGAGCAGCATTCATGAGCGACGGCACCCTGACAGGCACCTTGGGCAATGCCTTCCAGTCATTGGAAAAAACTCCCCGGGCCCAGGCCGAGACAGCGGACCCGATGGAGGTGAAGGACATGGCGTCGCCGGAATCCGGACACAATTATGAGGTGCGCCCCAAGACGCTCCCGGACGGCGTCATTGAGGGTGACGTGCTTGAAGTGTCCATGGGACCGCAACACCCGTCCACGCACGGCGTGTTTCGCATGGACGTGGTGTTGGATGGGGAACAGGTAGTGAAGCTCAAACCGGTCTTTGGCTACCTGCACCGCAATCACGAAAAGATCGCCGAAAACGCGCCGTACCTGGCCTCGATGCCGTACACCGATCGGCTGGATTATTTTTGTTCGCTGACCAACAACTGGGCTTACGCTTTGGCGGTCGAGAAATTGGCCGGTTACCAGGTTCCCGAACGCGCCGAATACATCCGCGTGATCACCGGTGAACTGACCCGCCTGCAAAACCATGCCTGCCTGGCAGGCTTTTTGGTCAGGACATGGGGGCTATGGGCACGCCGTTGATGTATGCGTTTCGCGAACGGGAGAAGATCCTCGATTTGTTCGAGGCGCTCACCGGAGCGCGCATGATGTGCAATTACCATGCGGTTTGGCGGTTGCCGCGTCGATCTGCCACCCGGCTGGCTGGATCGGACCCGCCAAGTGGTCGATGAATTCCCGCGTTTTCTGGACGAGTTCGAAAATCTGCTGACGTCCAACGAAATTTTGATGGCGCGCACTCAGGACGTGGGCTGCTTAACGCGGGAACTGGCCATCAACGCCAGCGTGACCGGCCCCATGCTGCGGGCCAGCGGGGTGAATTACGACGTGCGCAAAGTCGATCAATACGGCATCTACGACCGGTTTAGTTTTCGCATCCCGCTCGGGGAGCACGGCGACACCTATGACCGCTACATGATGCGGATTTTGGAAATGCGCGAGTCGGTCAAGATTCTGAACCAGGCGCTGAAGGACATTCCGGAAGGGCCAATCCTAGATCCCAAAGCTCGCAACCGCGGCTTTCGGCCCCGGCCCGGCGAGACCTACGGACGCATTGAGGCGCCCAAAGGCGAGCTCGGCTTTTACCTGATCAGCGACGGAACGCCCAATCCGTATCGCTACCGCGTACGACCGCCGAGCTTGATCAACCTGACCATTCTTGAGGACATGTGTCTGGGACACAGCGTGGCCGACGTGGTCGTGATTCTCGGCAGCGTGGACATTGTGTTGGGCGAGGTGGACCGTTAACCAACTTTTGAAAACATCGCATGCTTGGCACTGGAATCATTAAAGGCCTGAAGGAAACGGCGCGCAACTTTCTGGGGAGTTACGCCCGCAAGGAACGGTTGGTCACCATCCAATATCCTGACGAACGCCAGCCGTTGCCGGAAAGCTCACGCAGCTTTCCGTTCCTGGTCTTTGACGGCGAGCCGGAGCAGGGCTTGCGTTGCGTGGCTTGTCTGATTTGCGAGAAGGAATGTCCGCCGCAGTGCATCTACATCGTCAAGGACACCTTCAAGAAGCGCGATCACACTGGCAAGATGCAGAGTCATCCCAAGATTTTCGACATCGATGTGTCCGTCTGCATGAGCTGCCAGATTTGCGTGGAGGTGTGTCCGTTTGACTCCATCAAGATGGACACCCAGTTCGAGCTCAGCAACGCGGACCGCTTCGAGGGTCTGCTGTTGCACAAGGAGCAACTGGCCAAGTCCAACGAGTATTATCACGAGATCCATCCCACCGAAGCGGACGAAGTGGATACTCGTCTGGCCGACCAGCGCGCTCGCGCCGAAGCGAAGAAGGCTGCCGCGCATTGAGCGAATTTCCGCCAGCAAGGAAGCGGGAGCAACCTCCGCCCACTCCAAACGCGGATGTGACCCATGGCCCGTTGTTCCGAACGGACGTTAACACTGCAGCGACAGTTCCGGCGAAGCGCGGCAGGCGCGCGGCGTTTACGCCGCTTCACCGTCCTATTCCGCAAGCCGCTGGTTGGCCTTGGGTGCTTGAAGCGGCCTAAAGGCCGCGCGCCTATCTGTGAAAGTGTCGCTATAGCGTTAACCGCACCAACGGGGAAAAACGTCTGAATTTTGCGGCGCCAACGGACGCCTCATGTTTGCACCTTTTGCGCCTCCCGTAGTTCGCGCAACGCTTCGTCCAGGCGTTTGGTCGAAACGGGTTGGGCGGTGCCAAGTTCCTGGGCGAAGACGGACACTTTGAACTCTTCGAGCAACCAGCGAAACTGTTGCATCCGGCGAAAGGCTTCCGGAGAACGGGCCGGTTGGGCAAACACCTGGCGCGCCACCACGGAGTAGGGCTGCACGCGGCGAACCTTCTCGGCATCCTTGGCCGGATTGAGCGCGGCCCGTTCGGCGCGAATGAATAGCGCCTGCAAATAGCGCGGCACGTGAGCCAGTTGTTCGAAGGGGATCTTTTCCAGGAATCGCCCCGGCACGAGCGCGTCGATTTCCTGTTGCATGTTTGGCAGGGGCCGGCGGCAAACCAGGGCTTCCTGCCGTTTCTCCAGGATGGCACCCACCCAATCCATAAACCGTGAGCCAAGACCACGAGCTTGTTGCCGAATGCGCTCGAGATATTCGGTAAAAGCATCAGCCGTGCGCGGAAGCGGATTCGGCGGAGCCAGCACGTGACGCCGGAGATTGGTCCAGGCCGTTTCGATCAATTCATCCGTGTCCCCGAGCGTCGCGTAGAGCGGGGCGAAACGGGTCAGGCCACGCAAGTCTTTTTGCAGCCAGGCCAGTTCCTTGGGCAACACCAGTTCGGCCAGACGACGAAGGCCAATCCGGCTGGCGGTTTCCGCTTCGTTCAGACGGCGAAACAGTCGCAGGCTGACATCGCCGTTTTCCACGTGCAGGCCCGGATACAAATACAACGGGACGCCGCCGGTCTCGGAAACCAGACAGCGTTCGGGCAATTCGCCGAAGGTCCAGTCCGTAAGCCCATAACGTTCCCAGCGGGCCAGGGCGCGTCGCAATGCGGCGGCTTCGTTGGGCTGGCGTCCCTGTTCCACGCGGTCGAGCAAGGCGTTCAGGTTGCGGCCAGCAGCCAGTGAATTGTCCTGGTTGCCCACGATTTCAAACCGCGGTTGCAAGTGGGGCGGCAAGTCCTTGACCGGCCAGGCTGAGACCGGGATCAGCACGCCGTATTGGCGCCGCACAAACTGACTCATTGCTTCGAGGAACGAACCGGACGTTGGGTCAACGTGCTCGACGATTGCGCGCGCGGTCACATTGAGCGGCATCAGCGGGCGACGCATCGTTTTGGGCAACAGCCGTAACAAGTGATGCACGCGCTCTTCGCGTAGCGCCGGAACCACCCAGTCCAAGGTTGCGGGATCAATCGCTTCGGCGAGCGCGTAAGTCAGGCGGAACGTCACGCCATCGTCCTCCTGGGCGGGCGCGTAGGCGTAATTGACGGGAACTGAGTGCCGGCCTACTTGCACTGCGTCGGGAAATGTGCCGGCATCGAAACTCGCTGCCTGCTCGCCCAACAGGTCGGCTTCGGTGGCGCATAGAAAATCGCTTTGGGCCTGCCCTTTTAGCAGCCGATTGAGGTCGTGAATCGAAGCGACGTTCTGAACGCGCGCGGCGTAAAACGCAAACAAGGCTTCGTCCAGGTCCACGCTGGCGTGATGGCGCATGCGGGTTTGCCACATCTCGATTTTGCGGCGCAACCTCCGGTTGTGTTCCAGGAAAGCGTGGCGGCCATCGAGATCTTCTTCGATCAACGCGGACCGGATGAAGATCTCCGTGGCGTCCGCGGCGTTGACTTTCAAATAGCCGGTCGGCCCCTCGCGCAGCACCAGCCCGCGCAAGGTGATGCGTTCAGTACACAACACCCGCCCGGCCTCGCGATCCCAATGTGGATGCTCATGCGCGATCTTGATCAGATGCGGCGCCAGTTCGATGACCCAGTCGGGGGTGATGGCCGCCACAATGCGGATGAACAGCCGGGAGGTTTCAAGTAGTTCACCGGCGATCAGCCATTTCGGCTGCGCGGGAGTTGGTTCGGCTGAACTCGCGCAGAGTTTGGACGCCGGCTTGCCCTCGCTGCCACGGCCAGCGGTCTTCTCAAAGAGTCCCGATCCGGGAAACACCATGGCCTGCTTGTTGCCGCCCAAACGATACAGGTTACGGTTTTCCCGCTGGGCCACGTGGCCGAAGAGGCCGGTTAAAATGGAACGGTGAACCGCCGCGTAACGGGCATCGAATTCGGCGCCGGCTCGTTTGCCACGGTGGGTTTGGGGAGGCTTGGTTTCCCGTGGAACACTGGTCCTTTCGGAACACTTCAATTCCTCGACGGCGTCCTGCAATTGTCCGTGGACGTCCACCCATTCGCGCATGCGCACGAACGACAGAAAATGCCCTTTGCAAAACTTGCGGAGCTGGTTCTGCGTCTTCAGCGATTCCCACTTGTCGTGATAGGCGTTCCAGATATTGAGTAACGTCAGGAAGTCCGATTGCGGATGTTGGAACCGCCGATGAGCGGCTTCGGCCGCGTCGCGTTGGTCCAACGGGCGCTCGCGCGGATCCTGCACGCTCAGGCCGGCGGCGATGATCAGCGCTTCCGGCAACGCGCGTTCGTGTTGCGCCTCGAGGATCATCCGGCCCACCGCCGGGTCCACCGGCAACCGGGCCAGGTCACGACCGAGCCGCGTCAGTTCGCGTTGCTCGTCGAGCGCGCCGAGTTCCTGGAGCAGTTGATAGGCGCCCTGCACGGCAGATGGACTCGGTGGCTCGATGAAGGGGAATGTTTCCATCTCGCCCAACTGGAACGCTTTCATGCGCAGGATGACATCGGCCAGGTCGCAACGTTGGATTTCGGGTTCGATGTAAGGTTGGCGCGCGTCGAAATCCGCCTCCGAATACAACCGAATACAGACGCCGTCCGCCAGGCGTCCGCAACGTCCCTTGCGTTGATTGGCGCTGCTTTGCGAAATCGGTTCCACCGGCAAGCGCTTGCTGCGGGTGCCGGGATGATAGCGGCTGATGCGCGCCAGTCCCGTATCCACCACGTAGCGAATGCGCGGCACGGTCAGCGAGGTTTCCGCGATGTTCGTGGCCACCACCACCCGCCGGCGCGGTCCGGGAGAGAACACGCGCTGTTGCTCACCGGAAGTCAGTCGGCCAAACAAAGGGGTCACGTCCAGCCGGTCCCGATGCTGGGCTTGGAGCAGGTCGCACGTTTCGCGAATGTCACGTTCGGTGGGCATGAACACCAGGATGTCGCCCGCCAGCGGTTCCTCGAGAATACGGTCCACGGCGTTTACCGCCGCGTCCACATAAGTCAATTCGCCTTCGTCCTCAGCGTTTTCGTCGAGCGGCGAGTAGCGCAGTTCCACGGGATACATCCGGCCCGATACCTCGATGACTGGCGCGCCGTCAAACGCTCGCGAGAAGCGCTCGGTATCGATGGTGGCCGAAGTGATGATGAGCTTCAGATCATCGCGCTTCTGCAAGAGCAGCTTCAGGTAGCCCAGGAGAAAATCTATGTTCAGCGAGCGCTCGTGGGCTTCGTCGATGATGAGAGCTTCGTATTCGGCGAGCAACGGATCACCCTGGATTTCGGCCAGCAGAATTCCGTCCGTCATCACCTTGAGGCTGGTCTGGGGGCGGGACTGATCCGCGAACCGAATTTTGCATCCGACTTCCCGCCCAAAGCCCACGTGCATTTCCTCCGCCAACCGGCGCGCAATGGACAGCGCCGCCACGCGCCGGGGTTGAGTGCAGCCAATCCGCGCCCGTGCGCCCAATCCGGCTTCGAGGAACATTTTTGGGAGTTGGGTCGTTTTGCCGGAACCGGTTTCACCCGCCACGATCACCACCGGATGAGCTTTGAGGGCGGCGACAATTTCGTCCTTCTTGGCGGTGATGGGCAGTTCGTCCGGGTAGGAAACATGCTGCGCCAGCGCCGCCCGTTGCTGGCGAAGATGAATCGAAGCACTGGGCTTGGCCGAGCCAGCGCGCCACCGGCATGGGCGCCGCCTTGCCTTGGCGCAATTGGGCCAGCCCATGAGCCAACAACCGCCCGATCCGCACCTGATCCGGCAACAGACACTGCGGCAGGAGTCGCTTTAATTCATCAATGGATGGTGAAGCGGGCACGGGGGACGGGGTTGAAGCGTTGAAAGGTTGAAACGATGATGTGGTAAAAAACTGCGCGGCATGTGGTAGGACGAGACTCTGTCGAGCCCTGATTTCCCCGGAGGGCGTTCGCCAAACGTGAAGCGGCCAAAGGGAAAATGCTGGCTCTCGAAAGGTTGGAGGCTTTCCGCAGTTTCGGTTTCCGGTCTTCGAACGTAATGAGGGGAAGTTTGGGCTCGACGGAGTCTCGCCCTACCGGAGGGGTGGGCGCGTTCGAAGCCGCCTTCAAATTGCTCGTGCGCCTCAAAGCTACGAGGCCGTCAACAAACCCAACCACGCCACCCATCATGGGAAAGCGCCGGCAAGCCGGACGCACTCCAAACGCTAGCGCGACGTTGCGGCTGGCCCGCCCCAATCTCGCGCAGCGTTTGGAGTGCGTGGAGCTTGCTCCCGCATTTCTTTGAGGTAGGGCGCACCCAGCTTGACCCAGTGTCCGCATCACCGCCATTCGTGTTTGGGGTATTTGCGTTGCAACTCTTGTTTGACGCGTGGGTAATGCTCGCGCCAAAAGCCTTCGAGGTCTTGGGTGATTTGCACGGGCCGCATGTTGGGCGCCAGAATATGAATGAGCACCGGCTCCCGGTTCATGGCCAGGCGCGGCGTCCTTTTCACTTCATACAGTTCCTGAATCCGCAGCGCGATGTACGGATGCCCGTCCGCCACGTAAGTGACCTTCGGCTTCTTGCCATTCGCAAACGCCAGCCGTTCCGGGGTGTGCTGGTCCACCAAGTCTTGTTGAGCGCGCGACAGCCAGGACTTGACCGTGGATTTGACCTCGCGATCCTTGATGTCTTTGTAGGAAACGGCGCCATGACAAATCTGCTCGATCAAATGCCGACGATCCTCGGCCAGGATGGGCGGCAACTCGCACTCGGGACACCAGCGGCTAAGCAGGTTTAAGCGAAGAATCCATTGGTCCACGCCATGGTCCCACTGCTTGAGCGTCAGACGTCCTTGAATAACTTCCTCGGCCAGGATGCGGGCGGCAGCGTCCGCGGGGGGAGTCTCGACGCGGCGCGAAGTAAGCGCCAGGTCGCGGAACCGTAGTTGTTCCTCGGCGCAAACCCGTTTGGCGGTGCTGTCGTAGTGGACGCTCACGGCACTCGCGAGATCTTCCGGGAACAGTTCTTTCAGCCAATCGGCCTCAATCGCCGTCGCCAGCGACAGCAGGGTGTTTACGGATTTCTGCGCGCCCTCCACCTCACGAATTTCGGCAGCCACCAGTAGCGGCACGTTGCGCACGGCGCTTTCGCGCGCCAGCACCCCGCGCCGATTATGGACCAGTTCACAACGCAGCGTCCCTTCGTCCAGCCGACGCGCCACCCGGTCCGAGAAACCGATGAGAATGCACTTCTGCAACGCGGCGTCCGGCACGGAGCCCGGTTGGATGTCCAACCCTTCGTCCTGGGCAATGCGCAGGAATTGCTGGTGCAACGGGCCGACTTGCCGGGCGGTCAGCGCGTGAACCCCGGCTTTACGGCAGGCGTCGAGGTTGAAATTGTTTTGCGCCGCGTAATTCCAGCCGCGCATCAAAATCCAGAAATCCGAAGGCGCCCGTTCACCGAATTTGTCGTCGCGAAACTGTTCGGCGTCACGGCCCGGTTTGCGGATCAAGAGGTCGCGTCCCTGGGTGAGCGCCGCCACCAGTGCCGCGTGATAAACACATTTATATTCCTGCGCGGCCAACAACATGCGTGCGTAGCGGGGATGCACGGGAAAGGCCAACATCTTGCGGCCCGTTTCGGTGATGTACCCCCGGTGATCCAACGCGCCCAAATCAACCAACAACGTTTCGGCGTCGGCCAGGCTTTGCTCGGTCGGCGGCTCCAGCCAGCGGAACTGGCGCAAATCGGTCACGCCCACTGCCTTCAACGTGAGCACCACTTCCGACAAATCCAGCCGTTTGACTTCCGGCAACTCGTGCGCCGGCCGTTCCCAGTGTTCCTGCGAGGACCACAACCGCACGCAACGTCCCGGCGCGGTTCGGCCGGCGCGGCCGGTGCGCTGATCGGCCGAGGCCTGGCTGATTTTTTCGATGAACAGCGTGTTGATGCCGCGGTGCGGATCGTAGCGCGGGATGCGCGCCAGGCCGCTGTCGATGACGAGCCGGACGCCGTCAATGGTGAGCGACGTTTCGGCCACGTTGGTGGAGACGACGACCTTGGGTTGTTGGTAACGCGCCACCGCGGCATCCTGGTCGCGCGTGGGTAGTTCGCCGTGCAAGGGCAACAGCAGATAACCCTTGGCTTCCGGGCAATGGCGGATGGCCTCGATGGTCTGGCTGATTTCGTAGCCACCGGGCATGAACACCAGTACGTCGCCGGTGCCATCCGTCCGGACATGCTGGCTGAACGCGGCGGCCGCCAGTTCCCAAACCGGGGGCGCGGTCATCCCGGCACGACGTAGCGCATACTCGATATCGACCGGATACGTGCGCCCTTCGGACGTCAGCACCGAGCACGGCGCCAGATACTGCTCCAGAAAACCGGCCTGCAACGTGGCGGACATCACGATGATCAGCAGGTCAGGTCGGGACGTTTCCTGCAAATCCAACGCTCGGGCCAGCGTGATGTCGCCGTAAAGATGGCGTTCGTGGAATTCGTCAAAGATTAGGGCTTGAACGCCTGCCAGCTGCGGGTCTTGGATCATCTGGCGCAGCAGAATACCTTCGGTGACGAACTTGATCTTGGTTTCGGCACTGGCGACCCGTTCAAAACGAATTTGATAACCCACCTCGCGTCCCAGGGCGACGTTGCGTTCCGACGCCACGCGGGCGGCGAGCAAACGCGTCGCCAACCGGCGGGGTTGCAAGGTGACGACCTGGCCGCGGTCGAGGAAGCCGTGTTCCAGCAGCATCTGCGGCACCTGGGTGGATTTGCCAGAGCCGGTGGGTGCTTGCAGGATGAGGCGCCGGTTGGATTTCAACCGGATCACCAATTCAGACTCGATCTCGTAAATGGGCAGCCGTTCGGCCATAGCGCCGCCAATTTAACGTGGCGTCCCGCCCGACGCCATACGCAATCCGACGCAACGAAGTCAGTAGTTCCGTCGAGCCCTAACTTCTCCGCGGTGTCTTCGAACACAATAAGCTGAAACCGCAAAAAGCCTTCGGGGTATCGAACCCCCACAATTTCCCGTTGGTCGGTTTTGGATTTGCGAATACCCTCCGGGAGAGTCAGGGCTCGACGGAGTCTCGCCCTACCGGGAATACCGCGCAGGCCGTATCAGCGATAGATGACGCGCAATTGGTTGATCACCCGCCGGGCACCAGCCATATAAGCATCACGTTCCGCCCGGTAGAACGATTCCCAGTAATTCACAGACCCGGTCATTACGGCGACGCCATTGCGCACGTTGACGCGGATGTTTGTGGCGTCCAGCAAGGTGTCGTCGAAAAGTCGATTGTCGATGTTCCGGCGAATGTCCATGTCGCTAAGGGGGCGATTCAACGAGTAAAGGTTGCGGATCGAGGGATCGTAAAGATATGGATTGAACCGGTGCGGCGGATAACTCTGGGGTGGATAATACGAGTAAGCAACCGGCAAGCCCAGTGGCGTGCTAACCGACTTTTGAGTGGCGGGATAATACCAAACGGCCGGCTGCAGTCTGGCCTCGGCAACTGAAGCAACGGCCGCACCGCTTGCCGCTTGCCGGTTGACAGCGGAAATTGCACTTGGATGTTCAGCCACTTGCGCCGCGTGGATTGAGTTGAAGAAAACTGTTGCCGGGGCGAGAACTCCCAACAGCGCCGTGCCGCAGGAGCGAAGAAGTTTGTGCCTCGAAACCATCGCGAAATCACCAAACTTGACCATAGCCATCACACTATCCTTTCGACGTGCCGACGCCTCATTGCATGCGCCGGGGCCCCGCAGGGCCATGGTTCAATTTGGGGCCAGTTGGTCGGCTTGTCCAGTGGGGGGCGCGCTCAGGTAGTCCTTACCCCGGACAGTGTAAGGATGCAGGAAGCGATCTATTGCGCGGCGTGTTGGTGAATCAGGTACGACCGGAAATACTCGTCGTCCACGGGCATCATGTCGTAGTCCTCGGCCAATTGATCCAGGGCGGCCAGGGCGGGCGGCGTTTCCGGCGCAAAGCCGAGCAAACGTTCGATCTCCTCGGGGAACTTGGCCGGATGCGCGGTTTCCAGCACGGCCACCGGCGCGTCGCCCAGCGGTTCACAATCCAGATAATCCAGGAATCCGTGCCAACCGACGGCCCCGTGCGGCTCGAGCAACAGCTTGTGCCGATCCCAAGCGTCCCGGATCGTGGCCTGAGTTTGTTCATCCGAGACCGGCGTCGAAAACAGGGCCCGCCGCATGGCATCCATATCCGGCGTTCGATGGAGCGCACCGGTTTCGTCCATCTGCCCGCCATAGACCGCCACCAAGCGCGCCAGGTTGCTGGGATGGCCCACATTCATCGCGTTGGAAAGCCAGTTGCGCGACGGGCTCGATTTTTTGGTACTCGCCGGTGGCGAGGAAGTGGGGGAATTCGTCGTTGCCATTGACCGGCACCGACGATTCGTTTGACCGGCAACCCCATCTCCCGGCAACGACGGCGCCCATCATGTCACCAAAATTGCCGGACTGGCACGGCAAACACCATTGGTTCCCCCGGCTGGGCCAGCCGCGAGGCGGCATAAAAATAGTAAACAGCTCTGCGGCAGCAGCCGGCCGATGTTGATGGAATTGGCCGAGGACAACGGAATGTGCCGCAAGGCCGGGTCGGCAAATGCGCTGTTTCACCATCGCCTGGCAATCGTCAAATTTGCCGTCAACCGCCATGGCGCGGATGTTTCCGCGCAAGCGTGGTCATTAGCTTGCGCTGGCGGTCGCTGACTTCCGCGAGCGGGAAAAGCACAATGACCCGGATGCCGGGCATGTCGTGAAACGCGTCGCCACCGCGGAACCAGTATCACCGCTGGTGGCCGTTAGAATGGTCAGCGTCTGCCCGTCTCCCGCACAAAGCGTCCGATCATCCGCGCCATCATGTGGGCCGCGAAATCCTTGAAGGACGCCGTCGGTCCGCGATCCAGTCGCATCGACATGGACGCGGTCGTGACCGATTTCCAGGGGCACGTCAAAGTCATATGCCTCGCGGCACATGTCGGCCAGCGCCTGGGGGGGGATGGCGCCCTCGTGCATTGGCCAGAGCACGCGGAACGCGATTTCGTGATACGGCATCTCGGCGAACGCGGCGATTTCTTCAGCCGTAAACCGCGGATATCCTGCGGGAAATACAAGCCGCGATCCGGTGCCTGACCGGTCAACAACGCCTCGCGCAGATTGACCGCGGCGGAATGTCCATTGGTGCTTTGAAACAGGACGGTGCCCATACATGGCATCAACTGGTTTTGCGTCTGCCTCCGCGTTGCCTTACTCGAAGTTCTCGACCCGGATCATCACCGGCTTGCTTTGACGGCGGCCAGTCGCGCGATTTTGGCCAACGCCTTTTGCATCGCGCCGTTGGTCGCGTCGTGCAGCATCAGAATCAACGGCACGCTTTCACCTTCATGGCCTTCCGGTTGGATGACCGAGGAAATGCCGATGTTGCGTCCGCCCAAAGATGGCGGCAATTTTGGCCAGCACGCCCGGTCGGTCCACCACGTTCAGACCGGACAAAGTACCGCGACACGACTTCACCGATCGGCGCACGGCGCCTTGCGCGTGCGTGCGGCACGAACGGCGGCAACGCGATGCTTGGTGCCATGGCTTCAAGTCCAGCGCCGCATCCGCCATGTCGCTCAACACGGCGCTGGCGGTGGCGTCTTTGCCGGCGCCGCGTCCGTAAAACAACGTGTCGCCCACGATGTCGCCGCGCACGAACACCGCGTTGAACACATCGTTCACGCTGGCCAGCACGTGGGCGTTCGGAATCAGCGCGGGATAGACGGAAACTTGAATCAGCGGATCCGTTCCCGGCGGACTCGCTTTTGCCCGTCTTGTTTCACAATGCCCAGCAGCTTGATCGTGTAGCCAAGCTGCTGGGCGTATTGCATGTCCAACCGCGAAATGTGGCGAATGCCTTCGACGTGAATCTCTTTGGGCTTGACCCAGAACCCGTGCGCCAGCGAGGCCAGGATGCCGGTCTTGTGCTCCGAGTCGTAGCCGTCGATGTCCAGGTGCGGTTCGGCTTCGGCATAGCCCAGCGTTGCGCGTCGGCCAGCACCTCGGCGAAATCGGCGCCCTCCAGCTTCATCCGGGTGAGGATGTAATTGCAGGTGCCGTTGACGATGCCGTAAATGTGCGTGATCCGGTTGCCGACGAAACCTTCGCGCAGCGATTTGATGATCGGAATGCCGCCGCACACGCTGGCTTCGTAGTAAAGGTTCGTGCCGAACTTTTGCGCAGCGGCAAACAGTTCCTCGCCGTGGGCGGAAATCAGCGCCTTGTTGGCGGTGATGACCGGTTTGCCGAGCTTGCAGCGCCGCCAGCATCATGGTGCGGGCGAGCGTGGTGCCGCCGACCAGTTCAATGATGGCGTGGACCTTGGGGTCCGCCACCACGCTTTTCCAGTCGGTCGTCAGATACGAGCGGGGAATGTCATAAGGTCGGGGTTCGTCGAAGGCCTTCACAGCGACTCGGCGAAGGCTGACTTTGACGCCAAGGCGCGACGCCATCAGGGACCCGTTGCGTTGCAGGTGATGAAACACGCCGCTGCCCACCGTGCCGCCACCAATCATGCCTATGTTTACTTGCTGCATAAGGAAGCGTGAGCTTGCCGCAGGCCACTCGGTCCGACAAACCAATTTTTATTGGGCCGGCTGAAGAGAAGAAGGCTGTTAAACGTGCTGCCAGCGTCCCGCTGGCAGGAACGGATGGAAGGAGGCGAGCAACTGTTTTTTGGACCGCAGTCGCTGCAAAATGACCAAGGATAAATGCCCAATGGCCAAAGAAGGCCCAAAGCCCAAGGTCCAACATACGTTCAAGCGATTGCTGCCGGTTGGTTGGCAATTGGTCATTGGACCTTGGGCATTCGCTGGTGCTTGGATTTTGGTCATTGGTCCTTAATTGAAGCTTTCGTTCCAAACTGCCGGCGGGACGCCGGCAGCACGCTGGGGTTGGGGTCGTATAGTGGGCGCTCGCATTGGAAAGGTGGTCAATGAGTCGCGCCAGCGTTTGGAGTGCGCGGAGCTTGCTCCCGCTTTCGTTTGGTGCCGGGGTGCCGCATTGAAGCGGGGTGCATCGCATGTGTTTTATCGCTTGTTCCTATCCGAAAGCGCCGGCAAGCCGGGCGCACGCCAAACGCTACGCGAGGTTTGGAAGCCATCGGTGATTCGTTCACGATGTGGACATCATTCACCGCCAGGGCGTGGCAAGTGCGCACAGACTTGGTTCTCAATTCGAACGTAATCTTCACGTTCGGTCTGCCGGCAGGATGCCGGCAGCACGCTGACAACGTGCTTTCGGCGTCTCGCCGGAAGAACCGGACGCGGGGAGTGCGCACCAACATCCATCCTCAGTTCGACTGCGATTGCCACGTTCGGTCTGCCGGCAGGATGCCGGCAGCACGTTGGGGGTCACTTCGCTTTGGACGGAATGCGCAGTACGGTCACCGAGTTGCCGGGGAACGTATGCTGGAAGGTGGCGTCGTTGAGCTTCAGTGTCTCGGCCTTCGGAACCACGTTCTTGGGATCAGCCAGGGAATTCTCCGCGGTAGGGTTTGCAGCGGTCAACACGATGGCTTGGGCCGGGCCGTTCACTTGAGATACGCCGTCCAATTGGATCGCGGTTGCGTGCGGTTGGCTGTCCACGTTGACGACTTTGACGATCACTTCGCCCTTGTGGTTGTCCCGCGTGGCGGAGGCGTAAATGGACTTCATCGAAGGATAATCCACGTCGTGCATCAGCTTGCCGTCGAGGTAACACTTGACGTTCCCGCCGCTGAGGACGATGCGGATGTCATACCAGCGACCCGTCTCAATCCGGCCCGGTACTTCATTGCCGATGATCCCGCCCATCTCGACCGCGTGACGTCGGTTGCCCCAGCCGCCGAGGTTCCACCAGGACTTGGCGTTTTCGTCCTGCACCCGAAACAGGATGAGAAATCCCTCGGCCCCGCCCAGTTTGCGGGCTTTAAGCGAATAGGTGTAATCCGTCCAGTTCTTGTCGCCGGTAATGGCGCGGATGTTTTCCTTGGGACTGTTCTGGCGCAGCATTCCGTCCTGGACGTTCCATTCGCCGCCGCCCAGCAGTTTCCAGCCCTGGGTGCCGTCGGCAAAGTCGCAGGAATAAAGAGCCTGGCCATTGCGCGTTACCTTGATGTCTTTGAATTCGGCCTGCGTCATCCAGGTGCCCACGCCGATGGCGCCGCCCGTTGGACCGCTACTGATCACTGGGGCATCGAGGTCCACCGGCAGCACCACGTCGCCGCGATGCTGACTGAACATCTGCTGCACGTAATAGCTGGGCAAGCCATACACCCGCGAACTGTCGTAGCAAATCAGGTCCGGGTTCCATTTCTTGTAATGCACATTGGCGAACAGCGGCGCGTAGGAAGCCATGGTGACCACGTCGGAGTTGCGCTCCATCCCGGTCATGAACGCGGCTTCACCAATCGCACCGCGCAGACTGCCCTGGCCGGCTCCTTGGGTCACAGCGTATTCGCCCACATATATCTTGGGCCCAGTCCGGTCGTAGTTGTCATAGCGGCCGGCGTGTTGGATGAAGAACTCGGGATTGCTGTAATAATGTTCATCGACAACGTCCGCCGGGCGTTTCTCGGTGCGCCCGTCCGCAACAAGAACCATCTCCGGGTAACGGGCACGGATGGCGTCGTAAAAGAGCGGATAACGTTCCTGGTAGGCGGGGCCACCGTTCTCGTTGCCGATTTCCAGGTACTTCAAATGGAATGGCGCGGGGTGACCATTCTTCGCGCGCAACGCCCCCCAGTGGCTGGTCACCGGGCCGTTGGCGTATTCGATGGCGTCCAGCGCGTCCTGCACGAACTCATCCATTTTATCCATGGGCACGACTTCGCGATGCGACATGCCGCAATTGATGACAAAGAGCGGTTCAGCGTCCAGGTCTTCGGCCATTTGGAGATACTCATGGTAACCGATGCCGTGCGTCGCGTAATACTGCCAGATGTTGTATTGCGTGCGCCGTTCGGAAAGATCGCCAATGGTTTCCTTCCAGCGGTACGCGTATTTCATCGTGTCGCCTTCCACCCAGCAGCCGCCAGGAAACCGCACAAAGGCGGGCTTGAGTCCGGCGAGCATTTCCATCAGGTCGGTGCGCAGGCCATGGCCCTTCCACGTCTTCCGGGGAAAGAGCGAAACCATATCGAGCCAGAACGTGCCCGGTTGGGTGGTGCTGATGACGAGCCGCGCTTTGGGATCGGTGCCTTGAGCGGTCAGCGAGAATCGATAAGCCTTCCACTGGTGGCTTAGGCTCGGGATCCGCGCTTGCGCATACACGACGCGGTCGTCGCTTTCGAGCGAGAGGTTCAATGGCCCGGCGAAGTCGTCGGCGCCGCGTGCGTTGAGCGACAGTTCGTAGGTGTCCCCTTTGACGACGGACATGCCCCAGTAGCCGTCGTTTGCCACGCCGGCACGGCCAGCACCAGCCTTGGCAATGGTTACCTTGAGTGAATGCGGATTTTTCGGCGCTCATTGGCTCCGTCGAATCCACCGCCAGTTCCACGTCCGCCAAGCCACTGCCAACCGGGGACCAGTATTCCGGCTTGTCCGTGTCCTCGAGCGAGCGGTTCCGGACCATCTCGGCGTAAATGCCGCCGTCCGCGGAACAGTTAATGTCTTCGAAGAAGATGCCCCAAAGTGTGGGACTGACCGGGTGGCCAGGTTGATCGACATGAACGGTAAGCTTGACCGGACCGGCCGCATTTTCCGCGGCGGATGCGATGGAGCTAATACCGAAGTTAAAGCCCGCGACCAGTGCGAGGCCGCCCAATACGGAGGTCAGTGTCTTGATCATTTTTGTCCATAGTAGGCTCCCGGGCCGTGTTTCCGGAAGTAATGTTTGTCGAGCAAGGTTTGCGGTACGGCTTTGATGGCAGATTGGATGCGCAACGTTTCACTGGCCAGGCGGGCCACGTTCTCGAGCACGATGGCGTGTTCGGCGGCGTCCGCCACGGTCTTGCCCCAGGTGAATGGAGCGTGATTGGCCACCAGCACGGCGGGGCACGCCAAGGGATCGAGTTTGGCAAATCGCTTCACGATCACGTGGCCGGTGTTAACTTCGTAAGCCGCTTCAATCTCGGCCCCAGTCAACGTCCGGGTGCAGGGCACCGGGCCATAACAAAAATCGGCATGGGTGGTGCCGAGAGCCGGAATTTCGCGTTTCGCCTGTGCCCAGGCGGTGGCGTAAAGGCTGTGCGTGTGGACGATGCCGCCAATGTCCTTGAACGCCCGATAAAGCACCAGGTGCGTCGGCGTGTCCGAACTGGGCCGGAGTGTGCCCTCGACCACTTGGCCGGTGGCGAGCGACACGACGACCATCTGTTCCGGCTTCATGCCATCGTAGGGCACGCCGGAAGGTTTGATGACCATGAGACCACGCTGTCGGTCCAGACCGCTGGCGTTGCCCCATGTCTGGAGCACCAACCCGGCGGTGACCAAATCCAGATTGGCCTGGCACACTTGTTTCTTCAGTTCTTTGATCATGTTTTGTTTAAGAGCCAGTTACCCACCCTCGACAGGTAGGGTGAGACTCCGTCGAGCCCTGACTTCCCGCATCGTTTCCGCACTCCTAACAGCGTCAACGCGGGAAGCGTTTGGTGTTCGAATGTCAGACATTTTCTTCTGCTAGGCATTGGATTGACGAACACGCTAAGGAAAATCAGGGCTCGACGGATTCTCGCTCTACCTTGGGCAAGTTGTCACTTCCGCACGCGGTTGCGGATGTCGAGGAGTTTCTTCATCACGTCGCCGAGGTTCCCCTTCCAGTTTACCGTGCCGAAGGCATCGTGGAGTTTGCGGTAGAGCGGATAGAGTTCGCGATAGATTGCATGGGCTTGGGGATTGGGTTTGAACACGCGCGGCTTCAAACCGGTCATCGCCTTTTGGGCGGCGGCGTAATTTGGGAAGGCTCCCGCCACGACCGCGCCGGCAATCGCCGCGCCCAGCGCGCAGGTTTGCGCGGAGCGGGAGATCTTCATCGGGCGACCCGTCACGTCGGCGTAGATCTGCATCACCATCGGATTCTTCTCGGCGATGCCGCCGCAGTTGACGACCTGCTTCACCTTCACGCCGTATTCCTCGAAGCGGTTGATGATCGTCAGCGCGCCGAAGGCGGTGGCTTCGATCAGCGCGCGGTAGATTTCCGCCGGCGTGGTGTACAAGCGTCTGGCCGAGCAGCAGGCCGGTGAGGCGCTGATCCACCAGGATGGTGCGGTTGCCGTTGTTCCAATCCAGCGCGAGCAGGCCCGATTCGCCGGGCTTCAGCTTGGCCGCGCTCCGGGTGAGTTGCTCGTGCGAACCGAGCGTTTGGCCCCACGGCTGAATGTAGTTCACGAACCAGTTGAAGATGTCGCCCACCGCCGACTGGCCTGCTTCCAGGCCGTAATAGCCGGGCAGGATGCTGCCGTTGACGATGCCGCACAGGCCGGGAATGTCCGCCAATTTGTCGCCGACTGGCACGACCATCATGTCGCAGGTGCTGGTGCCGATGATCTTCACCAGTGCGCCCGGTTGCGATGCCGGACCCGACCGCGCCCAGATGCGCGTCGAACGCGCCCACCGCCACGGGAATGCCCGCTGGCAACCCAGTGCGTTTGGCCCACGCGGCCGTCAGGCCGCCGACCGCGCGATCAATGGTGGCAGCCTGCGAACGAAGGCGCGAACGCAGGGCGCCCAGTTTGGGATCCAGCTTCGCGAGAAACTCCGCATCCGGGTAGCCGCCCCATTGGTCGTTGTACATCGCCTTGTGGCCGGCGGCGCAGACGCCCACGGTGAGTTTCTCCGGGGCTTCAGTTCCGGTCAGCGCGGCCGGGACGTAGTCGGCGCACTCGACCCAGGTGTAAGCGGCGTCGAACACGTCCGGACTGGTGCGCAGGCAGTGCAGAATCTTGCTGAAGAACCATTCGCTCGAGTACGTGCCGCCGCACTTGGCCAGATATTGCGGCCGCATCTTTTTCGCCAGGGCGGTGATCTCGGCGGCCTCGGCCACGCTGGTGTGGTCCTTCCAGAGCCACGCCATGGCGGCGGGATCGTTGGCGAACTTCTTAGTGAAGGCCAGCGGCTGTCCTCGCGATCCACGGGCAACGGCGTGCTGCCGGTGGTATCCACGCCAATGCCGATGACCTGATCCGGCTGGAAGCCGCGCACGGATTTCTTCGCGGCGGCGAGCGCTTTCTTGATGGTGACTTCCGCGCCCTTGAGGTAATCGGCGGGATGTTGCCGGGCCAGGTTGGGATCCCGCGAAAGGATCACTCCCTCGGTGCCGTGTTCGTAGCCCCAAACCGCCGTGGCCACTTCGCGGCCATTGGCCGTGTTGACGATCAAACAGCGCACCGAGTTGGTGCCGTAATCCAGACCGATGGTGTATTTTGCGCTCATAGTGTTCGGCGATGAGTTTGCAGGTTTCTCGGATTGGGAAAAGCGAAAAGACAATCGGTCCCAACATCGACGCATGAGTCATTTCAGTTCGTGTGGTCCCTGGCCACGTTCCCAGCCCCACTACCATTGAGTCAAGCTGTGGTATGTTCCTCTTGCTCTTGATCCTACTCTTGTTCTTGCTCGCTTAACGCCTGGAAAAAGTAAGAGCAAGAGCAAGAGCAGGATCAAGAATGTGGCGGCTATTCGGCCAACCTTCCACAACGTGGCGGTTCATTTCGGTGACGTTGTGTCGCGCAGTTGTTGTTCGAGCTTCTCAAGCTTCCGGCGGAGTTCGGCGTTTTGGGCCAGGGCGTCGTCGAGCCGTTGGCGCTCGCGCTGGAGTGTCAAGTAACGTTCCATCGCCTGTTGGACAATTGGCAACAGTTCTTCCCGGCGCCAGGGCTTCAGTAACAATTGAGAAACGCCGGCTCGGTTGATGGCCTCCAATGCCGTATTCGGCTCAAGCATCCCGGTGGTCAGAATCCGTAAAGCATCCGGTTGCAACCGCCGGGCTTCCGCCAGGAACTCCAGGCCGGTGAGTTGGGGCATTTGATGATCGGCGATCACCACGGCAAAGGTCTGCTGGCTCAAAAGGTTCAGGGCGGACACCACCTCCGTGGCGGTGACGACCTGATAACCTTGTTGGCGCAGGAGATCGCGCAGGGCCACCAGAACGATAGCCTCATCATCGACCACCAAAATTGGGGGCGCATTGTGGACGGCAGCGGCGGCGGTTTCCTTGTTCATGAATCGCTGTCTGATTGCGGGTTGAAGAGTTCTTCCAGCTTCGTCCAAATGGCCTCCGCCGTGAGGTCCGGGGTCAAAATCAAATCCGCGCGGAAGAGGAACTGGGTTTCCATTGGCTCCTGTTGGCCACCCAGAATTTGCAGAATCACCTTCAGGTTCGGGGTGTGTTGACGGACGAAACTGACCAGCGAGGGCGCCTGCAAGTCCTGGGCCTCGATTTGCAGGATCAAGCCGTCAAAGCAGTACTCGCCGGATTGGAACCAGTCTTCAGCGTGGTCGGTGGTGGTGAAGACTTGCACCTGGTGCTGCCGCAACAACGCGGCCATGACGTCGAGCGGGGGACCAGGCGGCCCCACCAATAAGAACGACCGGCGCCGGTGGGGCAAACTCGCTTCCCCTGGCTCTGCCTCGGTAAAATCGGCCTGCGGCAGCCAGAGACGGAACGTCGTTCCCGCCCCTTCATTGGATTCCACGGCAATCAATCCCTGATGATTTTCGACAAAGCGTTTTGCGTTGGACAGGCCGAGACCGCACCCGTGGTTCACTGATTTGGTCGTAAAGTACGAATCAAAAATTGAATCCAGATGACGGATTGGGATGCCTTTGCCGGTGTCGGCAATGGTCAGACAGCAACCAGGCATTCGCGGGACGATGCCGACGGCATGTTCGGGACGGTCGAGCGTTGCTTGTTGAGACGTTTCGAAGCGCAATTCACCGCGTTCGGTCATCGCCTCGACGGCATTCAACACCAGATTAATGATGACGCGTTGAAAAGCCACGGCATCGACATAAAGCGGTAGAGCCGTCTCGCTGAGCTGAGTGGTGAATTCGACTTGCCGTGGAAAAACGCGGCGCAAGAGTTCCACCGCATTCCGCACCACCTCGTTCAGGTCGTGGTAACTTCGGGAGCCGGTTTTGTCGCGGTGGACATTGGCCAGCCGATTCACCAGTTGGCTGGCCTCGTTGGCTTTCTGGTTGATGAGCGTCAAACCCTCGTGAAACGGATGACTGGCGTCCACCTGGCAGAGATAAGTATCGCTGAGCGAGCAAATCCCCGCGAAGATATTATTAAAGTCATGGGCCAGCCCCATCGTGACTACGGCGAGGGTTTCGTTCCAGTTCGCGGCGGCCATCCGTCGTTCGGCCAACTTTTGTCGGGTGCAATCCAGCCAAAGGCCTTCGTAACCGACGAGTTCGCCCGCAGCATTCCGCAGCGCCCGGCGGCGTTCTGTGAGATAATGGACACGGCCAGTCTGCAAATTACGAAGGCGATATTCCAGCGTCACGAAGCCCGGAGCCTGCGCGCATTCCTGGATTTGGCGGCCCAGCCGTTCCGCATCCTGCTCGTGAACAACGTCCCAAAACCGCACCGGCGAAGTGTGCCAGTGCGCCACGGGCACGCCGGTCAGCTCTTCCATTTGGGAGGTGACAAACGCGAAGGTGAAATCCGGGCGTTGCTGGAACACCACCCCGGGCCAGAACGCCGCCAGTTGCTTCAGCGGCGGGGATCCGTCCTCTGGTAGATGATCGCTGGCAGGGGAGGTTCGCGGTTTGGATTTCCCGGTGCGAGCCGCGGAGCCAGCCTGCTGGTTAGGTGTTTGAGTCGATCGTTTTGCAGCATCCATGTCGTTGCAAAAAACTATCTCTTTTCGATTTTCAAGTTGTCAACGAAACTTTATGTTCGGGCCGGTTGGCAAGCGCCTCGGGGCGCGCATTCTTAAGCCAGACGACATTGTATGGACGGCCTGACCGAAGCGATCATCAACTCACTCGACGACGCGATTCTGAGCGTGAACGAACAACAACGGATCGTTTATTTAAACGAGGCGGCGGCCCATATCTTCCATTGCCCCCGTCCGCAGGCGCTGGGACAGCCGTTGACTCAATTTCCCGCCTTGGCCCAAGTGTGGACTCAGCTCAAGGTCGGTGAATTGGATTTTTCGGGGCGCGCGCCTCGCCCGGTTCGGCGGTTGGAAATGGAGCCAGCGGAGGGGAAACGGCTGCCCCTGGAGGCTTGGCTCAGCCGGACCATCGTGGCGGGCAAAAGCTTTGTGACGGCTCGGTTTCGGGATATCACGCTGCAACAGCAGATGGAAGATGCGGTTCACCTGGCACGCAAACATCAGGCGGTGGGCGCGCTGGCCAGCGGCATCACCCATGACTTTAACAATATTTTGACGGCCATCATTTCTCAGGTTGACCTGGCGGTTCACTCTCCCGAATGCCCTGATTCGTTGAAAGCCAACCTGGCTTACGCGCAAACCAGCGCGCGACGAGGCGCGGACATGATGGCCAAATTGCAGAGCTTCAGCCGGCAGGCCAAACGGAAGTTCACCGCCGTCAACTTGAATGACGTGGTCGAGCAGGTCGTGTTTGTCTTGCGCCATAGCATCGACCCGCGCATTGAAATTAATTGGACGGCGGTCCCCAGCGACCCCTGGCAGGTGCGCGGGGACTCCAATCAGTTGATGCAGGCTTTGGTCAACCTGGGGCTCAATGCCCGCGACGCGATGCCCAACGGCGGGCGGTTAACAATGTCGCTGACCTCGGTCAACCTTGCCGCGGTGGAGGCGCAGCCACCGCGCAAAGCCGGACAATTTGTAAAGCTGACCATCGCCGACACCGGCCGAGGTATGGCTCCGGAAACGTTGGCACGGTTGTCTGAACCGAATCTGACCGTCAAGGATATGCGCACCGGCCTGGGTCTGGGCCTGTCCATCACCTTCAGCGTGATTTCCGAGCACGGGGGTTGGATTGAAGCGGAGAGCAGCGGGGGGCAGGGAACCACGTTTCACCTTTACCTGCCACGGTCGTGCGAAACGCCGGCCACACCCAGTCAACCGGATCTAGCAATGGTGGACGCTAAAACGATGGAAGGACGGGAACGGATTTTAGTGGTTGATGACGAAGAAGCGGTGCGCGTGGTCATGCGCGCCGTGCTGAGTTACCGGGGCTATCAGGTGCTGGTAGCCCGCGACGGGGAAGACGCGATCCAGCAATACACGCAGGCGGCGCCCATTGATCTGGTGTTGATGGATCTGCACATGCCCCACCTGAACGGACGGGATGCCTTGATCCGTTTGCGGGAAAAGCAGCCTCAGCTCAAGGCGATTCTACTTAGCGGCGGGTTGCAGGAGCAGGATCCGGATGGGACCATGGAAATCGATGGAGTGCGCTTCTTGCCGAAGCCTTTTGATAACGCGCAACTGGTGGCCGCCGTGCGCGAAACGCTCGACAACCGTTAATTACTTGAGCTTTTTGCTCAGCCTTTTCGCCACGGCTTTCAACACCGAGGGCGAAGGATAAGCGGGATCACGCAACAGTTTCTTGGCGCGCGCCACTTTGGCTGGCCGGACTGGCGGCTGGCCCCCCCGATTCACGGGATTGGTGGTTCGAGCCGCTCGCGGCGATGCCGTCCTGGTCAACACGGCCTTCGCCTGCGGTTTCCTGCTCCGAGGCTTGCTGGGGCGATGTCTGGTTCCCGCCATACGTATCAGTTTGCAGTTATCCGGGTGCCGACAATTATCAAAGTGGTCATCATCACTGATGGGTGAAGATTGACGGTTCGCAACTACAGGTAACCGGAAGTTCATTGCCAGGCAAGCTTCTATCCCAAGGCGGTCTGCAAGGCAGGGCGGCTTCGCGGAGAATAGGCTTCGCCAGGTGACCAGCCCGATTCGTGACGGGCGAGGTGGCCCATCGGAGCGGCCAGTTGGGCTCCCGCCCCGGTTGGGGCCGCATTTAAGATCAGCGTTTGTTGGAGGCAGAAGTGCAAACGTTCCACATTCGCTCGGACGATGGTTTCATCGAACGCCAGTTGCCGGAGGGCGGCTTCGGTGGTGGCCCGGGCGCGCGCGCCGCGAGTTGGGTGTTCCACCCCGGAATCCAAGACCTGAGTGTAGGCAATGGCACGCAGATTTACTCCGGCCATGACCAGCCGGTTGCCCTGAGGCTCCACGTTTACAACCACCGTTTGGCCATCGAACAATTTGGCCTGCGCAAATTCTTCGGCCCGGTGGTGTTGAATCCGGGCCACCCAGGTTTGAAATTCCTTGGCCCGAACCGGTCGTTCCGCCTCGGGAACCTGAAGCGCCGCTTGGGCCAACAGGGCCATTTGTTGCAGAGCGATGCGAATTTTTGCAATGGCCTCCAGTTGTTCCTGGCTGAAAGCGAGGGCTTGCCGGAGGGCGAAACCGGGGGGGAGTTCTGATTCAGTTTCGATGGATTGCCGATTTCCGGAAACCCGGTCCGGCGGTTGGGAGTGCAGGTAGATCATGTTCGAATTGTCATTCGTCAAAGGCGACCGCGGCTCGCGGTGAGGTTCAGGACGCTCGGGGGTGTCGTCCGATGTTGTTGCTGCGTTTTCCTGACTAAACATAAAAGACCTAAGTGGCTTCGGATCATCGGGCGGCCGGCGGCCTCACGCGGGCATTCGCCTTCACATTCGGCCCATTGGATTGCCGCTTGGACGCCTTGAGTCGGCAAACCTTCCTGATGGTGGACCGGCTTGATCGTAAGCTAACTGGGGTATCGGCAAGCAGGAGAGGGGGCTTAACCCGCATATTTTCCAGACCGCCGCGCGGATGCCCTCGAAATGCCAACGTTGCCCATTACTTCGCGCGGAGGCGGGCATCCGCGCTACCTTGCTGCGTTCCGAGTTCTGGAGCACATAATCTTCACCCCGGGTGCCGATTTCGCAAAAGGTTCGCGCTTCCGGCGTCAAAGGGAATGTTTGGCAATTGACTGGAAAAAAAGGTAGAACCATCCGCGGCTTTTCGATACGGTGCCGCCCTTATGAATTCCACGTCCGCTCACCAACCGCATCCGGAACTGGCCGCGCAGGTCGAACAGATTGTTGCGGCCACGCCGGTGCTGGATATTCACACCCATCTCTATGATCCAGCCTTTGGTGAACTTTTGCTTTGGGGGATTGATGAACTCCTGGTTTATCACTACTTGGTGGCCGAGGCGTTCCGCTATCTTGAGCAGCCCTACGCAGCCTTCTGGGCTTTGTCAAAAACGGAGCAAGCCGACCTGATCTGGGACCAATTGTTTATCCGGAATTCCCCGGTTTCGGAGGCCTGCCGTGGGGTTTTGACTGTGCTTCAAGCCCTCGGTCTGGACCCCAAACAGCGGGATCTGCCGGCCTTGCGCGCTTGGTTTGCCGGATGGAAGCCGGAGGACTATGTCACCCGTTGCATGGAACTGGCGGGAGTACGGAAGATCTGTATGACCAATTCCCCGTTCGACCCGGTGGAGCGTCCCCAATGGGAGCAGGGTTTTGCTCGGGACGAGCGGTTCATGGCGGCGTTACGCATTGATCCGTTGCTTCTGGCGTGGGGGGACACCATTCCCTGGTTGACCCAGTGGGGCTATGCGGTTGGCGCGAGTTTGAGCGAGAAGACCATCAGCGAAGTGCGCCGTTTTCTCGATGACTGGACCCGCCGGATTCAAGCCCGTTATCTGATGGTGTCGTTGAGTCCCGACTTTGATTTTCCGGCGGACACATTTGCGGCGCGGTTGTTGGAGAAGGCGGTGTTGCCGCATTGCCGGGATGCTGGACTGCCCATGGCGCTGATGTTTGGCGTCAAACGGCAGGTGAATCCCGCCTTGAAACTGGCCGGCGATGGGGTTGGGTTGAGCCGGATGAGCGCGCTGGAGAATTTGTGTGCCGCGTTTCCGGACACGAAGTTTCTGGCGACGGTCCTGGCGCGCGAAAACCAGCACGAGCTGTGCGTGGTCGCCCGCAAATTCCGCAACCTCCACGCGTTTGGTTGCTGGTGGTTCACCAACGTGCCCTCGCTGATCGAAGAGATCACCCGGATGCGACTGGAGTTGCTTGGCCTGAGTGTAACGCCGCAACATTCCGACGCCCGCGTGCTGGATCAAATCATCTATAAATGGCAACACTCGCGCCGGATCATTGCCAAAGTGCTGGTGGACAAATACACGGATTTGGCCCGCGCGGGTTGGGAGGTGTCGAAGGAGGAAATGCAGCGCGATGCGCAAAACCTTTTCGGCGGCGCATTCGAGCGGTTCTGCGGTAGCTAGCCGGGGAAGTTTTGGGGGCTTCCTGTCGTTTCTTTCGGCCCAAGGAGGTAAAGCTATGCTAACCGTAATCGCCACTGATCGTTGAAAAACTTGATGTGGATCAAAGGCCCAATTCCGAGGCTGTTGCATAGTCCGTCCCGTAAGAACGCGAGTGTCCCGGTGGCGCTTGCCCAAACCATCAATTGAAACGACGGAAGACGACTATGTTTTGCTATCAATGTGAACAGACTTCAAAAGGGACCGGCTGCACTGATTTTGCCACGTGCGGCAAGGATGAACAAACCGCCATGCTCCAGGATCTGCTGGTGCATGCCACCAAAGGCCTTTCCCAATTCGCGCACCGGGCGCGGCAGTTCGGGGCGAAAGATCCCACGCTCGACCGGTTTGTAATCGAGGCGCTGTTTACCACCGTGACGAACGTAAATTTTGACGCGCAACGCATCGAGCCGATCATTCGCAAGGCCGCCGCTCTGCGGGACGAGGCCCGCACCCTGTATGTCGCCGCGGCGGCCAAGGCCGGATCGGCAACCGAAACATTCAATGGCCCTTCAACCTGGGTGCCGGCCGATTCCGCCGACGGCTTGGTCAAACAAGGGGAGATGGTTTCGTCGCTGTCCCGCCGCGACCGATTCGGACCCGACGTGGCCGGATTGCAGGACTTGTTGTTGTATGGCGTCAAAGGCGCCGCCGCTTATGCCGACCACGCGCTGATCCTGGGCCGGGAGGCAGACGGGATCTACGCCTTCTTCCATGAAGCGTTGAGTGCATTGGCGGAACCAAATCCCACCGTGGATGGCCTGCTGGGGCTGTGCCTCAAGTGCGGAGATATCAATTTGCAGGTGATGGAATTGCTCGATCAGGCGCACACCACGACCTACGGCCATCCCGTGCCAACGCCCGTGCGCATTGAACCCCTCCAAGGCAAGGCGATTTTGGTTTCGGGTCACGATCTCAAGGATCTCGAAGAACTGCTTAAACAAACGGAAGGCAAGAGCATCAATATCTATACGCATGGCGAGATGCTGCCGGCGCACGGCTATCCGCGGCTCAAGGCCTACCCGCATCTGGTCGGCAATTACGGCGGCGCCTGGCAGGATCAAAAGGATGAATTCAAAAGCTTCCCCGGCGCCATTCTGATGACCACCAACTGCATCCAGGAACCGCAGCCGGCATACCAAGACCGAATTTTCACTTCCGGTTTAGTAGCCTGGCCCGATGTCCGGCACATTGCTGATGGCGATTTCAGTCCGGTCATCGAGGCGGCTTTGGCCGCACCGGGATTTGCGGAGGATGGTCCGGATAAAACCATCCTGACCGGGTTCGGCCATAATGCCGTGATGAACGTCGCCGACAAAGTTGTCGCGGCCGTCAAGGGCGGGGACATCAAGCATTTCTTCCTGGTCGGCGGCTGTGACGGCGCGCGAACAGGACGGGATTATTACACCGAGTTCGCGGAATCCGTTCCTCAGGATTGTATGATCCTCACCCTCGCTTGCGGTAAATTCCGTTTCAACAAACTCGACTTTGGCACCATTGGCGGCCTGCCGCGGTTGCTGGACATCGGCCAGTGTAACGATGCCTATTCCGCCATCCAGATCGCGGTGGCCCTTTCCAAAGCCTTTAACTGCGGCGTCAATGACCTGCCGTTGTCGCTCGTGCTCTCCTGGTACGAACAAAAAGCCGTGGCGATTCTGTTGACCTTGCTGTTCCTGGGCATCAAGAACATCCGGCTTGGTCCGACGTTGCCGGCATTTGTGTCACCCAATGTGCTTGGGGTGCTGGTCGAGAAATTCAACCTGATGCCAATCAAGACGGCGGCTGAGGATCTCAAGGCGATCCTGAACCAAGCCGCGTAACCACCCGCCACTTCAACCCAACGTGCTGCCGGCATCCCGCTGGCAGCTCGTTGGGGGGCCGGAAGTCAAAGGTTTTCTCCACTCGCCGCTTGGCCCACGCGGCGGCTTGCTCGTCCTCCCAACTGAATCGTTTCAGCCAAGCTCTTCCCCATCCGAGCAATCCAAGCACTCCGTGGTTTCAACTCCTTCGTGGGATAAGAACGGACAATGCGTGGTCGCCAAACTAACGTTTGGAAACCACCAACAATCCTTGGGTGCCCCTATTCGCTCGGTTCGAGCTTCAGCAACTCGTCGGCGGTCCAGGGCGCAGTGCGGTTCTTGAATTGTTCGTGAGCCGTTTGTACCCGTTCGATTGTTACGGGCGGCGCGCTGTTGCCCCAGGTGCTGCGAATGTACGTCAAGACGGCGGCGACTTCTTGAATTCTCTCCTCCTCATTTCCCGGCAACTGATCGCCGACCGCGAACATTGCGCCCTGGCCGAAGTTCTCGCCTTTCACGGTAATGGGGCCCTGGAGTCCTTTGAATACGATGCGGATGATGCGTCCGGGCTCGGGTTCGAGCACCCAATCCGAACCCACCAGCGGTGGAATAAACATCGCTGGATTACCCTGGCCGTTGGCTTGGTGGCATTGGATGCAGATGGAATTATAGACCTTGCGCCCCTGGACATACATGGCGTCGGCGGCGGATTTGGGTTGGAGGTCTTCGAGTTGCTTGACCGACTGGTATGGATAATAAACCCGGGGATCGAAGTCCCCAGCCGTATCGATCACGTGGACTTCGCCCAAGTACAGGAGCAAGCCCAACAGGGCAATCATCATGACCGGCATCGGCGAACCTTGACGCACGGTGGGCTCCGGCGATTCGTCCAAGGGCTTGGCCACCGCAGACGGTCGAGAGGAAGGCGTTTTGCGGGCCGGCTTGACGGATGGCACCCGAGCCAGCTCGGGGCTGGGCGCCTTCGGAGCTACTTGCGGACGTTCGGGTGCCGGACGCGCTTTGCTGGACTTGGCCTTTCGCTTCTTCATGGCGCGGGTGCGGAGCCGGTTTTCACAGCCGCGGGAGTGGACGTTTGATTGGTGGAAGTTGAGCCCGCCGGGGGCGCGTTGGTTTCCGGCTTGGGCCCGGGCGCCTCAAACAAGGAGACTTCTGACCGCAAACTCAACAGGTACGCCACCAGGGCCCGGGCCTCCCGTTTGGGAACCAGGTGGAATTTGCGGCCGTTCTGTTCCAACTCCGGGGTCAGCGCCCAAGGGGAGGGGAACTGGGTTCCTTCCGGTTCCCGGTCGAACAAGAACGGGTACCGCGGCATCGGTGAACCTACCACGGTAAGTTTGGGATCGAAGAGGTGCAGGAAATGCCAGACGGCGTTGGTTTGCCGGACGCCAATGTTCGTCAAATCCGGCCCAAGCCGTTGCTGGCCGAGTTGAACCGGGTCGTCGTACAGATAATCCTGAGCCACGGAAATACGTTCGCCCCAAACGCGGGCGAGATCACTGCCCAAGCCGCGCACCTGTTCCGTGTGGCACTCCACGCACCCCAACGTGCGGTACACCTGCGCGCCTTCCTGGGCCAGTCCAGAGCGGGGCGCCGGATAGAACTGGCCCACGTTTTCCTGGGCGACGGGCATCTGCCGGCCAAGCTGTAATTGGGGCGCCACGACCAGACCCCAGAACGAACTGGTCAGTGTCAGGAAAACGCCAAAGAAAAGCAAGGGACCGTAGTTCATGGTCGCCCTCCCGCCTCCGCGGCGTCCACCGCCTCCAACAGTTCAGTTACCGGACTGCTCTGTTGGCAATATTGCCACAACATCAACCCGAGGTTCCACCCCAAGGCCACCTGGCCCGTCAGCAAGACGCACAGTCCCAAGGCGGCATTGCCGAGAAACGGAATGGTCGATTTGAGCACGCTGACGAAATCGGTGTCCGGATTCAGCAATCGGCCGCCTTGAATCAGGCCGCCGACCAGTAACGCCACGAACATGAGCGCCACACCAATGACCGAGGCCAGCCAGTGGAACCGCACCAGTTTCATCGATGGCCAGTTCACTTGCAGCAATCGCGGCAGGATGTAATACAAGGCGCCCAAGAGCGTGAGTCCCACAAAGCCATGCAGGGCCAGTTGCACGCGCGCGACCGGCACCAGCGTCAGTTGCGTCAGCGCGGCCAATGGTTGGAATCCCACCACACTCGCCAACAGATTGGCCGCCAGATACGAAACCGCGCCGGCCAAGACGAACCGCAACACGAAGTCGGTTTTGAACTGATGATATTTCCCGACCAGCGTCCAATGCCAGTTCAGCGCCACGGCGAGCACCGGCACAATCATCAACCCATTGGCCACGCCGCTGACGCTGACCATCCAGCGCGGCAGCGGTCCACCCGCGAACTGGGCCAGCCCCGTCCAACTGCCAAAGACCGCCAGGGTCCAAAAGCCAAAGACCGCCAGCCAGTAATTCTGCAAAGGACGCTGGAGGAGTTTGGGGATGAAGTAGAAAACGATCGCCAGTCCCACGGACGTGAGCCATAGGCCGAGCAGGTTACTGGTGAACCATGCGCCCACCACCGCTTGGAGCACGCCCCGCACGGGATGGTAGAGCAACAGGTAACTCGAGGCCGAATAGATCCAGACAAACCAGAACAAGCCCGCCAGCAAATACCATTGCGAGACATACCCGGTCTTCTCCCGGCGAAAGGAGAAATTCATCAGCGCGCTAATGGCCAGGACGAGAAATGCGATCAACAACAACGGCGGCGTGTACGGTGGCATTTCCAGCCATTCAAAACCAGTGGAACCAACCGCCAGGAGGCCCAACACGCCACTGACAACGCCGAAATTCCACATCAGGCCGGCCACAAAAACGGGACCGGGATACAACAAGCGCAGCCCGCCCAAGCGGGCCAGCATCCACATCAGGACGCCCAGGCTGACGGGCGTCGCAAAACCGTAAATCAGCGCGTTCATGGCCGCCGGACGCAACCGCCCCACCGTGAGCCAGGCGGCGTGAGCGAGGAAGCCGGGGGCGTGCAGTTTGACCGAGGCAATGATGGCCAGGAACATCCCGCCCAGTAGCCAGGCAAGGCCGCCAATGAACAACAGCATTAACGGCCATCGGCACGACGCATCGATGATCGCTACCGAATCACGCGGCTCGACCATCGGCGTCGCGGCCGCGGTCTCGGAAGTTTGGGGAGCGGGAGTAACGGACGCGGTCATCGCCGGCTATTCGAATGGGTTCGGCGGCGGTTCAGGTTTCGGCAGGGGCTTCGTGGCTTGCTCGAGGCGGGTGAGCAAATTGGTGCGGGCCACCGACGGATTGCGATATTCCCGAATGGTCAGTTCCATGGCGTTGGTGATCGGCAGGCGCACAATGCCGTGTGCTTGATCGACCCAACCGTAATTCTGCGTTTGCTCCTGTTCCCGCGCGCGCAATTCCGCCAGCGCTTTCTGGCGTTCCTCGACGCGGGTGGCGTTCAACGGCGGCGGTTGCATGTAGTGTTGCACGGTTTTCACCAGGGCATAGACCAGAAGCAGGCAGCCCAGTAGGCTCACCGCCAGGGCCGCCACACTGCTTCGAGATGTCAGCTTGACGTTCATTCGCACTTTACTCGGGTGCCGTGGCCGGCGGCAACGGTCCGCCATGACGCAGCCCGATGGATTCTTCCAGCCGCGGATCCTTCACCGGATACGGCGCATGCTGTTTGAAGTACCGGATAAAGACCATTGCCAGCACCCCGCCGATGAAGGCCAGGCACGCAAAGTCCAGATAATGCGGTTGGAACCCTTCCGGGTGCAACACTGGCATGATGTTGAACGCGAGGTCGCAGAATTGCATGATCCAGGCCCAGGCGCACAACGGCAGCATCAACGGCAGCCACAGCTTGGTGTCGATCCGCAGCATGGCCAGAAACGGTAAAAAGAAATGACCGAAGATCAGCAACAAACCCATGCTCCACCACGAGCCGGTTTCGCGTTTCACGAAGAAAAATGTTTCCTCGGGAATGGCGCCGTTCCACATCAGAAAATACTGCGAAAAGGCGATGTAGGCGTAGAACACCGTGAACGCAAAAAACAGCACGGCCAGGTCATGAAAATGCCGGCGGTGCATCACCGCGCTCAACGGTCCCGTCCGCACGAACGCCACCCCCAGCACGTACAACGTAGCCAACGTCGTCCAGACGCTGCCTGCGAAATAATAGACGCCATACATGGTCGAATACCATTGGTACTCGAGAGCCATCATCCAAAAGACCGCCGCCAGTGTGATCGAGAACGCGAACACGTAGATTCCGTAGGCCGAGTGCATCCGCATCTTGTAGGTGCAGCGCGCCGCGCCGGATTGGTCTTGTTGAATGGAATACTTGCGCAGGTTGTACGAGAGCCAGGTCCACGCCGCGAACAGGATCACGGCAATCAGATAAAACCACGGCAGATTGAAGAGTGGTTGCTTGGCGCGCAAGGCATGCTCAAGGTTGGCATGGCCGGCCAGCACACTCTGCATCCACGAATAAATCTGCGAGGGCCCCAACAGGGCAATCGGAATGAACAACGCCGCCATCACCGGCACCAGAAACGCCAGGTGTTCCGAAACTCGCCGGATTGGCACCGACCAGTTGGCGTCGAAGAGATGATGAATGATCACCAGGAACAGCGCTCCCAAACAAATGCTCAGGAAAAACATGAACGCCAGCAGATACGAAAACGCAAACTGTTTGGGATTCGTGAACAGGCCGATGAGCCCCAGCAAACCGCCTCCCACCAGGAAGACCAGCGCCAGCCGCGAGACTTTGGCCTCCAGCGCTTTTCGCTGTTCCGGCGTGACGGTAGCAACAAAGGTCGAGCCGTTCATAATTATTGCGTCCCTCCCGTGCCCGGCGCCAACGGTTTGGTCAATTCCGGGCGAATGTCCGCCGGCACGTCGTCCAACGTCGCCAACTGCGAACGCTGCAAAGCCCGCACATAGGCGATGATGGCCCAGCGGTCCGCAATCGGAATCATGCCGCCGTAAGCCAGCATCAGTTGCGCCGGACTGCCGTAGGTGATCGTGTTGAAGATTTCGCCGTCCGCCATGCGGACCAGGCGCGGATCGTGGAAATTGGCCACGCCAATCATGCCGTAAATCGGATTCGTGGTAATGCCTTTGCCGGCGCCGGTGGGACCGTGGCACGGCGAGCAATATATGTTGTAGCGCTCCCGCCCGCGGGCCATCAATTCGGCAGTCACCGGCACCGGCAGGATTTCCACCCAATTAGTCGTGCCGGGGATCTTTCCGGTGTTGTACGGCGTCGTCTTGATAAGCCGAACCGCGCGCCACGGTGCCGGGCACCGCAGGCTGCGAACTCATTCCGTCGGGGAAAAACTTGTTGTCGGTTTGCGGCCGCAGTTTCGGTTGTCGGTCCATGTCGGGGAAAACTTCAATCGGCGGTCGCCGGAGAAGTCGCCGCGACGCCCGGCAATCACCACCACCGCCACCACCGCGAGAATAAAGGTGAGAAAGATGTAGCGCATTAGTCCTTCACCTCTTCGATGTGCTGGCTGCCGGCGCGTTCCAGCAAGCTGCGGGTTGCTTCAGCGGAGAACTTCGGATCGTCCGCCTCAATCGCGATAAAAAATCCGTCGTGGGTCACCTTCTTGAACCGGGCACTTGAACAGCGGATGATGCAGTCGCGGCAGCCGGTTCAGGATCAGCATGCCGATCAACGCACCGAACGCGCCAGCAGAATGGTCAGTTCGTAGGACGGCGGGAAACGCCGGGAACGGGCTGAACATCGGTTTGCCGCCCGACCACCAATCGGATAGTCGTAAGCGTTCATCCACCAGATCATCAGCATGCCCGTGTGTAACCCGTGACCCCGCCGATGAAGGTGAACCAGCCGACCTTCGAATTCCCAGGCCCATCGCCTCGTCCATGCCATGCACCGGGAACGGCGTGAACACGTCCCAGCGCGGTAGCCCGCGTCGCGCACCTTTTCGCGCCGCGTGCAACATTTCCGCCGCGCGTACCGAATTCAGCGATCATTCCGTAGGTTTGAGTGGACTCTGCTCATCAGTGACGCCCTCCGTTTCGGCGCCGCCCAGCGGATGGTGCGGGTCCGCCTGCGGCGTCACGCCTTTGACTTCGGAAATGGCGATCATCGGCAGAAACCGCATGAACAGCAGGAACAGCGTGAAGAACAAACCGAATCGTGCCCAGATACGTGCAACATGTCCACCCACGTCGGCTGGAAATACCCCCAGTTGGCCGGCAGGAAATCCTGGTACAGCGACGTCGACGATGATGACGAACCGCTCGAACCACATGCCGATGTTCACAAAGATCGAAATGATGAACACCACCACCAGGTTCTGGTCCGGATCTTCTTGAACCAGAACAACTGCGGCAACAGCACGTTGAACGACAGCATCGTCCAGTACCGCCGTACCAGTAGGTCCCGAACACGCGGTTGCCAGAAGGTCCAATCGCTCGTAAGGATTGCCGCTGTACCAGGCGATGAAATACTCCATCGCATAGGCGTAGCCGACGATGGAACCCGTCGCCAGCGTCACTTTGCACATCATTTCCATGTGCCGCATCGTGATGATGTCCTCCAGCTTGCAGATCTTGCGCAGCGGCACCAGCAGCGTCAGCACCATGCCGAACCCGGAGTAAATCGCGCCCGCCACGAAGTAAGGCGGGAAGATCGTCGTGTGCCAGCCCGGCAACTGCGACACCGCAAAAGTCCAAGGACACGATGGAGTGCACCGACAACACCAGCGGCGTGGCCAAGCCGGCCAGAATCAGTAGGCCTTTTCGTAATTGCTCCAGTGCCGGTTCGAGCCGGTCCAGCCCAGCGCGAACAATACCGTAGAAGAATCTGCCGGACTTTGGTCTTGGCCCGATCGCGCATCATGGCCAGGTCGGGAATCAAGCCCATGTACCAGAACAGCAGCGAAACGGTGAAGTAGGTCGAGACCGCGAACACGTCCCACATCAGCGGCGACCGGAACTGCGGCCAGATGCCGTTGGACGTTGGGATCGGGAACAACCACCAGGCAAACCAGACGCGCCCGACGTGGATCAGCGGGAAAATGTCCGGCGCACATCACGGCAAAAATCGTCATGGCCTCCGCCGCGCGGTTGACGGCCGTGCGCCAGCGCTGGCGCAGCAGAAAGAGAATCGCGGAAATCAGCGTGCCGGCGTGGCCGATGCCGATCCACCAGACGAAATTGATGATGTCCCAGCCCCACATCACCGGGTGTCTCAAGCCCCAGACGCCCACGCCGGTGGAGATCGAGATACGTCATCATGCTAACGCAGCACCACCGTCAACAGCACGCTCGGAACGAACGCGATCCACCACCACAACGGCGTCTTGCCTTCCGCCACGCTCGGCAATGTGGTCGGAAATCCAGCCGACGCTGCGCTGGTTCGCCACCAGCGGCATGCGCTCCAATTCCGCCGGTGTCGGCGTGGATACTGGGAACGGACTTGATGAGAGTGTCAGCCATTAGTGCTCTCCCTTCTCTGGCGAGTGCGCCTCAGCGCCGGCCTCCCCGGCATGCGGCGCGAATGGATTCTCGGGCTCATTCCTCGACGTAAGCTGCGATGTTCAACGGAATCTCATGGTAATCCGGCATCGCGCGGATTCGGATTGCGCACCCGCGCCAGATAAGTCAGGCGCGGCCGCGTGAGCAAGATACGCCAGCACGGAGTAATCCCGGTCCCGTTGCCTTGAGCAGTGACACCTGGCTGTTCGGGTCCAGCAAGTTGCCGAACACAATCGCGTCCGCGGGACAGGCCTGCTGGCAGGCCGTCTTGAATCGTCCCTTCGGGCACCTGCACATCGCCGGACTCGCCCGGCCTTGACCTTCTGCGCGATCTTCGCGTGCTCGATGCGCTGGACGCAGAACGTGCATTTCTCCATCACGCCGCGCATGCGCACCGTGACATCCGGATTCTTCACCATTTGATGCAACTCCCATTCGTCTTCCGGTTGGCGTGCCGCGCTGCGGATTCTTCCACCAACGTTTCAAGGTCCCATTCGCCGTCCGTAACGCTGGTCAACGGCGTCGGATAAAACGGTCCCCGCAACTGCTCGAACGGTGCGGCTGTTGTAATCGAAGAAATTGAAGCGGCGGACCTTGTAGGGACAGTTGTTCGAGCAATAACGCGTGCCGACGCAACGGTTGTAGACCATCACGTTCAAGCCTTCTTCATCGTGGACGGTGGCGTTGACCGGACAGACGTTTTCGCACGGCGCGGCTTCGCAGTGCTGGCACATCATCGGTTGCACGACGACTTGCGGATCGTCGATCATCTCCGCGTGCGACTTTTCCCGGTCGCCGCTGTAGTAGCGGTCGATCCGGATCCAGTGCATCTCGCGGCTGCGCCACACCTGGTCCTTGCCCACGATTGGGATGTTGTTTTCGCTCTGGCAGGCCATCACGCACGCCGTACATCCGACGCAGGAATTCAGGTCAATGGACATCCCCCATTGATGCACGTCGCTGTGGAACAGTTTTCCGGAAAGATCAACCCCGTCCTGCGACTTGCGGTCATCGTAGGCATGATACGGGTGCTCGTAAATCTTGATGGGCCGGCCCTCGGCGTCCTTGGGAATGAAGGGCGTGTGGGCCATCGGATCCATGTTCTTCGCGAACTGCGGCGTTTCGGCGTACTGCTGCGCGTTGGCTTCACGAATGATGGGTCGTCCTTCCATCGCGCCGTGTTCCTGCGTGCAGGCTACCTGATAGGTCTCCACCGCTTGACGCAACTTGGCGCCCACGGTGAAGTGCATCGCCCCGCTGGTGCGCAAGGCGTAGGCATTGTAAGCGCCCACGTTATGACCGACGCGCCCCGTGCCGCCTCGCTCGGTCTTCTTCCGGCCGTAACCGAGCGCCAATCCCACCACGAAGTCCGCCATGCCGGGCTGAATCCAAACCGGCCCCTTGACCTTGCGCCCGTCCAATTCGATTTCCACCATCTCCGCCCGGCCGTGGTGCGGTCCCGAGGTGGGGGCGGCCTGCACCCCAAAAGCCTCGGCGGTTTTGCGGCTCATCAACACGGCGCTGTCCCAGGTCATTTTGGTCACTGGATCAGGCATTTCCTGGAGCCAGCCGTTGTTGCTCCACCGGCCGTCATCCACCTTGTAATCGCGTTGGAATACCACTTCCACCCGATCCTTGTCCGGAGCCGGCGTGGCCGTGGCGTTATTGATCAATGTTGCCAACCGCGCCGGCGCAAATTGCACCGAAACTGGTTTGACCGCCGAGTTGGCCAGGAAACCGTCGTGCAAAAACTTCTTCCAATTCTCTTCAAAATTGTCGGCGCCTTCCAGTTCTTTGAACGTGTCGCGAACCGTTTGATAGGGCCGGTAACTTTGCAGTCCGCCGATCCGGGCCAGGACTTCCAGTTCAGTCAAGCCGCCGAACAGCGGGAAGATCAACGGTTGCACCGGCACGAGCGTACCATCGCCGGTGCGGGCATCGCCCCAGGACTCGAGATAGTGCGCCATCGGCAAATGCCAGGTGCTGGCCGCAAAGGTTTCGTCCTCGAAATAACCCAGTCGCACCACGGCGCTTTTGGCTTTGGCTTGCGCCGAAGCCCAATTGAGATTGGCGGGTGCGTTATAGACGGGATTGCCGCCCAGGATCACCAGCGTGTCCACCTTGCCGTTGTCGAGCAATTGGGCCAATTGCTCGATGCTCCCCGGCGTCGGCAAATCCGGCACGAACTCGACGGTCTTGCCGCTGTTGCCCAACATCTGGTTCAGCCAGTGCGCCAGCGCGTGAACGGCCGGCGGTTGGCGATACCCGGCCAGGATCAATGACGAGCCGCGGTTCGCCTTGAGGTCCGCCGCGCATTCGGTCACCCACGCCCGGTCCACTTCGGCGGGCAAAGGATGCTTTTGCGCCAACGCCTTGATTGCCGCATTCCCCGTCACCAATTCAGCGGCGATGGCAGCGGCGATGGCCACGACGGTACTTGTCGGCACGCGCAGACGATGATCGGCGTTCATGCCGGTCTGAGTCAGCAAGCCTTCCACCGCATAAAGGCGGTTCATCGTATCGCCGGGACCGGTAAGCTTCCGTCCACGCGCGAAGTCGCGAATGAACCGATGCGCGTCCTGCTCGGCCCCAATAAAATCGCAGTCGAGCGAAAGAATCACCTTGGCCCGGTCCAGATGGTGGCGCGATCTAACCGGTTGACCGGCCAATGCGCTGGCCACGCTGTTCCCGACGTCCAAGTTCACCGGTTCATAAACGAACCATTGGGCTTGGGGAAATTTCTTGCTGATCGCCGCCAGCAATCGTTCCCGCGAAGGTGAGCTGCTTTGCTCCAGCAGGAAGCACAGTCCTTCTCCGCCGTTGGTTGTGAATTTCCGGGCCGATGAATCCAGGAAATCCATCACTCGCGCCCGTTCGGTCGTTGTGCCCTGGTACGTGAACCGCATCGCGCGATCCGGATCGTAAAGGCTCAGCAACGAGGCCTGCGAAAACGTATCTGTCCCGCCATTGCTATCGGGATGTTCGGCGTTGCCTTCGATTTTCACCGGACGCGATTCGTGCGCTTTGACGACCAGCGGCACCGCACTACGACGAGTCGGCATCGCCGTGGCATAAAACTCCGGCATCCCATGGATGTAGCCCTCCGGCTGCCGGGTAAACGGGAGAATGTGTTCCTCCGGACGCCGGCAACCGGTGCCAGCTAGTCCCAGTCCCGCCAGCATGAACGAGGCGGACATGATCTTGAGGAAATGCCGGCGTGAAACCGGGTCACGAAATTCACTGGCGCCATCGGGAAACTCCCGTTCGACCCACTGACGAAACTCGGGCGTGTCCGCCAAATGATCCAGGCTGCGCCAGTAGGTCGGGCCGCTTTCCGGTTCAGGGCAAGGGGGTGGAATCCGTTTCATCGATGGCAGGCGGAACAGTTTTGCGAAGCGTTGATTTTCCACTCCTTCTTGGCGCGGGCAAACCACTCCTTCGGCAGGTGTTGGTGCGGATCCCAATCCAGGTTGGTAATTTGATCCTTGGGCCGGAGGTTGGGACCCGGATTGCGATGGCAGTCCAGGCAAAACGTCATGCTGAATGGCTTGGCGTGATAGACCACGTCCATCTTGTTAATCGGGCCATGACACATCACGCAACTAATGCCACGGTTCACGTGGACCGAGTGGTTGAAATACACGTAGTCCGGCAACTTGTGAATCTGCACCCAGCGAATGGGCTGCTCCATATCATAACTTTCGCGCACGGGCGCCAGCCGGGGATCGTCCTTGAGAATGTGCTTGTGGCAATTCATGCAGGTGGACGTCGAGGGCACATTCGAATACCAGGACCGTTCCACGTCCGTGTGGCAATACCGGCAGTCCAGGCCCACCTGGTCCACATGAATCGCGTGGGAAAAGGCAACCGGCTGGATGGGTTGATAACCGACCCGGGTGTACTTGGGCGTAAAATAGTACCACACGCCTGCCGTCACCCCGCCGCTCATCAACAAAGCGCCCGCCATCACCATTGCGGGCACCCGGTTTGTCCACTTTGGAAAAATTGCCGCCATTCAGTGTAACCGCGGTAAAAACTTACGGGCGCAAATTAATGCGCCGGCTCGTGGAATAGAATAAAATTTATTCGCCACAATGCTTGTGTAAATCGTTGGTCCGCCATGAAGCGACCCTTACAGCACCCAGGTAGGATTAGTTTCACTACCCTTGTAAGACAGACCTGTTTAACCTACTCCCCGCCGGGGCGCAAGTACTCTTTGAAGATTTTCTATTTTTTTTGAGCGGGGAAGTTTTAGTGGTTGTGCCCGTCGTCCTTGCTGCAAGTAGAAGTCGCCAACTTGCAGGCTGCCGGCAACCACGGGCTGGAACCGGGAATGAATCAAAGTGCAGCTACTGTGCGGGCGCGGTGGCGACCTGGTAGAAGACTCTCGTCCGGCGTATGGGCCGAGGGCTCGTCAGGATTGCCACCCAAGACTGAGCCTACTTGTCCCGCGGCCGCTTGGGCAGGATGTGAACGCAATGGCACGCCCCTTATCGGGCGCGCGCCGCTGGCTGCTGCACCGTAACGATTCAGTTCAAAAGGGGAGCGCGCCCGCCCCGGGCGCTGTGGTTGGCGCCTCGCCAACCACTCCCGATCATCCCAACGCATTCACGATTCAGTGACGGCTCGCGAGGCCAACCGGCGAGGGCGCCGGTTGGCAGCGCCCGAGGCGGGCGCGCTCCCCCCACTTGCTCCCCAGACCGTGGGATAGAATACAGTTCTATCCCACGGTCTGGGGAGTAACTGCATAAACACGACTAAGTTCTCCCAGTGCAATTCAAATATCTCCTTCCCAAATACTTTCGAGCCTGCACTGCGTCTGCTGCATTCGCTGTCAAATATTGGCCTGTTGCCCGGTCCGCGCGTCAGCTACTTTATTTCGGCATGAAGACCAGCCCGTTTCTCGTTGCGGTCACCGCGGTATTGCTGATGGCTCGGTCACCGGATGCGGCGGAACCCTTCAAACCGAAAGTTACGCTGGAAAAGGCGGCGGCCATTTCCTATTACCCGTCGTTGCAGAAATTGGTGGTGCGTGCCGCGGAGGCGCTAACGGACGACGCGACCGCACCAGCCACGGTCCAAGTGCGCCGAGCGGATGATGAACGCGTGCTGGCGGAAGGCCGGCTTCTTCTTCACGGCGAGAGCCGCCAACTCGTGCTCGACCTCCCCTCCTTGTCCGACGGAGGGTACGATGTACGCATTGCTCTGGGTGAAAACGGGCCATTCATGGTCAAACGCTTCCAGCACAAGAACTATCCCTGGCTGGGCAACACGCTCGGGATTAGTCACAAAATTTACCCGCCGTTCGAGCCCATCGCGGTTTCCGGAAACGAAGCCCGCGTTGTCTTGCGCCAATACACGATGAACGGTTTTGGGCTGTGGGACAGTGTCATCAGCAAGGGAAAGGAAATCCTGGCGGCGCCGATTGCCCTGCGTCTCCTGACTGCGAATGGTGAGGAGCGCTGGCAGTTCAGTCCGGGAAAATGGACTTCCCAAGCAGCCGATGCGGTGGTGTATCAAGCGGAAGCCGAATCGGCCCCGGTTCGCGTGCGGACGACTTCGACCATCGAGGTGGACGGTTGCATGAAGGTGGAAATTGAGTTGTTGCCAGGCCGCCGCGCCACCGAGATTCAGCGCCTGTCGCTGGAGATACCGCTGAAAGATCGGGAGGCTCCCTTGTTCCATTATTGCGCCTTCGAGTGCATGCGACGCAATTACGCCGGCCAAACTCCGCGTGGCGGAAAAATCATCTGGGGCTCGAAGCCCGAAGAGTGGTTGCCGCCACTGTGGCATGCGGAGCCGGGCAGCGATGACGGTGTGCTGTGGACCTGCCGGGACATCCGCCCCTGGTCGCACGTTATCGCTACCGATTTCGTCCCGTACCTCTGGCTGGGCGGCGCCGAACGCGGCCTGGCTTTCTTCGGCGAAAATGACCGGGGCTACCGGGTGGATCCGAAAGGCATTGTTCAGACGCTCAAACGCCGCGGCGAGCAATTGGTGCTGCGGATCGATTTCGTCAACCGGCCTTCGTTGCTGAAAACGCCGCACCGCTTGGTATTTGGATTGCAGGCAAGTCCCACTCGGCCCATGCCCCGCGACTGGCGCAATCAGCAAGGTGTGCCGCCGCATTCGGGTCCGGTCGTTTGCTGGGGTGGATATATCTGCGCGGACAAATATCCGGACGGCCACAATTTCGAGATCGTCGATGCCATTCAACAAGTGCGGGCGACGGGCAAACTCGATCTAACTGTCTTCGAGCAGTTTGACCGGCAACGCGCCGAGCCCTGGAAACATCCTTGGGGTAAGGCGGACAATCCGTGGTTTGATGGCAACTTTCGGTATTTTGTGAACCAGGCTCAGTGCGCTTTTGCTCCGTCTCAGGCGGAGGGAAAACCGCATCCGTTCACGCTCGAAAAGCGGTTTCTGAATTGTGCCGCCGAGACATATTTCGAAGAACACGCCAGCGATGTGAGCACGGAAGAATGGGAAGTTTACCAGGACGAATGGCGTGCCCAGTGGCCGTGGCGTCAGCGCGATGAAATCGTCGGGGCGATGCAACCGATGAACAATTATGGGCACGGGCACCAGAACTTCCCGGCAAGCTATCGTGACTTTTGTCTTCACTACGCCAACGAATGGATGAAGCGCGGCGTGGGACTCTATTTCGACAATACCATGCCTTACACGGCTTACGATCCGATGATGTCCGCGGCGTATCTTGACGACCGGGGCAAGGTGCAACCGGCCTGCCCCATCTGGGAACAGCGGGAATATTACAAGCGGATTTGGACGCTGATGATGGAATTGGTTCGCCAGGGCGTTCCGCGCTTCCCGCTGGCCTATACGCAGCACATCACGAATACGCGCCTGCTGCCGTGGAATACCTGGTGCGACGCGACGCTCGACATCGAGTGGGAATGGTATCACGTCGATCCCGTCCGAACCGCGGACGGTGTGCGGATCACCCCGTTCCCGCATCAATTACTGCTGGCCGAAACCGCCGGACGGCAGACCGGCAGTCTGCCGCACGCCCTGGCCGGGGTGACGGGCATCGGCCGGGATAGCCGCGCCTTGTCGCCGCAGTTGGCTCGTTGCGAATGGGGCATGCGCACCGTTCATGAGATTTTTCCATTGCACCCCTTCGCCACCTTCGAGAACTTCAAGCAATTGGAGAAATTGAAACACGACTTCGGTTACGGCACTCCCCAATGCGAGGTTTTCAATTACTGGTCTGACCAACCGCCAGTCCATGTCGATGATCCGGACACCAAATGGCTGTTGCTCGCTCGCCGGGAAGACCAGGCCCTCTTGCTCGTGCTGCAAAGCTGGCACAAGACTGGGACGAACGTTCACGTGACCATTGATCCCGCCCGGCTTGGCTTCACCCTGGCGGGAAGCGCCCACGATGCGGAGACGGGTGATGAAGTCCCGATGATTACCGCCTCAAAACCGACCTTCACCGCTACGCTGCCAGCCCCTTACGGCACCAGAGTGATTGCCCTCGGTGCCAGCAAATAGAACGCGCAGGAGCGGACGTGAGGAGACGGACCTGGAGCCTCTTCCCGTATTCCGCCTCCTCACATCGTCGGCTACAACTTGTCGTTGTTCCCCCTGAGAAGCGCCAGCTACTGCTTGCGGGTCCGCTCCACGCGTCCGTCAAAATACAATGCGTTCTTCCCCATCCAGATTCCTTCCGCACCGTGATATGGATTCGCATCGCCGATGAGCGGCGTATTGAGGCGGCCACCGAAAAATTCTTCTACAAGCGACTTGGTTACCTTCGACCAATCTTGCGGACGGTCGTACGAGGCACCGTTCAGGAACTGGTTCCACTCGTAGCTGGTCTGCTCCTGGTTGAAAAAATCATGGTCAGCGAGGCAGCGCCAGATGTCCTTCGACTGAAGATAAGGATGAAGGGTGGTCGTAATGGGCGCCAGGCTGGTGTCCGCGCTGGGGAACTGCGCGCAAATCGGCAGGCGATAGTTGTTGTCCTGGAGATAAAGTTCCAACGCCACGCCGATCTGGCGCAAGTTGCTCAGGCAGGCCACCGACTGCGCCGCGCGCTTGCTGCGGCCCAACACCGGCAGGAGCAGTCCCGCCAGGATGGCAATGATCGCTATGACCACCAGCAACTCGATCAAGGTAAATGCAGGTGGATTGGACCGGTGGCGCCGCCGATTCCCCTCACCCTGACCCTCTCCCCAAGGAGAGGGAAAAGCTGTCGATCCTGGCTTGGTTTTCGGATGCGCCGCGAACCTCACCGCCCGCTCTGGAATGCCCCTCTCAGCAACGAAACATGGGCGAGCGCCCGCTGTCCCCGGTGGGCGCCGAACGTGCTCCCTCTCCCCAAGGGAGAGGGCTGGGGTGAGGGGGAAGGTGGTGGCCGCAGTCTGATCGTGCAGCGATTCGCTCCCGTGCCCGCAACCCAGCTTTGGCTCTAAGTTGTTCATCGATCCAAACCTCCGGTCTTGCCGACGATTGCTGACTTTCAAATTGGAAATTAGTGGTTTCATGGCTTCTGAATTTCGGCCATCGTGATCATCAGTTCGGTGATAACGGGCGCGGTGGCGGCGCGGTAGTACGCATCGTGACTAAGGTATTTGGCGGTGGCCTGCTGCAACGTCGTGCGGCCGGTGTCGGTATTGAAGTAAGCACGCAACGAGGCTTTTTCCTCCGGCGTCATGGTGCTCCGATAGTTCGCCACCCACTGGGCCATCCCGTTGATGGAGGACGCACGCCGTGATGCCGGCATGCGTTGGACCAGCAGGTGCAGCCCCTCGATATGGGGAACGTTGAAAAAGTCCACAAAGGCCTTCTGCCGATTGGCGGGTTCCGTCATTGGGCCGTACCGAACTTCCATAAACCGCTTCACCGAGTTCGGTTCGTTGCGCACCGCGATGGCGGCCCGCACATCCTGCACCACCTCCACCGGCGTATAATGGTAAGTGCGCCAGACCCAAACAACGACGGCGAGCGCGACCAGCGCCACTCCCCCGGTGCCCAACAAAAGGAACTTCTTGATTTTGCCTTTCTTCTTCATGGGAAAACGCTAACGGTTCGTCCGGGCCATGTGATGTGCCAGAAGTCACCATTACCAGTCACATCCGGAGCATGACCCGGTGGCCGTGCTATTCGAATCGAAAGCGGCGCACGCCGAAAAATCCGGTGACCAGCGCGAGGGCTAAAAGCGCGGCAAGGTTGGGCCAAACTGTCGTCGGTCCGGCTTGAAAGCTGATCAATTGATGGAGCGCGTTCATGGCCCAACCGGTTGGCAGCGCGTTGGCGACGGTCTGCATCCAGGGTGGGGTAATCTCGACCGGCCACCAACAGCCCCCCAGCGCCGCCAGGACATTGCTGGCCAGCACGCCCAAGCCGATGGCCTGGCCGTCGGTCCGGGCCAGCGTGCCGAGCCCCATACCGATGGAAGCACACACTGCCGCCCACGCCAACAGGACCACCAGGACCATTGGCCAATTCGGTCCCCAGTTCATCCGAAACAGAATTTTGGCCGCGATCATGGCGAATACAATTTGGACAAGGCCAATCGTCAATCGGCCCAACCATTTACCGGCGAACACTTCCCCGCGTGACATTGGGGTCGAAGCCATCCGTTTCAACAAGCCCTGGTCCCGTTCCGCAATGAGCGCCACCGCCCCGCTGGTCAGCATGACAATCAAGGTGAACATGACGAGAATCCCCGGCACCGACTGTTCGAAGCCGGACGGAATCTGTTTTCGCCGGCCCACCGGACGTACGTCCACAGTGACGGACCGCGGCATTTGCCGGAGCCGCTCGAACGCTTCCGGACCGGTCGTATCTCCCGCGTGCAGGCAGGCCATCAGGTCCGCCAATACCGTGTAGGTGGCGCGGGCCACGCGGGCTTGATCCAATTGCCGCACGAGGCCGTCGGCGCGTTGGGTGAAATGCACGATGGTTGGTTTGCCCGCGAGAACTTGATCGGTGAAATCATCGGGCACCCGCAGTTGTCGCTGGTAACGGGCGAACGCTTCCGCCGTGGCGGGATGGTCCACTTGGTAACCATTTTCTTGAAGCCGACGCGCCAATTCATCCACCAGGAAACCGCCATTCTTCGGCATCACTATTGCCAGGTGTTCCTGCGCTGGACCGCTGACTCCGAAATTCTGCGTAACCGTGCCGATGAAAAACATGAATACCGGCGGCATGACGAGCAACCACAACAACGTTTCCCGCATGCGGAGCAGGTATTGAACTTCTTTGCGTGCGATGAATCCCACGTGACGCAGCATGGCTACCTCCTGGCAAATACCCGAACCAGGCGAAGGACGTTCCAGGCAAACAAAGCGCCGCCCAAAGCCAGCAGCACCCCACTCGCAGTGACCCACGGTAACGGTCCTGACCGCCCCAGCAACAGCGCTTTGAGTTGTTCCGTGGCCCAACCGTTCGGCGTCCAGCGCCCGATGGTCGTCATCCAACCCGGCATGACTTCCGAAGGAAACATGCTGCCCCCGACCAGGAACAGCGGGAAGACCAGGCTGAAAGTCAGAAACCAGGCCGCCCGGCGACTGGAGGCGTGCAATTGCAGCACCAGCATCAGCAGGGTCAGCAACAAGCCCGAGCCCAGACTCCACAGCAACGCCAGCGGCAGGCGTACCAGCGGCAGTGACAGGTATTCCATTCCCACGACCAGCAATAGCAAGGACACGCCGGCCAGCACGACGGTGGCCGCCAAGAGCTTGCCGGACAGAAAAGTCGCGAGGCCCATCGGCGTCGTGAACACGCGGCGCAGTACCCGGCATCGCGCTCGCGCCAGATGTCCGTACTCAATCCCTGGGCCGCAAACAGCAGAGCCATCAGCACGATTCCGGGGAAAAACACGGCGGCGAATGGAATCGAAGTGCGACGGTTGGAAGCGGATTGGCTGACGATGGTCGATTCGAGTTGGATCGCCGGCGGAAAGAGGTATTGCCCCAGACTGCGGATCGTCTGGTTGATCGTGATGCTGACGCGCGCAATGTCGCCGTCGCTGGGTGGACCTTGCACGATCTCGCGCAGTTGCGGACCGATCAGCCGGTGCAGGTAAAATACGCCCTCGGCCAACGAACGCAGGAGTTGTTCGGCGATGCCCGGCAGGATCCGTTGCGCGGGATTGGTGAGCAGCGTCAAGCGGGTGGGTTGTTCCCGGAGGACCGCTTCGGCAAAACCTTTCGGGATGACCAGGAGCGCGCTACCTCCGCCGTCTTCCAAGTGCCGACGGCCAGTTGAGCGATCCACCTTTTCCGTCCGGATGAACTCAGCGGCGCGACTTTGTCCCAGTGCGCTCAACAAAAACCGGCTGCCCATGCTGTCGTCTTCGTCGGCAACCAACAAGTGGACTTGTGGCGCCGGCCCCTGCTTGCCGCCCACAGCTTGAATCATCAAGACCCCGACCACCAGCGGAATCGCCACCCAGAAGATGAGCGCCATGGGATCCTTCAAATGGCGCAACACGTCTTTGCGGGCAACGATGAAGAGGGGGGACATGGCGGGATTATTCGCGAAGTTTGCGACCGGTTAGTGTGATGAACAGACTTTCCAGGTTGGGCTGGGTGAGCGTCGTTTCCCGCACGGTGGCGTGAGCGGCGGCCAGGGCGTGGAACACATCGGCCAACTTGCGTGAGGCATCGCGGAGCGCCAGGCGTAACGAATCGGGTTCGGCCTGCAAGACCTGCACGCCGTCAATTGTTTGGAGCGCGTCCCGGACCGGAGCCGGATCAAAAGTACCTTGGAACAACAACACATCATTTTCCCCCACCATCTGCCGGAGTTCGGCCAGGGTGCCCGCGGCGATGATTTTCCCCTGATCCATGACGGCGAGACGGTCGCACAAGCTTTCGGCCTCTTCCATGTAATGGGTGGTGTAGAGCACGCAGGCGCCGCGGGCGGCTTCCGCGCGCACCAGCTCGAGCAACCGCACGCGCGATTGCGGATCGACACCGGCGGTCGGCTCGTCCAGCAAGAGGACTTGCGGTCGGTGTAAAACCCCGCACGCGAAATTCAACCGGCGTTTCATGCCGCCACTGAAGCGTTTGACTGGCTCCTTGGCTCGATCCAAAAGCCCCACGGCGTTCAGTACTTCGTGAACCCGCTCGGTGAGGGCGGCTCCACGCATCTCGTACGCCCCGCCCCAAAACACCAGGTTTTCCGTGGCGGACAAATCTTCGTAGAGCGCCAGTTCCTGCGGGACAAAGCCCAAGTGCTTCCGCGCTTCGCGCCCCTCCTGTGCGAGGTCGTGCCCCAACACGCGAACCTGTCCGGCGGTCGGCTCCAGCAAGCCTGAGATGCACCCGATGGTGGTTGTCTTGCCGGCGCCATTGGGCCCCAGCAAACCGAAGATCTCGCCGGGCCGGGCTTCGAACTGGATGTCGTTCACCGCCCACAGTTCGTGGTACCGCTTTTGTAGGCCGATGACCTCAATCATGATGGATGTTCCGAGGCGGATGGATGACGTGTTTGACCATTTGTCGTTCCTTCAAATCAATCCCAATTCACGCGCTTTGAGGGCGGCTTGGGTGCGGTCCAGCACGCCCAGCTTGCCCAGAATATTGGTCATGTGGTTCTTTACCGTGCCTTCCGCCAAGTCCAAGGCCGCGGCGATTTCCTTGTTGCTCTTGCCCGAAGCCAGGTGGCGGAGCACTTCACACTCGCGGTCAGATAGCGGTTCCACCAAGGTGGCATTGGCCGGCGGGCGCGTGCGAGACAACCGGTTGAATTCGGCCACCACTTTGGCGGCAATCGATGGTTGCAGGAAGGACTCGCCGCGGGCCGCCGCACGGATGGCTTCGACCAGTTTTTCCGATGGCGCATCTTTCAACAGGTAGCCCACCGCGCCGGCGCGCAACGCGTCGAACACTTCCTCGTCGTCGTCAAACGTGGTGAGCACGATGACTTGAACTTCGGGAGCCGCGGCGCGCACCCGCCGGGTGGCTTCCACGCCACCGAGCCGTGGCATGCGCAAATCCATCAGGACGACCTGGGGCTGCAACGTCTGCACCCGCTGCACCGCTTCCTCACCATTGGCCGCTTCACCCACGACCTCCAAATCCGACTGCACGGACAACAGCGTTCGCAGTCCCTCGCGGAACAACGCTTGATCGTCCACCAACAGGAGGCGAATGGGTTCGGAAGTCGTTTTCATAAGGTCATTAACCGGGCACCTCAACTTCCAGCGTGAATCCCGCCCCGGGCGCCGTCCGCACCCGGACTTCGCCGCCTAGAAGTTGCGCCCGCTCGCGCAAACCGAGCAGACCAAAGCCACTCGCGCTGGCGGCACCGTCCGTTGCTCCCGCTCCTTCGTCGCTGACACTCAGGCGTACCTTCGCCGAATCCTGATAATCCAACACCAATTGGGCGCGGCCCGTTTGCGCGTGTTTGCGTACGTTGGTAAGCCCTTCCTGCCCCGCCCGATAGAGCGTCAGCTCGGCCGGTGCTGGCAAGTAACGAACCGCGCCGCGGACCACCATTTCCGCGGCCAGTCCGCTGGTGCAGCTTTCCTCCACCATCTGCCGCAACGCTTCGGCCAAAGGTTGGTTGTCCAGTGGTGAAGTACGCAACGTCGCCACCGAATGGCGGATCTGCTGCAACCCTTCTTGAATGAGCGACTGCGCTTTGACCAGCGCGTCGTGAGCGCGCATCGGTTCGCGGGTGTGTAACGCGCGGGCCGCCTCGAGCTGCACGTTGGCCACCGTCAAGTAATGTCCGAGGCTGTCATGGATTTCCCGGGCCAGCCGATTGCGTTCGCGCGTGGCGGCCAGTTCCTCGGCTTGCACGGCGTATTCGCGCAACTTGCGATTGGCTTCACCCAATTCGCCCGCGAGTCGCTGCACTTCGCCACGGGCTTTTTCGGAACTCACCGCCAGCAACGTGAACACCAGCGTAAACAACACCGCGGAGGAAAATGCCAACCCGGCGTTCGGCACCCATTGCCACCCGTGCCAATAGAGCTGGTTGAAGATGAGAATTGCCATGCTGAGAACCGAAACCACGGCGATACCCGGTCCACGCAGCAAGATGACACTGTGCGCCACCGGCGGCAGCAACACCAGCCACAGCAACGGAGCCACGTTTCCTTGGTCGCCCAGATAATACACCAGCCCCGCCAAACCCAGTTGCAGGGTGAAGTAAGGCACCGCTCCAGCCGGGGCCCGGCCCGACCCAGCGATATTGGTGGGCGCGCCTGGATGGCCCAACATGGACCGGACCGCATCGCGCATTCCGTGCAGACTCCAACCGATGTAAACGAGGCTCGCCCCGGCCAGAGCCAGGAGTTGCCATCCGGAAAACGTCTGAGAATTCGTAAGTGCCGTGCCGGCCACGGCGGTTCCCACCATGGCCACCATCGCCAACTGACCGCTACGGACGGCCACCTTCTGCCGGCGCTGAATCTCCGAATCGTTCGGCGACGCCATCGGCCAGACGGTCGCCACGAAACTCCGGGCGACCACCCGCAATAAAGACTGGTTGGTCGTTGCCTTCACGTTGCGATCTTAGCCGCAGGCCGCCACCAACGTCATCTGCTAAAAGTGCCGGCATTTCGTGAAAGGCAAAATGTTCAGACATCCCGTCAGCTTCGGGCGCGCGGCCATACTGATTGCCACAAATGGGAGACGCGGGCCGTATGCAAACGACTGGTTCCTCAGCATGTCCTGAATCCGGTAACGGCCGGCCTGGCGCAAGACGTTGCGTACCCAACGCATTCGCCCTTTTCTGCGGGCAGAAGAAAAACCTGCGTTCGAGGCGAAGTTGTCTGTATCGCTTGTTCCTTGGGCTCCTTTACAAGGGCGCGGGAAATCCCAGGGAATCCCCTGTTTCGAAGTGTGTAATTCCACCATCCCGCCTCGAGGTAGTTGTCCTGATTGTCCATTCCCCGCGGCAATTGTACCTGTAAGGCACACATTAGAAACCGCTGTTGAAACGTATGTTGCGATGATTTCTCTGCCGACCCAACCAAAAAAAAGAAAAACCTGGGAGGAAGGCCCAAGCCTTCCTCCCAGGACCACTTCTGTGTCGTATCCAATAGTGCCGGGGAGACCGAGAGCGATACGAAGCCAGGAACCGTCAACGGTGTTCGTCGAATGTCGGCGTCAGCTTCTGGTGTTGGCCTGGTTGTTGATCTTCTCGCTGGTCAGTTATCATCTCGTCAGCCGTTACGTGGTAACCGCTGTCGTCGTTCAAGGCCGCAGCATGATGCCGACGCTTCGGGACGGTGATCGGTGCATCCTTAACCGCCTCAGCTACCACTACCGGGAGCCGCAACGAGACGAATTAGTGGTGATTCGGGATCCGGGCCACCAGGATTATGCGGTCAAACGCATCGTCGGCATGCCCGGCGAAACGGTCGAGGTCAAGGATGGCGCGGTGTATTTGAACGGTGCCCAGCAGCAAGAGCCTTATCTCCTGCCGGGCACCCGGACGGATTGTCCCTTTTCCAAGCAAATGTATGTGGTTCTGGGTGACCACCAGTATTTCGTGCTCGGGGACAATCGCGGCATCAGCGAAGACAGCCGCACTTACGGTGCCATTGATCGCCGGCAGGTCGTTGGCCTACTGTCCCGATAACAGACTTTCCCCGGCTCAATGCTCGTCTTCCCGCATCGGGGATTGCTATTTCGTGCGAAACTGGCGAAGGTGTTTCGCGGATGAAATACATTGATCCATTGGATGAGCTATTGGTATGCCGGCTGGACACCCGCCAAAAAAACCTCGAACCGTGTACCATCGTAATCTTTGGTGCCAGTGGAGATCTCACGGCCCGCAAATTGATTCCGGCGCTGTACCATCTGTTCATTGGCCGGCAATTACCCACGCCAGTTCGGATCGTGGGCTTTGCCCGGCGCGAAAAATCCGACGCGCAATGGCGTGAGGAACTGCGAGGGGCGTTGGAACAGTTCTCCCGAACCAAGCCAATTGATCCCCGGCAATGGGATGATTTTGCGCAGCTTGTTTCTTATTGCCGGGGTGACCTCAACGAAACCGAGGCCTACACGAACCTGGGCCATACGCTGAAGCGATTCCAACCGGAATCCTTGCAGAAGAACCTGCTGTTCTATCTTGCCACCCAACCCAGCCAGTTCGCCACCATCATCGAGAACCTTGCTCAGTCTGGCCTGCTGGCCAAGGGTGAAACCGGCGGTTCCTGGCAGCGCGTGGTGGTTGAGAAGCCCTTTGGACATGACCTAACTTCGGCCCGTGAACTTAATGAGGTGTTCACCCGGTTTGCGAATGAAAAGCAGATCTTTCGCATCGATCATTATCTGGGCAAAGAAACGATCCAAAACATCCTGATGTTCCGGTTCTCCAACGCGATTTTCGAAAATCTCTGGCACCGCCAAATGGTGGACCATGTGCAAATCATCCTGAGCGAGACATTTGGCGTTGGCGCGCGCGGCGGTTTCTATGAGGAAACGGGAGCCTTGCGTGACGTGGTTCAGAATCATTTGTTGCAGGTGCTGGCGTTGGTGGCCATGGAGCCGCCCACGTCACTGGAAGCGGAAGCAATCCGTGACGAAAAGGTCAAATTGCTTCGCTCCATTCGCATCCTCGACGCGGAGCACGTTCCAAGTGCGGTCGTGCGCGGCCAATACACCACTGGAACGATCAATGGGAACCCTCGAGCCGCTTATCGTGAGGAGCCAAAAGTGCGTCCGGATTCCAATGTGGAAACGTATGTCGCCTTGAAGCTGTTCATCGACAATTGGCGCTGGTCCGGCGTGCCTTTCTATCTGCGCACCGGCAAGAATCTTCCGGTTAGCGCCAGCGAAGTCCGCGTGCAATTCTGCGAAACCCCCCACGTCTTGTTTGCCGCTCAATGCGGCCCCCGTTTAGACGCCAATTCGATTACGTTGCGTTTGCAGCCCAATGAGGGCATATCCCTCCGTTTCAACGGGAAGATTCCGGGGCCAACGATGCAGTTGCGGCCAGTGCGCATGCATTTCAGTTATGACTCGGAATTCGGAGCCTACACTCCTGAGGCCTACGAACGGCTTTTGCTCGAGGCCATGGGAGGCGATCCGACACTATTTCTCCGTCGGGACGAAGTCGAAGCTGCCTGGAACATTGTCGATCCCATTCGCCAAGGGTGGGACAATCGGACTCTCGTAAAGATGAGTTCTATACCGCCGGCACTTGGGGTCCCAAAGCTGCGGAGGCCTTGCTCGAGTCTGATGGCCATGTTTGGCGGCACCCGCAGCCGAAAGCCTGAACGGAACTGCAATCGAAGGAATAGCTGGATTGCTGCTAGCCGGAGAATCTTGCTTCGAGATCGGGCAATCCACGATGAGAATTGTGATTATTTCAGGTGACCCTTGAACAATTATATGACCCGCCAGACCATCAATATCCATCGAGTCATTGGAGAAATCTTTAGTCGTAATGACTTTAAAACCAGCTACTTGCTCTGGAGTCATGAAATTATTTTGAACAAAATCAGGTTTGTGACTATCTTATTCTATGAGCGAAAGATTTCGCTGTTCGTTTAGGGTTGGCAGAAAGGTCTTGCTTGTAGTGAGGTTCGAACAGCGAGTAGGAAAGTTGGCCTCACTACCCTTCTGAGCGCCTGGGTGAAGGCGTATACGACCTTATCACCAATGGGCCGGATTCGTCCGGCCCATTTGATTGTACCATCTCGCTCGCGATTTTTGGCTGCTTCTAAACGACGAAGTAAGTGGTCATCCCCGATGTCAGAAACCATGCCCTAAGGCGTTTCTTCCGATTCCTCAGTTTTCTTGGCGTTTTCGTTGATGCACTTGATGAGGTGTTCCAGACTCACTGGTTTGGCCAAGAAAAGCGACCCCCCGCTGTTCAAGCCGCCGATACCTGCTTCCCGGCGGGAAACAGTGGCAGTCAAATACACAATCGGCGTGCCTTGCAGCGATTTATCATTCTCGAGCTGAGCTGCCACATCGCCTCCATCCATGGTAGGCATGATGACGTCCAACAATATCAAATCGGGCTTGAATTCGCGGGCAGCGGCCAGCGCATACGTGGCTTTGTTCTCCTCACGAACATCGAAACTCCCGGTCTTTTCGAGATTGAGCTTTACCATTCGCGTGAAGCTCGGTTCATCGTCAATAATCAATATGCGCTTCTTATCCATGCCGCTGATCCACGTGATACCACTTTCACAGAAGCAGTCAACTCATTCTCATTGGCCCTCCTTGCGGCGAATGCCCCTGATCCCAGGGTCCACTTTTCGCAGATCGCCGGAAGGTGCCGTTTCAGGCGGTCAGGCTCGGAACATGACTCTGACTTGCGCCCCGTTTTCTTGGCGATTGCGGATTTCAATACTGCCGCCGTGCATTTCAATGATACGCTTGGTGACCGTCAAACCCAATCCGGTGCCCTTACCGGTGGGCTTGGTGGTAAAGAACGGTTCGAAAATCTGCGCCAGCTTTTCTTCTGGAATCCCTTTGCCGGTATCCAGAACCTCGGCGACCACCACCTTATCCCCCGCCCGGAACCGCTCGCCGCTCCGCAAACCGGCATCCCGGTCAGTTTCCCGGGCCTGTAACTCGGTGGCGTAGGTACGAACTGTCAGGGTGCCGCCATCGACGCTCATCGCATGGATGGCGTTGGTCAGGAGATTCACGAAAACGGAAATAATTTTGTTCCGATCCAGCCATAACCGCGGTAGGTCTGCAGCCAACTCCTTGACTAATTGAATGGGCACCAGGGACATTTCGTGACGTACCATCGTGAGGGTTTGTTCCAACAGCGCGGTCAAATCTTCGGCCCGGGCGTTCAAGTCGCGCGGCACGGAAAAATCGAGCAAGCCCAAAATAATTGAGTCCGCACGGCTGATGGCCTCCTTCATGTCGGTCAATACGGGCGCCACGTTGGGATCGGCGTTATCCAGGCACTTGGCCAAGTACTCGACGCCCATGCCCAGGATGCCCAAGGGATTCTTGACTTCGTGTGCCACGCCGGCCGCCAACCGGCCCACGGTCTGCATCTTCTCCGCTTCGATGAGATACGATTGGGCGGCCTTGAGTTCTTCGTGGGATTTCTTCAATTCATCGAGCGTTTGTTGAAGTTGTTCCTTGCTCTGCGCCAGATCGGCGTAGGCCTGACGCAACTGTTCTTCCGACAACTTGCGTTCGGTGATGTCGCGGCTGATGCAGACCAGTCCGGTGATTTTGCCTTCGTAATCGCGCAGCGCAACCTTGGTCGTCGAATGCCATCGGGCCGTGCCGGAGCGATCGATGACCGGTTCTTCACGGTTGAGCACGGGATGGCCGGTTTCGAAAACCGTTTGTTCGTCTTGTCGAAATTGTTCGGCCGTTTCCAGCGGAAAGAAATCCGCGTCGGTTTTGCCCACTACGTCATCCAGCTTCTCGACCCCCAAGAAACGCCGATGCGCAATGTTGTCGATTTGGTAACATCCCGCGCGATCTTTGACGTAGATGTAGTCCGGCAGATTATCAATCAAGTTACGCAGCAAATTCCGCTCGGCACCGAGGGCCGCCTCGATTTGCTTGATCTCGGTAATGTCGCGGGAAATCCCGAAACTGCCAATGATACGGCCGCGTTTGTTCTTCAACGGCAGCTTCGAAGTCAGCGCCCAAGTAATCTTTCCGTCGGCTAGAGTTTCGCGCTCGATCTTATTCAAGATGGCTTCGCCCGTGCGGATGATTTTCTGTTCATCGGTCAAGGCCGCTTGCGCGTGTTCCAGCAGGAAGAAATCGCGGTCGGTTTTGCCCAGCGCTTCGCGCGGATCCTTGATCTTGAATTGCTCCGCCACAGCGCGACTGATCCGAATGAAGCGGCTGTTGCGGTCTTTGAAATAAATCCGATCCGGCAGGCTGTTCAACAGCGTGTGCAGCAGATCCCGCTCCTTGGCCAGGGCTTCCTCGGCGCGTTTTCGTTCAATAGCGTAGCGCATCGCGCGGAGCAACAGCCGGCTGTCCACCTGCCCTTTGACCAGATAATCCTGAGCGCCTTCATGGACTGTGCGCATCGCCAGCGCCTCGTCATCCCTACCGCTCAAAACGATGATGGGCACATCCGGAGCACACGTTTTGGTTTTAGTGAACGTGGCGATCCCATGGCAATCGGGCAGTGACAAATCCAACAGCACCAAGCCGATGTTGCCTTGCTCCAGGCTTTTCAAGCCTTCAGCCAGGTTGTTGACGTGCCCCAGTTCAAAGATTTCTCCGTCCGGGTCTGCGAGATACTCGCGCATCAAGCGCGCGTCCCCGGGACTGTCTTCGATCAATAATACCCGTATTTTTCCCGTCACCGTAGTAGCCTTCATCGCCAGATTATGGTGTTGCCGCACGATACCCTTTTCCCGTGGAGTTTCCACCCTTTAGTTGGCAGGCCCAACGCAGGCGCCGCGGACGAAGCGTCAGGCTGCCCGCACGCCAGGCAGGGTAAAACACAGGCGCGCGCCTTTGCCCAACTCGGACTCCGGCCAAATGCATCCGCCGTGTCGTTCCACAATCTTTTTGCAGATCGCCAGGCCAATCCCGGTGCCCGAGTATTTCCCGCGGCTGTGCAACCGTTGGAAAATGACAAATATCCGTTCATAATCCCCCGGCGCAATCCCAATCCCATTGTCCTGGATGGCAAATTCCCAGAGCGGGGCGGTTTCCCTTCCAGCGCCGCCGCAAGATTCCCTCCGGCGCGCGGATACGTTGACGCGACACGCATGCGAGCCGCGGAACTTGATCGCGTTGCCAATCAGGTTTTGCAACAACTGGCCTAGTTGCGTGGCGTCGCCCAGCACGACCGGCAGCGGGTCGTGCGTGATCACCGCCTCGCTTTCCTCGAGGGCCACTTTCAAATTGGTAAGCGTCCGTTCCAGGACCCGTTCCATGTCCGTCGGTTCCAACGGTCGTTGCCGCGTGCCTACCCGCGAATACGATAGGAGGTCGTTGATCAGCCGTTGCATCTGCCGCGAGCCCTCCACGGCAAACTCAATGAAGTCTCCGGCGTTGGCATCCAGCTTGTCTTGATAACGCTGCTGCAACAACTGCATGTAGCTGATCACCATGCGCAGGGGCTCCTGCAAATCGTGCGAAGCGACGTAGGCGAATTGTTCCAACTCCTCATTAGAGCGTTTCAGATCCTGCGTCCGGGCTGCGACCCGTTGCTCCAATTCCTCGTTGAGTTGGCGCAGTTCGGCTTCGGCCCGTTCCCGTTCGGCGATGCGTTCCTCCAGCGACCGGGCCATCGCGCTGAAATCCTCGGCCAATTCGGCCAATTCGGCCGGCGCATGTTTGATATCGGGCCGCACTTTGAAATTACCGCCGCGGATGCTATGGGTGGCCTGGGCCAGCGTGTTGACCGGTTGCAGTACCAACACGTCCCCACCAAACCACGCCGCCCCCAGCGCCAACGCTCCGACAAATCCCAGAAACGTCAAATTCTGCATCAGCACCAAGTGGGCCCCGCTGAAGACGGTGGCGGCCGGAATGCTAGCGACCGCCCAGGCATCCGCAAAGCCGCCGGTGCTGCTCAGCGCAGCGTACGCATAGGCCATCCGGTTCTGGGTGCGGCTGCCTCCCAACCCTGATCCCTCGTTGTCCTCCATCAGGAATTGCACCAGACCGGTCATGTTCGTTCGTGATCCGTCTGCCTGGACCTGATCCGAGTCCGGATACTGTAACAAGAGCGTGCCGGTCCGGTTAAATACCATCAGGTGCGAGTTTTCCAACAGGTCCACCTGGGGCGCGAATTGATAAATCCAATCCAGATTCAACGCGGCATAGACCAAACCTCTGATTGCACCCGCGTGGTTGGTGACCGGGTGAGCCAGCCAAAGGACCGCTTTGCCGGTCGCCCGATCCAGATGATAATCACCATCCACAAATTTCTTCCGTTTCATCGCTTCCCGAAAGAACGCGCGTTCCGCCAGATTCCGACCGGTCATGTCGGGCCGGCCACTGGCGAATACTCGTCCCTCATGATCGATGGCGCCGATGTCGGCATAGGTTTTTTGCAGGGACAAAATCTCCGTAAATTGTTCGCGGGCGCGATCCGCATTTTCGGGAACGAGGAACCGCCAGCGCGCCAAGGCGCGGAGCAATTGACGGGTGGAATCGATGTATTCCTGCTGCCGGCGGGCCACGGTGTGAACCGTCCGTAACAAATCCTCTTTGGCCGCTGCCGCCGCCTTGGCACGGTCAGAAAAGGACGAGGCAATCACCAAGGCCACGACCGGCAACCAGGCCAGCAGAACCAGCAATGACAGGCGAACGCGCAACGGCGAGAGGAATCCACGTCGCTCCGATGGAGCTGCCGCGGATAGCGGAGCACCGGAGGACTTTGCGTCGCGGGCTGGCTTGGCGGAAGCGGGTTCCATGAGTTGGGGCCTTACTCGTTGGGCAATTTGACGATGGTCAGCCAGAATTCCTCAATGCTGCGAATCACCGTGAGGAACTGTTCCAAATCCACGGGTTTGGTGATGTAACAATTGGCGTTCAGATTGTAGGCCCGGAGGATGTCCTGCTCGGCCTGCGACGTCGTCAGCACGACCACCGGGATCCGGCGCAATTGGGCGTCGTTCTTGATTTCCGCCAAGACCTGCCGGCCATCTTTGCGCGGCAGATTCAAGTCCAGCAGGATCAAGTCCGGGCGCAGGGCCATGGTAAAGGGGGCCTCGCGCCGGAGCAGGGCCAGCGCTTCCGCCCCGTCTTTTACGTGGGTCAGGTGGTTGCGGACTTTGGCCTCCTTGAGCGCTTCCTTGGTCAGGCGGGCGTCTCCCGGATTATCCTCCACCAGCAAAATTTCCACGGCTCGGTCGTTCATGAGTCCAGTTTGATGCAAGGGATGGTAAAATAAAAGGTCGAACCCTGCCCCATTTCGGATTTGACCCACATCCGGCCGCCGTGCCGTTCCACGATTTTCTTGCACACGGCCAATCCAATGCCCGTGCCCGAGGACCTGCTCCCGCGTGTGCAAGCGCTGGAAAATGACAAAAATGCGTTCGAAATACTCCGGCTCAATGCCAATGCCGTTGTCCTGCACCTGGAACTCCCATTCCTGGTGCCGGGGCGAGGGGCCCATCTGGACCGCACTATCCCCCAAGGTGGCCGTCACCCGAATCTCCGGCGGCGCGCTCGCCGTGGAACTTGATCGCGTTGCTGATCAAGTTTTGGAACAGTTGTGTCAACTGCACGTCGTCGCCTATTACGCGGGGCAGCTTATCGCGGTGTATGACCGCTCCGGCGTCTTCGATGGCCACCCTCAAATTGTCCAACGCCAATTGCAGGGCTTGGTCGCAGTCTGTTGGCGCGAAGGGTTTGCCCCGGCGGTCCACTCGCGAATACGTCAGCAAATCGTTGATCAACGTCTGCATGCGCGAGGCCCCTTCCACCGCGTAGCCGATGAACTCATCGGCATCCTGGTCCAGCCGGCCTTGATAGCGACGGGCCAGCAATTGGGTGTAGCTGGCAATCATCCGCAGCGGTTCCTGCAAATCGTGCGACGCCACGTAAGCGAACTGTTCGAGTTCCTGGTTGGAGCGCAGCAGTTCCTGGGTCTTTTCGGCCAGCGCTTCCTCGGCCAGTTTGTGCGCGGTGATGTCCCGCGAAATGCCGAAGGTGCCGATCACCGTTCCTGCTTTGTCCCGCAGACATTGCTTGGTCGTCGAAACCCACGTCACCGTCCCGTCCGACCAGGTTTCTTTTTCTTCCCGGCCGATCAACGGTTGGCCGGTGCGCATGATTTCCTGTTCATCATCAAACGCGGCTTGGGCGTGTTCATTCGTAAAAAAATCGAAGTCACTCTTGCCCACCGCCTCCGCGGGATCGGTCAGTTTGAAAATTTCCATTTGCGCCCGGTTGATGCGCAAAAACCGGCTTTGACGGTTCTTGAAATAAATGTGGTCGGGGGTGGAATCCATCAGAGCTTCCAAGAGATGCCGTTCCTCCTCGAGCGTCTGTTCGGCGGCTTGGCGCTGGAGGATTTCGGCCCGCAACTGTTCGTTGGCCTGGCTGAGTTCAGTGGTGCGATTCCACACGATCCGGTTCACTTTCAGCTCACGGTTCGACGCGCTGAACAGGTAGGCAGCCACCAGCACGCTCAACAGCAGACTCCCACCCAGCGTGGCCCACGATTGCCAGATGTGTTGCCGGGTCAGGTACGCGGGGGTCGGCAAACAAATCAGTTTCCAGGGTCGCCCCCCCAGGCGCAGGTCGAATCGCTGGGACCATTGGTTTGCGGGCCGTGCGTCCGACGGCCAATTCTCGGATTGAAAAGCCACCTCTGAACCGGCGGCCAGATCCTGCAACTGGATGGCCACGTTGTCCGCCACCGCCATCATCCTCCGGGTGGCCGTCGCGTCCTCTCCGGCTTCGACCAAGGGATCCTTCGTCAGCTCACGAAGGTTCAATTCGGCGGAAACAAAACCGGCCAAATTCGCCTCGCGTTGCGCCGGTGTATCATGGGCGGCGCCGTTGGTATAGACCGCCAGAAACGCCCGCCAGTCCGGAACGCGACCGTTCACGGTGTTCGTCCAGTGCATTCGGGCCATGACCGGACGGGCGGCTTCCACGCTGCCCTTCATAGCCGCCGCAAACTCGGGCACTGCCGCCAGGTCCAGTCCGAGGTGATTGCTCTCCGCCCGGGCCGGCACCACATACACGACGGGAAAATACAACGGCTGGGGGGGAGCCGCTTGCAGCCCCCCCGCCGGACTGTGAATCACGATGTGGTAATCGGGGAAACCTTCAGCCCGCAACTTGGCTTCGTGCCCGGCCTGTTGCGCTTGGGGAATCCGCGGCAGCCATTCCAACAAACCAATGGCCGGCAACCGGTCCCTGTTGTCGCGAGCAAACCTACGGAATTCCCGCCGGTCCACGTGCTCGGAAGAGAAAAAAAGCGCGCCGAGAAACCGCAGTATATCCAAGTGGTCTTCCACCGTTCGCTGCAACGTGGCTTTGCGTTGATGCGCCCAACGGGTGAAATCCGACTGCACACGTTGCCGGTCGTTCTCATGCACCAGCCAGAACAAGAGCACCGACAGGACGCACCCGCCGGCCAGCACCAGCACCGCCGGCCACAGCCGCCGTCGTGGAATTGGGCCCTGAGGGGTTCCGCCGACCGGGCCGGGCGAATTCATGGGTGGTGCCTTTCGCGCATAACCGACCGCGTTTATTCGGAGGGCAGCCGGACAATCGAGAGCCAGAAGTCCTTGATCGTCCTAACCACCTCAATGAATTTGTCCAAATCCACCGGTTTCGTGATGTAACAATTGGCGTTCAAATGATACGCCTTGAGGATGTCTTCCTCCGCCTGGGAGGTGGTAAGGACGACCACGGGAATGCGCCGGAATTTATCGTTTTTCTTGATTTCAGCCAGCACTTCCCGCCCATCTTTGCGCGGCAGATTCAAGTCCAGCAGGATGAGATCGGGCCGGGGCGCATTGGCGTGCTTGCCCTCGCGCTGCAGAAAAGCCAGCGCTTCGGCGCCGTCCGTAACCCAACTGAGCCGATTGTGAACCTTGGCTTCCCGCAACGCTTCCACCGTTAACCGCGCGTCGCCGGGATTATCCTCGATGAGGAATATCTCGATGGGTCTGCCTTCATTCATAACTTCATCTGCCACGTGATTGACCAACTACCGCGAGTCTCCGCCTTAACCCGCGCTGTTTCAACCGGAAAGTCGTGCCCGGCGCCTGGACCTTCTTGACGAGCGGCGGCTGAAAACCTCGGCCTCACGTTGGTGCGTTCGACGCTAACCCGGTCGCGAAAGCTGGCATCGTAGTTCCGCTCGGCCAAGCCTGGAACCGGTCCGGCCTGATGGGTCGCCCAGCATTAAGGCCCCTGCTTCCGACGGGGGGGTAAAAGTTTTCCAAACTGACGCTTGACCTGTGGGGCGCAACTGCTTAGCCTGCCGGCCATTCGAGAAAGCTAGTGTCAATGGAACCCATGAACTCTTCAGTCAGCAACGAAGAAGCGAGCAAGCCCTTTTCGTTGAATGGTTTCACAGCTAGACACCGGCCCTGGAAGGATAATCACGGAAGGACATCGTTATGGCCAGTGGCAAAGTTAAGTGGTTCGACAACAAGCGGGGATTTGGCTTCATTATCCAGGAAGCGGGACAGGATGTTTTTGTGCATTACAGTTGCATCTCGGGCAACGGCTACAAGACGCTTCAGGAAGGTGAACCCGTAAGCTTCGAACTCGTCCCCAGCGACAAAGGACCCAAGGCGCTCAACGTGGAACGCGCCCAGAGTTGACTCGGCGGTCTCGCCGGCCAACCGGGCGGTTTCCACCCGCCCTTTTGCTTCGACGTACTGCGGCCGCCGCCGTAGGATGTCGTCGTGTTGCAATCGTCGGGCACCACCGCTGCCGCCAGTCTTTACGTTCACGTGCCGTTCTGCGCGCACAAGTGTGAGTATTGCGCCTTCTATTCGGAACCCTCCTCCGGTGACACCATTAATCGCTACGTTGCCGCCCTTCGCCGGGAAATGGAATTGGTCGCCAGCTCGCTTCGTCCGCAAACCATCTACTTTGGCGGTGGCACTCCGTCCTTGCTGAACGTCAACCAATGGCAGCAAATCCTCGACACGATGGCTGGACTCAATTGGCTCGCGGTCCCCGAATGGACCATCGAGTGTAATCCGGCCACGGTGTCGCTGGACAAAGCCCGGCTCTGGCGCGAGTTCGGAGTGAACCGCATTTCGCTGGGCGTCCAATCGCTCGACGAAAACCTCCTGGACCGGTTGGGCCGCGTTCACAGCCGCGAGATGGTGTTCAAAACCTTGGCCGTGCTCCGGCAGGCGGGCTTCGACAACATCGGCCTCGACCTGATGTTTGCCATTCCCGGCCAAACCCTCGAAGTCTGGCGCGCCACGCTTGGATGAAGCCCTGGGCCTGGGACCGCAACATCTCTCCAGCTACGAAGTCATTTACGAGGAAGACACGCCCCTCTACGCGCAACTTCAGGCCCATGAATTCAGCGTGGACGAAGATCTGGCCTGCGCCATGTATGACGAACTGCTGGAACAGGCGACTGCTCACGGCTTCGTCCAATATGAAGTCGCTAATTTTGCCCGCGACCAGCGCCTCCCCAAACTTGGTCCCGGCCAGCCGCTTCAAGCTGATTCTTCCCCCATGGCAACGGCCAACCAATCGGCAACGGCGCCGTTTGACCCGAGTTCCAACGGGCCCTTCCCCTCCCTGGCTTGCCGGCACAATCTGAACTACTGGCGCGGTGGACCGTTCCTTGGCTTGGGGCCCAGCGCAGCCAGTTACATGAACGGCGTCCGCACCAAGAACTGGTCCAACACCCCCCTGTATTGTCAGCAACTGGAGCGGGGTCAACGCGCCCTCGAGACGAGCGATGAACTGGCTCCTTTGCAACGCGCGGGAGAAATCGCCGCCTTCGGACTCCGCATGACCGCTGGCTGGCCGTTCGTGGAATTCCAGCGGGTCACCGGCTTCGACCTGCGCCAGGAATGGCATGACGCACTGGACCAATTGACGGCCCAAGGTTGGGGCCTTCAGGAACCGGACCGGTTTCGCCTGACGCGCCAGGGACTTCGCTTCGCCGACACGGTGGCGGAAATGTTCCTGCGCTGATCCGACCTTACCCCTTGCCCGTGTCTGGGCGACGGCTTAGTTTGTGATGCATGTTGGATTGGACAAATTGTGTAGCGGTGGAGCGTGTGCCCGGCAAAGTGAGCGGCGCTTGGGTGTTCCAGGGAACGCGCGTGCCGGTGCAGGCCCTCTTCGAGAATCTCGAAGGCGGTGCGACCGTGGACCAATTTCTCGAATGGTTTCCTGGGGTAACCCGCGAGCAGGCATTGACCGTGCTCAAGTTCGCCAAGTCATCGTTGGCGGTGGTAATGACTTGAGCCGACCGTCCCATGCGCGTCCTTTTCGATCAAGGCACTCCAGTTCCCTTGCGCCGCGCTCTCACCCCGAACCAAGTCACCACGGCGTATGAGTTGGGATGGTCCAATCTTGAGAACGGAGACTTGTTGCGTGCGGCCGAGGGACACTTCGATGTCTTGGTCACCACCGATCAGAATTTGGTGTATCAACAGAACCTCGCCGGCCGGCAATTGGCGATCTTGGTTTTGCCCACCACCAACTGGCTGACGATTCAGCAACACCAATCCGAGGTGGCTGACGCCGTGAACTCGATGCGGTCCGGAGAATTCCGCGAGTTGCGCTGGAGTGCCTGAATCAGCCGCCCAATCTCCAGAACTGTCCCTGTGCGTCAGCCAAGTTTAGGGAAGAACTCGTGCGCCGTCTGGCAGGTGGCTTCGCTTAATTCCGCCAGCGAGCAACCTTTGACCTGCGCCGCGACAGCGGCGGTGTCTTGGACGAAAGCCGGCTCACACCGTTTGATCTTGCCCCGGTTGGGTTCCGGCACCAGGTAAGGAGAATCCGTTTCCATCATGAACCGATCCAACGGAGCGGCCGCCAGGGCCTCGCGAACCACCGGTTTGTTCTTGAACGTCAAGATGCCGGTGAAACTCACGAGCGATCCGAGTTCAAACACTCGTTGCGCGGCGGCGGCATCATCCTCGAAACAATGGAACTGCCCCCGCACTTTGCCGGCGAACGGGGCCGCCAGCTTGAGACAATCGTCCAGTGACTTGCGATGGTGAACCACGATGTTGAGTCCGCACTCGGCGGCCACTTCGAGCTGTTGCTGAAACAGGGTTGCCTGCCGGTCTTTATATTCTTCCCAACCGACCTCCGCGCCGCCGGCCCGGCGGCCCGGCGCGTGAAAATAATCCAGTCCGGTTTCTCCGATGGCCACCACTTTGGGATGTTGCGCCAGTTCCCGCAGTTCCGGACGGACATCCTCCGGCGCCTCCAGGACATGGGTCGGGTGCCAGCCCACCGCGGCATAGATCTGGGCAAACTGCTCGCTCAACTGGATGGCTCGGCGGCTGCTTTCGAAATCTGTGCCCACGCAAATAATCTTCGCGATGTCCGCGGCCCGGGCCCGCTCCACCACCGCCACAAGATCGTCGGTGAACCGCGGATCATCCAGGTGCGCGTGCGTATCGTAAAATGTCGGCATAACTACGCGTCAGCCTAGGTCCACTTTCAGCCGCCGACAAGCGTAGTGACCAAGAAGGAGAAGCTTGGCTTTGCCCATGGTAACGCTACGCTGGCGGCATGAGCGAACGCACGGTTGACAACGCTGTCCAACTCGATCCCCAGATCCTTGAGTTCCTCGACCATCTGGCCACGGACCGGGACGCGTCGCTCTACACGCAACGCAATTACCGCCAGGCGCTGGCTGAGTTTTGCCGCTGGCATCAGGACGAGCGCCGGGCGTCCCCGCGATGGCCGGTGCTGAAGCGCGACGATTTCCGCAGCTACTTGCGGTTCCTGGGGCGAAAGCAGTTCAGCCGTGCCGCCATTCAACTTCGCTTCAGTGCGCTGCGGACCTTTTACAAATGGCTCATCCGGCGCGGCATGCTGGAATCCAGCCCGATCAAGAACATCGCTTTACCCAAGCCTGAAAGGCGGCTGCCGCAATATCTTACCGTCCAACAAATGTTGAACCTGTTGCGCGCGCCGTTGAAAACAATATCCGAACCCGGCAAACGGGCCGGCCGCCCGGTCGAACCCACGGTGCCGTATCGTGACATGGCCATCCTGGAAACCATTTATTCGTGCGGTTTGCGGATCAGTGAACTGTGCGGTTTGCGCGCCGAAGACATCGGCTGGGATGATCAGATCCTGCGCCTCCGCGGCAAAGGCAAAAAGGAACGGATGGTGCCCGTCGGTGCGCCGGCTTTGGAAGCGTTGCGGCTCTATTGGTCGATGCTGCCCGCGGCCCCAGTCGGCGCCATGCCGGTGTTCCTGGCCGCGGAGAAGAAGTTCCGCCCGTTGCAGCCGCGATTGGTGCAGCGGCGGCTCAAACTTTATCTGGCCGCCGCGGGATTGGATCCGCACCTGACCCCCCACAAGCTGCGTCACAGTTACGCCACGCACCTGTTGGATGCCGGCGCCGATCTGCGCAGCGTCCAGGAATTACTCGGTCACGCGCACCTTGTCACGACTCAGGTGTACACGCACGTGACCACCGAACGGCTCAAACGCGCCTATGATGCCGCGCACCCGCGCGCGTGAACTGAATGACCAAAGCCCAAGGCCCAAACACCAGAGAATATCCAATGCTCAATGTCCAGTTTATGCAGGAAGAATGTCCAGATTGGGTTGGAGCTTGGAAATTGATCATTCTTTGGACCTTGGGCTTTGGACCTTGTCATTCTGTTAGCGTGCTGTGCGGGCGTAATTGATGGCGTCGCGATACCTTTTGTTGTCGGCGCGAATGCGGGCGGTGAGCGTTTTGCTCATCGAGAACAGAAATGGCGCCGCCAAGTCGGGCGCTTCAGTCATCATGGGTTCAAAAGACGACGCGGAGATTTTCAACAGCTTGCTGTCCTTATTGGCCACCACGTCAGCCGAACGCGGTCCGTGGTCGAACAAGGAAACCTCGCCGAAGAAATCGCCCGGAGCCAGAACGACCAGCATGGTTTCTTTGCCGTCGATCATCATGCGGACACGTAATTCGCCTTCCAGCAACATGAACATGGCGTCCCCGTGGTCGCCCTGCTTCACCGCGACTTCCCATTGGCGCACCTTGATCACTTCCATGAAGTTGGCGAAGCGCACCAGTTGGTCGTCCTTGAATTCCGCGAGCACTTTCACCCGGCGCAAGGAATTGGGTTGCACGGAGATGATCGCGGTCTGCTCGGAGACGCCGGCGCCCGCTTTGACGGCGGCGGGCCCTTGGGTGTTGCCCGGAAAAAACATCTGCAATTCCGGCACGTTGCTCGCCTTGCGCCAGGCATTGTGCTGGTCGCAGAAAATCCAGGTGTCGGCGGTGACGCGATGCTCCTTGACCCAGTCCACCAAGGCGGGCAGTTCCACCGGGCCGTAGCTTTGCTTGTCCGCACCCCAAATCGTGAATCCAATACTTTCGTTCTCGGACGGCATGGCGGCTGTTTAGCATAAGCTGTCCGGCAAATAAAGAGAAATTACCGGACCCTGCAAGCGCCAAGAACATGCGCAGATTTGCGACGGGTGAAGCGGGCAACAAAAAACCCTCCCGAATGGCTCGGGAGGGTTGCGATGAACCTAATTTAGGTTAGAACTTGTAGATGACGTTGGCCGCCAAGATGAAGTTGTTGCGTTTGCCTTGCGTGGTGTTGGGAGTTCCACCGTAAGCGCGACCGAAGCCATCGGCTTGATGGTCCCAACGGAATTCCAAGCGGGTCAGCACGTTCTTCCACAGGTCGTATTGGAGCGTTTCAGTGAGCGCCATGACTCTGTAACTTTCCGGGGGTGTCGCTGTGCCGGACAATGGGAGGATCGCTGGGATGCAGCGGAAGCAACAGACCATCAAAACTTGTCCATGCATATTCGGCGCGAGTATGCGAGCTGAGTTTCTCAGTGAATTCGTAGGTGAGATAAAGGGCGAGAGCATTGGCGTAGCCACCGTTAGAGATAGCAGCGGGGCCACTCGTTGCGGGTTGTTTGCCAATACCAGGTAGTCGTACGATACGCCCAGTCTGAGGTCCATCTACGGGAGTGGCGATAGTGGCTCCCGCGTACCAACTAGTCGTATCAGCGCGGGCCGGCTGAATTAAATCCGCTCACCACGCCGCCATACAAGCGTTGAACCGGCCAGGAATCCCATGGATTCCGGAGCGGTCAGGGCGATCGAGCCCATGTAGGTTTTGTACGATTCGGCTTTTTGATAACCAGACGCCAACCAAGCTTGCTCGTTGATCATCGGGCCGACCGTATTCGCGATACCCACGGACGCCGAAACCAAGTCACTGAACTTGTACGAGGCCAAAACGCCCGGTGTGCGTCGTCGGTTCAATCGAGTATCCGTATGACCGGGTGTAGTTCGGGTTGCTGCCGGCATCGGAGCTTTCGTAACCAATGATGGTGTCAAAAACGCCCACCTTGAAGTCCAGCCCATGCCCAACCGGCGCTCGCAATGCAACGTAGGCTTGCCGAATCGCGAAGTCGGACGTATTGCCCCCGGCCACCGAGGTGCTGCCCAGGAAGTTGGCATCCGGACCAAACCATCAAGTCAGCTTGATACCCAGCCGACCATTGTTGGTTGGGATCCAGCGGTTTTTCGATACTCAGCTTGACTGCGTTAAGGCTGAATCCGTCCTGTTTATTCGGGGTATTGTATGAATACCTGGGCAAGCCGTAGTAATCGCCGTCCAGCGTGTCCATATAGCCATTGCCGGTCCCGAAGTTCCATTGCGCAGCGGTGTTGACGTAACCGCTAATGACTGTTGAAGCCAAGGCCGTTTCGACCGGGCTCATTTGTTCTTCGGCCTGTAAGGCCGCGGGGAGACTGATCAGCCCAACGGCTGCCAGCCCCACTGTCCATTTATTTACTTTCATCAATATGTTCCTCCTGCGAACTATGTTTCGGTTTCGTTTTTATGCGTTTTAGTGGGCAAAAAACCAATTTGCCCGCGCACCAAAAACGGTGCATTGGCGCGATACATAGGAAAAAGCCCCGGCTTTGACAACAAGTTTTTTTGAGTTTTTTTGCGAAAATCCCTATGGCCCAACGGGCGCCAGCAGCCAATACCCTCCCAGGAGCAGGGCCACGACCGAGCAGGCCACCATGAGATTTCGATAGGCCATCTGGCTGCCCACGGCCCACCGGGCCGCGATCCAGCCGACCAGTAAAGAGAAGAAAGACATCGCCGTTACGGTGCCCAAAACGTAGGTGCCGATGTAAGTAAGGGTCTGCACCCGCGTCGGGAAAGCCAGCGCCACCACCATGTTCATCAGGTGCGAGCCACCGGCCAGTCCGTGCAGCATCCCGACCCCCATGACCGCATGGGAATGTTGGTGGGCACTGGAGCGGGCGGGACTGTGCGCGGTTTTGGTTCCATGGACATGGAAATGCGCGTGCTGCTCACCGCCGTGCTGGTGCGCGTGAAGGTGAACCTTGTTGGCAAAAGCTTTGCGCAGTCCCCAAATACCAATGCCGATCAGCACCACGCCCACCAGGCGTTCCGCCCATGAAGAAATCCCCTCCAGGGGCAAAAATTCTTTGAGGAGCAACAACACCAAGCCCAGCACAATGACTCCGGCCGAATGTCCCACACCCCAGCCCAGCCCGATGCGCCACGATCTCGGACCGTGTTCCAGGGACAAGGGAGCGACCGCAGCCAAGTGATCCGGACCGGAAAACACGTGCAGCAACCCCGCGAGCGCTCCAGCAAAAGCAGCAAACATAAATTGATTCGTGGTCATGTCGTGCCCCGATTGGTTTCCAATGAAACGCAATCCGCCACGACGAAAAAGGTGTCTCAGCTTACGCCCGGCCAAGGGGTTGTAAAGCTGTATCCCCGGTCTTTTTCGCCCCCAGCGCATCCCTGAAGGTTGGTGCCGGCAGCCCCATCATCCCGGCCGCAGCAAGGTGCCGGCGGGGGGTGCGGGTTTACCAGTTCAACAAATACTTTGGCCAGCTCGCTTGACAAGCTTGCATATTGTGACCATGTTCCCTGCGTCGCTTGAAGATTTTTGAATTTGAAGTTGTTCTTTGACTGATGAAGCTTTCGACTCGGGTTGGATACAAGCCCGGATCGAGATTCCCACGTAATCCTACGTTTGTATTAATTCGAAAATTCCCCCGGGTATCCGGTCACCCCCTGATCTGAGGTACCCGGGTTTTTGTTTTTACACGGCTATTCGGGAACCGCTTGGGGATCCTGGCCGCCGTTGACCAAAAACAACGCTGCCATCCGGACGGCCAGGCCATTCGTGACCTGTTCCAGGATGACGGATCGGCCGCCGTCGGCGATCTCACTGTCAATTTCCACCCCCCGGTTGATCGGGCCGGGATGCATGATCAACACCTCCGGTTTGGTGCGGGCCAACCGGGCTTGATTGAGCCCGAACAGGTTGGCATATTCGCTGGTCCCCGGAAACATGGTCTTGCGCTGCCGCTCGTGTTGGATGCGCAGGAGGTTGATGATGTCGGCAGATTCAATGGCTTCATCCACGTCATGAGTAATCCGGCACCCCAGTTGCTCGAAGACGCGCGGCACCAGTGTGGACGGCCCGCACAAGGTCACGTGGGCGCCAAGTTTGGTCAGGGCCCAGATATTGGAGCGGGCGACCCGGCTGTACAGAATGTCCCCGAGGATGACGACGTTCAAACCGGCAATCGTCCCTTTCTTCTCGCGAATCGTGAACAGATCCAACAGCGCCTGGGTTGGATGTTCGTGCGCGCCGTCACCGGCATTGATGACGCTGCCGCCCACAAAGCGCGACAGGAAATGCGGCGCGCCCGCGGCGCTGTGGCGGACAATGAAAATGTCCGCATTAAGGGCTTCGAGATTCCGCGCCGTGTCTTTGAGCGTTTCCCCTTTTTTGAACGAGGAGGCTTCGGCGTTGAAATGGATGACATCCGCGCTGAGCCGGATGGCCGCCAGTTCAAAACTCGTGCGGGTGCGCGTGGATGGTTCGATGAAGAGATTGACGACCGTCTTGCCGCGCAACGCCGGCACTTTCTTGATGGCCCGTTCCCCGACGGCTTTGAACGCCCGGGCGGTGTCCAGGACCAGGAGAATTTCTTCCGGCGTGAGGGATTCGATGTCGAGCAAATGTTTGCGATGCCAGGTCATGGGAAGCAGCGAGAGTTAGGGTGAGAATTCCCCGAAAAAATTCGCGCAGTAAATTCCTGAACCGTAGCGGTGTCTCGGCCGAGCGCCGCCCTCGGGGACGACCAGAGAATGCGGCGCGCGGCCCAAACGCCGCTACGACAAGCTTCATGGACAGGGAAGGCCATGCCGTCAGTCATGCTTCAGGTAAACCGCGTCTTCGTCGTTGGCTTCTTTCAAACGCACGTCCACTTCATCGCGTTCCGAGGTGGGCACGTTCTTGCCGACAAAATCCGCCTTGATGGGGAGTTCCCGATGTCCGCGGTCCACGAGCACCGCCAATTGCACCCGTTTGGGTCTCCCAAAATCGTTGAGCGCGTCCAGTGCCGCCCGGACGGTTCGCCCCCGGAACAACACATCATCGACCAGCACCACGGTTTTGTTGTTCAGATCGAACGGGATGACGGTGGGGTACACCTTGGGTGCGGCCTTATGATTGAGATCATCGCGATGCATGGCCACGTCGAGTTCACCGAGGAACACCGGATGTCCCCAGATGTGCTCGAGCATCCGGGCCAACCGACCGGCCAGATGGACCCCGCCGCTTTGCACGCCGACCAGCGCCACGTTGTGACTGTCTTCGTTGCGCTCGGCAAGCTCATGGGCAATGCGCGAGAGCACGCGATGGATGGCCGCCTCGTTCAGGATGACGTTGTCTTCAGGCATAAAAAAACCGAACGGGCGTAGTAAACGCGCCCTATCGGTGCCGGTAAATCAATTTTTTTGCCAGGCCTCGCCAGACGGCCGGGCCGGATCGGTTTAAAGGAAATTCAAGAATTGGGGAAAGGTCTGATTAATGCGATTGAAGCGACTGGCGGCTCCGGCGCCACTTGGAACGATGCTTCACAATCCAATCCGTTAATGCTTGTTCAAAACCAATGTCGTAGCCGGCTTTTTCGGATTCCAGCCACTTGTGTCTCAAAATCTCCTCACGCTCGGCTTGAAACTCGCGGTACAGCGAAGAGCTTTTCAGCATATCATCGTCTTCCTGCTCGTTGTTGTTATCGGTGGCCATACTTGCTGGTTTCGACGGTCGTAATCTTCTGAATACGACAAATTTAGCAATAAGTGTTAATATTGACAACTTCAATTTCAAAGATTCTGGCCCGCAGACCAACTATCGAAGCCCGGGGGCTTGAAGTCAGGCTTCCAACAGATGAACGACGTGACCAACGGGATCGCGTTCACCCCGCTTACGACCGGGTCGCGGCGCGCCGTCCAGCCTGTAAGCGCTCTGTTCAATGGGCCAACCGGTCCCATCGGGCTTGGCGCCGGGTGCTTGGATGGGAAGGCTACTGCGCCAGGATTCGGAAGAAGCGTTTTGGGGCGTTAATCGTTACCGTTTCCGGACTGACCGCATTCAACAGATCTTCCCACGGACCGGTGACTTCGTCGGATCGTTGCAGCGTTCCTTGGCCGACCCACTCCAAAACAACCGATTGGCCGGCACGTCGCGCCGAACGGAAAACGGGCGGGACACGCCTCCGGGCGTAGAGGCCGGGCTCCGCCAGGATGTGGACCCAATTGTCGTCCGCGACGATTCCGTAAGGCAGGTCGCCCGGCGGGTCGATGGCAATTTCGGCATCGCTCCAGGTCACGCCGTAATCGGGCGAGAAGATGTATCCCATCGGCGTCGAAGGATCTCCCGGGGGTCCATGAGCCCACGCCACGTGGAGGCCCCCGCCGGGTAACATCCACACTTGATGGTGGTCCCGGATAACGCCGGTGTCGCTGGGCCGGATCTGGTCGCCGGGCAGGAGCTTCAGTCCCGTCCAAGTCACGCCGCCATCCTCGGAGCGGTTGTATCCCAATCGTGCCGTTGGCAACGGGCCGCCGGCAGACGGGCGTTCCCGCTGCCACATCACAATGACCCGCCCGTCGGCCGCGGCAATTTGCTGACGGGCTTGCACGTCACTTTCCGCGCTGGCTTCACCGATGAAGACCGGCTCGCTCCAGGTGGCGCCGTCGTTCGTGGAGCGCAAGTAAAATGTCCGTCCGCCAAACGAGTTGGTGGAGAGTTTCGCGCCGAAAGCGACATGCACGGTAGTTCCATCCACCGCCATCCGGGCGCTGGCATCAGCTTCCGTGTACAAGCGCACGCCGGGCTCCCAATTCACTCCGCCATTCGTCGAACGGAAGTAGAAGATTCCGGTCCCATACCCGCCGGCGCCGGATTGTCCGCCAAAAACGTGGACGGTATCGCCGTGGACCACAATGTTGGCGCGGCGGATTTCCTGTCCTGCCCGCGTGATGCGGACCGGCTGGCTCCAAGTCGCGCCGTTGTTGGTGGACTTGCGAAAGTCCAGTGGTTGACTGGATGGCCCCATATCTCCCGCCGCGGTCAGCAGATAAACCGTATCTCCAACGGCGAACAGTCCACCGTATTGCATCGGGTAATTGCCGGCGGCCGAAGCCACGATGGACGCAGCACTCCCCGTGGCGCCGTTGTCCTGCGAGGACCGATACACCAGGTTTCCGCCGCTATGCCCGACCACGTGAACGCGATTGCCAAGTGCCAACCGGCCGTAAGCCGATACGAGCGTGAGCGGAGCTGACCACACGGGCGGTTTTGGAGGTTCGACTCCAGCGAGCGGGGCGATTTCCTCAACGCTCAGCACGCTGGCATACACGCGCACGTCATCAATCAGGCCGCTGAAATAGATTTCGTCGCCGGATTGGTCACGCGCTCCGATGCGCAGTTGCTTGGTGTTATCGAGAGATTGACTGCTGAGGAAAGAGAGGCTGTTCTGGGTGCCACTGGGCGCTCCATCCACATAGCGGATCATGTTCGCGCTGCGGTTAAAGACCACGGCAACGTGATGCCACTGCCCATCATTCACGGTCGCGCCGTCGCCGGCGAAAATATTCACCGTCCCCACGCTCGATTTGTGGAGGACCGCTCCGACCGTACCGTTGGGGGAAATGCTCATGCCCCATCCATCCGGGTTGGCCCCGCCGACAAATCCCATTTTCGTTACGACCATGCCCGAAGCGGTGGTCTTGACCCAGGCGGCGACGGTCCAATCCCGGGTGCCCATATCCAGGCCGGCTCCGGTGACGCCGCCGGATTGGGCGTCGGAATCGAACACGTATTGGTTGGCACCATTGAAGGACAAAGCGGTATTCGATTGGCCCGCGACGTAAACCGGCGCCAAGGATGGTGCCGGCGTGGCTGCTGTTGGAGGAATCTAGCGCGGTCGTGCCAGAGCCTTCGTCGAACTTCCAGTGGGCAATCAGCCTGGCAGCTTGCATCCGCTCCGTTGCGCCCAGGCACAGCACGGCGACGAGCTCCACCAGCGCCACCTTGCGGGACACGATTGCCAAGGCCGTACGCGAGAACAGCTTTGTGATCGTCTTCATCCAAGTCTTTACCGGCTCCATCAACTGACGAGCGCAATGCGTTTCATAGCGCAACGAGAGTAACAGCCGCTGGTAGCCCCCGCAAGATGCTGCCGGTGCTGCCGGTGCGAAAGGATTCCCAGCCGCACCGGGAAATGGGGGCCGGTCGAAGCCCCTAGAGCCTGTTTTAAAACTCTAGCCGGCCCGTAGCAGCCGACGTGAGGAGGCTCATTTTTCTTCGAAAAACCGCGACGCGTCCGACATGAATGAGCCTCCTTACGTCGGCTGCTACCATTGTTCAAACAGGCTCTTAGCTCTTCCAGCCCGCGCGATTTTCGCGCTGCACAAAGGCGTTCATCGCGGCGTGATTGGTGACCTTCATATTCGGGCCGTCCCACTCCAGTTGCTTGCCGGCGCCGGCGCGTTGGGCCAGGTTGCCGAGCAACGTGAATTCAGTCAGCCGCGTGCCGTAGTCGAAGCTCGCCGCCGTTTCGGTCTTGCCCGCCAGACAGGCCTCGAGGAAGTCGGTGAAAATGTCCTTGGTGCGGGGCAACACCTGGGGCGGCCGGGGCGTGGCCTTCATTTTTTCCATCGGCAGAATGTGCATGCGATCGCCGTAGGTGCCCGTGTAGATGATGCCTTTGTCACCCTCGTAGAGCGTGCCGCTGTCCCGGCTGTCGAGTTCTTCGTCGGGATATTTGGCGCACATTTCGACGAACAGTGGCGGCAGGTACCGGGCTTTGCCTTTGGCCGCGTGCAAACCGCCGGAAGCCTTATCGGTGGTCGTGGGATTGAGTCCTTCGTACCAGTAGGACTTGACCGGCGGCATATCGCCACGGGCGGGAATGTCCCAGCGAATGCGGCTGCCCAGCGGATAGCGCTCGTCGCTGCCGCCGCGCATCTGCTCGACCTCGACGCTGGTGGGATGCTCGACTTTCAACGCCCAGAAGACGCCGTCGAGCACATGGCAACCCATGTTGCCAATGGAACCGTTGCCGAAGTCATACCAACCGTGCCACTCGTGCGGGTGCAGGTCGTCGTGGAAATCGCGATACGGAGCCGGGCCGATCCATTCGTCCCAGTGCAGACCGGCGGGCACGGGTTTTGTGGGCGGCCGCGGTCCTTCACCGCCGTTGGCACGGTCGGTCCAACTGTACGTTGCGGTGACGTTCCCGATGGTGCCGCCCCATATATATTCGCAGAGGCGACGGTAAGGCTCCATGCAATGGCCCTGGTTGCCCATCTGGGTGGCCACCTTGGTCTTCGCCGCCATTGCGCGCAGTTGACGCGCCTCGCCGATGTCATGACAGACCGGCTTTTCGCAATAGACGTTTTTGCCGTGTTGCATGGCCAGCATCGCCGCCAGCGCATGGTGATGGTTGGGCGTGGCGACGAACACGACGTCAATTTGCCGGGCAATTTTGTCGAACATTTTCCGGTAGTCGGTAAACACCTGCAATTGGGCGCTGCCCTTCTTGCCGGACGCCACTTTCTTCCGGACCATGGCCTGCCGGTTCTCGTCCGGGTCCACGATGGCGACCAGGTTTTGCGTCAGGGCGGGTCCCACGTGGTTGTTGAGGCCCCGGCCGCCGCAGCCGATGACCACGCAGTTGAGTTTCAAGCCGGCATTGGCAGCGTGAAGAATGTTGAAAGGAGCGGTGGAGAGCGCCCCAGCGGCCAGCGCCGCGGTTTGGAGGAACGAACGACGATTTAATTGTGTTTTCATAAAGCGATGGGTGGAGTGTATCGGTTGCCGTCACCCAAGGACAGCTTTTTGGTGGGTGAAACGCGATTTTTTCGCAGCACGATGAGCCCATTGCGCCCCGCACGGAAATACTCCCTCCTTCGTTGCGCGGAGTGCCGAAACGGAAGTGCATTTCAGCTCGGTGCAACTCCGGGTGGGGGCGCCATCGCAGTCACGCCAGCGCTCCCGCAGCGGCATCCACCATCAAGAAACAACGAGGATGACTTTGCAGCAGCGAAGACGGAACCCCCGCGGTGGCGGGTCCTTGCAGCGTGCGCCGCACGATCTCGGCTTTCGCCGAACCGTTGGCGAGGAGCCAGACTTCTTTCGACCTCAGCAAGTGTTGCAAGCCCACCGTGGCGCCCCATGACGGCAGGGTTGCCCCTTGCACATAACTGCCCGAAGCCTGAATGCTCGCGGGGTGCATTTGCACTCGATGGGTGGTGGCGTCGGGAGGCGTGCCCGGCTCGTTCAAACCCAAGTGACCATTCAGCCCGAGGCCCAGCAACGTCAGATCAAAACCGCGCCCGATCGCCGCGTCGTATTCGCGGCAAACCCGTTCCAAGTCCGACGCGCACGGGTCGAGATAATGAAACCGTTCGGCCGGCACACCAATCTGGTCAATGAGCAGGCGCCGCAGCGTGTTGGCGCAACCGCCGGGATCGTCAGCCGCCAAGCCGCCATATTCATCGAGTGCGAATAGTTCCGCCTGCCGGAATGAGACATGTCCCGCTGCGACGGCCCGAACCAGCTCTGGCATAGATGGGCTTCGGGGTATTGCCGGCGGGCAGGCACAGGCGTAATTGCGGGTTGGCGCGCAGTCGATCGCACCACAAGCCGGCGATGGTTTCGGCCCACGCCGCTTCGGAGTCAAATTTGAACAAGTGCATGTTGTACGGTGATTAACCAATCCACAAATCCACCGGCTTCTTCACTTTGGCGGCAAAGGGCAACGGCACCCGTTGGCCGGTGCGGGCTGATTGGTAAGCCGCCATCATCATTTCGAGCACGGCACGGCCATCTTCGCCGGTCACTACTGGTTCCTGGCCAGTGCGAACGCACTCGATGAAGTGTTTTAGTTCTTGCGGGTAACCCTGGTTGAAGGCCTCCTCAAAGATGGTGAAGCTCCAGCCTTTGGTCGAGCCGGCCTTTTCCATGGCATACCCGTAACCGGCTTCGCTGTAGGTCAGTGCCGAATTGCCCACGAACAAGTCGGCGTAAATCACACCTCCAGTGCCATAGACTTCCACGCGGTCGTCCATGCCGCCGTGCTTGGCCCAACTGTTCTCCGCCACGCCAATCGCGCCGCCTTCGAATTCCACGGTGACCATCGAGTTCTCCTCCGCCTGCGTTCGGCCCTTGTGGATCAGGTTCCGCTGCATGTGCGCATACACCGACACCGCCTTCGGACGACCACCCAACATCCAGCGAAACCACGCGAGTCCGTGGCAGCCCATGTCCATCATCGCGCCGCCGCCCGATTGGTTGATGTCGTAAAACCAGTCGCTGTGCGGCCCGGAATGTTTCTCGCACTGGCGCATTTGAAAAAGGGTGCCGACTGCGCCTTCGTTCACCAGTTTTCGAACCCTCTCGTATTTCGGGGCAAAGCACAGTTCCTCGGCATACATGAGCTTGCAGTTCGCGGTCTGGCAGGCGGTGATCATTTCGTCAGCCTCCTCAAGGTTCAACGCCAGCGGTTTTTCGATGATGACGTGCTTGCCGGCCCGCGCGGCAGCCAGGACGGCGCGATGGTGCAGGAAATTCGGAATGCCGATGTCCACCACCTCGCATCCAGACTCGGTGATGGCCTGGTCCAGATCGCTGAACCATTGGGGAATATGATGCTTTTGGGCAAACGCTTCGGCCTTCTTTGGATCGCGGGTATAGACCGCCACGACTTCGGCATCGGGCACGAAACGGTGATATGATTCAACGTGAATGTCGGCAATGAAGCCGGCTCCCAGCAAGGCGACTTTGGTTTTGCTCATAGGTGTTTGCCGGGGATTGAACCAAAAACGTTGCCAACTGGAAACCTAAAAGGACGCTGGCAGGAGAAACGACAGAGAGGGGAGGGTTGAATGTCCGAAGCCCGAAAGCCGATCCGGATTCGATTGGCAGTCGCGCAAGAGTCTGCCGGACAGATTGCTTATCCGATGCTACTCCGGTGAGTTCAACGTGAACCACGCGAAAACAAAAGTACAGCGACTACCGGGGCCACTCGTTTGCCAATCACCATTCGGTGACCCTCGGCATGCAGGCCACCGCAGTTTCTGGCTCGGTGCTTTCGCATATTCTGCGGTCCGTTCGAAGGAGTTATTGGATCTCGAGGATCGGATTCTCGATCAGTCGCCGGTAACACTTCCAGAAAACTCCCTGAGTACGTGAATGGATAATTCGTCGCGTATGTGTAACAATCATAACCAAGCAGCCTATGAAATTTGTCTGTTGTCTTTTGGGATTAACGTTCTGGGCCGGCAGCTTGTCGGCGCAATTGCAATTCACCGAACTCGCCTCTTCCGGCACGTCGGCGCTGACCAATGTGTTCACCAACGGGGTTTGCGTCGTGGAACGGGCGGAGTCGGTCACCGGCACCTTCCAGCCGGTTCGAAACATCTTTACCACTTCGACGGTGGCGTCCGTCAGCCTGTCGGTGGCTGGCGCCGTGGGGTTCTACCGCGCGTATGCCCTGGATCTTGCGGATGGCCAGGCCGGTTTCACCAATCTCACCCACGCCTACGGTCTGCTCACAACCATTGCCGGCGCGGGCGCTCCGCAGGAACAAATCAATTGGCGGTCCGAATTTGAAGGCGGTCCCGCCACCAACGCCTGGCTCTCGAGTCCTCACATCGCGATGGCCGATCGCGCGGGCAATCTTTACATCGCCGACAAAGACGCGCACGGCGTTCGCAAAGTCCGCCCCGACGGTACGATTGTCACCGTGGCCGGCATCAACCTGCCAGCGGATGGGCCGGACTATGAGACGAACGGAACGCAATGTGCCTTGTATTGGCCCAATGGCCTTTGGGTAAAAGGCGACGGCCTCGTTTATATACTCGATCTAGGCAATGGGAAGATCCGCCGGCTCGATACCAACGGCATGATCCACACGTTGTTCGCTGTCCCAGGCGGGCTCTTAGGGGGCCGCGGCCTCTGGGTGAACGAAGACGAAACCGTGGCCTACGTTTCGTCCCTGACCGTCGTCAAGAGATGGGTCAAGGGCGAGGGCGTCACGGACTTTTCCACCGGTTACACCGAGCTGGGCAACCTGGTGATGGATCCCTGGGGACATCTCGTGGTGACGGATCGGAGCAAGGCCAATCCCAATGGGCACTTTGTCTATCGCCTGGATGACGAAGGCAACAAAACAGCCATCGCCGGCAATGGCCTGACGTATGGCGGCGGTGACGGGTACCCGGCGCTGGCCACTGGCCTGAACGAAGTGCGCGGCGTGTGGTTCCTGCCGACCGGGGCGTATTTCCTCTGCACCCATCGCGGCAGCCAGGTTTGGTATGTCGATACCGCAGGATACATTCACTTGTTCTTGAACGGACAGCGGAGCGGCTATCCGGCCGGCGACGGCACCTGGTTTTACAGTCCGCTCGAAGCGCGAGTCAGCGAATGCCGGGCCGTGACCATGGACTACGAGGGCAACCTGATCATCACCGAGAACGACAACGGCTTCATTCGCAAAGTGCAGTTCCTGCCATTCCGGCCACCCGCCGATTAGCCGTTTGTAGCGCAACGTGCTGCGGGCGTCCCGCCGGCAGAAACGAACGGGAACGGCGGGTCCGAAGTTCCGGTTCGATTCGGAGCGCATCTTTGTATCCGGCCTGCCGGCAAGATGCCGGCAGCACGCTGGCAACGTGCTGTCGGCGTCCCGCCGGTAGAAACGAATGTGAACGGCGGGTCCGAAGGTCCGGTTCAATTCGGAGCGCATTCTTGTATCCGGCCTGCCGGCAAGATGCCGACAGCACGCTGGCAACGTGCTGCTGGCGTCCCGCCGGCAGAATCGAACGGGAACGGTGGGTCCGAAGGTCCGGTTCAATTCGAAGCGCATTCTTGTATCCGGCCTGTCGGCAAGATGCCGACAGCACGCTGGCAACGTGCTGCGGGCGTCCCGCCGGCAGAAGCAAACGTGAACGGCGGGTCCGAAGGTCCGGTTCAATTCGGAGCGCATCTTTGTATCCGGCCTGCCGGCAAGATGCCGACAGCACGCTGGCAACGTGCTGCTGGCGTCCCGCCGGCAGAGACGAACGGGAACGCTGGGTCCGAAGGTCCGGTTCGATTCGGAGCGCATTTTTGTATCCGGTCTGCCGGCAAGATGCCGACAGCACGCTGACAACGTGCTGCGGGCGTCCCGCCGGCAGAAACGAACGGGAACGGCGGGTGCGATGGGATCTTCCCCCCAACGACGTGATTCGCTCCCGTAGGACAGCCGTCCCGGCTGTTCCGAATGGCCCAAGCCGCTTCGTTGGCACTGAGTATTCCGCGCAGAATTGGACGGCCGTGGGAAGCTCGAAGCAGGCAAGATGCTCGCGTAGGGTTGGCATGATCGGCGTTTCATTGGCCGCTTGAGAGTCGCGCCAGCGCTTGGAGTGCGCGGAGCTTGCTCCCGCTTTCGTTCGATGGAGGTTCTGCCAATAGAAACCAACCGGCGTCAGAATTCGTTTCCGCCGTTCCACGCGAAAGCGCCGGCAAGCCGGACGCAGTCCAAACGCTGGCGCGACGTCTCGCGCTCACTTCGCCGGCGCCATTTCCTCTTGTTGTTCTTTGGCAAACCGTCCGTATCGCAACGCCAGCGTGGGCAGCACCAGCAAGTTCAGCACGGTGGAAGTCACCAAGCCGCCGAGAATCACAATCGCCATCGGGCCTTCGATTTCGCGGCCGGCTTCGCCGGTGCCAATGGCCAGCGGTAACAGGCCCAGCGCCGTGACCAGCGCGGTCATCAAGATCGGGAGCAACCGTTCCGATGCGCCCCGAATCGCGGTATCCAATCCCCAGGCGAAGCCTTCTTCGTGGACCAGGTGTTCGAAGTGGGAAATCATCAGAATCGAGTTGCGGGTGGTGATGCCGAACAGCGTCACAAATCCGACCAACGAACCGATGCTCAGCAAGCCGCCGGTCGCAAACACCGCCAACACGCCGCCGACGAGGGCAAACGGTAGGTTGACCAGCACCAACAGCAGGCTCCGTCCGCTGCGGAACACAATGGCCAGCAGCAGAGCAAATTCCCGCGCCCGCCAACAGCGAATGCACCAGCAACTCACGCTGCGTGCGGGCCTGCGCTTCCGCCGCGCCGGTGTACACGGCAAACATTCCGGGCGGCAACGACACTTTCGACCGCACCTGTTTTTTGGCCTGGGCCGCAAACGAAGCCACGTCGCGTCCCTGGACGTTGCAGGTGACTTGTTGGCGCCGTTGCGCGTCATCGTGCAGCACCACGTACCGTCCGCCGGTCGGCTGAATGTCCGCCAACTGCCGCATCGGCACCCGGGTTCCCTGCGCGTTGCGCAGTTCGAGCGAACCGATGGACTCCGGTGCCCGGCGCGCGGCTTCGTTCAGGATGACCGCCACCTCGAAGACGCGATTACCCTCGTAGATTTGCGACACGATGGTGCCCTGGTAGGCCGTCTGGATCGCGTCCAGCACGTCCACCGGCTGGAATCCGTATTGCAACAACCGTTCCGGCCGCAGGCGCACCGCCATTTCCGGCAAGCCGGGTTGGGCCTCGAGCGTCACGTCCACCGCGCCCCGCACGCGGGCCAGGACTTGCCGGACTTCCTCGGCCTTGCGGTCCAAAGTGTCGAGATTTTCACCGAACAAATTGACGACAAACTCCGCCGTGGTGCCGGAGATGGTTTCCTCCATGCGCTCGACCAGGAACGGCATGACCTTGAACGACAGCCCGGGAAACTTAACCAGGGTCTCGCGAATCTCACCGGTGACCGCCTCCTCTTCCTCGCCCGCAAGCCGATTCAAATCGACGTGCAATTCGCTGTAGTGCGGGCCCCACGGATCTTCGCCGTTTTCGGCGCGCCCGGCTTCCTGGGACACCGAACGGATGTGCGGATTCTTCAACAGTTCTCTCGACACCAACTTGCCCAGCCGGATGGATTCTGCCAGGGACGTTCCGGGCACCGCCGCCATGTGCAACACGTAATGGCCTTCGCGAAACTCGGGCAAAAACTCGCCGCCGAAGTAACGCAGCGTCGCCGCCGAAGCCAGGCACACCACCAGCACCAACGCCGATGCACCATGCGCGGATGGCGGCCCACGGACTCGAGCCATTGCCGGTGCCGTTCCTTGAGCCAGCGCACGTGCCGCGGTTCCTCGTGCGGACGCATCTTTGACAGCAGCAGGTAACTCAGCGCCGGCGTGAGCGTCAGCGCCACCAGCAGCGACGCGAACGTGGCCAGGATGAAGGAGACGCCCAACGGCGCAAACAATCGCCCTTGCACGCCGCTCATCGTCAGCACCGGCACAAATACCAGCGCCACAATGAACGTGGCATACACCACCGCGCTCCGCACTTCGAGCGAGGCGTCGAGCACCACCGCAAACAGCGAACGCGGCTGCGCTCTCGTCGAATTCTCCCGCAACCGGCGCAGGATGTTTTCCACGTCGATGATGGCATCATCCACCACCACGCCAATCGCGATCGCGAAGCCACCCAGGGTGATGGTGTTGATGGAAATACCCGCCCAATCGAGCACGATAACCGCCGCCAGCAGCGACAGCGGAATCGACACAAAGGAGATGAAAGCGATCCGCAGGTCCAGCAGGAAGAGCAACAACACGATGGCCACCAGCCCCCCGCCGATCAGCAGCGATTTGTTCACGTTGTGAAGTGACGTCTCAATGAACGTGGCCGGCCGGAACAAAGTCGGATCGGTATGAATTTGTTCCGCGGCAAACACCGGCGCCATGTCGGCCAGCGCGGCATCCAAGGCATGGGTCACCTCCAGCGTGTTGGCCTGATACTGGGCGTAAATCAGAAAGACCACACCCTGGGTGCCATTGATTTGGGCGTCGCCAAATTTCGGCTCCGGGCCCGGCACCACGTCCGCCACGTCGCGGAGCCGGACGCTCAACCCTGCACGCGGGACCAGCACCACTTCACCCAGTTGCGCCGGAGTCAGGGCCTGGCCTTCGGTGTGAATGATGATCCGCTGATTGGCATTCTCCACAAACCCGGCGCCGCGAATGGCAGTGGCCTTGCGGGCGGCCACCAACACCTCGTCGAGGGCAAGGCCATACGCAATGAGCCGTTCGGGTTTGACCTGGATCTGGAGTTGCCGGATGTCGCCGCCGAAGATGTCCACCTTGGCGACGCCCGGCACGCTGAGCAGCCGGGGACGCAATGTCCAATCCGCAAACGTCCGCAATTCCATCGGCGTGCGGTTGGTCGAGGTCAATCCCAACACGAGCGTCAGACTGGTGGACGAAGTGAGCGGTCCCATCTTGGGCGCGCCCACGCCTTGGGGCAGGTCGCCGGATACTTCGGTAAGCCGCTCGCCGACCATTTGGCGCACGCGAAAGATGTCGGCACCATCTTTGAAAATCAGCGTGATAATCGACAGGCCCTGAATGCTCTGCGACCGGATCGATTCGAGCTCGGGCGCGCCATTGAGGGTGGTTTCAATTGGGCGCGTCACCAGTTGTTCAACTGCTTCGGACGACAAGCCCGGCGCTTCCGTCTGCACCACGACCAGCGGCGGGGCGAACTCCGGGAACACATCGAGCCGCACGCGGGTGGTCACGAAAATCCCATAGCCGAGGAGCACACAAGCCAAGGCGATGATGACGGCTCGGAAGCGCAGCGAGAAATGGACGATGCGATTGAGCACGACGATCAGTCCACCAGGTGAATTTGCGACTTCATTTCCTCGGACAACAACGTCTGCGCCCCTTGCACCACCAGTTTGTCACCGGGGTTTAACCCGGAAGTCACGAACCATCCTCCCGTCACCGGATGCACCAGATTGATCTCGCGCCGGGCGAACGTCGTGTCATCGGCCTGCACATACACAAACGCCTGGTTGGCCGAGCGAACCACCGCGGACTCCGGCACGGTAACGCCCGACAATGGTTTGCCGGGAAATTCCAGAAAACCGAACACCGCCAAGCCCGGGGCAAGTCCGGCCGGGGCGTTGGTCACGAGCAACAGGAAGCCCTGGCCTTGTGCGGCCAAATCGATAGTGGCGGACGGCCCAAGGTATCGGGCCGAAAAGAGAATTGGTGTCGTTCGCCATCGTCACCCGACCGCCCTTGGGCGTGGCGTCCACCAGCGTTCCCGCCGGCACGTTAAGTCGGACCAGAGCCGCCTCGTGGGTGGCCAGCGATTTGACAAGTTCCGTTAGGTCGGATTGGTCGGCCACGGCCTTGCCCCACGCAGCGACGAGTAGTAACTGGCCGGCTTCGAGGGCAAGTTGGTCCCGCTTGACGGAAGCTTCGGCGGTTTCCAAGGCGCGTACGGAAGCGTTCTGCTGCTGCGTCAACGTCTCCAACCGTTTCAGTTCCTTGGTCGAAGTTTCCAACGCGGCGCGGGCCGAGGCAATGTCCACCAGCCGGCTGGCCATAGGCGCGGGGTCCAGCACTTGACCGTAACCGCGGACTTCCCGGGGCAGCGTGGTAGCGACCGCCGGCGCGACCTGCAACTGGATGAGCTTTTGCGTTGGCGCCTCGAGGGTGATGATCACCTGGCCCTCCGCAGTGCGCTTGACGCGAGAAGGCGCGCTGACCGGCGCTTCGCTCTCAGCTTCGCTTTCCCGTTCCTGGCTCATTTCCCGGTAGGCGAAAATGAGGCCCGCCGCCACGGCTCCGACTATGATAAAACTAAGAAGGATTTTCTTCACAGCGTTCGCGTGGACTCATAAGACTGCCCCGCGCTTTCAGATGGCCAGGAAGGGGATTGTTTTTCAAAGCAAGCCCGGTCAGCCAGCGCCACGACCCAAACGGCCAGGGGGCTGACGACGGTCAGAAATTCGAAATTGCGCATCAATTGTCCTTCAATCGTGTTGGAGCCTACTTGAGGAGGTTCCAACGTGCAGAGATCAGAACGCGAACCAGTCAAAACCAATGCGTTGGCGTCCGGCCTGCCTCCCAACCTGAAACACCGTCCCCGGACAATCAAGCGGGAACTTGCGGTGAGCGTTTAAGCTGTGCGGTCAAAGTCAGATGGTTCAACTTGCGGCCACGTCGTGAGCTTATGCTGGCAGGGCTCGGTCCGAGTCCCGCCGGGTCGGGAGAACGCGGGTTGCTCGCGGCGGGCAGGGAAGGGGATTGCCTTACTGGCGGCGTCCTGCGCGTTTTGAACTCCGTGCCGATTCGAAAGGGCCACCAAGCCGGGCGCACTCCAAACGCGGGCGCGACCTTGAAAGGGCAGCGAACCTCGCGAAGCGTTTGGAGTGCGTGGAGCTTGCTCCCGCTTTTGACCAAAGTGCGACTTGCCAGGGATAAGGTTTTATCGCAGTCTGCCCGCGAGACAAGCCATGAGATTGCGAAGCATTATACGAATTACCTTGGTCACGGGCGGAGTGTTGTTCTTGGGCGTCGGCTTCTTGTGGTGGGTGCTTCCTATCTGGCAGGAACATCATTACGCCAACCAACTGGCGCAGTTTGAAAGCTCCCCGTCCGAGGCCCAGGCCAAGGAACTTGTGCGCCTGCTGGACGAACAACGGGTGTCACCGGAATTGGGCGGCAGGATTCTGGCGGCCTTGGCCCGGCCTCAGGTGGTGAAACGGGCAGCTTACCCTGCGGGTCAAAGTCCGGTCGTGGAGTTGAAACTCCCATACCCCGTTAGCTTCGCGCATGCGCGGATCAAGAAAAAAACTCACAAGCAGGCCGCCGACGGAGACAATCTGGGCGGCATGTCCGGCGCCGGGTTCAACTCTCTGAATGCTGCTCCGGAGTTGTTCTCAATGCCATCGAAGAAGCCCGGCAAATGCCAGATTATCTCGAGTTATTCCTATTCGTTATTTCCGGAGCGAATCACCAGCAAATACTGGTCGTGGAACTCCAGACGCCCTTTTCCCTGGAACATTCTGCCGCGGTTGGTAACAACCAGTAAGTACCTACCCTGGCGATCCTCCACTGTACCGCTGCAGCTTCGACGTGCCAATTGAAGTGCTGATCGTCGAGGCGGACCAAGCAGAACAAATCGCCCTGCAATCCAATCCCCAACTGGACCAAGCCATGAAAGCCGCCTTCACCCAGCGACCCAGCGTACCCGCTACCTGCACCTATCGGATCGGCTCCAACGACTTTCGCTGTTCGGGCTCCTTGTGCATCGCCTACACCAACCTGCCTGCCAATGTCGCGTTTCAGCGAGTGTTTCGTAACGCCGCGGGGGAGGAGTTCATCCCCAAACAGCGGCCATCGGAAGCCCAGCGGATGTTGGCGGGCACTCACGGCAACTTTATCGAAGCATTTCAAGACATCCCGCTCACCCAGTCGGGCGATTATTCGGGAACCTGGATTCTGCGCGCCTGGCCGGAAGGCGCCGATTACGACCCGACCTTCAAATCGATCTGGAACGGGCAACTGGAGTTCCCGGTCAACTTCACCCTCCAGGTGGAGAATTGGCGACGGTAGGAGGGCGCTTTGGTATCGGCGCAGCAAGCGGCACTCGCCATCGCTGCGGAGCACGGAGGCCTTCATGCGCACGATCAATCGGCTAAGCCGTATCAATTCAGTGGCTGGTGCTGCGATGAGGCAGTTCGGCGTGGTAGGACAGGCGTCTCGCCTGTCTCGAATAGTCCAAGGCATCCTCACCGTTTGGTGACATAGAAAGACTCGCGGCGCCATGATACAAGTTGGTGGTTTGCACTCGTTCGGGACAGGCGGGACGCCTGTCCTACTGAATAGTCACGGCTAAGAACACGCGGATGAAGGCATCCGCGCTCCGGCTCGAATTTTGAATTTGACCGGGCGGGGGCGCGTCTTAGGCTCTAAGTTATGTCCCGAAACTATTTCTTCTTTGGGCCGGCAAGCCTGGCGTTGCTGGCAGGACTGACGTTGGGCTTTTCCAGCACGGCGCGTGCGGCTGACGGCGTCACCATCACCGAGCAACCGGGTAAATTGCGGGTGGAAATCAATGGCGACCTGTTTACCGAATACCATTTCACCGGCGCGCCCCACGTTTATTTCTATCCGGTCATCGGGCCGGACGAGCTGCCGATGACGCGCAATTATCCGATGGACAAGGACTCGAAAGGTGAGGCCCACGATCATCCGCACCATCGTTCCCTGTGGTATTCGCACGGCGAAGTCAACGGCGTCGATTTCTGGTCCGAAAGCGCCAAAGCCGGGAAAATCTTTCATGACAAATTCCTCGAAATCAAATCCGGCAAGGAATCGGGAGTGATCCGGTCCGCCAACAAATGGGTTGCGCCGGACGGCACGGTGGTTTGCACTGATGAACGCACCTTCCGCGTGTATGCGCGTCCCGCCAACGAGCGGCTATTCGACTTCGAGATCACCTACCACGCCGGCGACAAGGACCTGGTACTGGGCGACACCAAGGAAGGCTCGATGGCGATGCGCGTGGCGTCGAGCATGCGTCTGCTGGGGATCGACAAAAAGCCCGGCCAGGGCCACATCGTCCAAAGCACCGGCGTGCGCGACAATAAAACCTGGGGCAAACGGGCGGCCTGGTGTGATTATTACGGGCCGGTCAACGGCAAGACGGTCGGCATCGCGATCTTCGATCATCCGCAAAACCCCCGGCATCCCACGTGGTGGCACGTGCGCGATTATGGACTGTTCGCCGCCAATCCATTTGGCGTTCACTACTTTGAAGGCAAGCCCAGCGGCACGGGCGACTTCAAGATTCCAGCCGGCCAGAGCGCGACTTTCAAATACCGATTCTACCTGCACGAAGGAAACGAGCAGGAAGCCAAAGTCGCCGAGCATTACCAGCAATGGGCGGGGCAGTAAGCGAAAGGCATGTTGCGAGGTCATCCGGAACACACCATCGTTCGCATGACAATCAACAAGGCATCGTTTGAATCACCTCCGGCTGAACCAAACTTGAAACCATCGAATCCCCTGAAATGAAGATCTCAATTTATCTCTCTGTGCTCACAGCGGTCGGCTGCTTGACGGTCGCCAACACCAACGCACACGCCGCCGACAAACCCGCCGGTGTACCGGACAATTATCAACTGCTTTACCAGCAGGATTTCAACGGCGCTTCGGCGCTCAAGGATTTCGTCTTCACCGATCCAGCGGCCTGGAAGTTAGCCCACGACGAAAAAACCGCGGCGCTGGAGTTGGCCAAGCAGAGCCAATACAAACCGCCGCACCGTTCGCCGGTGAACATCGCCTTGATCGCCGACAAGGTGTTTGGCGACTTTGTGCTGGACGTTAGTCTCAAGCAAACCGGCCGCGATTATGGCCATCGCGACATGTGCCTGTTCTTCGAGGTCCAGGATCCGGCGCATTTCTATTATGTCCACATGGCCACCGCCGCCGATCCGCACGCGCACAATGTATTCATCGTGAACGCGGCGGACCGCATCAAGTTTGCCACGAAGACGACCAAGGGCATCGATTGGGGCCACGATGTCTGGCACCATGTCCGGTTAACGCGCAACACCGCGGACGGGGCGATCAAGGTCTATTTCGATGACATGAACACGCCCATTATGGAAGCCACGGATAAACACTTTATCTCCGGTTACATTGGCTTTGGATCATTCGATGACACTGGCATGGTGGACAACATCCGCATCTGGGGACCCTCGGTCAAAACCAAGCCGACTTCGTTCTTCAAACACCCGTCGAAGTAGGGCGTGCAATCCTCTGGATGTTGGCAATTCCCGACGCGTCCGGAGTTGCGGACGCCCTGCCGATTGGAAATCTGCGCTACGCCTGGCGGCGACTGCGGCGGGCCAGTTGACGGCGCACACTGTAATTGTTCCTGCGTGCCCTGCGTGAACCGAAAGCGGGAGCAAGCTCCCCGCACTCCAAACGCTGCGCGAGGTTTGGCAACGCCAGCCGCAACGCCGCGCCAGCGTTTGGAGTGCGCCCGGCTTGCCGGCGCTTTCGCAAGCATGCCCACGCTACTTTTCACTTCACCCGCCTGCCAGCATGTCGCATAGTGTCATGAATCTATGACAAACCTTTTTGATCTTGCGGGTGAAGTGGCCGTCGTAATTGGTGCCGGCGGCGTGTTGGGCGGAGCGATTGCCAGCGGTTTTGCCGAAGCCGGCGCCAAAGTCGCCGTGGTGGATTTCGTTGCCGACGCGGCCGAGGCCCGGGCCAAGGCGATTCGCGACGCGCAGGGCGTTGCCCAGGCGTTCCAGGCTAATGCGGTGGAACCGGCCAGTATGAAGGATGCGGCTCAGGCGATTGAAAAAGCCCTGGGGGCTCCCACCATTCTGCTGAATGCCGCCGGCGGGAACGATCCCAAAACCACCGTCACCGCCGACAATCCCTTCGAAAACATTCCCCTCGACAATTGGCATCGGAACTTTGATCTGAATCTGCTGGGTGGTGCGTATTTGCCCTGCCAGGTGTTTGGTCCCGGCATGGCCGCGCGCGGCAAAGGCAGCATCATCAACATTGCCAGCGTGTCGGCTCATATCCCGTTGTCGCGGGTGGTGTCGTATTCGGCCGCAAAAGCCGCCGTGCTAAGCCTGACGCGCTTCCTGGCGCGCGAATGGGCGCCCAAAGGCGTGCGCGTCAACTCGATCACGCCCGGTTTCTTTCCGGCGGGCCAGAACCGCAAGCTGCTGTTCAACGAAGACGGTTCCCCGAACGACCGTACCAAATCGGTCTGGGGCCACACGCCGATGAACCGTTTCGGCGAAGCGCACGAACTGATCGGCGCGGCCATTTTCCTCGCCAGTGACCGGGCCAGCAGTTTCGTGACTGGCGCCGACATCCGGGTGGACGGCGGATTTCTGGCGCAGACAATTTAGTGAACGCACTGCCGGCCGATTCGTAACGCTCCATGACCGCTGATCATCAACCATTGACCTTCGTGGCGCCGGACAATCGCCGCGTCACGCCGGAACAAATCACCGACGTCATCGCGCGCGCCTGCCCGACGGAAAGCTACCGCGGACAGCGCGTCTTGCTCATTGTGCCTGATGGCACCCGCACCGCGCCCATCGGCGCCATGTTCAAAACGTTGCACGCGCAGATTGGGGCCGTGACCCGCCAGTTGGATGTGCTGATTGCGCTGGGCACCCATCAGCCGATGAGTGAAGCAGCGATTTGCGAGCGACTGGAACTCAGTCCGGCGGAGCGCCGCGAGAAATATCCCAAGGTCCAGTTTCACAATCACGATTGGGACAATCCGGAGGCGTTGCGGGAGGTCGGCACCATTCCCGCCGACGAAATCAGCCAGTTGACCAACGGTTTGTTCGCCATGGACGTGCCGGTCGAGATCAACAAGCTGCTGTTTGATTACGACCAAATCATCATCGTCGGACCGGTGTTCCCGCACGAAGTGGTCGGGTTCTCTGGCGGCAACAAATACCTGTTCCCGGGGGTCGCCGGACCGCGCATTCTGAACTTCTTCCATTGGCTCGGCGCGGTGGTGACCAATCCGATGATCATCGGCAACAAATGGACGCCGGTTCGCAAAGTGGTGGACCGCGCAGGGGCCATGATCTCGATGCCGAAGCTTTGTTTCTGTCTGGTGGTCGAAGGCACCGAACTGGCGGGCCTGTATGCCGGCACGCCGGAAGCGGCCTGGGACGCGGCTAGCGAGCTTTCCCGCCAATTGCACATCACGTATAAAGACCGGCCGTTCCATACCATCCTGTCCTGTGCGCCGACGATGTATGACGAACTGTGGACCGGCGGCAAGTGCATGTACAAACTCGAACCCGTACTGGCGGACGGCGGGGAATTGATCATCTACGCGCCGCACATCACCGAAGTGTGCGTTACCCACGGCAAAGTCATCCTCGAAGTCGGCTACCATTGCCGTGACTATTTTTTGCGGCAGTGGGATCGCTTCAAACAACATCCCTGGGGCGTGTTGGCGCATTCCACCCACGTCCGGGGCATTGGCACCTACGAACTCGACGCCGAGAAGTGCCGCGCAGAAGTCACGTTGGCCACCGGAATACCGGCGGAAGTCTGCCGAAAAATCAACCTGGGCTATCGGAACCCGAAGACCATCAAGACTGCCGCGTATTCCAACCGCGAGGACGAAGGCATTCTGCTGGTGCCCAAAGCCGGTGAAATGCTCTTCCACCTGAAGACGCCGCCGAAATGGGCGGGGGGAAGGTAATGGATTGTTTCGACGCAAGCCGCCGTTTGGAGCAAATCCGAAATCCGAAGCTCGCAACGCGAAAAAGTCCGGAGCCCGAAGGACCAAAATCCAAGGCCAGCGTAACGAGGTTGAAACAGGATCGGTCAATACTCTTGGTAGATTTGGATGAGCTTGGTTCGAAAAAAAGGTTGCGGAAATCAGCAGCGAAACGGTCTGGTTTCAACGGGGTTGAGTATTGCCTATGACTGAACCTGTGCGCACCAGCCCAAGGAAATACGCGTGGCCGAAGTATGTGCTGGCGGCCTTCCTCTTGTTTGTGTTCCTGGCCGTGCTCTGGTTGCTCGTCGAGGTGGCCAGGATCAAACGCATCAAAGCCTTGAATGCGCCGGCACAAACCAACGCTCCCGCCGCTCAAAAATAGAAACGTTCGCGCTTCTTTTGTTGCAACTGCGGCGGCCAGATAGGCAGGGCACCGGAAGGTAGTGCCAGGCGCAAGGTGCGGGCGGCGCATGCGGGCGGCGAATCAAGAGTACTCCCCCATGAACGAAGCCAAATCCAGCACACTGCCGAGCAGGGCCAGCACGTCGTTGGGCTGGATGACTTCATCCGGGAGTGGCACCGGATTGAACGACTTGAGCGATTCCTCGCCCTCCGGTCCGATTTCGACTTTTTTGATGGCGACCAGATTGATGCGGAATCGTCGGCGCAGATCCAGGTCGCGCAAAGTCTTGCCCGTGATGCCGGGCGGGGCTTTGGCTTCCACGATGCTGAAGCCTTCGGCCAGTTCGTAGTAATTGGAAATGTTGGTGATCGTCAGCCGCCGCACCATCCAATGCGCCGCTTCCTCTTCCGGGTTGAACACTTCGTCGGCCCCCACCGCTTCCAGCACCCGGCGATGGTCCATCGAGGTTGCGCGCGCGACAATGCGTTTGATGCCCAGCTTCCGGGCGTGGACGATCAACAGGACCTGGGCCTCGAAGTCCTCACCAATCGCGGCCACCAACACATCGGCGTCCCCAATGCCGTGCGACTTCAATTCGTCTCGCTGGCGTCCGTCCAACTTGATGGCCAGCGCCACCTCGTCCTTGACCAGATTGACGCGCTCCATCTTGGTATCCACGGCGATCACTTCCGCGCCGGCGCGCGCCAGGCCCACGGCGGCCGCCCGGCCAAATTCACCCAGTCCAACAATCACACATTTCATAGTCAGGTATGGTTAACACGTTCCCGGTCCCGGGGCTCAGCCCACGACCAGATCTTCTTCCGGATACTCGTAGTTCAATTGGTAACCGCTGCGAAACATCGACAACACCAGCGAAATGGGGCCGATGCGCCCGATGAACATCGCCAGGCACAAGACCAGTTTGCTGGCCACACTCAACTGCGCGGTGATGCCGGTGGAAAGCCCGACCGTGCTAAGCGCCGACACCACCTCAAACGTCTGGCTCTGCAAGGTCATCTGCGGATCAAACAATGACAAAGCGAACACGCCGCACACGGCCACCACGACGTACAGCACAAACACACTCAACGCCGCAAACAGGACTTTCATCGGCAACGTCCGGCCAAAGACTTCGACCCGTTCCCGTCCGGTAATCATCGCCCGCAGGGCCAGCAACAACACCCCGAAGGTCACCGTCTTAATGCCGCCCCCGGTCGAAACCGGGCAGGCGCCGATGACCATCAAACCCATCAGCAGAATCAGCGTGGTATCCTGCAATCGATCAATGGGCACGGAATTGAAACCGGCGGTGCGGCAGGTGACCGATTGAAACGCCGCCATCAGCACGCGATTGCCCCAAGATTGGCCGTGCATAATATGATGCCCTTCCAGCAGCCAGAAAACCGCGAACCCGCCGAGCAGCAGCGCGACGGAAACCAGCACCGAGAGCCGCGTCTGAATCGGCAACCGCCGGGCCGCCAAGTGCTGGTTGAACCGCCGCACCATGGGCATGCGCCGAATCAATGGCAACCGCGTCACCTGGATGCCCACCAGATCGGGAATCACCAAGAATCCGAGTCCGCCCAAAACGATGAGCCCCATGAACGTGACCATGAGGCCGGCGTTGCCTTGGAAGGGCATCAGACTATCGGCCTGGAGAGCAAACCCGGCATTGCAAAACGCCGAGATCGAATGAAACAAGCTCCAGCGCATCCGCTCGAAGAGATCTGCTCCCGGCGGCAGACTGGCATACAAACAGATGGCGCCCACCACCTCAATCAACAGCGTCACCGAGACGATGGCCCACACTTGCCGTTTCAATCCAGCCAGCGTCCGGGCGCTCACGATATGTTTGAAAGCCAGCATGTGCGACATGGGCAGCGACTTGCTCGAGGACACCGAGAGGAAGGCCACAAACGTCATGATGCCGAGCCCGCCAGTCTGGAACAGCAGCATGATCACCGTCTGGCCAAACCCGGAGAATGCGGTTCCCGTGTCACGCACCACCAAGCCGGTCACGCAGCACGCGCTGGTGGACGTGAACAAGGCGTCCATGAACCCGATGGGCTTCTGCAACGGCGCGCCGGCCCGGGGCAACAACAACAGCAGCGTGCCCGCGCCGATCAGCACCAGGAAGGAACCGGTCAAGATCAACTCGGGCCGCACGCCTTTCACCAGGATGCGTTGCTGTAAGCGCAAGAATTGAATCAGCAGGTTGGCCAGCAAGAAAAGCTGGACGACATCCAGGAGCAACGATTGCGAAGACGACTGGTGCAGGGTCCGGATCACATTGAGAAACGCCGGCCCCGGCAGCACCAAATAGATCACGAGCATCAGGAAGAACAAGCCCAGCACCCCATACTCAAACTTCCGCTGGAGCAAGGCTTCCCGACGGTGCTTCGAACGGATCAATACCAATACCCGATCTGCCAAATAGCATCCCGCCAGCAATAAGTTGAGGAAAGTCAGCGCGGTAGCAATCGCATCACTGATGTTGAACCCGTGCTCCAGGCCCAGTGAGCCAAAGGCCAAAATACCCACCACCACCATGAATCCGACCGGCAAACCAGCGCGGTGGCTGACCGCGCGCGGTGGCGCGGGTGCCGGTTCAGCGTTCATCGGTGTTTCCGGAGACTGGTTGCGATCCACCGCGCCCAGCAAACCCGGAGACGGGCGGGGACGCAACTGCGAATTGACCGCTGAAAGGAGAATGTGGGGAGGCGGGAGGCGGGAGGCCAAATGCCGGATGGTATCGAGCATTGCGTGTTTTGACGAAACCAACCCGGTAGGGCGAGACTCCGTCGAGCCCTGACTTCCCCGCATCGCTTCCGGATACCAAAAACCGAAACCGCGGGAAGTCCATTGTATTTCGAACGCCATGGATTCTCCATTCAGCGCCGTCTGTTGGTCGATCCTGCTCCGGGGAAGTCAGGACTCCACGGAGTCTCGCCCTACCGGGGAGGTGAAGGAGTTGAGGGCCTTTTCGAATTTGCGATTTGTGACGGCGGCACGGTCATGTCATGGCCGGAGGAATTCGTTTTTTGATTGCTTGTGTTTGTGCCGTGCTTGGGACTAAAAATGTCATCATGAATCGCAGAAAATTCCTTCAAGTCAGTGGGGTGGGCGCCGCGAGCTTGGCGTTATCTTCCTTCCGCAATTTTGCCGCCGAATTCGCCGATCAGAAAAAGCGCGTGGGCCTCATTGGCACCGGTTGGTACGGCAAGTGTGATTTGCTCCGCTTGATTCAGGTGGCGCCGGTCGAGGTGGTTTCCCTCTGCGACGTGGACAAGCGCATGCTGGCCGAGGCGGCGGACATTGTGGCGTCGCGCCAGAAATCCGGCAAGAAGCCGCGCACCTACGGCGATTACCGGGAGATGCTCAAGGAAAAAGACCTCGACATCGTGCTGATTGATACGCCCGACCACTGGCACGCGCTGCCGATGATCGCCGCGACCGAAGCCGGGGCGGATATCTGGGTGCAGAAACCGATCAGCGTGGACATCCTCGAAGGCCAGGCCATGTTGGCCGCCGCTCGCAAGCACAAACGCGTGGTGCAGGTCGGCACCCAACGGCGCAGCACGCCGCACTTGATCGAGGCGCGCGACCGCGTCATCAAGGAAGGCCGGCTGGGCAAGATCGCGCACGTGGAAATCTGCTGTTACTGGCACATGCGCGCTTCGGGCAATCCGCCGGACATCGACCCGCCGCCGTATTTGGATTACGAGATGTGGACCGGGCCGGCGCCCATGCGGCCGTTCTGCAAATGGACGCATCCGCGCGGCTGGCGGGCGTTCATGGAATATGGCAACGGCATCATGGGCGACATGGCCATTCACATGTACGACATGGTGCGGTGGATGCTCGAATTGGGCTGGCCGAAATCGGTTGCTTCCTCCGGCGGCATTCTGGTGGACAAAGCCAGCAAGGCGAACATTTCGGACACGCAAACCGCCACGTTCGATCACGACGATTTGCAGATTGTGTGGAACCATCGCACCTGGGGCGAAGGCGTCGATCCCAAATACCCGTGGAGCGCGACCTTCTACGGCGACAAGGGCACGTTGAAAGCCAGCGTATTCAGCTACGACTTCATCCCGTTGGGCAAAGGCGAAGCGCTGCACGGCGAACCGCTCTACGAATACGACAAATACCCGGAAGACCAGACGGAGAAGGGATTGGAGAAGCATTGCGCCTCCGCCATTCGCTGGCACATGCAGGATTTGCTCGCCAACATTGCCTCCCGGGGCCGGCCGGTGGCGGACATCGAGCAAGGCTACATCTCCACCACCTCGTGCATTCTCGCCAATCTCTCCATGAAGCTCGGTCGCAGCCTGGCCTGGGACGAAGCCCAAGGCCGGATGCGCGGCGATGATGAAGCGAACAAGCTCTTGCGCCGGCCGTATCGCGCCCCGTGGGAGCATCCGGATCCGGCCCGCATCTGATCACCAGATTCGTTGGGCGAACAGTTGCGTCACTTGCTGAAGGCCGGTGGTGTCCGCTGCGTCGAAGGCGTTTAACGAATTCGAATCAATATCCAAAACCGCGATCAATTGTGTCGCCGCATCGAACACCGGCACGACCAACTCGGATTGAGTGGTGCTGGAGCAGGCGATGTGATGCGGCGCTTGGGAAACATCGTTAACCATCTGGACTTGCCGGCTGCGCGCACACGCCCCGCAAACGCCCTGGTCGAACCGGATGGTGGTGCAACCGTGGGGGCCCTGGTACGGCCCGATTTTCAACAGGCCCTCACCCACGACCCGGTAGAACCCCGCCCAATGGAAGTGCTCGAAGGAATGGAACAGTTCACACGCCACCGTGGCCATGGCGGCAATAAAATCGGTTTCATCCGCCAGGTAACCGCGCAATTTGACCAGCACTTCCTCATAAATCTGCTGCTTGTTCATGGGCGTGCGATGGTAACGGGCGACGCCTGGACGGTCCAAGGGGAAAGCTGGCCGATGATCTCGCTGGGAGTTCCTGAACCTTGCGTGCAGTCGGTTACGCTTACTCTCATCGTGTTGCCGGCATCTTGCCGGCAGTTTGGAACGGAGTGTTGGTAAATGACCAATGTCCGATACCCAATGACCAGAGAATGTCCAAGGCTCAATACCCAAATCAAGCTGTGTCAGACGCTTGTTCATGCACTGGCGTTTAGGAATTGCTTCTTTTCTAAGGCTTGGTCATTGGCCCGTTCCTCCACGCATCTGCACTCGCTGCTCGCCTCACCATTCATTCCTGCCGGCGGGACGCCGGACAGCACGTTGCCAACGTGCTGCCGGCATCTTGCCGGCAGTTTGGAACGGAGCGTTGTAAATGACCAATGTCCGATACCCAATGACCAGAGAATGTCCAAGGCTCAATACCCAAATCAAGCTGTGTCAGACGCTTGTTCATGCACTGGCGTTTAGGAATTGCTTCTTTTCTAAGGCTTGGTCATTGGCCCTTTCCTCCGCGCATCTGCACTCGGTGGTCGCCTCACCATTCATTCCTGCCGGCAGACCGAACGGAGGAAAGCGTTTCAATCGAAGATGACAAAAGTCCGAGCGCGCCGGTCGTGTTCGTTTCTGCCGGCGAGACGCCGGCAGCACGCTCAACGACGGGGCGGCTCACACTGATCAAGACCTCTCGTTCGGCGAAGGATAAATTGTTGCACGGAAAAAAGTTGCGTTCCCCCCCCAAGTGGTGCCAATAATTCTAGCCCTTATTCCGACCCTGCGAGTTGAATTATGGCCAGAGACCGGATGCAGAAACAGCGTTTCGAGCTGAAATACTTGATCAGCGAGGAAACGGCTTTGCGCGTGCGCGATTATGTGCAGACCTACCTGGATTTTGACGAGTACAGCGTGGGGCGGCCGAACTTTTCCTATCCGGTACACAGTCTTTACCTGGATTCGGACGATCTGAAAACCTATTGGGACACGATCAACGGGATGAAAAACCGGTTCAAACTGCGCATCCGGTTTTACAGCACCAATCCGGACTCGCCCGTCTTCTTCGAAATCAAACGCCGCATGAACAATATCATCATGAAACAACGGGGCGGTGTGCGGCGCTCTGCTGTGGATTTGTTGTTGAACGGGAATTTCCCCGAAATGGAATACCTGGTGTCCCGAAAGAATCCCGGCCAATTAATGGCGCTGCAGCGGTTCAGCGAACTCACGGCCAAGCTGCGCGCCAAGCCCAAAGTTCACATTGCCTACCTCCGGGAGGCCTACGTCAGCGATGATGACACCTATCGCCTGACCATGGATCGCGACGTGGTGGCCGAACCGAATTTAACCAGCCACCTGACGACCGAAGTCCACCACCCCCACAAAAGCTTTACCCCGTTGGTCATCCTGGAATTGAAATTCACCAACCGGTTTCCGGATTGGTTCGGCGACTTGGTGCGTACCTTTAACGTGATGCAGGGCGGCGCGGCTAAATACGTCGAATCCATCGGCGCCATTGGGCACCGGGCCTTGCGGTCAGCCATCCCGGTGGTGGACGAGCCCTCGCGGCTCTCGCGACCGTGGTAAGTTCGGGCGCTGGAAACCGGAGTCGCGCTGCGGGTGGAGTCGAGTTATACCTTGAATCAATGAAGCCCAAACTCCTTCGTTCAATTGGACGCCAAACAACCGGAACTGCGCTGGCGCTGGCCCTCTTCCTGAGTTGCCAACTTCTATACGCCGCCGTGGCGGAAACCCCAAGGGTCAGGTACAACGTCCTGTTCATCGCCACCGACGATCTGAACTGCGACTTGGGCTGCTACGGCAACGCCGTGGTGCAAACGCCAAACATCGACCGGCTGGCCGCCCGGGGCATCCGTTTCGAGCGGGCGTATTGCCAATTCCCCTTGTGCAGTCCCAGCCGCACTTCATTGATGACGGGCTTGCGTCCGGATACCACGCAGGTTTTCGATCTGAAGAAGCATTTCCGCCGAGTGCTGCCCGACGTGGTCACCCTCCCGCAAATGTTCAAGCGCCACGGCTATTTTGCGGCGCGCGTCGGGAAAATTTACCACTACGGCGTGCCGGGCCAGATCGGTACCAGCGGCCTCGATGATCCGGCATCCTGGGACCAATTCGTCAATCCGCGCGGGCGCGACAAAGACGAGGAAGGCAAGCTCACCAATTGCACGCCCAAACGCGGGCTCGGCAGTTCGTTGAGTTTCCTCGCCGCCGACGGTACGGACGAAGAACAAACCGACGGCATTGGCGCCACGGAAACCATCAAGCTGCTCGAAGCCAACCGGGACCGTCCGTTCTTCATCGCCTGCGGCTTTTATCGACCGCACTGTCCGTATGTGGCTCCGCGGAAGTATTTCGAACACGTGCCCTTCGAGCAGACACGCATGCCGGACGTGTCGGCCGCCTGGCTGACCCAGGTGCCGGTGCCGGCCACGACTTTCACCAAACCCTGGCCCTGGTTTGGAGTGACCAAAGCCCAGGCGCGCGAAAGCAAGCACGCCTACTGGGCGGCGATTGAATTTATGGACGCCCAAGTGGGCCGGCTGCTGGCCTCCCTCGAACGTCTCCACTTGAGCGAAAAAACCATTGTCGTCTTTTGGAGCGATAATGGCTATCACGTCGGGGAAAACGGCCTGTGGATGAAACAAAGCTTGTTCGAGAATTCCGCCCGCGTGCCGTTGATCATCGCGACGCCGGACCAAACGACCAAAGGCCGGTCGTGTCCGCGCACGGTGGAACTGCTGGATCTCTATCCCACGCTGGCGGACCTGTGCGGCCTGACCCCGCCGCCGAGCCTCGAGGGGCGCAGCCTCAAGCCGTTGCTGGACAACCCGCAGGCCGCGTGGGACCAGCCGGCCTTCACGCAGGTGTGGCGCGGCCGGTTTCCCGGCTACAGCGTCCGCACTGAACGCTGGCGTTACACGGAATGGGACAATGGCGACAAAGGCGCTGAACTCCATGACTACGCCAACGATCCGGGCGAACAGCACAACCTGATTGACGATCCCGCGCACGCAGCGGTCGTGGCGAAGTTGAAAGCGTTGGTTCGCGCGAACTGGGCCAAGGCCTATCGCCCGGTGCCCAATCCGCGGAAGGCCAAGAAGAAGGCGGCCAAGCAGGAGTAATTGATCAACCTGAATCCGATCCGAAGCACTCCATCGAATTGACCCACTTGCGCCAATTGCTGAAACAAGCTCGCCAACAGTTCGGCGACCCGGTGGATTTTCTTGGTACCCGCGCCGCGTCAAAGCCGTGGTTCCTTCACGTAACGGCATCCCAGAAGAGCGCCGCCATCTTGGACCCAGCGAGTCTGTGGCGCTCTGAGACGCCGCTACGCCGCAGGGCGGCACTTCATTGCTTCATCTCGAAGATCAGCGTCGGATCCATTGGGTACCGACCAAACCGTTCGCCGTAGAGGGCCAAACCGCCTGCCAGGGCCGCATCGACTTCGAGGCGCACGACAATTTCGCTGGCGGCGGCGGAAAGCAGCGCGGCGGTGGGAATCGTTGCATTGATGAGGTATCCATACGAGCCGGCCTCGCGCAATTTCTTGTCCCGCAATTGGGCGTGCCAGGAAAGAATGCCCCGGTGATCGGCGGGATCATCCGGCAAATCGAACGTGCCGGCCACCGCACCGTTGACGCGCACCCGCACGGCACTGGGGTAACACTCCGTGTCGGTCATCGGATAGGCGTTCGGGTTGCGACTCGGATCGTGCGTGCCTTTGCCGCGCATGAAATCGCCCTCCCGTTGGGCGGCGCCCTCGCGGTCCTTGCCGAACAGTTGTTTGGCCGACGCCTCAAAGCGCAGGCTGCGCACTGGCGATGGCTTGCGGGTCCAGTCCCTGCGGCCAGGGCAAACGGTATTCGAAGTAGCCCTGGCCCGCGCCGTTGACCTTCAACCCGTCGAACACATTCCATTGCTTCACCGACCATTGCGCCGAGGTGAATTGGTTGGGCGCGAAGCGGAGCAACCGCACTTCCCGGCCGTTGATTTTGGCGGGTGCCAGGCGCGGCGACGGTCCGTCCGCCACCAGGAACGTCGTGAAGTTCCGGTGCAACACGCCGCCCGTGCCGTCTTCGAGCGTAAAACTCAGCACCGCTAGCCGCGGATTTGTCAGGCATGGTGATTTCCACCGGCTTGAGCGCGCGCGACATCCACGGCTCGAACGCAATTGGCCGGTTGGCTTGCGCGTACGTTTCCCGCTGGCCCAACGAATCCCAGCCGTACAGTTCCGTGCGCAAAAGCAACTGGTTCCCCGCGGCGCGGTCCGTGAGGAAGGAAGCCCAAAGCGGCACCTGGACTTTCTCGCCGGGCTTCACGTGCGGCATTGGTCCCCGCCGGGCGCGAGGTAAAACGCACCGTGCAAATCGCGCAAACTCATGCCGGGCACCAGCTCTTCCAGGCCGGTGTATTTGGCGGAGCGATCAAACCGGTAATAGCCGTTCCATTCGTTGATCACGTCGTGGTGCTCGGTGTAGAGCCAGCCGCAGATTTTCGGATGGCGCCGGAACTCATTCATCATGATGTGATAATCCCAGCACCAATCGACGTCGCCGGCGCTGCCCTCGTAACCCCAAACGTTGCCGCACTCGCTGTTCAGCAACGGCTGGTGGTCCTGAGTGCGTCCCCCAATAAAGTTCCATTTCGAGCCCGGGAAGGTGTCGTGGGTCACCTGATCGAGATGTTCCCGCCAAGCATAGCCGGGCAGGTACGCGTGCCAACTGTTGATGTCCGTCACCACGTGATCGTGGTTGCACGGCGAATTGTCTTCGACCAATCGGGTGGGATCGAGCTGCCGGGCCAGCCGATAGACGGACGCCACCCATTCCTGCGTGTCCGGCAGGTAAGTTCGCCGGTCGCCTTGCCGGGTGAACAGTCCCCAGGTTTCGTTGAAAGGCACCCAGGCGAAGATGGCGGGATGATTGAAGTCGCGTTGGATCATGCCGCGCAGGGCGAACTCGATTTCGTGGCGCATGTCGGAATCCGGCTCGCCCCAACTATTCGGCACGTCCGCCATGAGCAGCAATCCCAGCCGATCGGCCCAATACAGTTTGCGGGGCACATCGATCTTCACGTGCAGCCGGTTGGCGTTCAGGCCGAGGCGGCGCGAGCGGAGAATTTCATCCCGCATGAACGCGTCGCTCGGAAACGTGTAAAAGCCTTCCGGGTGATACGACTGGTCGAGGGTGATTTCGAGATAAACCGGTTTGCCATTTAGCGCAACGTAGGGGAACTCAGTGCCCGGCAGATTGGTCACGCTAATTTTTCGCATACCGAAATAGGTGGATACCGTGTCAACCGCCTCGCCCGCCCGCAAGGTGGCGGTGACTTCGTAAAGAAACGGATCGTCCAGCGACCACAGACGTGCTTGAGGAATGGGCATTTCGAATTCAATGTCGCGCGTTCCTTGAGCGACGGGACGTTGAGTGTCCGCGACGTTGCCGGTCGTGAAATGGAGACGCATTTCCGCACCGGCAGGCACCGGCTGATTCAAAGTTGCTTTCACGGTAACCACGGCTCGGTCGATGTCCGGCACAAAATGGATGGTCTGCAAATGGGTCGCCGGACGGGCCTCCAAATACACGGTTTGCCAGATACCGCGGGCGTTGCCATAACCTTGTTTGCCTTCGAGTTTGAAGGGGCGATCCGCGTCGTCCACGCGCAGCACCAGGCGGTGGTCCTGGCCCGGTTTGAGCTGCGGCGTCAGCTCAAACTCGAAGGGCGTATAACCGCCCCGGTGCGTGCCCAGCGGTTTGCCGTCCAGCCAAGCCTGCGTTTCCCAATCGCACGCGCCGATGACGAGGAACACGCGCTGTCCGCGCCAGTCGTCCGGCATTCGCACGGTGCGCCCATACCAGGCGATCCGGGCCTGGTCCGGTACGGTGGACAGCGCGGAGCCCCATGGGAACGGGACCACGATCGTCTCCGGAAATTTGACGTTGCCGGCAAACCACTGTTCGGCCAACCCGGCGTCGGCTTTGTCGAAACGGAACTGCCAGGGGCCATTCAAGTTTTGCCAGGCCGGCCGTTGAAAATCCGGCCGGGGATGCTCGGGCAAGGGAATAGGGGTGGTTTCTGGTTGAGCCAACCCGGTTCCCGTCGCACTGCAGAACAGGACGGCGGTCAGGAAATACGCGCGCGCGCTCAGCTTCGAAAGCGAATGAATGTGCATAACGGGCGGAAGTGTAATTTCCGGAATGGTTACGTCGAGTACAGTTTGGGAGATAAATATCCGCGCTACCTGTTTTGGCTGCCTGCTGCCCGACGGCGGAACTCCGAATCGATTTTTTGAACGGCTATGGCGCAGTTGCTTTTTGCTCGCGGGAGGTTGCGGCCTCCACCTGCTTCTTTAAGTCGTCCAGTTCCTTTCGCAAATCACGATTGGCTCGTTGCAGGTCCAGCACTTCTTTCCGCATCGCACGAAACTCAACGGCCGGTTTTCTTTCCTCGCGCAGGGCGGCCACGGCTTTATCCGCCGCCGTCCGGAGGGGACTATCCTCGTCGCCGTACGTGAACCGCTCCAGCGCGGCAATCGCTTGAGAATCACCCAGCGTTCCCAACGCACTGATGACGGCTCGTTGAACGTGGTCTTTCGGGTGGTTTATGTGACTCAAGAGAAACTCCCGGACGCGTTCTTTATGTTCGTCATGGCGTGCCAGCCAGGCCAGCGTATCCAATGCGCGGGAAAATCCGCGGGTGGTAAACGCCGTTTCGTTGGTCCGCAAACAAGCCAGCAAAGGTTCGACGTAAACGGGATCATCCTGCGACCGCATCGCCGCAATGGCGGCGTCGGCCAGGACATTGCGAAACGAAGGAGCGCTCAGGAAGTCCACCATCTTGGCCTTGGCTTGCTCGGAAGGACAAGCGCCCAGCGCCGTAATGGCCACCGCTTGAATGTCGGGATTGTCGTCCTCGTCCGCAATCTTCAACGCCGTGGACCAGCTTTTCTGGCGATAGAAACTCGTCGCGTCCGTCACCAGTCGCTCGCGCACCTGCGCATTCTTGGCCGATTCGTTTAGGCATTTCAGCAGCGCTTCAAGGGCTTCATCCGAGCCGACGGCACGGATCGCCTTGGACGCCGCGAGGCGCACTCCGTAGAATGGATCATGGCCCAGGGCGGCCTGCAACCGGTCCAACGCTTCGCGTTTGCCACTCAATTGTTCCACCGCCAGCAGGCGTCCGAGCATGTCCGTCGAATCGGCCAATTGGGCGTGCAGCATCGCGGTGGGCGGTCGGAAGTTGATCTTCGCCAACAGGGTCAATTCGGGATCGAGGCGCACAATTTCCGGACGTTCGGGCAGTGGAAAATAGAAATCTTCCGCCGGTTCGTTCACGATGATCTTCCGGTCAAGGGCGCCGAATTTGCCTTTGAAGCGCACCGGGAGCGGCACGTCGGAACAGCAGCACGTTGGCACTGAGTTTCTGCGTTTGGCGCACGGTCACTTTGGCCAGTTTGCTGCGTTCGTCCCAACCGTAGTTGATGGCCAGTTCCGGATAATGGGCATGGTAAACCCATTGATCGAAGAATTGGTCGAACGAGCGGCCGGATAGTTCCTCGATAACCGCAATCAGGTCGGACGTGACGACCGTGGCATATTGATGGCGTTCGACATAAGTCCGGATGCAACGTCGATAGAGCTCCGGTCCCAGTTGGCAACGGAGCATGTGCAACACCCACGCGCCTTTTGGGTACGCGAGATAACTAAACTGTTCGTCGGGTTTCTTGAAATCGCGCCGGACAATCGCATTCGTGTCGTTGGCGTGAGCGAGAATGCCCTGGGCGGTCTGATACATCCGGTAAAGAAATTGATCCCGGCCATGTTGGTGTGCGTCGTAAAGCTTCTCGTAATAGGTGGCAAAACCCTCGTTGAGCCATACGTTCGCCCAATCCTTGCAGGTCACCAAATCGCCAAACCATTGATGGGCCATTTCGTGGGCGACGAGCCCTTGGCTGCTGCGCAAATCCTCGAATGCCGACGGGTGCAACGTGCGGTCGGTCAGGGTCGTGATACTGGTGTTTTCCATGCCCCCGACGACAAAATCCTGTACGCACACCTGATCGTATTTCGCCCAGGGATACGGCACACCGATTTCCTGCTCGAAGAACGCCAGCATGTCTTTGGTGCCCGCAAACGAATTGCTGGCCCACGCGAATTCGGACACCGGCGTATAAAAACTGACCGGGATGTCCCGATACGTGTCGTGCAGGCCCTTGAAATACCCGGCGAGCAGGGAGATCAGATAATTGACGTGCGGCTTGTCCTGGAGCCAGCGCACCGCCACTCGGTCCGAGCCGGCGTCGCCTTCTTCGGACATGAGTTTTCCGTTGGAAAGCACCATCATGCCCCGGGGAACACGGCAAGTGATTTCCGAAGTGAATTTTTCATTCGGTGAGTCGTAGCACGGATACCAATACCGCGCCTGAATGGATTCGCCCTGGGTCCACAAATGGATGTCCTCGGGGCGATAACCCAACTCCGGCGTGCGGAAATAGAGCCCGCGTTTCGGCGTGGCCCGGTAATGGACGGTCACCGTCGTTTCTTTGCCGGGCGTGATGGATTCGTCGAAGGTCACTACCAAGTGCTCGTCGGTGGTTTGCCAGCCCATGACTTTTTCGGTGGCCGTCACCGATTGAATCTCCAAGTCCACGGCATCCAGGCACAGCTCCGGTAACGGCAGGGCGATCGGTTTAAACTGCAGTATGGCGGTGCCCTGAATGCGGCGTTGCTCGAAATCCGGCGTGATGTCGAGGGCCAGGTGCAAAATGTCGATCTTCCGGCTGGGTGCATATTGGCGCGTCGGGACGTCCGCTGAATCCTGCCAAAAAGCTGCGGCCTCGCGGCCGAGATCAAGTTCGTCCTCGGAGTGCGCCCAGTTGGCGGAAACGCAGAAACACACTGCGGCGATCAATAGAAGCAAGTTGGTTTTCATCTGGTCTGTGAGGCGTGTTTAGCAGGAACCACCGCACAACGAAAGCCCGGAAATGAAATGGGAGACATGAGGGTTTAAGCTGCCGCCAACAGCGTGCCGCCGGCGTCCCGCCGGCAGATACGAATGCAGGAACCAGCTCCGACTTTGCCCACTTGCGTGACTTCCCACGCACCGTTCCAAATCTGCCGGCAAGATGCCGGCAGCACATTGGGCAGCGTGCTACCGGCGTCCCGCCGGCAGAAACGGACGCAGGAGCCAGCTCCCACTTTGCCCACTGGCGTGACTGCTCACGCGCCGTTCCAAATCTGCCGGCAAGATGCCGGCAGCACGTTGGGCAGCGTGCTACCGGTGTCCCGCCGGCAGATTCGAGTGCAGGAGCCAGCTCCCACTTTGCCCACTGGCGTGACTGCTCACGCGCCGTTCCAAATCTGCCGGCAGGATGCCGGCAGCACATTGGGCAGCGTGCTGCCGGCGTCCCGCCGGCAGAAACGAACGCAGGAGCCAGCTCCGACTTTGTCCACTGGCGTGACTTCCCACGCGCCGTTCCAAATCTGCCGGCAGGATGCCGGCAGCACGTTGTCAAGCCAGGTTCACCGGATCAATGTCCACCGTGAGTGTGACGCCTTCCGGGAGGACAAGTCCTTCGGTCAACTTGGCCAGTATGCGGCTCAAGTGGGACATCTGCCGCGTGCGCATCATGAGTTGGTAGCGGTAAAACGTTTCCGCTCGCAGCAACGGCGCCGGCGCCGGCCCGGCAATGACCAAGTCGGCCAGCGTCGCGGTTGCCGGGTCCAGCTCCCGGCGCACATGGTCGGCGGCAAACCGGACTTTATCCTCGTTGCGGCCTTTGAGTATCAACAGCGCCATCCGGCTGAACGGCGGATATTTGAGCTGTCCGCGACTCGATTTCCTGCTCGTAAAACCCGACGAAATCGTGACGGCGCGCATATTGAATGGCCGGATGAAACGGGGTGAACGCCTGCACAAACACCTCGCCTTCCACGTCGCCGCGCCCGGCTCGTCCGGCCACCTGGGTGAGCAGTTGGAACGTGCGTTCGCCAGCGCGGAAGTCGGCAATGTGCAGACTCAGGTCGGCGTAGATGATGCCCACCAGCGTCACGTTTGGGAAGTGCAGCCCTTTGGCAATCATTTGCGTGCCGACAGAATATCAATTTTGCCCAAGCGAAATTCGCTCAGGATGCGGCGGTAATCGTCCTTCCGCTTCAGCGCGTCGGAGTCCATGCGCGTGATCCGCGCGTGCGGAAACAGTTTGCCCAGGGTTTCCTCGACCTTCTGCGTGCCGAGTCCGGCGTAGCGGATGGCCGGATTGCGGCACGTTTCATTGGGGCACACCTTCGGGGCGACGGCTTCGTGCCCGCAGATGTGGCAGAGGAGTTTTTGCACCGGGCGATGGTAGGTCAGGGCGACGCTGCAATTCGGGCATTCGGCCACGTAACCGCATTGCGGACATTGCAGCGAACGTCGAGTAGCCACGCCGGTTGAGAAACAAAATCACCTGTTCATGTTTCTCAAGTCGCTGGGTGATTGCTTCCTTAAGTTGAGGCGAGAAGATCGGGGTGCCTTTTTGTTTGCGCGTTTCCATGCGCATGTCGACCACGCGTACGATCGGCATTTTTTGGTCATCGACGCGGGTCGGGCAATTCGAGCAGTTGGTATTTGCCCCGCTTGGCATTGTAATAACTCTCCATCGAAGGCGTGGCCGAACCGAGCACCACGACCGCACCTTCCGTTGACCGCGCACCACCGCCACGTCGCGGGCGTGGTAACGCGGGGCTTCCTCCTGCTTGTAGGTATGCTCGTGTTCCTCGTCCACGATGATCAATCCCAGCGGCTCCACCGGCGCGAAAATAGCTGAGCGCGCGCCGATGACAATGCGGGCACGGCCCTGACGGATCTTGTGCCATTCATCATGCCGTTCGCCAGCGGACAAATGGCTATGCAGCACCGCCACCAGCGTCTGCAATTGGCCCGAACAGAACCGGGCTTTGAACCGTTCGACGGTTTGCGGAGTCAGCGAAATTTCCGGCACCAGCACAATCGCGCCCTTGCCCTGCTCCAGCGCGTGGGCGATGGCCTGCAAGTAGATCTCCGTCTTGCCGCTGCCGGTGACGCCGTGAAGCAGAAAGGTGGTGCTGGAACAACGTGCTGCCGGCATCCTGTCGGCAGACCGAACGGGGAATCCCGCATCAGACTGGGGAGATAGTCCGAGCGCACCCAACAGGTCCGTTTCTGCCGGCGAGACGCCAGCAGCACGTTGGCTGAGCGCGTGCTGCCGGCATCTTGCCGGCAGATCGAGCGGAGATAGTCGGTTCGATCGGTGACTGGATTTCAAGCGCACACTGAGCGTTCGGTTCCGCCGACCCGACTCCCGGAGCACGCTGAAGCGCGAAGGTGCCTTTCCCCAACCGGTAGCGGGTTGGCGGCAGATTAGCTTGTGACGGATTCTCCAGAATGTAACGACAAAACTTGTTGTATTGAGCTTCGCTTCGCACCAAGTGGTCAAAGTATTCATCCTGCCAGAATGCGCCGGATGTTCCTCGCAGTTGATTGGCCTGCTTGGCCGTAAATGACTTCCAAGAGTGGAGAATCGACGATAGATCCTGATCGCCGGCAGGTTGTACCAAAACGTGAACATGATTGGGCATCACGACATAGTCGCCCAGCCGATAACGGTTGCCGTCGAAATGATGCAGTGCGTCTTCGGTCAGCTTGCCGATGTCCGGGAGGGCGAGGACACATGAACCATAGCCCGCATCCAAAAATGCCTCCATCCGTTCAGTAAACCGTTCGTGGTATTCTTTCCAATCGTGGTCGCTCCACGGCTGGGGATGGCAGGAAAGCCAGATGCGGTTTTCCTCGGTCCAGGCGCGGAGTCGATCCTGGGCCACCGAATCATTGAGCCGAAAGGTAACAAAGTAGAGCTTGCTTGCCTGCCGCCAATGAGGCAGCCAACCGGAATACTTTTCAGTCAGGGCGTCTTTGTTGAAGAAAGGTGAAATGGGACGTTGTGCGTCTTGATGGCTGGAGCGTGCTGCCGGCATCCTGCCGGCAGACCGAACGGGGGAGCCCGCATCAGACTGGAAGATCGTTCGAGCGTGCCCGGCGGGTCCGTTTCTGCCGGCGAGACGCCAGCAGCACGTTGGCTAGAGCGTGCTGCCGGCATCTTGCCGGCAGACCGACCGGGGGATCCGCATCAGACTGGGAAGATCGTTCGAGCGTGCCCGGCGGGTCCGTTTCTGCCGGCGAGACGCCAGCAGCACGTTGGCCGGAGCGTGCTGCCGGCATCCTGCCGGCAGACCGAACAGGGGATCCGCATCGGACTGGGGAGAGTTCGAGCGTGCGCGTAGTGCGAGCGCACCCGGCGTGTCCGTTTCTGCCGGCGAGACGCCGGCAGCACGTTGCGGGCGGTCCATCGCTTCCAGGATGGCCCGCAATGCCCGGCTTTGTTCCGGGTTCAACGTCAGCGGCTGCGTGGGCAGAATATGTTCGTGGGCGTAAGGATCCCGCTCGGACACTTGCGAATGAATCGCGACCAAGCCTTTATCTTCAAGCCGGCGAATAGTTTCAGCCGTGGTGTCGGCGACGCGCAGTATTTCGGTCAACGGCAGCTCGTGCCATTCCGTAATCACCTTCCACACTTCGGCTTGGCGTTGGGTCAGCTTGGGTGGTTCGCCGGTCACCGGTAGGGCCCGCACAAACAGGCGTTCGCGCCAGCCTTGTTTTTCGCGGCGCACCGCTTCGGGCAGCACGCTCTTGAGGGCAATCTCGGTCGGGCAACAATAGTACTCGGCAATCCAGCGGGCCAGCGCCAGCACCTTGGGCGTGACGGGACTTTGGGCGCCGATCACTTTGACTATGCTCCGCAAGTTGGTATGCGGTGAGGCTTCCGGCAGGCCGGTAACCACCCCCATCACCTGCCGCGGGCCGAAGGGCACTTTGACGCGGCTGCCCACCTCGATCCGCCCGGCCAATTCGGGCGGAATCAAGTAGTCGAACTCCTTCCGGAGCGCGATTTCCAAGGTGACACGCGCGATCATGCGTTCCGAAATTACCAACCGAGCCACGAACAAGCGACCAGGAATGAAAAGAGGATTTTCTTCGCGGCAACTTTATGGCTTGGTGGTGCGGACAACGGATTCAACGGACTGGATGTAATGGATTGGATGCGGCGACATGGCTGGTGGTGGCTCGCGATTATCCTGCTGGGCGGGATGATCGCGCTGCTTCAGTATTGGCAATATTCGCGGGACCACAGTCAGGATGGGGCCATCCGGGCAGCGGCGCGGCGTTACGGAATGGATGCCGCCTTGATCAAAGCCGTCGTCTGGCGGGAAAGCCGGTTCAATCCCCAGGCCAAGGGAACCAAAGGGGAAGTCGGATTGATGCAACTGCGCGCGGAGGCGGCCCAGGAATGGGCCAACGCCGAAGGGTTGGCGGGATTCAATCACCTCCAGATGTTCAATCCAGTCCGCAACGTCATGGCGGGCGCGTGGTATTTGCGCAAACAGCTCCGTCGCTATGCCAAGACCGACGATCCGGTTCCGTATGCGCTGGCCGCTTACAACGCGGGGCCATCCAACGTAGCCAAATGGAGCCGAGGTGCGGCGGCCACCAACAGCATTTTGTTCATCCGGCAAATCGGGTTTCCCAGCACCCGCCGCTACGTGCAAACCGTGATGGAACGTCGGGAACACTACCGTAATGAGTTTGCGAACCAGGCAAAATAAGGACGTACCCACAACGAGTGGATAGCGGCTTCCAAAAGTCGCGACGTATTCAGAGTGCATGAAGCTTGCTCCCGCTTTGATTGTCACAGCCCACGCAAAGAAAAAGGCGAAGCTCGATCCCGCAAATTATCCGTAACCCACGCGAGCCGCTCCACCATTTCCGCCTCGAACGTTTCAACCCGTTAACCATTCAAGGCCTTCCGGTGGGCGTCAGGGCATTACGAGTCGGAAATACATCGTGCTGTTGGTCGTGGGCAGGTCAACGGTGCTCCGGCTCACTGAATCGGGCACGTCTTGCCAGGGGACAGGTGGGGTCAAGTTGGCGGCCGTCTGGAGCTTCAACTTGCCACAACCGTTCCAGGAGAGCGCAAAGGTATCCCCAAGGGCGGAGAAAACGGGCCAACTCAGGACGCGTGGCACGGAAGTCAGCGGCACGTACTGCGCGCAGATGGCTTTATCATCAGTCAGGGTCAAATGGATGGTGGCGTTGGTTTGCGGTCCGCCCGGCAAATCCCGGCCGTACCGGTCAGTCCATTTGCCGAAAACCAGCCCGCCGTAGTCGGCCTGAGCGGTCACGTTCACCGTTTCGGAATCGAAATAAATGCGCAGGAACTGCCCGCGGGCATCCTGCCGACCGTTCACGTCCGGAGTGTCCACAATGAAGTAGGGAGTGATGCTCGACTGATTGGTGACAATCTGGCCCTGGCCATCCGGTAGTGCCGTGGTCACAGACACGTCGAGATTCCTGAACAGGGTCGGCGTGCTGCGCGGCGTGAAGTCATAATTCATCACGAATCGCAGCGACGTGATGTTGATCCCCACCGGCCCACCGACATCGCGCCGGATGTACAGGTCAGCCCACGCGGCGGGTCGTGAGTAAATCAGCATGTCCGACACCGCGTCTCCGGACAGCAGCGAACGCAACAGAGAAGTGCTGGCCGCGCTGATCTGCAAGTTGCTGATGCCTTGGTTGAACGGAAAGTAACGGGTTTCCCAGATGATGGGGTTCTTGGTTTCGTGATTGTAATGCCGGAACTGATGCACGACCCCATCCAGTTTCAAGTTCGAGATGCCCGAATGCTCGCAGAAAAGCTCCAGTTCGGAGGCTGTCGTGTAGTTTCCGTCCACTGGCGCGGTGGTGATGCTGTCAACGCCCACCTGGATGATCCGCGCATTTTCTTCGTACGGGAAAAACCGGCCTTCCTCGACGAGATTGACCACCACCGTTCCGCTGCTGTTGAGCTTGGCGAGCTGATCGGGTGTCAATTCAAAGAACCTCGGCGCAGCGCTGTCGGGCCGATTGGCATTGTATTCATCGAAAATCGTCTCTGCCACCTGGGCCAGCGCATCCTTGAACACGCTTTTCAAAGTACTGAACTGTGCCGGGGTGATCGACTGGTTCGTGTTTAAATCAGCAATGTCCTGGAACTTGGTGATTAACCCTTCGAGGTCCAGCGGGGCGGTGTAGGGCTGAAGCAGGCGATACTCGTACGCCTTGGCCATGTAATAATGGTACTTCAGGAGCCGGTCGTAAGCCCGCCGCTCCATGGCTCCCAAGTACGACGTGGCCCGTTCGTCGAGCACGATCAGGCCCGAGGCAGTCTGCCGGTTCATGGCATCAATCGCCAGGATGTCCTGGGTAATGAGGTCGGAAAGTGTGGCGACCGCCTGCATCGTGGTAATCAGTTCGTCGGTAAATTTTCGCTCGTCCGCCATCAGGCCCTGCACCTTCTCGACCAACGCCTGGTATTCCGGGGATTCACTTTTGAGCCGTTCCAGTTCCGCCAGCATGTCCGCGCTGGGCGCCTGCTGGGCAGCCAGAAAGCCGTTGATGTCGCTCAACCCCGCCGACAGGCCGGTGCTGCCCGTTCGCAGGTTGCCGAGGTATTGCAATTTCTGTGACTCAACCGATTGGGGATCAATTCCTAGCGCCGCATTCTGCTGTGCTTTGGCCTTGCTCTCGTAGGACGAGTTCAAGTAGGCGGTTGTGATATTCACGGCGCCGGTGATGGTGGTCCAGGGAGTGTCGGGATTAAAGTCGCTCGCCAACCTCAATCCGCCGCCGACCGCCCCGAGGGCCGGTTGATAGACCGGGACCATTTGGCAGACCATGGCCGACATCTTGAGGCCAAGCCTCACGCCCGTCACCCAGTCCGGATCACCGGTCTGTTCGAGCAACTCCTGCTCCTTGAACTGCATCTCCATTTGCGTTTCGAGGATTTGGTTTTGCAGCGTGAGCGCCTTGTTCTTGAGGACCGGAAGCCGGTCCACGGCCGCGTTATAGTTCGTCTTGGCCTCGGCGAGTTCGCCGCGCAACTTGTCGCGTGCGGCGGAGAGGGCATCCACTTTTTGCTGCTCAGTCTCCGCCTTGTTTCTAATCCAATATGACAGATAGAGCATGTCAATGGCGCGGTCTACTTCATTGTTGAACAAGGTCTGGTTCACTTCGAAGCTCAGCATCGGCACCCACCCCGCCGGATTCCCAAAGTAATCCAGGCCGTTGGCGATCCGTTGGCGCAGGATTTGCATCTCGTTGCACATCTGCTCCAGTTCAAACTGGTCCATCTCGCTCAGAGTTGCCCAGTAGTTGGTGTCCGCTTTGCACGTTTCGATCGCGGCGACATAGTCCTTCAAGCGTGCTTCCGCTTCCGGGATGCGGCTGCCGAGGTAGTCGTCCTTCGCATGAGCCAGTATCTTTCTTACCAACAGGGGGTGGAGCCATGAGTTGTTGGATCCCCTCCAGGTTGTAGCTTCCTCTCAGCCCGGCGGGGGTGTTCGGCTGTCTGACGGGGGCATCGGCACCATCGGCGGTTTCATAGGTTCCGGCTCCTTCCGAATGGTAACCGCTCAGGTTCCACCAAAAATGTCCGCGCGCAGCCCTTTCCGGCCAGCCGGCTTCACCGCCCCGGTAAACGGATTCCCCCGTGGGAAGCGAGCCGCTGGCCCCACCCGTATTGGCAAAGAAACCAACGGCATCGGAACTGGAAATGATGTTGCCGCCGAATCCGCCTTCACCGGGCTTGCCGGAAGGCTTCGCATCAGTGCCATTGCCAGGCCACTTGTCAATCCCTCCTTCGCAACTGCCGTAAGCGTAAATAACCAGATAGCCTTGTGGCGGATAGTAATATGTATAATCATGGCAAACAACGCTCGTCCAGCCGTTTGGATTATCATAACCATCGGCGCCGTTTTCCCCAGGCCCCCCCTGCTGGCCGCTGCCGCCCGTGAGGTCGAACCTCAGCCCGAGGGCATCTGATGACAGTGCGCCGATGTGCAGGGTCACATTCCCCGCCTTCAATCCATCCTTGCCGAGCAGTCCCCCGGTGTTGTCGCTTCCCGGTGAAGTCGTGATCTCCTCCGGCCTCGTTATGATTCGCCCGTCTCCTTCAAAGCGCAATTCCCGCGCGTAAATGGTCACGTCGGTCTGTTTCAGGCGCACGGGGCTGCGGATGATCAATCGGTCGGCGATGATCTCCATCTCCTTGATGTCGCGGCGGGCAAGAATTTCGTCCGAATTGAAGTACGCCCCGTAAAGGCCGTTGGCATGCCCCGCCTGGATTTCCACCGTCTCGCCAATGATGCGAACACTGTGTACGGTGCCGGTTTGATAATTCAACGGCTCGGGCTGGAGGCTCTCCCGGTCAAAGATCGTCATCCCATAAGTTGTAACGGCCACCGGCTGGGTATGCCTGTCCATCCCAAAAACGGTCTGTTCCGGCGGAAGATTGAGCTGGGGAGTGAGAAGAAAAGACTGCGAAACAATCTGCCCGCTGGCTGACGCGGTGATCGTCACCGTGAAAGGAGCCTTGTCTGCAAGAGCCGGAACATACTGGAAGAACCAGTCGTTTGCCGATCTAGCCACCAATGAAAGGTTACCGCTGGGTGGCGGGAAGGCCTCGATGGTGAAGGTTACCGGCGTGATCCCCGTCCAATGCACGAGGAATTCATTGGTGCCGCCCGACCAGACAGCCTGGTCGGGAATGGCGTCCAGTGTCAGCGTCATCGCGTTCGGCAAGACTCGGAAGCTGTTATCCAAACCGCGAACCACGCCGAGGCTGTTGCTGGCGATGGCACGATAGTGGCAGGTGGCACCCGGCGTCAAACCGGTCAGGGTGAAAGCGATGGGCATCGGCATATTCCCGCTGCCCATGTCGGTGACGGTTGTCGCTTTGCCGTAGCTGGTGGTCGCGCCCCACTCGAACCAGACGGCGGTGGGCAGGCTGCCGGGATTGACCGTGCCGTTCAGCGTGGCGGTGTTGGTGGTGATCGCACCGGCCGCCGCCGTGACGACGACCGGGGGTTGTACCGAGCCTGCCTCATAAGCCCCGAGATCGCAGTGGGCAATGCCATCCGCGTCGCCGTCCCGGGGCCGGGGGATGCCGCGCTGGTCGGAGTCAGAGCAGGCTGAGTCGTTGCCGGCATCAATGGCGGGACTGCCGGGCAAGAGCGCATGCGTGAACGATGGTCCGCTGTTGTTCTGCAACGGACCGAGCGCGGGATCACTGGTCAGGCCCACCACTCCGCCCGGCAAACCGCTACTGGTTTCAACCAAGTTGGAATCGCCGGTGACCGTACCGCTGTTATTGAAGACATCGTTGCCGCCGAAGCTGTTGGCCAAGATCGAATTGTTCAGCACCAAGTTTCCAGCGGCGGATTGGCGGAGGTTGTAGATCGCACCTCCGTTTTGGGTCGGCGCACCCCCGGTGCCGGCGGCCACCGTGTTGTTCGCGAACGTGCTATTCAGGATCGTGACCGTGCCATCACGGTTAAAGACGCCCGCCCCGAAACCAGCACCGGCGCCCGCAGTGTTGAGATTTACGCCTCCGTTGCCTCCTTGGACCGTATTGCCGGAGATGGTGCTGTTGATGATTGTCAGCGTTCCAGCGTCATTGAAAACAGCGCCGCCTAAACCCGCGCCACCGCCGCCGGGACCACCGATATTACCGCCGTTTTCACCCAGAGCGCCGCTACCGCCGCCAAAGCCGCCAACCCCCGGTACCGCGCCGTCAGCGGAACCACCACCAGCCCCGCCGCCGCCCGCCCCAAATCCTCCTCTGCCACCCGAGCCTGTGCCATAGCCTCCTCCACCACCGCCACCCCCGCCAAACCCTCCTGCTCCTCCTGCGTACCCATGCGTATATCCACCCGCACCGCCACCGCCGATGCCGCCCGCGCCGCCCGCGTCGGGGCTTGCTGCGCCGCCGTTCGGCCCGCCGCCATTCCCACCACGGTAGCTTTCGTAGGGCTCCGTCTGGGTGCCGCCACTACAGGATAATCCACCCCCGCCACCTCCGCCGCCGATACCACCCACGCCGGCACTTGTGCCACCGTTTCCGCCGGTCGCTCTATTGGCGTCGAGTGTGGAGTTCTCCAATGCCAGAGTGCCCCGGTTAAAGATGGCCCCACCCAGGCCAGCCGCTCCTCCTACCTCCGCCACCCCGTTGATAGAAGTCACCACCCTTGCCGCCTTGAGCCCGACCATCCCGCAACGTTACATTCCGCAACGTGAGATTCCCATTGGCGCTCACATAGAACAGGCGCAAGTTCGCCACGCCCGCATCCCGTTGGATGGTGGCGCCCTCGCCTTCAATGGTCAGCGTTTTGGTGACTGCGAACGCGGAAGGGCCATACGTGTTGTCGCCCACCGTGCTCACGATGACCGGCTCGGTAACGGCACAGACAATCGTGTCGCCAGCCACCGCGCTGGCAATCGCGGCCCGCAGCGATCCGGGCCCGCTGTCGGCGGCGCTGGACACAGTGATGGTAGCTGCACGCAGGCCGGAGCCGGTCGCGGAAAGCAGCATGGCAAGTAAAGCGGACAGCGCCAAACGTTTGAGGATTGTTGGTTTCATAGAATTGCTAGGATGGGATTGGGTTCGAAAGTAAAGCGCCGGGCGAAAGGACGCCGGGAGTACTTCTTTGCAGTGAAGAAGAGGATTGGCCGCCCCGCCTTCTGATTTGCTGTTCCATTGCCACCGCTGGAGTTGAGTTGTCCAGATGGCATCTCGACCATACGGCTAGCTTCAGAGGGCAACGCGCCTTCGGACGCTTCCGCGGAATAAGAGGATTCACAGGCAGACTCTTCCATGCTCAAACCTTCCGGCGCAACGGGCGATAGTTTGGAAAACTAGTCGTTTGTTTGGATTTGAGCGCGGAAACAGAGAGGAAGGACGCAAAAGTTCGAACCGGCACCCAACAGGGACAACGGGAAGTCTGTGGGCCACCCAAAACAGGGAACGTCAAATCGAACCGGGCTGATCGGGCGGCTCTCTCCGCTGCGTCTCGCGCCACACTTTGGGCGAGAGCCCGGTGAATTTGCGGAAGACCAGCCGAAAACGATTCTCGCTGGAGTAGCCGACGGCAAGGGCGACGGAGGTCAGGGTTTTCTGCGGATCGCTGAGCAGTTCCATGGCTTTCTCCATCCGGACCCGGGTGAGCAAGACTTTAAACGGCATCCCAATGATGCACGAAAACAGTGCCGACAAATACGCGGCGTTCAAATCCGCGTCCACCGCGAATTGCTTGAGCGTGAGCGGCTGTGCATAATCTTGATAGACACGCCCCAGTACCGGCTTTGACCATTCGTTCGGCATTGGTCGCAGACCGGAGCCCGGGAGGCGTTATGTGAAACGCCGGCCGGAGAGCATCGAGTTCGACGCGAATTTGCGTCGAAACGGCCGGCAACTCCGCCAACGCCTGATGCGTCTTGGTCAGGCCCAACTCCTTCAAATCCGCAACCACCAAGGTTTGCACGTGCTGGAAAATAAGCCGTAACAGTTTGGCGGCCTGTTCGAATTTCGAGCGATCGAGCCCTGCTGCTCCCCCCATGGCAGCGAGCGGCATCCCTTGGGACCAAGCATGATCCCGTGCCTGGACGGACGCAAGGCCGACCAAGCAACTGCCGATGGTGACCGGAAACCAGAAATTGTGGACGCCGTAAGGGCAAGTGAACCGGTGGCCCGCGGCTCCGGAGCGCAGGGTTGTCGCCAGATGTTGGGTGCGGCAGCGGCGGCAGTGCGCCAGAACCTTGGCGTTCCCGGCGGTTAACTGCCGGCACCATGGTGAGCGCGTAGGCAAGTCCTGTGCGCTCCAGGGATACGGCCAGGCCGGTGCCCATGCCAGCGAACATTTGAGGCCCGTGAGTCGGTTGAAGAGCGCGGGAAAAGCGGCCAGACGGTCGCGCGTCAGCTTTCGATATTCTGCGATCAGGGTTGGGGTGGTGAGGAATGGTTTAATGGACAGCTTGGCGGGCGGCACACAAATGGTCCGCCGCGAACTCGCAGCGCTCGTTTTGCAGCGCGCAATTGGCGTTGAATGGGGTTGTTTCGACATCAGCACTCTCTTCTGCAGGGGCGGCCTGACCATTTGCTTGTCCGTCGGGACTTCCTGTCCTCCAAACCTTCAATCCAATGACAATAGAAAAGAAGAAACTGCGCATTTCCCAAAAACCCGGGAACGTCACCAGCATGGCACGCCGCGGTCCCTCGCGTCAAGCCTAAGTTCTTGGTGCTATGCGTCAAAGCGGCACTGTGGGGCTCAATCCCTCCCGAGCTGTTTCAGCGTTTGCTCGAGCTGCTGACGGAACGCCTCGCGGTCGCGGTCGGTGGCTGCTCGCGATAAGTGCATCGGTTCGCCCAACCGGACCTCGACCCGGCTCAGCGGCAGCGGAATTTGGAATCCGTCCCAACTGGGCGCGCATTTCTTCCAATGCGTGTAACACGAAACGGGAATGACCGGCCGCCCTGTCAACTGGGCGAGGTAAATCACTCCATCCTGCACCTGGTAACGCGGACCTCGCGGGCCGTCGGGCGTGAAGGATAGGTCATATCCACGTTCGGCCCAGGTGGTCATTTCCAACAACGCTTGCGGGCCGCGGCGGCTGGAGGAACCCCGCACGGGTACCACGTGGAAGTGCTCCAGAATTCGGGCCACGATTGCGCCATCCTTGCTGGCGCTGACCATGGCGGCCATTTGGTACGGGCCTCGGCGGCGGCGTACGTAATCACGGTAAATGGTCAGGGCTATTGCCAGCCGATTGTGCCAGATACAAAAAATCGCCGGGCTGGACTGTCGTTCAAAAACCGCGGGATGATAATTCCATTCGTACCGCAACGTGGCAGCGACGAGGCGCATCAGGTAATAGGCGAACGAAGCTGTCACCCGCTTTTGCCAGTTGAGCTTGTGCGGCACCACAATGCTGCTTCGGCGCGCGGGTCGAGGTGGAGGCGAGGCGGGCTCCACAGTCATCCGCCGCCTTTCTTCAAACACGACCGCACCAAGTCTTCGATGGTGGCCTGGGATCCCAGCAAGGCCTGGGCGCCGCGGACGGCGTCATGGGCCTCAATCTGTTTGAAGCCCAGCGCCATCAAAGCCAGCACGGCGTCATTGAGTTTTTGGTCTTCGGCCGACAAGCCGCGCTCGGCACTGGACGCTTCCCAGGCACCGACCACGCCGATCTTGTCTTTGAGCTCGACGACAATCCGTTCGGCGGTCTTCTTGCCCACACCGGAGATTTGCGAAAGCGCTTTGACATCGCCACGCGCCACGGCACCGCGGAAGGCGGTCGGGTTCATGCCGCTCAGGACGTTCAGGGCGAGCTTGGGGCCAATACCGCTGACGGCGTTGATGAGCAGGCGAAAGAGCTCCCGTTCGGCGGTGGTCATGAAGCCGTAAAGAACGTGGGCGTCTTCGCGCACACTCAGATGGGTCAGCAATTTGATTTCGGTGCCCGGCGCCGGCAGCTTGTCGAACGAGGAAAGCGGGATCAACACGTCGTAGCCCACGCCGTGGACTTCCACCGTGACTTGCGTAGGCAACGCTTCGACCAATTGACCGTGCAAAAAGCTGATCATCGCCGGGTATTATCCACGGTCGGAAATGAGTTGCCATGCAAAATGTGCAACGACGGGGCAAGCGGGAGCGGGAACAATTCGGAAAAAGCGCGGCTCCGGCGCTCAAATCTTTTTGAGTGCGGGCAGCGCGTAACGGCCGGTTTCTTGCGCGTAGGTCAGGGCCAAGGCCAAGGCGTCCGCCGCGTCGGGCTGAGGTATTTTCTCCATGCTCAACAGACGTTGCACCATCTTGGCAACCGCCAGTTTTTGGGCGGCGCCGTAGCCAACAATGGCTTGTTTGACTTTGCGCGGGGCGATCTCAAAAATGTCCAGGCCCGCTTCGGCCACCGCCACCAGGCTCGCCCCGCGCGCCTCGCCCATGATCAGGGCGGTCTGCAGGTTTTGGGCGTAGAACAATCCTTCGATGACGCACACTGTCGGCTGGTGCTGCCGGAGGATTTCCCGAAGGGTTTCGGCAATCTTCAGCAGACAGCGGGACCGCTCCCAGTTGGCCGGACAACGGATCGTGCCTTCCCCCAGCACGGTGGGCGAAGGTTTGGCCAACTGAATAATGCCGTAGCCGGTACCGCGCAACGAGGGATCAACCCCCAGGATAATCCGATGCCGCGCCGGGGACGAAGTGGACGGGGGCTTCCGGGCAGTTCTCCCGGTGGCCTTGGCGCCCCGCAGGCGTTGCTGCAATGCTTCAAACTGGCGCGGTGAAATGCCCACGGAACGCGAAGGACATTGGGCGGGGTTCAGCCTGGGCCAGCGCCGGGAGCCGGGGCCGGGGATTGGTGGGACAAATAGTTCTCCACGTAGAACAGGTTCTTTTCGCCGGCGCGCCGCACCAGTTTCAACAGGTTGTCCATGCTCGACACTTCCTCGAGCTGTTCGTTGACGAACCAGCCGAGCATGTTTTGCGTCAGGTAATCCGTTTCCTTGATGGCCAGGCCGACCAAATTATTGATCATGGTGGTGACATTCTTTTCCCAATCGAGCGCCAGCGCCACGGCTTCATCGGCGCTCTTGAAATCGTTCTTGGGGGCCGGAATGTCGGGGATTTGAATGTGCCCGCCGGCGTCCAACACGTAGCGCACGAACCGCATGGCATGATCGCGCTCTTCCGCGCTCTGTTTGAAAAAATGGGCGGCCAGGACCGGATAGCTTTCCACCTGGAAGTAGGATGCCATCGCCACATATTGCAAACTGGCCCCAAATTCGGCCCCGATCTGCTGGTTGATCGCGGCGTTCATATCGTTGCTGATCATCATAGGTTGCTCTGTTTCCGTTTCCGTTTGTTGAGTTTCAATGTGCGGGGAGCATGGTAACGACCCAACCGGGCAACGCAAGTTTCTTGCTCCGGGGAGGAATTCAAGTGGGGTGATGAACAAGTTGGGTCAGGGCAATAACCGGGCCCGATACAAGCGGCTACTTGTATTGATGGTGGTGCGGTCCACAAAGTCAAAGGTCCCGTGGACATTAGCGGTGTTGGTCGCGATTGGGGTCCAACTCTGGAAATCTTGAGTAATCTCGATCGCATAATTCCGTCCCGGTTGCCCGGTCACTTGGGCTTCAAAATTACCTTGCGGCGACTTGCTCACGTTGGAGAAAACTGGAGGAATAATGGATTCACCAAGCACTTGGTAATCATCAAAGTACATGACGTTATCGTCCGGGGAATCCTTGATCATATCACCTCCCAGCCGGCATCGATGTCCGCCAGGTTCAAGGCAGAACTCCCGGTGGTGATCGGTTGATTGGTCGCCAACAATTGATCGTCAAGAGTGGCACTCCAGCGGTTTTGGGTAAAGTCCATCGTAATCTGGAGTTGGTAAATCACGTCGTTGGTGAAGGTGACGCCCGGTATACACTCCCTCCGTGGCATCTTGCAGCCAATAGTAAATCTCCCAAGTAATAATTGTCGAAATCCAGGCTCGAAGAGAAATTCATCATCGACGTTATATACGCCCCAGTGAAAGTCATCCCAATAGCCATTCGACGAGTCAGAAATGCTCATCAGTACCCGAGAAGTGAAGCGAACTGTATTCTGCGGGCACCGATTCGAAACCCAATGGACGTAATACATAATAGTAATTGGTGCCAATCGCGTCCAACGAACCGCCGATATAGGCCTGTTGGCCAAAGTCGGAAAACACTCCGGTCGTAATACCATTTTCCCCTACATACTGGTCCTCCCCCCAGCCGACCCATTCGTCCTGCCCTTCCAAGGCTTCCCCGGCGGAATATCCTTGTTCTGCTTCAAAGCTGGTCTGGTAAAGCACGGTGGGAGTGGCAGCGGTGGCGAAATGGGCCATTAGCCACCAAGCCGCCACGGTGCATCCGACTTGCCAGCGCCCGCGATTATTGAAGACAAATGAAATCATGCTCACAAAACTACCACCTGCGTTTTAGGGTTATGGATTTAAGGCCATCCTACCGCTCGCGCCCGGAACGGGAGGAACGCTGACTGGGCGCCGGGGACGACGAACGCGAACTTCGAGCCGGCGGAGAGCTTCGCGTGACCGGAGCCGAACGGGTGGGCGCAGATCGTTGGAAGGAGGGCCTGGACGGCGCGGACCGAACCGCCGGCGCGGATCGGACTGAGGGGGCTGAACGCACTGCCGGCGCCGATCGCATGATGGACCGCGGTGGGCTTGATGAACGCACGGAGGGTTGGACCGACCGACTTGATGGCGCCGGACTAGGGCTGGCCCGATAGCTCGGCGTGGACGACTTCGGCGCCGTGTAGGAATTGAAGCTAAACGGTTGCCGAGTATTTACCCGTGGTGCGGAGGGCACGGACCGGTTGATGGTCGGCGATTCCCTTCGTACGCTGGGCACGGGCGATCGCGAGCTACTGGGCGCGTCCGCATAGCTGCGATACATGTCCGAGCGGTACTGCGGTGGCGGAGGATTCAAGGAACGAGAAGTCCGCGCGGCCGAGGGGACACTCCGTTGCACCGGTTGCGACCGGTCGAGTGCCGAAAAGCTCGTCGTGGGCGCGGGATGCGCCAGGGTACTCTCCATCAGTTGCCGTCGGGATGGTGACTGCGGCGTGGCGGTGGGCGACGCCGGCGCTTCGCTCCGGGGACCGGGCACTCGATTATTTCTGAACGTCGGAGGCGGCGCGCTGTCGCGCGATGCCGGTCGGCTGACCTCGACGCTGCGGGTGGATTGGCGCGTCGGGGAGGATCGATCCTCGGTTCGAAAACGGGCCGAGGGTGGCGCAGTGCCTGTGGAGCGCGGCGAAGTCAAGGGCGCGGCGCGCGTGGTGCGATCGGCTGCGGATGGGGATTCAGCCACGGTCGCATTGGCGGCGCGGGGAGCCGTGCGCGGTTGGGCGCGCGGTGTTGAACGCTCTGCCGTTCCCGGTTCGCGGCGCGAAGGCGACGCGGTGAGAGCGGACGACGTCCCTTGACGTTCCATGGATCTGGACGCAGCCGGTGGCGCGGCGCGGGTGGCGCGTGAGGTCGCATTAGCATTAATCGAAGCGGCCGTCGAACCACGCGAGAAGGTCTTTCGGCCGGGAATCTGTCCGCCGGCTTTCACGGACGGGGGCAACGTGTCATGCACCAGGAGCGAGCGCGAACCATCATGGACCAATTGCTCCCGCCGCGCTCCGCTGCGCGATGTCATCGGCGCTTCGCGAATACTGACTTCGCGGATTTGGCTGCGCGACAATCGAGCCGCACGGTCCAAGCCGACGCCCCGGTTAAACACTCGGTCACCGCGCCCGTAATCGTTGATGCACTTCGAATCTCTGAAAATGGCAAGGGCGCGATCGTGCCGCACATAATAATGATGCGGGTGCGGGTCGCAGAAGTAGTTCCAGTGGATGAAGGAATAATAGTCGGCGCCAAAACCGAAGCTGAAACCCAGGCCCACGGAAGCGCTACCGTAATAGAGTCCGAATCCGTCCACATAGTAACAGCGCGGTGGCAAGGGCGCCCAACCGCAGTAGTATGGCGTGTAGCGCCAAGTCACCCAGGCCGGACCCCAGTAATCGTCGGGTACCCAAATCCAGCCAAGTCCGGTGGGTTGGCACCAGCGGCCATAGTGGAATGGCGCCCAGCCCCAGGAATAGTACGAATACCAATACCAACCGCGGTCGGTCCAGTACCAGCGGCCGTTATCCGAGTAAGGTCGCCAGGAGGGATTCGCCAGCGCCACGGTTGGCTGCCAGCACAGTCCATAATCCGGCACTTGGACCCAGTTGCCGTACGGCGCCAGCGCGCCATAGAAATACGTGGTGTCGGCCGGCACTTCTGCTCCCGGGGTAACGGCGTATTGCGGAGGCTCACTGGCATAGACAGGCGCCTCTTCTGGCGGAGTATTTGCGGGCGGCGGCGGAGCGGCTTTCGAAGGATAAACATTGGTGGCGGGTTGCTTGAGCACCAGTTCGCGAGGAAGCGGTTTGACGGCGTTTGCCGCTTGTTTGCGGGCGACACTGCCCGGCGAAGCATCCTGCTCGATCAAGCGGGTGATCACCGGACTGGGCACGCCCAAGTCATTCAAATAAATGATTTCATCCGCGCCGACATTGAAAATATTGGTCGAGTTTTCAAGGTAGCTGAGCAACACGTCTTCTTTCACGCCGGCCTGCACCATTTTGATCAATTCTTCCAATGCCGGGGTTACCTCCAGCTTGGGAGGGATCACGGCCGGTTGCACCACCTGGGCGGCCAGGTTGGTGCCGGGTTCATTCGTGGCGCCGGTGGCGGCCACTGCGGGGGCTGTCATGGGAGCTACCACGGTTGGGGCCGCTTCTGAGGAAAGGGGACTGGTTGGTTGAATCGCAGGCGCCGATTCCTCGGCGGCGGTTTCAACGACGGGGGTGGATTCCACCACGGCACTTGGTGGAGTTTCCGCCGCTGTGGGAGTTGCTGCCGCCGTCTCGGGAACCGGGGCCGCCGAACGATAAACCGGAACGCTGGATGTCAATTCGTCCCCCTCGCATCCAGTCCCGAAAGCCATCCCCAAGACTGCGAGGCTGGCTCCAATCACGCTGAATAGTTGAGGTTTCATAATGCGCCTTTCTCTGGCTGGTTTGCGTGGATAGGTGGTTAAAATGTCTTTGCCGCTTTCAGTCGCCGCTTGCGTCAAAAATCGACGTTTTTAATCTTGTTTATTTTGACTGCCCCCACCTTGGGGGTATTCAAGCCATTGGACCCAGTTTTAGATTGCACGGGAATGCCTTGATTGCAAGCAACGAAAGCTCGCTGGCCCACTCCGGGTCAACTGGCCCTTGTCCGTCACTCAACCCGCTTACTGTCATCGACTTGCTGCCCGTAATCCCGCCTGCTTTGCCGTGCTTCACTTTTATGCCTTTAGCATTGACTCGGGAGCCGATAAGTGAGAGATGCTTGAGCTGGTTACGAGGGACAGAATGCTTAGCTGAAGACTGAATGACAGTTCAATGCCCAAATTGCAATGCCAAGATTATCCTGGTGCTCCTGGAATTTCGAGATGGTGAACTGACGGCCTGCCGGTTCACGTGCCCCGAGTGCCGCACGCGCTTAATGATGCATGAAGACTTTATTGTGCGTCTCGAACCAGACCCACCCAAGTTGCTAACCGATGCTCCTTCAGAGCCTTCTTCCCAATGGAAGCGGCAACGGGGCGCCAATTAGTGCGGACAAGTCCAATCCGTTGGAGTGTTGACGGGTTAAAGAGTTGAATTGTTAAAAAAGCTCAACTGCGGCCACTTGGGCTGGCCGGAAAAAGACTGGGGGGAGTGAACGAAGCCTTCGTGGAAGAAATTTAACTTCACCTCACCGGCTGCCTCCCATCTCCACCGTTCGTGCCTGCTGAATCGATTCCAATACCGCAAACGTCAGTTCCATGCTCTGGCGCGATTGCTCGTAGGGCAGCGGGTGTTCCGCCTGCCCGGAGAGGAATCCCAGCCAGGCCGCCATTTCCTCGGCATGGCCTTTTGAGGAATAAGATTGGCGCCGACGTTTGCGTCCCGAATGGAGATTCAGTTCCTGGAAATTCGTAATTTCCCCGACGAAGCCCGCTCCAAACGCGCTCACCGTTTCCTTGGGATAACTGGGATCGCCTTCGGCGGTGTAAATCAATTGTCCGCACGAACCATCGGCAAACTCGACTTGCGCCGTGACGCTGTCCGGAAACGCCAGGCGACCCGTCGCCGGCCAAATCGGCTGCGCTGACACCCGCACCGGTTGGGAACCGAACAAGCAACAGAAGTAGTCGAGAAAGTGGCACGCCTCGCCCAACACCCGCCCGCCGCTCTCAGCGTAATTCGCATACCAGTGCTGCGGATCAAGCTTGCCGGCCATCACCCGATACGTGGCGGATTTTGGTCCCGCCGATGCCATCAACTGGCGCTTGAGTTCGATGCTGGCCGGCGCAAACCGGCGATTGAACCCGACCATCACAGTGCCCATGGCGCGGGCCATGGCGGCGTCGATTTTGCCCAATTCCTCACGCGTCAGGCAGAGCGGTTTCTCCACAAAAACATGCCGGTTGGCCTCCAGCGCATCGGTCACCAATTGCGCGTGCAGATGATGCCGCGTGGCAATCAGCGCTGCCGCCGGTTCCGACGTCAGGAACACTTCCGAGTAATTGGTTGTGGCCGCCTGGAAACCAAACTTGGTCTTCACGTGATTGGCGCTCAGCGAGGTTTGATTCACGATGGTGCCAAAAGTGATTTTCCCGTGCAAATGCGGCAGCAACATCGTGCGCGCAAAGTTGCCCGCGCCCACGACATCCAACTGCGTCACCGGAGCCGCCAACCGGGTGACCATCGAACTGGCGCTGGATGTCGTTTCGGCGTCGGTGGCCTTGGGTCTGGCACTCAGTGCGGAAGTGCTCGCCGCGCGCGCCTCAGTTGCCGGCGGATATTCCAACACCACCCCGATTTCGCTAGAGCCGTCCCCCAGCATGTTCTGGTAGATTTTCAGCGAATTGGCAAACGGTACGCGCTGCGTCGTAATGGCGGCCAGATCGATCTGACCGGCAGCCGTCAGATGCAGCGCAGGCATCGAAGTTCCGCTGTTCGGTCCAACGAACGTAATCAATCGGATAATCCGTACCGCTCCATTCGTAGGTCGGATCATATCGGCCCGGGCCGTACGAGCGGGAATATCGGACATCGATTTCTTTTCGGTAAAACACCTTCCACGCCAGGTCCACCTTGGTGTTGCCCAGCACCACAATACGACCGCGGTCGCGAATCACCTCGGCGGCCTGTTCCAATGGCGCGTTGCTCGCGGTCGAGGTACACAAAGCCACCGAATCAACCCCATAGCCCTCGGTCCAGGCGTGTACTTCATCAGCCAGACTCTGACGGTTCGAAATCACCACACGTTCCGCCCCCATGGCTTGACAATACGGCCGCCGCGATTCCATGACATCCACCGCCATGACCCGAACTCCATTGGCGCGCAACAAGGCGGTTACCAACAAGCCCAACAGTCCCTGGCCCATCACCATCGCCCGGTCGCCCAGCTCTGGCTCCATTTGCCGCACGACTTGCAGCGCAATGGTCACGACCGTCGCGTAAGCAGCCTCCCAGTTCTCGACGTTGGCCGGCACTTTGGCGGCGAGCAGATCGGGAATGGCGAGGTATTCGGCATGAAAGGCGCACTCGGCGCCCGCGCAAGCCACCCGATCACCGACACGAAACCGCGTGTTGCCCGGATCGACCTGCGTGACAATGCCCGCTGCGCTGTAGCCGAGCGGCGTGGGGGTTGCCAGTCGATTACGAACTTTCTCCAGCGCATTGCGCCAGCCCAGATTGCGGGCGGTGTCCAACACCTTGCGCACTTGATCCGGACGGGCGCGGGCCTTTTGCAGCAGGTTCATTTTGGCCTGCTCGACTTTCATACGCTCGGTGCCAGGACTGATGACCGAGTGCGTAGTCTGCACCAAAATCCCTCCCGGCGGCGCCATTGGCATCGGCACCTCCTGGATTTCCAATCTCCCGTCCTGATATTGCGCAATTTGTTTCACGATGAATGGAGCTACTGCACCCTAAACTCAGCTTGGTTCGCAAGCTGGAAATGGGCCAATTTACAAATCCGAATGTCCACAAGCGGACCGGAATTCTCCTCCCCGCGCAACCACCTCGGTAGGGCAGACTCCGTCGAGCCCTGACTTTTCCGAAGCGCATTCGAAAGTGCAAACGCGACCAAAGGGAAATTCCTGGTGTTTCGAACCGCCGAAGGCTTCCCACATTTACGCTGCCGGGACTGCGATAACGCTGCGGAGAAATCAGGGCTCGACGGAGTCTCGCCCTACCGAGGTCTGTTTGCGGCTTCACTGCTTTCGGTCAACCGGCTCACCAGCCAGCGATGTTTGCCGCGAGCGGTCTTTTCGGTTTCCGGCACTTCGCGGAGCACGATCTGAAAATCATCACCCAGCTTGCGACGAATGCCTTTTTCAATCTCGATCAGTCGCGTGCGATTGAACTGCGGTCCCGGCACGAAGCGGAATTCAGCCACGCCGGGTTCTTCCTGGTAAAACTGCACGGCATACAAGTCGTCAAAAATGGCGTCGTGCATGTTGAAGGCGGTCAGCGAAATGCGCCGGCCCGTGGCACTCAGGAGGAACTCCTGCTCCCGCCCGGAGACTTCCGCTGCGGCCGCCCAAGGAAATTCCAGGTCGCCGTCTTTTCGCGGGTCAGCCAACCGCACATAATCGCCCGTGCGATAACGGATCAGCGGCATCACCAAGTTGTGGAACGACGTGCCAATGACTTCGCACAAGCCTTCTTCATCCGGTGGCCCAAATTCGACCAAGCCGTACTGCGGCCAGAAATAAAACAATTCCGACTCCCGTCCTTCACCGGCCAGCACCACGCGTTCGGAGTGTCCGTACCAACGATAAACGCGGCATTGGAATACGCGTTCGAGCAGACGCTTTTGCGGAAGCGTCAACCGTTCAGAACCGCACAGTACGGCACGCAGCGGCACCCGCCAGGATTGACCGGCTTTTTCGAGGAACTCCGCCAATTGCAGCGCCGCGGACGGATACGCGTGGAGCAGGTCCGGTCGGAAACATTCGATTGCCGCGAGGTATTCCGGCAGCCGTTCCGCCGTGAGATGGTACGAGGAAAGCATCAGCCAGTCGCGGGTCGCATCGTAGCTGGAGATCCGGCCCTGCGCTTTGTCGCTGGTGACGTGACCGCGGATGACCGCCAACCGCGCGCCTTTGGTGTATCCCGCCCGACGCCACATTGCTTCCAGGAAAGCCTGTTCCTTGGGCCGGCTGACACCTTGGTGCAAATAGAAGCCCACCGGTACCCCGGTCGAACCTCCCGTGGTGATGTAAAGTCGATTCTTCTTCGGCAAGGCCGTGGAAACGAATCCCGGTAGATGCTCGAGCAAATCGCGCTTTTCGAGATACGGACAGCCCTCCAAATCGTCGATGCTCTTGACCATTTCCGGCCGGAATCCTGCCCGGGCAAAGGTCTGCTGGTAATACGGACAATAGTTCCCTGCCTGAATCAGCACCGCGCGCAGTTGTTTGAGTTGGTATTCGCGAATCTCGTTGATCGACCATTGTTCCCCGGAAATGGTCAGTCGCTCAAACTCGGCAAACCGGCCTCCCATCCGCCAGCCTTGCGGCAACCAGCGATACGCCGTCCCGACGGCTTGCTTCAGACCGTGCGGCAACCGCTCATAAACGCCGAGCAAGGGGTAGAGGCGATCTTCGAGGCTCATTGGTCCCAAACGACACGCACGGGGTAGTCCTGAAAGACCGAATCATTTGTAATAACCTCCAGCCCATTAATGTTGGCCTGGGCAATCAGTAATCGGTCGAAAGGATCTCGATGGTGCCATGGTAGGCGCCCCCACTGAAATATTGCCTGAGCATCAAGCGGCAACAGAACGAATCCGTTTTGTGTCATGGCTTGTGGCAATAGTAGTTCGGGTGGCTGTTGCAGGGTCAGTTTACCCAACGAATATTTGATTTGAATTTCCCAAAAGGAAACCAAGCTCACGAATACCTCGCACGTTGGTTCCAGCAAGCGGCAGACGACAGCCCGCGGCATTCTCGGATCGCCTTCCAGGAACCAAAGGAAAGCACACGTGTCCAGCAGGACCCTCATTCCGGGTGGTCCGGCGCTGGCGGCTTAGGAAAAACGCGACCGTTGCAGAACAGCGATTCGACTTCCAAATCCGCCGCGTTGAAATCATCCGGCACCTTGATCTGTCCCTGGAAAAGACCGAATTTGCGTTGCGCCCTGCCTTGGGGCGAGGTTACCGGGCGCACCTCGGCAAATGGCTTGTTCTCCCGGCAAATCAAAATGGTTTCGCCTCGTTCCAAGAGCGAGGTGAACGAAGCAAATTGTGAAGCCGCTTCCTGGATGTCCACCGTTTTCATTTGCACCAACTTAAGTTCCCCACCCGCCAAGTCAATTCCATCGTCACGACGACACTTCACGCGTCCTTTGCTCAATCGCTCCCACCCAGCCGAAGTGCGGATGAAATTCAAACGTCTCGGTCAGGCCATCCAGCTTGCCACTCCACGCCGGTCGATTGGATACCACCCGAATGTCGTGGGGCGAGAAATGCACGAAACTCAATTCGCGCATGGCAAAACTGTTCTTGAGCAGGCGCAGTTTTTGCCAATCAAAACCCATCAGCGTGGCCGCCACGCAATCCACGGACGCCGGGTGCGTACCGGCGACGATCACCCCGCACGGTTTGGCGTCCGGACACATCGGGCCATTGCCTTCGCCGCCAATGATGCCATCGACCACCGCCAAGTAACGCAAGGGCTTTTGCCGACGCTGGCCGTTGCCATCGAAGAAATACAGGCACTTGTTCAGATCCAACACCATACGCCAACACGTGTCGTTGCCGTGCCAATTACCCGAGCGCACCACTTTCTGGGTATCGCCAAACACCAGCCGGCCCGCCTTTTTCAACGGCACCAGCAAACGGGACATCACCGGTCGGCCTTTAACCCATCGTTTGGCCGTGCCCATCCACGAGTGTTCGAGCCGGGCTTTGGTGGTGGCGGCCGGAAACTGGTCACCACCGCAATCCGGTGTGCCTTCGGTGTGGTGCGGCAACCAGTTCTTATTGGCATTGATGCCGACCAAATTCTTCAAGGCGCACGTCAGACCGACCTTTTTGTGCGTCTTGAGCTTGGGCAGGTTAATGAGCACGTCTGCCTCCATCGCCGTGCGGCACAACAAATACTCGTGGTGCGCGTCATGATGCCGGGCGTTGGTTTCCTCCATGTCGAACGAGGCGCCATATAATTGGCCCAAGCCGTGGAAGCCCACGAATTCACTGGCGCCATCCAAATGCACGTGCGTCGCGCCGCGCGGATCCCCGGGCAACTCGGTTTGCGATACGGTAATGCCATCAACCGCGTGCCATTCCACCGGCCGCAAATCGAGCAGTGCAATCTCGAGGCCAGGAAAATCCTGACGGCAGCGCGCCACCATCTCGTCGAGCTGACAATACTCGCGGATCTTCGCGAAGGACGAATCGGTTTGCGGTGCGTCGCAGATCGTAATGCTGCCCCGCCCCTCCAATTGAGGAGCCACCCAGCGCACCACCGCCTCGATGACCGCCGGGTGGGTGACGACGTGTTCCCATTGGCCGGGCCCCGGATGCCGTTCGTCGTGTTCCTTGACCCAGTTGGGCTTGAGCACCACGCGATCTCCGGGGGTGATGAAGCCCGCCGGCAATTCAAGTTGGGCGAGCGTCTCCTGTACCAGTTGGTTCACCGCCGAGCCGTCGCCATAGCTGCTGGGCCCGGCAAAGACCGCCACTCTCGAAAGGTTCGATTGGTTGGTTAACGTGACCACAATTCGTTACGCCAGATTCGTGGCGTTCAATATAGCAACTCTCCGTCCACAGTCATTCCGGTGTCAAATCGGCGCGCCCTTTGACGACCTTTAAAATTTCCTCCCAGTACGGCCGCAGGATGGGCGGATCATTCAGACTGTCCAGCGCGTACGAACAGTCGGCCCGTTCGAGGTCGAGCGTCGCCGTGATCATTTCCTCCTGGTAATAACCAGCTTCAGTTAGGGGCATGCCGGAGGGTTCGCGAATGAAAGACTGACCGCTGGAAGTCTGCTTGCCGTCGGGAGACAGTCCCACGGTGTTGGCGACGCAATGGAAAATATGGCTGTTCGGTCCGACAGGTTGTTGCGCCCGGCCCGCGATGCGCTTCCACAAAACCGCCTCCACTTCATCCGAACTGCACGACGGATGAAACAGAATTTGCGCCCCCGCCATCGCCGGCAACCGATACAATTCCGGGTGCCGGCCATCGCGGCAAATCACCAGCGTGCAGAGAATGCCATCCAGTTCGAAGAGCGACAGCTTATTGCCCCCGCGACAATATTTCTGCTCGTCCCGCCCGGCCAAGTGGACCTTGGCATATTCGTGAACAATTTCCCCTGTCGGCGCAATGACGTGGGCCAGATTGAGGAGGCGATCCGGTGTTTTGCGCAGCGTGCCCACAATGACCCATAGGCCGGCATCTTCGGCGGCGCGACACGTACGGTCGAGCGCCTGCTGCACCGCTTCCGGAGCCAACGCCAGCACTTCAGGGAAATAATAGCCCGTGAGATTCGCCTCGGGAAAGAGGACGACCCGGCTGCCTTCGGCCTTGGCTCGGCCGATGTAATCCAGGGTGCGTTCGAGATTATGTTCCAACGTCTTCGCCCAGTGCATCTGGACACAGGAAACCTGAAGAGTCTTCGGTGCGCTCATCACGTGAGCATTGCCCAACGAGCGCCGGTCTTCAAGTGGATCTGCGCTTCTCTTCAAGGTTGCCCCAGCGTGCTGCCGGCATCTTGCCGGCAGTTTGGCACCGCCCGTTGCGCTGGCCAACCGGCGTTCGGTTACGGATGCGGCGTTGCCAATCGTTTCTGCCGGCGGGACGCCAGCAGCACGTTGGCGCAGCGTGCTGCCGGCATCTTGCCGGCAGTTTGGAACGGCCCGCAACAGAAATGACCACTGCCCACCGCCCAAGAACCTATCTCGAACCTACCAGCAGCAGACGCTCCCATTGGCATTGGACCTTGAGCATTGGGCCTTCTCTGGTGCTTGGTCATTGCGCATTGATCATTGAGCCAACGGGGGCGGCCGATAGAATTCGTGTCCGCCATTGCATTCGTTTCTGCCGGCGGGACGCCAGCAGCACGTTGTTACCGCGAATCGTGAGCTTGCGGAAACCCATCTGGCGCGCTATTCACCTGCCATGGATTCCCGTGAGGCATTGGTGGCTTTAAACATGATTGAGGGCGTGGGCCCGGTGCGGGTCCGGCAGTTGCTGGATCACTTCGGCGATGCCCCCGCGATTCTAGGCGCGTCGAAAAACCAATTACAGCACGTGCGCGGAATCGGGGCGGACACCGCGGAGTCCATCGCCGGTTGGGAAAACAAAATCGATCTTCCGAGCGAACTCAAACGCGTGACCGAATTCGGCTGCCGCATCGTTACCCAACTGGACGAAGAATATCCGGAAATGTTGCGCCAGATATACGACCCGCCCATTGTGCTGTACGTGAAAGGTGCGTTGACGCCGAAGGACAAAAACGCCGTGGCGATGGTCGGCACGCGTCAGACCACCCACTACGGATTGGAAACCGCCCGCAAGCTGGCCTATCAGTTGGCGTACGTTGGTGTCACCTTGGTCAGCGGGGGAGCGCGCGGCATTGACACCGCCTCGCATCAGGGCGCCATGACCGCCAAAGGCCGCACCGTGGCCGTGCTGGGCACCGGCATCAATCTGGTCTTCCCGCCGGAGAACGCCGATCTGTTCGAACGCATCGCGGCCAACGGCGCAGTCCTGACCCAATTCCCATTCAACCGCCAGGCGGACCGGCAATCCTTCCCGATTCGCAATCGCATCGTCGCCGGCATGACCTTGGGCACCGTGGTCGTCGAAGCGCACTTGAACAGCGGCGCGATGATCACGGCCAATTTCGCCACGGAATATGGCCGGCAGGTGTTCGCGGTGCCGGGACGGATTGACTCACCGCGCAGCAAGGGCTGCCATGAACTCATCAAGAAAGGCGCCAAATTGTGCGAAGGCGCCGAAGACATTCTGAGCGAATTCGAGTACCTGTTCCCCGCCACCAATCGTCCGGCGGCACCCAATGAAACCGGTGTGTTGCCGGCCATCGAGTTGAGTGAGAAAGAGCAAAAAGTTTATGCGTTGTTGAAGCTGGAAGACGAAACCAGCATCGACGAAGTGATCCAGGGCAGCGGTTTGCCCACTTCAGCGGTCTCGGTCGCCCTGCTCAGCCTGGAAATGAAGCGGCTGGTCAAACAACTGCCCGGCAAACGCTTCGTCCGCAACCGCTAGCCCGGATTTTTCCCTCACCGTAGCCGCCGCATTAGGACGCAAACCCGACGTATCTCACCGCGGTCCGCGTCGGTGGCTGAAGCGTATCATTGTTCAAGCGGCGCGTAACCGTTCCGGCTAAAGATGCGCTCCAGCATCGCACTTTCCTGACTGCACAATCTTGCTGAAAATTCCTCAAGGGCGCAGTCCTGCACTCGGAAGTGCCGCTGCCGTTTTCCGAATGATCTCTGACAGCGAAGTAGCAGGGCGAAAGCCGGTGAATCGTTCCAGTTTGTCCACGGTCGGCTTCCGTCGGCGCATGTCTTCGAAGCCGGGCGGATAAGCCTGGTCGTATGGAACTAATTCAACGTTCGAGTTCGAGCCGAGCACGGCAATGACTTGTTCCGCCAGCTCGCGAATGCTGATTTCCTCGGTCCCGCCCACATTGAAAACCTGGCCACTTGCCGTCGAGCAAGCAAGCAGACGCCGCAGGGCTTCCACGGTGTCCGCAACAAAACAAAAGCAGCGGGTTTGCGCGCCGTTGCCAAAAACCCGTAATGGTTCGCCGCGCTGAGCGGCGGCAATGAACCGCGGCATGACCATCCCGTAGCGTCCGGTTTGGCGGGGGCCAACGGTGTTGAAGATCCGGGCGATGACGACCGGCAACCGGCGTTCACGGGCGTAAGCCAGGGCCAGGAATTCGTCCATCAACTTTGAGCAGGCGTAGCTCCAGCGAGCAATGTGGGGCGGGCCGATCAACAAATCGTCTTCTTCAGCGAAGACCTCCTGGGCGCTCTTGCCATACACCTCGGAGGTCGAAGCCACCATGGTTGGTACCCGGTGCGGGCTCGCAGCTTCAAGCAGGGCAATCGTTTCGTGCAGATTGGTCTTGATGGTATGGACCGGCGAATGCAGCACCAGCTCAACGCCCACCGCCGCGGCCAGGTGATAGATCGCTTCCGCACCCGCCGCCAGTTGCGGCAACTCGGCGCACGCGGACACTTTCGACTCGATGACTCGCAAGCGCCCCGAACCGGCAACCTCCCGTAGGTTCTCGCGGCTGCCGGTGGAAAAATCATCGATCACCACCACGGTTTTGCCTTCGGCCAGCAAACGTTCGACCAGATGCGAACCAATGAAGCCGGCGCCGCCGGTGACCAGAATGTGCTTGGCGTTGCTCACAGGGATTCAGCCGGCGCTCAGGTTTCTCCGTTTAGTGATTTCTCTAAAACCTTCGCCACAGCCTCCGCGAGTTTCTGCCGGTATTTAGCATTAGCAATCGTTTGAGCTTCGGCAGGATTGGAGAGATAACCCGCTTCGAGCAACACCGCCGGCCGATTCTGCCAGCGCAGCACCGCGAGGAACCGTGCCCGGCGCACGCCACGGTCCGTGCTATCCGTGGCGCTCACCAAGGCCCGGTGCAGTCGGAAGGCCCAGATGAAATTCGCGGCGTCATAGGCGTTATTCGGGAACGCCACGCGCGTGTCATCGGAATTGTCGTGGACCAGGTTGGAGGGCAATCCGGCGGGTGTCATGCAATAGGTTTCGATCCCGCAAAGTCCGTGGTTGGGCACGCCACTGTTGAAGTGCAGGCTGACGAATAAGTCCGCCTGTGCGCGTTCGGCCAACGCCACGCGATCGGTCAGCGAGCACGCAACATCGTTGGTGCGGGTCAGGATCACGCGCCAGCCGCGCGCATTCAGCAGCCGGCGAACGCGCACCGCCCAATCGAGGGTAAACGCCTTTTCCTTGCCCAAGTTGCCGGCGCTGAGCGAACCGGTGTCGCTGCCGCCATGGCCGGGATCGATGACGACCGTTGGGCGGCGCGGGCACGTCAAGGCGTCCAGCTTCAGCAATGGTTGCAACGTTTTTTGCGCATCCAGCGAATAGACGCACGGTTTGCCGGCGAGGATTATCGGCGCGTAACTCAGCCAGCAGGCAACGCCGTCCAACCGCACGACCTGGCTGGTGGCGGTCACGGTCAGCGTGCCGTTGGGGGTGGGAATTTCAAAGACCGATTTGGGTTCGCTGGCGGTTTGCATCGGTTGACTCAACCCATTGAACGCCGCCCAATCCGCCAGAGAAATCCACGTATCACCCCACTCAGCCGGCCAGGAAAATGAGAGGTTTCCCGCACCATTGGTCGTCACTATTGCGTTCGGAGTCGGAACGATGGGGCCGTTCGCACGCGGCGGCATAAAGGGGGCAGGGATCGGCTTGACGACCGGTGGTCCATACGAGCGGCAGCCCGTGAGGCTGGCCAAACCCAAGGCGATCCAAACAAAATACGGCGGCTTTAACACCGCCCGAGCTAAGCGGACGGGCGTGATGGGCTCAAGCTCGTTGTAGGGAAAAGGCGGTTTTCTCTTCAACGAACTTGCTCAAGCCGTAGTGCTCTCGTCATATTGCGGCGGCATGCATCCAATACAGAGCGTTTGGTGTTCACGTTGCCGGACCAGGGGATCCGGCCTACCACCGCATGTCCAAATGCTCCGGCCTTTTGGTCGCGTGCCCTTGTGCGGTGCGGGTGGTGCCCCTGTTCATTTCAACAAGCTGAAGGGAACCTTGGACGGGTCAGGCGCCGGGGCTGACGCGCGCGCGACAGCGTCTTGGAGTCCGGCAGTCCTTTACCGCTTTCGAAGGCAACGTCGCGTTCGACAGCGGCAGAGGACCGCCGCACTCCAAAACCTGGCGGTCAATCGCAGAGTTCCTGGAGCAACTAGCTTGCGTGATGTAGGCCGCGTGCCTTCACGCGGCGGCACTGGTAGCGTTGGCGACGATTGCGCGCTGCCCCGGCGATTATGAAGATTCTCGTTGCCATCACCGGAGCCAGTGGCGCGTTGTATGCCCAACGCCTGCTGGACAACCTCGATCCGGCTCAGCACGAACTGCACGTGATCCTGAGCAGCTATGCGCAGGCGGTTGTGTCGCAGGAATTGCCCGATGGTTTGCGGCTGCCACCCGGCGCCAGTCACGCACGGACTCAAGAGCATGAACGTGCCGTTTGCCAGCGGCTCGAATCCGCTCGATGCGATGGTGATCATTCCCTGCACAATGGGCACGGCAGGCCGGATTGCGCACGGCTTAAGCAGCGATGTGTTGTTGCGTACGGCCGACGTGATGCTGAAGGAACGGCGGAAAGTAATCCTGGTGCCGCGCGAGACACCGCTGAGCCTGGTCCACGTGAAGAATCTCGAACTGCTGTTGCTGGCGGGCGCCACGGTCCTGCCGGCCAATCCATCTTTTTACTCGCGGCCGGCCACGGTGGAACAGGTGGTGGATACCGTGGTGGCCCGGGTGTTGGATCACCTGGAAATCCCGCACCAATTAATGCCGCGCTGGCAGGCCGAACCGGAGTGATTTTAAATTCAATGTTTTCGCTAATTCGTAAATGGGCTGAGTTCGTCAAGTTCTCCCACACCGTATTTGCCCTGCCGTTTGCGCTGGCAGCGATGGTCGTTGCCGCGCGCGACCAGCACCCGCCCGGCTGGCCCGGTTGGCTCACGTTCGGCCTCATCCTGGCGGCGATGGTGTGCGCCCGCACCTGCGCCATGGCGTTCAACCGCATTGCGGACCGCAAGTTCGACGCCGCCAATCCCCGCACCGCCAACCGGGCGTTGCCGGCCGGGAAGATTTCGCTGGTTAGTGCCTGGATGCTCTGGGGGCTGAGCGGGATTGGTCTGATCGTGGTCAGTTACTTCATCAATCCACTCTGTTTCTATCTCTCGCCGGTGGCGGTGGTGGTGATCTGTTTCTATTCGCTGGCAAAACGGTTCACGGATTACTCGCACCTCTTTCTGGGCGTCGCCTTGGCGCTGGCGCCGGTGGGCGCCTGGCTGGCGGTCCAGGGCACCTCGATCACGTGGCTGGGCGGCCTTCGTTTGCTGGTGCTGGCCGTGGCGGTGGTATTCTGGCTGGTGGGCTTCGACATCATTTATGCCTTGCAGGATTACGAATTTGACCGCCAACACGGCCTGCACTCGCTGGTCGTGGGCTGGGGTCCCAAGAACGCCCTTGATGCGGCATTCTTGTCGCACTTGTTGACTTGGCTGCTGCTGGCAGTGTTCGGCTTGCTCTGCCGATTTCGGCTCGCCTACTTGTCGGGAATCATCATCATTCTGTGCAGCTTGCTGTTGGAACATTGGCTCGCGCGGCGGCGCAGCTTGAAATGGATCAACGTCGCGTTTTTCCGCCTGAACGCCATGATCAGCGTGGTGTTCATGTTGGCCACCATCGCCGAAGTCGTTTTCCGCGGCGGGTTCGCATAGAATAATTGGCCTTCCACCGGCTTCTCCGTTATGCTCCTCAACGCCTCCGCGCCGGGCGGATGAACCCAACGGCGGGGCAACGTCGCTGACGGTACGCGAACACGAACGCTAGTTGCGGAATGACCTTCATGCTGAAACATAGTGAGCTGCGCGACATCTTGAAAAGGTGGCGGCGGGCGAACGTATCGCCGAGGCCGACGCGCTGCGGCTTTTCGAGAGCAAAGACCTGAATGCGCTCGGCGCCATCGCCGATCTTGCCCGGCAACGGAAGGTCGGCAATCGCGCCAGTTACATCGTTAACCGCTACATCAACTACTCCAATTACTGCATCCTGAGCTGCCAGTTCTGCTCGTTTGCCCGCAAGAAACGCGACGCCGATGGCTTCGAGTATTCCGTCGAGGAAATCGCCCAGAAGCGCGCGAAGCGCTGGCTTTCGGCATCACCGAACTGCACATCGTCGGCGGACTACATCCCTCGCTGCCTTCCACTACTACACGACATGCTGCGGGCGCTGAAAGCAGTCGATGTCCGCCTGCAACTCAAATGTTTCACCGCCATTGAAATCCTGCACCTCGCCTGGCTGGCCAAGAAATCCGTCCCGGAAGTCCTCGCCGAACTCAACGAAGCCGGCCTGGACTCGCTCACCGGCGGCGGCGCGGAAATCTTCCGCCCGGAAGTCCGCGAAGCCATCGCGCGTGGCAAAGAATCCGCCGCGGAATATCTCGACGTGCATCGCACTGGCACCATCCGGGCGGACGCAGCACCTGCACCATGCTGTATGGCCACGTCGAAAGTCTGGCGGACCGCGTGGATCATTTGCGGCAGTTGCGCGAATTGCAGGACGAAACGCACGGGTTCTGCGGTTTTGTCCCGCTGCCCTATCAGCCGGAGAACAACGACATTCCCGTGTCGAGCCCGCCGACGGGTTTCGACACTCTCCGCACCATTGCCATCAGCCGCATCTACCTGGACAACTTCGATCACATCACCGCCTATTGGGTGGGCATGGGTCTGAAGCTGGCGCAGGTGGCCTTGAGTTACGGCGCGGACGACTTGCACGGCACCATCGTCGAGGAACACATCTTCCACATGGCCGGCGCGAAATCGCCGCAGTTGCAAACGGAAGCCGCGATGATCAAAGCCATCCGCGAAGCGGGCTTGGTTCCGGTGCAACGCAACACCTTTTACGAACCCATCAAAGTGTGGGACGAACCGGCCGCCGAGCAGACCGGCGGTCCCCAGGCGCCGTCGCCGATCCTGGAACAGAACCTGGCCTCGGCATGAATCCGGACGACCTTTCCAAATTGCGCCTGACGCCCCGCGAAACCGCCGCCGAATTGGCCCACCGGCTCGAACGCGAAAACCTCACGCAAACCCGCCGGCGGGAACAGAATCTCGAAGACGAGACGCTGGCGCCGTTTCGGGTCGGGTCGGTGCCGTATCTCAACGGCGTTCCGTTGACGCGCGGGTTGGAGAGCCAGATTATTTACGCCGTCCCATCCCAACTCGCCGCCATGCTCCAGCGCGATGAACTGGACGCGGCGCTGGTGAGCATTTCCGAAGTGCTGTTCAATGACCGTTACGACATTTTGGACGGCGTGGCCATTGCCTCGTTGGGCGAAGTCCAAAGTGTTTTCCTGGCGCACCGCCAGCCGTTGGATGAAATCCGGGAAGTGTTTTGCGATCCCTCGTCGTTAACGAGTGTGAACCTCCTGCGCGTGCTGCTGGCCGAGCGCGGGCTGCAGCCAGAGTTCCGGCCTTTGGCCAAATTCGAACCGGCTTCGCCACCCGACAACTTGTTGCTCATTGGCGATCCGGCGCTCGATTTCATGCTGGCCCCGCACACCCACCAGATTTGGGACTTGGGCACCGCCTGGACGGAGTTGACGCAGTTGCCGTTTGTGTATGCCGTGTGGGCCCTGCGGCGCGGAGTGCAGAACGAACGGTTGCGCCGCGTGCTCAGCGACGCCAAAGACTTCGGCATGGACACGCTGGATTACATCATTTCCAGCCGGACGGAGTATGACCTGGATTTTCGCAAGGACTATCTTGGCTGGCACATTCACTTTCACCTGGGCGCCGATGAAAAGCGCGGCGTGGCCCGCTTTGCCGAATTGCTGCGCCAGCATGTTACCGAAGCTGTGTACGCGCCCAATTATGTGGCGTGAGTCGTGATTATTCAGTAGGACAGGCGTCCCGCCTGTCTCAAACGACTGCCAACCATCGATTGGCACCGCGGCGGAGGAAGTCTCTCCAGGTCACCAACAGGGGAGGATGTGCTTGGCTATTCAGGACAGGCGGGACGCCTGTCCTACCGCGCCGAAGCGCGTCATCGCTGCTCCAGCTACTGAATGGATACGGCTGAAGCCACCAAGACAGCCCGGGGCGGACGTCTCAATGCCCGGGCGGCATTGGAATCTCTCGGCGCCGACTCCGTCATTCCAATGGTATTGAAACTGTCGTTTTCTACCGAAGCGACCTCGCCCAGCCTTCAGTTGTCCGGCGCAGTCTTCACTCACTGCACCGTCGAAGCGTCGAACGATATCAACGTCTGGACACCGATCCTAACCGGAATGACCGTTGCCGAAGGTCTTTGGACTGTGGACGTAACGCCCGCCGGAGCAGGACCCTGGTTTTATCGCGCCCGGAGCGAACCGTAGAACTCGATCGGTCGAATCCTGGCAGGCGATTCGCAAGGCCAAAGTTAATCCTGCCTTAAAATGTTCATTCATTTTCGGAGCAGGAGGTGGAACACGATCAGACACCTCGGGGCCGTCTCCTTGCATCGGCGGCTACGGCAATTTCACCAGGCGCAGCAACTCCCGGTCAAACCACACTTCGCCGTGTTGCGCCCGCTATTCGCAGTTCAATTCCACGTCCTGATTCGCGCCGACTTCGAACGCCAGTTCCAACTGCTTCCAGGGATTTGTCCCTACCAACTTGTATGCCGGCAAACGACCAGTCCCGCGCCCTGATTCCGCCCAAAGCCCAGCGCCTCCACTCCAACCAGGCACGCGGACGCGCCGCATCCATTCGAAGGCGGCAGACTGCCGCACTCCATGACGCTGGCGCGACAATGTCAGCGCCGTTTGCATCACTCCGTCTCTGTTCCCTTGCTCGCTGTGGCGAGCTTGGAACTCGGTGGTTTCTGCACGAGCACCAAACCATTGGCTGACGGCCGCTCACGGCCTTGCGACGGGTTGTTCATCACGTTGCCATAAACCCAGCACGTAGCGGAACCGCCGCCGTCCAGATTGAGGGCTTCCTGGCATCCGAGTTTTCGCATGTAGTCGGCCAACTCGGGAAACGTCATGCCCGCCGACAACCGCAACTGCCGGCCATCCACTTCCACCAGGAACAGGTATTCATTATTCCAACCCACTGCGGTACGCGGATGCCGCAGTTGCAGGCCCGGCCACTCCCGGACTTTGCCGTTCGCAACCAACGTGGGGCTGCCGCCGATTGCGGTCGGGGCTCCGGCGAGATCCGGTATGGTGGCGGTCGAGATGCTCAACACGGCACCGGGGGCAAGGGTTGGCAGGCTCGAGACAAGATTGGAACCAACGGACAAAACCATCACCTCGCGGTTCAAGGGCGCGTTGCCGTTTGGGTAAACGCTCCGCACGCGCGCGATGTTGGTGCGGCCGATTTGCAGCGGCAGCCAGGCATTGCTGCCGTAGCGTTCCAGCACCAAGTCGAGTCCGTTGCGAGTTCGCGTCCTGGCGCCGACGACCGCGGTATAAAGCACGGCGCCGTTATCGCCACGTTCTTCGTTGAGGCCCATTGGTGTCCGGATGCCGTTGGGCCAGGTTGCCTCGAAGCGTGACCGCACGTCGCCTCGATGTGGATTACCGGCGGCATCAATCCAGAAACAGGCCCGTTTCGTCGAAGGCCCGCTGACCAATTCCCCATGCACGATCTGTAAACCTTCCGGATCGCCCGGATATGCCGGATGCACCTTGGACAAATCCCCATTCACGGCGGCGATGGGCTGGCCCCAGTCCGGCGGCAGGCGCTTGATTTGCTCGGTGACCGTGGCCATGGCGAAGTTCGTGCCGCGGCCCAGCATCGAGTACAGAACCAAATCCTTTTCGGAGCGCCGGATGCGCACCACGTGTATGGACCAGGGCACGCGGCGGACCACGTCGTGAAAATAGAAGAAGCTGCGACTGGAGTGCAAATGCGGCGCCAGCCATGCGCGACTGCCAAAAATGGGCACAGTCCACAGCACCAGCAACGTCACGATGACGAGCACTGGCGTGGCCACGAGGAGCGCCGCCAATCCAAGGAGGATGCGGCGCCGGCGCGTTTTGAACAACGTGCTTCGAATTTTGTGCCACAGGCGAAACATCGTAATACCCAACTTGCGCCGCGACCCACAACACGGCGAGAAACAGCATCGTGTCCCGAGGGTGCCAGCGACAGTATTAAGACACAATTAAGCAAAGAAAGTTTCAGTGCTTAAGAACACCAAAGCGGACACCAACACCGCCTGGCCACGCCTGACTACTGGCATCTGCCTGCTCAATACGAGGCCCAGCGCGCGCCTCCGCTACCAGGCCGAGGACACGTTTGCCAGGGACGAAGAACTCTGGTTTCGCGCTCTCGTCACCAACCGCTACAATTACCTGGTGTCGCACGCGGAGTTGACGCCGCTCCAATTCGAAATCACTGCCGTCAGCGGGCCGGTCGCTCCCGTGTTTGTGACCAATGTCCCGACCCTCACCGCCAACGTTGCCGCCAATGGCAACAGCGGGGTCGGCTCGGTTTGGTTGTATTTCCGTGACAAACCTTATGGCCGCTTTATCGTACGCCAAATGTTCGACGATGGCGCTCACGACGATGGCGCGGCCAATGACGGAGTCTTTGGAGCCGTGACCACGAATTATCCCGCCGGGCACAAAATCACCAACGCGGAAGTGGACTTGACCGGGCATTACCTGAGCGACGAGCCAAACAATCCGCGCAAATGGCAGTTCCCGGCCGGTACCAAGATCCCCGCGGATGGCCACTTGCTCGTTTGGGCCGACGAAGACGGAAAGGCCACGCCGGGTCTCCACGCCAGCTTCAAATTGGACAAGTCCGGTGAACAATTGTCCCTGACCGACACGGACGTTAACTTGAACGCTGTCTTGGACTCGATCACATTCGGGGCTCAACAACCAGATGCCTCTTACGGACGCTCCGCCGCTGATGCCGCCGTATGGATCTTCATGCAACCAACGCCGGGGGAACCAAACCAATGAAAGGCGCGCAACGGATAACAATGGATTGTCTTACTCCGCCAGGTCTTGGAGTGCGGCAGCCCTCTGCCGCTTTCGCCGGCGCCTTGCAATCGGAAAGCAGCATAGACCGAGGAACTTTGCACACATTGCAGTGCCAAGGTTCGCTCCAAGATCGTCGTAGGTGGAATTCATCGAGTGATTTGTCAAAGAGAGGTTGTCTTGAGCCTTTTAGTCCCGCCGGGACGCCCGAAAATAGCCCGCGGTTTCAACCGTGGGATTCGGTGTCCGCAAGAGCCATCAAGCCCCGCAGGGGCGAAAGAAGTCGTCGTATAATTCGGCGGTTCCTGGAAACTGAGCGCGAAGTAAGGACAGGATTTCTTTCGTCCCTGACGGGACTCATGCGACCTCGCCGCCCACTCGACCCACCGATGAATCGGTGGGCTATTTCCGGGCGTCCCTGCGGGACTCGATTGCTGGGTCACCGAAAACCAAGTGAAAGTGCGGGTAAAGTGCGGGAAACACAGACGCATTCAAGGACGCTGGCGCGCTACCCCGTACGCGTTTCGAAGCTCTGCCAAAGCCTTCCGAAAGTGAAAGCCGCCATCTTGCTCTGGCTCGCACTAACACTGCTGACCTTTACTTCTGAGGCCGCGTTCCGTCCCGAAATCCTTGCCCAACTCGACGCGGCCATCACCAACGCCATCGCCGAACACAAATGCCCGGGAGTCGTCCTGTGGATTGAGCACAAGGGGCAGGCGTATCATCGGGCCTACGGCTATCGCGCGCTGCTGCCCGTTCGCGAACCCATGACCGAGGACACGATCTTCGATTTGGCGTCGCTCACCAAATCAGTCGCCACGGCGCCGGCCATCATGCTATTGATCGAACGTGGCCAAGTGCATTTGGATGATCCCGCCCAGCATTACCTGCCGGAGTTTCATGGCGATGGGCGCGAAGCCATCACCGTGCGGCATCTGCTCACCCACACCTCGGGACTGTTGACTGGAATCAGTGGGAGGCCATTTTCGGATTACTCCAGTGGCATTGCCCAGGCGTTGCAAGCGCGACCACGCCTTACCCCCGGCACCGAATTTCACTATTGCGACGTCAATTTCATTTTGCTCGGGGAAATCGTTCGCCGCGTCTCCGGCAAACCGCTCAATGAGTTTGTGGCGACTGAATTCTACCAGCCGCTCGGTATGGGAGACACAGGCTATTTGCCGCCCGCCGACCTAATGCCGCGCATTGCGCCAACGCAATTCAGCTACGCGGGGTTGTTGCGCGGTAAGGTCCACGATCCCACCGCCCGCCGGATGGGCGGCGTGGCCGGTCAAGCCGGAGTGTTTTCAACTGCCGCCGACTTGGCGCGCTACTGTCGAATGATGCTCAACGAAGGCAAAGCGAAGGGTGTGCGGCTTTTTAAACCGGAAACCATCCGGCAGATGACCCACGTGCAATCGCCACCCGACGTGCTGGCGCGCCGCGCCCTGGGCTGGGACATCGACAGTGGCTATAGCCGACCGCGAGGGCTCCTGTTTCCGCTGGGTTCCTACGGACACACCGGGTTTACGGGCACGTTTCTCTGGATCGATCCGTTCTCCAAGACCTTCGTCGTCTTCCTTTCGAACCGCGTGCATCCCGACGGCCGCGGCAACGTGCGCGAGCTTTACGGCGAGGTCAGCACCCTCGCGGCGCGGGCCATCGATGATTTCAACTTCCAGCACGTGCCCAACGCTCTTTCCTTCCGCACCAACTTCATCCCCTGGGGTCCCCTTACCAATCTCCTGGAACCCGTTGTACGCCCCTAACCCGTATCCATGCATTAACTGTGGCTGCGTTCGTGAGAACGCAGTCTGACTCTAAGCCGTGACTATTCAGTAGGACAGGCGTCCCGCCTGTCCCGAACGAGTGCAAACCAACAACTTGTATCACGGCGCCGCGAGTCTTTTTATGTCACCAAACGGTGAGGATGCCTTGGGCTATTCGAGACAGGCGAGACGCCTGTCCTACCACGCCGAACTGCCTCATCGCAGCACCAGCCACTGAATTGATACGGCTAAGGGGAAACACAGCGCAACCATTCCAACTGAATCGTTCCGGCTGGACCATTGGTGGAACCACAGATTGCAGGATTACACAGATGAGATGTCATTGGCTGAAACAAAGGCGTCGCCTGCGTGGTGAACCAGCTTTGCGATGCATCCGGCAGCCAGGATCTTGCATCCGCGAACTCTGTAAAGGCGTATAATGAACGAAGAACCCAAACTTGTCGAGCGCGTGATTGGCTTGGACGCGCACCCGGACAGCTTTACGGCGGCCTTGATCCGGGGACCGACCCCCGCCGCCGCCGTCGTGGAAAAAACCTTTAACCAAGTGCCCATCAGCCAACTTGCTAGCTGGGCCAAGAAACACACCACGCCCCAAGATCTCATCGTGCTGGAAGCTTCGGGCAACAGCTTCCAGGTGGTCCGCACCTTGGCCGCCGTCGACCGCCGCGCCTTGGTCTTGGAGAGTTGCCATTTGGGCAAACTCAAGGAGGCGCACGCCAACAACGACAAGATCAGTGCCGTGCGGATTGGCAAAGCTTACTTGGCCGGCACGGCCAAAGAAGTTTGGGTGCCCGATGCCAAAACCCAAGAACGGCGGGACTGGTTGCATGCCTACCGCAAGGCGACCAAACGCACCACGCAGATGCAGGCACGCGTACGTTCCTATCTCAGTGACAATGGCGTCCGGCTCAAAACGAATGTGCATTTGACTCCCGTGGGGGAGGTGGAGGAGCACCTCCGCAAGGTGCGGCCATGGTCCCCGCGTCAGTGGCGGGTAATCGAACTGATGCTGCTGGAGCTGCGTCATGCCGACCAGCAACGCCAGCAGTGGCGCAGCCTCATCGCCCAAGAAGTGCTGACCGATCCCGTCCTGCTCTCGCTCGTCCGGCTGTGCGGTGTTCGCGAAATGGTGGCCTTCGCCCTGGGGGCCTTCGTCGGAGATATTCAACGCTTCGCTGCTCCCAAGCAGTTGGTCAAATACGTCGGGCTCAATCCCGCCTTTGATGCCAGTGGCGCCAACGAGTGGCGCGGGGGTATCGGCGGACATGGCAACAAATATCTGCGGAGTCTGCTCATCGAGGCCGCGCAGGCCATCTTGCGCTCCTCCCAAACTCCCCTGGCCAAGTGGGGCAAGCAATTGCTGGCGCGCAAGGGCCAAGTGAATCTGGCGGTGGCGGCCATCGCTCGGAAGCTGAAATCCGTGGATTGCCCTGCTGTCAGTTTTAGGCTGTACCCGGCGTATAACCGTAACCCAATTCATCGTGGACGAGAGGTTAGCAACTTGTCGTGGGAAAGACCAGTGTTGTGCAACGGTCGAGCGGAAGTGTACAGGAGGCCGGCATCGGCACCTTTCAAATTGACAGCCCCTCAGGTCGTCGGATGATGAGTGCCATGATGAAGTCATGCCCCGCCACGGTCAGAGTCTGTTTGAAAAGTTGTAGCAGCCGACGTAAGGAGGCTCATGATTGTCGGACGGGATACGGTGTTCCAAGCGAAAATGAGCCTCCTCACGCCGGCTGCTACGGGCTGGTTGCAGTTTTAAGACTGGCTCTGCGGTCTGTCCTCCTTCTCCTGAGCCTCACTTGTTGCCTCGCTGGTATGGCGGCCAATGAAGTGCCTCCGGCGACGGCCAGCGCCCCCGCCGGGCAAGCAACGTTGCCGGAGCATCCATCGGTGATGACTGCCGACGAGCTGTTGCGTCAACCCCGTTTGATAACCGCCGACGGCAAGGCGCTGGCTGATGCCTGGAAACTGTGGCAGCCGGAATGGACGCCGGCGCGGGTTTCAATGAAACCCACTTCGGCCGGTTTGCTCATCGATGCGTCGAAAGCTGATTTCGCCGTCGGAGGTGTGGTTCAGACGGTGGCAGGTATTCACGGCGGAAGCGCCTACGCGGTGTCGGCCCAATGCGAATTGTCGAGCGTGCCCCAACCGTATCAGGCAGTGCTGGTGCGGATCGAATGGCTCAAGGACGGGCGGGCGTTGCATCCCGCCGGGGTGCTGGCGCGCGGGCCGCATTTGCAGGGTAACAAGGCGCGCTTCGACGATGTGTTCATTGCTCCGGCGGAAGCGGACGGTGCCCGGGTTTCGTTGGAAGCGAAATGGCTGCGGGGCGGTTCGATCCTGTGGAAGGAGGCCAGCCTGCTTCCCACCAGCCCACCGCCACCGCGGAAAGTGAAGGTGGGCACCGTCTATCTCCGTCCGCGCATCAGCACGCCGGCGCGCAACCTGGACTTGTGGTGCGAACAGATCGACGCGGCGGGCAAACTGGGATTGGATATTGTATGTCTCTCGGAAGCCATTCTCCAAGTCGGCACCCAGGCCAAAGTGAGCGAGTTGGCGGAACCAATTCCCGGCCCGTCAACACAACGACTCGGGAAAGCCGCGCGGGCGAACCATCTTTGGGTAGTGGCCGGATTGTTGGAGCGCGATGGCAATCAGTTGTTCAACACCGCCGTGTTGCTGGATCGCAATGGCCGGCTGGCCGGCAAGTATCGCAAGGTCCATCTGCCGCGCGAGGAATGGAAAAAGGGCATCACTCCGGGAAACGAATATCCAGTGTTCCAAACCGACTTCGGCACGATTGGCATCCAGATTTGCTACGACTATTTCTTCCCGGAAACGGCCGAGAGCCTGGCGCTGGCCGGCGCCGAGATTGTGTTTGCGCCGACGTGGGGCACAACCTTTGCCGACCAGGATGGACGCGCTGAAGGACAAACGATCTTCCGCGTTCGCGCCCGCGACAATGGCATCTATCTGGTGCCGTCCGTGTATGACGGCGACAGCCTGGTGATTGATCCGCTGGGCCGCATCCTGGCTTCGAGCGGCGGCAAGACCGGCGTGTTCTGGGCGGAGATCGACCTCAGCCAACGCGAGCCGCTTTGGTGGGTGGGCCATTGGCGCTCGATTGGCCCGCGCCATCGAATGCCGCAGACTTACGGCCGGTTGACGGGCGTGCCGGGCGAGGTTCCGCCACCCTGGCCATAGAGCCGGTTTGCGAGTTCTCGTTCGGAGTCCCGGCTTCAGCCGGTACGACGGGCAACATTTCGGTGACGTTCCAACCAGCCGCGCCCCTCACCGCCTGAAGGCGGGACTCCCAACCGGTCTCGTGCGGAGTCCCGGCTTCAGCCGGCAAGGCGTCCGAACTGCTGAAGGCGCGACTGGCTACCGATTGAATGGCGGGACATAGAAACCGGGATCACCGGGGCCCTGTGGTTTGAGGATCGCAGACCCCTGGGGCATGGGCCGCGCGGGCGGCACCGGTGGCGGGCTTTGTTGATGTCGGTTGCGATAACGTCCGACGGGCACCGGAACATATTGGGGAACGCCCCAAAAGTAAGGCTGTGGTTCGACATAGACCTCCCGTTCCACTACTTGCGGCCCGACGGGCACTGGAGTTTCCACTACGTTGGTGACGTAGGCGGTCAAGGCGGATCGGGCGTCTTCGGGCAAATGAACAATCGGTTCGTACGCCACACGGCCCGTGTCAGCATCCTTCCGGAGGTTGGAAGGAACCACCCACGCCTTGCCGACGTACGACTTGCCCAAGAAAACGCGGACCTGGTAGGGGCGTGGCAGTGGGGCGTTGGTCGAGCTGCCGGCAGCGGCGGCAACTTGGACAACTTGGGGTTCAGGGTTTGACGGCTGGAGGGAAATTGCCGCAACCGGTGCGTCCGCTACAGGATCGCTTGGCGATTTGACGGACTGGGTAGTGCTCGCTTGGGAGTTGGTTGGCGATGTGGCAACTCCACTCTCAACGTGCCCCCTCACCCCATCCCTCTCCCTCGATGAGGGCGAAGGGGCCTGAGCGTTGAGCGAGGGAGTGTTCCCGGACAATTTCGCAATTTGCGGCGAAGCAAGTTCAGCGTTGCCGGTCGCATTGGTCAACGCGGAGAATTGGGCAGCTTCGTTTTGCAGTCGGGCGACTTCGGCGGACAATCGTTGCGTTTGTTGCTGCAACTTCTGCCTGTCCGTCAGCGCCGACACGAAAAACAAAATCGTGACCGCCAACACCGCCAAGAGGACCGGCACGCTCAAAGCCAATGCCTTGTTCATGCGGGTAATGTGATGCATTCCTGATCCGCTGGCAACGGGTTCTTTGGCAGTCGCAACGTGCTGCCGGCATCCCGCCGGTCGCAGGGAACGGACCCTTCGAAGCTTCGCCCTTTTAATCCTACGGACACGGCACTTGAATCCGGTTCTGCCGGCGGGACGCCGGCAGCACGTTGAGGGGCACCTGTACTCCGGCGGCCGCGACCTCGTCGCACCTGGCAGGGGATGACCTCACCCTGCCACTTCGCGATACACCTCCAAATGGCGGGCAAAGATCCGGTCCATGCCGAACTTCTCGGCGTTGTGCCGGGTGGTCGCCGCCGCTTTCGCCACCAGTTCCGGGTGGTCCATGTATTCCTCCATTTTGGCGGCCAGGGCGGCCGAGTCTTTTTCGGGGAACGACGGCAATCCCTCGTATTCCTGGAAGCACCGGATGTCAGTAACGAGCATGGGCTTGCCCGTCGCCAGCGTGGTCGAGATGGCGCCGGAGGGAAAGTTGCGGTCGAGATACGGGAACACAAAACACAACGTCTCAGCGAAGATTTCTTCCAGCAGCGGGTCGTCGTTGGCCAGATAGCCGGTGAAGACGACTTGCGCGTCCAAGTGGCGTTCGGCCGCGAGTTGCTTCAACCAGCCAATGTAGGTGTTGCCCTGACCGCCGCCGGGGAAACTGCCTTTACCCGTTTCGCCACTGACGATGATCAACTTGGCGTCGCGACGTTGACGCTGGTTCACCAACACCTCCATGGCGTAAATGCCGTATTCGTATCCTTTGATGGGAAACGCAAATCCAAACAAGGTGAACAGCTTGTCGGTGGTCCGGACGCCACAGCGTTGCTCGAGTAACCCGTGACGCTCCATGCGGATGTTCGAAGCATAATTACCCAGGTGTGTGTAGCGGACCTTACGCTCCACCGTTCTGGGAGAAAGCAACCGACGCAGGTTGTCCAGCCCGATTTTGCTCAGGATGATGATCCGCTGCGACAGGGCGAACACCAGCAGCATGTGGCATCGCATGTACAAGCTGCCCAGCGGGAACAGCCATTTGAATTTCTTGAAGTGCGGCAGGGCACCACCCAAATCGTCCACGTTGTACGTCGAGTGAAAGGTGGTCACGATTTTGAACCCCAACAGCTTCGACCAAAGCCAGAGGTACGGATAATAAAACATCCCTGTCAGGCCAACGAGCCGGTCAAAAAGAAAGAACTCGTGCTGGAGGTGCAAGATGTTGGCCTTTTGAAACGGAGCGCGCAGCATGTTGCCCAAACAAATATCCTGAACGGTGATCTCCACTTCGGCCGGATTCTGCAAGTCTTTCCGAAACACTTGCCGCGTGTACTCGGCGATGCCGTCGCGTTCCTTTCGGGTGGAGGAAAGGACGATCACTTTGAGCCGCCTGGGTTGCGGCGAGTGCGGCGGTGGTGCGGTTTGGTTCTGCATCGGTTTGTTTGCGGCGGGAGATTAACCAATGCCGCAACGCGTTGCCATGAGATACTAAACCGCTTTACTGATGCAAGCCCGCTTGGCGGAAGCCGCCGGGTGCGTTACTCCGTCAATCCCGCGCCGACAACACCCGGTCCAGATTGTAGGCCGAGCTGATGAGGCCCATGTGGGTGAAGGCTTGCGGGAAGTTGCCCAGTTGCTGTCCCAGCGGGCCGATTTCCTCGGCGTACAATCCCAGGTGATTCGCATACCCGAGCGCCTTCTCAAAATAGAACCGGGCCTTCTCCAAATCGCCCGAGCGCGACAGACACTCGACGTACCAGAATGAACACATGGAGAACGTGCCTTCGCCGCCGGGCAATCCGTCGCCGGCTCCGCCTTGGGTGTTGTAACGGTAAACCAGCGAGTCGGCCACCAGCAAACGTTCCACCGCTGCCAACGTCGAAATCCAGCGCGGATCGCGCGGGCTGATGAATTTAACCAGCGGCATCAGCAGGCAGGCGGCGTCGAGGGTGGTGGCGCCTTTGTGCTGCACAAACGCTTTGAGCTGCGGGTTCCAGAAGTTGTGATAGATGTCGTGGTAAATGGCGTCGCGCACTTCGTACCACCGTTGGAATGGTGCCGGGAACGAGCGCTTGTGCGCCAGCCGAATGCCGCGATCGATGGCCACCCAGCACATGACCCGGGATACAGGAATTCCTGGGCGCCGCCCCGCACTTCCCAGATCCCTTCATCGGGGCGTTCCCAGTTGCCGCACACCCAGTCGATCAGCCGCACCAGGTTCCCCCACATATCGTAGGAGATGGGCTCGCCGTATTTGTTGTAGAGGTAAACCGAATCCATCAGCTCACCGTAGATATCCAGTTGCAACTGGTGGCAGGCGGCGTTGCCGACGCGAACCGGGGCGGACTGCCGGTAGCCTTCCAGGTGCGAGAGTTCCTCTTCCGGCAGAGTATGCCGGCCGTCCAACCCGTACACCAATTGCAGTGCGCCATCGGGTTCGAGTTCGGCGCAACGAGCCTCAATCCACTTCGGCGATGGTGGTGGTGTTATGTCCCCTTGCTTCGACTCATCGTATTGCTGGACATATTCAGATTGATAACAAATACAAAACAGTTTCAAGGAAACAGGCTGAAATAATCTATAATAATAAGCAATTATTTGTAAGAAATTTGAGTGCGACTAATATTACGGAAGTAGACGGACATGAATTAAAGCTAGGAGAAACTACTGAACTGAAGCCTGAGTCAATAATTAAAATGGGAGAAATTGAATTTCAGTACAAAGTATAAACTGCTATTAATGTATAAAAGAATTGCCTGGTAGAAAATACAGTAGAATTAAATTGAAACTTTTCAAGAGGACAAATAGAGGCCAGGAGAAACCTATATACTATAATTTATCTGTCACAGGTAAAAGGGACGTTAACCAGGATGAATGTATTGTTATTCAGCCAAATGAAGACGTCTTGTTTATGGCTATAGCTGATGGAATGGGCGGGACTTCAAATGGATATCTGGCTTCAAAAATTGCAGCCAATATTGCCTGTGATGTCCTTGAAAATAGCATTGAGGGAAATTGTATAAATGAAGATAAGCAATTAAAAATCTTAATGAGTGCCATATACAAAAGGATTCAGGATGTTATCGGAGAACAAATATCAATTAATACAGAACTGCAGGGGATGGGTACAACGTTAGCCGGTATGTTGATTTATAAAGAAAAATATGTTTGGGGAAATATAGGAGATAGCAGGATATATAAATATGAGGATGATACAATAGTTAAAATCACAGAGGACCATTCTTATATAAACGAGTTAGAAAGGAATAATGATACTGGTGCTTCAGATGAGATCATGAATAGTTACGGTCATCTGATCACGAGATGTCTGGATGGTGGGACCGATGAACCTGATATCTTCCCCGAGGAGAAAGAATTTGAGAGTTTAGAAACCGGAGACTTTTTCCTGCTATGTTCCGATGGCTTGATATTAAAAAATAAAAATGGACGAAATAAATATTTAAAATTCATAAGGAAAGCGATAAAAAAAAGAAACCTTGAAAAATTAGCTGAAAAATTGATTGAATATTCATTTGATCAGGGATCAACCGATAATATTTCCCTGATTCTTTTTATTAATTAAAATCAAAATTACTTAATTAGCACTTTTATTATTTGATGGATGAATATAGACGTTGTCCCTTCTGTGATGACTGATTAGATACAATGCAATTAAATGTAAGCATTGTGGCAGTTCGCTTACAAATTCTCAAAGTATATCCACAGGGATTATTACACCGGAAACTCAGGTTCGTATGGCTCTTTCGTTTAAGTATGAAATCTATGAGGAGATTGGAAGAGGAGGAATGGCCTCTGTCTACAAGGCAACTCAAAAAAATCTTAATCGTCCAGTTGCATTAAAAGTCGTCCACCAAAATTTGGTCTTTGACAATGAATTTCTCCAACGATTTCACCAGGAAGCCCAATTAGTTGCTTCCTTAAATCATCCCGAACATTGTTACGATTTATGATGAAGGAGTGTAAATAATACTCATTACATGGCTATGGAATATTTGGAGGGGAATGATCTCCATCGTATCATTAAATACAATAAGAAAATTAAGCTTGAGGATTCGATAAAAATAATTATATCTATTGCGAATGCTTTGGATCATGCTCATTCCAAAGGACTAATTCATCGGGATATAAAAAGTGCTAATATCTTAATAACTACTGAGGGAAGGGCTGTACTTACTGATTTTGGTATAGCCTATGCTGCCAACAGAAGTAAATTGACCCAAACGGGTTCTTTAATTGGAACTCCGGAATATATGAGTCCTGAACAGGCAAAGGGGATAATAACAGACAGCCGAAGCGATATATACAGTTTGGGGATAGTGATGTTTGAGTGTCTTACGGGTAAAGTTCCGTTTAACAGCGATAATCCTCTGACAACGATTTTTAAGATTATCAATGAAATACCACCCAGTGTAAAGGAAATCAATAAGGAAGTTCCATACTGGCTCTCTACGGTTGTGGCAAAAGCATTAGAAAAAGACCCTCAGAAAAGATATCAAAGCGGAAAAGAACTAGCCCTCGCTTTGATAAGCAGAAAAACAACAGTAAAGGAAATTGGTAGGAAAAAGAAAAAATTCAAAGATCTTCCTGCTGATAATCGGATAAGTAAAAAAGGGGAGAAGAACTTTAAAGTGCTGCTGTGGATTTTACTTATCTTTATAGGAGGGGCATTAGTTACCCTTTTTGTTACAATGCCGATTGAAAACAATCCTGCAATAAAAGAGAAAAATCCAGTGGTACAGAAAAGAATACAGAACCAAAAAATGAACCAAATTTGCTCCTAAAAAGTGCAGATAGTTTATATTTAAGCGGAAATTTTCAAGACTCATTTGGAATATATGAGAAAATATTAGAGAAATATCCAGGAAATGAACAAGCACTACGTGGAAGAAGAGTTATCCGAAATTCATTTCTTAACAAAGCGAATACTGCATTGTCTGACTCAAATTATGAAGAAGCGATTAAGATATCAAAAGATGGAATGTTACTTTTTCCTGAGGAGGCGGGATTAATTCAGGTGAAGACTATTGCTGAAGAAGGAATTAATTCCAGAAAAAAAGTTGAAGTAGTTCGCAAAACCAAAGTTCCCTTTCTTATAGGGATTCAGAAAGAGCTTGCAATCGAAATATTGAAGGAGAACCACTTTAACGTTAAAATAACAAGCATCATTTCAACACAGCAAAAAGATCAGGTTATCAATCAGTCCCCCGTTAGCGGTACGTATTTAAAATATGGCGATTATGTAACTCTGCTTATTGGAGAATAATGTGATGAAATATTTACTACAATTAATAATTTTCTTAGCCTCTTTGCTTTCTGTATCTTTTGCACAAGTTAGTAGGTCTGAACAAGATAGTGATCCCTTTTCAGGATATAAAGTGCCGATTCGTCTGGGGATATTTATGTTCACCAATGATAATAATTTGGAATTTTACAGAAAATATCTTAACAGAAAACCTGCGATCGGATCAATCGATCTTAAAAAAATTTGGAATCGTACCTTACTCTACTTTAAAGGAAAATTATAAAAGTAATCTGGAAACATTGAACGAAAGGTCTATCAGTACACTGTATACTGGCATATTCAATATTGAATTTATTATTACAGGAGCAATTATCGATGAAAACCATATTTCATTTGAATTAAATCAGGTGTAATGATCGTCAAAGATTTTATGAGGAAATCATCAGTGGAAATGATAATATTGAAATTGCCGGTAAAATTATTACTCTTCTAACTGAAGGTGATTACGCCAAATCGCCAAATGACAATATGATTTTGGTGGAGGAAGGTGAATTTAAAATGGGTTATCCAGGAAAAGTTGACTCAAGCGGAATTGATCTGGATGAAGTTCCTGCCCATATGGAACATGTTAACAGTTTTTACATAGATAA
>CAWBHS010000109.1:0-60138 GCA_963788655.1 uncultured Verrucomicrobiae bacterium | reverse complement strand
AGCTCGTGGTAAGTTCCAAGGTGCATTGGCTGAAAGCGAACTGGGTGTGCTGAGGTGAAATACACTTGCGAAACCACGCTCTTGGTTTTACCCCGTGAGATACTTGCACCGTTGGATACCGAGAAATCTTCCAGCGTCGCCTTCCAACTGGCCCTTTCATGCTAGAACCCAGTATATCTCACAGGGTGAACCTGGAAAGCACTCGGTGGTGGGCATGGTATTGGGATGTTCAATCGAGTGAGTGAGCTTACCCTCACTTGAGAGGGGTTTGTAGCTGAGAAGCTGCGCCAGCGTTCATTTTCTCGGCATGTCTTGTGCATTGGTTGGCGTGTGAAGTTCTCGCCGAGTTCATCACCTGTGGCTTCCACCTCGCCCCGCACGTTGTATTGCTACCTTGTCTGCACTCGGAGTTTGTTGCTCACTAGTCTCCCATTCCACCCATCCATTTGGTGTTCTTCGTAGCAAGCAACAACAAAATAAGCATGATTAGGTTTCAATTCGAAAAGCGTTCTTATTTCTATTGGATCTAACTCGTAAATGTCGCCAGAACGCAATTTAACCTCGAAGTTTTTATTGCGCTCCCCACCAGGAGCAAACATCTTCAGTTTTTCTTTTCCCTCCAAAGTCTGGGCCACCGGCTTCATTTTGAAGTCATAAACTTCAATCCGAGTGTTTGGCCAAAAGCCACTCTGCCAAAATGCCACTTCCTGTGATGAAGTATTCTTAAAACTGAGTTTTATCCAAATGGGATCATCATTGGAGAAAATTGTTCTATCGGTCCAAATTCGAAGTTGCAATCCTCGGTACAGATTCACCCGTATCTTGAGCTTCGTTGTTTTGGAGCTTATGGACACATCCATTCAGCGCCAAGAGGCTACAAACTATAAGAAGTATTCTCATTCTTTCCTTTCAAGCAATTGATCGCGTCCCAAGGCATCTGATTCAAAACCCCATTCTATCACCTGAATTACGGTTCCTCGGTTCTTTTGGTCCAGAGTGAACACCTCAACAAGTTCTAATCTGTATAGGAATTTCAATTTCAACAGTTTAATCGGTGCATCAGGGGCGGAATAAAAACGGTTGCGAAATATGGTCGGACTGTCAGAAAATGGATCCGAAAGGCCATCCTTGGAACCGATGCGTTGTTTATTTGCATAATACCATTCCTTATCGTCATCATTGGGAGTGGGATCAAGCAAGTTGTTTGCAGTAATGCCATTGCTATTCGGTTGAAAGCGGCCTTTCTGGTCTGTGAAGGTCAAACGCTGACGCCAGCGCAGGAAACGGCAGTTCGACTTGTCTTTAATATCGACATCAAGCTTAAGTATCGCTCCAAATGAGGAAACCCAGCTTTTCAAGACGTATTCTTTGACCGTTAACGTACCGATTTCCATACCATTTTTCACAAGCTTCAGCTTGTCGCCTTGTCTAATTAAAACCAATCCAAGAATGTCGAAAGCTGAAATTGGTTCATTGCCCACAAAACAATGCAGATTGGACGCCTTTTCCCCGATGGGGTCTCTGTTTGGCCAGCGGCCAATACTTGGCCGATATTCACGGAACAGATATTTCGAGTCGCCTGTCACGTCATCTTTGTATTGGCTGCTGAATCGCATAGGATTCTCTTTGGCCATCAGTCCCGTCGCCCGCAGTTCATTGCCGAACGGATCGTATTCGTAAAGGGCCGATACGCTCCCGTCATCAGCGTCCACCAGCGCCGTTACGTTCCCATTGCCGTCATGACAATAGAAGTGCGTTCCGTTGGTCGCAGTCGTGATCGCCAGCAATCCTCCCACGCCACCGGCCCCTTGCAGCGTGCCGCTCAAATCGACGCCGCGCATGAAGCCAGCGACCAAACCATTGGTGTGATCCAGAATAGCCAGCAGCACTTGCCCATCCCACACAAAGCGGTTGGTGGCTTCGGGTACGTAGTCCCCTGATTCCCACTTGGACACCACGCGCTCGATCCACCGGCCATCGGGCAAGTAAGTCCACGTTTCTCGTTTCTTGCCTTCGGTTGGAACTCCATTGGCACTCTCGGTCGCCACCAGCCGATTCTCCCCGTTCCAGGTGTTGGTCCACAGGCTGTCGCCAGTCAGGTTGCCGTCCGCATCGTAATAAAGCCCTTCCGCCGCAGCGGGCAAGAGGAGATTGCCCGTGTTGGTGGTCACGATGTCCACGTTGGTGCCGCCCCCGCCCGAAATCACTCCCACGGTTTCAATCGTGGCGTACGCTGGTCCGCTGGAGTTGGTCAGCGGCACCTCGATGCGGAAGTAATCCCCTTTGCGCTGGCTCGCCGTCAGGTTGGCGGTCACGATCGCCGTGTTCGTGGCCGTGCCGATGATGTCCACGTAGCCCGGCACCTCCCGGCTGGTGATCTGGTTCAAGAGGTTGTTGTCGTAATCGGCCGTTCGCAGGTTCGAGCCGTTGTTGTCGCCGCCCGCCTTGGTCCACTCCCGGTTGCCGATGTCGTCAAAGCCGTATTCGAACTGTTGGCCGGCCACCGGCGTGCCGTCACTCCAATATTTCTTGCCCGAAACCACCTGCCCCAGTTCGTCGTAGCCATACACCCAATAACTGCTGTCCGCGTTCGTCACGCTCGTGCGCTGATTGGCCGTGTTCAGCGCGTAGCCGAACGAGCTTAACGTCGCGCCTTGCCCGTCCGCGGACCCAATCCGCGTCAACCGGTTCAAACCGTCGTAACTTTTGCTCGTCGTCATCACCCGCGTGGTGTTGTTGGTGAAGTAAATGTGCTCCACCAAGGAGGAGCCCGTCAAGTAATCGTACGTCGCCGAATGCGTGCCGTCCGAAGCGCTCAGCAACCGCGAAGCCCCGTCATAAGTGAACGCATAGCCGAGGGTTGAGGGCTGCGCGTTGAGGGTCAACTGCTGGCGCCGCAGCAAGCCATCGTAGGCGTTGCTCACCATCAGCCCGTCGAGCGGGCCGCCGGAATACGACTCGGCGATCAAGTTCCCGGCGTCGCCGTACACCCGGTTGACGGTCGTGCCGCCCTGGCTGGCGCTGGTTTGCCTGCCCTGCCGGTCGTAGCCGTAGGTGATGGCCGGCGTGCTCTGCGGGTCGTTGCTGTAGCTCACGCCCACCAGGTCCCCGTAATCGTTGTTGTTCACCGCATCGTCAAAGCCGTAGGTGTAGGTGGTCAGCAGCCGCGGATTGCCCCGCGCCCACGCCCGGGTCTTCAGCCGCCCGCCGTCGGTGTAGGTGTACGCCACCCCGTTGCCGTCGGTGTAGGCCTTGTTGGTCAGGAAGCCCCGGTAACCATCGTAGGTCCAGGTGGTGGTCGCCGCGCCGCTGCTCGCCGCATAGTCCTGCCAGGTGGTCATCGTCTGCATCCGCCCCTGCGCGTCGTAGGTGTAGGCCACCGGATACGTCCGGCTGCCGTGGGTTTGCTGGAGCAAGCCGTTGGCGAAGTATTCCTGGCTCACACTGGTGGCATCGGGCAACACCGTGTTGGTCAGCCGGCCCAGGGCGTCGTAGGCATACACCGTGACCTGGTCGGCCAGACCAGTGGCGCTCACCACGTTGGTCACCACCTGGTCGGCGGCGTTGTAGTAAAAGGTCGTCACCCGGCTGGTCGCGGTGTCGGTCACCGTGGCTTGCCGGCCGTGCGCGTCGTAACTGTAGCTCGTGCCGGCGATTTGTTCCTGGCCGCCGGCGGTGTAACGGGCCACGGACTGGAGTTGCCCGTCCAGATAGGTTTGGACGGTATAGGAGCCGTCCGGCGCGGTGGTGGTGACGGTGCGCGCGCCGTTGGCCCCGTAATGGGTTTGGGTCTGGGTGGTGCGGCCAAAGCTGCTGTACCAGGTGTTGGTGCCGGTGACCGACACTTCGTTGGTGGCCACGCACAATTCGCTGCCGGCATCGGTCCACACGAAGGTGCGGGTGCGCCGGACATTGTCGGCGCCGGGCTTGGCCCAGTAATCGGTGACGGTGCGGGTGCGCCGGTCCACCGCGCTGGTGAGCGTGCCATTGCCGTCGAGGTCGGTCCCCGTGGCTTCCACTTCGCCCCGCACGTTGTATTCGTAAAGCGTGGTCACGCCGTCGGGGTCCACCTCCTTGACCAGTTGGCCGGTGGCGGTGTCGTAATCACTTTGCTGCTGGGCGCCGTCGTTGTAGGCGATCAGGTAATTGCGCCCGAAGAAGTCGGGATAGGTAATAGTCCGTTCCAGGGTGTCGTTGCCGTTGGCATCGAGCTTGATTTCCCGGGTATAATAAGGCCCGTAACAGCCTTCATAGACGTAGCGCACCGGAAAGACCGCCGTGCCCACGATGCGGTCGGTGGTGCCTTCACGATTGCGGTATTCCTCCCGATACGAGCCATTGGGGTAATCGGTGCGGGTGACGAAACGGCCGTTCTGGTCAAAGGCGTAACTGTTGGTGGTGGTGTAACCCAGCGCGTCGGTGGAGGTGATCAGCCGGCCAGCCGTGTCGTAGGTGGCGGCGCTCAGGCGCACCGGATCGCCCTGGGTGGGATAGCGCCAAGTTTCGAGCACGTTGCCCGCCGCGTCCAGGACGTTGGAGGTGGTGATGCCCAACCGGGTGGTGGTGATCAACCGGTGACGCGCATCGTAGCCGTACGCGGTCACCACCCCGTCGCGATCCACGTACGCGCCAGTGCCGCAACAGGTGCTGTTGGTGTAGGCTTCGGTGGTGCCGTCCATACGGGTGATCTCGTAAGTGTGATCGTCGAAGTAGGTGTAATTTTGCAGGTCGGTGAGGATGCCCGAACTGAGATCAAAGCTGGCCTGCAGTTGCGTGTGGCCATCCGCGATGGTGGAAATGGCCAGGGTCTGGGTGCCGTTGGTGACGGTCTGCGGGTCCGCCGGATCATCCGGCGCGCCGCGGAAGGTCAGGTTGGTCAGGTAAGTGCCCGCCGCATTGGTCAGGCTGTAGGAGAACGACACCGTTCCGTCCGGGGACACGATCCGGGTGCCGGTGCCGTTGGTCACGGTCAATTGGGTGGTCCAGGTGATGAGGTTGCCCGAGGCGGTGTAATTGGTCGGATTGCTCACATTGCCCGAGGCGTATTGGATGTCCAGCCGGTTGTCCGCCCACAGGGCGACTCCCCGCAGCCCCACCAGATGCGCGCTGACCCATTCGTAGGTTAGCCGCGGCGTCTCCGGGTCCAAGGAGCCGTCATCATTGGTATGGAAGGGAGTGTAGCTGTAAACAAAGGAGCGGGCGTTGTCGTTACTGCGCTTCGTTGGAACTCGAGTTGGCGTAGCCGGTAATGGTTGTGGTCTTCTGCCCGCTGTTAGTGTCGTACTCATAACGTTCCCAACCGCCGTAGCCATCGATCTGCTTGATCAGCTTGCCGTAATTGATGTCGTTGGTGGGCACCTCGGTGTTGTAAAACCAGAGGCTGGTTAGGGCGTCATTGCCGTCCCCGATGGTGGTGCTCTGCAGCAATTGCTTGCTGTCCGGCGGCAGATTGGTATAGGAGGATACCTGCGTGTAAATCAGCTCGCCCCCTGGGCCAAGAGTGCGGCTTTGGTTGGTCGTGACCTTGCCATTCTCGTCGGTATCGACTTTGCACGCTTCCGCCCAGTAGCCGTCCCCATAATCCAAATACCACCAGTCATTGCTGTACAGGAATTCGTGGTAACTGCCCGTGATGCGAAGTCGAAACGGATTCGTGCTCTGGAGGCTCACCGTGTATTCCTCCAGGAGGGATTCACTGACCGGCTCGTACGCCGTCCCGTTGGTCGTGAAGGCTGAATAGAAACGCATTGCGTACCCATCGGTAACGCCGTTGGTCGATACTTCCACGATCCCGTGATCGCGCACCACGACCTGTTGGATGGGATTGCCCACCACTTCCACTTTGCACATGTTGGCAAAGATATCCAGTCCCGCCGGAGTGGCCAGGGTGGGATCGGGATTGCGGCCCTGAAGGAACAGGAAACCTGCGGCGTCCGTGCCTCCACAATCGCCCAGGCCGAAGGAGGCAAACGGCCCCTGGATCAATTCGACCTGCTTGGAAGCAAAGCCGCCTCCCCCCGTGCAGCCTCCGGTTTCGGGACTGATCATGCGGAGGGAAACGCTGCAACTGCGGATAACCGCGTTGTTCGTGGGCGAATACGGCGGCGATAGCGGATCGAGCACGAAATCCGGGGAGCTGAGAATATCCACGCCTCCGCTGTAGGTGATGTTCGTGCTGATTGTATTGGTACACTGCACCAAATAATCGTCGTAACTGCCTTCCGCGCGATAAGCAATCGAATACACGATCTCCAGCTTGACCTCTTGCACGACGTCACGCGGCCCCATGCATTTGAGTTGAAAGGTGGATTTGCGCAGGGTACCGCAAGTCGCCCATTTGCTGAGCGAAAAGTAACCATCCCCGCTGCAAGTCCAATTCGCACTGTTCAATTGGTTGTCAGCTTCGCCGGACAGGAAATCCACCAAGTCCTCTCGGGTGAACGGATTGGAGAGTGAATTGCTTACGGTGCTGTACCCTTCGACATACCAATTGGTGTTATCCTCAAATTCTTGGCAACCCGTTATGGTGAATGTCCACGTATTCAGCGTGTTATTGGTGGTAACCTCGATCGTGCCACTTAAGGCCAAGCAATCGCAATAATAGCCCTGCAAAGCACAGTTAGTATCCACCAGTGCCCAACTCCCGTCAGCCCACACGTAAGAACATTGGTTGGAGTTGTTGTTGATAATCTGAGTGCGCGTGAGCGTCCCGCTTGTGGATTCACCGGGAACCGCATTCATGCAGCCAAAGTAAGCGTTGGTCGGTACTAAATCCCCCATACAGGTTGGTGGGATAGCCACTGGTCGGCCATTGCGTCGTCGTGGTCTTGGTAAGGTCTTCCGTGCAGTCGATTTCGGTGGGTTGTACGAAATTAGTGTAAGCCGCGACGGTGAGCTGGTCCGTACGGTAGATGTAGTAGTCACCGTAACTGTCGCGTCCATTGAGAAAGCCCACTCTGCCGTACCGCGTCCAGTTCGTTTCCCCTTGCTTGAATTCGAGCAGCACCTGGCCGCACCCTTGAGAGCGCGCCATTCTCATAAGTGCGTAGGAGCGTGCCAGAAACCCAGAAACGCTGTCAATAACTTTGAACCTGTCACTTTATTAGCGTTAGCGGCAGGAGGGAGCGCGAGGGCTGTGGCACAGGCGCGGGTGGCCGACTTCTCCCGCCGCGGCCTGAGCGGCGCTGAGGCTCTTTACTCACCTGTTCGGGGGGGCACTGTGTCAGTTCCATTTAGTTGGTCATGGGGCCGTTTCCATTTCACCTCCAAGCCTTGGTCGAATTTATCAATGAGAGCACGCAATTTAGCATGGTTAAACTCTGGAGGTTCATGGCCTTTACTGGCCGCAGATCGCTTGAACGCCTCGACGCTATTTCGAAAAAACCTCTCCGACTTGTTGGTATCCCCAATCGTTTCATAAACAAGAAATAACCGTGCATCAGCAATAGCAAGCGCTTGCTCAAAGTCGATACCCTTTCTGCCTTGCTGCCGCGCATCAATTGTATCTTGCCTATATTCGAGCAACGCCTTTTCTGCTTCACGGACATCCTCGCTCTGATACACCACTTCGAACTTGAGAAAATGTTCAGTTGCCTTTTCTGATGCCCCTTTTTTATCACATGAGCACAACACTAACAACGACACTGCTAGTATATAATCCAGTGTTTTCATTCTCCGAACTCCGCTTTCATGTGGGCTTGAATGCAAGCAGGTAGGTTTGAAAGTGCATCATCCTTTCCCCAATACCAGCCGGCACCGAATTCTTTGTTAATGCCGATGTCACACTCAACCCAATCGGTTAGCGGATACTTTTGCCAGTTGTTGCGTTTTACCCAAAAGATTATGCCGCATGACCGCTTCTCACACTTGCTGTATTCCAGCTTTGTCCAAAGCCGTGCTCGGTGTTTAAGAAGAGAATATTTTGCTTGTTTATACAACTGATCAACATCCGCAAAGTCTGTCAGTTTTGATACTAGAACTTCAATCGGATGCCCAATCCAGTCGAAGGCATCTCCAGCGTTTTCGAGTGCTTCTACCGCAATGTCCGCCTTTTCATCTTCGGCTGGAGTTTGTGGAGGCACGGTAAGCTTAACGTGAACGTGATGGAGTTTTATTTCTCCAAGCTCGCACTTATCCTTGCAACAACCGGGGGCCTTGCCCCATGAAGGAAGTCCTGAACCAGGAGGGCCCACCACTGCAGCCCCAAACGGTCTGCTCGAGAAATCGGGTTATTGTTTACGAATCCATAGATATTCTTCCCTCCGCGTTCCCCGACTGGATCGCGGCTCAGCCACCGCCCCCATTCCGGCCAATAGACGCGGTATAGATACTTCACCTCCCCGGTCAGCCCGTCCGTGTATTGGCTGCTGAACCGCAGCGGATTCGTCGCCGCCACTTCCCCGCTGACACGCACCGCTTCCCCGAAGGGGCCGTATTCGTAACGGGCGGCCACCTTGCCAGTGCTCGCGTCTACCAGCGCCGTGACGTTCCCGTTGCCGTCCGAACAGTAAAAGTACTCAGTGCTCTGCCCGCCTGACGAGACGGTCAAGGCGAGCAGTCCGCCCGTGCCGCCGCCCCCGGTCGGCGTCCCGCTCAGGTCCAGGCCGCGCAGGAACGACAGCGCCAGGCCGTTCGTGTGATCCAGCACCGCCAGCAGTTGCTGCCCGTCCCACAAAAACCGGTTGGTCGATTGGGCCACCCAGTTGTTGTTCTCCCACCGGTACTCGACCCGCTGCTGCCATCGCCCGTCGGGATAATAGCTCCAGACCACCTGCGCGCGGGCCGCACCCGGCAGGAACGGATTGGCCATGACCAGCTTCACCCGGTTCTCCCCGTCCCGCTGCCGCGCCCACAACCCGTCATAGACCACGTTCCCGTCGTTGTCGTAATAGACGGTTTGCGGCGTGGCGGCGACCAGCAAATGCCCTTCCACCGTGTTCGTCGTTCCCTGGAACACCGCCTGGTTGGTCACCCCGGCATACGCCGGTCCGGCCGTGTTGCCCACCGGCACTTCCTTCCAGAAGTATTCCCCCTTCCGCGACACCGCCGCCCCGTTCACCGTGACCGTTGCGCTGGCGTGCGCGATCCCGATCACGTCGTTGGTGCCCGGCACGTCCCGCCCCACGAGCTGGTTGTTGAGGTTGTTCGTGTAATTGGCCACCCGCAGGTTGGCCCCCGCGGCGTCGCCCCCGGCCCGGGTCCACCGCCGGTTGCCAATGTCGTCAAACCCATACTCGAACTGCTGGCCCGCCACCGGCGTCCCGTCGCTCCAGGACTTCTTGCCGGAGGTCACCTGCCCCAACTCGTCGTAGCCGTAGTCCCAATACGCACCGTCGGGGCCGAGCGTCACCTGGGTGCGCTGGTTGGCTGCGTTGTAGGTGTAGCCAAAGGCCGCCACGGTGGCTGGCGCGGTCGTGGCGTAGCCCACCTGCGTCAACCGGTTGAGGTTGTCATAGCTCTTGCTCGCGCTCATCTGCGTCTGCCCATTGTGCTGGAAGTCAATCTGCCCAACCCACGCCGCGTTGGCAACATAAGAATAGGTGGCGCCGACCGCACCCTGCGCCGCGCTTTGCAGCCGGCCGGTCTGCGGATTGAAGGCGTACGCCTGGCTGAACAGGGGCGCCGCGGGATTGACGGTCACATTGGTGCGCCGGCCCAACGTGTCGTAGGCGTTGGTCACGGTGATCCCGTCGAACGATTCGCTGGTCAACCGGCCCCACAGGTCGTAGGTGCGGCCCAACAGGCTGTCCCCGGTGCTCATGGTCACCAGCCGTCCCAGCCGGTCGTAGGTGTTGGTCACGCCGGGCGTGGCGCCGTTGTCGTTGTAATGGATTTCGGCGGTCTCCCCGAACGTGTTGGTGACGTAGCTGGCCGTCAACCGGGTGCTGCCGCTGACCGTGCGCACCCAGGCGCGGCTCAGCAGCCGGCCGGCCTTGGAATACTTGTAGCCGGGGCCGTTGGCCAGAGGGTAGGTCTTGTTGGTGAGCCAGCCGCGCAGGCCGTCGTAGTGCCAGGTGGTCGTGGCGGCGGTGGGTTCCTCGCCGGCGCTCTGCCAGGTTTTCAGGGTTTGCATGCGACCGGCGTAATCGTAGGAATATTCGACCGGGTAGGTGCGGCTGCCGGCGGTGCTCTGCAGTTCGCCCGTGTCGTAATATTCATTGGTCACGGTGGTGCTGTCCGGCAAAACGGTCCGCCACACCCGGCCCAGGACATCGTACGCGCTGGTCGTGGTTTGGGCGCCCGCCACGCCATCGGGCGGCGGGGTGGTGACGGCGGTCACCCGGTCCAGGTCGTCATATTGGTAGGTGGTCGCGCCGGTGCGCGCGTCGGTCATGGTGGTGAGCCGGCCGTGGGCATCGTAGCCGTAGGTAACCTGGGCCAGTTGGGCTCCGTCGGCGGCCTTGCGCACCATGGACGCCAACCAGCCGTTGTGGTAGGTGCTCAGACTCCAGGTGCCGTCCGGCGCCACATTGGTCACATACCGGTAGCCCGCCCCGTCCGTCACGCTGCACGTGTCGTTGGTTCGGTTCCCCTGGACCGAGCGCGTAAAGCGCCCGTCCGTGGAAGCCTCGCTGACGCTCAGGAGGTTCGAGACGCTGGAGCCGAGGGTCGGCCACGCGTAGGTGCGCGTCTGATGCACCACCCAGCCGGCATCGTTGGTAACGACGGCGGTCACCGCTTGCGTGAGCCGGTCATTGGCCACGTCGATATTGTCGCCGCGGTCCGCACTCAGCGCCGTGTAATCCAACTCGGCCCGCCCATTGTAGGCGTAGAGCGTGGTGACTCCGTCGGGGTCCGTGGATTTGTACACCTGCCCGCGCGCGTTAAAGAAGGACTGCTGGTAACCGCCATCCGGTACTCCGTCTTGAAGTCGCGTCCCAGGAAGTCGGTCCAGGTCTTGACCCATTCACCGGTATCGGAGCCTTGGGCGTCCAGCGGGATGGCTTTGCGGGTGACCAGGCCGCTTTCCACCGCCGGCTCGTAGCGCACGCCATGCACGGCCGAACCGCTGTTCTCCAGCAGGAAACCGTCCCGCGCGTACGCCTGGATGGTGGTCACGCCGGAGGTTTCATTTGTGTAGCGCGTCAGGGTGGTCACGTTTTCTCCGGTGACCAGGTGATCGTATTCCCAAGCCGGAAAGCTGGTCCAAGGCGTCATAGCGCCACAGCAGGCGCCCGGCCGGATCGTAGGTGGCGTCGCCAACCTGGATCGCGTTGGTCCCTTGCGCGATGCGGTAGGTGAGCACCCGGTTCGGTTCGGGACCGTAACTGGTTGGTCAGGCTGATGTTGTTGCGCACCGCGGCCACCTGCCGGCGCAAATCGTCGTAATAGAACGTGGTGCCGATGCCCTCGCGGTCCGTTTGCGTGCTCACGTTGCAGCAGTCCTGGTACGTCGCGTGGGTTTGCGTGCTGTCCAGATACACGCTGTTGGTCAGCCGCCCCAGTTCGTCGAAGGCATTGGCCTGGTAATCGACCACGGCCCCGCCGGGATAATCATAGACGACCGTGGAAAGGGTTTCCCCGTAGCTGCCTTGCGTGGTAACCGTCTTGGTCCCGCTGAGGATGTTGCTGGCGTTGTTGGGATCGGCCTGCCCGGAATAGAAGGTCACCGTCCGCGTGGTCGGCGTGGATTCATAGACGTAACTTTGCCGCGTGCCGTCCGGATGATCGGTCACCAACGGCTGCCCGATGTCAGTGCCGCTGGCAATGTAGCGGTTGGTCGTGCCCAGGTTGTCAGCGTCGTCCCAGTCGGCGCTGGCGCTGGCGGCCTGGTATTGGCGGGTTTCTCCCGGCAGATACAGCATGAAGGTGCGCCGGACCGGCGTGCCTTGAATGCTCTCGGTAATCACGCGCGGCGAATTGGGGTTCACGCTCGCCACATCCGGCGATCCGAGCGTGGTGTAGCTGTAGGTGGTGGTGCGGCCCAGTTGCGCGTTGGATGTGGGGCCTTGATTGAGATACGCCGAATACTCGGTTTCCACCCGCCCGGAGGCGTCGTATGCGTAAATGGTCCACGAGCCATCGGGCCGCACGCTCTGCGACAGCCGTCCATTCTGGTCGTAGGTGTTGGTGGTCACCAGGTCGAGCCCATCCGGATCGACCGTGTAGGAGAGCAGTCCCTGCCCCCAATCGAACGTGCCGTACAGTTCCTGGACCTCGCTCAAGGTTTCCGAAGTTACCGGATCAAACACCTCGCGGATGTAGGTCACGGTTTGCTCATTCACGTCTTCATCACGGGTCACGCGGCTACCTTGCAGCCCGTTGCCCTGGACCAACTGCCACGTGTCGTCGCCCAGGTAGGCATACTCGTTGGTAATGGACCGGCCGCTGCGCTGCTCGATGACTCGGAGGGTGTTGCTGTTGGTGCTGCCGTTGGGATTTTGAATCGTGTAGGTGACAAAGGCCGTTTCCGCGTAACCGCCCTCCTGGTTAATGTAGAATTCCAGGTCGTATTCGTACGTATCGGGCACCACCTGCACACGCACTTGCATGCCGTCGATCTGCTGCAAGGAGCCATCTTGATTCGTGCTCAGGCTCACTCGCGACAAATCCCCCACGAACTGCAGCAACACGGGGCTGGCCAAGTCTTCGCTGGCTTCGAGGCTCGTGAGTAAGCGAGCTTTCCCTCGCCGGAGAGGGGTTCGTAGCTGAGAAACTGCGCCAGCGTCAGATTTCATGGTGCGCCACCTGCGTTGGTTGACTCGGGAGGTTCATTTCCCCGGGTTCAATCCCCCTTTTTTTCCGGCCAAATCCTGTATAGACCGTGCGTTGTGCCCAGCCAAACACAGTCTCTGGCCCCATCTTCAGCAATGCGCAATAGACCGAACTGTTCTAACCCAACGTCGAATATTTTCCTCGTCTGAGCATCGGTCGGCCGAACTTCAACCAGATGTTGCCCATCCCGAAAGAGAAGTTCTGAATAGCCTTCGAGCAACCCCTTTTTGCGCATCCGTAAGATCCAACGCCTCCCCGCAAGGGCGACGGCTTCTCCAACGGGTTCCCAAGTCTCCCCTTTGTGGACGAAATATCCTGCGGGCGTCCTTGCCACGACACTACCCAGCCCGTCCAATTCCGGAACTGCAAACCCAGCATTTAATCCCTGAGGCTTTCCATACGCTTTCCACTTCTTTCCGTCGAATTCAAAGAGGGGGGCCATCGGTGGGCCTCCGTTCCGCGTCCTGTTCTGTTGATCTACGACCCAGATTGCACCTTTATGCTCGAAGGGTTTCGTCAGTTTGCCCCAAGCATTTCCACCGATCCACACATCTCCATTCGTTCCAACCGCTGCGCCCGAGAGCGTCGCGGTTTCCATGCGGACCCGGCCCGGATATGGACTCAATACTGTAGTCCAAGTCTTGCCATCGTATTTCTGGACGTTCGCGTGGGTAACAACCCAAAGCGATCCGTTACGGTCCGCAGCCATGCCAAGGATGCCCACCCCACGCGCGGTAGTGCCAGGGTCTATTCCTTCATACCGCCGTTCGCGGAAGCGCGTTAGAGCACACCCCCCACCTAGCCATATCTCGCCCGGAGGTCCCTCTGTAAAGTATCTAGGACCAAATGAGCTACGCCGCGCAAGAAAGCCGAGCGGACCTGCCGACACTTCGCGTCGAAACGTTCTCTTCTCCCATTCCGTGCCATCATACATGCTCAACCCCGTGACCGTCCCGACCCATAGTCGATTCCGTGAGTTTACGAACAGCGCGGTGACATCGTTGTCATAACTACCGGAGCTATCGCGCGACCTGTAAAGTGCTTCATTCTCAGCCGTGTATCGATTGAACTTGAAATGAAGCGGCACTGAATTCGATCCTGACTCAGCGGAAAGTCCCGAAAAAGTCATCGAATGCGCCAACCCGATCAAAGCGGCACAGGCCCATTTCAAAGTGCGTTGAGCGCTTGTTGAGGTGACGCTCATTGTTATTCCTCCCATGGCTCCCCCGTCTTGCTCTGGAACATATGCGCAACCAACATGAAGAGGTTTTGTGCGGCAGCGCAGCCTTTATCACAGCAATCCCGGGCCTTTTCGGCCTTATCCAGGATGTCAAATCCGCATCGCTGACAAGGACCACCACACGATGCCCCTAGTGCTGTACCGTAGCTGTTGGCAACAACGTCCGTTAAATGATCGGTACCAAGGTTCGTGAAGTTCCTCAACCCCAGCCGCATCGGCAACGGCCTCGAATATCTCCCAACTGACTGTCCAAATCAAATCATACCTCCATTCATGTTCTATGGGGCAATTTAATAGCCGATTCAGGCTGCGCGCGTAACAGTGCGAAGCACAGTGGACTGCGTACCAGCCCCCTGCCTTTCCATATGGGGAATTGTCGCCGCTGATAGCCCACGAGTCGGGGAATACATCTGCTGGGCCGCCGATCAGGCTCGTGCCCAATGGGTCGTGACATTCTTAGCGGATCATTCGTGACAAAAACGTAAAGGTTCTTCCCTTCATTCTGATTGGAGCGCGTTCGGCTGCGAGTGAGAATCTTGAAGCCACGTTCGTTGATGGGGTCTCGGCTTAGCCACCGCCCCCATTCCGGCCAATAGACGCGGTAGAGATACTTCACCTCCCCGGTCAGCCCGTCCGTGTATTGGCTGCTGAACCGCAGCGGATTCGTCGCCGCCACTTCCCCGCTGACACGCACCGCTTCCCCGAAGGGGCCGTATTCGTAACGGGCGGCCACCTTGCCAGTGCTCGCGTCCACCAGCGCCGTGACGTTCCCGTTGCCGTCCGAACAGTAAAAGTACTCAGTGCTCTGCCCGCCTGACGAGACGGTCAAGGCGAGCAGTCCGCCCGTGCCGCCGCCCCCGGTCGGCGTCCCGCTCAGGTCCAGGCCGCGCAGGAACGACAGCGCCAGGCCGTTCGTGTGATCCAGCACCGCCAGCAGTTGCTGCCCGTCCCACAAAAACCGGTTGGTCGATTGGGCCACCCAGTTGTTGTTCTCCCACCGGTACTCGACCCGCTGCTGCCATCGCCCGTCGGGATAATAGCTCCAGACCACCTGCGCGCGGGCCGCACCCGGCAGGAACGGATTGGCCATGACCAGCTTCACCCGGTTCTCCCCGTCCCGCTGCCGCGCCCACAACCCGTCATAGATCACGTTCCCGTCGTTGTCGTAATAGACGGTCTGCGGCGTGGCGGCCACGAGCAAATGTCCTTCCACCGTGTTCGTCGTTCCCTGGAACACCGCTTGGTTGGTCACCCCGGCATACGCCGGCGCGGCCGCGTTGCCCACCGGCACTTCCTTCCAGAAGTATTCCCCCTTCCGAGACACCGCCGCTCCGTTCACCGTGACCGCCGCGCTGGCGTGCGCGATCCCGATCACGTCGTTGGTGCCCGGCACGTCCCGCCCCACGAGCTGGTTGTTGAGGTTGTTCGTGTAATTGGCCAGCCGCAGGTTCGCCCCCGCGGCGTCGCCCCCGGCCTGGGTCCAGCGCCGGTTGCCAATGTCGTCAAACCCATACTCGAACTGCTGGCCCGCCACCGCCGTCCCGTCGCTCCAATACTTCTTGCCGGAAGTCACCTGCCCCAACTCGTCGTAGCCGTAGTCCCAATACGCGCCGTCGGGGCCGAGCGTCACCTTGGTGCGCTGGTTGGCCGCGTTGTAGGTGTAGCCAAAGGCCGCCACGGTGGCTGGCGCGGTCGTGACGTAGCCCACCTGCGTCAACCGGTTGAGATTATCATAGCTCTTGCTCGCGCTCATCTGCGTTTGGCCATTGTGCTGGAAGTCAATCTGCCCAACCCACGCCGCGTTGGCAACATAAGAATAGGTGGCGGCGACCGAACCCTGGCCCGCGCTTTGCAGCCGGCCGGTCTGCGGATCGAAGGCATACGCCTGGCTGAGCAGGGGCGCCGCGGGATCGACGGTCACGTTGGTGCGCCGGCCCAACGTGTCGTAAGCGTTGGTTACGGTGACCCCGTCGAACGATTCGCTGGTCAACCGGCCCCACAGGTCGTAGGTGCGGCCCAACAGGCTGTCCCCGGTGCTCACGGTCACCAACCGTCCCAGCCGGTCGTAGGTGTTGGTGACGCCGGGCGTGGCGCCGTTGTCGTTGTAATGGATTTCGGCCACCTCCCCGAACGTGTTAGTGACGTAGGTGGCCGTCAACCGGATGCTGCCGCTGACCGTGCGCACCCAGGCGCGGCTCAGCAGCCGGCCCGCCTTGGAATACGCGTAGCCGGGGCCGTTGGCCAGAGGGTAGGTCTTGTTGGTGAGCCAGCCGCGCAGGCCGTCGTAGTGCCAGGTGGTCGTGGCGGCAGTGTTTTCCTCGCCGGCGGTCTGCCAGGTTTTCAGGGTTTGCATGCGACCGGCGTAATCGTAGGAATATTCGACCGGGTAAGTGCGGCTGCCGGCGGTGCTCCGCAGTTCACCCGTGTCGTAATAGTCGTTGGTCACGGTGCTGCTGTCCGGCAAAACGGTCCGCCACACCCGGCCCAGGACATCGTACGCGCTGGTCGTGGTTTGGGCGCCCGCCACGCCATCGGGCGGCGGGGTGGTGACGGCGGTTACCCGGTCCAGGTCGTCATATTGGTAGGTGGTCGCGCCGGTGCGCGCGTCGGTCATGGTGGTGAGCCGGCCGTGGGCATCGTAGCCGTAGGTAACCTGGGCCAGTTGGGCTCCGTCGGCGGCCTTGCGCACCATGGACGCCAACCAGCCGTTGTGGTAGGTGCTCAGACTCCAGGTGCCGTCCGGCGCCACGTTGGTCACATACCGGTAGCCCGCCCCGTCCGTCACGCTGCACGTGCCGTTGGTCCGGTTCCCCTGGACCGAGCGTGTAAAGCGCCCGTCGGTGGAAGCCTCGCTGACGCTCAAGAGGTTTGACACGCTGGAGCCGGGGGTCGGCCACGCGTAGGTGCACGTCTGGTGCACCACCCAGCCGGCATCGTTGGTGACGACGGCCGTGACCGCCTGCGTAGCCGGTCATTGGCCACGTCGATACTGTCGCCGCGGGCCGCACTCAGCGCCGTGTACTCGAACTCGGCCCGCCCATTGTAGGCGTAGAGCGTGGTGACGCCGTCGGGGTCCGTGGACTTGTACACCTGCCCGCGCGCGTTAAAGAAGGACTGCTGGTAACCGCCATCCGGGTACTCCGTCTTGAAGTCGCGTCCCAGGAAGTCGGTCCAGGTCTTGACCCATTCACCGGTATCGGAGCCTTGGGCGTCCAGCGGGATGGCTTTGCGGGTGACCAGGCCGCTTTCCACCGCCGGCTCGTAGCGCACGCCATGCACGGCCGAACCGCTGTTCTCCAGCAGGAAACCGTCCCGCGCGTACGCCTGGATGGTGGTCACGCCGGAGGTTTCATTCGTGTAGCGCGTCAGGGTGGTCACGTTTTCTCCGGTGACCAGGTGATCGTACTCCCAAGCCGGAAAGCTGGTCCAAGGCGTCATAGCGCCACACCAGGCGCCCCGCCGGATCGTAGGTGGCGTCGCCAACCTGGATCGCGTTGGTCCCTTGCGCGATACGGTAGGTGAGCACCCGGTTCGGGTCGGGGCCGTAATGGTTGGTCAGGCTGATGTTGTTCCGCACCGCGGCCACCTGCCGGCGCAAATCGTCGTAATAAAACGTGGTGGCGATGCCCTCGCGATCCGTTTGTGTGCTCACGTTGCAGCAGTCCTGGTACGTCGCGTGGGTTTGCGTGCTGTCCAGGTACGCGCTGTTGGTCAGCCGCCCCAGTTCGTCGAAGGCATTGGCCTGGTAATCGACCACGGCCCCGCCGGGGTAATCATAGACGACCGTGGAAAGGGTTTCCCCGTAGCTGCCTTGCGTGGTAACCGTCTTGGTCCCGCTGAGAATGTTGCTGGTATTGTTGGGATCGGCCTGCCCGGAATAGAAGGTCACCGTCCGCGTGGTCGGCGTCGATCCATAGACGTAACTCTGCCGCGTGCCGTCCGGGTGATCGGTCACCAACGGCTGCCCGATGTCAGTGCCGCTGGCAATGTAGCGGTTGGTCGTGCCCAGGTTGTCGGCATCGTCCCAGTCGGCGCTGGCGCTGGCCGCCTGGTATTGCCGGGTCTCTCCCGGCAGATACAGCATGAAGGTGCGCCGGACCGGCGTGCCCTGGATGCTCTCGGTAACCACGCGCGGCGAATTGGGGTTCACGCTCGCCACATCCGGCGATCCGAGCGTGGTGTAGCTGTAGGTGGTGGTGCGGCCCAGTTGCGCGTTGGATGTGGGGCCTTGATTGAGATACGCCGAATACTCGGTCTCCACCCGCCCGGAGGCGTCGTATGCGTAAATGGTCCACGAGCCATCGGGCCGCACGCTTTGTGACAGCCGTCCATTCTGGTCGTAGGTGTTGGTGGTCACCAGGTCGAGCCCATCTGGATCGACCGTGTAGGAGAGCAGTCCCTGCCCCCAATCGAACGTGCCGTACAGTTCCTGGACCTCGCTCAAGGTTTCCGAAGTTACCGGATCAAACACCTCGCGGATGTAGGTCACGGTTTCGCTCATTCACGTCTTCATCACGGGTCACGCGGCTTCCTTGCAGCCCGTTGCCCTGGACCAACTGCCACGTGTCGTCGCCCAGGTAGGCATACTCGTTGGTAATCGACCGGCCGCTGCGCTGCTCGATGATCGGAGGGTGTTGCTGTTGGTGCTGCCGTTGGGATTTTGAATCGTGTAGGTGACAAAGGCCGTTTCCGCGTAACCGCCCTCCTGGTTAATGTAGAATTCCAGGTCGTATTCGTACGTATCGGGCACCACCTTCACACGCACTTGCATGCCGTCGATCTGCTGCAAGGAGCCATCTTGATTCGTGCTCAGGCTCACTCGCGACAAATCCCCCACGAACTGCAGCAACACGGGGCTGGCCAAGTCTTCGCTGGGCTCCTGACTCGTGACGCGCAACATGCCGCCGGAACTCTCCGCATTGGCCATGCCGAGCGAGAAGGCCATGTTCACCCCGTTGTTCCAAAACTCCGCCCGCCCGGGACTCGCCGAAAACCCCATCCCTTCCTTGCCAGAGCTACATCCACCGCTACAACCGATGATGCCCCCGCCTTGCGTCAGCATGCCCGGAACCGGCACTGCCATGATCTCGACTCCCAGCAGGGTCTTCGTACCATTGGCCGCCGGCGGGCTGTTGGTCTTGAGGATCGCCAGCGTGGTGCCCGTTCCCAAATACGTCTCCGGTCCTTCGGCATACTGGGTGGTGTTGCCACCAATGGTTTCCTGAAAGTTCCAGGTGACCCGGTACTCGGTCTGCACGTCCGAATCGGAAATTGTGAGTGAGTATCCCGGCGCTACGCAAGGTCACTGACAGCTCGTTGGCTGCTAGGTTTCGATACGACGTAAAGTCCGGGCTGGAATTGGTGCTGCGGTCCCCGCAGTTGTCCCGGCTGACCGCCTCTCCCCACTCGCCTACGTCAGTTAAATCCTGCTGCGCTACCGCCAAGAGCCGGGCGGTCGTGTATTCGTTGGTCAGGGCGTAAATGCGGCGGCACGGGGTGTATCCGGATCCAGAGGCCCGCCGCCATACGCTCTCCGTCAACTCGAGACTGGTTGTAAGTATGTTGTCAGCGATAATCAACCCACCATAATAGTTGTTGACGGTAGGTGGGTCGGAGGGGCAGCCATCCACGTCGTAGGACTGGGTTTGATAATTGGTGAGAGTGTATGGGGTAAAGCAGCGTTGAAAATCATACGTGCCTCCGTCGTACTTCGGCAGCAACGTAAAGCGCGAAACAAGACTCCATACCGCTGTCAACCACAAAGGTCTGACAATCGCTCCCGTCGCCGGACTCAAAACTCTCGCACCCTTCGACATAGCAGTACAAGGCCTCTCCAGAAGGGTCGTCGTAGAAGGCCGGAAAACAACTGCCTGAAGCACCTGGGTCGTTTGTGAAATAGTAAACCAGCACGTAGCAAGCGTTTGACCAGCTTACGCTGCTGCAAAATTCCATTTCCCCAGGAACAGGATTAATGGGCCATATAAGGGTGGGATAATTATCCTTCTCAAATCCAGACATAAGACACCCGTGGTAGATTTCGTAATCACCTCCAACATCTGAACAATCCGAGTCGGCTTCTTCAGTGATAGTCAAATCAAGGTATCTTCCATGCTCGGCCATGCTCAGCAGGTTAGGTACCAATCTTGTTTCGAACTGTTTGCACACTGCGGGCTTGAAAATAGGCCGGCTGGCAACTGCCGTTGATAGGCAGCCCAGTCCCTTGTACTGGACTGACATTGACCGGCGGCGGCACCGACACCGGCGGCGCCCATATTGGAATCGATATCGGCGGCGTTGGAGGCAACGGCCGCTCGGCAATGAACGTGGCCTGCGACATTTGTTGTCCTTGCATCAGGCAAGCAAGAAACAGGGAGACTGTTTTGCTGGCGGGCGAAAATGGAAAAGAGTTTCGAGTCATAAAAGGTAAGCGTTGGAGGTTATGGTTGTGCTTGGTATCACGCCTGGGCGCGGAGGCAACTCTCATTGTCGAAGTGGGGTGAATAGTTGCAATTCCGGTTCGTTGCCCATAATGGTCGTGTAACTCGACCAGTCGGTTTCACCGTCATCCAAGAGCCCATCCCCGTTACGGTCCTCCAGATAGTCAGGGATCTCGTCCCCATCGGTGTCGATGGGCAACCACACTCCGTCCACGTTCGTCACTGCCACGTAGTGGTAGCCAATGTCCAACGGCTGGTCGTCCCTTCCTTTACCTGGTTGGTCGTCGTCGTGTAATGGTACAAGCCCAACAAGCTCGCGTTGGTCACACTGCCCGCGTCGATCAACAATGAATTGGTCGGCAGATAGAAGTCTCCGAGATTGCCCGTTTCCCAGTCAAAGCTGCTCACCAACACGTCGTTGCTTCCCTGGGGCGTGGTCAGTGAGCCGTTGGTCAGAAACGCATTGTAGTTGTAATCCGAAAGACTGGCATTGCTCGCGTAGGGATCGGCGGTGCTGACGGCCGTGCCGTCAAAGGCGATATCGCGCAAGACGATGGGCGTGTACCCTTCCCCATACGAGGTTGACCGGCTGATGAGGAACTGGCCGCCGTGAAAGGTGCCGTTCTGCATCGTCAGGCTCGTCTCCGGCCGCCCCCCATACAACCAGTAACTGGTCCGGTCAAACAGACAATTGGTGTACCACGCCGAGTAAATGTAGCCCCCCACGCTCCCGCCCCAGAACTCGCTGTCCCTCACCCGCACCAGCAAATATCCCCAGTCATCGCGGAAATGGTTGCCCTCGGTCGCCAGGGTGGCGAACCGCGTGTAGCACGCCCGCACCGTCGGCGCGTTGGTCAAATACGGCCAGGTCCAGCCCGAGATCCCGCCCGGCCCGTAACCGCCCTCCCAGTACCCGTTGCACCCTTCCTGCACCGTGCAGCACCGCACCCAGTAATCCGGCGCATTCAGGGTGCCTTCGAACGACACTTCGTGCTGGTCGCCGATGTGGATGCCGTGCCCGGCGTGATACCAACCCGAGCTGGTGCGAAACCACCCCACCGCCGTTCCCGCCGTAAACGTCAACTCGGCGTACGCATGCGAGCCGCCAAATGCATAGTCGAGCACGTCGTAATGGAACCCCAAATCGGGGGTGTTCGTATCTCGCGCCACTGCCGGCCCCAAGGTCAGGTTCGTCGTCAGCGTGACATTGGAATAGACCAACGGCGGATACGTCGTTTTAAGCGCCAGCGCCGCCAACAGGTTGGAGGCCAGCGCCGAGGTGCCCGCATCCCGGTTGGTGCTGCTGTCCACCAGGTAATAGCTGGCCCCGCCCACCGTTTGGAACACGCCCGCGGCCGACGCCGCTTCCACGCTTGACTCCAGCGAGAGCGTCCCGGCGTTGGTCACCGCGCTCAGGATGCTGTTGGTGAACTGGCCGTCCACGCTCACCCCGGCATCAGTCATCCGGTCAAGCTGGTCAATCGTTACGTGTGTCCCGGCCAGATTGGTCACGCTGCCGCCAGCCAGGGTGCCGCAACGCGACACCAGCACGTTGTCGAGTTCGAGCACCAGCCCGTCGTCGGTATGCCGCACGGCCGTTTGGCATTGCACAAACTGGCTGTGCCACAGCGGCACGTCCCAGCAGCCGGCCTGCACCCCAACGCCCGCGTACGCCATGCGCAGGTAGGACAAAGGTTCGCCGTCCTGTTCGGCGTCCAGTTCCAGGTAGGTGGCGCCATTGACCGAGGAGGGGGCGCCCGTGCTGCCGGACAACGTCTCCCCCACGCTGTTGTCGTTCTTCGAGGTGAACACCGCCGGCCGATACGGCCCGGTCTTCCATACCACCGGACCAGTGACGCTGACCTTTACGTTGGTGCTGTTCAGGTACTTCAAAACGGTTCCGCCCTCAAAAACGGCTCCGTCTATGCTGACTGACCCGGACACATAGTAGGTGGTGTTCGCCTCAAATACCCAGTTGGTGGCCGTGTTGACGGCCGTCCAGTCCAGCACCAACCCCTGGGAGGGCGCCATGGCTTGCGCCATTTGCATCGGGGCCGCATCTTTCGGTGTCGTCCGCGCCAGTCGGGGAGCCGGCCACTGGCGACGGACTGATACCACGTGCCGGATCGAATCGCGTACCGGCGCCACTGAGGCCCCGTGCGGCCGGGATAGCCGGCGCAGGGCGGCGCTCACCCGCGCCACTGGAATCGCTTCCACCAAAAACGTGCGCCCCTCCATCGTCCGCCACTGTTTGGTTACCGGCACTTCCAGCAACGTGTCGCCCACCCCTTGCAGAAAGGCCCGCCCGTGGCCAAAGCGCATCAACCCAAATGTCAGCCGGGGTGGTTCCGTAGATGGCTTTGAAGACCCGACAAAAATGCGAGGTTTGTTGGTAGCCCATCTGCCAGGCGATTGCCTTGATGTCCACCCCTTGTAAAAGCAGTTCCAACGCTTGTTCCAGCCGCTGGGCATTCAACCATGCTTGCGCCGAGCAACCATGGAAGTCACTGAAATACCGGTCCAGATGCCGGCGCGAAACGCCGCACGTTGCTGCCAGCGACACCGCGCTAAAGCGCGCTTCCTTGGCCCGCACTTCCCAATCCTCAATCCGTTCCAACCGACTGCCCATATCCATGCTCCTGTGTCTCCTTTATGTACGGAGCAAATGGCCGAATCTTTCAAGAAATCGATTGTGGCGAGAACACTTTAGATGAAGTTGTTGTTACTCTTTGTGACGCTTATCAATCCGGCAGGAGTCGTGGAATCCCAGAACGTGCCATGACAGGTCGAGTTTTCGAAAGACATTAATGAGACGAATTACTCTGAAGTTACCAAGGGTACTGATCGCACCCTCGCCTGAGAGTTAGGCCAAAGGATACGAGCAATTGCCGCGCAAGGCCATCTCAGCAGCCAACAAATGCCCGCCTTGCCGGCCGCGTGCCCTCAGGCGGTGGACGAGGGTGTAACGGCAACCAACAACTTCAGGATGCACCATGCGCGGTTGAAGGCTTGAAGCGGTGAAAGGTTCGGAAGGCTTTGCAGAGAATCCAGAACAGCGTTTCTTTGAGAGGAATCGTGTGACCGGATGGGCGCCAGCGAAAGTGAGCTACCGTCCGCCGGTCTTGGCTTTCATCCGTCGGCTTTCGGCTTTGCCTTTGCTCCCGCCCTTCACTCGATGACGCGCACGCGGCTCAACCCGTCTTTCCACCAATCCTGTAAGGGACCGCGCGTCAGGCTGCGGCGCGCGTTTTCGGCCGTGGCTTGGGTCAGGTCGAGGGTGGCGGTCAAAAGCTCTTCCCGGAACATCGAAGCTTCCTGAATGAGGTTCCCATCGGGCGCAATGATCCGGCTTTGGCCGTGCGACCCGGACGCATCGTCATTGGCCGGGGCGTTGGCGTGAACGACATACACCGTGTTTTCAACGGCGCGCGCCTGAATCTGCGCGCGATACGGTTCCAACTTGCGCTCGGAACGCAAGCCCGATTCGTGCGAGAGATAGAAGATCACGCGCGCGCCGGCCAAGACCGGCAAGCGCACCAGTTCCGGATAACGTTCGTCATGGCAGATAATGATCGAGCAAGGGACGCCGGCGATTTTGAACACGGAAAGATGGTCCCCCGGTTGCGGCCATTTTTCCGCGAGTTGGACTTTGTGATAGCGCTCGATCACGTGGCCATCAGGCGCGATGACCAGCGCTGAGTTCAAGAGTTTCCCATCTTCCCGCCAAGCCGAGCCGACCACCGCGTAGATGTGCTCGGTGCGGCAAGCGGCGGCGACTTGGTTTTCAGCATCAGCCAATTGCGGGGCAGTCAATTGCGTAACGACGTCCTCGAAGTAGCCGGTCAGCGCGCATTCGGGAAACACGGCGACTTGTGCGCCCCGCTGGGCGCAATCGTGCAGGTGCTTTTGAATGGCGGCAAGGTTGTCGGCCAAATTGTGGGTGGACCGCATTTGCACCGCGGCGACGTCAAGGAAACGGGACGCACGATTGGCCGGCGCCGCAGCTTCCGCGGGCAAGACGCAGACGCTGGCCCAAACAGTGAGGGCAATGGCCAGTACTTTCACGCCCTAATACTTTTTCACGTATTTCTTGCGCGCTTCGGCTTCGGAATTCGCGGCGGAGTTGTCCGCCGGGGCTTCACCGGCAGGCTTTGCCGGACTGGTGCTGGCGCTGGCTGGGCCGGGTTGCGGAGAGGGCGTGGCACTGTCCTTTGTCTCTGAGGGTTTCGCTGGAGCTTTGTCGGCGGTTTCCACGAAGGTCATGCGGGCGCTCATGAGGCTTTGCTTGAGCATTCCTTCCTCGGCCTGGGTGAGGTTACCTTTGGTCTTGAGCTCGAGCATTTCCAGGTTGTCGATGAACACCTGCGCTGCTTCCAGATCCACGACCTCTTTGCCGGTCTGCGGATGCGGCACTTTGCCCAGGAACATCAGCGCCATGTTGGCTTGCTGAAGCACCAGATTGGCAAACAGGGCTGACATCAACTCATCGCGGTTGAGATCGCCTCGATAATTTTGAGAAGTTTGTTGTTCGCTCATGGATGGGGATTCTTGGAAGCCCGACGAATTTCTTCCATCAAAAAATGAATTAGTTTCTTGAACCGCTCTTCCAACGCCACGGATTCCAGGATGACCTGTCGCGCTCCCGGATCCGGTAACAAGGCGCACGCGACCAGGTCGGCCAGTTCTTCGGGGCGGGGCAGGCGCTCGAGGTATTTCAGCACGTCGTTGATGTGAACGCCGGCATTGTCCCCCTCCTCCTTTGGGAGGGTGCTGGCTGCCGTGTCCGCTTCGAAGGGAAATGGGAAAGGCAAGGCGCCTTGCTCGAATCGTTGGCGAACGAGGGCATGGACCCGGGTGACCAGCAACTTCACCTCAGCCGCCTCCGCCTCCGGCGTGGGCAGGGGCCGGATGGCATGAACGCGGTAGGGTTCAAGTTGAACCGGATCGAGGAGCTGGACCCGCGTCAGCCCCTGGAGAATGAGATGGGAAGACCCATCCTGATGGTCCACCGACACGCGGATCAGCCCCAGACCGGCGACGCGGCAAGGTTTTTCCCCGGATTCCTCGGCCTCCTGCATGGCCACGGAAAACATGCGATCGGCGCGCAGAGCATCCGCCAACATGGCGCGATACCGCGGTTCAAAAATATAGAGCGGCAATAAAGCTTGCGGAAACAGCGTGGCATTGTTCAACGTCATCACCGCGGCTTGCGTGGGCATTTCCATGAATCAAATTTAGACAGGAACGTCCGAGAATCAAGAAATTGGGATGTAACACTTGCCATTTGTGGCCAGACCGCGCAAGCTCGGTGAACTAAATGCGATTATGAAGGCACTAATTGTAATTCTACTCATCTGTTCGATCGGATTGGGGATCGCTCTGATGAAGCGGCACAATCAGGCGGTGCAAGAAAAGAACGAAGACATTATCCAAATCACCGCCCTGTCCAACACCGTGGACGAAACGCGTGCCAAGCTGGACGAGCAACAGACGGTGAATACCCGTCTGACCCAGGATCTGAAGAAAACGCAACAGGCCTTGACCAACAAGACCACGGAAACGGTCAAATTGTCCGCCGAACTGGCCAAAGCCCAGGCGGAATCCAAGGCCAACGCCGAGGCCTTCCAGGCAGCCCAAGCCGAGAACGCCAAGCGCCAGGCCAAGATCGATGCGTTGACCAAGCAGATTGATAATCAAACCGAGCAGTTGACGGGCTTGAATTCGGCCATTGAAAAGCTCAACAAGCAAATCTCCGACACGGAAACCAAATTGTCGGCGTCCGAAGGGGATCGCGAATTCCTGTTGAAGGAACTCAAGCGGCTGCAGGCGGAGAAATCCGACCTCGAGCGCCAGTTCAACGACTTGGCCATGTTGCGTTCCCAGATTTCCAAGCTGCGCGAGGAATTGTCCATTGCCAAACGGATCGAATGGATTCGCTCCGGGCTCTATGGCAGCACTGAGCGCAAGGGGGCCGAGTTGCTCCTGCAAGGTTTGGGCGAAACGCCTCAGCCGCGCGGGGGGCTTGATTTGAATGTTGAATTGCGCCAGGACGGCACGGCTACCGTCAATACGAACACGCCCGCCACCACCAACGCGCCTCCCAAGTAACCACCAGCGAAAGTGAATTTTCAGGGCAGCGAATCCGGCCAAAAGCCATTCGGCTGCCCTTTCAGTTTCCGCACGGCATTGCTTCGAAGTCGCAACCTATCTGCTTAACCTTGTACTACGCCGCACCGGAATGTTGTGTTTGTGAGCCGGATGCGGTCCAATAGCACTATGAAAACCGCGATTGTCATCCTCGTTCTACTGGTGCTGGGCCTGGGAGCGGCCTTGGTATACCAGTACCGCACCGGGGAGCAGCGGCTGGAATTCGCCGAAACCTCCGCGGTTCGCTGGTCCAATAGGTGGCACGAATCCCAGTCCACCCTTAGTGTGGCCGGGCAAACCTCGGCCCGGTTTAAAAGCGCGGTGCGCTTGCGGGAAACACAATTGACCATGACCTCCAACGAATTGGCGCAGGCGACGAACGACCTGGCCAGCCGCACCGAGGTGATGGCCGACATGCAAGCCGAATTGGACGCGTCGGCCGATGAACTATGGGACCGGGACAGCCAGATCATCGCACTTAAGTCGCGCCAACGGGAATTGCAGCAGCAATTGGACACCGCCCAAGCGGCCGGCCACAAGCTGCAAAAACAATTGGCGGAAGCGGACCGTCAGTTGGGCGCCGGCACCAACGCCTTGCTGCTCTCCCAAAAGCAACTTCAGCAACAAGAACGCACCGTCGCGGCGCTTAACGTGGAACGGGAACTAATGCTGCAGCGTATCGAACAATTGGAGGCTGATGGCCGCAAGGCCACCGCCGAGTTGGAAGAAGCCCGCAAGAATCTGGCGGCAATCCAAACACGGCTCTTGCCCGCTGACCGATCCGATGGCCAACCGTTGGTTGAAGCGCTCGGAAAGCGCTTTACAAATCTGGAAAAAGAACAGGCCCGTCTGCAGGCGCAATGGCAGGATCTCGCCGCTTTGCGGGCACAATTGGTCGCGCTTGAAAGCAATCCGGGCACGAATGACAGCATGCCGCTCAAGGGTGAAGAAAACCGGCCATGAAGGTTGGGGTTGGGGCCGATGGGCGCGGCGCCGGACACGGGATTCGAGATGCCCGATACCGGATCGCGGAAAGTGGCTGGCCTTGGAAATCCGATCGCGCGTTTTGTATTCGTTTCTGCCGGCGGGACGCCGGCAGCACGTTGCGCAGCGTGCTGCCGGCATCTTGCCGGCAGTTTGGAACGGGGGCAGCTCAGTCCAGAAAGCGTGCGATTACTGGAAACGTCGGACAGGACATCTCGCCTGTCCCGAATGCTTCCCAATATCTCAACCGTCCTCCCAATGTTGAACAAATGAGGAGCGCCTCTACCCATTCGGGACGACCGGGACGGCTGTTCCACGGGGTGGCGTCAGCAGGGGTCGGGGTCGGGGATGAGCAACGTCTGTCTTGTATTCGTTTCTGCCGGCGGGACGCCAGCAGCACGTTGCGCAGTGTGCTGCCGGCACCTTGCCGGCAGTTTGGAACGGGGGCAGCTCAGTCCAGAAAGCGTGCGATTACTGGAAACGTCGGACAAGACGTCTGGCCAGTCCTGGAGGACTTGACCGGGACTTGCTTCATGTCCATGCTGGCGGTCAGACATTATGCCCTTGCCTGACCATCTGCTAAATGATTTTCGCAAGATCACCGGGCCGGAAAACGTCCTGACCGCACCCGAGGACTTGATTCCGTATTCCTTCGACGGCACCGCCGCAATGCAGCAACTGCCCGAGTGCGTAGTGCTTCCCCCAACCGCAGACGCTGTCGTCAGTCTGTTGAAATTGGCCAACGAACATAAAACGCCGGTGGTTACGCGCGGCTCTGGCACCGGCCTGAGCGGTGGGAGTGTGCCGGTGAAAAACGGCTTCGTGATGTGCCTGGTCAAACTGGATCGGATTCTGGAATTGGACCGGGCCAATCTCACGCTGCTGGCGGAACCCGGTGCCACGACTCAAGCGATTTCGGATGCCGCCGCGGGAGCCGGCCTGTTTTATCCGCCGGACCCGGGTTCGATGAAGATCTCAACCATCGGCGGCAACGTGGCGGAAAACTCCGGTGGGTTGCGCGGCTTGAAATACGGCGTCACCCGAAATTACGTCATGGGCCTGGAAGTCGTGCTGCCTGACGGCGAGGTGTTGTGGACCGGCAACAAGTGTGTGAAAGATGTCGCCGGTTATTCGTTGCGCGATCTGTTCATTGGTTCGGAGGGAACGCTCGGCGTGATCACCAAAGTGCTTCTGCGACTCATTCCCAAGCCCGCCGCCAAGAAAACCATGGTGGCGACTTTCGGGCAGATGGACCAGGCGGCGCAAACGGTTTCCGACATCATCGCCGCTCAGATCATTCCGTGTACGTTGGAATTTCTGGATCGCACGACCATTCATTGCGTCGAGGACTTTGCGAAGGTTGGCTTGCCCCTGGATTGCGAGGCCTTGTTGTTGATGGAAACCGATGGCCATCCGTCCGTGGTGGCCGAGGAAGCGGCGCAGATGGAGGAAATCGCCAAACAGAATGGCTGCCAGGAAATCCGTGTGGCCCAGGACGAAGCCGAGGGGGCCCGCCTGGCCACGGCGCGGCGTAGTGCGTTCTCGGCGCTGGCACGCGTCGGCCCCACGACCATTCTCGAAGATGTCACCGTGCCGCGGAGCGAACTGGCAGCGATGGTGCGCTTCATCCAGGCTACCGCCGCCCGGCACAAGCTTCGCATCGGCACGTTCGGCCATTTCGGCGATGGCAACGTGCATCCCACCTGCCTGACCAACGAACGTGACGCGGAAGAAATGCACCGGGTCGAGCAAGCCTTCGATGAAATTTTCCAGGAAGCCATTCGGCTGGGCGGTACGATCACCGGGGAACATGGCGTGGGCCTGGCCAAGAAGAAGTATCTGCCGAAATTTGCCGGGGCCGCGCAAATGCGCGTGCTGCGTGAATTACGGCGGGTGCTGGATCCCCAGGGCATTCTAAATCCGGGGAAAGTGTTTGATTAAAATGCAGCAAAGGCAGGACGCACCGATGAAGAGCGGACATGCGCATTCGCATCTTAAAGATCTGGACTACTCCGTGGTGCAGCAGTGCATGCATTGCGGCTTGTGCCTGCCGACATGCCCGACCTACACCGCGACCAAGCTGGAGCGCAACAGCCCGCGGGGACGCATTTCCCTGATGCGGGCCATCGCTGATGGGCGACTCGAGGCAAACCAGGCGTTTGCGGAGGAAATGTATTTTTGTCTGGGTTGCCTGGCTTGCATGACGGCCTGTCCGGCGGGCGTCAATTACGCCGAGATGTTTGAGCACGCGCGAGCGGAAGCCGAAGCCACCGGCACGATGGCCAATCCGAAGCGCAACCTCATCCGCAGCTTCACGGTGAGTTGGCTGTTTATGGACCTGCACCGGCTGGAATGGATCGGTCGGCTCTTGCGGCTTTATCAACAATTGGGATTGCAGACCCTCGTGCGGGGCAGTGGAATTTTGAAATTGTTCCCCCGGCGATTGCGCGAACTGGAAGCCATGACGCCGGCAGTTCAACCCGCCTTTTCCGCCGACCTGATCGCGCCAATTACGCCCGCGCTGGGGCAAAAGAAATATCGCGTCGCCATGCTTACGGGTTGCGCGCAAGACTTGATCTTCAGTGACATCAATCGGGACACGGTCGAGGTGCTGGTCCGCAACGGTTGCGAGGTGATTACGCCTCCGGAACAGTATTGTTGCGGATCACTTCACGCGCACAACGGTGAACTGGAGCTGGCCCGGCAGCTTGCCCGCAAGATGATCGACCTCTTCCCACCCGAACAGTTCGACGCGATCATCAGCAATGCCGGTGGCTGTGGCTCGCATTTAAAGCACTACGAAGCGTTGTTGGCTGATGATCCGGCGTATCGGAAGCGGGCCGAGCTTTGGGACCGTAAACTAAAGGATATCCACGAATGGCTGGTGGAAATCGATTTCCAACCTCCGAACGGCAACCACGCCCCCCCGATGACTGTGACCTACCATGAATCGTGTCATCTGGTCCACGGACAAAAGATTACCGCGCAGCCCCGCACGGTGTTACGCGCCATTCCCAATCTGACGCTGGTGGAGTTGCCCGAGAGCAATTGGTGTTGCGGCAGCGCGGGAATTTACAACTTGATTCAGCCGGTGATGGCCGGCGAACTCCTGGACCGCAAGATCAAGCACATCCTCGGCACCGGGGCGACGGTGGTGGCCAACAGCAATCCCGGCTGTTTGTTGCAACTTGTCAACGGGATCAAGCAACGCGGCTTGCCGCTGCGGGTGGCGCACACCGTGACGCTGCTGGCAGAAGCGTATCGCGCCGGTAGAGCCGGCTCAGTCTTTGGCGCTTGCCGAACCCTGTTGAGGTAGGGGCGAGCAGTCCCCTGCGCGCCGCGAAGGCAAAGAACAGCGCGTCATAGGAACAAGACGGCGCAGACGGAGTGACGCGCCTTACCATGGTTCATTGAGGAGTCGTCCCCCGCTGCGCCGGCAAAAAAAAGCGAGGCCAGCTCGCGCCGGCCTCGCTTATGAGTGTCTCGGTTCCTCGTGCGTTCAGTGACTTAGTAGTCCATGCCGCCCATGCCGCCCATGCCGCCGTGTCGCCGGAGCACCTTCGGAGCTGTCTTTTCCTTCTCCGGAATTTCGGTGATGAGGCATTCGGTGGTCAGGAGCAGACCGGCGATGGACGCGGCGTTCTGCAGCGCGGTGCGGGTGACCTTCTTCGGATCCACCACGCCGGCTTTCACGAGGTCTTCGTATTCGCCGGTGGCGACGTTGTAGCCATCGTTGCCCTTGCGCTTCTTGACTTCCTGCCACCACGATCGAGCCTTCCACACCGGCGTTATGGGCCAGCGACGCGCGTCGGCGATTCGACGGCGCGCTTGACGATGTCGACGCCGATCTGTTCGTCTTCATTGGCGGCCTTCGACCTTCTCAATGGCCGGCAAGCAGCGGATCAGGGCCACGCCGCCACCGGGAACGATGCCTTCCTCAACGGCCGCGCGGGTAGCGTGCAGCGCGTCTTCGACGCGGGCCTTCTTTTCCTTCATTTCGGTTTCGGTGGCGGCGCCGACATTGATGACGGCCACGCCGCCGGCGAGTTTGGCCAGGCGTTCCTGCAGTTTTTCGCGGTCGTAATCCGAGGTGGTTTCCTCGATCTGGCGGCGGATCTGGTTCACGCGGCCCTGGATGTCGGAGCTCTTGCCGTCGCCTTCGACGATGGTGGTGTTTTCCTTGTCCACCACGATGCTCTTGGCGCGGCCGAGGTCGTTCAAGTTCGACGTTCTCGAGCTTGATGCCGAGGTCTTCGGTGATGCACTTGCCACCGGTGAGGATGGCGATGTCTTCGAGCATGGCTTTGCGGCGATCGCCGAAGCCGGGAGCCTTGACGGCGCAGACGTTGAGCGTGCCGCGCAGCTTGTTGACCACGAGGGTGGCGAGCGCTTCGCCTTCGACTTCTTCGGCGATGATGAGCAGCGGCTTGCCGACCTTGGCGACCTTCTCGAGGATCGGCAGCAGGTCCTTCAGGCTGCTGATCTTCTTCTCGTAGATCAGGATGTAAGCGTCTTCGAGCTTCGCTTCCATCGTCTCGGCGTTGGTGACGAAGTAAGGCGAGAGATAGCCCTTGTCGAACTGCATGCCTTCGACCACTTCGAGCGTCGTCTCGATGGACTTGGCTTCCTCGACGGTGATGGTGCCGTCCTTGCCGACCTTGTCCATCGCGTCGGCGATGATTTCGCCGATGGTGGTGTCCCAGTTGGCGGAGACGGTGGCGACCTGCTTGATTTCTTCCTTGTCCTTGACCTTCTTGGCGATCTTGTCGAGCTGCGCGACGGCGGCTTCGACGGCCTTGTGGATGCCGCGCTGGATGCCGATGGGGTTCGCGCCGGAGGTCACGTACTTCAGGCCTTCGCGGTAGATCGCTTCGGCCAGCACGGTGGCGGTGGTGGTGCCGTCGCCCGCGGCGTCGCTGGTCTTGCTGGCGACTTCGCGCACCATCTGGGCGCCCATGTTTTCGTACGGATCTTCCAGTTCGATTTCCTTGGCGACGGTCACGCCGTCCTTGGTGACGGTCGGGGAGCCGAATTTCTTGTCGAGCACGACGTTGCGGCCCTTGGGCCCGAGCGTGGCCGTGACGGCCTTGGACGAGTTTGCTAACGCCGCGCAGGATCGCCTGCCGGGCGGCTTCGTCGAACATTAATTGTTTTGCTGCCATAGTTTAGTTGATTTGATTGTTAAAGTTAAGCCTGTTATTCGATGACGCCGAGGATGTCGTCGCGAGCTCAGGATCTTGTATTCCTTGCCGTCCATTTTGATTTCGGTGCCGCCGTATTTGCTGACGAGCACGCGGTCGCCCATTTGACTTCAAAGGCGACCTTCTTGCCGTCGTCGTCGGTCTTGCCGGTGCCGAGCGCGACGACGATGCCTTCCGGTCGGTTTTTCCTTGGCGGTATCGGGGATGATGATCCCGCCCTTCTTGACTTCCTTCTCTTCGACCGGTTCGACGAGGACCCGGTCGCCGAGGGGTTTGAGTTTAATTGCCATATCTGGTTCTAATGTTCCTATGGTTTGTTTTGACTAACGAGTTGTTGAATCAAGCCCCGCCGCACTCGCCGCGGGAAATTGCTCAGCCCAGCAGGATCACCCGGATCACTTCGATGCCTTCAGATGGCCCTCCTGCGCGGAAAGTGGATCAGCTCTTCTTTTCGTCCACGACTTCAGCGTCGATGACCGGACCTTCGTCCTTGCTCTCGGACGTCGGTGCTTTCGCCCGGCTCGGCGGAGGCTCCTTGAGCTTGCTCTTTGCCCGCGCGCGCCTTTTCCGCCGCGGCTTTGTAAAGTTCGGCTGGAAACGGCCTGCCAGGCTTCGTTCAGTTTTTCACTGGCGGATTTGATCGCGGCGGCGTCGCTGCCTTTGAGCGCTTCCTTGACGCTCGTCGATGGCGCTTTCGATTTTGCTCTTGTCGCTGTCCGGAAATTTTGTCGGCGTTGTCCTTGAGCATTTTCTCGGAGCGATAGACGGCGTTGTCCGCCTCGTTGCGCGTCTCGACTTCCTCGCGCTGCTGCGGTCCTCCTCGGCGTGCAGCTCGGCGTCCTTGCGCATCCGCTCGATTTCGTCCTTGGACAGGCCGCTGCTGGCGGTGATGGTGATTTTCTGTTCCTTGCCGGTGCCGAGGTCCTTGGCGCTCACGTGCAGGATGCCGTTGGCATCAATGTCGAAGGTCACTTCGATCTGCGGCACGCCGCGCGGGGCCGGCGGAATGTCCGTCAGGTGAAACTTGCCGATGGTCTTGTTGTCGCCGGCCAACTGGCGTTCGCCCTGAAGCACGTGGATTTCCACGCCGGGCTGGTTGTCCGAAGCGGTGGAGAAAATCTCCGATTTGCGCGTCGGAATGGTCGTGTTGCGCTCGATCAATCTGCGTGAACACCCCGCCGAGCGTTTCGATGCCGAGCGACAGCGGGCGTCACGTCGAGCAAGCAGCACATCCTTGACGTCGCCCTTGAGCACGCCGCCCTGGATGCCCGCGCCGATCGCGACGACTTCGTCCGGGTTCACGCCTTGATGCGGTGGCTTGTTGACCAACGCATGGGCGGTTTCGACCACTCGGGGCATGCGGGTCATGCCGCCGACCAGAACCAGTTCGTCAATCTTGTCGGTCGGTGATGTCGGCATCCTTCAGGCAGCTCTTTACCGGAACGATGGTGCGCTCGAAAAGGTCGTCGCACAGCTGCTCCATCTTGGCGCGGGTGAGCTTCATGCTGATGTGCTTGGGCCCGCTGGCATCCGCCGTGATGAACGGCAGATTGATTTCGTATTGCTGGGCGCTGGAGAGAGCGATCTTGGCTTTTTCCGCTTCTTCCTTGATGCGCTGGAGCGCATCGGGCTGCTTGCGCAGATCCATGCCCTGGTCTTTCTTGAACTCGTCGATCATCCAGTCCATGATGCGTGATCCCAGTCGTCGCCGCCGAGATGCGTGTCGCCGTTGGTCGCCTTGACCTCGAAAACGCCGTCGCCGATTTCCAGCACGGAAATGTCGAACGTGCCGCCGCCCAGGTCATACACGGCGATCTTTTCGTCCTTCTTCTTGTCCAGGCCGTAGGCGAGCGAGGCGGCGGTGGGTTCGTTGATGATGCGCAGCACTTCCAAGCCCGCGATCTTGCCGGCATCCTTGGTGGCCTGCCGCTGGGAGTCATTGAAATAGGCCGGAACCGTGATGACCGCCTGGGTGATCTTCTCGCCAAGGCGCATTTCGGCGTCCGCCTTCAGCTTGGCCAGGATCATCGCCGAAATCTCCGGAGGACTGAATACTTTGGTCTTGCCCTCGATTTCCACTTCGACCGCGACGTCGCCGTTGCTTGCTTTGACGACCTTGTATGGAACGCGGCTTGTTTCCTCCTGGACCTCTTCGAATTTGCGCCCCATGAATCGCTTGATCGAATAGATCGTATTCTTGGGATTGGTCACCGCCTGGCGTTTGGCTGCATCACCCACCAATCGTTCACCACTCTTTGTGAATGCCACGACGGATGGCGTCGTGCGCTTGCCTTCAGAATTTTCGAGCACAACCGGCTCGCCACCTTCCATGACGGCCATGCAGGAGTTTGTCGTTCCCAAATCAATGCCTAATACTTTTGCCATACAAATTCTTCTTCTATCTTCAAAATCTGATGTTTCTTTAGCAAAGAGGATGCCGAATGAATGAATAATCCATAACACACTAATGATAAACATAATGCGAAAACAAAGTATGTTTATCAATCATGTGAACATAATAATATTATGAGTCATAAAGGCGCATGTGTGACATTCAATGTGGTGGCAGTGACACTCTGAACTTCCGTTCCAATGGGGGCGGTGAACGCACTGGCGTAGGCTGCGAAGCTGAGATGCTTCCCATTCAGTTCTGAACTGGCTTGGATTATTGACTTACGAAGCTTGCGGTTTCATTCAGTTTGCCGCAGTCGGCTGCGAATCACTGGTGACCGGACCTCTTTTCATCCAAACCATGAGAATTCCAATGTCGGCCGGAGAAACGCCGGAGATTCTGGACGCCTGTCCCAAAGTGGTCGGACGAACCGTGCTCAACTTCAGGCGTGCTTCGGTTCGGAGCCCGACCACGTCTTTGTACTCAATCCAAGAAGGAATTTGCTTTTCCTCCAAACCCCGAAGTTTTTGGATGTCGGCTTCTTGCCGTAAGATATAGCCTGCGTATTTGATCTCGGTTTCGACTTGTTCAATCTCATCCTGAGAGAGGTTGTGGCTGACCCCAGGCAAGTCTGTATAACGGACTTCCGGGCGTCTTAGCATCTGCGACAAAAGCTCTCCATTAGCTCGCGTGGATTCCAATCGAGCAATTTCACCGTAGATGGTGTCTCGTTTGGATTGGAATCGTCGGTAGTTCCTATCAAGAAGAAGCCCTACGTCATACCCAAGTTCACTGAGTCGAAGATCGGCGTTATCCTGTCGCAGCAAGAGCCGATATTCAGCCCTCGATGTAAACATCCGATACGGTTCGCTCGTGCCTTTCGTCACCAAGTCATCAATCAGGACTCCAATGTAAGCTTGATCACGCCGTAAAACGATCGGCTCTTTCCCGCGGACTCGTCGCGCCGCATTCACGCCTGCCATCAATCCTTGGGCGCCCGCTTCCTCGTAGCCGGATGTCCCATTGATTTGGCCGGCCAAATACAGATTGCGGCATACTTTAGTTTCAAGCGACGGGAGAAGCTGAGTTGGAAAGGCAAAATCATATTCGATAGCGTAAGCCGGACGCATGATTTCCGCATGTTCGCAACCGACAATGCTGCGCACCATTTCGATTTGGACGGCAAACGGCAATGAAGTCGAGAATCCATTGACGTAGATTTCGTCGGTGTTGATGCCTTCCGGTTCGAGGAAGATTTGCTGACGTTCCTTTTCAGGAAACCGGACAATCTTATCCTCGATAGAGGGACAATATCGAGGGCCCACTCCTTCAATTGTACCGGAATACAAGGGAGACTTGTCCAGGTTTGCCTTGATGATCGAGGCGGTAGTCTTGGAAGTGTAAGTGACGTAGCAGGGAAGTTGCCCATTGATTTGCTCCAATACTGAGCCGGGAGGATACTCTTGGCCATCTGATGAAGATGAACATGATTTCGACGCCGAATGTTCCACGTGGAACAAATCCTCTTTCCAGTAGGTGAAATATGGGACCGGTTCGTCTCCCGGTTGACGTTCGGTCTTTGAGAAGTCGATTGAGTTGGCGTTGAGTCTTGGAGGTGTGCCGGTTTTTAGACGGCCGAGTTCCAACCCGAGTTCCTTCAGCGAGCCGGACAACGTCATCGCCGCAGACTCTCCAGCGCGACCCCCTTCCTGTTTGTTCGATCCAACATGAATCAGTCCCCTCAAGAAAGTGCCGGTCGTTACGATTACAGTCGTGCCGAAATACTGAACGCCCAAAGAAGTCTCGACTCCAAAAACTTGATAATCTTTGTGCAAAACCCGGGTAGTTTGTCCCTGTTTGCAATCTAAATTTGGTTGCCGTTCGCAAATCCATTTGAGCCGAAACTGATAGGCTTTCTTGTCGCATTGAGCTCGGGGCGCGCGAACGGAGGGTCCTTTCCTCAGATTGAGCATCCGAAACTGTAGTCCAGTCAGGTCGGTATTCTTGCCCATTTCACCGCCGAGCGCATCAATCTCACGAGCGAGATGTCCTTTGGCCAACCCGCCAATGGCTGGATTACAAGACATTTGACCAATCGTGTCCAAATTGAGAGTGATCAATAATGTCGGGAGACCCATTCGAGCAGCGGCCAATGCCGCCTCGACTCCGGCGTGCCCGCCACCAACAACGATCACTTCATATTTCTTCGGATAGACAAACATCTGCGGCCGCAATATTTATCACCGCCGAGACGAATTCAACAACAACCCGCAGAGCCATCAGCTTTGACTCAAGAATCCTATTCCATTCTCGGTGCCGAGCGGGCAGCGATGGCCTCCGAGATCAGTGAGAGCGCTTCGGCCCGCGCAATTGCCCCGACCAAGCGATTCTCCACACGGCTGCTCACGACGGGAATGTTGCGCAGTTCGCTGGAAAGCAGAAGAGGCAACACGTCTGCCAGTTTCTGATCCGGCGTCAGGCATGGTGGTGGCGGGCGCATGACATCACTGGCGATGACCGTATTCAGTTCATAACCGGCGTTGAGGAACTCTTTCAGATCGTGCAAAATCACCGTTCCAACCAGTTTCAACTTCCCATCTACGACCGGCAAATGGTTGTAACTACTGCGCAGAAACCGATCCGCAATTTGTCGAAACGGGGTGTTTTCTTGAAGCGGCGGGACTGCCTCTCGCATTAAGTCACCAATCGTTTTCTCCGAGGCAGCTCCCAGTCTGGCGCTTTCTCGTTCAAGCTGAAGTCCTTTTCTTCTAAGTGGTTCGGTATAGACTGATTCACTGTGAAACCCTCTTGCTACTAATGTGGCCACGGCGCACGCCAACATCAGAGGCGGCATGAGCGAATAGTTCATGGACAACTCGAAAACGACAATCATCGCCAGCAAGGGTGAATGCGTAGTAGCCGCCATCATGCTGGCCATGCCGACAAGGGCGAACGCACCAATGTGCAATGACTCGCCAACCAGGCCGAAATGATGTAATACGCCGCCCACGACGCTGCCCAGCGCCGCTCCCAAAAACAACGTCGGCGTAAATACCCCACCAACCGTGCCGGCACCGACCGTGATACTAGTAGCAACCAACTTGGCCAAAAACAGACCGAAGACAATCCATATCCCGGCCATGTTTGTCGCTTGAGTCTTCAAAATCTCGTTAGTAGCCAGATAGCCGTTTCCCCACACTTCGGGAAACCGGATTGAAATCACTCCCACGGCCAACCCCGCCATCGCCAATCGCCAATGCAAGGGAACGGTTAATCGTTGAAAGAACCGTTCGCTGAAGCGTAACGATTTTAGAAAGACAGCTCCGCAAAGGCCGGAAAGCATTCCCAACACAATAAACCATGGCAGTTGGATCAAACGGGTAAAATTGAAGACGGGAACTTCATACCACGGGTCAATCCCGAAGAAGTTCCTGGAAACGACGGCGGCGATCACCGACGAGAAGACCAGCGGCGCGAACAAACTCATTGAGAAATTCCCCAAGACGATTTGTGCGGCAAACACCGCACCGGCGATCGGAGCGTTGTAACAGGCGGCAATACCCGAAGCGGCCCCGCAAGCAATCAGCAACCGCAACCGGTAGGGTGGCCATTTGACGACTTGGCCAAGTTTGGAGGCCAACGTTGCGCAGAGATGAATGACCGCTCCTTCGCGGCCAATGGAAGCGCCAGTATTGATGCTAAGCATTGCCGCAATGGTACTTACAATTGTATTCCGTAACGGCAGCCGACCGTTTCCAGCGACAACAACTTCCAGTAAATTGGTTCGTCCTGGAGTGCCAATCAACCGGAGCCCCCAAAACAAAGTCAAACCAGCGGCAAGTCCACCAATTGCCGGAGTCAGAAGGCGATAGATGGGCTCGAAACTTCGCGCCAGTTCCACCATGTCGCCGGTACGGCCGATGACGAGCAACTTAAAACCTTGGTTCAACGCATGGAAGATGTAGTTGGCCATGCCACCGATGACACCAACGATCCCCGCCAAAATAATGTGCAGGGTTTCTTCCGAAATACGGACCTTGTCCCGAAGAAACAGCAGGCGTTGCCAATGCCGTTGAAGATAGGCGCCTGTTAGCGCCAACCATTGTCCGCACCTGTTCCAAAGGGAACCCATTTGCCGTATTTATTCAGAATTGAACCAGCCTGGCGAGTCAGATTGAGAATTGATTTCCACTGTTTGGTCCAGCAGCCTCGAGTTCGCTCGCTGGAAGGTTGTCAATACTCAGCATCCGAGTATAGACTTTCGGTCGTTGTGCATTGCTTCTTCATGATCCATTCTGCCGCCAGCCGCGAACATCTGCCGCTCGTCTTGTTCGAGGACGAGCACCTGTTGGTGGTCAACAAACCGCCAGGGATCAATACCCACGCTCCCGCACCTTTTGCCGGTGAAGGCATTTACGATTGGTTGCGACATCGGGAGCTGCGTTGGGCCGACCTTGCCATCATTCACCGGCTTGACAAAGATACGTCCGGGGTCATGGTGTTCGCCAAGACCACGCTTGCCAATCGTTCGCTAACGGAGCAATTCACGAACCGAACTGTGCGCAAGACATACGTACTATTGACGGACCGACGGCCTACAAAAGATAGTTCACCGTAAAATCTCACCTTGTCCGCCAAGGCAACAAGTATTTGAGTTGCTTGAACAAGCAAAACGGGATGGAAGCAGTGACGCGATTTTCGGTGCGCTCGACCAATGCACAAGGCCATAGTGTGGTGTGGGCCGAACCGCTCACTGGGAGAACCCATCAAATTCGAGTTCACGCTGCGGAGAATGGATTCCCAGTCATCGGGGACAATCTGTACGGAGGAGCTTCGGGAGTGAGACTTTGCCTGCACGCCCAGCAATTGGTCATTCGACATCCGGTAACGGGAGCCGAACAGGTGTTCACTGTTTCCACCACCTTTCCAGCGGACGCCAGAGTGATGATGCGCCAAGCCTTCATTGATTCTGTTTTGACCAATGCCTACCGGTTGGTTCACGGTGCTGCCGACGGCTCGGAACTGGAGGGTTGGTATCTGGATCGCTTGGGAGACTATCTATTGGTGGCTGGCGATGCTGCGGATAATTCTGGAGGCGGATCCCTGAACCTTGATTCGCTAGTGATACAACATGTTACCAACCAACGGCTTCCTGCAAATATAGCCACAGGCATTGAAGCCAATGGATCTTTGCTGAACCGGTGCGTGCGAAAATGCACCTCTCGCGGGATTTACCTCAAACGACTCGCCCGTCGGATCCGCAGTGCAGGGCCAGCCGAAATCTCCCCCCGACACGTCGCCGGAGAAACGGCTCCTGAATCGTTTACCGTCTTGGAAAACGGTCTCCAATTTGAAGTCAGTTTTAATGAAGGATACTCTGTCGGTTTGTTTTTGGACCAACGCGACAACCGCCGCCGATTGCTCGTCAACCACGTGGCGTCAGGGTTTCCACTTTTTCCGGACGATCTAAAAGCTTGTCGTGTCCTGAACACCTTTGCTTACACGTGCGCCTTCTCGGTATGTGCGGCGCAAGTTGGATCGCACACCACCAGCCTGGACCTGTCCCGGAAATACTTGGATTGGGGCAAACGGAACTTTGCGCTCAATGGATTGGATCCCGGAGGACATGAGTTTCTTTGCGGAGACACCTTCGATTGGTTTCGTCGGCTTGGCAAGAAGCAGCGTCGTTTCGAGATGATCATCTTGGATCCGCCCACCTTTTCCCAATCCAAACAGAGCGGGGTATTTCGCGCGGAAAAGGATTACGGAAAATTGGTGGCAGGCGCACTACCGTTGCTGGCTTCGGGAGGCGTGCTGCTTGCCTCAACCAATGCCGCCATGCTGAAACCGGATGTCTTCCTGAACACGATTGAAGCACAGGTCCGCAAGTTGCATCGACAAGTATCTAAGTGCCATTATGTTCCGCAGCCGCCAGATTTTCCAATTACCCGCACCGAGCCGGCCTATTTAAAGACAGTTTGGTTGCGCATCACGTAAGCGGCTAGGTGCTGAACTGCTTATGGCAGGCTGATTTGGACTCGATAAAAGCGTGTGTTATTGATCGCGTTTTGATCCGTGATGGTACGCTGTATGCCATTATCATCAATAATTGAACCAGTCAAAGGAATGAATATGCCTTGGTCAGGGTCAACGCGATATTCCACCGAATAGTTGCGGTCAGCGAATCGCGGAGTGAACGTAACATTTTTGTGATCAGGAGTGCCCGGCACGTCGGTGATGGTTAGCCGGAATTGCGACGCGTTGTTGGTGGGAATCAATCCCGCGACATACTCGAAGAAGTTGGACTGACGATCGCCATCCGGATCCAACCCAGGGTCGGCTAACGGATTGTTCAATCCAAAATATCGGACCTGCCAATCGTCCGGCAAACCATCGCCGGCATAGAGCCCATAGTTGTCCGGTGATACATTCAACACCCGCAAATCCAGCAGGCCTTGATGGCTTTGATACTGGCCACGCACGCTCGCCGTCGTGTCTTGGTAAACCGCTCCCGCCGTCGCCAGACCCAACGGAGTTACGGAGGCAATCGGTCCGCTGATAACACTCCAAAAAACATCCGAACCGTTCAGCGGCGAACGCGTTTGATCATCATAGAGGAGGCTGGCTGCCAATTGCCCGCTTTCGCCTTCGTTGACGTTGGTTGGATTGGCGGTAACCGCCAGTCCGGCTACATCGCGAAATCGTCCAATGAAACCATGTTTGACAACCCACGACAGGCTGACAGCACTGCTGGTGCTCCCGAGCCCGCCCAGGCTGCCAACGTGTGAGTATGCGACGCTTGCAGTCTGCGCACCGGCTGAGTTCAATGTATCCGCAGTGATCGCATAATCAGCACTGCCACCCTCCGCAGCACCAATGTTCACAACCAAGCCGGCCGCCGTCAGACACCCGAATAGTTTGATTGTCGAGTTCATGAAGCCTTTAGTGGTCTGCATTTTCAAACACACAATGGAATAACGTTGCCAAGTCGCGCTACTGAGTCTCGCCGGTCCCTTCGGTTGGATTCATCGGCTCGCGCGGCTCTTTCATCAGGATGGTCAATTCACGGACTTGTTGCTTGAGTTCCTCGAGGGATTGCTCCAATTCAGAAATCCGCGCATCCTTTGCGCTTACTTCCGCGTTGAGCCCCTGAATTGCTGCCAAGGCAACGCCCGCACTGTCCAAGGCCGCCAGATGACGTTCATCCTGGCCAGTTGTGAACGCCGCATAGAAGTCCTGTGCCACGGGGCCCACATGTTTTACGTCCTTTCCTTCAGTGCGGTAGTTCCATGAAGTGATGGGCAGGTTCGCCACTCGGTGCAGGATCTCAACTGGATCGATTGGCGTAAAATTCTCTTTGGCGTTGCGGTCGCAATTGTCGGTCCAGACGCCGCCGGAGGACAAATAACCACCGGTCGAAGTGTTTAGGAAGTAACCGTTCGTCAATACGGGCGAACTGTTCGTTCCCAGCCATACGCCGCCGCTTGCCCGCACGATGAATTGGTTGGTGCTGGTCGAAGAAATGCCGGCGTCGGTGCCGTCCCCCCAAACGAAACTGCCTTTATGCCCGGCAATGGCTCGCCGCCCTGCCGCGAAACTGTAATCGCCCGCCGCCACGTTTTCCGAACCACCTGGAACGGTCGCATAAGCACCCGCCGAATTGAGCGTGCCTCCACCCACTGCTGCGTACACCCCCGTCGCCTCGTTGAAATATCCGCCGCCCACCGTGGCCTCCAGTGCGCTCGCTGCGTTGTTGTTACCCCCGCCCACTGTCGCATACGAACTGCTCACGCTGTTTCTCAATCCTCCGCCAATGAACCCGTGGCTCGACGAAATCGAGTTGGCTTTGCCGCCGCCAATGGCCGCGTATGCCGCGGAGACACTGTTTTGCTCACCGCCGGCAATTGTCGCGTGCAGGCCGCCCGACGACAATGTGTGACCGCTCCCCACTTTCAAGCGCGTGGCCAGCAGATCCCCGTGCGCGATTTTGCTGGCATCGATGTCGGCGCTGGGACTGATGTCCGCGTCAACAATGCTTCCGTCCAAAATCTGGGCTGCGCCTACTGCGCCCGTATCCAAAGCAGCCGCTTGGACGGCGCCGGGAGCCAGTTTGGCGCTCGTCACGGTGCCGTCGGCCAGCTTGGACGAGGTGATGGTTCCGTCCGGAACACTCTCTGCCATCAAGGCATAACCCACGGCTGCCACGCGCTGATCGGGCAGCAGTTGTTGAAAACCCGATACCCCGTCACTAAACCAAACGCGCAGATAGGCATCGGAATTGGTGAACACAGTCAACGGGATGGCGTTCATGTTGGTGATGGTCGTATCCCCCAGCAACACGGAATAAAGGCCTTGGCTGACGTTCAGGGTAACTGCCTGAGCGGGTTCATGGCCAGCAGTGCTCGTACCTGTCGTTGCTCCAATAGGACGGATACAAGAAATCGGGGGGAGGTTCGATGTTCACGACGACCGTGCTCGTGTAATTGCTCCCAAGGGCAATGTCGTTGAAGTCCACCACCGCGCCGCCGGAAACAATGGCCTCCCATACCGCCCCCTGGCCGGCCGGATGGGTGAAGGTTACTCTTGGGGGAGTGAAATAGCCCGCGCCGCCGTCCATGATGACGAGATTGTAGATCAGACCACCAAAGAATATCTCCGCCGTTGCCGTTGCCTGCCGGCTGCCAGTGTTGGCTTGCTTCCCCACCAAGGCAAATTTGAACTGGCCCGGGCCCTCGTAGTTCGTGCCACCCACGGAAATTCGTCCCTGATAATTCAGCAGATGGGGCACCTGCCCGTAAGCATGGGTCAGGAAGCCAATCCCGAGCGCTGCATGAAAAAGAATGCGGAATAATTTCATAATACTACTCAACTTATGGAGTTGTGGATTGCCCATACATTGATTCAAAAACGGCCAAAAAGCAATGCTCCCTAAGTGAAAAGTCGTTCTTCAGTGTGGCCGTCGGTTGGTTGCGTTCCGGTTTCCTGACAGCTCCAGCAAATGCTGCAGCACGTTGACCACAGAATCGCATGGCAAAATTTGAGCACGCAAGTAGGAGCATAGCGTTCTTTCCAGGCTTAAAACTGGCTGAATTGTGACGATGAACTCCACAGGAACGGTGCCACAAGCGCCGGGAATTGCGGGGACAACCTCGCTTTGATGATTGGGGGCAATCAGTGAAAGGCGAATCAGTTTGCATCTGGGTTCTACGAACCCACCAAGATACTCCTAAAACGCCAATGGTCTTTGGCGACGCGGCGTAATCATTGCGGAGTAGAACCGACCGAACGGAAATGTCAGAAATGAACATGGGATTCTTAATTGCTTTAGTAGCGGGCCTCGGGATCAAGTGGGTGATCTACACCGGATTAATCTGGGTGATGATCAAGATCCAAAAGTTGAACTACAATTTCTTCGGTTTGCTGGCGTCATCAATGGCCGCCATCGTGACCAGCTTAATTCCATTTGTCGGGCCATATTTGGCTTATGTTGTCTTGGTCATTTGTCTGTGGAAATGCACCGGAGCCGAGATCGCACCCGACATCATCTTTACCGTTGCGATTGCCGGCGCGTTGATGTTTTGCATCAATCTGTGGGTGCTGGCAGCGCTAATGCCGGATTTACGAGCTTCGGTAAATAAAGTGGAAACGGTTCATGCGAGCGAATTGCCGACCGCAGTGGAAGACGAAACGCCCAAAGTTGAATCCACTAGATCTGATCCTGTTTTCCGACCGACAGGAAACTCATTTAATGGTCTGGTTCTTAAAGGTATTTCCTTCCTGCCGGCGCACCAGATCGCCATGATTGGAGACGGCCTCGGCATTCACAACGTCAAGTCAGGTGAAACGTTTACCGTCCAATCCGAAGAGGGACCTATCGAGGTTCGGTGCGAAAAAGTAAACCGTTCTTCGGTTCAGCTCACGGTAGGTACCGAGACGGTCGAATTGGTTTTGCGATAGCGGTTCCATCTCATCGGCACCTCGGTTCAGCGATACCGGATTTGAGGCTTTCAACAATTTGGCTTCTCAACTTCGTAGGAATGACTTATTCTTCGAAAACTATGAAACGCTATTCAATTCTGGTTCTTGCCGGCCTGCTTTTTTCCGGCCTATTCATACCAACCGTCCACAGTGCCACCTTCAAAGGCAAACTTGGACTGCAACTGTACAGCCTGCGCGCGGACTTTGCAAAGGACGTGCCGAGCACGCTGCAAGAAGTCAAAAACCTAGACTTCAAGAACGTTGAACTGGCGGGCACCTACAATGTCGCTCCGAAAGAATTCTCCAAGCTGCTCAAGCAATATGGCCTGAAAGCCATCTCCGGCCACTTTCCGTATGAACGGTTTCGAGATGAACCCGAGGCTGTGGCCGCCGAAGCCAAGCTTCTCGGATTGAAGTACGCCGGCGTTGCGTGGATACCCCACACGGATCCGTTTAACGAACAGACGTGTCGCGAGGCGATCCAGGTTTTCAACCAAGCCGGCGCCGTTTTGGCCAAAAATGGCATCAAGTTTTTCTATCATCAGCACGGCTACGAGTTCCAACCTTATGGCCAAAGCACCCTGTTGGATCTGATGATGGCCGAAACGAATCCCAAGCATGTCGCGTTCGAAATGGACATCTTTTGGGTTGAGTTTCCGGGACAGGATCCGGTCAAGTGGCTCGAGAAATACCCCGGCCGCTGGGAACTCATGCACCTCAAAGACATGAAAAAGGGCACGCCAACCGGCGCTCTCACCGGGCATACGGACGTATCGAACGACGTGGCCCTTGGCACCGGACAGATGGACATGCCGGCAATTCTCAAAGCCGCCGCCCAAGCCAAAGTTAAATGGTATTTCATCGAGGATGAATCACCCAGCGTTCACGAGCAACTTCCCATCAGCTTGCGTTACCTTAATCGATAGAGGTCAGTACGGGTGGGTGGAAGCGTTGGAAGCGGGCCGCGATTTGCACACCTTGAAGCGGCGCCGCAAAGGCAACGTGCGCGCCGCCGTATGCAAGTGCATGCTTCCCCAACTTCGGCGGCGCGCCCAAGACTGCGTGCGCTAACTCGGTGGCTGTGCAGAAAGGTTCACGATGACTGATATTGGACGGTGACAGTGAAGGTGACAGCCATCCATGGCTTCGGATCTCGGATTTCTGCCCTCGGATTTTTATCCACTGTCTTTTGCGTTGCGGCGGATCGACATCCCGGCACTCTTTCGGCAGCATTATGGACATCAAAAATTTGGACGCCGTGCCGTCCTTTATCACCAAAGACGGGTCGGAAATCCGCGAGTTGTTGGCGCACCGAAATTCGGCGATCCGCCATCAAAGCCTGGCCGAAGCGCGAGTACCGGTGGGCGGCAGCACGCAAGAGCATTACCACGCGCGCACGGAGGAAATCTATTTCATCACGGCCGGCCAAGGCCGCATCCGGATCGCAACCGAAACCACCGAAGTGAAGGCGGGCGATGCCATCGCCATTCCGCCAGGCAGCAAGCACAAACTTTGGAACACGGGCACTGAACCCCTTAAACTGTTGTGTTGCTGCGCCCCAGCCTACGAGCACGACGACACGTTTCTGACGGAAGCGGACTGATGAAAGCCGGAAGGCAAATCCGAAACTAAATCCACATCTCAAATTCCGAGATCCGAAAAAAGCCCGAAGCTCGAGATTCGAGACCGCGCGCAATTGCGTTTGAGATTTGAATCGTGGCGCCCTATGGTGGCCACGTTGCTGATGAAAGCAGTGAATATCCGGTTGTACATCAAACCCTATTGCGGATGGTGCCACGAAGCCATGGACTGGCTGAACGGGAAAGGCATCCGCTATGAAAAGCTCGACGTGCTCGCCGATGCGCGGGCGCGCCGCGAGATGGTGCAGCTTTCCGGCCAGACATTGGCGCCGGTCATCGACGTGGACGGCAAGGTCTTGGCTGATTTTGGTGCGGACGAACTGGCAGATTGGTGGCGCGAACAAGGCTTCGCCGCCGCTTGATTTCGCAACGTTGGATCCCATACATGAATACGATAGTTACCCCGTCGCCCGCGCGTCCCCGGCTTCCCGATTGGCTGCGGATGCGCCTGCCCACCAATCCTACCTTCGGTCAAACCCAATACCTGCTGCAGGGCCGTCGCTTGAATACGGTGTGCGAAAGCGCCAAGTGCCCCAATCATTGGGAATGCTGGAGCAAAGGCACCGCCACGTTCATGATCGGCGGCGACCGATGCACCCGCGCCTGCCGGTTCTGTTCCGTGACCACGGCCAAACCCTTTGCGCTGGACGCGAGTGAACCCCAGCGCGTGGCCGAAGCCACCAGCCGGCTGGGATTGCGGCACGTGGTCATCACCGGCGTGGCCCGCGATGACCTCCGCGACGGCGGCGCGGAACACTTTCGCCAAACCATCGAAGCGGTGCGCCAACTCAATCCCGGCATCACCATCGAAGTGCTGGTTCCCGATTTTAACGACCAGGACGAATCACTGGAAACCGTGCTCAAAGCACGTCCCGAAATCTTCAATCACAATTTGGAAACCGTTCGCCGCCTAACCCCGGACGTCCGCTCCCGCGCGACCTACAATCGATCACTCAGCGTCCTGCGCAAGGCCAAGGCCAAAGGCGGCAACGCATCGTTGACCAAATCCGGCTTGATGTTGGGTTTGGGTGAAACCGAGGACGAATTATTCACCGCGCTGGCGGACTTGCGCGCCATTGACTGCGATATCTTGACCTTGGGCCAGTATCTCCAGCCCACGTTGCACCACCTGCCGGTGGTGAATTTCGTTCCGCCGGACAAGTTTGCCGAATACGGAGAACGGGCGCGTCAGATGGGATTTGTTCACGTAGCCAGTGGACCGATGGTCCGCAGTTCGTATCACGCCGACGAAGCAGTGTCCGTCCTGAAAAAGACGACGTAGCCTCCGATTTCAGCGGCGTTCGCGACCCAATTGGAACCACGTTTCCGCCACCAAAAACCTTTAAAAAACGCTTGAAAAATCCCGGCTAACGATTAATTTGTCTGCGGCTGACATGGACCGGGAATGCGGCTTTCGAATTCCGGTAAATTCCGAGAGTCTATGTTAGCCACCATTTTTGGGTCGGTCTTCTTTTCAACTCCTTCTGCTTACGCCAGAACACCGCTTCCCTCTCTCCATTTGGCCTCGTCCAACGGATGCTAACGCGGTGGTTCTCGTATTCGATAGCCTTGCGCCGTAGCACCTACAGACTTCCGGGCTTGACGGCGGGAGTATGCTGCAAATCGGGAGGTAGTTGGTCCGGCGGAAACGTTTCGACCTGCATCTGCAACAGGCTGAAGACTGGCACGCCGAGGTCAACCTGTCCGTTAGAACGGTCCACCACGATGGCCACGCCAACCACTTCGCCTTGCTGGGCGCGAACAATGTCCATGGTTTCTTGGACGCGTCCGCCTTTGGTGATTACGTCTTCCACCACGAGAATTCTTTCTTGCGCCGCGATTTTGAATCCACGGCGTAGCACCAGTTTGCCGGTCTCCTTTTCGACAAAGATGAAACGCAGCCGCAATTGTCGCGCGACTTCCTGCCCGATTACCAAGCCGCCCATGGCGGGTGCTACCACTGTCGTGGGATTCAGCGATCTGACTTTGTCAGCGAGGGCGGTGCCCAGTTGTTCCACAATCGGCATGGATTGCAAAGCCAAGGCGCATTGGAAGAACTGGCGGCTATGCAAGCCGCTGCGGAGAACAAAATGCCCTTCGAGCAGGGCCCCGGTGTCACGGAAAACTTGCAGCGTTTCGGTATCGGTCATAACGCCGAGTGTCGTTGGTGCCACGGCGGATGGCAAGCCGCTCATGCCGTTTTGCGAAGTTGTTTCACTGCTTTCAGAAGGGCGTCCACTTCCGCGTCTGTCCCGATGGTGATACGAAGGTAATCGCGCACCTCGGGATTGGCCCACCAACGCACCAGGATCTTCCGCTCCCGCAGTTTCGCCAGCCACTTCTCGGCGGAAAACGCCGGTGGGCGAACCATGAGGAAATTGGTTTGGCTTGGAAACACTTCAAAGTCCAATCGGGTCAATGCCTCGCTGAGCCGCTGGCGGGTGGCAATCACGCGATTGAAATTGCCCCGGTAAAACGGAAGCTCATCAAGCGAAGCCAATGCGCCTACCTGGCCCAGGCCATTCACACTGTAGCTGTCCCGAATACGCTGCATGGCGTCAATCAGCGCCGGCGAACCCACGCAATAGCCAATCCGCTGAAAGCAGAGTGAATAGGCCTTGGAGAACTGTACGCGCCACCAGGACATGCGGATACTTGAGCGCCAGTTCCATGGCGTTTTCCGTGGCGAAATCGGCATAAGCTTCGTCCAGCAGGATGACGCCGCGTTGGGCGCGGCACAGCGTTTCCAATTCCGCCGTCGCGTAGCCGCGGCCACCAGGAGCATTTGGAGTGGTGACGTAAGTCAGCGCCGCTTCAAAATCCCAAATCTTGCCCTGCTTCAATTCCGGGATTTCGGGCAGGCTGAAGTCCGGATCGAGCGGCAGCGGATTCTTCCACGCCCCGTGAATATCTGCGAGGACCGGATAGAGCGAGTAACTGGGCGTGAAGTATTGAATGGTCGAACGCGCCGGTCGGGCACGGGTTAGTGGCGCCGGTTTGGCCCGCTCCAACCGCGTTTTCAAAAAGACCGATACTGGTTCGACGAACGCGCGCGAGGCCAGCGCCAACAACTCGTCCGAGCCATTTCCGACGATGATGTTCTCCGTCCGGCACCGGTGGAGTTTCGCCAGTCGCTCGCGCAACGGCTCCGCCGTGGGATTGGGGTAAAGCCGGAGCCGCTCGTCCACGGCGGCTTTGATGGCCGCCATGACTCGCGGCGAAGGAGGATAGGGATTCTCGTTGGTGTTGAGCTTGATCAGTCCCTTGACCTTCGGTTGTTCGCCGGGAACGTAAGGATGCAGGTTCTCGACCAACGGTCGAATCAAGAGCGCTTTGGGCGATCCCGCGTTACGGTTCTTGGCGGACGGTCTGGAGCCAGGATTCATCGATTTCATGATGCACCTCGTTTAATCAGGATTATTTGCGAATGGACGCGGACCGGCCATGAGCACTGAGTCCCTCACGTTCCGCAAGCTCCAACAAAGTCGGCAATGCTTTCTTCAACGCCGGGCGGCTGTATTCCACCACACTGGTGCGGCGTTGGAATTGGTCCACGGTCAGCCCGGCAAACGAAGCGCCGGCGCCGCCGGTGGGCAAGGTATGACTGGGACCCGCGACATAATCCCCCAAGAACTGTGGGCGACCACGATCCCAGAAAAATGGCGCCGGCGGTCCGGATTTTGGGCGCCACGGTGCCAGGCCGGCGCGTCAGCACTTCGCAATGCTCCGGCGCCAGGCGGTTGACCAGTTCGATTCCCGTTTCCAACGACTTGACCTGGATCAGACAAGCCCGGTTGTCCAACACCCGCTGAATGAATTCGCGCCGGGCGAGTTGCGGCAACTGGCGGGCCATTTCCTGCTCGACCGCGCGCAGCAGTTTAGCCGACGGCGTGACCAGCCACACCCGTTCGTGGCCGGAACCATGTTCGGCCTGCGCCAGCAAATCGGCGGCGACGTACCGTGGATTGGCCGAATCATCAGCCAAGACCAGCACTTCACTGGGGCCGGGCAAAAGATCAATCGCCACCCGCCCGAACAACAACCGCTTGGCAGCCACCACGTAGGCATTGCCCGGCCCAAAGATCTTTTGTACGGGGCAAATGGTGTCCGTACCGTACGCCATGGCGGCGATGGCTTGTGCGCCGCCAACACGGTAGATTTCGGTGGCACCAGCAAACCGCGCGGCAAAGAGCAATCCGGAATTGACCGCCCCTGCCGCATTGCACGGCGTGCAAACCACGATTTCCGGACAACCCGCCACCTGAGCCAGCGTCACGGTCATCAGCGCGGTCGAAAGCAACGGCGCGGTGCCGCCCGGGATATACACGCCGACTCGTTGAAAGGGATCGAATTTCTCGCCCACTTTAGCGCCGTGCGAATTCTTCGCCGACCAGTTTTTCCGCAATGACTTGCGGCTGAAGAAAGCAATGTTCTTGTGCGCTGCTTTGACGGCGTCACGAAGCTCCTTATCCGCCTTCAATGAGGCTTGGAGCAATTCAGCTTTGGTAACCGCCAAGTGCGGGGACACCAGCGTGGCGCCGTCCAGACGCTGGGTGTACTCTATGACCGCGTCGTCGCCGCGGTCGCGCACCGCTTCCACAATGGCGCGGGTGCGTTCTTCGATCACGGGATCGAACAAGCTCGAAGTCTGCGTTTGTTCGCGCAGCAATTGCTCATAGTTCGGCTCGTTAAGACGGATGATTTTCATTCTGGGCAGGGAGGCTAGGAGAAGGACCATGAATTGTCAAAAGCGAGCCGCAGCCCGATTCTCATCTTTGAGGGTGGCCTCGCATTTGCTTAAGAAGCAGGCAGCAACTCAATAAATCGGTTCGTTGAACGAGATATGAGAGCCACTGGTAAAATAAGATTGCGGTATTTCGACGCAATAAGCGCGAATTTCACGCTGCCGATTCGGAAGCAAACGCGGTCGTTGAATTTGTATCCGTTGAGTCTGAAGAAATTGACCGGTTTGGGTTGGAAATATGACCAACAGCGTCGTGATGAATCGTGTCGTGGTACCTGCGTTTTTGATTGGCACGGCGCTGGCTTATAAATTTCCCGTCTCCGAAATCAGGCTGGGCTGGTTGGTTTGATTTAGCCCGGCAAAACGCAGTTGGATATGTGGGAATTGGTGAATGCGGATGACGGGGTTAGACGGCGGCGGCATGGATGTGTATGCGTCTGGCAGGGCGTATAAAAAACGGGACCAATAGCCGGGAAACCGGTTCCGTCCGCCGCCGTGGCTTTCCGGGATAGGGTTGGCATAACGCCAAACGGTTGGTAGGTGAATGGGCGCGGCCGAGTCGTTCGGGCCGCGCCCTTCCTTTTCTGGGCGGGCAGGTGGTTTAGCCGTATCAATTCAGTGGCTGGTGCTGCGATGAGGCAGTGCGGCGTGGTAGGACAGGCGTCTCGCCTGTCGCGAATAGCCCAAGGCATCCTCACCGTTTGGTGACATAGAAATACTCGCGGCGCCGTAATACAAGTTGTTGGTTTGCACTCGTTCGGGACAGGCGGGACGCCTGTCCTACTGAATAGTCACGGCTTAGCAGCAAGCAGTCGCGCCCGGAGTGACGCGCCCTAACTTTCCGCGGCAGTTGTTCGTTGCCAAGTTGTTCTCGGACATATCCACCACTCTTACCGCGACGGATTTGCTGGGCGGGACTGCGTAATGCTTTTACTCTGTGATTCGGTGCGCCGTGAACCTACGCCTCCGAATGATTGGGCCGAATTGAACACACCCATGAATAAGCCGTCGCTGAAACGAGAAAACCTGTGGCCAGGCTGGCTGAGCCGGGCGGCATTCAACGAATCCAAATGGACTTTCCGGTTCCTTGCCTGTGCGGTCACAACCGCATTCTTGTCGTTGGCTGCCGGTTCGACTGCAGCGGATTCGTCCTCTGGCCCTCCGGCGTTTCGCCCGCCCGCCGTGCCGCTGGTCGCGCACGATCCGTATTTCAGTATTTGGTCGCCAGCGGACAAACTGACCGATGCGGACACGATGCACTGGACCGGCAAGCCGCAGCGGTTGACCAGTTTGGTGCGGATTGATGGGAAGGGATTCCGGATCATGGGCAAGGAGCCGGCTAGTGTGCCCGCGTTGCCACAAACAAATCTTGAAGTGCTGCCGACGCGGACGATTTACACGTTCGAGGGCGAAGGCGTGCGGCTGACACTGACCTTCATGACGCCGGCGTTGCCGGGCGATCTGGAAGTGCTGTCGAGGCCGGTGACTTACTTAACGTGGGAAACGAAAGCGATAGATGGAAAGGAACACAACGTAGAAACATATTTGGATGCCGCCCCAGAGATTGCGGTTAACCACAAGGGACAAGCCGTTAAAACGGAGAAGCCTGATGTTGGCGGATTGGATGTCCTCGCGGTTGGTTCCGCGGAACAGGCGGTGCTGCGGGAGAAGGGCGACGATTTACGTATCGATTGGGGGCGCTTTTACATCGCCACCAGGAATCTCGGTGAGAAGAAAGACAAGTTTGATCAGAGGCAATACTCCATGTTCTGGGGAGGCGATGCGGGACGGTACTTGGAGGCCTGGGCAAAATTTGGAGGTTTGGCCTCGTGGAATCCTCCGGGCACTATTTCAACCAACGATGTATGGCCCTTCTATCCGACATTTCCGCGTGATGAAGTCCCTTTGCGCCTTGTGGTTATCTTCAGAATCGACAATGTTGGGAGTGCCCCCGTCTCCCGATGGCTCATGCTTGCCTACGACGACGAGTATTCGATCAAGTATTTCCGCAGCCGACTTCGCCCCTACTGGCGCCGCAACGGTGATGACGCCGCAGCGTTGTTGCAGAAAGCCGCGGCTGATTACGAATCACTCAAGCAGCGCTGTGAGCAGTTCGATGCGGAACTGATGGCCGACCTCCGCCAAGGTCGGCGGCGAGAAGTATGCCCAACTCTGCGCGCTCGCCTACCGCCAGACGTTGGCCGGAAACAAAATCTGCGCCGACGCCAACGGTCAACCGCTGATGTTCCCGAAGGAAAATTTCTCGAACGGCTGCATCGGCACCGTCGATGTGCTGTTTCCGCAGGCGCCGTTCTTCCTGGTGTTCAGTCCCGCGCTCACCAAGGCGATGCTGGTGCCCGTGCTGGACTACGCCGCGTCGCCGCGCTGGCCTTACCCGTATGCGCCGCATGATCTCGGCACCTATCCGCACGCCACCGGACAGGTTTATGGCATGGGCGGGAAAGACGGCGACCGCATGCCGGTCGAGGAATGCGGCAACATGCTCATCATGCTGGCCGCTTTGGCGAAGCACGAAGGCAATGCCGACTTCGCCACGAAGTATTGGCCCGTGTTGACGCAGTGGGCTGATTACCTGGTGAAGGAGGGACTCGATCCGCAGAACCAACTTTGTTCCGCCGACATGTTCGGGCACCTGCCGCACAACGCAGACCTCGCGCTCAAAGCCATCATCGCCATTGGCGGTTATGCGCAATTGTGCGAGTTGGCCGGCAAACCGGAGGACGCCCGCAAGTATCTCACCATCGCCCGGGATTATGCCGTCAAGTGGCAGCAACTCGCCCACGACGCCGGCCGCACGCGCCTGGCCTATCACCAAGCCGGCACCTGGAGCATGAAGCACAACCTGATCTGGGATCGTGTGCTGGGGGAGCGCGCCCGCCTCGGGCGCAACCAGTCGGCGCCCTCGCCGAGTGGCTCCGCAGCCGGCGCGAGTTTCAGACTGGTTGGCGGGGCGCCAACCGCAGCAGGCGAGGCGCCTGCGCTCCCCAAGCTTGACTATCGCTTGTTCCCTGATGCGCTCGGCGACGCCGAGATTGCCTGGTATCTCAAAGTGCAAAACCAATACGGTCTGCCCGTGGACAGCCGCACCGACACGAGCCTGATTGACTGGGCGCTGTGGAGCATCGCACTGGCCCGCAACCCGGCAGATTTCCAGGCGCTGTTCAACCCAATCTGGCGTTACGCCAACGAAACACCAACTCGTGTGCCCTTGTCGGATTGGTTCATCACCACCAATGCGAAACGGAAAGGTTTCCAAGCGCGCCCGGTCGTCGGTGGCATATTCATCAAGCTGCTGACCGACGCGCCAACGTGGACGAAGTGGACCAGCCGCAGCGCCAACACCCGTGGCCCGTGGGCGCCAATCCCGGTAGGCGGGGAAACCCGGGAGATCGTCCCCACCGCGCGGACGGCGCAAGTCAAATGGCGCTACACTCTGGAACAACCCGCAAACGACTGGATGCAACCTGGCTTCGATGATTCCTCGTGGAAGGAAGGCGTGGGCGGCTTCGGCACGCAAGGCACGCCCGGCGCAATTATTGGCACCGAGTGGACAACGAAACAAATCTGGCTGCGCCGGGAATTCAATCTGCCGGAACGCCCGCTCAACCATCCGCGCTTGCTGCTGATTTACGACGAGGACCCGGAGGTTTATCTCAACGGCATCCTCGCCACGAAGAAATTGCAGGGTTGGATCACGACGTATGACGAAGCGGACATTTACCGGGTCGCGCTCGCCACACTCAAGCCGGGCAAGAACATCCTGGCCGTTCACGCCAGCCAGACCTACGGCGGTCAGAGCATTGATGTGGGCCTGGTGGAAGACGCACCGCCTGCACCATGAACATAATCCGTAGCGGCGTTTCGGTAGAGCGCCGCCATCTTAATCGAAGCCAGCATGGGCGCTCGGCCGGGACGGCTCGAGGCCAGTTTTCAAGACGAGCGGGAATGGCAACGCCAAACTCAGTGAGTCGAACCGGTTATTGAATTTGCTTGAGCATCGATGAACACCCTCACCCAAAAAGAACGCATGCGCCGCGCGCTGTGGCGGCAGCCGGTGGATCGCTTGCCGGTGCAAACGAATTACACCGGTGCGATGGGCGCGAAGCTCGCCACGCATTTTGGTTGCTTACCCAATGAACTGCCGGCGCGTCTGGACAATCATCTCCTCCGCGTGGACGTGGCGCATACTCCGCGCATGAGCGCGGATGGCAAAGTGCGTTTCGACTGGTGGGGCGCGGGCTGGGGCACTGAAACCGAAGGTTACTGGCATGCCGTGGCCCCATTGGCGGACTCGACCGATCTGGCTGCCTTCCCGTGGCCGGACCCCAATGCGCCGAAGCTGCTGACCGAAGCGGAGCACATCATAGCCACGGACGGCGGCCAACATTTCGTCGCGCCAAACTTCGGCTTTGTCTTGTTCGAGCGCGCCTGGTCCTTGCGCGGATTCGACCAGTTGCTCATGGACTTGATGGACCAACCAGCCTGGGTCGAGGAACTGCTCGATCGGATCACCGACATCCAGGTAACTTTGGCCAAGCGATTCGTCGCCCTCCGTAGCAGCCAACGTGAAGAGGAACTGGCTAACTCCGCAATCCGCAATCCGCAATCCGCAATCAATCAGAGCCTCCTTACGTCGGCTGCTACGAATTTGTCAGATGGCGTCGATGGCGCTTATTTCGGCGATGATTACGGGGCCCAACGTAGTCTGCTCTTTTCGCCGAAACTCTGGCGGCAGATGTTCAAGCCGCGGCTTGCGCGGATGTTCGCCGTGTTTCGTGAGGCGGGCTTGCCGGTGATTTTACACTCGGACGGTGACTTATGGCCGATTCTGCCCGAGTTGGTGGATATAGGGTTGACCTGCCTGAATCCGGTTCAACCCGAGGTGTTGGAACATCCGCAGCTTTACCGCGAGTTCGGCAAACACCTCAGTTTCTATGGCGGCCTCTCGACGCAGGAAGTACTGCCCAAAGTTTCACCCGCCGAAGTCCGCGCCGCCACGCGAGCTTGCGTCCATAATCTGGCGCCGGACGGCACTGGTCTTATCCTGGGCCCATCGCACCGGATGCAATCGGATATTCCGCCCGAAAATGTCGCCGCCATGCTGGAAGCGTTCGCGCCGGACACACCGTAAGATGAACGAGCATTCGCAGCGACAACGTCAACTCCGCCGCGTATTTGAACAGCGTTTCGGCGCCGCGCCCACGCTGGGATGCCGCGCGCCCGGCCGGGTGGACTTGATGGGCAGTCACACGGATTACAACCTCGGTTACGTGCTCACGCTGCCCATTGACCTCGACACGTGGATCGGCGCCCGCCCGCGCACCGACCGCACGGTGCGGCTTTACTCGATGAACCTTGATGCGGAAACCACTGTCCACCTCGATCATCTCGTTCCCGATCCAGAAGCCCGCTGGACCAACTACGTCCGCGGCGTGGCGCAGGTATTGCAAACCGAGGGATTTTCGCTCACTGGCTGGGACGGCATCATTCACAGCACTGTGCCGATGAGCAGCGGGCTAAGTTCGTCGGCGGCGCTCGAGTGCGCCACCGCAACGCTCTTTGAGGCGCTGGGCGGATGGACGGTCGATCCCGTGAAGAAAGCCCTGCTCTGCCAACGGGCTGAGAACCAGTTCGTCGGCGTCAACTGTGGCATCCTCGATCAATTCACTTCGTGCGCGGCACAGGAAGGTTGCGCCTTGTTGCTGGATTGCCGCGATCTCTCCAGCCGGCCCGTCAAACTGGTGGATGAGCTCCGCGTGGTGATCTGCGACACCAAATCCCGCCGGGAACTCGCCGGCTCGGCATACGGTCAACGGCGAGAACAGTGCGAAGCGGGGGCGCGCCGGTTGGGCGTCGCGGCGCTGCGCGACCTCACGCTCGAACAATTCAAAAAGCATGAAGGGAAACTGCCCGCCGAGGTGGCGAAACGCTGCCGTTTTATTGTCGAAGAAAACGCCCGAGTGAAAGTCTTCGCCGAGGCCCTCGAGGCGGGTGATCGCAACCGCATTTGCCAGCTTTGTGCCGACTCGTTCCATGGAGCGATGACACTCTACGAAATCGGCTCGCCCGCCATGCATGCGATGATGCATGCCATGTTGAATGCGCCGGGCGTGATTGGAGCCCGCCAAGCCGGCGCCGGCTTCGGCGGTTGCATGGTGGCGTTGGTCGAGGCGGAGCAAACGGACGTGTTCGCGCGCGCCGTTGCGGCGGCCTATGGCGATGCGACGGGCGTCCAGCCGGAAATCCATGTGGTGAAGGCATCCGCAGGTACGGAGACAATGATGATGATGTGAAAGCCGTAGTATATCTGGAATGAACGGGTGAATTGACTACTCCAGCGGGTGAGGCGGCGCAACGCGCGCACCCAGGGAGACACCGATTTGCCATTGGATTTCGCCGCAGTGCGGGGGCAACTCCTGCCGCGAGCACCATTCTCACGGAGCCGAAGCCACAGCAGACCGGCATCGGACTTTTAATCTGACTTGGTGAGGTTGCAACGCTCTATAGCGTTCATAAGGTTCACCGGAAATCCGTTCCAAAAGCAAACCCGCCACGGCATAGCCGTAGTTGTTAACTCAAATTCGGTTTCCGGGGGGCGGATGGAATAGAGCCCGGACACACTTCTTCCAAACTCTTGGGCAATTCCCGACTCCGAACCGGTTTCATTGTCGTCTCACCCCAACCCGGCCAGGAGGTGCGACCTGACCAGTGCGAAAGCACGCCAGTGAAGGTCACCGGTTGGTCGCTCTGAATCCGATCCCTGACCGGGAAATCTCCCAGGTAACGATTGACCGGATCATTCGCGGCCGCCAAAATGAGGCCACCACGGAACCAAGTTGTGCTCGTTGCGCCCGTGAACTTCAAAACGCGCAAGTCATTGGAAATCAAGGAACCCATTTTGAGGCTCATGGGCAGAACTGTTGGCGTTAATTAATAAAGTTCCAGATTCGCACACGCTTCCGCCTTGTCGCACTGCATGGTTTTGCTAAGGTGCTCCCTCATGTGGCGATTGATCATCTCCCTGGTCCTGGGCGTTTCGTTGTGGCCGGCGGCTGCAAGGGATCACTTCTTTGATTTTTCCGAGGACAAACTTCACGCGGTGCCCGAGGGATTTCGCAGCGTGTTGAGCGGGACCGGCAAATCCGGCGATTGGCAAGTGATTCTGGACGATGCGCCGACACTGTTTGCGCCGGTTTCCTCAAAATCCACCACCAGTGCCAAACGCCGGGTGCTGGCGCAGCTTTCCCGGGACGGCACCCCCGACCGTTATCCGATGTTGGTTTACCAGGATGAAACCTTCGATGATTTCACCTTCACAACGGCTTTCAAATTGGTGGCGGGCAAAACCGAACAGATGGCCGGGGTGGCGTTTCGCATTCAAGACGAGCGCAATTACTATTACATCCGCGCCAGCGGACTGGGAACGAACCTTTCGTTTTTCAAAATGGTCAACGGCCGACTGACCGCGCGGGTGGGCGCCGAGGTGAAGATCCCGCAGGGCGAGTGGCACGAGCTGCAAATCGAGTGCAAAGGCAACCAATTCCGCGGCCGTTTGGACGGCAAGGAGTTGCTGTTGGTGACCGACACGGCGGGCGAAGGCGCTTATGCGAGCGGTCAGATTGGTTTTTGGACGAAGTCCGATTCCGTCAGCTATTTCGCGGATGCCCACATAACTTACACGGCGAACGAGGCCTTTGCGCAGGTGTTGATTCGCGATGCTTTGCGTAAATATCCGCGGCTGGCGGGATTGAGAATCTACGCCCTGGCCACCAACGCTCCGAACCCGCTCGTGATTGCCAGTATGGACGCTGCCGAAATGGGCCAAGCCTGGGGGCAAGGCAGAACAGGATGCGATTCAAAAGAACATGGTGTACTACGGCAAGATCGAGGGCAAAGCCAACGTCACCCTGCCGTTGCACGATCGGAATGGCGAACCCATCGCCGCCGTGCGCGTGATCATGGATTCCTCCTTTGGCCTGACCGAGCGAGGTGCCGTGGCGCGGGCGCGGCCGATTGTCAAGCGGATGGAAGCCCGCGTTCCCGCGGCGCGGGATTTGACGGCTCGGTAGCGTGAAAACTTTCCGCACCGCACCCAATAACAACTGTCGATAGCTGCCCCCGGGAGGAGGCGGAGTCCAGCCATTGAGGGTCGGCTCTCCCCACCGTTGCGGGAAAATCGACGCCCTTTCCCAGGCCGCCGCGCCGGCACTTGACTGGCTTGTTCGTCCGGTAAAGTCAATCCGTGTTTGTAATGTTTAGTATCTGGGTAAATTCTGAAAGGAACCGGAACCGGAGGGCCGCTCGGCAATGAGAAAGCCCTCCATTCTGGTGGTCTTTCTGACCGTCTTCATTGATCTCATCGGCTTCGGCATCGTCCTGCCGCTGTTGCCCATTTACAGCAAGGAGTTCGGGGCCACCGGCCTGGAACTGGGGCTGATCGTCGCTTCGTTCTCGGCGATGCAATTTATTTTTGCCCCGCTGTGGGGCCGGTTGTCCGACCGGATTGGCCGGCGTCCGGTACTGCTCTTTCAGCGTGGGGGCATCGGCCCTATCCTACGCGATCTTCGGCTACGGCTCGGGCTTGACCAATCACACCGCCGCCCTCCTCGTGATGTTGACCTCCCGCATGTTTGCCGGTGT
>CAWBHS010000108.1:0-16027 GCA_963788655.1 uncultured Verrucomicrobiae bacterium | reverse complement strand
TGGATCCAATTCCACGCGCTGGATGTTCGCAAAGGGCAAGGCGTCGAAGGGGTGCCACGTTTGGCCGTTGTCGCGCGAAAGCCATAGGCCAGCGCCAGGCGCGCCTTCGGTCAGCGTCATGTAGATCCAGCCTTCGTGCTGCGGATGAAAGTAACCGCCGAACGTCTGCGGACCTTGCCGGCCGATGCGACGCCAGGATTGGCCGCCGTCCTCGGTGAAATACAGGCCGCCGGAATGGTCGCCATACCCGGCGTCGCACGCGCCCATTAGAATGCGTCGGCTGTCACGCGGATGGACCGAGAAGTCTTTTACATAGAGCAGCGGCTGCGTGACATTGATCTTCTCCCACGTTTCCGCGCCGTCTTTGGAGCGATACAAGCCGACGCCTTCGCGCATCAGCGGCTTGCCGCCCGAAGGGCCGCTTGGCGCAGATGCTGGCGAAGAGCGTGCCGTCGGCATGGAGAATCACCCGATAGACGCGCATGTTGTTCGGATGCCCCAGGCCGTTCTTCTTCAGCGTCCAGGTCTGGCCGTCATCGGTGGATTTGAATACGCCGGCATCGAATACTCCCGCATACAGCGTTCGAGCGCCCTTCGCGCTGCGCGGATCGAGCACAATGGAAGTCACCGGCTTGAGCGGCAAGCCTTTCGCCTCGCACTTCCAGGACGTGCCGAAATCGCGGGAGATGCAGACGCCGCCGGGGCGGTTGTGGCCGTGGCGCTCGGAGATGATGTTGTCGTTCGGGATGTCATGCACGTCGGAGAACGCGCCCCAGATCTTGCCCCGGCACATCGGGATCGAAAGCCAGTTCGTAACAGGTATTCCGCCACGGCGGCCAGGTTTTCTGGTTCCACCATTTCCAAGTTTTGCCGCCGTCGAGGGAGCGCGACAGGCCGATGTCCGTGTAAGCGATGTAGTGCCGGTTTGGTTCGTGGGGATCGACGTAGTAGTGCCAGGTGGTGGTGACCACGAGCCCGTTGCAGACCCAGGACGTTTCGGGACCGGGCGGTTGACTTGCAGGCAGGATAGGTGCTGCCAACGAACCAGTGACCGGCCACCGTTGTGGGTGATGTGCGGTTCGTTGCGGACGAGCATCAGGCGGTCGGGATCGGAATTGCAGATGGCGACGCCGAAGGGAGTTTCGCCACCCTTGAAACATTGCCCGGTGGACGCCGTGACAAAGTCGTGCGCAACGTTGAATTGCTGGAACCGCGGATCCTGAAAATAGGTTGCCCGCCACGTCGCGCCGCCGTCGTCGCTGCGGAATACCGTGTCGCTGTGCGGTGGATGGAAACCGGTGGCGGTGTTCAGCGCATAAACCGTCAACGGTTGGGCGTCCGTAGCAAGGAGGTAATTGTATTGAGCGATTGGACCGTAAGCCCATTGGTCGGCTTGCTTGGTCTCCATGTTCAAGCCGGACCCCATCGCCCATTGCCACGATTCGCCGCGGTCGCGGGAGCGATAGATGCCGCCTTTAAAGACGCCATCCAAATTCTTGCTCGGGATCGCGCAATAGAGCATGACCACGTTCGCCCTGGCATCGGAGCCCCCGGCAAACGCCTGCATGGGCATCCAGGGCAAGCCTAGAGTTTTCTCGATCCAAGTTTGTCCCGCGTCGTCCGAGCGCCAAAGCCCTTGGTCGGTCGCGGCGAAGATCGTGCGGCCCTGGCGAGTGCGGTCGAAGTGAAAGGCAATCAACCGGCCCACCGGCCCGTGGCAAATCCGCCAGGTGACGCCGGCGTCACGGGACAACGCGCAACCGCTGCTCCGTGTGCCCGCCAGCATCACGTTCGGATCGTCCGGATTCATGGCGATTTCACCAAAGAGCGAGTCGCGTAGATTTCCAATCGGCGTGAAGGATTTGCCTCGATCACGGCTAACGTGAAGCCGCCCTCCCGACGACGCAAAAATCACATTCGGATTGGTCGGATGAAACGCCGGCCGGCAGCGCGTATCGCTGCGGAGTTGGGCGTGATTGATCATGCGCCAGTTGTGCCCACCGTCTTCGGACAAGTAGGCCGCACTCATGTCGCAATTGAGCATCATGAGATTCGAGTCCGCGGGAGAAATGGCTGGGATGAACATGCCGCCGCCACCGGACAGGCCAACGGGCTCCCAGGAACCTGGTTCGTTTACCGGCCCGGATCGAATCTGAGAAGTGCCACTCGTTCCCAGAACCCACATTCCCATCCAACCCAGCGCAAGCCAAAATATTCTCTTGTTCATGGAATCGGCGCTTCTCCTTTTACGGGTTCGATTTGAATCGCATTGCCGGCAGGTCCGCGCGGTTCACGATTGACGGATTGTCGAGTAATTCCTTCGTATGTTCGTTTGTTGCCAAACTCCATTTCGCATTCCAGCACATGAAGAAGCAGGTCTTGGGAAATTCCTTCGCCAGCCCGTCAATGAATCGCCGGTAATCGTAATTGCCCGGTGGATTGCGCGAGCCGTGGGGACCGTATTCGGTAAAGCCAAACGGTTTTGGCAATGCGGCGAGTTCGCCGTAGCCCTTGATATGTTCCGGATCGATGAAGTCCGTGTAGGCGTCGAGGCCCACGATATCGACGTAGTGGTCGCCGGCGTAATACTTGGCGGTGTTTTGGCTGTGGTTCGGGCCATAGACCCAGAGCAGATTGTCGAGCCCTTTGGTCTTCGTGAAGTAATCAAACATGTGCCGCCAGACCGCGATGAACTGCGCCGGCTCCTTGGCGCCCCACCAGAACCAGCCGCCGTTCATTTCGTGGAAGGGACGCCACAGCACCACCACACCGGCGTCCTGGAGTTCCTTTAGACCCGCGGCCATTAAATCCAATTCCTGCATCCAGCGTTGGTGCGTATCGGTGCCTGTCTTCAACAGATCGGCAAGGTTCACGCCCTTGTCGCGCAGGCCGCCACCTTTGGGATTTGCGGGATTGTACATGTGCGCCATGACGGTCACCAGACCGCCTTGCTTCCAATACTCATTGGCGACGTGGTTGGGCGTCTTGTAAGTCAGGCTGCCGCGGCCAAAATCGGCATAATCGACTCCGATCAGGCCCGGCCAGTGACCGGTCTTTTCGTGGATGCGCTCCATAATGCGGAGATTCGCGCCGTTGCCAAAATCGCTGAATTGTCCCGAAATGATGCGGCGGCCTTCGCGACGCGCGGACAATTCGTGGAAGTAATTCAGGACGGCCTGGGCCTGCGGCGTCGCGTTCGGATTGGCGGGTTCGGCAGCAGGCGCAACCAGGCACGGACTGAGGGCCATGGTCATCAGCAAACCAAGGCGCAGGAAGGACAGGAAGATTACTGGACGTTTCATGGCGGAAATTGTAGCGCACCGGTTCGCCGCCGTCCCAGCAAATTCGTGTGGGCGAAATACTCCGAGCAGTCCCGCTAGCTTGGAGCGCGGATGCCTTCATCCGTGCGTTGCCCAACGGTTGTTCGCGCGGATGAAGGCATCCGCGCTCCGATCCGTAGAGTGTGCGCTCCCGGTGCGGCGCATGCCTGACTCGTCTTTGTGTGTTCCGCAACCATCCAAAGCGGGAGCAAGCTCCACGCACTCCAAACGCTTCGCGAAATACGGACATCGCAGTTCCTTGGTCACACAAAGTGGCCACGCAATACCGCTTGATTTACCTGCAAAGCACCGTTAGAAGTTGGCCAACGCCCCAGAAACCACGAAGCTATGTTTGAATTCGAATCAGTGAGCTCGGCGCGAGTTGTTTCCGGCGTGGCAGGCACTCAATTCCCATCGCCGTACCGGGCGGTCAACCTTATAAGCAAGACATGCAAATCAGCTCAATCATGAACGCGACGGCTCGATGGTTCCGCGCCGTTGCCAGTGTATGTGTCGTGCTTCCTGCTCTGGCGCAGGAGCGATCCGCCGCACCGCTGAAAGGGCAACCCGAGTTGGAATTCATTCGGGTCAGCGACGATGGCCGCGGCTTTGTTTGCTCCCGGTCGGGGGCAGAATTTCATCCGTGGGGCTTCAATTACGATCATGATGCCGACAATCGGCTCCTGGAAACGTATTGGAAGAAAGAGTGGGCCGCAGTGCAGGGAGACTTCGAGGAGATGAAGCAGCTTGGAGCGAATACGGTCCGCGTTCACCTGCAAGTATCGCGCTTCATGAAGTCGGCGCAGGAAACCAACCGCGAGTCGCTCGCGCAACTGGCGCGATTGTTGACGCTCGCCGAGAAGACCGGTCTCTATTTGGATGTCACCGGCCTGGGCTGTTACGACCGGAAGGACGTGCCGAAGTGGTACAACCGCCTGGATGAGGCGCAACGTTGGGACGTGCAGGCCCGGTTTTGGGCCGCAGTAGCGGAGAACCTGCCGCCAAAGCCCGGCGGTGTTCTGCTATGATCTCATGAACGAACCGGTGTTGACCGAAGACAAGCAGCAACGCAACTGGACACCCGGCGCCTTTGGTGACCGTTATTTTGTGCAACGTCTGACGCTTGATTTCGCGAGGCGCACGCCCAAGCAAATTGCCGCCGCCTGGGTCAACCAGATGGTGGCCACCATCCGCCAACACGATCACCGGCATCTGATCACGGTCGGAGCGATCCCGTGGGCGCTGACGTGGCCGACGGCCAAACCGTTGATCTATTCGCCGGAGGTCAGTCAGCACCTGGATTTCGTGAGCGTCCACTTCTATCCGGAGAAAGGGCAGGTGGACAAGGCCCTGAAGGCGCTGACGGTTTACGCCATTGGCAAGCCCATCATCATTGAGGAAATGTTCCCCTTAAAGTGTTCCGTGGCGGAGTTGAATGAGTTCATCGACGGATCGAAATCCGTAGCCACGGGCTGGATCGGTTTCTACTGGGGCAAAACCATTGCGCAATATCGCCAGAACAAACGAAGCATCGGTGAGGCAATAACGTTCAATTGGCTGGAGTATTTTGTCCACAAAACCCCGGACATTCTGGGGGCAACGGGTAGAAAGAATGATGCAGTGGATGGACGCTGATGCTCAGCGCCGGCACTCATTCCAAATCGCGCTCAAGTTGAGACTAATTCGCTTGGCTGCCGAACGGCTGCCTTCGTTGCTCGTCAGTTACAGACCACTGCGGATAGGCTCCTTCCTCGCGCCTCGGCAGGCATCCGGCATCCGGCGCGCCTTCGTCGCAATTTGCTCGCTCATTGGACTTAGGTTTCCAGGTGACATCCACCCGTATAAATGGTAGTACCTGGGTACTCGTGTGGTCTGAATTTGCAGAAGCGCATACAACCGACCCGTTCGATCCGCAAGCGTGGACGGATGGTGAGATGGCTGAGATGTTGCTGGACGGCCCTTCCGCGGAAGCTGAAGTGTCGGCGCGAGAATATACGCCCGCACCAGCGGGTCCCGCGGATCCCGAAACCACAGGTCGCCGGCAAACCCAATGGCAGCACGGCTGGCCCATCCCCTCAACGATTTCGCTCGATCCCGCAGAAGCGCGCGCTTGCATTCCGTTGCCGGGGTTCGCACCGTTGCGGTTGGAAACCGCGCGCAACATCTCTGATCACTATCCGATGGCGGAGGCCGAATACCGAACTTTGCGCAAAAAGGAATCCACTGCCGAAGGGAGGGAGCTTCCCCACTTTGAGCGGGTCTTTCGAATGGCGGCCACCTTGGCCGCAGTTCCGAAGCTGCCGGAATCGGCGGCGTACGACGAACTGCTGATCCTCACGGCCTGGCACTGTGTGCGACCGCGGATGGAGGGCTTCCTGAGTTCGTATCCCAAGTCGTTGCTCTGCCCGCTGTCCCACACGGCACCGCCGATTGCACTGCGGAGCCTTTCGCCAACCCAGCGAATTGTGTTCGATCGGCGCGCGCCGATTTACCTTCGCTATTTGCTGGGTGAAAAGTTCGGCTTGCGCACCTGCGCCGACATCGAGCATGCGGATTTGCGTCACCTGCTCCGGAGCGTCGGATTCCGTCTTCTGCGCAGCAGCACGGTTCCGGAAACGGCTTTTGCCGGCATTACGCAGGGAGACGATCCACCGGTGCGCCCGTGGAAACTGACCCTGCGTGGCGAACTCAGCGACGACCGGGCGGCTGACATGTTACGGCACGCGGCGCTCTGGCAGATCCAATACGGCTTGCGCTTGGTGACGTTCGAACAAGGCCATCCCGTTTGGAATATTCGTGCCTTCGAACGCACGGATTGGGAAGACGCCTTTCTTTCGCTCGGGGTTCGGGTGCCGCCCTCGCTGACGCGTGACAGCGGCCTGTTGGATTGGCGGTCGGTGCTGGGGCGGTGCCTGGAGCAACTTGGCAGCGGCAACCTGCCCCTGGAAGTGCTCGCCAAGGTTACCTCGTTGCCGCAACGCGTTTGTCACGACAGCGACCAAGCGATTTGGGAGGTGTTGGATCGCGTCGCCCGGACAGTTTTGGAACAGGCGCGAGCGTCCGAGCCGAATCTGTTTTCCGAAAGCCGCAAGCTGAACTATGAAGCGGCCCGCACTTTTCGCCGGTGGGCGAGACTTTTTGACGAGGTGTCTCCGAATATCCTGTCCCGCTTGGGCGTGTCGGCGTTCACCGCCCTGCATCGTGTCGCTCCAGAGTACTTTGGTTGGGGCGGCGAACAACTGAAACCATGGGAACTGGAACAGGAACGGGGGAAATGGAAGGGGTTGCGCGGCCGTTCGCTGCTCAAAAGTGCCTATGCGTATGCGCTCTGTGAAGCCGGTTTGGGCCACCTCGAACACCAGGACGAACAGGTGGTCTGGCGATGCAGCTTGAGCCAATTCACCGAGTGGTCCGCCCGTCGGGCCGAGTTGGAAACGACGGCTTACGACTTCTTGTACGACCTGGCCAGCCGGCACGGATTGACCCCGTTGTTGAGCCGGGAGATCACGCACACGGCGGCGATTTCTTTGCTCGCCGGCGTGAACGTACACCAACACCTGCCCCGCATCGAAGGGTCCTGGAGCGTGTGCATGCGCGCCGCCTTGGAGCGGCACGGCGGCGAGTTGGAAGTGCGACTGGTCGTTCCGGATTTGGTGCCCTTGCCGTTGCGTCTGCGCAAGGCCGTGATGGCGCCTATCCGCTACAGTTATCTCCACCGGGAAATCCGCCTGGTGCGCGACTTTGATTTGCGCATTGCGCGGGAAACGCGCCGCCAACTCGAGGAAATCCCGGGCTGGTGGGAAGACGAACGCATCGTGGGCACACCCTTGCTGGAACGGGTCAGCAATCCCGCCGATCCGGCCCGCGCGGTGTTGGCGCGGCTGCAGCCGGAACCGTGGCTGGAACCTCGAACGCAACGCCTCCGGTTTCGCGCGCTGCAATTGCTCCTGGCTCGGCAAGCCACTCAGCCCGACGAGGCGAACGAAGCGGGCCTTTCCTCGGAGGAAATTCGGGTGCTGCTTCGGCTCACGGTGGAGGCGGCCTTGGAGCACACCAATATCGCGCACGTCTCGTTTCCGGCGATCCAGCGCGGCTTCAAGCGGCTCGTGGCTCGGGAAGACACCCGCCAGGTGCTGGATTCGTTGTTGCTGCACGTCGGCACCGCGTATGAAACGGAGATCTGGGGACACGTGCGCCAGCTCGTCGTGCTGGACGTCATCAATGATTTGGTTGCGCTCACCATCCGCAGTTCACTGCTGCACCTCCTTAGCGCGGAGTAAGCCCAATCCACTGGCGCCGATCAATCCAAGGACAAGCCAGTGATTTTACACACCGTTGGAAAGACCGGCAACCCGTAGCCGCCGACGTGAGGAGGCGGAACACGCTTGAATATATCAGTCCGCCTCCTCACGTCGGCGGCTACAACGGGTGAAAATATTCGGGCTAACCGGCCGGTTTGCGCGCAAAGGTGTGCGTGGCCCGGCCGTAGAAGGCTTCGGCGCATTCCATGAGCGTCTCCGACAATGTTGGGTGAGGATGAACGCACTCGGCCAAGTCCAGCGCCGTGGCGCCCATTTCAATGGCGACGACGCCCTCGCTGATCAACTCGCCAGCGCCATGTCCGACGATGCCCACGCCCAGGATGCGTTCGGTTTCCGGTTCGATGACCAACTTGGTGACGCCTTCCGTGTGATCAAAAGTCATTGCCCGCCCGGATGAAGTCCAGGGAAATTTGGCCACCTGTACGGGGAGGTTGCGTTCTTTGGCTTCCGCTTCGGTCAGGCCGCACCAAGCCAGTTCGGGATCGGTGAACACCACCGCCGGAATGACAATGTTCGCCATGCCGGCGGATTCTCCCGTGATCGCTTCCACGGCCAGATGGGCTTCCTTGCTGGCTTTGTGGGCCAGCAGCACTCCGCCGGCAATATCGCCAATGGCATAGATGTTTGGATCAGCGGTTTGCTGTTGGGAATTGACCTGGATGAAGCCCTTTTCGTCCTGCCGGACCTTGGTGTTTTCCAGTCCGAGATGTTCACCATTGGGCACGCGGCCCACCGAGACCAGCACGCGGTCGTAAAGTTCTTCCTTCTTCTTGCCCTCGAGGTTGAAGGTGACCTCGATGTGTTTGCCCGCACTGGCCAGGCCAGCCACCTGGGTCTTAAGGTGGATCTCTTTGAAATTCTGTTCCGCATAGCGCATGACCGGCCGCACCAAATCGGGATCCGCTCCCGCCAGAATGGAATCGAGCGCTTCCACCAGCACCACTTGGCTGCCCAATCCGGCATAGACCGTTCCCATTTCCATGCCAATGTAGCCCCCGCCGATCACCAGCAGCTTCTCAGGCACTTCGGCAATCTCCAGCGCCTCGGTGGACGTCATGATGCGAGGATTGCCCAAATCAAACGCCTTCGGAATGGCGGGCCGGGACCCCGCGGCCACAATGGCTTTTTCAAAATTAATGAAGCTCTGGCCCTGCTCGGTTTCGACCCGCAGTGTTTGGGAGTCTTCAAAATACCCGCGACCGGTGATGACCTGCACCCCGCGTTTCTGCGCCAGCCAGGCCACGCCCTGCGCCAGCTTTTGCACGATGGAATCTTTCCACGACCGCATCTTCTCCAGATCGATCGTGGGCGCGCTGAAGGTGATGCCGCGTTTGGCGCACTGCCGGGCCTCGCCAATCATGGCCGTGGCGTGCAGCAGGGCTTTGGAGGGGATGCAGCCCCGGTTCAGACAAACGCCGCCCAACCGCTTTTCCTGTTCGACCAGGATGACGTTCATGCCGCGATCCGCCGCGTCGAAAGCAGCGGCATATCCGCCCGGGCCGGCCCCGAGCACCACGAGTTGAGTTTTGATGGGATCCATAGCTAAAAGAGGATTGAAATTATTAACTGGCAACGGAATTAGCGCTTCACGGAGGCTTCCGAGAAGCTCTCAAACGCGGCGACCAAATCGACGATGAAACGCGCGGCGCTGGCGCCATCGATAATCCGATGGTCGTACGAGAGCGCCAGGGGCATGATCCAGCGCGGCTCGAGTTTGCCGTCCCGGACCACGGCTTTCTGCGCGCCCCGGCCCAGGCCCAGGATGGCCACTTCCGGCTTGTTGATGATGGGCGTGAAATGCGCGCCCCCGATGCCGCCTTGATTCGAGATGGTAAACGTGCCCCCCTTCAATTCGTCCGACGCCACTTTGCGCTCGCGGGCCTTGTCCGCCAGAGCGCTCACGTCCTTCGACAATTGCAGCAGATCCTTTTTGTCCACGTCGCGGATGACCGGCACGATGAGACCCTGTTCCGTGTCCACCGCAAGGCCGAGGTGGTAATACGCTTTGAAAACGATTTCGCGCGAGGCTTCGTCCAGGCTGCAATTGAAGACGGGGTGTTTCTGCAGCGTGTCCGCCACTGCTTTAAGGGCGAACGAAGTCAGCGTCAGTTTGGTACCCGCCTGCTCGTACGCGGACGCATATTTCTTGCGCAACGCGTTCAGCCCGGTGATGTCCGCGTCATCGAATTGGGTGACGTGTGGAATGGTATTCCAGTTCTCGGTCATGCGGCGGCTGATCGTTTGCCGCAACGAAGACATGGGCTTCCGCGAAACGGAACCCCACTTGGCGAAATCAATTGGTTCGGCCGCCGGAGCCGACGGAGCAGGCGCGGGTGCTTTGGCTTTGCCGGCTTGGGGCTGGAATGCGAGCTTCTGCAAACGCTGGATGTAGGCGCGCAAATCGGCCACGATGATCCGCCCGCCCCGTTCGGTGCCGCGCACCCGTCGCAAATCAATCCCCAGCTCACGGGCCATCTTGCGAATGCTGGGCGAGGCGGCCGGGGCCGGCTGGTTGGCATCGGGCTCCGTTTCCTCGGCCGCTTCGGAGGTATCTTCCGGTTCTGCGGACGGCGATTCTTCTTCGGCTGTCGCCTCCGCCCCTGCTTCCGGTTGGGCGGGCTCGGTGGCGCTGGCCGGACGGGCATGTCCGGTAGAGGACGCCGCTTTGCCCTGGCCTTCATCCAGGGTCAAAATGACCTGGCCCGCCGAAAGCTTGTCGCCTTCTTTGACGCGAATCGCCGTCACGCGACCACCGGTCGGCGCCGGAATGGGAGCCACGGCTTTTTCGTTCTCCAATTCCATGATCGTTTGGCCTTCGGCCACCGTATCGCCCACCTTGACCAGAATGCTGGCCACAGTGCCCGATTCGGCGCCTTCGCCCAATTTGGGTAACCGAATTTCCATAATAATGTGCTGAAACCAGTTGCGGACTTCCCGATGAGAGTTCGGCTGCATCAATCAAGTCCCTTCACGGGTAATTCCCGTGGCTGAATGCTAGAAGAAGCATTCGTTGAATTGCAAAGGAAAAACCCGGAACCGGCGCGCTGGCAATCTGCCACCCCGGGCGGGATCGAGTTTTAAAATCGAAATCCGCCGACCGAAATCCGATAAGCGCACCGCCAAAGTCCGAACGTCCCAACTGTATTCGACCACAACCTTAATGCTCCAAGCACTCCGAGTCCTTCGCACTTCGGATTTCGGTTTTGGGGCACAACGCTGCTGTCGGCCGCCAACAGGAACTCGCGCTGGAGAGTAACGAGAATACGACCTTCATCGTTATTCTCCGATCGGATCCTGGTGAACCGCCCAAAGCCAACCGTTGCGAGACGCGATGTAGAGCGTGCCGTTCGCCACCACCGGGGTGGCGTAGATCGTCGCCCCGACGTTGATTTGACTGAGCACTTTCTTTTGCTTGCCCGCCGCCAGCACTACCAATCCTCGGGGGGTGGGCAGATACACCTTCCGATCCGCGACCAGGGTTGAACCCCAGACGGTGGAATGGGTTTCGTGAATCCAACAGCACTGGCCGGTCTCGGCGTCCACACAGTGCAAACGCCCCCCGACATCACAGACATAGACCAGGCCGTCGGCAATCGAAACGGTCGAGAGACTGCGATCCAGTCCTTGGTAAGTCCACACGCGGCCCGATTGGGTGATGTCGCCCGTCCGGGTCGCGTCAATGCAATGCAGGACACCGCGGCCGCGACCATGTTCGGGATCACGGCCAATCGGCACGTAGATGCGATGGTTAAAGAAGACCGGGGTGGCGATGATCTCGCTCTCGCCCACGAACGATCCGTCATTTTGGTTCAAGGTGCCCCGCGTTCGTTTATCGCCCAGGCAGTAGTGCGATACCCAATCCAAGCCGCCGTAAGAACGGTATTCGAGTGGAATGCAGTCATACGACCAGACTGTCTTCAGCTTGACGGGGATTTCCGGTGCGGAGGTCAAGGTTTCAAAGGCATAACACCGCCCATCGCCGCCACCGAAGAAGACCAGGCGACGGCCGGCCACCTGACCAAGCGACACCGAGGACCATTGTCCGTGCAGGATGCGGTCCGCAATGGCCAGACCGTCGGTCGCCACCAACCGTCCGGTCCGCTTATCCAGGACGATCAGGTTGGGGGCGTCCGGGGCCGGGAATTTTCGTTTCAGTTCCTTCGCGGGACCCATGTTTCGATCTATGCCGTTGGAAGTCTGCACGTACAGGAAGTTACCGGCGATGACCGGAGAGCCGTTGACGGCGTCACAGGGAAACACGCCTAGTTTGTCCCAAAAATCGTATTCCCAGATCACGCGCGCCTGACCCGCATTCGGCCCTTCGGTCTGGCCGTTCACGTCCAGGCACAGCACCTTGAAACTGTGCGTCACGAAATAAACGCGGTCGCCCTCCACCACAGGCGTTGAGCAAACTCCAAGCGCCTTGGGATTGGGGCCAATGCCAATCAGGAATCCGTCAATGTAATTGGGCACTTCCCGGGCCGGACCCTGCCACTGCCAGAGCAGTTTTCCCGTCGTTTCATCCAAACACATCAGCAATCCCAGGTGAGGCTGCCGACCGCCGATGAAGATCTTTCCACCCGCCACCGCGGGCGTGGAGTAGATGGCCTGACACAACTTCACGCCCCATTTGACATTCTTGGTTGTCCCCGGTTTGAGTCGGCCCGCCTCCGAGTTTTTCTCCCCTGGCACGAACGATTCGGGCAATCCCTTTTCCTGGGACACCATGTTCTTGCCATCTGTGCCACCCCACTGCGGCCAGTCTTTGGCAGGAGCGGTGTAGGTAAGAAGGCAGAACCCCAGCCAGCCGGAAATAATCCACGCCAGTTGAAAGCCGGCTCGGGAGCGGTTCCTGTAGGTTGTTGGTATCATTACGGGATTCAAACACAGCCCCCGCTACCATGACAAGCTTCCACCGGTCCGGGCCCGGCGCGCCTCCTTTCGGTGTTGCTTTGTCGAATTGACTTTGCTCAAATCCAAACACGGGCGACCTCATGAATCGTGAATTGAAGATTTTGATCGTCGAAGACGCTCCCAGTGATGCGCTGGCAATGGAAGACGCCCTGCGCGAGGAGTCCTTTTGTTTCCAATGCCGGCGTCTGGAAACGCGTGATGAATTCCTGCCCGCCCTCAAGGAGTTTGCGCCGGACATCGTGCTCTCGGACTTCAGCCTGCCGGATTTCGACGCGCTGGAAGCATTGCGGCTGCTCAAACAACACGACTATGACATCCCCTTGATCCTGGTCACCGGTTCCATGTCCGAGGAAGTGGCCGTCGAGTGCATCAAAGAAGGCGCCGAAGATTACATCCTCAAAGCCAGTCTCAAGCGCCTGCCCTCTTCGATTCAAAATGTGCTCAAAAAGAAGGCCGCCGAACGCGAGCGGCTCCAAGCCGAGGCCGCCCGGCGGCGAAGCGAAGAGCAATTTCGGCTGATTGCCGAGCATTCCCATGACTTGATCAGCCTGCTGGACGTGGACGGCCGATTTCTTTATGCCAGCCCATCCTTCCGCAACGCGCTGGGATTTGAGCCTGCGGAACTGGTCGGCATCAATTCCTACGAACTGGTGCATCCCGACGACCAGGCGGCCCTGCGGCAGACGTTACGCGAGGCGCTCGCGGCCAAAGCCGGCGCGGCGGCGGAGTGTCGGCTACAGCACCGGGACGGCGGTTGGTGCGCCTTCGAAGCCACGGGCAACTGGATTCTCGACGAACAAGGCACCCCCCAACGCGCCGTGATGGTTTCGCGTGACATCACCCAACGCAAGGAAGGCGAAGAAGTTCTGCGGAGCTTGCCCCGGCTGATTCGCGAAGCGCAGGAAACCGAACGCCGCCGCGTCGCGCGCGAGTTGCACGACAGTGTCAACCAGATGCTCGCATCGGCCAAGTTCCGCATCGAGGTGGTCGAGGAAAAACTGCAAGCGCGCAACCCGGTGGCCTGGCGGGAAACGCTCAAGACCAAGGCCCTGCTGGAACGAGCCATGAACGAAGTGCGCCGCATCTCACGCAATTTGCGTCCCAGTGAACTGGATGATCTGGGACTGGTTCCGGCAGTGCGGAGCTTGTGTCGGGAATTTAGCGAACGCACCGGGTTGCCGGTCGAATTGGATCTCAAGGAACTGCCGGACCAGTTTTCCAAAGCTACCGAACTGGATCTGTATCGCATCCTGCAAGAAGCTTTGAACAACATCGAAAAACATGCACGGGCCACCCGCGTATCCTTGAAGGTGACACGTCGACCAAGAATTGCTGGGAATTCGGGTCAAGGACAACGGCTGCGGATTCAATCCCGCGGCTACGGGAATGAAGCACCGAGGCTTGCCGGGAATGGGTCTGATGGATATGCGGGAACGCGCCGCCTTTATCGGCGGCCGTTGGGTGTTGAACACTGCGCCCCGCCGGGGAACCGAGGTGCTGGTGCAAATTCCCCTCGAAACGCTGAAAGGAGTCAAAAGACATGCCGGCCAAAAAAGTTAACCCCAAACGGATCAAGCTGCTGTTGGTGGACGACCATCCGATTGTGCTCGAGGGCATCAAATCCCATCTGGCGGCCCAGTGCGAATTCGATGTGGTGGGGGATGCCGCCAACGGCGTCGAAGCCATCGAAAAAGCGCGGCGTTTGCGGCCGGACATCATCCTGATGGATATCAGCATGCCGCAGATGAACGGCATTGCCTCAATGAACCAACTCCGTCGCGCCACCCCGCGGGCGAAGATTCTGGTGCTGACCATGCACAACAATCGGGAATACATTAAGCAAATGATCCGGTTGGGCGCCCGCGGTTACCTGCTGAAAGACACTTCGCCCATGGAATTGACGCGCGCCATCAAACTAGTTCATTCCGGAGAGGTCTATTTCAGCCCTTCGGTTTCCCGTGTATTGGTGGATGAAGTGGTCACGCCGGATGCCGGTCCCGGTACCGCAGCCGAGGTGGAAAAACTATCCAGCCGGGAACGCGAAGTCCTGCTGCACATTGCCGAAGGGCAAAGTAATAAGAGCATTGCCGGGCATTTGGGAGTAAGCGTGCGCACGGTGGAAACCCACCGGGAACGAATCATGCGCAAGTTGGAAATCCGCACTGTGGCTGGCTTAACGAAATACGCCATCGCCAAAGGAATGGTCGAGCTGTGACCAATCAGCCCAACGTGCTGCCGGCATCCTGCCGGCAGGTCGAATACAGGAAGGACTACCGAACCAAATCAGAACCTTTCAATCCCCCTCGGGGACCGCGCCCGCCCCGGGCGCCAAGGTTGGCGCCTCGCCAACCACTCATCGGAAATGGAGGAGAGGTTCCCTGTTCTCACGGCGGCGCTGCGGCGCGTTTCCTATGCGCTGAAATTTCGCGGTCGCAGTCGCGGCGGGAATTTGAACGCATGGTTCGGGTTCGGTTCGGCCGGCGAGACGCCGGCAGCACGTTGCCAAACGGTCCGCAGAACAGCCAACGACCAATTCTGCCCAGCGCCGGGTCGCTTTTGCCGCTTCCTCGGCAAAGATGGACTGTCCGGTGGATAAACCACCGTATCCGTAGGATGCCCGACACGAGAATTGCGTAATTTCTCTTTTTGCATCTTTCGTTCTCAGCACGAAGATGTTTGATAAGAATAAGCGCCGGATTTTGACCAAAGAAATGACGGATTAGGAGCAAAGTTTGGCAGAGTGGCATTCTTATCGCTCAAAGCTATCCGGATAACCAGCAGCAGTTAACGATGGACCGTCTTATGAAGAAACCTCGTACTCATTTCGAGCCGCAATCGTTGGATTGGGAACCCAAGTACCCCTTCGACCTGGTGATCGCCTACCAAGATCAAGAAACTCGCGACCGAGGGATGCTGCTTTACGACCGGCTCGCGCAGCAGTTAAACGACGACTACGATTTCCAGTGCGCCTGGTGGAAGTTCAACCACTTCCAGGAAGCCAGCCTCATGGAACAAGCCGTTGATGACGCCATTGCGGCGAACATGATCATCCTGTCGGTCTATGACAGCCGACCACTACCCGCCCTGGCCAATGCCTGGATGCAAGCCTGGGTTCCAGGTAAAATCGGTAACAAAAGCGCCCTCGTGGCCTTGCTCAACATGTCCGGCAATCGCGCCGGGCAGTCCTACCCCCTCCACTCCTTCCTCCAACAGGCCGCGCGGCGTGCCCGCATGGATTTCTTCCTGCACGCGGCGGATCCCCGGACAGAAGCGGAGGAATACTCGGAACACTCGATCTACAGTCGAGCCCAAACGGTAACACCCTTGCTGGAAAATATTTTGCACTCCTCGCCTCCCATACTGCAGGTGGTGGAGAAATAAACCACCACCGCCGCGTCCCGCGTCAGGGATCAAACCGAAACCTCCGCGTTCCGGAGCCAGAGGCACAGGGCGCGGAGTTTTTCATTTTTT
>CAWBHS010000107.1:0-20295 GCA_963788655.1 uncultured Verrucomicrobiae bacterium | reverse complement strand
GGGCGCAGAGCCTGGGATTGCCGTATCCAGTTCCAACACCTCGCCCGACTCCGCGTCCTCCACCGCCAGCAGTCCGACGTTTGGCAAGGAGTACTCGTGAGGATCTTGAATGTGCATCGCCACCAGATCATGCCGCCGTTGAGTTTGGCGCAACACGCGGCGTAGGGTCGCCACACCGGATCGATTCCTGTCTTGAAAATCAGAAATGAGAAGACCATAGCGCGATGTTTGGTGACCTGGTTGGCGAAGTCCAGCGCCGGACGTCAGGTCCGTGCCGCGGGATTGCGGTTCGAAGTAAAGGATCTCGCGGACGACGCGCAGGACGTGTTGGCGGCCTTTCTTCGGCGGAATGTATTGCTCGATCTGGTCCGTGAAGAGCACCAGCCCGACCTTGTCGCTGTTGCGGATGGCCGAAAACGCCAGCACGCTGGCCAGTTCGGCGGCCAACTCGCGTTTGCTCTGCGCGCCGGAACCAAAATTACCGGAGGCGCTCACATCCACCAGCAGCAGCAGCGTCAACTCCCGTTCCTCGGTGAACTTCTTGATGAATGGTCGGCCCGTCGCGGGCGGTGACATTCCAATCGATGGCGCGCACTTCGTCGCCGGGCACGTACTCGCGCACTTCGTCGAAATCCATCCCCCGGCCCTTGAAGACGGAGTGGTATTGGCCGGCCAGCGAGTCGTTCACGAGCCGCCGGGTGCGGATCTCGATCTGCCGCACCTTGCGCAGATTTCGCGGGTTGTTCGGGGTTGATGCGGGCTTTCCAGTGGTGGATCGATTGGATGCCCTGCCTTAGGGCACGGGCAATTCCAGGATGATTGGTGTATGATTTTTTCGGAGGTGATGTTTTCCGCCTCGGCTTCGTAGCTGACGGTCACGCGGTGGCGCAAGACGTCCAGCGCCGATGTCTTCACATCCTGCGGCGTGACGTAAGCCGCGGCCCTGCAGAAACGCCCAGGCCTCGCGCGGCCAGGGTCAGATAGATCGTCGCGCGCGGCGAGGCGCCGTACTGGACGTAACCATTCAGATCGAGTCCTGTAAGGCTCGGGTTCGCGCGTCGCGAGCACGACGTCCACGATGTAGTCCCTCATCTTGTCGTCGATGTAGATGCGGTTCACCACTTGCGCGCGCTTCGAGCGATTTGCTGCGGCGTGACCGACGGCGTTGAACCACTGGAGTCCGGTTCGCTGGTGCGCCATCGATCCAGAATGGCGCGTTCCTCGGCGCGATTGGGATAATCCACCACGACCTTGAGCATGAAGCGGTCGACCTGCGCTTCGGGCAGCGGATACGTGCCTTCCTGTTCGATCGGGATTCTGCGTGGCCAGCACCAGGAACGGCTCGGGCAGCCGGTATGTTTCCTCGCCCAGCGTGACCTGCCGTTCCTGCATCGCTTCGAGCAGCGCGCTTTGCACCTTGGCCGGCGCGCGGTTGATTTCGTCGGCCAGGATCAAGTTGGCGAAGATCGGGCCGTGTTTCGTGTGGAAGCTGCCGTCCTGCGGGTTGTAAATCATGCGTGCCGACGATGTCGGCCGGCAGCAGGTCGGGCGTGAACTGCATGCGGTGGAAATGCGCGGCTGGATGGCGGCGGCCAGGGTTTTCAACGCGAGCGTCTTGGCCAGGCCGGGCACGCCTTCGAGCAGCACGTGGCCGTTGGCGAGCAGACCGACCAGCAGACGTCGACGAGATGCTGTTGGCCGACGATAACCCGGCCGATTTCCTGGCGAAGCGGTTCCACCCAATCCGCGCTTTCCTGCACCGCGTCATGGATTGCCTGGATGTCGGCGTTCGGACCCGGACGCGCCACCGGCGGCTCCGGTAACGGTACGTCCGAACGGCCCCGGACGGTGGGATTGGCCGAGGCCGCAACGAAAGTTGCCGTTGGCGGGGTCGGAGTCTCATTGGGCTCGGTCGGGGTTTCGGTTGCCAGCGCCTTCTGGCGATCCACTAAGAATTCCTTCTTCCAAAATTTATTTTTCATACTTTGTGTGAGCGTCTTGATAACCCGACTCGGTTCGCCTAGACGCTTTTAAGTCTGCAACAAACTAGACTGGAAGGTGCCCGAAGAACCTTCTTGGGGATTACAGATTTGAAAGAAGCCCGGGGGGCTTTTGCCGGTGGCTGCCGCAGTCGTCTCCAGGCGTGGCGCAGCTTGGTCGTAACCAAAACGGAGCGCGGACATTCCTGTCCGCTCCCCGATTTGATGGACTCCGAGGCGGACAGGAATGTCCGCGCTCCAACGTCTCCGGCAGAATCATCGCGGCCGGCGACGATTCGGAGCGAGGCTGATAAATTGAAAATCTGCTCTTCGCTTGCTGGCGGTTTCAATCGGCCTTTCGTGGTTGTGGGACGGACTCGGAAGGTGCTCCCGAACATTCCCTCCGCTGCGAGAATTCTCTACTGCTCCAACTCTTCACCTCTTCAGCTTTGGAGGCCCCGCGATTGCGCAGTGCTGCCCCCCCCGATCCTGTCTTGCCGCGGCCCGGCAAAAGGCACCGTTTGCGAGGGAGACGCTGCAAGTTTTGCCACCCAAGGGCAGAAGCCTCGCCCCAAGACCTTGCAAACACCCGGTTTTGCCTGCTGGCATAGCCACTGCTGAAGGTTTGTCCGCGATGAATGTTGGAATGTATCAAGCGGCGGCCGCAATGGGCGCCATTGAACGTTGGCAGGAAATGATTGCCGAGAATCTTACCACCAGCGCGATCCCGGGCTATAAAAAGCAGGAGATCTCGTTCTCGGCCATCCAGGCGGGCCAATTGCCGGCGCCCACGGAGGGGACGCAACATTTTGCGCTGCCGCAGGCGAATACCACCATCAACTTTCAGCAGGGCGAACTTCGCTACACGGGGGTCAAGACGGACGTGGCCCTGGCGGGAAGCGGTTTTCTGGAAGTCCAAATGCCGGATGGGAGTTCGGCCTACACCCGCGGCGGCGGGTTGCAGATCGATTCGTTCGGCCAATTGGTCACCAAGCAGGGCAATCCCGTGATGGGCAATGGCGGCCCGATTCAATTGGACTTGAACAATCACACCGAGTTGTCCATTTCGAGTACCGGCGAAGTTAGCCAGGGCACCGATGTAAAAGGCCAGTTGCGGAAGGTGGACTTCAATGACCCCGCGTTGCTGACGCCCACCAGTCAAGGTTATTACCTGGCCCTCAATCCCAAACTGCAGCCGGAAGAAGCGCTGAACACGGAATTACGCCAGGGATTCTTGGAGGCCGCGAATGTCACGCCGGTGACGGAAATGGCGAACTTGATCTCGGCCATGCGCTCGTTTGAGACGAATCAACGAGTGATCCAAATGCACGACGAACGGATGAATCGCGCAATCAGTGAACTAGGAAATCCAAGCTGAGATGAACAGTCATTAGACGTATGATGCGCGCCCTTTACTCCGCCGCGGCTGGGATGCAATCCCAGCAGTTGAATCTGGATGTCATTGCCAACAACCTGGCGAACGTCAACACCACCGGCTTCAAACGCTCCAAAATCGAGTTCCAGGATCTGCTCTACGAGACGATCCGCGCGCCGGGCGCCGATCAGGGCGCCGGCAACCAGTTGCCCACCGGCTTGCAAATCGGCCACGGCTCGCAACCGGTGGCCACGTCGCGCATTTTTACGACCGGTGAATTGACCCAAACCGGCGAGCAATTCGACATGGCCATCAAGGGCGACGGCTTCTTCGAAGTGCAAATGACGGACGGATCCCGCGCGTATTCCCGCGATGGCGCCCTGAAGACTGACGGCGCGGGGCGGATCATCACCAGCGACGGTCTGGTGGTGCAAAGCGGCTTTCAACCCATTCCCTCGGGGACGACTTCGGTCACGATTTCCCCCAGTGGCATGGTGACGGCCAAAGGGGACAGCAGCTCGCAAACCTTCCAAATTCAACTGACCCGGTTTGTCAATCCGGGAGGCTTGGACAGTCTCGGTCGCAATCTCTATCGGGAAACGAGTGCCTCCGGTCCGGCCGAATTGGGCACGCCGGGGGAAAACGGTTTCGGAACGATCGCCCAGGGATACCTCGAAATGTCCAACGTGAAGGTGGTCGAGGAAATGGTGAACATGATCGTCGCCCAGCGCGCCTACGAGGTGAATTCCAAAGCCGTCCAAGCCGCCGACGAAATGATGCAATGGGCCAATAATCTGCGCCGCTAACCACGATGATCAATTCCGAAATCCGAAATCCGAAATCCGAATTATCACCTTCGGCCATGGAGGCGCCGTTGCCAGGGCAAGGATGCCCCGGGCGAAGCAGGAGGCTCGCCGGTCTTCGGCTTTCGGGTTTTCGGCTTTCGGAATTCCGCCGTCTTATGCGGCTGGTTGTGGTATGCCTCGGCTGGGGAGTCGCCGGTTCGGTGTGGGCCGGCGATACCCCGGCGGTGCTGTTATACAGCAGCGCGCAGGTGGACGGCGAAGGCATCTTCCTCTCGCAACTTGCGGCAGGCAATCCCACCAATCCCTTGCCCCACATCCGCCTGAGTGACGCGCCGCCCTTTGGCCGGGTCTTGCTGTTGAGCCGCGAGCAAATCACCGCGCAACTCCAGAAGATCGCGCCGGATTTGTTGCCGCTGACTTGGGGGGGGCGGACCGCATTCGGATTGTGCGTCGGGCACGAATGCTATTGGGGGACGAGATTCAGCAACAACTGACGCAGCTTCTGCAGCGTGAATACGTTCATGAGCGCGGGGCTCTGGAATTGAAGATCCTGCGGCCGTGGGTTCCGGTGGCGATTCCCGACGAATCCTACACGCTCAAGATTGTGAATTTGCCGACCGCGGGGGTGACCCCGCATTTCATCGTGCAATTTGAGGTTCGGACGGCCCACGAAACCATCGGCCGATGGCAGGCGCCGTTGCAGGCCCGGGTGTGGCGGGAGATTCTCGTCGCCCGCAACCCGCTCAAGTGCCGCGAACCATTCAATCCGGAGGACGTAATCCGCGAACGGCGCGACGTGCTGACGTTGTACGACGCTCCGTTGGCCATGCCGGAGGTACCGCGGGATTTCGAGTTGGCGGAGATGGTGCCGGCCGGCTCGCCCGTGTATGAGCGGTCGTTGCGGTTGCGGCCGGTGGTGCGCCGGGGCCAGTTGGTGGAGGCCCAGTTGCGCGACGGTCTGGTGACAATTTCGATCAAGGTGGAAGTCCTGGAAAGCGGCGCGCCCGGCCAATACGTGCGCGTGCGGAACACCCAATCCAAACGCGAATTTCGCGGAAAGGTGGAAGATGAACAAACCGTCCTGGTCACATTGTAACATGAACGTTCCAACGCCAACTCTTGCTCTTGCACATACGCTTGCTCTTGCTCCCAGCGTTAGTCCCGCTGCGTTCGTAGCGGAAGGGATTGGGAGAGCAGGAGCAAGAGTAAGAGCAAGCGCACGAGCAGGAATCGGAGGAACTGCCCTCGCCGTTGTCGCGACGGTCTTGTGGTTGGTGCCAGCTTTGCCCGCCGGGGCGGATTCGCTTTGGGTCGAGGGAGAGGCCAAGCCCATGGTCAGCGATCATCGGGCCAAGGCGATTGGCGACATTCTCAGCATCCTCGTCCAGGAGAACAGCACCGCCAGCAAGGATAACAGCACCAAGACCTCGAAGAGCGCGGGCGTGGACGCCAGCATCCTGAGTTTCCTGTACGGCCCGGAAGCCAGCGGATTGCTGACCAAAGCCGGCAAGTATCCGGCTTTGAAATACAGCACCAAAACGGACTTCGACGGTGGCGGCCAGATCAATAATTCCGAGAAGATTGTGGCCCGCATCGCCGTGCAGGTGATCGATGTGCTGCCCAATATGAATCTCGTCGTGGAAGGCCGGCGCATCACCTCGTTCAGCGGGGAAACGCAGGAAGCCATTCTCCGCGGCACGATCCGGCCCCGGGACATTGCCGCCAATAACAGCATTTACAGCTACAACGTGGCGGATGCCTCCATCAAGTTCGTCGGCAAAGGAACCGTGACCGACGCGCAAAAGAAAGGTTGGTTCACCCGGCTGTGGGATAAGATCAGTCCCTTCTAAATCATGCGACGCTTTTGGATTTGCTTCCTCCTAATGGCCGCGTTGCCCGCCTCGCCCTTGGCCGGGTACGGGGCGGGCACGCGGATCAAAGATCTGGTGATGGTCGCCGGCGCCCGCGACAACCAGTTGGTCGGTTACGGCCTGGTGTCCGGCATCGCGGGGGACGGTGATAAGAACCTGGCCTTTACCGTCCAATCGGTCGCCAACATGCTCCAGCGGTTCGGCGTCACCGTGCCGGCCGCCACGCTGCAATCCAAGAACGTCGCCGCGGTCATGGTTACCGCCGACATCCCGGCGTTTGTGAAACCAGGCGCGCGGTTGGACGTCCAGGTTTCTTCCATTGGCGACGCGAAAACCTTGCAGGGCGGCGTGTTGTTACAGACCCCGCTCCTCGGCGCCAATGGGATGGTGTATGCCGTGGCCCAGGGCGCGGTGTCGATCGGTGGTTTCTATGCCGGCAACGGCGGCGGCGGCGGCGCCACCGTGCAAAAGAATCATCCCACCACCGCCCAAATCATTGGCGGGGCGTTGGTGGAAAAGGAAATTCCCGCCACCATCGTGCAGGATAATTATCTCGAACTGCTGCTTCGCGAACCGGATTTTACGTCCGCCGCCCGCATGGCCGCGGCGATCAATGAAGTGTTTACCAACAGTTCCCAGGCGATTGATTCGACCACGGTGCGGGTGCGGGTGCCGGACCAACTGGCCGCGGTGCCGGTGGACTTCGTGGCGAAACTCGAGGCCATTGAAATTACGCCCGACACCCCGGCGCGCATCGTCATCAACGAACGCACCGGTACCATCGTGGCCAATTCGCGCATCCACATCTCGAATTGCGCGGTGTCGCACGGCAATCTCACCATCAGCATCGCCTCCTCGCTGGGCGTCTCGCAGCCGGGACCCTTGGCCAACGCGGGGCAGACGGTGGTCACCCCACGCACCGAGACGACCGTCACCGAAACCAAGGCGGCGGTGGTGGCCCTGCCCGAGTTGCCGACCGTCGAGCAAATCGCTTCGTCGCTCAATTCGTTGGGGGTTACGCCGCGCGACATCATGGCAATTTTTCAGGCCATGAAACAAGCGGGAGCCTTGCAAGCAGAATTGGTGATTCGTTGATATGGATATTCCCGCGCTCAACCTGTCGGTTCACCAGGCCGTTGATGCCAACCAAGTGCCGTTGGAGCGGTTGGCGGGGAACACCAATTTGTCCGAGCGCGAGAAGGTGGGGGAACTCTGCCGCCAGTTCGAAGCGGTTCTGTTGCGCGAGATTCTGCGCAGCACCCAAAAAACCGTGATCCAATCCAGCCTGGCGGACAATTCGGCGGCCGGCGGCATATACAAGGACATGGTCACCGATCAACTGGCCGACAGCATCAGCCGGTCACGGTCCTTTGGCCTGGCCCGCAGTCTGGAAGCCGAACTCACCCGCCAACTCATGCCGGACCCCCAAGCGGAGGAATCCTCTATTGAACACTGATTCACCTGTTTTAAATCTCCTGCCGCGTTTGACCGAACGACTGCGGCACGAACTGCAGCAATACGGGGAAATGCTCGCCTTGCTCGACCAGCAACAGGAAGCCGTCATGGCCCGCTCCGCTGACAGCGTGCTCCAATCGGTACACTCCATCAACGAACAGATGGGCCATATCCAGACCGCTCGTCAGGAACGGGAACGTTGCCAGAGCGAAGTGGCAACCACCCTCGGTATGGCGGAGGGTCAGGAATTTGAGACGCTGCTGCCGCGTTTGCCGGAACACTATCGTCCCGCCCTGGCGGCGTTGGTGCGGGAGAATAACGAACTGCTGGTGCGGGTACAACAGCGCGCCCGGCAGAACCATTTGTTGCTCAGCCGTTCGGTGGAATTGATGCAACAGTTTATCAACTCGCTGCTCCCGTCGGCCCCGCCGCTGACCTACAACGACGCCGGCCAAATGCAAGCGAACGTTCCGGCGATTGAGCCGATGTACCAGGCAGTAGGATAAAATCACGACTATGCTGGGCCTGTTTGGAACTTTGAATTTGGGCACCCGTTCGTTGCAAGTGCAACAACAGGGCGTTGAGGTCGCCGGGCACAACCTGGCGAACGTCAACAATCCCGCCTACTCGCGGCAGCGGTTGAGCATTGTCACTTCGAGCACCATTCCCACCGCGATCGGTCCGCAAGGAACGGGCGCCGACGTGGCGGCCATCCGGCAGTTGCGCAGCGGAATCCTCGATCAGCAAATCCAGGGCGAAACCAGCGTTCAGGGCTTTTACGATGCCCAACAGCGGGCGTTGGAGCTGGGCGAATCGATCCTCGGACAATCCCTCGACCGGGCCGCGACCGGGACCAGTGCGACCCAGAGCGGTTTGGCCGAAGGACTGAACTCGATGTTCAATGCCTTCCAAAGCCTGTCCACCGATCCCACCTCGATCACCGAGCGGCAGTCTGCCTTGATCCAGGCCCAGAACCTGGCGAACCAGTTCAACCAGATTGACTCGCGGTTGGACACATTGGACTCGACGTTGAACGCCACGATCACCGACGATGTGACCAAGGCCAATGATTTGCTGGGCATCATCGCCAATTACAACAAACAAATCATCACCACCGAGGCGGGAACGCCCGGCGCGGCCAATGATTTGCGCGATCTCCGCCAGCAACGCATCGAGGAACTGGCCGAACTGGTCAACCTTCAAACGGCCGACCAGGCCACCGGCGGGGTGGATATATCGATTGCGGGCACTGACGTTGTGGTGGGGCCCGAACTTCAGGACACTCTCGAGGTGTACGACGCCGGCGACGGGCAATTGCTGGTTCGCACCCAAACCGAGGGCACCCCCTTGGCGCTGACGGGCGGAACCATTCAAGGCACCATTGACGCGCGTGACGGCGCGTTGGCGAACCTGCGCGCCGACCTCAACACGCTCGCCAGCCAATTGATTACGCAAGTCAACGCCATTCACCGGGACGGCTTTGGCTTGACCGGCACGACTGGTACCGACTTTTTTACGGGCACCAATGCCGCGGACATTGCCGTCAACCAAACGATCCTGGATGATCCATCGCTGTTGCAGGCCAGCGGTGTCAGTGGCGCGGTGGGCGATAACCAGGTGGCCTTGAGCCTGGCCCAACTGGCCAATGATTCCCAGGCGGCGCTGAATAATCAGACCTTCAGCCAGAGTTATTCCCAGACGGTCAGCGCGATCGGCCAGTCCGTGTGGTCGGTCAATGCCGCGTTGAGCGATCAGCAAGTCGTGCAGAAAATGCTGGTGCGACAGCGCGATTCCACCAGCGGGGTGTCGCTGGACGAAGAGATGACTGACCTCATCAAATACCAACAGGCCTATCAGGCTTCGGCCCGCCTGATCACGACGATCGACCAAATGCTCGATACGGTGGTGAACTTGAAACGGTAAGTGCGCTTATGTCGAATCTGTTGCGTCTCGTCAAACTTCCCCGTCCGCCCCGGCTCCATCCCCGCGGCGTGACCTTCGAAGCCTCGTCCCCCACCGATCCGCCCTCGAATCGGGTGATCCGGTTGCCGGGCGGGCCGCCGTCGCGGGTGGTTTCCAAGGGCTTCCAATTTTGCCGGGGGATCACGGCCAAACCCTGAACGGATATGCGCGTCACTTCGAACACATTTCCCAATACCCTGGTCGATCAGCTCACCCAGTTAAGCGTCCGCCAAAACCAGTTGCAATCCCAGGCGGCCACCGGGCAACGGCTCACCCTGCCGGAGGACGATCCTTCGGCGATGCGTCGCGTCCTGGATTTGCAGGCCGAGTCCAAATCGCTCACGCAATACGTCCGCAACATCTCCGGTTTGCGCGACCAGGCCCAGGCAAGTTACGAAGTGATGCGTGGACTGAAAACGGTATCGGACCGGGCCGGCGAATTGGCGACCCTGGCGGACGGCACCAAGTCGCCGGAGGATTTGAAGCTGTACGCCATCGAAGTGACCAACCTCATCAAACAGGCGGTGGCGTTGTCCAATACGAAGTTTCAGGGAGACTACCTGTTGAGCGGCACGGCCAGCGATCAGAAACCATTTGCTCTGGCCACCGACGCCGACGGCATCGTCACCGGCGTGACCTACGACGGCAATGAAAGCATCGCCCAAAGCGAGATTGCCGAAGGAGTCACGATCTCGGTCCAGACCCTCGGGGCCAATACGACCGGTTCCGGCCCCCGTGGTTTGTTGACGGACAACCGGTTTGGCGCAGACTTCTTCAACCATCTGATCGCGTTTCAGAACCATTTGATCGCGGGGGATACCGATGCCATTGCCAACACCGACCTCCAGGATTTGCAGGCGGACGAAGAGAACATCCTGGTTCACTTCGGCAACAACGGGGCGTTGCAAGCGCGGTTGGAAGCAACCCAGAAGATCGCGGAAACGCGGGTCGATGCGACGGAAGGTCTCATTTCCCAGGAAGCGGATGCCGATTTGGCGGAAACGTTGGTGCGCCTGACGCAAACCCAAAACGCCTACACTGCCGCGCTGCAAAGCGGCGCCAAGATTCTGGGCACGACCTTGCTGGATTATTTGCGTTGACGCCACTGGGCGACCGGCTGGCCAGTGATCCGCACCCGCACGGCTTCCTTCCTGGCCACTGCGCCCAAAATCTTCACCACCAACTCCCGCTTCTCCGCCTCGCAGGCCAAGGCTTGTAAGTTATCCCCGACGATGGTCCAAGTCCCGCCGCAAGTGTGGACCGACCTCCCACACCCAGTGCAGCGGTTGCAGGGCGTGGCGTGCAAGGATTCACGTTAGGACGGCAATTTTGGCTGTTCCGAATACTTCGCCTCGTCCCCCGATCAGGGGAAGTTTCCCAAGGGATTGAGCGGCTTCACGAAGTTGCTGAGTTGAATCGTGGCGACAACCCGCGCAAACTGTTCCGGTGTCGGCGGAATTTGCGTCCAGAACCATAAACGAATTATGAATCACAAGAACCACCTTGAGTCCCCCCTGCCAGTCCACGCGCAATCCGGCGAAAACATCCGCACTGGCTTGAGTTCCGAAGCGCTCAAACAGGCGTTCCTGGAGAATTTGTTTTATGCCATGGGGCGCCATCCCAATTCCGCCACGCCGAACGATCTTTATCTGGCGCTGGCGCTGACCGTGCGGGATCGCTTGCTCAAGCGCGGCCTCCAAACGTTGGAACTGATGGCCGAGCGCGACGCCCGGGTGGTGTGCTATCTCTCCGCCGAGTTTCTGCCCGGGCCGCATTTGGGCAACAACCTGTTCAACCTGGGTATCTGCGACCACGTCCGCGCGGCCCTGGAGGGACTGGGGTTGACGCTGGAAGAGTTGCTCGACCAGGAAGAGGAACCCGGCCTGGGCAACGGCGGGCTGGGACGATTGGCCGCTTGCTATATGGATTCATTGGCCACGCTCGAAGTGCCGGCTTCCGGGTATGGCATCCGGTACGAATTCGGTATTTTCGACCAGGAGATTCGCGAGGGCTGGCAGGTGGAGATTACCGACAAGTGGCTGCGCTACGGCAACCCGTGGGAAATCATCCGCCCCGAACTCGCCTTCGACGTGAAGTATGGCGGCTACACCGAAGCGTGGACCGATCCGGAGGGACACTACCGCGTGCGTTGGATTCCCCGGCACGTGGTCAAAGGTATCGCGTTCGACACGCCCATCATCGGGTATCGCGTCGGCACCTGCAATCGACTGCGGCTCTGGACGGCGGAAGCGGTGGAGTCGTTTGATTTCGATGCCTTCAACCACGGCGATTACTATCGCGCCGTCGAGGACAAAATGTTTTCCGAGAACATCACCAAAGTGCTTTACCCGAACGACGAATTTCTCGAAGGCCGACAGCTTCGGCTCGAACAACAATATTTTTTGGTTTCGTGTTCCTTACAGGACATGCTTCGGCTGCACTTGGCCCAGGGACGCGCGTTGACCACGTTCCACGAGAAATTCGCCGTGCAGCTCAATGATACGCACCCCTCGCTGGCCATCCCGGAATTGATGCGCCTGCTGGTCGATGAGCATGAACTGGCTTGGGAGAGCGCCTGGCAGATTACGCGCCAAACCTTTGCGTACACGAACCACACCCTATTGCCCGAGGCGCTGGAAAAGTGGCCGGTCAGCCTGCTGCAACGCGTGCTGCCGCGGCACCTGCAAATCATTTACGAAATCAACCGCCGATTTCTGGACGAAGTGCGCGAGCGGTTTCCCGGCGACGAAGAGCGTGTGAGACGGCTTTCGTTGATTGATGAGGCTGGCGACCGTTCCGTGCGGATGGCCCACCTGGCCGCCGTGGGCTGCCGGGCGGTCAACGGCGTGGCGCGTCTGCACACGGAACTGCTCAAGTCGCAGGTGTTGGGCGATTTTCATGCCCTGTGGCCGGATCGCATTTGCAACGTTACCAACGGCGTTACCCCGCGGCGGTTTGTGGTGGTCAGCAATCCCGGCTTGACCAGTCTAATCAGCAGCCGGATTGGGGAAGGGTGGATTCGCAATCTGGAGGAACTCCGCAAACTGGAACCTGCCGCTGAGGATCCTGAATTCCGCCAGCGGTGGCGTCAGGCGAAACTGGAGAACAAACAACGCCTGGCCGCAGTGATTACCCAGCGCACCGGCGTGACGCTGAATCCGCAGGCCATGTTCGACATCCAGGCCAAGCGGCTGCACGAATACAAACGCCAGCATCTGAACGCGCTGCACGTGCTCACCCTTTACCTGCGCCTCAAACACAACCGGCAGTTGGACATCCCGCCCCGTGCCTTCATCTTCGCCGGCAAAGCTGCCCCGGGCTATTTCCTGGCCAAGCTGATCATCAAGTTCATCAACGCGGTGGCCGAACTGGTGAACCATGACCCCGACGTCGCCGGGCGGTTGCAAATGGTTTTCTTTCCCGATTTCAACGTGAAGAATGCCCAACTCATTTACCCGGCTGCCGATTTGTCCGAACAAATTTCCTTGGCCGGCAAGGAAGCTTCCGGCACCGGCAACATGAAGTTCTCGCTGAACGGCGCGTTGACCATCGGCACGTTGGATGGCGCCAATGTCGAAATCCGCGAGGCGGTGGGAGGGGAGAACTTCTTCCGGTTCGGATTGACGGCGGAACAGGTTATGGCCCGCAAGGCGCAGGGTTATTCGCCGTGGGAGTGTTACCAGCACAACACCGAACTGCGGGAGGTGCTGGACTTTGTCCGTTCCGGTGCGCTCTCGCCGGGTCGCGCGGAATTATTTCGGCCACTCCTCGACAATTTGCTCGGAGCCGATCCGTACCTGCTGCTGGCGGACTACGCCGACTACGTGGCGTGCCAGGAACGGGTGAGCCAATTGTGGCGTGATCCCGAAGCCTGGACCCGAATGTCCATCCTGAACACGGCCCGCATGGGCTACTTCTCGTCCGACCGGGCGATTCGGGAATACTGCGACAACATCTGGAACGTGAAGCCCATGCCGGTGGCCGCCGACGGCCGCCAAACGGGCGAGCGCTGAGTTGGAACGATGCAATCAAAACCACGATTGAACCGTCACGACTGATTCAATGTTTCACCTGAAGTCCGCCATTGGTTTACGGGCCATTGCTGTGTTGGAAGCCACTAAAGGGGTGCTCGTTCTCTTGGCGGGAGCCGGATTGCTGGCGTTGCTTCATCAGGATATCCAAGCTCTGGCGGAAAACGTGGTGCTATTCTTGCACCTCAATCCTTCCCACCACTATCCGGGCGTCTTTTTAAAACTTGCCTCCCAATTGACCGACACCCGCCTGTGGTTGCTGGCGGGCGGCTCACTCTGCTACGCGGCCCTGCGCCTGGCCGAAGCGTACGGCCTGTGGCACGAACGCCGGTGGGCGGAGTGGTTTGGGGCGATTTCCGGAGGTGTTTACATTCCGGTGGAACTCTACACCGCGGCGCACCACTTTACCTTGCTGCACTTGATCGTGATTCTGGTGAACGTCGCCATCGTGGTGTTCCTGATATGGTGGATCCTTAACACCCGCAAGCCGGAGCCGACAAAACGGGCTGCCTCGCCGCACTAAGCTGTTTCCGTATTTGTCTGGCGGGCGGATGAGGGACCCGCATTCCGACGACGAATACGGGTTACTTGTGCGGCACTTCCGAGCCGGTTTGATTGCTGAGACCCGATTCAGGTGGTTGCGTGTTCTGCGGCGCTTCTCCGACCAGTGTCTGAGGTGTCCAGCGGGTGTTCGTGACGATACCATTCCGCCGACACGCGGCCATCCCAGAAGGCCCAGTTGATGGGATAGACGTGCGGATCAAACACGACATGATAGAAGTGCCATACCACGATGGCGAGGCAGGCCAGGATGGCCTCGTAAAAATGAACGGTGGTCGCCACATCCACCGCCCAGCGCGGCAGGAATTGCGTCACGTCCATCTTGAACCAGATCATCAATCCGGTGACGCCCATGATGATCGTGCCCCACACGACCGCCCAGTATTCCAGCTTCTCCGCGTAACCGAACCGGCCAAAGCGGGGCCGTTCCTCGGTATGGCCCGCCAATGGCGCACTTGCAGTGAGACATCACTGAGATCTTTCCCGCGCGGCAGAAAATCTTTGAGCAATTGCCGACCATCCCGCGTCACGATGACGTAGAGGAGATGATAGACGCCCAGCCCCAGCATGATGGCGCCGGAAATCCGGTGCCCCCATCGCCGCACGGTTTCATCAGCACCCAGCAGCCACGCGAGCCAGGAATCGGGATACTTCAACGCGAAGCCCGTGGCTGCCAGGATTATGAAACTGAGCGCCAGGATAAAATGTTGGAGGCGTTGCGAAGTGCTCATCCGCCGGACCGTGCGGTCCTTGACCGGAATGAAACCATGGCTTTGCGCCGCCAAGCCAGGCCATTGTGCGCCAGCATCAGGCCAATGGTGACGCCGATTAAGCCAAGGTACAATCGCCGTACCGAATAACTTGCCCGTCTGAATATCCATGCCCGTGGCCTCATCCACGTGAATCTTGCCCTGTACGAAATTCTCCGAGGCGCCCGGATGACATTTCCCGCAGGTCGCCATCAGGTTGTTGGTGTTGATGGTGGATCGTGCATCCCAGGAGGGCAGAATGAGATGCACTCCATGGCAACTGGCACAATTGGCCGCGCGCGTCGAACCATACTTTGACGCCAAGCCGTGATAGCTCTCCATGAAGGTTTTCACGCGGTCGGACGGCAGGCGATACTTGCTGCTGAGCCGTTCGGATGCATGGCATTTGCTGCAAATCAGTTGGGCCACCTTGATGGGCGACATCTTCCGCAAATCTCAATTTTGTGTTCCGAGTGACAGTCCGTACAAGTGGCCGCATCGCGGTTTCCTTCCGCCACAGATTTGCCATGGACGCTTTGCTCGACCTCCTCCGCCACGACCGGATGACACTCGCCGCACGTCTCGGCCAGTTTTGTGAAATAGAGCCGGGATTCGGGTGAATTGGGGCGGTGAATACTGTGGTTCCCATGGCAATCCACGCACGTGGCCGCGCTGACATTCCGCCGGCCAGCGCCAAACCGTGGGCACTGGCGTTGTAACTCTCCGACTGTCTGGCATGGCAGCTCGCGCAATGGACCGGTTTGGCCGCCACCTCGTTATCCGGATGCTCCTCCGTTAGATCGCTGTGGCAATTCACGCACGCATTGGTGCCGTGGACCGATTTGGCAAATTGCGCCTCATCCACAAACATCGAAATGCCTTCGCCGGCAGAATTGGTTTTGTAGAGCTCCTTGTCGGAATGGCAGATCATGCAATCCTCGTTCGGAATGGTTTCCGCCGCCAGGACCGTGGGGGTGGACCCCATCGTCCACAGCGCGACGGCCAGGGCCAGCCGCCATGGCCCAAGGGTGGCTGACTTGCGGTGACCTGGTTCCGCGGGAGGTGGTGTCGGAAAAGCCGTGGTTCTGGCGGTCCCAGGGCCCCGCCAATTGCGCCCGGCTTCCCGACCTAAATCAATAGTGTGTTTAAGTAAAGCTGATCTACTGCTCATTCTGGTTATTATTGATAAACCCTAATGCTAGTCAAGTCCAGAGGATTCCGCGCAAGTCCCCGAGATAACCGCGCCCAAGGCCGGCCGAGTTCGTTTCCAGGCAGGCAGGGCGAACAAAGTTGCGTGGATTACGACCATCCTGGCAAAGGAAGAATAAGTTCGCCGGCGATTCAACCGCCCAGCCCGCCTCCGGTTCGAGCAATGGAAGCCAGGGTGCAGCAAACAGCCCAATGAGCACCAAGTCGGTCGTTTGGCCGGAAACCGTGGATGTTGTTTCCAGCCCGGCAGGGCGAAAGAAAATAACCCAGCGATTTATCGCTGGGTGTCCGGGCGGAGAGTGAACGAGTCCCGTCAGGGACGAAAGAACACGCACGCATTGCCACACAGTTTCTTTCGCCCCTGCGGGGCTTGGACGGATTGGTTTGCCGTCATCCCAGCGATAAATCGCTGGGCTATTGTCGGTCGTCCCGATGGGACTTTTTTACCGACATCCTCCACAAGCTCCGCGAAGGCGGCGGGCTGCTCGCCGACATCTTCGCCCAAGCCACGCCGCGCTCTAACAATCCCGTCAAACTCAAGCGCGTCGTCGCCATGCTTGACGAGGAAGATTGGTTGGCGATGGATGTGGACGTGAAGGGCGCGGCGTTCGAGGGCCTGCTCGAAAAGGCCGCCAGCGAAGGTAAGAAAGGCGCGGGCCAATACTTCACGCCCCGCCCGCTCATCCAGGCTGTCGTCCGCGTGATGAAACCCGAGCCGCGCGACAAACCCGACTTCCGCATCTGCGACCCGGCGTGCGGCACGGGAGGCTTTCTCGCAGGACCTCGCCGCCGAAGCCATCACCGAACTGGAAGCCGTGGTGGACGGCCTTCGGGAAATCGTCGCACTCGTGGAAAAGGAAGAAGGCGTGGAGTAATGAGCGATGGATCACAAGGAAGAAAACAGGGAAAAGAATATCCGTGAAATAAGTGCGATCCGGAAAGCGCCAAGCAAGCTTGGTGGTTCTTGTTAACTGCAACGTGTTAACCATGATAAATGGTCGAGAGTCATGTAGCCGACCCTTAAGCGGGTGGGAGCGATCCTGCCCGTTGAAGCTGGGGAAGGCCAATGCGCGAGCCGTAGCGTTCCGCGAACTCGGTTCGGCCTCGTTACACAAAACTGGGAGTGGCCAGCCTGCCGGATGTGGTGAAGCCCGCATCGGTCGGGAAGATTCGATCCCATGCACCGACCGGACTCCCCGGGGTGAGAGGAGACAGCGCGCGCAGAAAGAACCACTGGGAACTTGGGAGGCCCGGTTCGGAGTCCTGGCCTGTAACGCAGGACAACCCCTGGCGGGAAGCCATAACCGCTGGTGGGGCCGAATCGCGGCGTCGGATGGGCTCATAGTAGCGTCGATCTGCCGATCAAGTTGGCAGGGAGCCAAGGAGCCCTGGCCAGAGTCAAGCCGAGTCAGAGGAATCCGGAGCTGATTGGGATGGAGTTCATTCCTACAACAGAAGAAGCGGTGGAGGAACTTTCCTTCCGGGAAGCGATCCTGCCGCCGAGCCTGCGGGAACTGAGACAGAAGCTGGGCCAGAAAGCCAAACAACAGAAGCGGTTTCGCTTCTACAGTCTCTACGCTTTGGTGTATCGAACCGACGTGCTGCAAGCGGCTTGGGCCGCGGTGCGGCGCAACGACGGTGCGCCGGGCGTGGACGGAGTGAGCATCGAACAGATCACCACGACGCCGGAAAGCGAAGCGGCATTTCTGTCCGAGATCGAACGGAGCCTGAGGGACAAAACCTATCGTGCCCAAGCGGTGCGGCGGGTGTATATCTCGAAGGCCAACGGCAAGTTGCGGCCGTTGGGCATTCCGACGGTGCGGGACCGGGTGGTGCAAGCGGCGGTGTTGCTGATCCTGGAGCCGATCTTCGAAGCCGACTTTGAAGACTGCTCCCACGGGTTTCGGCCCGGACGATCGGCGCACGATGCCTTGCGCGCCATCCAACAGCACCTGAAGGAGGGTCAAACGGCGGTGTATGATGCGGATCTGGCTGGCTACTTCGACAGCATTCCCCACGATAAGCTGATCGCTTGCGTGCGGATGCGCGTGGTGGACGGTTCGGTCCTGGGACTGATCCGACAATGGCTCAAGGCGCCGGTGGTGGAACCGCCCCCAGGGGGACAACCACCCACGGTGCGACGCAACGACCGGGGCACCCCCCAAGGTGGAGTGCTTTCGCCTTTGCTGGCCAATGTCTATTTGCACTGGTTCGACCACCTCTTCCAACGAGGAGATGGACCGGCGCAATGGGCCAAAGCGAAGCTGATCCGTTACGCGGACGACTTCGTGGTCATGGCTCGCTACATCAGTCCGAAGTTGCGGGAATGGATCGAGGGCAAACTGGAAGGCTGGCTGGACCTGCAAATCAACCGGGATAAAACTCGGATCGTGGATTTGAAGCAATCGGGCCAGAGCCTGGATTTCCTGGGCTACACCTTTCGGTATGACCGCGATCAATACGGTCGGCCGCAGCGTTACTGGAACCTGGAACCGTCGCGCAAAACGATGGAGCGGGAACGGAAAGCGTTGCGAGGGTTGATCAACCCGCATCAGAGTCATACGCCCATGCCGGAGTTGATTGGACGGGTGAACCGTCACCTGCGGGGTTGGTCCAACTACTTCAAGTTGGGCTATCCGCGGAAGGCATTTCGTCAGCTCAATCACTTCGTGCGGTATCGGTTGGGACGGCATCTGCAACGTCGCAGCCAACGGGGTTGGCGAGCCCGTGAGGGCGTCAGCCTGTATGCTCACTTGGACCATCTGGGACTGGTTGCGTTGTGAATGCTTTGTGGAAGAGCCGACACTGGCGAGAGCCGGATGGGGGAAATCTCCATGTCCGGTTCGACGAGGGAGAGGGAAGCGGCGGTCATTGGTTTTCGGGCCTTTCATTCCGTGCTTTCCTCTCTACTCTACTGGTTCCAACTCCCTCCCGCGTCAGTTGTTGCTTTTCACGGCGCGCTTGGTCGCGGGCCAACGCGGCCCACACCAATTCGGGATCAAGGCGGGCCTTGGTTTGGCGCAGGCGCGCCAGCATGGACGCCAGATCGACTGTCTGAGGCTTCTGGATAGTCACCCACGGCGGCAGCGCACGCGCCCATTCGCGCACCTGCGGCGGGGTATTCGGTTGTTGCAGTTCATGAGCCACCATTGGAGGAATAACCACTTGGTGAAACAAAGCTGCAAGAATTGTTTCCGCGCCACACAGCACGAGGTAATGCAACGGGGAGGTATCCGAAACGACAACGCTCACGAGCGGGCAAGAATTTTGTCCAACGTGGCACGATCAGCCGCCAAGTCAGCGGCGGAGTAATTCAGAGGCACGCCGCGTTCCGAGAGGAAGGCTTCCGTCTGCCAGTAGTCCAAACCCAGCATTTCGCCAACTTGCCGTTGCGAAAGTCGCCCGGCGCGATAACCTTCAATGGCTGCGTCTTCCATGACATGGCGGCCAACCGCGTTCGGGGTTTCGCCCCATTGGCGAGCGACTTGATCGGGCATTTCCACGATAACTTGCATGACCAGCTCACTTTAGCACACCGGCGAATGAAATGGCAATTTTGAACATCGTTCACTGCTCTGTTTAAGGTGAAAGCAGCCTGCCTCATGGATTCGGTGTCCCGCCAGAACGGAGGCATCTTCGAAACCGAACGCAAGCTGCAAGTCGAGCTGGCCGGCAGTCAGCAAGTCAACGTTGCGGTGCTGGGTTTGGCGGATGAACATTCCCGCGCTGCTGGAAGTGGCAGGCTCCGCCCACGGATTGCCGGAGGACTTTGCTCAAAATCACGACCACTATCTGCACGGGACACCCCGGAGATAAAAGCGGCGTTCGCTGACACGGTCTATTTTTTGGCGCTACTCAATCCCGAGGACCAGTGGCATGCTTGCGCGCGGGCATTGCACCGAGAACCAGTGGCCCCGCTGGTAACTACTGAAGATTCGTACTGACGGAAGTCGGCGATGGACTGAGTCAGCCACGGAACCGTACGGTATTTGCACGATTTCTGGAATTGCTCCGAAATCAAGATGACGTTGAAATTGTGCCCGTCAGCAGCGAGCTGTTTCAGGAGGGATGCACGCTCCACGCCCAACGTGCCGACAAGGAATGGTCGCTCACCGATTGCCCCTCGTTTGTCACGATGAAGACGCGTGGCATCGACCGGGCACTGACGGCTGATCATCATTTCGCCCAAGCTGGCTTCAAGGTGTTGATGGATTAGGGTGTCCGTGTGCTTTTGCCCCGCGCTTGCGGCCATTTGGCGCAGGCACCCACGCCTCTGTGGCCTCGACCTTCACTTGGC
>CAWBHS010000106.1:0-22948 GCA_963788655.1 uncultured Verrucomicrobiae bacterium | reverse complement strand
TCCGGTAATCAATGCAGTCATCCGCCATGCCGTGGTTTCGATTGCTGCGCGGGCGAACGGGGCCGCCGCCAGTATCGCGGCCGCGACCGTTGTGGTTAGTGTGATGCGATGTTTGGTTTTCATATTGGGCTAGTAGTCAGTAATCAGGAATCAGTAGGCAGTGGTAAGGTTCCGTTTGTTCTCCTGGTTAGACTCGGTTCTCAGAATTTCTTTATGAGGTTTACGCTGAAAGATGCGCCTTGGACACGGTCGTCGGCGTAGTATTCGTAGAAGCCGCGGAAGTTAAGCACCAGGTCCCACGGCACGTAGGTGACTCCCAGTTGGCCGCCGATGGCACCAACATGGGTGCGGCCATCGGGACTCTGCGTCAAGCTGCCTTGGGTGTCGGAGACCTGCCATTCATAATAACCGGCGGGGCCAACCTCGAGCAGCAGTTTGTCGTCACTCGTGAGCGGCAAATACTGGCTGATGCCCCAGTTCAGCCAGAGGTTCTGCCCGGACTCGACGTCGGTGCCCTGCTGCGGGGTATTATATTCGTAAGTCATCACGACCGTGACAGCGGTGGCATGGTTGGTCCAGGGGTACCACGCCGCTGCGCCCTGAAACTGCTGGGTCCAAAAGCCGAGGCCGATATTATCCGATGCCGGCACCTTGCCGTTGCTGCCGGGGAGTGCCACGGTGCTGTATTTGCCGACCGGAGCGTAGAAGCCGTAGCCGGCTGCGATCCCAGTGCGGGCGCGTCCAACCCAGCCAGAGCGGCTGAACGAACATGTCGCCCGGGGCGAACGTCGCTTGCGAACCGGTGACCCCAGCGCCCCGGGAGTTATACACGGCGTTTTGGATACTGGCGTTGGCAAAGGTCGGCGCGACGTACGCGCCATACTTGGCCCCAAGAATCTCCCAGGGCGAAACCCAGATCAGCGCTGGGGCAAGGACGTACATGTTCAGGTTTATGCTGGCGTTCAAGGTTGTCCCGGCCGCCGGGCCGGGGCCGATGGCGATGGAACTGACCTTGCTGCCGCTCGCGTCGTTGTAGCGGTCCGCGGTGTAAAAGTAATTGTAGAGGGCGGCGTAGAAGCCCGGATCGGGCAGAAAATAGTCCCGGGTGTCCATCATGCCGCCGACGTAGTGGCCGGCGTCGCCGGCGCGGGCGATCCCGCCAGCGGCCAGCAGCAGCGCAGCGAAAGTTGCCTGGAATAAGCGATGTATGGTGGTGTTGGTTTTCATTTGGATTTCTGCTTTCGGTTGGCGTTTCGAAGCATCGAGTTGGCTATCTTAGGATTGTTTGCTTTGGCAGGGTTACGGGGGTTCGACCAGGACCGTGGTGGTTTCGGTGAGGCGGACTGAGACCGTGTCACCAGGGCTAAAGTCGGCGAGATTGACGGCTTCGCGCACGCGCACTGTTTTCGTCCGACCGTCGGCCAACTGGAGGGTAACCCGCCGGCCTACAGGATCAATGGCCAGCACTTTGGCGACGAAGCTCCGGATGCGCACGGTCTTAAGGCCCGGCCGGTTCCCATTGGGCACCGCGACCGTTGTGTTGGTTACGTTGATGTCGGTGATCGGGCTGGTCTTCGTTAGCGAGAGTGCAAATTCGTCCACAAGTGTGGCTTTGACCTGGTCCCCTGCTTTAATTTTATCGAATTCCGGCACTTCCGGCCCTGCGTTATAGGTGCTGAGCGTGCCGTTCGGATATTTGAGCAGCAGGGTGTGATCCGCGGCATTTACTGACACGACTGTCGCGTTGGTCGTTGTCGTGTCCAGCATGACCTGCCCCCCGTAGCCGGCGCCGCCCGCCTCCTCCCGGTAGGTTTCAACCTTCCACTGGCTTGTGGGCGGAAGCGGAGTGCTGGAGCAAGCGGTCAGGAGGAGCAAGACGCCTGCGCTCAGAGCCAAGGTACCGGGGGGGGTCATGCCTGGTATTAGGTGTCGCTGCCGAAGACCTACGCCGCTTCCTCCAGCCATTTCCAAGCGGACTCGACGTCCTTCACATCGAAGTACCTGACCTTGGCCATCGTGAACGGCTTGCAGACCGTCGCCATCCACTTCTCCCATTGCTTGTCGCCGACAAGAGCGACTCACTCCACGTCGGTGCAATGCGTAGCGGCGAACTTGGTGTCATCCCACAGCGCATGCAGGTCCCAGCCGTGGAAGTCCTCAAACATTGCCAGCAATCGGACTTTGCCCTGGGCTTTAATGGCTTCGTCGACGGTCGGGACAAAGTGTTTATAGTCCTCGTCGCGAAGCTTGCCGGTCATTTTGAATCCGAGCACCTTCCCGGTGCCTCGGTCGAGTCGTTCGATCATAATCTCAATGTGGGTTTATGGTTTACGGAGTGTGTATGTGCTATTGGGCATCCCAGTCGCCCCACGGAGCTTCCCAACCGGGGGAGGATATGGACCGGTCAATGGATTCGACCTCCTGCTTCACAAGGGTCTCTTCCTCGGGAATCTGGGCGGCTTGCTGGTAAGCCAGGTATTCCGAGTTCGATCCGACGTAGAGGCGGTCCTTCGCCGCCACCGGATACACGAAATAGATCTGCCCTTCCGCCGCACCGCGCTGACGCGTCGGCGGGCAACGTCCGGATCAACTGATGCTGAGTGGGCGTGGAGGCCGTCAGGATCCGAAAGCCCGCCGCCTGGAGCATGTTCTCCTTTTCCGCAACGGCATATTTGTGCTTCGACGTCGCACAACCCGACAGGGCGGCGACAGACGTCAGAACCACCAGAGTGAACGCCAGTGACAATATGTTTCTCATAATTCTTCTTAGCTCGTCACCGAATTCAGAGCCGCTTGAAGCTTGCTTTCATCTTCGTGTGACAGGGAGGTTTTGAGGATCTTGCCACCGGTTCCTTTGATTTCCTCGAGCACCTTGTCCGGCGTCGCTTTGCGAACGAGCACGAAGAGGGCGGAACTGCCCGGGGTCATGGTGGCCGCGAGGTCTTTCATGAAAGCATCGTTTATCCCGACGTCGCTGAGCGCGCCGGACACGGCGCCAGCCGTCGCGCCTACCGCCAGCCCGAGCAGCGGGTTCAAGAAGATGAGCCCAATCAGTGAGCCCCAAAACCCGCCGCTAACTGCGCCGGTGGCTGTTAAATTGACGGCCTGGTGAAGCTTCACTTTTCCTTTTGCATCTTTCACGGCCACCACCGCGTCCTCCATGTCGATCAGGTACTCGCTTTGGAGCTTGCGGAGTTTGAGGCGAACCTCTTCCGCCTTGTACTGATCATCATATCCGATTACTACCAGAGTGCTCATTTGTCTTCCGTTCGTTTTGTTTCAGTCTTCTTTCGATCAATCGCACGTCGCAGCGCCGGCTACCAGAGGTCCAGAGTCGGCACAGACACCAACATGTTCGGCTGATTCCCTCACGTGCACGGCTAGAGCTTGTGGCCCAGGTCGTCAATCCCTTCGCCAATGCCCTTGAACCACTTATCCACCTCCTCGGCCCCGGTTTTGGCGCCTGCACCGGTGGCTTTGCCGGCTTTCTTCATCGCGTTCATCGAGGCCTTGGCGCCCGCACTCAATTGGTGACCGGACCACTTGGCGGAGCTTTGAAGGGCACTGCCGGCCTTCTTGAGGTCGCCGGTTGAATCTTTGCCCGCCTTCTTCGATTCCTCCGCGGTTTTATGCCAGCACACGGCCATTTCATGGTCCACCTTGGCGAAGGTCTTCTTGAGGTCATCACCCGACTTCACGGTGCCGTTCTTGACGCCGTCGCCGAGCTTGGCGAGTTCGTCTCCGGCCTTCGTCATCCCGTCCTTTGAGTCGGCGGCCACCTTGACCGACTGTTTCTTGACGTAGTCCGCAGCCTTGGCGATGTGCGCGGCGGCGGTCTTGGTGTCGCCCTTGATAAAGGACTCGTGGGCCGCGGCCATGCTCTTGTCCGGCTCCGTCTTGAATTTGGGGCTGGAGGTCTGGGCGTAAGCCGCCGACAAGCTGGCCATCAGGGCCGCTATAAGCGCTTGGTTCAGGAGTGTGGAGTATTTCATTTGGTCTTTTCCTTTCGTTTGGTTTGCTTTTTGGTTGATTACTTTATCAGGTAACTGGGTTACCGGAGCTGCATAAATTCTAAACAGTGCGGGCTCAGCGCCGGAATCCGCCGCCACCATGGAAGCCGCCGCCGCCCCAACCGCCGCTGCCACGCCCGCCACCCCAGCCACCACCACCTCCTCTTCCGCCTCCCCAGCCGCCGCTGCTGTGGTCGCCGCCCCCGCTACTGCCCCAGCCGCCGCCGCCGGCTTGGCTCCAACTGTTGAACCGCTGGGCGCCGGTCGATTGCGCATTCACCTCGCGGTCAGACCAGGAGGATGCGCTGTTTCCCCAGGACGATGCGCCTCGGTCCGACCAGGACGACTGGGCAGGCGAGGAATAAGTGCCCGGATGCGCGGCGGCGGCAGTCGCCTGGTTATGAACCGGTTGCCCCTTGTTGTAGGTATAGGTGTTGCCGTTTCGGTCGGCGGTTACGGTACCGTTGTTCCAGGAAGCCGAGTTGCCGGTCTTGTAGTCCGACGCGCTGCCGGAGCGGTTGACGGATTCGGTGCCGTTGTGAGCATTGCCGGAGACGGTGGTGGTGTTCTGGAAGCTGGTGCCGGTTCGAGCGTCGGAGGAACTTACGCTGCGGGACGCGTTGTAGTTGCCATTGTAGGCATTGCCGGAGACGTGGGCTGAGCCGCTGGCGCTTCGGCCAGTGGTGGGGTTGTAACCGGATGCAGACCGATTGGCGTTGTAGTTGCCGCTGTAGACGTTTGCGCTGCCAGAAGCGTGGCCAGAGGCGCTCGCTCCAGTGTAGGGGTTGTAGGCGGAGCCGCTCCGGCTGGCGGTGGCCTGGCCCGTGTAAGGATTGTAGGTCGAGGTGCCGCTCACGGTGCCGCGCGTCCCAGTGTAGGGATTGTAGGCGGTGGCCGTGCCGCTTTTCCATTCGGTGCCGGTGTAAGGATTGTAGCCGTAGCAGCCGGAGCCGTAGGCCGCCGTGCCCCAGTGTGCGTAGTAGTTGCAGGCATTGACGTTGCAGGCCGCGTAACTGTAATGGTAGGGATAGGTATAGTGATAGCAGCCGTAGTACGGCTCGTAATAACAGCTTGAACTGTGTCCCGCGCAGTAGCCAAAGGCAAAGCCGACCGCGGCGCCCAGGGCGAAAGACGCGCCGGAACCGTAGGTGGGGGGATAACTCACGTAGGTCGTACCCACAACCACCGGGGGATACACGTAGCCCGTCCCGTACACCACCGTGCCCCCGGGCGCGACGACCACCCCCATGTAACCGGGTGTGTAGCCCACATACACGACCGAGGGAGTGTAGCCGTACACATAGACGTATGTAACGTAGTGGACGGGGCAGGTAGGCGGAATCGTATAGATCACGGCCGGCACGGAGGCAGCGACCGACCACGGCCCGGTGGCACTCCCGGCAACAAACCACACTCCGCCCTGGCAGGCATAATAGCTCTTGCTGTTGACCATGATGACCGGGGTCGCAGAGTTCTTGGCGTAGCACAAGGACGTGCCCGGAATGGGAATGAAGGTGGGCGCCCCGACATATTCCAGCGTCAGCTTCGCTTTGTCGCGGTAGACGGTGGCCGTTTGGGGGATCGTGCTGGCAATGACCGCCTCCTTCGCCTGCGGGGTGCCGGCAACCGAAAGCAGCACATTGCTCTTCGGGCTGTCCGGCGGGATTTTCTTGAAGTCAGGCGGCAGACTTGCGCTCGGCACAAAGCTCCAGGGCCCATAAAGTGTCGGGCACTTGAACCAGCGCCCGGAAATCAGCACGTAGTAATTGGCGTCGTCCATGTAGTAGAAGAGCGCCTGGTCGGTGTTCGAGACATACAGCAAGTCCGTGCCGTTGATGGAGAGCATGTTCGCCACGCCGGATGTCTCCAGCAGTTCGGTCGGCGTGGTGGCTACATAGACGACGGGCGGGGCTGCCTGCGGGGCGCGCGGGTAAGCAGGATCCACCTGGTGCGTAGCCATGGCTGCATTCAGGGCCGTGCCGATATCCGCGGGCGGACTGAAGTTGACCGTCCATGGCCCTTCCAATGAGGGCGCGCTGTACCAGTTGCTTGCCGCGTAGAGATAATAGCCCTGGAAGAGCATATTCGTGTTCAACAGCAGAATAGCCCGCGTATTCACCACGCGTTCGTAGCCGGGAGTGAGCGCCTTGAGAACCGGCGGCCCGTCCACCTGGACCAGCAGTGACGGCTGAGTCGTATAAATGATGCGTGGCGGTGTATTCTCGACCTTCTGGATCTTCACCTTCTCAATGTCTGCAGACACGGCAAAGGTGGCCTCCAAGTGATCCAAGGGGATGGTTTTGGCGGCCCGAGGCAATTCGGCTTCGATCAGCGCCTGGTAGGTCTTCTGTAACGCGCGGTGGGTCGGGAAGTCCACCTTCGTTATCTGGAAGTCTTCGAGCGTGACGAGCCGGTTAACCTTGTCGATATCTGTGCGGGCTTTAAAGCTGACCACACCCAGCGTTTCATTGGTAGTCCCAGCCGGCCGCACCGCGACCGCAAAGCGCCCTTCAAGCTGGTTGCCCGGCCACTTGGCGATCTGGGGCTGATAGACCGCGAACTCGTAGCCGTTGGTGCTGAAAGAGCGTGGCCACTGGAGCGCGGCCGGATCCAGCTTCTGGCTCGGCTGCAGATCCTGCGCCTCGGCGGGCACTTGCTGGATGCCAGCCCAGACAAACCACGCCAACAGGCAGCAGAGCAAACGCTCCGCTGCCCGGCTTTTCTTGGGCGGGTTTGCCGACGGGCCGCTCATTGGTTCTGGTTCACGTAATCGAAGTTCTGCAGTTGCATGCTCCAGCCCTTGTCAGGGATATCCACCTGGCCGAACGCCATATAGGTCAGGCCATCCTTCAGGGTCTTGAAGGACGCGGAGATTGTCACCTCTTCCCCTTGTAAAACGTCATGACCTTCAGCCGGCGCGTCTGCTTGGTCGGGGCGTTGACCCACAGCGATACGGTATCGCCCGGGACGATTACGCTGCCGCCGGTGAACTGCAGGTTGCCGTCGGCACCCGGCGCCGGAATGTTGCTTTGGCTGATGAAGTCGATCATCGTGCCGGCAGAGGGCATGGTATACTTGTGCAGGAACGCCCTCAGCCCCTTGATGTATTCCTCCGTCTTCTCGCGCTCCCGTTCGGCAATGCGCTTGCGCAGGAAACCTCTCGGCAAGGGCGACTCCTGGTTGCTGAGTTGAGTGTATTGAAGGTGGCCGTCGGGGCCATAGGTGACGATGTCCACCCGGGAGTCTTTGATTGTGTCATTCTCCAGGAACTCCATCCGGCAGCTCCAGGAGTATTGTTTCATCAGCGCCGCATTCTTCTGTCGCGCGGCGATGATGGCGTTGGCCAGACCTTCGTTTTTGACTTGCGCCTGCAGGCTGGGCAGGACGCTGCAAGCCGACAAGGCGGCAGTTAGAAGCAGCAGGTTCTTCATGCGTGTGGGTTTCATATACGTTTGGTTGTTGAGCTGTGATCAGAGATAACGAATGGCGATGCCGATAATGACACGGCCGGAAACCGGGTCTATCGAGCGCGCCCACAGGGGACCTGTAACTGTCTCGGCCACGACCTGCGTCCGGTCCACCACGATCACCACCGCGTTCGCGCCCATCTTTGCTGCGGCCTTTTGCAGCGCCTGCTCAATCTTCGCATTGTCCACGCTGTTGCCGGATGGTTCCGCCTGCACCTCCCCCAGCCGCACGTGCGGACGCGTCGGCGCGGTCCGGAGGATCTCTACCTGGGCCGGGTTCGTCGCCGCGAAGGTCTGGCCGCCCAGATACTGGTGGGAAGTGATGGATACGGTGTTGCAGCCGGTCAGCAGCAAAAAGCCGACGGCGGTCGCTAGTGTGACTAGCCAACGAGACTCTTGTTTCATTTCAGGTTCCTTTGTAATTCCTTCCACCTTCAGGCATATCAGCCTTTAGGAGGTGCCGCCAAAAACTCCACCAACGGGCGACTGGTAATTGTAACTCATTTTCTCAAAAGTAAAGTCACCTCAGATCACTGCCTTTGCGTCCCGCAGGGCCGCGACCCGCTCAATTCCCTGCGTCGCTGTCACCCGGTGGAAGTTCAGTTCGGGCGCCTGCCGTGACAACTCCATCGCCTCAAGGATTCTACGGTATAGATCGGAACGAACATGCCGCTCGAATTCCTCCTCCGAGTCCCAGCACTCCACGTAAAGTATCGACTCGTCATAGCCGTCCTCTTCAAACAATCGCGCCGCAACACAATGAGGTTTCACTTGTGTCGGCCCCTGGACCGACCGGAGGATGTTCAGCACTTGCCGGCGCTGCATGCGGTCCGGGAAGATTCGTAGGGTCGATAATTCCACGCCCGTTTGTAATGCTAAAACCTTGCCATCTCGCAATCACCGCGGGTGTTTAGTTCGTAACTCACTGCCTCAACGGCGCTTGTGGATCAGACTGGCCCCCGATAGCAATTGCAACCCCGAGGCAGATCAAGTCGCTATACCGCCCAAGAGTCGGCATGCCGACTATACCACCTCCTCTCTCCCCGTTCTCCGTTATGGGGGTATCTCCTTGACTCAACCATCCCCTGCCTGTAGTGGTGTCCCCCTGTATGGCTGATGATTATCCGATGACTTTGATGGATTTAGAGCAGCGTTTCAGCACGGAGGAAGCCTGCTGTGAGTATTTGGCGAAGCTGCGCTGGCCTTCGGGTTTCGTCTGCCCGCACTGCCAAGCCACCGAAGCTTGGCGCATGGCAGGTGGTTTTTGGCTGTGCCGCCAGTGTCGCCATCAAGCGTCTGTGAAAGCGGGAACGATTTTTCAGGATAGTCGCTTACCGCTGAGGGCTTGGTTGCGGGCCATGTGGCACGTCACCAGCCAGAAGAATGGCGCCAGTGCCTTGGGGCTGAAGCGGGTGATGGGTTGGGGCAGTTACGAAACGGCTTGGACCTGTCTGCACAAATTGCGCCGGGCGATGGTGCGTCCGGGGCGGGATCGTTTAGCCGGAGTGGTGGAGGTGGATGAGACTTATATTGGTGGCGAGCGCCCTGGCAAGCGAGGCCGTGGTGCGGCAGGTAAGACTCTGGTGGTGATTGCCGCCCAAGCGGATGGGGAAAAGAAGATCGGACGCATCCGGTTGCTGCGGGTTTCCAGCGCCGCCGAAGCGCCGTTAACCTCGGCGGTGATCGGGATGGTGCAACCGGGCAGCCTAGTGCACACCGATGATTGGAATGGCTATCAAGGGTTAGCTGCTGCCGGCTATGAACGAGAGATTGTCCGTCCGTCCCTGGAACTGGGAGAGAACCTGCTACCCCGGTGCCATCGGGTGGCCAGCCTGCTCAAGCGCTGGTTGCTGGGAACACATCAGGGAGCGGTGCGGCCCAAACAACTGGACTACTATTTGGACGAGTTCGTCTTTCGGTTCAATCGCCGCAATTCGCGCTCACGCGGCAAGCTGTTTTACCGGCTGGCTCAGCAAGCGGTCCAATGGGCGCCAAGTCCCTACACCCAGATTGTCCAACCCCAAGCGGTTGGGGCTGGTTGAGTGATGGGGACACCCCCACTCCGTTATTTCCTCGTCGTGCCAACGCAAGCCATCCCCAAGCCACCCTTGGTGTGTTCAGCGTCTCACAATACTCCAAAGATGGCGCAAGTCGCGGCACACTACCGCCTGCCATTGGGCGTTGCGGCACGCTGTTTACTGCGTGGCTGCCCGGTGATACTCCCTTGTCACTCTGGGGATACCCCGGTGTATCTCCGATGTGGATGCTAAAGGAGCCTTTATTTGCAAGGGTTTCTGGCGCTTTTGTGTGTTGATCCGCCAGCCTGCCGCGTGGGCTGCATAGTGGCGTCCCATTCCCAAAAGGCGCAGGACCAAAGAGTCTCTGTTGAGCCTTTTGCGCCTACAACGGCTCCGCGTCAGCTACAGCCGCTGCAGCACAACTTCGAGATCGTAGTCGGTGTATTTGCGGTAGTGGCCGCGGAGCCAGAGCAGAAGTGTTCGGTCGTCCTGCGTTGACAGAACGATCGGGCGCAGGTTGTCGACATCGGAGTTCCGTGTGATCGGCGTCCATGACCAGGTGGCGCCGTGGTTACGGGTGGTGCCCCGGTAGATTTCGAAGCGGCCGGGTGATCTGCCGGTGGTTGGGTTGACATTGGCCGAGATAAACACCGTGCTCGGGTCGCGCGGGTGGAGGTAGATGCCGCCCGCGTAATCGTCTTCGCCCGTGTAAAGCGTGGTGCCGGCATAAGCGATCTCCGCATCGCGCCACTTCTTGCCGTCCCACGTTGCGTAGTGGTAGCGCAGGTCCCGCCCGGCTTTGCCTTTGGGCACGCCGGCGGCATTCTTTTGCACGGTGAAGACCAATCGCGGACGGTCTTGCGCATCCACGGCAATGCCGTGAATCCAGGCGATGTTATTCGAATCGCCGGCGAAGATGCGTGTCGCCTCCGAGGGAAGGATGGGACCGTTGGTCAGTGCGCGCACGCTTTTGCCCGCGCTGTCGCAAAGCTGCCCGGCCCTATAAACAGCGTGGTAAATGCCGGTGTCGAATTCCATCGGGTGGCCTTCCGTGAAAGCGAAGTGGATTGTGTCCCGGCCGTTGCCGGCATACTTGACGTATGGCCGGTGCTTGCGTTTGGCAGGAAAATCAACCAGCAAGCCTCCCATCTTCCAGGTCTCGCCCAGATCATCCGAGAACATCCAGGAGGGCTTCGAGGTGTTGTCGTAGCCGCGGAAGAAGTTGTAGATGCGGCCCAGCGGCGGGTTTTCGCCGCTGAGGAAGTGCGGGTTCGAATATGTAACCCGCGTGGTGGGGCTGGGGATGAAGACCTTTTCCACTTGCCACTCAGTCGCGTCGTGCGGACGAGCGGAGATGCGATAATAGATGCGGTTCTCCCTGCCGTGCTTCGCGTACAAGGCCAGCCAGCGGCCGTCGGGGCGCAGCAATAGCGCCGGCGAATCATGGTCATCCGCCTGGAGATTCTTGTGCAACGTGCTGCGCACAGGTGTCCCACCCGAAAGGTTGTAGCTGACCACTTCAATGTCACCCTTCCGGTCTGGATCGCGGCTGCCGTTGGCAACGGAACCTGCGATCAGCGCGCTTCCGTCAACCACCACCCGAGGGTCTTCGAACCAGCACCAGCCGCCGTCGTCGTTCAGCACCACCCAGGGATCCGCGCCTGCCGCGGATAAGCAGAAGAACAGCGCGGCGACGAGCACGATAGGCATCCGGTGGATCACGACCGCGGCGGCAGGGCCGCTTTCCAGCCCGCGTTCAGTTTCGCCGTCAGTTCCTTCACCAGTGCCTTATTTTCCGGCTGGTTGGCGATGTTCACGTTTTCCTGCGGGTCCGTCTGATGATCATACAGCTCGACGGCATCCACTTTCGAATGGTCGTTGCGGTTCATCCACGCAGTAAAGCGGTAGCGGTCAGTGCGCATGGTGTAGCCCATGAGGTGCCTGCCGCTCCACGGGGCGCGGGATATTGGCTGAAGGCCGCGGGCTTCCACGGGCGATTGACGTCCTGCAGCACGGGCAGCGAAGCTGGTGCCCTCCAGATGGCTGGGCAGCGGCAAGCGCGCCAGTTCGGCCAGCGAGGGATAGATGTCCACGAACTCGACCAGCGCATCGGTGCGCTTGCCGGCGTTCTTCATGCCTGGCACGGAGACCATCAGCGGCGCCCAAGTATCATTCTCGACGTTGCTGTGCTTGCACCAGGCGTCGTGCTCGCCCAGCTTCCAGCCGTGGTCGCCCCAGAGGATGATGATGGTGTTGTCGCGCAAGCCCAGCCGCTCCAGCTCGTCCAACACTCGCCCGACCTGGGCGTCCATGTAGCTGACCGCAGCGTAGTAGCCGTGCTTGAGCCGCCGGGCGAGGTCGTCCGGCAGGTGACCACGCGGGGACATTTTCGTAATTGCGCAACTCGCCGCCTTCCAGAATCGCGTATTCCGGCGCGCCCTTCGGGCGGAACGGATTCGGCGCCAGCGGAATCTTTGCCGGGTCGTAGAGGTCCCAGTATTTCTTGGGCGAGACGAACGGCAGGTGCGGGCGTGATGAAGCCGACCGCCAGGAAGAACGGCTGTTTGTTCTGCTTGATCTCGCTGCAGCGCGGCAATCGCCATCTCGGCCAGCGCGCCATCATGGAACGTATTGTCGGGCACGTCCGCGCCTTCGTAGGCCGGGCCCTCTGCTCGCGCCGCGGAGGCCATGGCCTCTTTCTTGCCCGCCGCCATTGCTTTCTGGCGCTTCTTCTGCACCAGCGCCTGGGTTGCCGGCTGAAGCGTAGGTTTCGGTCCTGGGGTTGGTCCAGCGGCACCGACCACGAGGGCGCGTCGTTGTAGCCGCCGTGGTAAATCTTGCCCATGCCCTGGACGAAGTAGCCGTTGTTCTTGAAGTGCTGCGGCAGGGTGACCACGTCCGGCAGTGCTTTGCGGAAGTGCGTTTTGAGGTCCCAGACCTTGGTCGTGTCGGGCCGCGTGCCCGTCAGCAGGCTGGACCGCGAAGGCGAACAGACCGCCTGCTGGCAATAGGCGCGGTTGAAGACCACGCCCGAGTGGGCGATGCGTTCGATGTTGGGGCTCTTGATGATCGTGTTGCCGTAGCAGCCGAGTTCCGGGCGCAGGTCGTCCACCGCTAAGAACAGGACGTTGGGCCTGGGCGGCGGTCACCGGATCAACCGCGTGGCCAGAGGAGACAGGGAGAGCGCGAAGGCTAATATGCCGCAATCCAAAGGTGGAAAGCATTTTCGAAGGTCGAGTTGCGAGGTGAAGTTAACGGGGCTGGGGGAGGGAGTTGCTTCAAGCATGGTAGCATAGGGCTGGGAGTTTGAGTTGTTTGCATGATGTTGTCGGTATTAGCTGACAGTTGCAGACGTGCCAGAAAGGTCAACGGTTACAACTCAGTTCAAGGAGATCGGCTTTTCCCGCGCTCTGCACCATCGGAAGGGGTCATTTTGCGGAGGGTTTCCGCGTCCGGCCCGCCGCCGAACTGCTTCCAGTAAAGCTCCTTGAACGGGTTGACCTTGGGGCCGACGGCGTTCTCGTTCACCAAGCTGCGGCTGGACGGAGTCCCACCAGTTGTCGTAGGCGGCGTCGAGTTCCTTGACGACTTCAGGATGCTCGGCGGCGACGTCGTTCTTCTCGCCGGGGTCAGCCTTAACATCGAACAACTGCCACTGCTTCTCTCCGGAGTTGGAGACGCAGACCATCTGCCAGCGGGCGGTGCGCACGCTGCAATTCCGGTACTTCGCCTGCGCCGCCTTGGCCACGAGCCCAGCGGCCTATGTGGGTGAAGAGAATTCGCGGTCGGGCCACGGGGCATTGGGGTCCTTGAGCAGCGGCACCAGGCTGCGGCCCTCGACTTGCGCCTGCGACCTCGGGCGTCAGCTTTGCGCCGGCCAGCTCCGCGATGGTCGGGAAGAAGTCGATGTGAGCGTCAGCGCCGCCGACGTCGGCGGGCTTAACGTGCCTGGCCAGCGCCAGAACGAGGCCGCGCGCGTGCCGCCCAGCCAGGGCTGTTCTTCGCCCCGCGCATGCCGGCATTGAAGATCCCGAAACCTGCCGGTGCCGCCGTTGTCGTTCATGAAGATGACCAGCGTGTCACGCTCAATGCCCCATTCCTTCAGCTTCGCCAGCAGCTGGCCGACGTTGTCGTCGATGTTGGCGATCATGCCGAAGAACTTGGCGACGTTCGGTCCGCACCTTGCCCGCGTAAAGCTGCTCGTATTCCTTCGGCACCTGGAGTGGATTGTGCGGAGCATTGAGCGGGATATAGGCGTAGAAAGGTTCCTTGCCCTTCACCGACGCAATCCACTTGATCGCCTGGGCGAAGAAGACGTCGGTGCAGTAGCCGTGTGTCTTCTCGAACTTGCCGTTGTGGAGGATGGCCGGGTTGAAATAGGTGTTGCCGGGCGCGTCGCCGCAACTGCCGGGATACGTCTGGCCGATGCCGCCGGCGCCGTGAATGAAGACTTCGTCAAAGCCGCGCCGGTTGGGCTGGTAGGGCAGCTTCGTCGCCGAGGTGCCATTTGCCGAAGATGCCGGTGGTGTAGCCGGCGTCCTTGCAGCACCTGCGCCAGCGTGGTGGCCTTCAGCGTCAGTCGCTCGCGCTCCAGGATGGTGTGCGTGACCCCATTGCGAAACTCGTGCCGGCCGGTGATCAACGCCGCGCGCGTCGGCGAGCAGGTCGGGCTGACATGGAAATCGGTGAAGCGCACCGCCTGATCATGAAGGCGGTCCAGGTTGGGCGTCTTGAGGATGGGGTTGCCGAGACAGGAAAAATCGCCGTAGCCCTGGTCGTCGCTGAGGATGAAGATGATGTTTGGCTTCGAGGGCAGCGCCGAGGCGGTGAGGGCGACGAGAAGCACAGCCAGTGCCAGCAGAGTCATTAAGGTCGGTCGCTTTGACGCAGACTCTCTCAGAATTGACGCACGAGTTCTTCGGACGTGCTCTTCCCCCTCACCCCTGCCCTCTCCCTGGGGAGAGGGAGACTTGAATTCCGATTCTTCGATATCCCGACCACTGTGGATTCGCCAATACGCTGCCGACGATTCTCCCTCTCCCCAAGGGAGAGGGTAGGGGTGAGGGGGAAGCAACGGTGCGACAGCGCAAGCGCCTTTGCAGATACGTGGAGTCGTGACGGAACCGGCCAGCGAAAGTGTGAGAACATCATGGTGTTTAGACGGTTGGGGCTGATTGCGGTTTCGCAAGACAAAATATTGTGCACGGCCGCCGGCTTGGACTTAACCTAGACTCAACAGATGATCCGTCTTCAAACCATCACCTGCAGGCCAAGCGAGCGCCTGCGCCTGTGTGTCCTGCGCCTGCCATCGGTTGCTGCCTTGCTGGCGCCCACCCTGCTCCCGGCGGCAGATGCATCCCGCGATACCCGCCCCAACATCGTCTTCTTCCTCACCGACGACATGGGCTATGGCGACCCCAGCTGCTACGGCGGCAACTTTGCGCCGACGCCGAACATCGACCGCCTGGCGCGGGAAGGGACCCGCTTCACGCAGTTCTACGTCGCTGCGCCGATCTGCTCGGCATCGCGCGACGGGCCTGCTCACGGGGATGTATCCCGCCCGGTGGCGCATCACGAGCTATCTGCAAACGCGCAAGGGCAACCGCGCATGCGAGCAGGCCGATTTCCTTGACTCCCAAGGCGCCTTCGCTGGCGCGCACGCTGCAAGGCGCGCGGGCTATGCCACCGGCCATTTCGGCAAGTGGCACATGGGGGGCGGCCGCGATGTCACCAATGCTCCACCCTTCAGCGCCTATGGCTTCGACGAGCATGCCAGCACCTATGAAAGCCCGGACCCGGATCCGGACATCACGGCGACCAACTGGATCTGGTCGCCGCAGGACAAGGTGAAGCGCTGGGACCGCACCGCCTTCTTCGTGGACAAGGCGCTCGACTTCCTGAAGCGCCACCGCGACCAGCCCTGCTACGTGAACGTCTGGCCGGACGACGTGCATACGCCCGTGGGTTCCGAGCCAGGAACGGCTTAGCCGAATACCCGAACGGCCCCGAGGAGGAACGCAAGTTCCAAGCGGTGCTTGACGAATACGACCGCCAGGTCGGGCGGCTCTGGCCGGGTTGAAAGAGCTGGGGCTGGAGGACAACACGCTGGTGCTCTTCACCAGCGACAACGGCCCGCTGCCCACCTTCGAGCGGCAGCGCGCCGGCGGCTTGCGCGGCAGCAAGCTCAGCCTTTACGAAGGCGGCATCCGCATGCCGTTTGTCGCGCGCTGGCCCGGCCATACGCCGGCGGGGCGCACCGACAAGCAAACCGTGCTGCACGCAGTGGACCTTTTCCCCAGCCTTTGCGCGATCGCGGGCGCGCCGCTGCCGAGGCGCCGCTCTTGACGGCGCGGACCTCAGCGCCGCGCTGCTCGGGCACGGCCGATCGCTGACTCGCGCAGAGCCGCTCTTCTGGGAATACGGCCGCAACGAGCACTCGTTCGCCTACCCCAAAGGCGCAGACCGCAGCCCGAATGTGGCCGTCCGCGAAGGCAAATGGAAGCTGCTGATCAACGCCGACGGCAGCCGAGCGGGAGCTTTATGACATCGTCGCCGACCCGAAGGAGACGGTGGACGTGGCGGACAAGGAGCAGGCGGCAGCGGACAAGCTGGCTGCCGAAGCGCTGGCTTGGAGAAAGTCGCTGCCGGCGCCTGCCGCCTGCCCCGCCCGCAGCCAAGGTCCGACGCGGCCGAACATCCTGCTCATCATGTCCGATGACATGGGCTTCTCCGACCTCGGCTGCTACGGCGGCGAGATCCACACGCCCAACCTCGACGCGCTGGCGCAGAACGGCCTGCGGTTCACCCAGTTCTACAACACCTGCCGCTGCTGCCCCACCCGGGCGAGCCTGCTGACCGGGCTTTACTCCGCACCAGGCCGGCGTGGGGCACATGACGGTCGGAGCAGCGGCCGTGACGACGGCTATCCGGGCGACCTGAACCGGCGATGCGTGACCATCGCCGAGGCGCTGCGCCCGGCCGGCTACCGCACCTACATGTGCGGCAAGTGGCACGTCACCAAGCGCGACCGCCCCCGAGGGCCCGAAATACAACTGGCCGCTGCAGCGCGGCTTCGACCGCTTCTACGGCACGATCACGGGCGGCGGCAACTTCTTACGATCCCAACTACGCTCTGCCGGCGGCAACACGTTCATCACGCCCGAGAACGATCCCGAATACAAGCCGGAGCACTTCTACTACACCGACGCCATCAGCGACAACGCCGTGCGGTTCATCCGGCAGCACGCGGAGAGCCGCCGGAGCAAGCCGTTCTTCATGTACGTCGCCTACACCGCCGCGCACTGGCCGATGCACGCGCTGGCCGAAGGACATCGCCAAGTACAAGGGCAAGTACGACGGCGGCTACGAGCCCATCCGCGACGCGCGCTTCGAGCGGCTCAAGAAGCTGGGGCTGATCGACCCGGCCTGGGACTGTCGCGCGCAGGCCGGAGACTGGGACGCGCGTCAAGCAACAAGGCGTGGGAAGCGCGCTGCATGGAAGTGTACGCGGCCATGGTCGACCGCATGGACCAGGGCATCGGCCGGATCGTCGCCGAGCTGAAGCGTCACGGCCGCTTCGACAACACGCTGATCTTCTTCCTGCAGGACAACGGCGGCTGCGCCGAGAAGATGGGCCGCGGCTTCCAATGCCGACCAGCGTCAAGACCATGGTCTGCAAGCCCATGGCCCCGGACGAACTCCAGACCGCATATCTGGCCGCCCATGCAGACCCGCGACGGTCGCCCGGTCCGCACCGGGCCCGACGTCATGCCCGGCCCGGCCGACACCTATATCGCCTACGGACGCGGCTGGGCGAACGTCTCGAACACGCCGTTCCGCGAATACAAGCATTGGGTCCACGAAGGCGGCATCTCCACGCCGCTGATCGTCCATTGGCCCAGCGGCATTCCCGACGCCGGCGCAACCAGCTGGTCGGCCAGCCGGGCCACCTGATCGACCTCATGGCCACCTGCGTCGACGTCGCCGGCGCCACCTATCCCGCGGAGAAGGACGGGCAGAAGATTCAGCCGATGGAAGGCATCAGCCTGCGTGCCGGCGTTCGCCGGCAAGACCTCTTAAGCGCTCGCAGCCGATCTTCTGGGAACACGAGGGCAACCGCGCCGTCCGCGACGGGCAGTGGAAGCTCGTCGCCAAAGCCAACCAGCCCTGGGAGCTCTACGACATGACCGCCGACCGCACGGAAATGCACGACCTGGCCGCGCCAGCACCCGGACAAGGTGAAGGAGCTCGCCGCCGATGGGACGCCTGGGCTGCCCGCGCCAACGTGCTGCCGCTGGGCGGCTGGCGCGGTCACGCCGCCGCCAGAAAAAAGGCGGAGTAAGAGCCTGTCCGAAAGACTGCAGGAGACGGCATGGCAGCGAACCTGCTCGGTTGGAGCCAATGCGTGACAGGAGACTGAAACTACTCTTGCGCCGCGATGTCCTGCGCCGGCCGAGTTGTCGCGAATGCCCGTTGCTGGGACCCAAGGGAAAATGCCTCGACGGAATCCATCTCAAGAGCGGCCGGTGCGGAGATTGGGTCTGGTTTGTGTTGCGCGGCAAACAGTTTCGGCGCCGTTGGGTGCTGCCTCGTGATCCGGCCACAGGACGCCAGCGCCGTTGGCGGAATCGCCTGGCCGCCGCCGCCAAGCAATACAGCAGCGCCCTCAGCCAGGCGCAGCAGGACTCCTTGATCGCCGCAGCCGCAAAGCGGCGAACCCGTCGCCGCCTCGGCCAGTCCGGTCCCTTGACCGGCCAGCAGTATTCGGTTGGCAAGCAATGCAAGGCCTTCGGCCGCCAGGAGCGACGTAAAGCGATAATCAACAGGGCCCAAGCCCTTCATTTGCAGGCACTTGCAAAAGTGGCTGCTGCGCAAGTGCGCAAGCGACAGAGACTTACCAGAGGCACATGGGGGCAACACCAGGGTGCCTCCAGATACACAAGGGAGCATCACCAGCCAGACAAGAGGCGAGGGAGCCGCAAGAGACTTCGCAATCAGGGTTCGCCAGAGCGGGCGAGTTGAGTTAGGGTATTCTTAAGTCGGGAAGTTGCCCGCAAGGGCGGCAATCCCACGGGATTCGGCGTTTCAGGACGTCGAAGAGGACTTCCAGATTCTGCACAGGCGAGATGAATGACCAAAACGACATTCGGCTGGACGTGGCTATTTTGGGCGGGGGATTCGGAGGGGTGTATTGCGCCAAGGCGATGCCGCGTGGTTCGAAACGGAGCCCCGGACTCAAGGTGGGGCTGATCTCGGAGCAAAACTACATGGTGTTCCAGCCCATGCTGCCGGAGGTGGCAGGATCCTCGATTTCTCCCCGTCACGTGGTAAATCCGCTGCGGCTGCTTTGCCGGCAGGTGGATGTGCTGCGGGGCACGGTCGAGTCGATCGACTGGCCGCGCCGGTGCCTCACCTTGAATGCGGGTCCGTTCTCGGGGAATCTGCGCATTACCTACGACGACCTGGTGCTGGCGCTGGGGGCGGTGACGGACTTGAGCCGCATTCCCGGCATGCCCGAGCACAGCTTCCTGATCAAGAACGTGGGCGACGCGATGCATCTGCGCATGACGATCCTCGGCCGGATTGAAGAGGCGAACCTGGAGCCGCGCGCGGAAGTGAAACGGCGCCTGACGACGTTCGTAGTGGTGGGCGGCGGCTACTCGGGAGTGGAGACCGCCGGGCACATCCTGGATCTCTTCCGGGCCATTCATGTGTATTACCCGAACATTTCGGAATCCGACCTCTCGGTTTACCTGGTTCACAGCGGCGACCACCTGCTGCCGACGTTGAGCCGCAAGCTCGGAGAAGTACAGCGCGCGGAAGCTGCAGCAGTTGGGGTTGAAGGTGATCCTGAATCAGCGCGTCAAGTCGGTGACGGCCAACCGGGTCTATCTCCAGGACGGCGACACGATTGAGACGAACACGGTCATTTCTACTGTGGGCAACGCGCCGCATCCACTGGTGAAGAAGCTGGGTGAGGATTGCGGCTTCGAGATGTTCAAGGGCTCGCTGGTCACAGAGGCCACCGGGCAGATCAAGGGGCAGACGCATTTGTGGGCGATCGGGGATTGCGCGGCATATCCGCTGGCTGATGGCGGCTGGTGCCCGAATACCGCGCAATTCGCCACGCGGCAAGGGCGTTTGGTGGGCCGCAACCTTCTGCGGCGCAGGGCGGGTCAGGAGCTGCGGCCGTTCACGTTCAAGGGCCTGGGGGAGATGGCCAGCATCGGACACCGGCTGGCAGTTGCTGACATCCTGGGCGTGCAGTTCTCGGGGTTCTTTGCGTGGTGGCTGTGGCGGACGGTGTACCTGATGAAACTGCCGCGGGCGGACCGCAAGCTGCGGGTGCTATTGGATTGGACGCTGGACCTGTTCTTCCCGCGCGACCTCAACCATCTCAGCCCCCGGTTCACCCGACCGGTCAAGGAGATCCACCTGGAAAAGGACGACGTTCTGTTCCAGCAAGGCGAGCCGGCCTTCTCCTTCTATATCGTCAAGAGCGGCAGCCTGGAGCTGCATGATCGGGGCGAAGTTCTCCAGCGCGTCTCCGCCGGGGGGTATTTCGGCGAGCAGGCGCTGCTTGAAGACGGCATCTGGCATTATGACGCGCAGGCCACGGAGCCCACCAGCCTCGTCTCGATCCCGGCCAGCATCTTCAACGAGCTGATCCGCGGCGTGGGCTCGCTGGGCACGTTCTTCCAGAAGTCAGCCACCAAGTATCAGTCGCAGGAAATGGTGGAGGCGGTCGGGCGCAAGGTGGCGCCGGAACTGACGATGCTGCCCGTCTCCCGGCTGATGGAGCGCAAGCTTTACACGCTCAAACCCGAAATGACCGTGCAGCAGGCCTTGCAGATCACGCGAGATCATCCGCGCAGCTCTTACCCGGTCGTCGATGATGACCAGAAGCTGCTGGGCACGGTTACGCGAGAGGAGTTCTACGAGTTCCTCAAACGCGAGCAAACGAAACCAAGCACCCGCGTGGAACAGATTCGCTTCGTGGAGGTGCCGACCGTGCGCGATGATACCGCGGTTCTGGACGTGATGCGTTGTTTCATGCGCACCGGCTCGAATAAGGTGCTCGTCCTGGATAAGGAGAACCGGTTGGAGGGAATCGCTACCGTGATGGACCTGATGGCAGCGACCGGAGACGGCAAGGATGGCGGTTCGGAAGGCGCGAAAGCGAAGGCGGCCTAGTCTACGGGGAATATTGTAGCCTATTGCGGGCGTATCTTCTATGGTCACGCCTCATGAAGAAGACGCCCGCAGCACCCGCCCATAGCTCGTTGGCCAAACAGATTGAGAGCATTGTAAAGTCCGCACCGATCACGGACATACACACGCATCTCTACGACCCTGCAATCAAAGACTTGCTCCTCTGGGGCCTGGATGAGCTGCTGGTCTATCATTACCTCGTGGCCGAGGTGTTCCGGTATATCGACATGCCGTATGACAAGTTTTGGCGCCTCTCCAAGACACAGCAGGCCGACCTGGTTTGGGAACACCTCTTCCTGAAGCACTCGCCGGTGTCCGAGGCCTGCCGCGGGGTGCTGACCACACTCCAGGCGTTCGGGCTGGACGTGAAGAAGCGCGACCTGCCCGCCCTGCGGAAGTGGTTTGCCCGGCAAACGACGGACGGCCACATCACGCGCTGCATGGAGTTGGCGGGCGTGGAGAAGATCTTCATGACCAACTCGCCCTTCGATGACCTGGAACGCCCGGTGTGGGAGAAAGGCTTCCGCCGCGACGAACGTTTTGTCGCCGCGCTGCGTATCGACCAGTTGCTGCTCTCGTGGCCGGAGACGGCGCCCAAGCTGGCCCGCTGGGGGTATGACGTGAAAGCAAGTGTTCCAAGCGGTAAGACCTTCGACGAGGTGCGCCGCTTCCTGGCGGACTGGAGCAAGCGCATCAAGGCCAGCTACCTGATGGTGTCGTTCCCAGCGGAGTTCCAATATCCCGACAAGAGCATCACCACGCAGCTCATCGACAAGGCCCTGTTGCCGTTTTGCCGCGAGCACGGGCTGCCGTTTGCGCTGATGCTCGGCGTGAAGCGCGCCACGAATCCTGAACTGAAGCTGGCCGGCGACGGCGTCGGGCTGAGCCACCTGACCGTGCTGCAGAACCTGTGCGCCGCCAACCCGGACAACAAGTTCCTTACCACCGTCCTCGCCCGAGAGAACCACCACGAGCTGTGCGTACTCACCCGCAAGTTCCGGAACCTGCACCCGTTTGGCTGCTGGTGGTTCACCAACGTGCCGTACCTGATCGACGAGCTGACCCGCATGCGCCTGAATTGGTGGGCCTGAGCTTCACTCCACAGCACTCGGACGCGCGCGTCCTTGACCAGATCATCTACAAGTGGCAGCACTCGCGCCGGATCATTGCCCAGGTGCTGACGGACAAGTATGCCGACCTCGCGCAGACCGGCTGGCAGGTCAGCCGCGCCGAGATCGAGCGGGACGTTAAAGACCTCTTCGGCGGCGCATTCGCGCGCTTCTGCAACTCCTAGCCCATGTCGGGACTGATCGCCATCGTCGGCCGGCCCAATGTCGGCAAGTCCGCGCTGTTCAACCGCATCGTCGGGCGGCGCATCGCCATTGTGCATGACCAGCCGGGCGTCACGCGCGACCGCATCAGCGCCGAAGTGGAGTGGCACGGCCAGCCCTTCACGCTCGTGGATACCGGCGGCATCGGCCTGCTGCGCCGCGAGAAGGCCGACGACGTCATCATCAGGGCCGCCATCGAACAGGTGGAGCTGGCGATTGAGTCGGCGGACGTCATCATCTTCGTGGTCAACGTGCAGGAAGGCATCGTGCCGCTGGACCGCGAAGTGCGCGCAGCGCTTGCGCGCAGCGGCAAGCCCGTGCTGGTCGCCGTCAACAAAGTGGACACCAGCAGAGCCGAATCCGGCATCGTCGAGAATTCGCCGAACTCGGCTTTGACAAAATGTTTCCCGTCAGCGCCATCCACGGCGAAGGCATCGAGCGTTGATGAACGCAGCGATGAGTTTCTGCCCGCACAACTGACGCGAGGCCAGCTGCACGCGACGACGAACACGCACCGACGCAGACGCCGAAGATCACGCATCACGCATCACGCATCAGTCCCCTCAAGCTCGCCATCGTCGGCCGCCCCAACGTCGGCAAATCCTCCATCATCAACGCGCTCACGCATACCGAGCGGGTCATCGTCAGCCCCGTCCCCGGCACCACGCGCGATTCGGTGGACGTGCCGTTCGAAGTCGAGACCGAGGGCGTGCGGCAGAAATACGTGCTCGATCGACACCGCCGGCATGCGCAAAACCCGGCGCGTGGATGACTCCATTGAGTTCTTCAGCGTGCAAGCGCGCCGAGGATTCCATCGCGCGCAGCGACATCGCCGTGCTGGTGATGGACGCCGAGACCGGCATCACCGAGCAGGACAAAAAGATCGCCGACCGCATCGTCGAAGCCCGCCG
>CAWBHS010000105.1:0-15746 GCA_963788655.1 uncultured Verrucomicrobiae bacterium | reverse complement strand
ATCCAAGGCAGCGAGACGAGGCTCACGGTGGAAGCACTTGTGAACCTAAACCGGGAGGTTGGATTGACCACGGATTGCCGGATGGCAGGGAGCAAAAGCTTGGCGACCTGACACGGCGTAAGCCGGTTCACCCAACCGGTGAAAACTTGGCCGCAGCCAAGGCTCTTCCCCATCCTCGATTTATCCCGTCGTGCCCAACTCTCGTTCAAGCATCGCAACGAAGACATGCTTCCATCGCGCTTTCTGGCGCGCGACAGATTCCTGGGGGTCGAGCCGTTTTTCCAAGCACAGCCCCGAATGCGGCTCACTAAAGCGCACGATGCGCCCGCCGTCGGCCAACTTGAGCAGGAGCAATTCAATGTTGCGTTTCATGGACACAGTTTACTTGTTACTCCGCGATCAGAAATCCTCCGCGCAAGGCAAGGTTCTGAAATGGTGCAAGGTCGAGCACGTCGTCATTGTGCGCGAAACCCCGGCCGATTCAAGAACCGGAATGCTGCTGGCTCAAGTAGCCTCTCTTTAAGATTGGGATGCCGGGTGAGGGCACCCATCCTACCCAGAAGGCGGTTTTGCGGCGTTGTAGGCTGGGTGCCCTCACCCGGCGGGGATTGATAGAGCCATATTGAGAATTGCCGTCCGAAACCCGAACCCTAAAATCAACCCCGCTTTGTCCGACTGGCCAAAACACTTTCCCGTTGCCGTAATACTCTCGGACTTCGGATTTCGGTCCTGTTTCGGTCCTCGGATTCCGTAGTCGTCCCGCCGTCCCTTCCAATCTTTGGTTTGCTTTTAGCGCGCCGTCGCGATATGGCCTGCTGACCATGCTGACCAAAACCCACATTCGCCACTTGAATTGCGGCTTCGCAAACTGTGTGCCCCGGTGCCTCGCAGGACCGTTGCTGTTCAGTTGTATCGCTATTCCTGCCGCCGAAACAGCCCCGAGGCCAAATCAAAGCTTCGAAGCCCAGGTCGAAATTGAAGAGGACGTTTACACCTACAAATCGCCGGACAACGGCGCCGGTCCCCTATGGTGTCAAGGCTCCACGTGCCTGACACGGTTGGGCACGGATGTCTTTGCCAGCGGCCTCGAAACGTTATCCGAGGTCAAACCACTCAACAATTGCCGTTGGCTGCTTTTTAAACGCGAACCAACCGGATGGCGCAAAGTGCGCACCGACGTCACCGGACGCACACGCGAGCCGTGTCCGTTAGTGGTCTTTCCCAATGGCCACCTCTTACTGTCCGTAAACCCCACGCTGACCGAGCCCAACGCCTACAGCGGACCTGCCCGACCGGAAATCCTACAGTTTGCTACCGCGGACCTTGAGGCGCCCTTTCAGACGCTGTTGCCCGTCTGGAAAGACTCGCCTCAATTCACGGAGCATTCCTATCGGAGCTTTGCCGCCGATGGCCCGGCGCACGAACTGATCTTGTTCCAGAACATTGGTTACACGCACGCCGAATGGGCCTTCCGGGACCGTACCGGGACGTGGTCGGCGCGCGGCCAACTCCAATGGCCCGGGGGCGCCACTTACGCAAAACCGCAGCCCATTCGCGTTTGTTATCCCGATGTGGCGCTCAGGAATCGTACGGTGCATTTTTGTGGAGTCAGTGACATTGTGGAACCGAATCCGAAATGGCGCGCCTACAAAAAGCAGCTTACCGGCCGCGAATGGGATTATGACTTCCGTCGCCTCTTCTACACGTGGTCCGCCGACATCACCTCCGGAAAATTTGCGGATTGGATCGAAATCGCCAGCCGGGAGAAAACCTGTGGCTGGATCAGTCCGGGTGATCTTTGGGTAGCTCCCGATGGAGCCGCCCTTTTGCTGTGGACCGAACGGGCGATCGATGAACGCCTGCGCCCAAAATTCTTTCCCGATGCGAAACAAAGCCATGCCCTGAACTACGCGGTGGTGCGCAATGGCAAGATCACGTTGCGCAAGACGCTCCTCCTGGCGGAGGAAAACGGGGCACGAGAAATTCCCGGGCGCGCCCGTTTTCAAGTCACGCCCGACAATCGCCTGTTCGTCATTTTCTACGTCAGTGGCCGGAATGCCGATGGCCAGGCAGTTTCCGAGAACCGAATCCTGGAACTGCTGCCCGACGGTTCAACGACACCAGCTTTGCGCATCCCGTTGAAAAAACCGTTTACCGATTTCTTTACCGCCACCGTCCGCGGGGGTCTCCTCCTTCCGACTCAATTGACCTGCTGGGGCAACGAGCCAACACGCCACGGACAATTAGCTACGCGAGAATCAAACTGCGGTAGCCGCCGACATGAGGAGGCGGAGCATGGAAGGAAGCATCAGGTCCGCCACCTCACGGCGGCGGCTACAGTCTGTCCGTGTTTTGTGCGAGGGGTTAAGAATACGGGCCAAGCCAATTGCTGCGCCCCGCTCCCCTACCCGGCCCGCGATTCGAGCTTCGCGGTGCCCGGCAATCCGCCGTAGGCCTGACGGACAAGTTCCTGCCCGTACTTCGCCTCCAACCGTTTCACGATGAAATGTCCGCGGGCCATGTCTTGGAAATGATTCATGAACACCATGTTGATCATCGCTCCACCGGCCGCGCCCACCACCGGCACCGCTTTGGCGGCAACTTGTTCGGAAACCACCACGCCGAATCGCGCGGCAATGGCGGCGATTAATCGCACCACCGCCGGCGCCGTCTTTTCCAAGAAGCCCCGTTCCGTCAGAAACGTGGCCGCCTCGCTGATGGCCTTCGCCAGCGCCGCCCGCACTGCCCAATAACTGCTTTCCACCGCATCGTCCGCAGTGGACCGCCCCCCCAGAGCGAACACCTCGAGGCAGGCCAGCTTCACGGACGGATGCCGGAGGTCCTGGCCTTCACTTCGGGCAATGTCCGCAATCGAACGCAGCATGATGGTGGTGGAAACCGGCAACTCGAGGGGCAACGAAGCCAACCCGAACATTCCTCCAACCCCGCCCGAAGCTCCGACCAGCAGCTTGTGAAATCGTTCGGAAGCCCGCTTGCGCGCCCGGGGATTCATCGTGGCCATTGCCGCGTCCAAAGCCCGCATCAACGCCGAACGCGACGCATTCTGCACCATCACTTGCCAGCCTTCCGGCAACAAACGGACACCGTGCTCGATCGGCTTGCCCAACCGATTGGCCAGGCGGATGGCCAGACCGGGCGTTTCCAGCACGGACTTGGCATAGGCCAACTGCCGCAATTCCTGCGGGGTCATTGCCGTCACAACCTCCGGCACGATCACCGGCGGGCGAGGCCATGGTGGTGGTTGGTCCATAAACAAATCGTAGCGTCGCGAATTCTCAACGCCGTTGAGCCAAACTGCCATTAAACCGCCGGCTTGTCGTCTCGAAAGTTGAGAGCGGCCTGGCGGAGCGATACGCCTCCCGTCCTCCAGAGCGCGGCATGTCTTCATCCGCGCGAACGCACGCTTGCAAACGCGCGGATGAAGGCTTCCGCGCTCCGCTTTGGGATGAGTGCGCGAAATCGGGAAACCGTGAGTTGCGCCCCCGCCCAAGCCGTCCGTATGCTGCGCTTCGTGGAATGGACCCGTGCAGATTACCGGTTGAGTGATGACCAGACCCGGCTGGACCTGGACCAAGTTTGTGCGCTGCTGAACGCGACCTATTGGGCGGCCGACTGGTCCCGCGCATTCATCGAAAAAGCCGTTCAGCATTCATTCTGCCTCGGGATGTATCACCACGATCGTCAAATGGGATTCGTCAGAACTGTCACCGACCACGTAACTTTCAGTTGGATTTGCGATGTGGTGATTGACCCAGCCCACCGCGGCCAGGGGCTGGGCACCTGGATGATCCAATGCCTGCTCGAACACCCCGACCTGCAAACCTTCACCCACGCTCTCCGCACCCGCGATGCTCATGGGTTGTACACCAAGCTGGGCTTTCAACCTGTCGAGTATTTACGCCGCTCGCGTAATCCGGCGTAGAACTCGTATTTGTCATCCCGTTTGGAGTCCCGCCTTCAGGCGGCCAGGACGTTCGAACGATCTGAAGGCGGAATTGGCACGTCGCCATTCGGACGATCTCCTTTGAACGAGGTGAACTGCGACATTCCCGGTTTCGCTTTCCCCCGTTTTGGCTATCTTAAAGGCGTGTACACGTTAGAGGACAAGCTCGCCGACGCCCTCGCCTTCAACAAGGTCACTATTCCCGACCTCTGGCAGCAGGAAGCCGTGCAAGCGTTGCGCGCCGGCAAAGACGTGGTGGTGCAGGCTCCGACGGGTGCCGGTAAGACCTTGATTTTCGAGCTGTGGTCCAACCAGGGGAAACCGCGCGGGCAGGCCATTTACACCGTGCCCACCCGCGCGCTGGCCAACGACAAACTGGCCGAATGGCGGGCCCGCGGGTGGGATGTCGGGATTGCCACGGGCGACCTTTCCGAAAATCTCAACGCCCCAATCATCGTCGCCACGCTGGAAACGCAAAAGAACCGCCTGATCGCCGGCGATGGTCCCAGTCTGCTGGTCGTGGACGAATACCAGATGATCAGCGATCCGGATCGCGGGCTGAATTACGAACTGGCCCTCGCCCTCGCCCCGCCCCAAACGCAGCTTCTGCTGCTAAGCGGCAGTGTCTCCAATCCGCAGGACGTGGCCAAATGGCTCACCCGCCTCGGACGTCGCGCCATCGTGGTCCGCCATGACGAACGGCCGGTGCCGTTGGATGAAGTCTTTGCCCTGAGTCTGAATTATCACGTCCCGCCATCAATCAAAAGCTATTGGGCCCGCCTCGCGGCGCGCGCGCTGGCCGAAGGCCTCGGGCCCATTTTGATCTTCGCCCCGCGGCGGCTGGCGACCGAAGCGCTGGCCCTGGAACTGGCCCGGCAGTTGCCCACCCCGGATCCGCTGGCCTTGACGTCGGAGCAAAAACAACTGGTCGGCGATCATCTGGCCAAGTTGCTCAAATCGCGCATCGCCTACCATCACAGCGGCCTCAGCTACGGTGCCCGCGCGGGGGTCATCGAACCCTTGGCCAAGGCCGGCCAGTTACGAGTGGTCGTCGCCACCATGGGCTTGTCCGCCGGAATCAACTTCTCGTTGCGCAGCGTGGCGCTCGCGGGTGATTCCTATCGCCGCGACTACGTGGAACAACCGTTGCGACCGCACGAAATTCTGCAAATGTTCGGCCGGGCGGGCCGGCGGGGTATCGACGAAGTCGGTTACGCCTTGGTCAGTGCCAATGAAATCCGCCTCCGCGAAGGCCATCCGGTCTATCTTTCGCGCAGCGGCCTCGTGGACTGGAGCGCGCTGTTGGGCATTATGAGCGCCGCGGCCGACCAGGGCCGCAATCCGTTCGCCGAAGCGGTCCAGATCCAGGAACGCCTGTTCACGGCGAAACCCATTTGTTTGGGCGTCGAAGAATCGCTCAAACATCCGGACCCGCCCTGCGGCTTGAGGACCGATGCCGAACGCGCCCGCCACGTGCGTCTGCGCGTCCGCGAAATGTTGAACAGCCGCGGCGAATGGGAGCGCACGCCGTCTGCACGGGAAATACCGGCTCGTGACATTCAAATCACCGACTCCCAAGCAGCCGCGGCCTCTCGATTGACCCCGAGCAGGGAAAACTCTTCGCCGGCAAAAGCTGTTGTCAGCCGCACGGCCAGTTCCGAGCGTGCGGTATCAGAGCCGGTCCCCATGCTACGTCCGCTTCTAACTGAACCCACAGCCCTGGAGAAAGTCGGCCATGGCACTTTGGAGGTGGCCAGCGAAGAGAACGGTCACCAATATTATGGCCGTTCGCTCACGGTAGCCGAAATCCTAAACAATAACCGGATTCTGCTGGTGAAGTGGGTCCGGCGGCTGACCAATTGGAAAGGCCGTCAAGCTTCGCGGGAATTATGGGACGCCAAAATCGCACCGTTGGTGCAGAAGAAATTGGCGCAAGTCCAAAAGACCCCGGTCATCCGCTTCGAAGAAACGCCCCTAAAGATTCTGGCTCTGGTCAGCCTGGCCACCCTTACCCTGCGCGTTCCGGTGGACCGGCACGGGATTGCTTTATGGCGCCCCACGGAACGGGAAGTGTTGCCGGACGACTGTGCGCAATGTTCGCTGGTGAGCATCTGCCGCAAACTTTCCCGGGCCGCCGGGGCCGCCATGCTCTGGCGACGGCTGGGCTTGGTGGATGCCGCGGGCGCGCCCACGCGGCGCGGCCGGATGGTGAGCTTCTTCTCGCAAAGCTTCGGGCTGGGTTTGGCAGCGGCGCTCGAGGACGAGAGTTATCCGCTGGATGAACTCATCTATGACCTGGCCAATCTCGACGCCAATTTCCGGTTCTGCGGCGACGACAATCAATACGGCGGCCGTTTGCCGTTGGCCTGCCATCGGCTCTATGGCATGCAGTCCGTTCCCGGTTACCTCGAAAACGGTGTGCCGCCGCATTACGGTGCCGGGGCCGAGCAAGTCGTGGCTTCCATCCACAAAGATCCGGCCAGCAAACGGGCCTGGATCACTCCGCTCGTAGGCGAGGGCGACATCGACCGGGTGATCATCGAATGGCGCAGTCTGCTGCGGCAAATCAGTCACGCCCCAAAATTGGACTGGCCCCGCTGGACTGCCCTCCAAACCATGGCCAAGGGCATTCTTCGTGAGACGGAGTCACCGACGCTCACCGATCTGCCGCCCTTGGAATACCATCAGACCCGACGCCTGGAACACCAACTCATTTTGCGACGGCACTAACTCGACTAGTTCAGCCTGAGCGATCGATCGTGGCGGGGCAAGAACATACCGGCCTGCCGCCGCCCGAATTGAGGTCACCCGGAACTTCAAATGCGTTTGACACTGACGCCGCATTGCTTAACCTCCGCCCAACATTTCTAACATTATGAGACTCGGTATTAATACATTCCTATTCACGTTTCCGTTCACCAACCAAAGCACCAAATGGTTCAAGACCTTCAAGCAATGGGGCTTCGACACCGTCGAGATCGCCATTGACGATCCGGCGGGATTCGATCCGGTCCATGTCAAAAAGGAACTGGACAAAGCCGGGCTGGTTTGCGGCTCGGCCTGCGGCTGTTTTGGGCCCGACCGTGACCTGCGCGGCAACGCCGCAGCGCAAAAGAATTCACTGAAATACATGAAACAGTGCCTCGACCAGATGGTCGTGCTGGATTGTCCGTCCTTCATCGGGCCGGTATATTCAGCGGTGGGCCGCTCTGAGGCGGTCGAGCCCAAGGATTACCAGAAGCAATGGGCTACCGTGGTCAAGAACCTCAAGACGATCTGCAAATACGCCGAGCCAAAGGGCAAACAGATTTGTATGGAACCACTCAACCGCTTCGAAACCGACTTCATCAATACCTGTGATCAGGCCTTGAAGATGGTCAAGGCGGTGCGCAGTCCAGCGCTCAAACTGCTCTTGGATACGTTCCACATGAACATCGAGGAGAAGAACCAGGCCGCCGCCATCCGCAAGGCCGGTAAGAATCTTGGCCACTTCCACGCCTGCGGCAGCGACCGTGGCACGCCTGGCAACGATCACATTGATTGGGAAGGCATTGCCAAAGCCCTCAAAGCCGTTGGCTACAAAGGCGACGTGGTGATCGAATCCTTTACCAAAGATGTGAAAATCATCGCCAAAGCCGCGTGCATCTGGCGAAAAATGGAACCCAGCCGCCAGGAAATCGCCACCAACGGACTGAAGTTCCTGCAACAGACTTTGAAAGCGTAACGGTCACGACGACAGGGGCTGACTTTTGAAAACACCAGCGATCCCCTGCCCGGCCTGGTCCGGAGTCACGGTTTCATCTCGGGGCTCCGGCGTTGCAGCGAAGTGAATGAAAGCAGTCCCCCAAACGTCCTACCCAAGCAATTACACTATGAAAACAATGACACCTTTTCTGGCAGCGCTGGTCCTCGGCGCGGTTTGTATCCAATCCTCCGTCAGCCTGCGGGCGGCGGACAACGAAGCGGGCTTCAAACCGCTTTTCAACGGCAAAGACCTTACCGGCTGGGATGGCCGTAAGAACCATTGGTCCGTGGAAGACGGCGCCATTACCGGCACCACCTCGAAGGACAATCCCGCCAAAGGCAACAACTTCCTGATCGCAAAAGACGGTGACAAAGACCTGGTGGTCGGCGATTTCGAACTGCGGTTCTCCTACCGGTTCACCAGCGACTGGGGCAATTCCGGCGTGCAATATCGCAGCAAGGACTTTGGCAATCACGTCGTGGGCGGCTACCAGGCGGACATGGAAGTGGGGGACACCTATTCCGGCATCCTCTATGAAGAACGCATGACCCGCGGCATCATGGCGGCGCGCGGCGAGAAAGTGGTCTGGGGTGAAGACGGCAAGAAACAGGTCGTCGGCAAAACCCCAAAGACCTCCGCGGAAATCCAAGCCAACATTAAGAAGAACGGCTGGAACGATTACGTCATCATCGCCAAGGGCAACCATTTCCAGCACTTCATCAACGGCCTGCAGACCGTGGACGTCATCGACAAGGATCCCAAGAAGCAAGTGATGTCCGGCATCCTGGCCTTGCAAATTCACCAAGGTCAGCCGATGAGAATCCAGTTTAAGAACATGCGGATCAAAACGCTGGACTGAGATCGATTTATGAAAAAACTAACCCTCCTCCTGTTGACGGCGGGCGCGGCGTGCGCCCTCACCACCTACGCGGCGGACAAGAAAATCGTGCTGGTCGCCGGTGGTCGCAGCCACGGCCATGGCGATCATGAGCACCGCGCAGGCTGCCTGTTGTTCCAATCCTGCCTGAAGTCGGTGCCCGGCATCACAACCGTCGTATGCAGCAACGGCTGGCCGAAAGACGTGAGCACCTTCGACGGCGCCGCTGCCATTGTGGTCTATTCCGATGGCGGTGGCGGCCATCCGTTCATCCAAGGCGACCGGTTGAAAGTGCTGGCGGGTCTGATGAACAAAGGCGTCGGCCTCGGCTGCGTTCATTACGCCGTGGAAGTGCCCAAAGATCGCGGCGGCAAGGAATGGCTGGATTGGATCGGTGGTTACTTTGAAACGGACTGGTCGGTCAATCCCTTCTGGGAAGCCGACTTCAAAACGTTTCCCAATCATCCCGTCACCCGCGGCGTGAAACCGTTCAAACAAGTCGATGAATGGTACTACCACATGCGCTTCCAACCGGACATGAAAGGCGTTACCCCAATTCTGACGGCGCTGCCGCCGCCTGATTCCTTAAAACGCGGTGACGGCCCGCACGAAAACAATCCCTACGTCCGCGAAGCGGTGCTCACCAACAAAGAACCCCAAGTCGTGATGTGGACCTACAACCGGCCCGACGGCGGACGCGGTTTTGGTTTCACCGGTGGACACGGACACAAATTCTGGGGGAACGAGAGCTACCGCAAAGTCGTGCTGAACGCCATCCTCTGGATCGCCAAAGTCGATGTGCCGAAAAACGGCGTCGAAAGCGTCGTCACCCCGGAAGACCTGACCAAGAACCTGGACTAAACCGGATGGCAATAAACTAGCGTGCCCTGAGCACGCAGACAGCGGCGGTCCAGCGACCGCCGCTGCTTGTTTTTGGCCGGAATAATCGTTTGCCCGCACACCGATTGCCTCCACGCAAATATGTGGTTTGACGCGAACGCCTAATCTGAGGCCGCCGATCATCGCGAAGCGTTTGGTGCGTGAAGCTTGCTCCCGCTTTCGTCGCGAGAAAGGGTGATTAAGAGCCTGTTTTAAAACTCCAGCCGGTTCGTAGCAGCCGACATGAGGAGGCTCATTTTTCCTCGGAAAACCGCGATGCGTCCGAGATGAATGAGCCTCCGGTCATGGTGAGGTGCGCGGCCATCCAGACCACCGCAACTTGCTCGATGTTGCGGCGAACACTTCCTCCCTGTTTTGAAACGATGGACCAAGCTCCATCGTCCTTGCGGGCGGCTGCAGCAGGCCATTTAAATCCTGGTTGACGCCCCGATCAGTAGGCTACCGGGCGCCATCGGGTTCCCGCGTCAACTCTCCTCATTATGGAACAGATTGGGACGGCGCGTGACGTCACCCGACCTGCAAGCGGAGGGTTTTGCGGCGCTTTAGGCCGGGCACCCGCACCCGACGGGGATTGACCGGGCCGTTGTTCGAGTTTCTCTACCCCTTGACAAGGCAACGGAACTGGCGCATAAAAATGGAGTCTGACTTATGTCATGTATTTGTGTTTGTGTTAACAACCAGTAAATAACGAATCGACTATGAAGAAACTACTCAGGATTGGCGCCGCGTTGGTGATGGGTTTGGCTTTGGCCGCACCCGGCGTTTACGCGCAGGAACATTCGGCCAAAGGCAAAGAGGCGACCGTGAAAGGAACGGCCATGTGCGCCAAGTGCGCCTTGCATAAAACTGCAACCTGCCAAACGGTCATCCAGGTGGAGAAGGGCAAAAAGAAAGTTTTGTATTACCTGGCTGATAACGCGGTGGCCAAAGACTTCCACAAGAATGTGTGTTCAAAGAACGAGGAAGTCAACGCCACCGGCACCGTGAAGAAAGTTGGCGACAAGCTGCAATTGGCGGCCACAAAGATTGAACCGGTCAAATAAACCGCCGGCCACTTCCATCCTTACCCTTGCGGCGAGCGTCTTCCCCGAAGACGCTCGCTTTGTTTTTATTGGTCAAGATTTGGCACCTGCCGAATTGAACGCCACACAGACTGCCACCAAACCATGCAAGTTGCATTCCCGGAACCGCAATCCATACGGCGCTGATGAACCATGACGGTAGAGCAGCGTTGCTTTGCCGTCTCTGAGTGGAGACGGCTCGTCCTTCTTCCAATTAAACACCGGCGACTAATTTGACTTCGTAAAGATAAAACTGGCGTTCCGTCAGGATATTCCATAGATTGATCGCCATGATGACAAACGAACGGAACCCCGAGTAAACCCAGGAGACCAAATGAAATCCAGGAGTCGGCGCTGCGTGGCGTTGGCCAGCGCTTTATCCGCTTGGTGAAAAGCTTTTCCGATCTGTTCCAATCCTATCGCCACGATGTTTCGGCGGGAGCGTATCAATACCTCTCCGGACTCATGCAAGGCGGCCAGCGCAAGAACATGCTGCGTATGGCCGAGGTCGTGCCCGAGGCCGATGCGCGCAACCTGCAACAATTTCTCACCCACTCGAAGTGGGAGGCCCGGGCGGTGATGGACCGGGTGGCGGCGCAAGCCAACGAGTTAATCGGCGATGACCAGGAGGCGTGTCTGCTCCTGGATGAGAGCGGTTTTCCCAAGCAAGGCCAGAAGTCGGTGGGCGTGGCCCGGCAGTGGTTAGGTCGGTTGGGCAAAGTGGATAACGGGCAAGTGGGGGTGTTCGGCGCGCTCTGCCGGGATGCGTTGGCGGTTCCGGTGGCGGCTCGACTCTATTTGCCCAAGGAATGGACGGAGGATCCGGCGCGTTGCGCGGCGGCCGGCATCCCCGAAAGCGAGCGCGGGTTCCGGACCAAAGATGAGTTGGCGGTCGAGATCATCGGCCACGCGCGCGAGCAAGGACTGAAGTTTGGTTGGGTCGCGGCCGACGCCGGTTACGGCAAAAGCCCGGAGGCGTTCTATCGATTGACGGCAATGCAAGAGAGGTTTTTCATCGATGTGCCTTCGGATTTTGCCGTCTATTTGCAGCCGTTCGCGCCGGAAGCGCCGCGGGCGGAGAAACGGGGCCGGCCCGCGCAGCGTTATCGAACCCGCGAACCCAAAGCGGAGGTGCGCCGGATCAAAATGCTGAAGGACTCGACCCAAGCCCGGGTCGTGACCGTGCGCGACACGACGCGGGGGCCCTTACGACTCCGCGCTTGGCGGTGCGTGGTCTATGTATGGGATCCGCGCCATCCGGCGGTGTTGCGCCTGACGCTGCTGGTGACCGAAAACCCGGATGGGACGGATCGCAAATACACCCTGACCAATGCGCCCGAGCGGACGTCCCTCGCCCGGTTGGTCCGGCAACAACGCCAACGCTACTGGGTAGAACGGGTGTTTGAGGATGCCAAAGGCACATGCGGCTTGGCGGACTACCAAGTGCAGAAATGGTCCGGATGGCACCATCATATCGCCCTGGTCATGATGGCGATGCTCTTTATGTTAAGCGAACGGGTAGCACAGAAAGAGGTCAATCCGCTTTTGAGTTGCGCGGATATTGAAGCCTTGCTGGTGCATTATCTGCCGCGGCGCGATCTCACCGAGGCCGAAGTGATTCGTCAAGTGCGGGCCCGACATCGCCGGCGAGCGCAAGCCATCCGCTCTCACACCAAGCGCGCAAAGGAGCGGAGAAAGAACGGGGGGTAAACTTACGAAGTCAAACTAAACTACCGTCTGAAACGGCTTCTGGCGTGGTCGGTGAGCCGTAATGTGTGGAGACATTCCCCACGGCGGAAACGTGGCGTGGCGGTCAAGCCAGACCCCTTAACTTTGGTCAAATAATTGGACAATCTTGGCGGAGTCGGAACGGCTGACCTTACCATCAGAAACAACTAGTCAATGTTTTGTCTCTTTGTTATGAGAAGCATTATCAGAATCAACTAGCGAATGTTTTCGCTCTTCGGTTCTAAGAAAGAGGGACACCAGCGAAATGCCAGTGTCCCTTTTTGTATATGGGAGACGACTGAAGCGAAAGATACATAGAAAACTCAGCCGTTCCCACAAAAGAAATAAAAGAACCCCGCCGGCGGGTTGGACCACGGGGTTCTTCACCATTTAACTTTTCAAATAAACACAATCTTTGGGATTGGATATCAGAGAAAGTCCAAACATTAAGCTTTTGTAGTTCATAATGTTTGTTGTTGAGTCGACCAGCCATTGCTGGTTTCCTCAAATCATTTTTCTTAAGCCTTGAGTTGAATCAAAGCCGTTGAATCACCCGTTGCGACTCCGAACAAGCAGTCAATTATCTTGCGAGTCGTTGCGTAGTTGGGTCATAGTAGGTTCGCATTGTGATAACCAAGCCACCGTCCCAAGCAGCCTGCTCAACCCGAACGATATTGCCAGCCTCTGAAGGTGGAAGATGGGGAGCCATTCCTAACAAAATTGCGTTTGGATGATCGGTGTTACTCGACGCGAACTCAATATGGATCGAGGTTGTCTGCCATTGAGCCGCTCTCCCTTGTGGCACGTGGTCATAATTTTGTCTCGTATAGCGGATTGTCCTCGGGACTTCCGATGCGACCAATCGGTCCAGGCGATGCGCCACGGCGGGTTTAGGAACGCAAGTAAGTAATAAGCGGCACCGCCTGAAAAATGAAAATTTGGTTAGCAGCTCACCCTCACAATCCCCCGTGCCGCGTCTGCCGGGGGTCACCACGCCTTTGTAAACGGAAAACCAAGTAAAGTGTCTCAAGTAGGCGACGACCTCCTATAGGTCAAAGGCGGGCGATCGTTAAGCGCAAAATATGTATGAGTTATCGCAAATATTACGTGCATTGCTTGGCCCGTACTGTAGCCTCATCGGCACCCATGATAACACCACTTACACCACTCGTTCGCGACGCTTTCCTCGATCCGGCACTAAGCCTTCTGCCCGACCTCGATAACTACCGCGACGGGCTGGAGTACCTGATACCGAGTTCATTACTCTGGGGGTCCGCCGCATCAATACCTTCCATCCTTCCGGACGCGCCTTTCTCCAGTCCGTTCGTCAGTGCGATCTGACCGACGTTTCCCTGCGCGCCTATTTCGGAGCGGCCAGCAGCCCGCGCCGCCTGGCGTTGCTCCACGAACTCAACCCCACGCTCTCTCGGAGGATCAGCGCGGTGACTGATCGCTTTGGGGATTTTCCGGAACTCGCCGGCTGGGATATCCTGGCCTTGGACGGACACGATATTCAACATGCCACCCACGAACCCAAAGCCACCATGACGAGCGGGCGGCGGGAGGTGCCAGACACCGTCACTGGGCTCTTCCAGCGCGATCTACGGACCGGCGCCGCACGAGTGCTGGCGCAGACCGATGGCCATCAACACGAATGGGCGGCGGTCAAAGCCCGCCCGTGGAGTGACTTTCATTGGCATCCCGAGGCCACGCACACCCTCCTGACGATCGATCCGGTGGCCGTGGACTTTGAGTTCCTGCGGGGCGCGAAATTCAAGGGCGGTTTCACGGTGATTACGCGCATGAAGGCCAATCTGGTGGTGCGGGAAGCCAGGCCATTAACGTGGAACAAGAAAGATCCCCGCAACCAGGGCGTGCTCTCCGACGAGCGGGTGCGGTTGGGAGAACCGGGTGAGTTTCGCCGCGTTCGCTACCAGGATCCGGAGACCGGCGAGATCCATGAGTTCTTGACCACGGAATTCCATTTGGCCCCCGGGGTCATCGCCCAACTCTACCGGCTGCGGTGGGACATAGAGAAGTTCTTCGATGTCTGGGAGAACCTGCTAGCCGAGAAACGGGCGTGGGGGTCCGGGCCAGTGCCCGCACAGGTGCAGAACGAGTTTCTGGTCCTTGTTCACAATCTACTGCTCCTCTTGAGTGGCCGGTTGGAAGCCGAAGAGGGAATTCGGGACGCAAAGGTGGAGGGGAAGTATGAGGCCGCACTCAAGAGGCGAAGCACGGTCGCGCGGCAGAAGGGCAAAGCGGTGTCTCGCTGGGTCCGGTTGTTACGGCGGATTACCCGCTGGAGCAGTCAGTTCACGCGGTGGTTGCAAGACGCGATGGTTCACGGGTGGGAGTGGAACCTGGCCATTGCTAAGCTCAGGCCACTTATGCTTGCCTATCTCCGCTGATGCACCGTGACGCGATCGGAAGACGCCCGAAGAATCCCCTTATGCGAAAACTCACCGACCATTCTCATCTAACAATGCGAACGTTGGAAGCCTATGCTGTCACTCCACGACCAGTCGCGCCGGTAACACCGATCCTTTGGATTGAGTGCGATGGGAACTACCATCGGAACGGTGGTCTTATACACCTGAAAACCAAAAACATTTGGGATATTAGAGGTCTGTACTGGTTGCGAACTACCAAAGACACTAGCATTGACGATGTTGGGGTTACTCAACAAGTAACCGTTAGCCGTTGAGGTCAAAATCAAGTTCCGTTCAACGGGCCAGTTCTGCGCGTCGGCTTGTTCCGTAAGGTCAATAAGCGTTGAGGAACTGGATAACTCGTTACTATTCCAAGAGCTAGAAAGTGGAAAGTTCGCATCCGTTAGAACCGAAGCGAAGGAAGCGGAGAGAACGTCACCAGCAAGGCCCGCGCCCAATTGGTTGCCGAGCCGTTGAATGGCTTCGGGGTTCAATGCGGCCATGTCGGCGTCCGTGAGCGAAGCTTTCTGATATTTGATGCTATTCAGAGTAATGCTTTTACCGGTCACGTCTGCGGAGTCGGTTGCGTAGGTAAAGTTTGAACTGCCCGTCGCAGCGGAAACGTAGGGAACGGTGATGGTGTCATTCAAAGCCGCGCCTTGTTGAGAGATTGCGTAACTGAATGCTGAAATTGGAGCGAGTATTTTTTGAAATGATTCAATAGCTCCTTGGAGAAATGTTCTGTCTAAATTTGATGTAGCCATATTTGTAAATTGTATTGTGGATTACATTACTTGCGTAAACGTGAATCCCTTTGTTTTGTAAATTGTTGGTTCTGATTCCACGGGCAGAACGGCTGCGGGTGGTGTGGCTGGGGTGGATTGGCTTTTCTCTTGTTTGAGAATAGCAATCGTTGCCTCAGCCGTCTTGAGTAGTTGTTGGACTCGTTCGAGTCCAGCTTATACTCTTTAACTGAAAATAATTTATTATTCATATTTTGCCTTGGGATTTAAAAGTGATGTGAGGGTTAGTGTCCAGG
>CAWBHS010000104.1:0-60513 GCA_963788655.1 uncultured Verrucomicrobiae bacterium | reverse complement strand
TTTTCGGGCCCGCGTGTAGAAGACCTCGACGGCGAGATCCTCCGGTGGCACGTCGTCGACATACGCGAGCACGCTGAACGCCACCTGATCGTTGGTAAAGACCGTCTTTCTGCGCTCCAGGTCCGTCGTTACCTCGCGGAAGGCCAGATGACCCCAGAGACTTCTCAACCGGCTGCAGCGTTCCACGAGGCTCTTGAGCTCCGCCCGTCCTTCGGTCGCAAGGCGTCCGGCGCGCTCCAGGGAGGGAGCGTAGAATCGCCGGTTGTATTCCCGCAACATCCTGTTGATGCTGAAGCCGCGGGCGCACGTGAAGATCGATTCCTTCATCCGCTGGATCCAGCCCGCGGGAACGTCTGATTCGTCCCTCGCGTAGAACAGCTCGGCGACCTCCTCCTCCAGGTAGTCGTAGATCTGGTTGGCCTCCGCGGCGTCGCGCATTTCCGGGTTCTCATAGTAGTCACCGGCAGTGATCGCCCAGCCGTTCTTCCCGTTGTAACACTCGGGCCACCAACCATCGAGGACGCTCAGGTTGATGACGCCATTGATACCGGCTTTCATGCCGGAGGTGCCCGACGCCTCATTGGGTTTGACCGGGTTGTTCAGCCAGACGTCGCATCCCTGGGTGAGGTGCTCGGCGATCTGCCGGTCGTAGTTCTCGATGAAGAAGATGCGGTCCGCGACGTCGTACTCCCGTGCGAAATCGAGGACTTCCTTGATCATGTTCTTTCCCAGCAGGTCTGCCGGATGCGCCTTGCCGGCAAACAGGATCTGGACCGGACGCTGCGGGCTCTTCAGGATACGCGCCAGACGGTCCTTGTCCCGCAGGATCAAATTCGCGCGCTTGTAGACGGCGAAACGGCGGGCGAAGCCGACCGTGAGGAAACCGGCACTGAGCATCTCCCGCGCCTTCTGAACCGTTGCGGGGGAAGAGCCGCGGGCCGTCGAATTGGCGGTGACCACCTTCCGCAGGAACGAGATCATCCGCCGTTTGCTCTTCATGTGTGCGTCCCGAGAGCTCGACATCCGGGATCTGCTCGATGCGGTCGCGAAGGTCGCCGTCGGAGTCGACGCTCATCAGGTCGACCCCCAGGTAACTCTGCAGGAGATCACGAATTTCTCCGGCCATCCATGAGCCGTGCACGCCGTTTGTGATGGCGACGATCGGAATTTCCGGGGTCCCGCCGCCCGGGGAACAGGTCTCGCCACATCTGGCGGGATACCCCGGCATGAAGCTCGGAAACACCGTTGATGTGCCGCGAAAATCGGATGGCCAGGGCCGGCATCCAGAAGGTCTTCTGGTCATGGAGAAAGGCGTGCTCGGCAAACTTCTCAAAGGGCATGCCGATCTTTTCGACGTCGGCAGCCAGGTACTTGCGTATGGTATCCACCGGGAAGTTCTCGTTTCCGGCCTCCACCGGCGTATGGGTGGTGAACACCGTCGAGTACTTGATCAGCGCGGATGCCTCGTCAAAGGTGAATCCGTCTTCACACACGAGCTTCTTCAGCCTCTCGATGAGCAGAAACGCGGAGTGACCCTCGTTCAGATGATACACTTCCGGGACGATACCTACGGTTTGGAGGGCGCGGAAACCGCCGACGCCCAGAACGATCTCCTGCATGATCCGCCGTTCGCGATCGGATACGTAGAGATGATCGGTGATGCAGCGCAGCTCCGGCGGATTTTCCGGTAGATTGGCATCCAGAAGAAGAAGCGGGACTCTACCCACTTGAGCGCGCCAGATCCGCAGGACAAGGGGGTTGCCGAGAACCTCTATGGTCACGTGGATCGATTCCTCACCGGCGCCTTTCCAGTCATGCATCGGCAGGTTGTGGACGTCGGCCTCCCGAAAGATCTCCTCCTGAAAACCTTCTACGTTGATCTTCTGGACGAAGTAGCCGTAGCGGTAGTACAGACCGACTCCGACGATCGGCAGGCCCATGTCCGATGCACCCTTCAGATGATCGCCTGCTAGCATCCCCAGACCGCCGGCATAGATCGGGATCTGGTGCAGCCCGAACTCCATGGAGAAGTATGCGATACGGGGCACGACCTCGGGCCCCACGACCTTCTGGAACCTTTCCACAGCCGATCGAGCCTCTCGCCAGGAACGCATCGTCCTGGGCCAATTCTTCCAGTTTTTTGGACGACAGGCTGTGTAGCATCTCGACCGGGTTGCGTTGGCACTGCCGCGAACAGCTCGAGTCGACGCGCTCGAATAGACGCACCCCTTCCCGGTCCCAAAGGGTCCACAGATTGAACGCCAGGTCGAAAAGCCGGGTGAGCCGACCCGGATACCGGGGATAGACAAAGAAACTTCTGACCGACACAGCCTCTTCCTCCTGCACAGAAGTGTACTGATTCTCCGGGGCGTCCGCCAGCGCCCGGATTTCGGGGGTTGCCGCGGCCCGCGTCGGGCAGATTCCGTGAATCGCCACTGCCGCCGATGCGTCTCGGTGACCCGGGCCAACAGGCCCCCGTGCAGCGCGCGCATCGCCGGACGGGGCACAGCGCAAATGCCTCCGTCTGAGCCCTTGTTGATCTCCGCGCCCCCTGCTGCTACAGTTTCTCCCCACGGGGGCGACGGTGATTCTTTCAGGCCGAGAGATCCGCAGACGGTTGGGCAAGCAGATCTTCATTGAGCCGTTCAGCGAGGATCGGCTCAATCCCAACAGCTACAATTTGCGTCTTCACGAACGACTCCTGGTTTACGACGACCCGGTACTGGACATGAAGACCCCGAACCGGTACTCGGAATTGACCGTCGCCCAGGACGGCCTGGAACTCGAGCCGCGGCGGTTGTACCTCGGCCGAACGATCGAGTACACGCGCACGGAGGGTTGCGTGCCGATGCTCGAAGGTCGCTCGTCGATCGGCCGGCTGGGCCTGTTCGTGCATGTAACGGCCGGCTTCGGCGACGTCGGGTTCTCGGGATACTGGACGCTCGAGATCTTCTGTGTCCAGCCGATCAGGATCTACGCCGGCGTGGAGATCTGTCAAATCTACTACCATACCCTCGAGGGCGAATACGAAACGTACAGGAGCAACAAGTACCAGAACAACGAAGGGATTCAGCCGAGCCTGCTATACAAGGACTTCCAACGGTAGGATGTGTCGACCGCAGCCCTGCGGTCACGAGGGGCTAGTCGCTCTCCTGGTCCTCCGCCTCGCCACGCTTGCCCGCGGAACCCGGTTCGTCGAATTCCCATTCCGTCTCGTTCTCTTCGAGCCGAGCCTTGGCCAGCGCCTCGTGCACGGCCGCAGGCACCGACAAGCCGCTCTGATATGCCTTCAGCAGGGCATAGTTGAGCGAGTGTATGCTCTTCCCGCTGCGGTACTTACAGAGACTATCCGCATTCAGCAGCCACTGCTCGAAGCTGATTCTGGCCGGTCCCCTGAAAGGGAGTCTGTCCACCGCTTCCCCCCGAGCTGTTTTGCGCTCACGCCCGACGGCCGGTCACCCCGGGGCTCACTCGCCCCCGATTGCAGCGGCCATGACGCAAATGACCGCCGTCCGGAGCCGCCCGGTGTCCGCGAGGTTATGGCCCCCGCGGGAGCGGCCTATTAGAGCCCTGCGGCGTCCTTTTGTCAACGGTCACTGCCGCGAAGAGCCGCGAAGGCCGCGAAGAGCCGCGAAGGCCGCGAAGAGCCGCGAAGGCCGCGAAGGCTGCGAAGCCGCGAAGGCCGCGAAGGCCGCGAAGGCCGCGAAGGCCGCAACCAGGCCGCGAAGAGCCGCGAAGTCGAGATCGCCCGACACTTGCGCGAGGCAGGTCTTGACGATGGCCCGGGCGTGTCGGTAGTTTATGGAAACCAAAAAAACCAAATGGGTTTCCATTGGTGGTAGCTGCTGATGACGAGCGGGACACATCTTCGCCGTATCATACTCGCCCGTTCCACCGAGCGCTTCCTGACCCGTGGTTTCAGCCGCGTGACCATGAGCGCGCTTTCGGCGGAGCTCGGCATCAGCAAGAAGACCCTCTATCGGCACTTCCGTAGCAAGCACGAGCTCGTGCGCGCCTGCATGGAAGAGCAGTTGCGGCGTGTGGACCAGCGACTGGAGCGAGTCCGGGGCCGAGACATGCTGGAGAGGCTCCGAGAGGTTTTGGGGCTGGTCTCCGAGTTCTTTGCACGGATCTCCCCCGCCTTCATCGAGGATCTCTACCGGCATGCCCCCGAGCTCTGGCACTGGATCGAGGAGCGCAGACGGATCGTTGTCTTCGATCGCTTCAGGGAGATCGTGGCGGAGGGAAGGGATCTCGGTGTCGTGCGAGCGGACCTGGACCCGGAGGTGGTGACCGCGATTCTCAGGACAGTGGGGGACGGGTTGCTCAATCCGGAGCAGATGGTCAGACAGGATGGCCACCCGCTGGACGTCTTCCGAACGTTCGTCCGGTTGATGATGGGCGGGATGCTGACGGAAGAGGGGCGGGCACGGTTCGACGGAGAGGCTTCGTAGGCAAGGAGGGGGTGTGAACAGGATGCTTATTCGGGGCGCCTCGATGGCCGCCCTGTTTGCGATACTGTCCGGCTGTGGGGCCGGGCACACCGATCTCACGGCTTCCGGCGTGATCGAGGCACGGGAGACCCGTGTGCCGGCCGGCACGGCGGGACGCCTCGTGGAGGTCTCCGCGACGGAAGGAGACTCGGTGATCGCCGGGTTCAAGCAGCCGCAGATCAAATCCAAACATGACGGCACCGCCCAATACAACGAACTGCGCCTGGTGGAATTGGAAGACGGCAACAACATCGTGCTTAACAAGAATGGGTCCCTGTCCATTCTGGCGGAGGATGGCCGCGAGTTGGAAACGCACAACCTGGTCATCGGTTCCGTGATCTCCGTCAAGAACGGCGGCAAGGTCAAAAAGGGCGAGGCCTTCGTACAGTGGAATCCCTACAATGTCCCGATTCTGTCCGAGAAAGCCGGCAAGGTGAAATTCATGGACATCATCGAAGGGGTCACCATGAAACAGGAAACCGATGAAACCACGGCGCAGGAAGCCATGGTAATCATCGAACACAAAGAAGATTTGCACCCGCAAATCGTCATCCTGGACAGCCACGGCGAGCCGGTGGCCAATTATCCCATTCCTTCGGCGGCGCACATTGTCGTGAAGGAAGGCGAGCGGATTGACGCCGGAACGCTGATGGCCAAGACGCCGCGCAGCACCACCAAGACCAAAGACATCACCGGCGGTCTGCCCCGGGTGGCGGAACTTTTCGAAGCCCGCCGGCCCAAGGATGCCGCCGAAATTTCCAAGATCGACGGCGTGGTCGATTTCGGGGCCAGTGTGCGTGGCAAGCGCTGCATCGTCATCAAGGACCTGCAAACCGGCACCGAGGAAAGCATCTGATCCCCATTGGCAAACACGTGATCGTGTTCAAGGGCGATTATGTGCGCAAGGGCCAACAACTGACCGAAGGCCCCATTGATCCGCACGAAATTCTCGAGATTTCCGGCCCGCAGGCCCTCCAGGAACATCTCGTCAACGAAGTGCAGGAAGTCTATCGGCTCCAAGGCGTCACGATTAACGACAAACACATCGAGATCATCGTCCGCCAAATGCTGCGCAAAGTGCGGATCACCGAGCCGGGCGACACCAAGTTCCTCTGGGGCGAACAAATCGAGAAGATTGACTTCGAAAACGAGAATCAACGGGTCGAGAAGATGGGCGGCCAACCGGCCGAAGCCCAACCGGTGCTGTTGGGAATTACCAAGGCTTCCTTGGAGACCGAGAGTTTCCTCAGCGCGGCTTCCTTCCAGGACACCACGCGGGTGCTGACTGAAGCCGCGACCATGGGCAAAGTGGATACCCTGCGCGGTTTCAAGGAAAACGTGATCATGGGGCATATCATTCCGGCTGGCAGTGGTTACGATCTACACCGCAAGATCAAACTGAAGCCGCTCGTCGAAATCGAGGAAGAAGCACCACCGACTTCCGAATTGGAAGCTGCGCTGGAGCCGCCGCTCGCCGGATAGCGGCTGTTACTTGGCCAACCTCGGGAATTCCCGGTGGTTTTCGCAGAGCAATGTCGGCTGGCGACATTGCTCTTTTTTCTTTTTAATTATCAGTCCGTGTCTCGTCGTCGGCAATGGATGTAACGTTGTTTACGGATCTCAAGTATTGGTGCTTTTGCTGAAGTTCAGAGAAAGGGATTTGTTCCGGCCCGCTGGAGTTGGCCGACAGTCGTTCCGCGTATGAAGAAATGCCTCAAGTGCGCGATGATGGTTTTGGGTGGCCTCTGCTGGCTTGGGTTCGCAGTGGCCATTGGGTGGTTTTTGGTTCAGTATCTTGCCGAAGGGGCTGGATGGCAGATGCTTGGTTTCGATGTTTCACTAACCGGTGTGTTGATTGGATTGGTGCATGTGGTGGGATTGGCGGCGGCGGCCGGATTAAGCTTTGCGATTGGCGTGGGATTGTGCGCCCATGGTCTGGTGCCTTCACTCAAGGGCTCGTTAAACAACCAATTACCAGAATGAAGAAACGCGGCGCGCAAATAACCATTGGCTATTTGGCTGCATCTTAATGAGATGTTGATCGGTAGCCCCATTCTCCGTCCTCAGAAAACTCGCAACGGCTGGGCTTCAACGTCGACGACCGTCGCGACGAGCCTGTTGAGGTCGATCGAACTTGCCTCGTCGCCCACCAATGCGATTGACCACCTGCTTGACCCGGAGGGGCTGCTCAAACTGGATGGTCGGCTGGAATTCCTGCTAGTCTGCTCCAACTTTCTCGGAGGTGGAAGAAGTGAGCGGACTCACGTCCGCTGCTACGAGCTTTGAAATATCGCTGAATTGTTAGGCGGTGTTTAGCCGGGCCTTTATCGCGGTGATGAAATTCCGGGCGGGTGCCGCAGCAGCCCCCGATGAAGCTGGCGCCGGCTTCGAGCAGCGCCGGCACATGGCTGGCGAACTCCTCGGGCGTGGTTTGGTAGTCGGGCGCGGCCGTCCACGATGGTCGGCAAGCCGGCGTTGGCCTTGATCCAAATCGGCCGATCGGTGGCGGCGCGCAGGCGTTGACAGATGGGACGAAACCTTCGATGCCCTGGCCGCAGTTGGACCCGATGACATCCGCGCCGGCGGCGGTCAGTGCTTGCGCGGCCTGCTTCCGGGGTGGTGCCCATCATGGTGCGGTCCTTGTCTTTGCCGGAGTCGAAGACCATGCAGGCGACGACGGGCAGGCCGGTGGCCCTGGCGGCGCGACCGCCAATTCGCTTCCTCGAGATCGGACATGGTCTCGATGACGAGGGCATCCGGCCGGCGCTTCGGCCAGCGCTCGTGCCTGTTCTGCGAAGCGGCGCTTGAGATCTCTGCTCGGATCGACTTCGCCGTTCATGAGCACCTTGCCGCTGGGACCGATCGACGCAAAGACCCAAGCGCGATCACCGGCCGCCTGCCGCGAAAGATCTCACGCCCTTCCGTTGATCTCCGCCGCTTTGGACCGCAGCGATTCCTGTCTCGCGAAGACGTATGCGGTTGGCCCCGAACGTATTGGTCAGGACGATTTGGCTGCCGGCTTCGACATAGGCTTGCGCGACGCTCTGCCACGCTGTCGGGGTGGTGAGGTTCCAGACCGTCGGGAAATTCGCCGGTCCCAGGCCGCGGGCCTGCAGTTGTGTGCCCCAGGCGCCGTCGGTGACCAGCGGCCCGTGGGCGATAATTGTTCAATAAACGGATGCATAGAACCAGCAATCCGCCGGGCACTACTTCGCCGATTTCTCGTTGGCCAGGGCACCGCTCCCGGCGCATTTTCGCTATAGCCGTCAGCGCCGATTTCATCCGCGTATTTCTGGGTGATGGGGGCGCCCCCGATGAGCACTTTAACCTGCTGTCGGACGCCGGCTTGTTAAGGGCTTCGATGGTGGATTTCATCGAGGGCATCGTGGTGGTCAGCAACGCGGACATGGCGACGATATTCGCGTTCTTTTCCTTCACGGCGGCGACGAACTTCTCCGGCGGCACGTTCACGCCCAAGTCGATTACTTCAAACCGCCGCCTTCGAGCATGGCACGCCACGAGGTTCTTGCCGATGTCGTGCAGGTCGCCCTTGACCGTGCCGATGACGACCCGCCCGGCGGGTTTGGCGCCGCTCGCGCCATCAATGGCCGGATGATCTCCAGGGCGGTCTTCATGGCTCGGGCGGAATCAGCAGTTCGGGCACAAATATTCGTTGCAGTCGAACCGTGTGCCCACCTCGTTCATGGCCGGCACCATGTAGTCGTGGACAATTTTGACCGGGTCCGCCCCGCCGCCAGGGCCTTCTTGGTGATGGATTTCGATGATTTGGCGTCGCCATTGATAATGGCTTCGTTCAGTTGCGTCAGGTCTTCCATAAGCTTGTTCTGGCAAAGTGAAACCATGAAAGTCGCTCATGAGCAAGGAGATTTTATCAAGAGTTTTGCCCCATTCGCACCGCCTGAACTGCATCGCCGATGGCCTCGTGGAAGGGGCAACTGGTCAAACCATAAGCAAGCGCCGTCAACGAAACTTGCCAAACCTCCGGCTGTGTCGGCAAATAGTGAGCATTCACAACCCTCACCTGACCTGGGCACAATGGTGCAACGACAGTGCCCCGCCCGGCGTATTGCGGAACAAATGGTTCGAGCGGCGGCATACGCAACACCCGATCAAACGCTTCCCATGGGGCAACCAGATGCCGACCGGCCTCTGCAACACCGGAGATACTACCGGCATCACCGTTGTGAAGGCGTTTCCCGCCGGACGTTCGCCTTTCTGCTGCTACGTTAGGTGCGGAAATAGCTGGCAATGGACGGAGAGCGAACGCCGCGATGGGCGCACGCGGTTCTGCATCCTGAAGGGTGATTCGTGGTTCAAAGCGCAAGGTTCCGGTTGGTATCCCGATGACAGCCCCCAACCTTGCGGCCTTGCGGCCAAGTTTCTGTTGATGTGGCCGGGACTGGACCGTTGTTCGACCGTTGGTTTCCGGTGCGCTGTGGATTTGGCATAGCAGAGAGGCGTTCTCCACAGACGTGCGAATTCAGGATTGAAAACTCACCGGCCAGTCGCCACATTGCGGCTATGCAATCTGTCTTTACCGGACCGGTGTACGTCGTTCGTGACAATATTGACACGGATCAGATCATTCCGGCGCAGTATTTGAATCTCGTGCCCACCATTCCCGAGGAATACGAGAAGCTCGGCAGTTACGCTTTGTGCGGCCTGCCCGAATCGCTGTATCCGACACGCTTTGTGGAAGCGGAGCAGCTCGATACGGAGTATCCCATCGTGATCGGCGGCCGGAATTTCGGCTGTGGCAGCTCGCGGGAACACGCGCCCATTGCCCTCGGTTCCGCCGGGTGCCGGCTGGTCGTGGCGGAAAGCTACGCCCGCATCTTTTTCCGGAATTGTGTGGCCACGGGCGAAGTGTATCCGTGCGAATGCGCCGACCGCTTGTGCGACGAGCTTAAGACCGGCGAAGAAGTGACCGTGGATTTGGACGCAGCCACACTGAAGGTGCTCAAAACCGGCAAGGTGTATTCCCTTAAACCGCTGGGCGAAGTCCGTCCGGTGGTTGACGCGGGCGGCATCTTCAATTTTGCCCGGAAAAGCGGGATGATCCCGGCGCAGAGTTAATCGGCAGGATCGCCTTATCAGCACGCCGGCCTCCAGGTATGCATTCCGAGCAGTGGCACCCCTGGTAGTCGCTGGCGGTCCTTCGCTACGACACGTCGGACAACCAAAATGGTTTCATCATGAATTGGCATCAACGCATCACTCTCCCGGCCCTTGCCGCAACACTTCTGATCACCGTTCCAACTCCGCAATTGTCCGCGGCTCCGGCTCCCCCGGCGTTGCCCGGCGCCGTCAATGCCCGGATGTTGCGTTTCCCGGACGTGTCCTCCAACCAGATCGCCTGTCTTTATGCTGGCGACATCTGGGTGGCCCCGAAAACCGGCGGCATGGCCACCCGGCTCAGTTCGCCGCGCGGCGAGGAAACGTTTCCCAAGTTTTCGCCCGATGGACGGTGGCTGGCCTTCAGCGGCAATTACGACGGCAATCTTGATGTCTATGTCGTGGGCGCCGATGGCGGATTGCCCCGGCGCATCACGCATCACGGGGAACCGGACCGCGTGCTGGGATGGTATCCGGACGGTCAACACATTCTGTTCGCTTCGATGATGACCAGCGAGAAGAACCGGTTCAACAAGCTGTTCAAAGTCAGTGCGCAAGGCGGTTTGCCGGAACCATTGCCCGTCCCTTACGGCGAGTTTGGCGCCATTTCACGCTGACGGAAAAATCCTGGCCTACGTTCCCATCTCGCGGGACTTCCGCACCTGGAAACGCTACCGCGGCGGCATGGCCCCTGACATTTGGTTCTTCGACCTCGAAAAACTGACCGCGCGGAACGTCACCCACAATCCGGCCAACGATTCGCTGCCCATGTGGCACGACTCGACGCTGTATTTCCTTTCCGACCGCGGCGAGAATCAACGCGCCAACCTCTGGGCTTGCGATACCCGCACTGACCAGTTCCGGCAAATCACTTTCTTCAAGGAACTGGACGTTCATTTTCCGAGCATCGGCCCCAAGGACATCATCTTCGAATGTGGTGGCGTGTTGTATTTACTGGATCTGGCCACCGAGAAATATCACGAGGTCGATCTTAAGGTGGTCACCGACGAAGCCACGCTGCGGCCGCGCCTAGAAAACGTTTCTGGTTACCTTCACAGCTACGACGTTTCGCCGAACGGCAAACGCGCGGTGTTCGAAGCACGGGGCGACCTGTTCACAGTGCCGGCCGAGCATGGCGTGATCCGCCAGCTTACGCGCAGCAGCGGCGTGGCGGAGCGGTATCCGGCCTGGTCACCGGACGGCAAACAGATCGCCTATTTCAGTGACCGCAGCGGCGAGTATGAACTGACCGTGCGCGCCCAGGACGGTTCGGGCGAGGAAACCAAACTAACGAGTCTGGGCGCCGGCTTCCGCTATCGCCCGCAATGGTCGCCGGACAGCCGGAAACTGGCGTTCATCGATCAGGCCATGAAGGTTCATCTTTACGACGTGGATAAAAAATCGACGCGCCAAATCGATCAGATGAAATGGTTGTATCAAGGCGAGCTGAGCGGGTTCTCCGTCAGTTGGTCGGCGGACAGCCGCTGGCTTGCCTACGCCGGCGACCTTGATACGCGACACACGGCCATCGTTCTGTACGACACCAAGAATAACCAACGCCACCAGGTCACCAGCGGTTTCTACGATGACGACAAACCGGCCTTTGATCCCGCCGGCAAGTATTTGTTCTATCGCAGCGGACGGTCGTTTGCGCCGGTTTACAGCGACTTGAACAATGACTGGATTTATCCCAACACCAAGAACCTTGTAGCCGTGCCGCTACGCAAAGATGTCGCGTCGCCGTTGGCACCGCGCAACGACGAGGAAATTGAAAAGAAAGCCTCGTCCGACCAGAAAGATCAGCCCATTCCAAACAAGGACGGCAAATCCGGCAAGCAGGAAGGCGAAGACCAGCAGGTTGACAAGAAATCCGAGCTGGACCAGCAGACTGACAAGGTCGCCAAAGCCGACGACCATGCCGACGACAAGAAAGACGAGAAGAAGGTGGAGAAGCCCAAGCCCGTCGAGATCGACCTCGCTGACTTTGAACGCCGGGCAGTGGTACTGCCGCCCAAGGCGGGCAATTACACGGACCTGATGGCCGTGGCCGGCAAGTTGATCTATCGGCGTCCGCCGCGGACGGGTTCCGGCGATGACAAAACGCCGGTGATCTATTGCGACCTCGAGAAGCGCGAGGAGAAAACCATCCTGTCTGACGCGGACGACATTATCCTGGCGGCCAAGGGCGCCAAGTTACTGGTGCGCAATGGCAGCAGCTACGCGATCGTCGAGGTGAAGGAAAACCAGAAGCTGGACAAGAAGCTCAATACCGGCAACCTGGAAACGCTCATTGATCCGCGTGCGGAATGGCGGCAGATCTTTACCGACGCCTGGCGGCTCGAACGGGACTTCTTCTACGACCCCCACCTGCACGGCGTGGACTGGAAGGCGATGCGCAAGCGTTACGGCAAGTTGCTGCACGATGCCGTGACCCGCTGGGACGTGAACTATGTTATCGGTGAGCTGATTGCCGAGTTGAATTCGTCGCATACGTACCGCAGAGGCGGTGATGTTGAGAAGTCCGCCAAGCAGGGCGTCGGTTACCTGGGCTGCGATTTTACGGTGGAAAACGGTGCGTATCGAATCAAGAAAATCATCGAAGGCGCCGCGTGGGATATCGAGACGCGCTCGCCGCTCCGGGAGCCGAACGTCAAGGTCCAGGAAGGCGATTACTTGTTGGCCGTGAACGGAGTTCCTTTGGACATTGCCCGTGATCCCTGGGCCGCCTTTCAGGGAAAGGCCAATGAACCGGTGTTCCTCACCGTGAATGATCAGCCGACGATGAAAGACGCGCGCGAAGTGCTGGTCCGCACGCTCGCGAGCGAAGCGCGGCTGCGCAACTTGGCGTGGATCGAAGACCACCGCCGTCGCGTGGAAGCCGCCAGCGATGGCCAGATCGGTTACATCTACGTGCCGGACACGAGTCGCCACGGGCAAAACGAACTGGTCCGCCAATACAGCGGCCAATTCAGCAAGCCAGGGCTGATCATTGACGAACGCTTCAACAGCGGCGGTCAGATTCCCGACCGGTTTGTGGAACTGCTCGGACGCAAAGTGGACAACTACTGGGCCGTTCGCGACGGGCAGGACTGGCGCTGGCCCCCGACCGCGCACCGGGGTCCGGAAGCCATGCTGATCAATGGCTGGAGCGGCTCGGGCGGTGATGCATTTCCATACTACTTCAAGCAAGCCAAACTCGGTCCGCTCATCGGCACGCGTACCTGGGGCGGTTTGATCGGTATCACCGGCTGCCCGAACCTGATCGACAACGGTAGCATCACCGTGCCGACGTTCGGCATATACAACCGCAAGGGCGAATGGATCATCGAAGGCCATGGGGTTGATCCCGACATCGAGGTGGTCGATGATCCGGCGCAAATAGCCAAGGGCAAGGATCCGCAACTCGAACGGGCGATCCAGGAAGTACTCAAACAGCTCAAAGAACACCCACCCGTCGCGCCCAAGAAACCCAAATACCCAAACCGGGCGGGACAGTAACTTCAGTAGGACAGCCGTCCCGGCTGTCCCGGATGGGCAGGGGGGCGGTGTTGGTGGAGCTTCTCCAAACAACGGACGCAATATGGCATTCCGAGACAGGCGAGACGCCTGTCCTACGTTTTGGCAAGGCGGCCTTCGCCCCGTAGGACAGCCGTCCCGGCTGTCCCGAAGAACCAGAAACGCCCATCAGCATTCAGAACGACCGCTGACCACAGAACGGAATTGGCAATTCGCGACAGGGGGATACTGACCTAATTGGCTCTGTCTTGGAACGACTCGTTCGTACGCGCGCCAGCGTTTGGAGTGCGTCCGGCTTGCCGGCGCTTTCGCGGATAGAACGACCGTCTGATTTTTGCGCGTGTTGCGTTCTTCTATGCTGGCCGTAATTCAAAGGAAAGCGGGAGCAAGCTCCACGCAATCCAAACGCTGCGCGACTTTCGGAGCCCATCACCGGTCGTTCACGCAAACCGCACGCACCCCCGCAAGTTCCGCGCTTCACAGTTTTTAACAGACAGCCCGCCGGCTTCTGCTTAGGCTGTGTCCAATATGCGACACCTCATCCCGTCATTGATTATTCTGGGAGCCTGTTTGGGCGGGCCGACCGCAGTGGCCGCGGCCCCGGAGAACGGCCTGCCACCACCCGTGCTGCCGCAGGGCGTGGGCGTGAACATTCACTTTACCCGTGGGCACGACAAGGATCTCGATATGATTGCCGCCGCCGGCTTCCAGTTCATTCGCATGGACTTTTCGTGGGGCGGTACCGAACGCCGGAAAGGTGAATACAATTGGTCCGCCTACGATGAATTGACCGGCAACCTTGAAAAGCGCGGCCTGCGGGCGATCTATATTCTGGATTATTCGAACGGCCAATACGAAGACACCATAACTTCGAGAAACCCAATCAACGGCGAAGTGCATCGCGATACGGCTTCGCCGCAAAAACCGGAGAGCGTGGCCGCGTTCGCGCGTTGGGCGGCCGCCGCCGCCAGGCATTTCCACGGACGCGGGATTGTCTGGGAGATTTGGAACGAGCCGAACATCGGTTTCTGGAAACCCAAGCCTGACGTTAAGCAATACACCGCGCTGGCTCTCGCCACGTGCCGGTCCATCCGTGCGGTCGAGCCGGACGCAACCATTATTGCGCCGGCCAGTTCGACGTTTCCGTGGCCGTTCTTCGAGGAACTTTTCAAATCCGGCATCCTGCAATACCTCGATGCTGTCAGCGTTCACCCGTATCGCAGCTACAGTCGGGGACCGGAAACCGCTGCCGAGGATTACCTCCGGTTGCGGGGGCTGATCGAGCGTTACGCGCCGGCGGCGAAAAAGACGATGCCCATCGTCAGTGGCGAATGGGGTTATGCGACGCAAGCCAAAGGAGGCGTTTCGCTGGAGACCCAAGCCGCCTTCATCGCCCGCCAGCAACTGGCAAATCTCTTGAGCGGTGTGCCGCTGTCGATCTGGTACGACTGGATGAACGACGGCACGGATCCGGATTACAACGAGCACAACTTTGGTACCGTGACGCACGACCTGAATCCCAAGCCCAGTTATGTGGCGGTGCAAACGCTGACCCGCGAATTGGCGGGCTACCGGGTGGTGCGCCGTCTGAACATTGCCCAGGCCGACGATTACGTTTTGTTCCTGGCCGATGCGGATGGGGACCAAAAACTGGCCGCCTGGACCACCGTTCAGCCTCACGCCGTCGAGCTCGAGCTTGCTTTACCATCATCCGACGACGTCATTGGCTGCGACGGACAAGGGCACTCGATCCAAACCCAGGTTCGGCAAGGCAAACTCACACTCGATCTAAAAGATGCGCCCCAATATCTCACGTTGAAAACCCCCAGTCCGAAACTCACCGCGGAAGCCTGCTGGCAAATCGACGGCCCCATTCCCACGCTGGTCGAAGCCGGTGCCGGACGGCAGGTGGACATTCCGGTGAAACTTCAGAATCGTTTCAACCAGCCGCTGCGCGTCCGTTTGAATTTGCGGTGGCCCTCCGGTTCCGACCAAACAGAAGTGTCTCTGAAGCCGGGCGAAGCCGGGCGTGCCACGCTGGTTCTCAAGCCAACCCGCCGCAGTGAAGATGGCATTCCGCTCACCCTCAGCGCTGAGTTTCAGCAGAACTGGAACGGCAATCAATGGAGGGTCATCACCCGGTCGGTGGAGCGGCGACAGTTATTGGTCGCGAATCCATTGGTTCTGGCGTTGGTACCGATGGAAGGTGGGCTTCGTTTGCAAATCAAGAATCCGGCCGGCAGTTCCTTTTTGGGCCAGGCCATCGTCAACGGCCAGACCATTCCCGTGAAATTGGAGGCCGCGACGCCGCAGTTCTCAGCGCGAGTCACGGCGTCCGCTGACAGAATCTCCGCCCAGTTGCTCGGCTCAGATGGGCAAGTCGTGACCGCCCCGGTCGAATGCACCTTCCGACCGCTGCCTTGTTCCGATTGCAAGGCGGTGCTGGATGGCGACGCCAAAGTTCCGGCTGACGCTCATCTGGCGGAAACGAACGCACCCGGTGATGCAAATCAACCTTATCCGACGGCGCAACGTTTGGACTATAGTTTCGACGAAGGTTGGCGCTTTGTGCGCTGCGTTTGCGCGGGGTCACGCGAAATCTCCGGTCATCCGCAAGCTCTGGGCCTGTGGGTTTATGGCGACAACTCCGGCAACTCCCTCCGCATGCGGCTGGCGGATTCCGCCGGTCAAGTTTTCCAACCCAATGGTCCTCGCCTGGACTGGACTGGTTGGCGTTGGGTGGAATTTGATCTGGCCGATTTGAGGAACGCCGGTCATTGGGGCGGAGCGGATGACGGCGTGGCGCGCGGTCAACTGCGGCTGGACACGTTGCTGCTGGTGGACGGCAGCCGGAAGAAAACGGCGGGCACAATTTATTTCACCGGTCCCGCGTTCATTTATTGAGTGGTGGTTGGACGAATGAAACTTATTCGATGGTGGGGCCGCAGTCTGATGGTTGCGGCGGTGATTGGGATGGGCAGCCTGGCACACGCGGGCGAAAACTGGCCGCAATTTCGCGGTCCGCATGGCGATGGTTGTTCTTCGGCGCGCAATTTGCCGCTGACTTGGAGCGAGCAGACGAACGTGAAATGGAAAACCGCCATTCACGGACGCGCTTGGTCGTCGCCGGTGATCTGGGATAACCAAATCTGGATGAGCACCGCCACCGAGGATGGCCGGCAGTTGTTCGCCGTCTGCGTCGATGCCGGCTCCGGCAAGATCATTCACGACTTGAAGCTCTTCGACGTGGAGAACCCCCAGGAGGCCCACCAATTCAATTCGTATGCCTCGCCGACTCCAGTGATCGAAGCCGGTCGGGTGTATGTCACGTTTGGCTCTCCCGGCACCGCTTGTCTGGATACCCGGACGGGAGAAAAGCTGTGGGAACGCCGCGACTTCGTGTGCAACCATTACCGTGGCGCCGGTTCGTCGCCCATTCTGTTTGGGGATTTGCTGTTGATGAATTTCGACGGCAGCGATCATCAATTCATCGTGGCGCTGAACAAACATAACGGCAAAACAGTTTGGCGGCGGGAGCGCTCGATTGATTTCCAGGATCTCGACGCCAACGGCCAACCCCGAATGGAGGGTGATCTCCGCAAGGCGTTTTCCACGCCGACCGTCGCCGAATTGGCGGGACAACTCACGCTCATCAGTCAGGGTGCCAAGGCAGTGTATGCCTACGATCCATTGACCGGCCAGGATCTGTGGCGCGTCGAAGAGCGCACCAGTCACTCGGCCAGTTCCCGGCCCGTGGTCGGGCACGGACTGGTCTTCGCGCTGACCGGTTGGTCGCGCGGGGAAGTGCTGGCCATTCGTCCCGGACGACGCGGCGAAGTCACCGATGCCAACGCGGATGAAGCCGCGGTTCCCGGACGCCAACTCCAGGTTGTTTGGTCACGACAGCGCAGCGTCCCCAAGAAGCCCGGATTGCTGCTCATCGGCGATTTGCTGTTCATGATCGATGACGGCGGCGTGGCCAGTTGCGTTGAAGCCCAGACCGGTGAGGAAGTGTGGCGGGAGCGCGTGGGCGGCAATTACTCGGCCTCGCCAATTTGCGCGGACGGGAAGATTTATTGTTTCAGCGAAGAAGGCAAAGGCACCGTCATTGCGGCCAGTCGTGAATTCAAAGTGCTGGCGGACGAACAGTCTTGACGACGGATTCATGGCCTCACCGGCCGTGATCGATCAGGCATTGATCTTGCGGACGCGGACGCACCTTTATCGCATCGAAGCTGCTGCGGCCGGATTGAATAGTGGCGTCGCCGGAGCGGAAACGATTCACTTTGATGACGTTAAACCCGGTGCGTTACCCGCGCATTGGTTGGGCACGGTTACCGGCCAGGGTCAACCGAAGTGGACGGTCGAGCAGGATGAATCAGCCCCCAGTGGAACCCAGGTTTTGAAGCAATCCGGTTGGGCTCCCAATCCGGGATTTCCGGTCTGTCTCAAGGAAGATACTTCGCTGACGGACGGCTTTGTTGAAGTCAAGTTCAAGCCCTTGGCCGGAACTAATGATCAATCCGGCGGCGTGGTCTGGCGGGCCAGGGATGCGCGCAACTATTACGTGTGCCGGGCCAATGCGCTGGAAGACAATGTCGTGCTGTACAAAGTGGACCAAGGCAAGCGCCGCGCCTTGGATATTGTGGGCCGCAGCGGTGGCTATGGCCAGAAGGTCAAAGTCGCTCCGCACCAATGGCACACGTTGCGCGTGGAGTTCGCCGGTTCGCATTTCGAGGTCATTTTTGATGGTCAACACCGGTTCGAGGTTGAGGATCGCGCTTTTGTCGAACTTGGTCATGTGGGTGTTTGGACCAAGGCCGACAGCGTGACCTTGTTCGATGATTTCTTCTACGGTTCTCAACCGTAGGGGCGCTTTGGTCGGGTGCGGCAAGCTCTTTCGCTCAAGATGACGGTGCGCTGCCGAAGCCTGGCGACGATCCCATTTATGGGGTGGGGGAGGTCCTTAACCTGAACATTTCACAGTCGCCGTAACTGCCGACGTAAGGAGGCGGACCCGACGGTGCTTTCGTTGCTCCGCCTCCTCACGTCGGCGGCTACCGCCTGTCATCGGCTTAACCTGGGTAGGAAATATCCGGGTTAGAGTCGCTGGACCACAGAGCGGTCGTAAGATCTACGTCGTTCGCGAACTTGCTTTGCAATCTTCTTGCGTGTGCGCCAGCCGTTGGTTTTTAATCTGCCGCCGTGCCGGACTACGTTTTTAACGAAGTGCGGCACTGCAAAAGGGAATGACGTCCGTAACTGTTTCGACCAGTGATCGGTGCGTGCAAGAAACTTTGAGCGGTAATCTAAGAAGAACAAAATGAAATATGGTTTAAACATCCGTCAGGACGGCGCGTTGGATTTGGTATCCCTCGGCGCCATGGTGCATCGTCTTGATCCCGGGATCATTCCGTTTCGCAAAGCCAGCGCCTGTCAAATCCATGTGAGCGGTGGCGAATTCAACGTCGCCGCCAATCTCGCGGATTGTTTTCGGCTGCGGACGGGCATCGCTACGGCAATGGTCGATTATCCCATTGGCGATCTGATTGCCGAACGGGTGCGGGCGATGGGAGTGAAGTCCTTTTACAAGCATTTCAAACACGACGGCGTGAATGGTCCGAACATGGCTACGGTTTACAGCGATCGCGGACAAGGTGTACGCGCGCCGGTGGTCTTTTACAACCGTTGCAACGAAGCGGCGGCGCAACTCCAGCCGGGCGATTTTGACTGGTCAGCCATATTTGCCGGCGGCGTGCGGTGGTTCCACAGCGGTGGCATCTTTGCCGCGCTTTCCCCGACGACGGCGGAAGTGATCATCGAGGGCATGCAAGCCGCCAAGGCCGCGGGGGCCATTGTGTCCTTCGACCTGAATTACCGGGCCAAGCTCTGGAACATCACCGGCGGCCACGACCGCGCCGTGGAAGTGCTCGACCGGATCGTGAAGAACGTGGATGTCCTTGTGGGCAACGAGGAAGATCTGCAATTGGGCTTGGGGATTCCGGGACCCGAAGTCGCCGCCAAGTCCAAACTGGATCCCAGCGCTTTCATTGGAATGATCGACAAGGTCATTAATAAACATCCACAGATTAAAATTGTCGCCACGACCTTGCGTGAAGTCCATTCCACCAACCGGCACAGTTGGAGTGCGGTGGCCTGGATTGACGGCCAGACTTATAACGCGCCCACCTGCGAATTGCCGGTGCTGGATCGTGTCGGCGGCGGGGACGGTTACGCGTCTGGCTTCTTCTATGGTCTGTTGGCGGGCGAACCGCCGGAGGAAGCGGTGAAACTGGGATGGGCCCACGGGGCGCTGCTCACCACTTTCCCTGGTGATACCACCATGGCTACCGTCGAACAGGTCAAGGCCTTTGCCCTGGGTGGTTCCGCGCGGATTCAACGCTGAAGGACTGCTCGGTTCTCTCGGATGCCTGGGGGGGCTTTGCGAGCCAATCGACGTTCGCGTTGAGAGACACCTTTTTCACTCTCGTTGTAGCCTCCGACGTAAGGAGGCGAACCTGATGCTTCTTCGAATGCTCCGCCTCCGCACGTCGGCCTACAGGCTGTCCATGTTTTAAGCTCGCTGTGAAATATCCAGGTTAGAAGGTGCTGCTTACGCAGTCCTTTGTCTCCGGCTTTCTGGTGTCGGCCAGTATCCATTAATGGCAATCGATGTGGGCCGTCACATAACGCGTAGATTCCTGAAACAACACTATTACATTATCTCCTGGTGGCTTCGCCCACAGACGCACAAAGAGGCGGTCGTTGACACGGTCGATACTACCGTAACTGACGCGCCAATTTCCAGTGCCGTGAACGCTGTTTTGAAGGTCGCGTCATGGTTCCCTTCGAGGCGAAGTCGCTTCATCAACAAGTCCGTATTATTACTGACTTAGTGCCGCCAAGCCAGCTTCGGGAGCGATAGAAACCAGTGCGCGCGTGCGGCGGTGATGGCCAGGAAGAGCAGCGCTTCGAACCAGGTAAAGGCCCATTTCTCAACCACCTGCGTTCGCGTGGTCGGCCAATTTTGTGGGATCATAACGCCTCAGCCAACGGAGCTTGCACTGCAATGGTGGCAAGTTATGGTAATCATTATCATAATAGATGATGTTGTTATCATCTTTTTTGTTGACACCCTTATCATAAATTGGTGAACTTGCGGCCCGAGCCCCGAAACGATGTGGCGCATGCGAACGATAATGACATCACGATGCCTCAGAAACCAGCCTGCCTGGCAGCAGGCTTGCTTTGCGCAATCAACCATGACGCTCATGTTGCTTTTAATAACCGCAAAACGAAAACAATGAAAGAATCCCGATCAATGAAAAGGATGGCGATGGGGTTATCTGCGATAGCCCTGCTCGCTTTCGGTACGACAACCGCAATGGCTCAAGAAGCCAGAATCGCGGCGCGGCCTCTGTCACATGAGGACATCGCCGAGTATAACCTGCCGGAGGATACCCAACCTTCTGGCGGCTTGTTTAACGTGGGCGTAGGCCAACCGGCGTACCTGGAGGTGCAGGTCGTCAAAGGCACGCCTATTTCCAGCCTGGAATGGACGCTTGCCAGCAAGCCTTCCGGATCTTCAGCGGCCCTGATGCCCAGCCCTCTGGGCGAGGAAGTCCCCATGTTCGAACCGGCGGACATACGGGATTACGATCTTGCGGGTCGGCAGCTCTTGCTTCCGGACATGGTGGGAACCTACGTCGTGACCGCAGTGGCCACCGTGACCCCAGACGGCTCGGAAATCCTTCTGACCAATACGGTCACCGCCGGCAATTACGTGGGTGTGGGTTCGCTGGGTGGCACCCCGACGTTTCCGCAATGCGTGATCTGTCATAGCGGTCCCTTGGATCCAACCGGATACCGTGACGCCCTGGTCCAAGACCGGTCACGCCACCATGTTTACCGAAGCCATTGATGGGCTGAAAAGCAGACCATTATAGTTCGAGCTGCATTGGATGCCACTTATTGGGCTATGACACCACGCCAGGAGCCACCAATGGTGGCTTCGACGACGTGGCAGCCGAGTTGAATTGGACGTTTCCGGCGGTGTTGCAACCGGGCAATTGGGACGCCATGCCGGACAAGCTGAAGAACCTTTCCAATATTCAATGCGAAAACTGCCATGGTCCTGGTAGCCAGCATGGTACGGTGGGGGGCAATCCGAATTTGATTTCGGTCAGTTACAGCGCGGGCGACTGCGCGCAGTGCCACTCGGAAGGCACGCATCACATCAAACCGATGGAATGGGCCAACTCCAGGCACGCGATTTCTGTGCGCGAAGAAAGCGCGTCGTGCGCTGAATGTCATGGTGGCATCGGGTTCATTGATCGGGCCGAAGGAAAAACGACGCTGCGAACGGAATATTCGGCGATCACCTGCGTGACCTGCCATGATCCGCACGATGCTACGAATCCGCATCAGATTCGATCCACAGGCGAAATCACGCTTGAGAACAATGCGCATACGGTGGTGGAAGGTGGCGGGATGGGACGGCTCTGCATGAGCTGCCATCGGTCGCGACGCGACGCGGCCTCTTATGTGACCGCCTATCACAGCCACTTTGGTCCGCACCACGGTCCGCAAACGGACATGCTCATGGGCACCAATGCTGTCGATTACGGGCAGGCGATTCCCAGTTCCGGACATAAGTTTGCCATCCAGGATACATGCGTCACTTGTCATATGCAGGCTGTCGGTGCCAACGATCCCGGATTCCTCGAGGTTGGTGGTCATACCTTCACCCCTTCATGGGATGGCGGAACGCCGGACAATCCGGCCGATGACGTGGACTTGGTCGGCGCTTGCACGCAGTGCCATGGTCCGGTCCAGTCGTTCGACATTGTCCGTTGCGATTACGATGGCAACGGGGTGGTCGAAGGGGTGCAAACCGAAGTGGAGGGATTGATGCGCGAAGTGGCGATGTTGCTGCCGCCCTTGGGCCAGCCGACCATGGAAGAAGTTACTCAGGACTTCACCCCGGCCCAACTTAAGGCGGCCTACAACTACCTGTTTGTTGAGGAAGACGGCAGCATGGGGGTTCACAACACCGCCTACACGGTGGGGATCCTTAAAGGCTCCATTGCTGACCTTAAAGCCGCCGACGGTCCCGACACGGATCAGGACGGATTGCCCGATCAATGGGAAATCGGTTATTTCGGTTCGATCACCGCCCAGAATGGCGCGGGTGATGCCGACGGAGACGGCGTGTCCAACGCCCTTGAATGGGTGGTGGGCACCAACCCGCTCGTGAAGGACTCCGACAGCGATGGCTACAATGACATGGAAGAAATGCTCGCCGGCAATGATCCGCTCAATGGCGACGACAGCCCGGGCCTACAGGCGCATATCTATACGGCGGCCGAGTTCGAGTTTGCTTCCCAATCCGGCACGACCTACCAGATTCAAGCCGTCACCGAAATGAACGGCGGCTGGCAAAATGTCGGCGATCCAATCACCGGAGATGGCAGCATGATCCAGCGATTCTTCTCCACGCGGAGTGCAAATCAGAATTACTTCCGAGTGGTTGAGTTACCGCAGTAGCGCTAGCTTGGCGGTTGGGGGGTCTGAGTAACTCAGACTTCATGAACGCCCCTCCCCGTGCGAACGGGGAGGGGCTTATTATTTTGACCGGCGGATTGGGGGCGCAAGGTTGGCGGCCCACTTGGTAATTCCGAGTGGCATCCAGGCGCAACGCCACGCATACTCGGAAGAAGATGAATCCTGTGGACATTCAAATCCTCGGCGACGAACTGGCCATCAAATGGGATGACGGCCAGGAAAGCTACCTCCGACTCGAAACTTTGCGCCGGGCCTGTCCCTGCGCCGGTTGTAAGGGCGAGATGGATGTGATGGGCCAATTGCACACGGGGCCCGGCAACGACCCTATCTCCACGGTCGTTCCAATTGCAGCGGATTGTCAGTGTGGGTGGTTACGCCCTCCAACCGGTTTGGGCGGACGGACACGCGACGGGAATCTATTCGTTTGACTATTTGCGTCGGGTTGCGAACGCGGCTGACAAGAATTGAAGTAGCCATTAGCGAAGCAAACGACGCATGCGGTCGAGAATCTGGGTGGTCAGATTGGCTTGCGCGCTCTCATTGTTGCCCCGGAAGGGCACTGGTTGAAATTCCCAACGATCTTTCGGCAAGCCGAAAGCCACCCACAGTGATGCCCCCGAAGCCGTCGGTGACTCAGCTTCCCCCACGACGATGGCCCATTCGCTGGCCGTCTTTTGTTTGGCCCACCGACCCAGTTCCTGAATTCGCTCCCGCCCAGGTTTCCAGGCCGACCACTGCGTCTCGGGAATATTGAGCAATCCTGGCAATTGCGCCTCAGAAGCGGCCACATAAGCGCCGGCCAGGAGCGACGCAACGTGTTCCACCCGACTCAAGTTGTTGGCGAGATGGCCTCCGCTGCCGACTTCCACCACCACCAGCGAACCGCTGCGGGCTTGCAGTTTGCGCACCACGGCTTGTTCCAGAGTGGTTTCGTCATCCGCATAAATATAGTCGCCCAGATGTTCGAGCAACTGAGTTTCAATGTGTTTTAACCGGGCGAGGTTGGTCGGGCCATTGCCCGGAAGGGCGAACGTGAAGTCCACCCGGCTGCCTTCGAACAAAGATGAAACAAACACGTCCTGGTCCATTGGCACGTGGTCGCGCAACACTTGATCAATTTGCGATTGGCCTACGCCGACAAACCGCAGGGTCAGCGAGCAACCCACGTCGTGCAGGCCGTAGTGACCGCTCAAGAAGGAAACCAATTCCTGGGTGACCATCGGCTGCAATTCCCGGGGCGGGCCGGGCAGGGCCACAATGGTCGTGGCCGCCATTTCAAACACCAAACCGACCGCTGTTCCATTGGCGTTCCTTAGATAAGTGCCGCGGGACGGCACCCGGGTTTGACGGCGCAAGTTCTCCCGAAGTTTGTCGCGCTGATTGATGGAAGCGACGTTCCATTTCGGCCAGCACCTCCGGTTGCTCGCGCAGCGGGATGCCGGTGAAGTCAGCCAGTGTCTCGCGGGTAATGTCGTTGGCGGTCGGGCCGAGGCCGCCGGTTACGATGACCAAAGGGGCATACTTGACGGCAAATCCCAAGGCGCGCTTGAGGTCGTCGCGATTGTCATCCACGCACATTGAGCCGACGCAGCGGCAGCCCAACGGACGCAGCGTGCGCGTGAGGAAACAAGTGTGCCCGTCGGGATACACCCCACGCAGCAGTTCTTCGCCCGTGACGATGATCATGTACTCCGTGGGCGGCGCGGCGCTCGGAGTGGACGCAGGTTCGCTCGCCGCGGCGCGAGCTGTAAGGTTTGTCGCCAGCCAGCAAACCATGACGACGGAAATCAATTGATTGCATTGCATAAAGGATACGCGAAGGCAGGTCGGTTCATTAGGTCTGAAATAATTCCCTCGCCCACAAGGTTTTTCAACCAGGTAATATCAAACGTAGCCCGCGGAACAGGCGGAGCTTGCTCCAACGCTTCGCAGAGGAACGCAGCCGAATTCAAAAAGGCCGCTGCAATCACAGCGGCCTTGACGTAAACCAACAATTCCCCAGGAGACTCCTATTTCAGCGAGGTCTCGAATCGTTTCTTTTGGCGGGTACCGGGGCGGAAGGTTCTTGGTGGGCGCAAGCGTTTTTGCAGCTTCTGGCGCACGGACTCCACCAAAATCACGGAATTGGCCTGGTCCAAGTTGTATTTGGTGGACCATCGATTTTCCACGCGGGCGTGAACCCGCTGGCGCGCCAGCTTTTGAAACTCCTGCTCCTGCCATTCCACTACTTCTTCAAAGTCATCGAACACATAGAGACAACTCCAAGCTTCTGACTTGGCTCCTTCAAGAACCTCGTCCTTGGGACCATCATCGCGATAATGCACAAAATATTGATCTTTTTTCATAATCAAATAAAGCAACGTAAATACTCTGCTGAGCCAACAGACTCGAACACCCGGTGCTCGTGCGGTTGCGCGGGGCGCATTGGTCGTTACCAACGCAGTGACAAAAGGTCTAACCCCGTAGCCGGCAATCGGTTGCTCAACAAATGTCGAGCTGCCAACTATGGGCCTTTTGATGGTCCTGACTGCTTTTTTGTTCAAAAAAAGCGCGGGAAGCACGGATTACTGGCGCAGTCAGGAGCGAGAAACGGCGGTCGTCCAGACTTGGTAATTCGAGCCAATTCATGGAATTTGCATCTCTCCACGGTTGTTGTTCCGTGCGTTTTGTGTCTCGCTCTGCCAAAACCTTGAACCTGGCCGCCGGTCTGGTACCTTCCGCCGCATGCGAATTTTGTCCGGCATACAACCTTCCGGGGCGCTGCACCTGGGGAATTATTTTGGGATGATGAAGCCGGCGCTCGAATTGCAGGAGCGCGGCGAGGCGTATTTGTTTATCGCCAACTACCATTCGATGACCTCGTTGTTCGACGCAGCGGAACGCCGCCGGAACACCCTGGACGTGGCGCTGGATTTCCTGGCCTGCGGACTGGATCCACAAAAGTCGATCTTCTTCCGGCAATCGGATGTTCCCGAAGTAACCGAACTTACCTGGCTGCTTTCAACGGTCACCCCGATGGGACTGCTCGAACGTTGTCACAGTTACAAGGACAAGACGGCGAAGGGCATTCCGGTGAACCACGGCTTGTTCGCTTACCCGGTTCTGATGGCGGCCGATATTCTGATCTACGACTCGAATATTGTGCCTGTCGGCCGCGACCAGAAACAACACGTCGAAGTCACGCGCGACATTGCCATCAAGTTCAACGAAACGTACGGCGAAACGTTGGTCATCCCGGAGCCGCAAATCCGCGAGGAAGTCGCGGTGGTACCGGGCACCGACGGCGAAAAAATGAGCAAGAGCTACGGCAACGCCATCGACATTTTTGGGGAAGAGAAACCGCTCCGCAAAAAGATCATGAGCATCGTGATGGACAGTCGCACGCCCGAGGAAACCAAGCCGGATGCGGACCAAAACCTCGCCATCCAATTATTGAAGCTGGTGGCGCCGGAGAACGTGGCCAAAGATTTCGAGGATCGCCTGTGCGCCGGCGGCTTGGGCTACGGTGACTTGAAGAAGGCCCTGTTCGAGCACTATTGGAATTTCTTCGCCGCCGCGCGGACCAAACGCGCCGAATTGGCGGGCAATCTAGATTATGTGAATCAGGTGCTTGACGATGGTGCCGCCCGGGCCCGCGCCACGGCGCAAGCCGTATTGAAACGCGCCAAAGCAGCTTGCGGTTTGGATTAAGTAATCGGAAAGCGGTAGCGACTCAGTTGGAAATTGGCAGTGCGCCCGCCCCGGCCGCAGTGGTTGGCAGCGCCCGATCTTTAATTGCACAAACGGCTAAGCCATCAATTCAGTGGCTGGTGCGACGATGAGGCAGTTCGGCGTGGGAGGACAGGCGTCTCGCCTGTCTCGAATAGCCAAGCACATCCTCCCCTGTTGGTGACCCGGAGAGACTTCCTACGCCGCGGTGCAAATCGATGGTTGGCACTCGTTCGAGACGGCGGGAGGCCTGTCCTACTGAATAGTCACGGCTAAGGCTTCCGCACGTGTGCCAGAAGCCAGGTGTAGAGTTCCGGATTATCATACGTCTGCGTCCACGCGTCGTGGCCGACGCCCGGATAGACGGTGAACTTGACCTCACAGCCGAATCGCTTCAGGGCTTGGACCATCCGTTCCGATTCGGCCACCGACACCACGGGATCGCTGCCGCCGTGAAATACCCAGAAGGGTAGTGACTTCAACGCGGCCATTCGTTTGGTATCGAAACCGTGCGGAGGGAATGGATTGCCGCCACCGCAAATGGGCGCCACGGCCGCGAAGCGTTCCGGCGCGTGCAACGCCAAGGCAAACGAGCCAAATCCGCCCATGCTCAGGCCCGTCAGATACACCCGGTTGGTGTCCACTTGGTAATTGGCAGTCACCTCGTCGAGCAGCGCTTCAAGCACGTCCGTGGACCACCACGTGCCCAGCGGACATTGGGGAGACACCACGAGGAAAGGAAAGTTGGTGCCGTGGGCGATCAGCTTGGGCGGTCCATGGACCTTGACCTTTTGCAGGTTGCTGCCGCGTTCGCCCATGCCGTGCAAGAAGAGCATCAATGGCCAGCGCTGGCTGCCTTGCGCATCATAGCCCTCGGGCAAATACAGCAAGTAATTGGCGGCGACGCTCTTTTGGATTTGTTGCTTGAAGGAGTGGGCGGTTTGTCTGGGCATAGTTTCCTGAGTAAAGGCCACGCCGGCGCTCAAGATCAGCACACCGACGGCTGCGAGAAATTGGTTTTTCATAAAGCAATCACTTGCCTGAAGCCGACGGATCAAGTCAAGTCATCTCGGTCGCGACAGTAGTGGGGCAACGGCGACTTTCGAACATTGAACGTCCAACCGTAGCGGCGGCTCGGCCGAACGCCGCAGAATCAATCCTTTCAACTCGGCGGCGCTTTGCCGAGGCGCCGCCACGTTCCTGAAGTTGACATCCGCGTGGAATCAGCCTATCAGCGTTGTCCATGACCATGACCAAGCTAATGCATTCGGCTCAGTGCGGATCAATGGAGGCTTTGATTCGTGGATGGAGCATTCCCCTTCGATTTTCTCTTTGCGTTTGCATTGCGTCGGGGCTGCTGTCCTTCTGCGGTCAAGCACAAGAGCCGTCATTGGGTCGCTCGCTTCCCGTCCGAGGGATTCATTTGGCCGCACCCTCCAAAAGGGATTTGCCGGCGGCGATCGAGTTCATCCGGGACACTTTGGCCAAAGAGGGAGTGAACACCTTGATCCTGGAGTTTGATTACAACTTCGATTTTCAATCGCGGCCCGAGTTTGCCAATCCCTCCGCTTTGGGCAAAGCCGACGTGCAGCAAATCGTCAAGGCTTGCCGGGAGAAAGGCATCCAATTGATTCCGCAAATCAACTGCCTGGGCCACCAATCGTGGGCGAAGCGCACTGATCGCTTATTGCAGAAGCATCCGGAGTTTGACGAAACGCCGGGCAAATATCCGGAAAACCAAGGCATCTATTGTCGCAGTTATTGTCCGCTCCACCCGGAAGTCCATGGCGTGTTGTTCGACTTGATCGACGAGCTGGCCAAGGTCTGCGACGCCAAAGCGTTTCACGTCGGCATGGACGAAGTCTTTATCCTGGCCGATCGGGACTGCCCGCGTTGCCACGGGAAGGATCCGGCCGAGTTGTTCGCCGGCGAAGTCACCACCCTGCAGGCGCACTTGAAGAAGATCGGTTGCCGGATGTGGATGTGGGGCGACCGCTTCATCGATGGGAAGGCCACCGGCATTGGCAAATGGGAGGCCAGCGAGAATGGCACGCCGTCCGCCATTGACCGCGTGCCGAAGGATATTGTAATGTGCGACTGGCACTACGAGGGGGCTCCGAAAACCGCGCGGACCTTCGCGAACAAGGGTTTCGCCGTGGTTTCCTGCCCGTGGCGCAAACCCAACGTCGCCCTGGCTCAATTGGAACAGATCCGCAGCATCCGCGCCGACGCGGACAAGACGGTCGCAGCTCGGGCGCTGGGTTTGGTGCAAACGACGTGGTGCGGTTTCACGGCGTTCCGCAAAGCATGCGAAGCCCAGCATAACGGACCCGCGCCGGGCAAGGATTCGGCCTCCGAATCAGCTCATTGCTTTCATACTTTGTTTAAAGCCATCCGGGAGAACAACTGAATTCTCAACTGTAGCAATTGCCATGACTGACAACCTGCCTCCCCCAATCAACAACGACCGTCAAGCCCGACAATGGGCCATGTTCTGTCATTTGAGTGCGCTGGTCGGCCTGCTGGGCAACGGGATCGGATTTCTCATTGCTCCGCTGATCATCTGGCTCATCAAGAAGGAGGACTACCCCTTCGTGAATGAACAGGGCAAGGAAGCGGTTAATTTCCAAATCACCATGCTCTTGGCGGCGTTGGTTTGCATACCCTTGCTGTTCGTCGTCGTTGGCTTTGTGTTGCTCATCGCCATTGGTGTCCTGGCGACAGTGTTTCCCATCATTGCCGCCATCAAGGCGAGTGATGGAATTCACTATCGCTATCCGCTTAGCATTCGATTCATCAACTGACCGCGACGTTATTCCATTTGCACGACCCGGTAGAAGCGCTGAGGCGCGGCGCCGGGCGCGTCCGAAATGGTGATCTCGCCGGACAATGCGTTGGTGCTCGCGCCCAGCGGCGTCCAGTCCGGGGCGGACAAATCATCTTTGTATTCCACCTGGTAGGTCTTCCCCGGAACGGTGCCGAAGGTCAGTGAGAATTCGCCACCGGTGCCGCGTTCGAAATGGCTCACCCGGAGGCCGGTCGTGACCACCAGCGTGAACGACCCCATGGCACTCAGCGGCGGCGTGCCATTGTCCGTCACCCACACGGTAATCTGGTTGGTGCCGGAGGGCTGTTTGATGGGAGGTGTCCAGGAGAATACGCCGCTCACCGGATCGACTGCGGCTCCTGCGGGATAACCTACGGCGAGCGCAAAGGCCAGCGTTTGTGCCGGCGCATCGGGGTCGGTGGCCGGGACGTTGAAGCTAAACGGTTCGCCGGCGAAAACGGTTTGCTCCGGGATGGCCTCGATCACCGGATAACGATTGGCCCAGGAACTGTTCGGTTCGCGCGGTGTCGGCGTCGCCAGATAGTAAAAAGCATCGCTCCCATCCGGAGATCGGCCCTGGCTGAGGTCGCTGTATTGCGGTTCGAAGACCACCGTGTCAACCGGCGTTCCGTCCGGACCAAACAAGCCGATTTGCTCGCCGGCCTGGTCGAGCCGGAAATTCACGTGCAAGTCGGGATCAGTATTGGTGTTGAGGTTCGGGCTGTTGTCCGCCCACACCAAGAAGTAGCCCTGCGGGGGGATGGTGTAGCCCGGCGGAATTGGCGATTGGAACGGGTCCAGCAGATTGTCCGTCAGGAAATAGCCTCCGAGCGTGACCGAGGCATCACCGGGATTGTACAGTTCAAACCAATCGTCATACTGGTTGTTGTTATTCGTGTTTAGCAAGGTGTGGTTGTTGCGGGCCATCCATTCGTTGAGACGCACTTGGAGCGGCGGAGCGGATAGGTCATTGGTTCCCGCCGGAGTGACGTGAAAGAACGTTTCGCGCGTGAAGGCCTGGCCGTCCGGGTAGGGGCCATAACTGCGGCCCGCCGCAATGTTGGTGTAATTCAAATAATCGAGTACTTGCGCCGAACCGCCGGGTGACCAGGCGAGGACCACAGTGCCGTTGGTGGCATTGAGACGGAAATTGGTGTGCCACTCGGTGGCGGTGCTTTGGCCGGGTTGACCATCCGCGAATACCACTTTGAATTCGCCCGGCTCCACTGCGCTGCCGGCGGGGAAGTTCCATTGGCCAATGTTGCTGTAGTTGTCAGCCAGGTAGAAACCGGTGAGGTCCATTGGGTTGGGACCGGCGTTATACAGTTCGATCCACGGTTCGTGTTCTCCTTGGTTGTCCGTCAGCCCGGAGGGATTCTCCGGTTCGACTTCGTTCAGCCAGAGCGGGGGGAACGGTGGCAGGGTTTCTTCGGTGCTGTTGGCCTGGCCAGGGGTGGCGATTACCGGTTGAACATCCAACGGCGTGGAAAGCCGATAGATGCTGGTGACGTGATATAAGATCCCCGCGGAACTGGGCATCGGGAGGTAATAGAAACTCAGGGTGTAAACATTGGTCTTGTCCACGTCCACCAAGTCTTGGCGCACACTGCCCGAGGCGCCGCCGCCAGCGGTGGCGACGAGGTGCAAGCTGTAGCTGCCTTCATAAGCGACCTCGCTGCTGGCGACGCTGCCCGCGTGATTGCCGAGTGGATTCCATGTACCGGCCAACGGCAATTCGAAACCGCCGTTGCTGAGATAATTGCTGCCGGCATTCGGACCGGTTTGCGCCACGAGGGCGACGTTGTCGAGGTACAGGTCGCCGGCGTCACTCAGATACAGCAGCAGACGACTGGCCGTTAGCGCCATGGTACCGCTGTAGGAATAGTAGCGCCAGCCGGCACCATCCGACCAGTTGCCGACGCGGCTGTTATCCTGCGCCGGGTCTTTAAGCTGAAGCGAAGGCCCGAAGCCATTGGCCATGGTCGGCCACGCCGGTACGCTTTCGTAACGGACCTTGTCCACTTCAATTTCTTCGCCCGGATTGGCCCCTGGGCGCAGCAACGTCAGTGTTTCTCCATCGTTCTCGAGATTGCCCCCGAATTGTCCAAACGGCACCGGCGTTCCCGAACCGTAGGCGGCGCGGAACGCCGGGAGATTGTTGGCCAGAACCAGGAACTGGCCATTCGTAATGACGCTGCCGGGCGGAAAGGTGTAACTCAATCCGTTCACCCGCCAGCCGGACAAATCGAAACTCAAATCGGGCGAGGTGTTCAGCAGTTCGAGAAAGGCCGCGTCAGGCTTTGCGGGATTGTACATGATCTCGTTGAACACCACCGTTCCGGCGGGATCGGGTTGGGGGCCGGTGTAGTTCACGGTCACCGTTCGCGTAAAGTTGGTCAGCGGCTGTCCGTGAACATCATACCCGGCAATTTCCAGCACGTTGGTCGGCGCGTTGACGGGGAGGGTCATGGACCAGGCCGACAGGCTCGTCCAGGCGACCGGGTAAGCGCCGCCATTGACCTGGATCGTTTCCACCTGCACCGGCGCCGTGCCCGTAAGGGTCACCAAAGTATTGCTGGTGGTCAGACTGGACGGGCCGTTGACTTCAAACGGCGCGTTGCCGCCGGCGTTCGCGATGGTGGTCAATGCGTAGGTTCCCCGGCTTTGGATGTAACTGATGGCGCTCGAAAAATCCTGCCCCGGACAGAACGCATTGTAATGATGGATCCAGTCCGTCATGTAATCCGTGTTGTAGGTGGTGCCGATGATGTCCTGAATGTGCGCGTAAAAGACGCGCAGATTGGCCGGCAACCTGATGACTTCGCTCAGGTTCATGTCGCCGATCAACGCCGAATCCGTAGCGCGGTTGAAAGAGAAATCCATGTCCACCGGGAACGCCAGAAACTGTTGGTCCGTCGGCCGAAGGTACATGAGCAGATTGTGGTTGTTGCCAAACGTGTAGCTGTCCCCGACGCCGCACAGCGTGACGAACGCCCAAACGCGCAGCCACTCGTTCACATCCATGACCTGCCGCGAGCCCTGGTCGAGGGCGGTGCCGCGGAGGTCTAAGGTTTTGGCAAAGGTGATGAACCGGCGGTAGTCGTCGGCGTCACGATGGTTTTTGATGATGAAGTCGTAGCGATACAATTCCTTGTCGTCGCCCAGATCCGAGATGTCCACGCCCAGCACGTTGTCCGGCTGGGGATTCTTGTAGCCGGCGGCGTCCGCTGTGGTGGGATAATAAATCAACTCCAGTTCATACAGCGATCCGTCGCCGCCGTTGGCATAAGCCGTCTCCACAAATTCATCCTCATGGCGTGGCGACAAAATGGCCGGTCCGGTGTGGATGCTTCGCGGGGCGATTACCCGGCAAATATCCGAGTGAATGCCCGGAATGTTGCCGGCGTGCAAGAGCATGTGTTTAATGACGATTTCGAGTTGTTTATTGCTGGTGGTATCTCCGGCGCCGGAACGGTCGATCAACATGACCGGATGCACGCCGCGGAACAGGTCGTCCGGAGGAAATTCGAGATGGAAGCTGGTGCGGATGTCACTGTAACGGCCACGTTCACTGCCTTTGAGCCGAATTCCCACGTCGTAGTAAGCGCGTTTCTCGTCCACCACCACGGTGCAAGGCAGCTCATCGTTGCTCATCACATTGGTCAGCGCATGGAGCAGCGCCGTGTTACCGGGGCTGAGAATGAGGCGGAAATTGTGGCCGAGGCTCAAGTCAGCCTGCCCATCTGCCACTTGGTACAGCGCGCCGGAATCCGGACCCGCAGCCGGATAGGTGGCGGCTGCCCCGAGGCCATCGGTTGCCCGGACGTAAAACTGCACGACGTTGCCTTCGGACTGCCCCGGAATCGAGCCAATGAATTCGCCGGAGCTTTGCTGCGTCATCGGCGCATTGTTCCATGCGCCCCCGTTCACTGACCACCACACCTGGCAGATATTGACGCCTTGCGGGTCGTTCGCGGCCACGGACACGGTCACTGGTTCGGTGGGTTGGGGAATGACCGGTTCATGCCGGAACTGGCTGAACGTCGGGCCGATATTCGATTCGTACCGTGAATTGCGGGCGCCGGGTGTGCCGTTGAGTGCCGGCACCGGCAACGCGGTGGTGCGGGCCACGCGATTGAAATACAACCGCGTGTTCAGCAGATTGTTTCCCGCCAGCGCTTTGGCGCGGAAGGAGATTTCGTATTCCTTGCCGTTGGCAATGGCGCGGTTGTTGATCAGCGTGGTTTCGACATGATTGTGCATGTGCTCCTGCGGTCCCGTGGACACGAGATGAAGGACATGATTGCCGGGATTGTCAGGATCAATCTCCCAACGGCTGTGCCCCTCATTGCCCAACAAGCGCCAACCCGTCAGGCCACTCTCAAAATCTCCATTGGCCACCACGGCCACCGGTGTGCCGGCGGGCGACTCGGTCACGTGAATATCGTCGATCAGACATTCCCCGGGCCCGAGCAGTCCGAAAATAAAATCGTTCCACTGAGTGGGCTGCGTGCCCGCGGGAAAATTGGCCACGGCGCGGTAAGTGTAAGTTTGCCAGGACGATTTATCCGATTCATCGCTGGCGACCCAAGCTTCGGCTTTCGAGTTGTCTGCTCCAGGATTGCGCAGTTCCAGGCTCGAGCCACCGCCATCGGCGTATTCCGGCCAGTGGCCGCCATCGTAATAATGGACTTCGTCCGCCGGATTGCCGTTCGGATCACTCAACACGAGTGCATCGCTACCGTGCGCCAATTGACCGCCGAAGTTCCCCACAATGTCCACTGCCGGATAGAGCGAGCGCAGATAGGCCGCGTCGCCGGCCACCACCAGGTAACCGCCGGCCGCGAGCACCTTGCCAGGGCTGAACCGGTAACTAACGCCGTCAGTGAATTCCCAGCCAGTCAGGTCCACGGCGTGATCGCTTTGGTTGTAGAGCTCGATCCAGGCTTCCGGAGAATCTTTCGCGAACGAGTTGGTGGTCGGCGCGATGATGCGGTGATGATACATGATTTCGTTGATCACGATCTCCTGACGGAAGGCAAAGCTGTTGGCCGCGCCCGGCGTGAGTTGATCCGGATACAGCCAGCGGCCCGTGCCGTCCGGGGAACGACCGCGGTCACGTTTTTTTACGACCACGGCATCGAGCACGTTCGTGCGGGTCGGCGAAATGAGATACAATTTGTCGCCCGCGGCCGGATGCAAATTAAACGGCAGATTGGTCGTCGCCAGGAATTCACCTCCTGCGAGCGACTGGCCCGCGGGAAAGACAAATTCGCTGTTGGTCGTGCCGTCCAGGGAAAGGACATAACCGTCGAGGGAAATTGGGTCGGTTCCGTAATTCACCAATTCGAGCCAAAAGTCCGCATTCGTCGCGGCGACCACTTCATTGAACGCCAGCGTTACCGGCGGAACCGGGCGCATCGTCGAATACAGTTCCAAACCCAACAGCGCTTGATCGCTGCTGCCGGCAGCTTGGTGAACTTCCACGGCCAGCACGTTGGCGCCGGCGACGAGGCTGTCGGTCGGGATTGGGATGAGGCTGCTGTAGGTCGGCGCACTGATGTCCGAGAGGGCCGGGGTGTTGTAACCGATGGTACCCGCCGGCATGTTCTGGCGATAGACTTCCACGCCGTTCAGATAAAACACGGCGCCATCGGCAACCAGCGTTCTGAGTTTCAACTGGGTGTAGGCCGGGTCGCCCCCAAGCACAAATGGCTTGCGGAAATAATAAGTCGGATGTCCAGTCGCCAGTGGTTGATTGGGATTGGCGGCCAGGCCCGAGCCGCTGAGCAGCGCGCGAAAGCCGTGCGGATTAGCGGTGGTGCCGGCGTTGAAAGTGCGGCATTCGATGGTATTTTGCCCGGCCACAAAACCACTGTTCAAGGTGAGCTGTCCGCTGTAGCCGGCAAAGCCCGAATAGGTGAACCCGCGGGAAGCGCCGTTGAGCAGGACATCCGTCAAATCGTTATCCACCGCGACGGCCAGACTCAACTGCACCGTGCTGGGAATGAAACCAGCCAGCGAAAAGGTGGTCTGGTAGTTGTACGCGCCGAAATTCACGTTGTCGGTGCCGGGATTTTGAACGCCAATCCAACTCGACGCAGTATCATTGGCCAGCCAGGCTGAATGGTTCAGGATGACCACCGCATTGCGTCCGATGGCTCCTTGCGCGGCGGCGGTAATGACGTAATGCGGATCGGCCGAGCCGGCGGTCAGCGCGACCCCGTTGGCGCCGACGCCGGTGTTGAACACAGTGGTGACCGGTCGGTTGGTGAACGACGAGCGCGCGGACCAGGAACTGTCGGTGTAGTCCACGTCGCGCCAACCAACACCCAAGTCGGTTCCGGAATCATCGTACCGCCATTCCGCGTCGATGGGGAACAGCTTCGTTTCCAGCGAGGCATTATTGTAGAAAGGAAAATTGTCAGCTCCGGGCGTGCCCCCCAGTTGCTCACTGGCGCGCCAGTTTCCAGCCGGTGCGCTGGGCCCATCACGGTCCAATTTGGCGAGGGAAGCTCCCGAGCCATCCGGCGCTACGGGCCACTCGCCGTCCACGCCGTAGTTCACTTCATCCACCACGCGACCGTTGTTGTTGCGCAGTCGCAATAGCTCGCCGCTGTTCGCGAGGCGTCCGGTAAAGGGGCCTTCCACCTGCGTCAATCCCGCCGTTATGCTCAGTGTTTCCGGCGACAGCGCCACCACGAGGAACCCGCCTCCGGGCACCACCGTGCCGGAGGGGAATTGGTAATCAATGCCGCCGGTCACCGACCAGCCCGACATATCGACGTCCACCGCCATCTGGTTGCGGAGTTCGACCCATTCCATGGCCGGTTCGTTGGTTGCGGGGTGATACATGATTTCGTTGAAGACCACGGAGGTGTCGGCAACGAGGCGGCCACCAAGACCGAAGGTGAGAGACAGCAGGAAGAGCGGCAGTTTTTTCATGAGCGATACGACTTTTGAATGTTGCGCATTCCAGACTTTTACCAGGCCTGCGACGATCTGCCGGCGCAATGCCAATATGGGTGATTGATGCTGTGATCGGATTAAGAATACAGATATGGCGGATAAAATCCAGCATAAAGAGTGCGTCAGTTGCTGGGCGCAATTCGCTCCGCCTTTCGTGCCGTTTTAATTCTTGTTGGCCTCAGCCGTTTCTGGTTCATTGCCCCGCGATGGCATCCAAATCATTTTCGTCGGTTTTAGTGACGCGCCAGACGTGCCGGATTTGCGGTAGCCCGGCCCTGACGCCGGTGGTTTCACTCGGCGATCAATACATTTCCGGGGCCTTCGCCGGACCGGATGGTCGGCCGCCGGTACAACGCCGCACGCCGCTCGAACTGGTGCGGTGCGACCCGGCCAAAGACCAGCAGGCTTGCGGCCTCGTGCAATTGCGGCACTCCGTCCCGCCCAAGGTGCTCTATCGTTCTTACTGGTACCGCTCGGGCATCAACCAAACCATGCGCGATCACCTGGCCTCGATCACGCGGATGGCCGCCAGCATTGCCCAGCCCAACGCGGGCGATCTCGTGATGGATATCGGCTGCAACGACGGCACGCTGCTCAAATCCTACCAGACGCCCGGCTTGAAGATTTTGGGGTTTGACCCGGCGACCAACATCGTCGCTTACGCGAAGGCCAATGGCGTACCGGTGGTGAACGATTTCTTTTCGGCCGCCAGCTTTCGGCAAGCCTCTCCGGACCAAAAGCCCAAGATCATCACGTCCATCGCGATGTTCTACGACCTGGAGAATCCGCACTCATTTGTCGGCGACATCAAGAGCATCCTGCACGAACAGGGGGTGTGGATTCTGGAACTCAGTTACCTGCCCTCGATGCTCGAGATGAACAGCTTTGACACCATCTGCCACGAGCATCTCGAGTATTATTCGCTCGCCCCGATGGAACGGTTGCTGGCGGAGCATGACCTGGAAGTGCTCGATGTTACGTTGAATGACATCAACGGTGGCAGTTTCTGTCTCGCGGTGGGCCATGCGGGCCGGGTCAATCCCACCGAGGCGGCGCGGGAACGGGTCCAGGAATTGCGGCTCAAGGAATTCGAAATGGCCCTGGACACTGACGCGCCGTACGCCGAGTTCCGAAAGAACATTGTGAAGATCAAAAAGGATCTGCTGGCGTTCTTGAAAAAGGCCAAGACGCAGAAGAAACTGGTTCACGGCTACGGCGCTTCGACGAAAGGCAACATCACGCTCCAATACTGCGGCATCACGCCCAAACTCCTGCCCGCGGTGGCGGATCGTAACCCGGACAAATGGGGTTCCCACACCATCGGCACGAACATCCCGATCATTTCCGAAGAGGACTCGCGCAAAAAGAAACCGCACTATTACCTGGTGTTGCCCTGGCATTTTATTGACGAGTTCAAGCAGCGCGAACAAGAGTTCCTGGCGCATGGCGGCAAGTTCCTGTTGCCGATGCCGACGGTGCGGTTGGTCGGCAAATAGCCCGCATGAAACGCGCGGCCATTACGGGCATTGCCGGACAGGACGGGACGTATCTCGCCCGCTGGCTATTGCGACAGGGTTACGAGGTGCATGGCCTGCTCCAGTTTCCGTTTGATCGCGAAGAGCCCGGATTGCGTCGGCGTTTCAGTCCGGAGGACATGGCGACCGTCCGCTGGTATAACGGTTCGCTCGAAGATCCCTTTTCGCTCGTGCGCTTCTTCAAGGCTGCTCAACCGGATGAAGTTTACCACCTGGCCGGACTGACGGATTCGCGCCAGAGTTTTCTCGTACCGGAGGAAAGCGTTTTGTCCATCACGCTGGGAACGCTTCGTCTGCTCGAAGCGGCCCGCGAGATTTGCCGCGAGGCGCGTATCTTCCTGGCCTCGTCGTGCGAGGTGTTCGGGGTGCCGGTGCAAGTGCCGCAAGACGAAGAAACCCTTATGCGGCCGGTCACGCCTTACGGCATCGCCAAATTGGCGGCCGACCAGTTCGGACGATTGCATCGCAGCCGGTACGGGCAGTTTGTGTCGGTGGGGATTCTTTACAATCACGAATCGCCCTTGCGCCCGCCGAACTATCTCAGCGCCCGAGTGGCGCGGGCCGTCGCGGCGATCCGGCGCGGCGAACTGGACCAACTCGAACTGGCCGGCCTTGGCGCCGAACGCGATTGGAGTGACGCGCGGGATTTTGTGCGCGGCTTCTGGCTGACCTTGCAAGCCGGGCAACCCGACGACTTTGTCTTTGCGTCGGGCACCTCGCGGCGCGTCGAAGAGATGGTGGACTTGGCGTTCCGCGCCGCGGGATTGGACTATCGGAAACACGTCACTGTGAACCGTCCCGACGATCAGTCCAACCAAGTGACGTCCGGATTGTGTGGCAATCCCGCCAAAGCCGCCGCGGTCCTGAAGTGGCAACGCGAATGGAATTTTCCACAAACCGTGGCGGACCTGGTGCAGGCGGAATTGGAACAGCGGTCGGAATTCGAACGGGCCAATCCGGCTCCGAAACAGCGAGGTGCGACATGAGAGAACTCTTTCGGCGAATCGCCTACAAGTTTGCTTTGTTCGGCTATTTCAAACAGACGTGGCAGAAGCTTTACAGCATTCCGGGCAACATCGACCGACAAACCCAAATCCTCCAGCACCAGTTCCTCCAAAGCCTGCTGGCGCAGCCGCGGTACGCGGATCCCAAACGGTTGAACCACCACGAGCACCAGGTCTATTCCCAGAACGGCGAGGACGGTGTGATCGCGGAAATCTTTCGCCGCATTGGCTCCACGGATCGGGTGTTTGTTGAAATTGGGGTTGGCGACGGCCTGGAAAACAATACCGTCTTTCTGCTCGAACAAGGCTGGAAAGGCTGTTGGGTGGACGGCGATGACAGTGCCCTGGCCAAGATTCGCAAGACCTTCTGGCAACCGCTGGCGCAGGGCAACCTGACCCTTCAGCAAGCCATGGTGACGGCGGAGAGCGCACCGCAAATCCTGGAGCACCTGAAGGTGCCCACCGAGTTTGACCTCTTCTCGCTCGATATCGACCGCAACACGTATTTTGTCTGGCAGGCGCTCAAGCACTACCGGCCGCGGGTGGTGGTCATGGAATACAACTCGTTATACCCGCCCGCCGTGGACTGGACGGTCGAGTATGATCCGAAGCTGGTCTATAACTGCACCTCGTACATGGGCGCGAGCTTGAAGGCGTACGAGAAGCTGGGTGCCGAATTAGGCTATGCACTGGTCGGTTGCGAATTATCCGGCATCAATGCGTTCTTTGTGCGACGCGATTTGTGTGGCGACAAATTTGCCGAACCCTTCTCCGCCGAGCACCACTTCGAGCCGCCCCGCTACTTCCTCCTGCGCCGCGACGGTCACCCGCGCTGCTTCACGGATCGCAAACCGCCCCGGTAAAGGCGGGACGATTCCGCAGGACAGGCGTCCCACCCGGTCTCGCATGGAAGCAAACCAAGGGATGGCATTGAATCGACCTGAATTTTTCGGAGGCAGAACAAGGTGAGGTAAGCTCTGGGTTGCTCGGGACAGGCGAGACGCCTGTCCTACCTCACCAAAGCGTTCCGTCGCTAACCTTCTACCGAATTGTTGCCGTTAAATGCCGTCCCGGGGTCGCTCACTTCGCCCGGCTGAACCACTGGGCCAGAAACGTTTCGACGGCGGCCACGAGCAGCGCGGCGATGGCAATCGGCAGCCAGAATTCCAGGCCGCTACGCGCCTGCTCGACCACGTCCGTTAACACCAAGTTCGGGGTCCAAGTAATGATTTGCGCCACCGAACCGATGGTCTTGAGCTGCGCCGGGGAGAGTTCTTCGAGACTCGATTCCGCGGCGTTGGCTTGCGTGGCAAACTTCATCGTCAAGGGCGGATCAGGAATATTCACATCGTACAGTCCGGCCAAATCCGTCTGGCGGTATTGCAGCAACGGCCAACCGTTGACCAACTCGACCCGACGCAAATCGCGAACGGCATCGGTTTGGCGCGGCTTGAAAAACGTGGCGTCCTTGTCCAGGTATTCCATTTTCACGCGCCGGACGAATTGCTCGCCCACGCGGATGTTCAAGCCTTCGTCCTGACGCTCGATGATTGCCCCCAGCGTCCGATGCACCAACGGTAGCCAGGCCAGGCGTACCGGCAGATCGTTCCAGGCCGTGTCCGCCGTGCTGCTGAACAACACCACGCGTCCCAGTCCCCACGTCCGCTCCATCACCGCCGGTGAGCCATCGGCGTACTTCAACACGATACGCGGGTCACCGGCTTCCTGGGGATGTTGATTGTCCGCGGTGGCTGGCTGGGTCGCGGAAGATTTGACTGGCGGTGCCGGTTGGAGGGCGAACCATTTGAAAATCCGCGCCGAGGCCAGCGTGCCGGCCGAAGGATCGTTCCATATCGAAACGATGGGATGGGTGTAATCCTTGTCCTGGAACCGGGTAAACTTGAATTCATCTTCGACCTGGCCCAGCGCCGAACCCAGCGCCGCTGGCAGGAAGTTGAACCGTTTCAACAACTGCTCGTTGTAAAAGGTGACGTTCACTCGGCCGCCGGGAAAGATGATCAGCCCGCCGCCGCGTCGCAGATAACTCTCGAGCGCTTGCAGGGTCTTCTCGGAGAAGTCGGGCACGTTGGCCAGGAAGATGGCGTCGTACTCATCCAGGCGGGCCTGGGAGAATTCCGAGGACGTGAGCGCGGTGACTTTGACAAAATAGTTCGGGGCCATCTCCGGTGGAACCGGCACCAGGGCGTTGTGCAAAAAGAAGACTTCACTGTCGCGCGGCTCGTTGCCCGGCTCGCCATCAACCAGCAGCACGCGCACTTCGTCGATGGCGCGCACGGCCATGAGGCGTCGGTCGTCGGCGTGCAAACGGTCTTCCGGGATGCGGGCTGTGATGGCGTGGAAACCGGCGGTCGGCAATTTGGCGAAGAGCGACACGCTGCGCGTGGCGCCGGGCGGCAGGGCGTCGATGTTGAATTCGTCGCACGGTGGTTCCTCATCCACGCTCAGGGCCACGCGGGTATTGCGGCGTTCTTCGGTGCCGTAATTGGTCACTTTCGCCTGAAACCGCAGCGCCTGTCGAGCCGGTGAAAGACCGCTGGCCAGGCGCAGGTTGCTGAGGCCGAGATTTTGGGTTTCGTGTTCACTCACCAGAATGAGGTGGCTGTTGATCTCCGTCTTGGCCCGTTCGAGGACGTTCTGGATTTCCGCCAGTTGCCGCCAGCCCGCGGATTGCCCGTCGGTGATGAGATAAATCTCCTTGCGAATGACCAGACGGCCTTTGAGGGTATCGACGGCTTTTTGGAGGGCGGGAAACAGGTCGGTGCCGCGGTCGGTGAGCGGCGCTTCGCGAATCAGTTTGCGGGCCAGGTTCAGGTCAAAGGTCGGTTCGGGAATGGCAGCATTGACAACATCCGAAGCGTACAACAGTGCGGTGGCGGAACCGGCGGGCATCGAGTCGAGCGCCTGCAACGCCGCGTCCTGGGCTTTTTCGAAACGGGTCCGGGTACCGTCACTGGTGCCCATGCTGTAGGAATTGTCGAGGACAATCACCGCCGTGACTTTGGATTGTCCGAATGCGCCGTTGGCCGAGGAGAGCAGGGCCGGTCGTGCCAGCGCCAGCGCCAGCAGCAACAGCAACAGGCAGCGCAGCGCGAGCAGAATCAGATCTTCGATGCGCATCCGCTTCTGGTTTTGCTCGACGCTGATTTTTAGAAACCGCATCGCCGCCCATTGGATTTTCTGAAAGCGCCGCCGGTTCAGCAAGTGGATGATGATCGGTACCGATACCGCCGCCAGTCCGAAGAGCATGATGGGGTTGAGAAAGGACATTGGATAGGAGCTTTCGGAGACTTAGAAAGAAGGGGGGAAAAATGACCAATGACCAACGACCAATGACCGGAGAATGAACAAGTGCCAATGACCAATGAAGGATCGGGAACCAAGGGGTGACGAACGATAAGTGTTCAATGGCCAATAACCGCAGAACGACCAAGGTCGAAAGCGCCAAGTTCCAGTTAGCGGCGCTGACTGACGCGCGGCACGCGACTTTAAAACATGCATCTCTAAACTCTGGGTGCTCATTGCTTGGTCATTACTTGGGCCTTGGTTCATTGGTCATTTCCCCCGTCCTTTACGGAAGATGGCGGCGAAGATGAGGTGCAGTTCTTTGGCTTCACGCCAGAGTCGGCGAGCTTCAGCTTTCAGTTCGGGTTCCGCAATGGCGGACATTCGCAGGAAGAATTTGGTTTCCTTGGCTTCTTTCTTGCAGGTGCCGATCTTGTTCAGAAATTCCTTTTTAGAAACCGCTTCGTCTGCTTCACAGTAATTGGCACCTATACTCGTCCCGCAGCCGACTAATTGGTCGATAATGCGATTGTTAGCTGGTACAGGACGCAGCTTCTTGGCGAACTGGATGACGGCTTCTCCAAACTTCGCCGTCCGTTCCTCAAGATCAAACGGTGCCGGTCCTAAAACAGTTCCTCCCTGGAAGCTCCGTTCCCTGTTCCCGAAGCTCGAAAAAGAACCCCGAAGATTCAGGATAAGCGTCCTTCACCTTCTCATTCTCCCACGACTCACTACCGCTGACTGCTGCCGAATGTTCGGTCATTGGTCATTGCCTCCTGGGCATTCTCTGGTCATTGCGTCATTGGTCATTGGTCATTGGTCATTCCTTTCCTCATCGCGTCGTGGTTCGCCGGCGAAACGCCAAATACCCGCTCAGCACCTCGGGCAACGGTTGCGCGGTGTTGACCAGGACGTAATGGCAGTGGTTTTTCTCGCAACCTTCCCGCAAGCGCAACCGGAACGCTTCGACCTCGCGCAGGTAGCTTTTACGGATTTCACTGGGGCGGGTCAGGATTTTGGGAATGCCTTCCAACCCGTCAAATTCCACCAAGCCCAGGAACGGAAACTCCAGTTCGTAGGGATCCATGACATGGAACACGATGACCTCATTGCCGCCAAACCGCAGGTGTTGAATGCCGTCGAGCACCTTTTGTTCGTCGTCGAAGAAATCGCTGATTACGATGACAATGCCTTTGCGGCGGATTTGATGCGCCATGTCGTGCAGCACCGTGCTGATGTCGGTTTGCGCCTGCGGATCGAACGCGGCCAGCTTGGACATCAGGTGGTGGATGGTGGCGATGTTGTCGCTGCGCGGCGTGTAATCGCGTACTGCGGTGTCGAACAAACCGAGGGCCACGGCATCGCGCTGATGAAGAATGAGGTAGGCCAGGCAGGCCGCCATCATTTTGCCGTAGTGCAGCTTGGTCAGCTTGCCGGAGCCGTATTTCATCGACTCGCTGCCGTCGAGCAGGAGGTGGGCAACGTAATTGGTTTCCTGCTCGTATTGTTTGATGTAATAACGGTCGGTGCGGCCAAGGACTTTCCAGTCGAGATGGCGGGTATCGTCACCGTGCGTGTATTCGCGATGCTGGGCGAACTCGATGGCAAACCCGCGGTAAGGCGATTTGTGCTCGCCCGCCATATAACCCTCAACAATGTAACGCGCGTTCAATCCGAGCGATTCGGCGCGGGCGATGGCGACGGGATCGAGGAGTTGGTTGGGGTCGGGAGTGGCCATCTCACTTCAACTTCTCGTCCTTCGGCACGCTTTCCAAAATCTTGCGGGTGATGTCATCGGCGGTCACCGATTCGCTTTGGGCGGCGAAGTTCAGGATGATGCGATGCCGGAAGATGGGCAACGCGACGGCTTCCACATCGTCGCAGCTTACGTAAAACTGGCCGGCCAGCATCGCCCGGGCTTTAGCGGCCAGAATGAGATTCAACCCTGCCCGCGGACCAGCACCCCAGGTCAGCCATTTCTTGCAGAAATCCAGCGCCTCGTCGGATTTCGGCCGGGTCACGCGCACCAGTTTTTCTCCGTAAGCATAAACGTGCTCGGCCACTGGCATGCGGCGCACGACTTGTTGGAGGTTGATGATTTCCTCGGCGGTCAGGACGGGTTCCGGTTTGCCCATGCTGACGCCGGTGGCCATTTTCATGATCTCCCGTTCTTCCAGATCGCTGGGATACTCCACGTTGATCATGAACATGAACCGGTCGAGTTGCGCCTCGGGCAACGGGTAGGTGCCCTCTTGCTCGATGGGATTTTGCGTGGCGAGCACGAAGAATGGGTCCGGCAGCGGGAAATCCGTGCCGCCCGACGCTGACCTTGCGTTCCTGCATCGATTCGAGCATGGCTGCCTGCGTCTTGGGCGGCGTGCGGTTGATTTCGTCCGCCAAAATCATGTTGGCGAAAATCGGGCCTTTGAGGAACCGGAACTCGCGCTGGCCGGTGGCGGGATCCTGGTAAATCACCTCGGTGCCGGTGATGTCGCTGGGCATCAGGTCGGGGGTGAACTGGATGCGTTTGAAGGTAAGGTGCAACGTCTGCGCCAGCGTGGAAACCAGCAGCGTTTTGGCCAACCCCGGCACCCCGACCAGCAGCGCGTGACTACGGGTAAGGATGGCAATCAGCACCTCTTGGATCACTTGTTCCTGACCGACGATGACCTTGGCCAACTCGGTTTTGATTTTGGCGCAGGATTCTTTGAGGTTTTGCACAGCCTGGAGATCCTGATCGGACGGCGGGGCCTGCGGGGTTGAAATTGGCGAGGTGCTCATTCGGTTGATTCGGGCAAGGTTGGCGATGTTTATGTTCTGCGCTGTGTCATTGGAAATGGACTCCCATTCGATACGGTTCAATCCCACAAACCACAAGCGTTTTGTCAAACAATTGCAACCAATCCGCCGGTGGGTGGCAGAAAACCGTGGACATGAAACAGACGGCTGGCGCGCTCATAGTATCGGGACAAGCTATGAAGCGCAGACGGCCAAAGGCAACTGGCTATTCAATTCGGGGATGGCTTTGCGCGTCCAGCCATCGGGCCGCAAGCCACAGAACGTCGGATAGACGGTTGAGGTAGATCAGAATCTTGGCGTTCGCGAGTTGCTTCGTCTCGTGCAGCGCGCAAACCCGTCGCTCGGCCCGTCGGCACACAGTGCGGGCTACGTCCAACGCGGCTGAAGCAGGATTGGCTCCCGGCATGGCCCAACCCGGACCGGCGACGTTTTCCGCTTCGAGCGTCTGCCCCAAACGATCCAGTCGCGCGGTCAGATCCGAGGTCACCCGCGAATAACCGTCCTGTTCGTAGCGACCGGCATCCTCAGGCAACGTGGCCAGCTCGCCCATGAGCACGATCAAGTCCTGCTGGATGGCCAGGAGCGGTTCGCGCACGAACTCGCGATCAGTCAGGGCGCGGGCCAGGCCCAGAGCACTGTTTAACTCATCGATACCGCCACAAGCCTCCACCCGCGGATGGCACTTGGAAACCCGCCGGTTGTACATCAGTCCGGTGGTGCCGGCGTCTCCGGTTTTGGTGGTGACACTCATGGGAGGTTACGTTCGTTCGAGCAATGGCGATTCTTTAGCAGCGCGTTAGAGGCTCGCGGCGATCTTGTCCCTGCCGCCAGGGTGTTCGACGGATTGCGCCAATGCCGCGCCCTGTCAGGCTGCCGGGAAAACGCTCTTTAGGAATTTGAGATGCGCCTGATAATCCGCCACCAGATTATGGGGGGCCGCAGCCTCGATCTGAATCCAACCGCGATAATCGATGTCATCCATCGCCTGCCGGACTTTGTGGAAATCGACCCGGCCCTGGCCCAGCATGTAGCCGGCGTCTTTGGCGTGGAATTCGCACACTTTGCCTTTGAGCATCCGAATCTCCTGGTAAATGTCGTAGCCTTTGTCGGTCGAATTACCCACGTCGTAATACACCTGCACCGCCGGCGAGTTGACCCGCGCCAGGATGTCCAGGTTTTCTTCGGCGCTCAGATAATTCTCGATGCCCAGGATGACTCCGGCCTTTTCCGCCTTCGGCGCGATCCGTTGCAGCACCTCGACCGTATGATCCACGCCGGCTCGGTCGCCCTTGAGTTCGCCTTTGTTAAACTCGGCAATCAACACCACCTTCACGCCCAGCGCCACCATGACGGGGATGGAATCTTCCAGCCAAACCGCCGCGCGAGGATCGCTCTTGAGCGGGATGTTGTTCATTTCGCCAATGGCCAGACTGGCGATCGCCACCCCGCTTTTCCGGGAGGCCTCGAGGTAGGTCCGTTGGACCTCCGGTTGGCGCAAGTGCATTTGGTTCGCCGCAGTGCCCAGGCTGACTTGGACTCCGTCCAGCCCAATTTGCTTGGCCACTTCGAACGCCCCTGGATCCATGTGCCGCAGCGACCAGTCGCAGGCGCCAATCCGAAAGCCGCGTTTCTCCGGCGCGGCAAACAATGGGGCCAAGGAGGAAGTCAGGGCGAGCGCCGCAGCGGCTCGGGTGGTGCGGGTCAGCATGCGGCGTCGGCTGAGAACTGGATGGTTGGCGTTACTGGTGCTCATCATGGGCAGAACCTCGCAGAATCCTACGACCAGATCAAGCGGGATTGGCGCTCATGCATGTTCGCGGGTTGGTGGCTCCCAGACCGCGTCGGCCAGCCGATTGAAAAACTGCGCTGCAGAAACAAGGGGCATGTTCGCACTGGACCTGAAATAAGCGTGACCAGTAATCCGTGATCAGTAATCAGACAAAAAAACCGCGCATAAGCATCTTCTAACTTGCTGTTGACATGCTGGAGGGGCGTGTTAAGGATCGGTCAGTATTACTCGAGTTCTTATTGGGTCGCCATGAACTTAGATCTTGTATCGTTCAGGTTTGTCGCCGAAACGCTGGTTTTGCATGGCAACCTCATTGTGCCGCCCGATAGTGAACCGGACGAGAGTGGAGAACCCCAAGCCATAACCCTCGGTTCAACCCGTGCGGCTTTGTTAGCCAATAATGTGATTCTCCAGCATTCAGGATCGCCGGTGGTTATTGGTGCGAGCACCGCACAAGTCTTCAGTCAGGATGACTTTGAGCCTGATGGAACACCGATTACCGGCGCCTTCGAGGATGACAGCGAACGTTTTAACTCGATTCGCGAAGTGCTGGAAGATTCTTGGATTATGTAAGACTATGAAAACTGTACGTCTGGTTCTACCCAGTTTGCTGCTCTTAACCGCAACTATCTCAACCGGTTTGGCCCAAGAGGAGGGCACATTTCGTTTCTCTCCTTTTCGCGAGTTCTCCGAATATAACGGTGGTACCGCCACTGGTTTCAGAGGATCAGCTCGGTTTCAGGAAGTGATTGCTGGTTCATCGTTCGATCTGTTTTCCTTTCGTAACGGCGTATATCTCGAGGGCATTTACTTCAAGTTTGACGGTGGGAATCAAGGGGTTTTTGACTGTACAGCTTCCTTCCATCCAGATCAATCTTTCAACTACGCAGATTCAGCCCAATGGGCTCAGAACTCTGTTTGCGGATAATATCGGACCTGATGAAACCTCGCCTCACTCCCACTCGATCGTCCCGGGCGGTTTGCTGGTGATGTCGAAGCAGCCGGTTGACGCCTTTCACCTCGTTGATGATGCGGCTGGAGAGCTTCTCCAGCAAGTCGTAAGGCAGCTTCACCCAATCGGCGGTCATGCCGTCCTGCGATTCCACGGCGCGCATGGCGATGGTGTAATCGTAGGTGCGCTCGTCGCCCATCACGCCCACGCTGCGCACCGGCAGCAGCACCGCGAAGCTCTGCCAGATCTTGTAGTACCAGCCGCTGGCTTTCATTTCCTCGACCACGATGGCGTCGGCTTCGCGCAGAATGTTGCAACGCGCGCGGCGTGACTTCGCCGAGGATGCGCACGGCCAGGCCGGGGCCGGGGAACGGCTGCCGACAGACGATCTCCTTGGGCAAACCGAGTTCGAGGCCGAGCAGGCGCACTTCGTCCTTGAACAGGCATTTCAACGGTTCGACGAGCTCGAACTTCATCTTCTTGGGCAGGCCGCCGACGTTGTGATGGCTCTTGATGAGCGCGGCGGGATTGCCGCCGATGGGCACCGACTCGATGACGTCCGGGTAAAGCGTGCCCTGCGCGAGAAACTTCGCCTTGCCCGCCCGTTGCGCGTGGCGGCTTGGAACACTTCGATGAACGTCCGGCCGATGATTTTGCGTTTGCGTTCCGGCTCGGTGACGCCCTTGAGCCGCCGGAGGAACAGCTTCGAAGCGTCCTCGTATTGCAGCTTCATTTTGAAGTGCGGCCGAATACTTCCCGCACCACGTCCGGCTTCGCGTCCGCGCGAAGCACGCCGTTGTTGACGAAAATGCAGGTGAGTTGATCGCCGATGGCCCTGTGAATCAGCGCCGCCGCCACGCTGGAATCCACGCCGCCGCTCAGGCCGAGAATGACGCGTTCCGTCGCCGACCTGCGCGCGGATTTCCTCCACGGCCTGCTCGACGTAATTGCGCATCGTCCAGTCCTTGCCGCAGCCGCAGACGCGGTGGACGAAATTGGTGATGATTTCCCTGCCGCGCGGCGTGTGGACGACTTCGGGATGAAACTGCAGGCCAAAGAATCTTTTTGCGCCGATGCTCGATGGCGGCGTAATCGCGAATTGTCGCGGTCGCCGCCACGGGCTTGAAGCCCTCGGGCAGTCGGGTGAGCTTGTCGCCGTGCGAATTCCAGACCTGCAAGCTGCGCGGCAGGTTGGCGAACAACTGCGCAGGCTGCGGTCCATGACGCTCAGTGTGCCTTTGCCGTATTCACGTTTCTGACCCGTTCCGACTTTGCCGCCGAGATATTGCGCCAGCAGTTGCAGGCCGTAACAGATGCCGAGCATCGGCACGCCCAGCTTGAAAATGCCCTTGTCCGGCAGCGGCGCCTTCGGCGTACACGCTGGACGGCCCGCCGGACAGAGATCAGCCCGCTGGGCTTCAGTCGCGGCGATCTTCGTGCGCCGGGGTGTCGTAAGCGCAGGATGGTGCGAATAGACGTTGCACTCGCGGATGCGCCGGGCAATGACCTGCGTGTATTGCGACCCAAAATCGAGAATGACGATTTGCTCAATCATGAAATGAGGGAGAAGGTTTTTACCGGGCCGGCGGGGTATGGCGAGCCAAAAAGAATAAAAAAAGCGCCAGGCCGCGCCCGACGCTTGTTGCCGCCAAAGCCAGGGTGTCGCCGATTATTGCTTCACCACTTTCACCTCGCCGGTCTTGGGGTTGTAATCGAACTTCATGCCCCGCGGCGGTTCCGGCAACTTGGGGAGGTAATCCGGTGAGACGATCTCCTTCAAGTCTTTCGGGTAACGTCCTTCCGTGGTGTAGAACATCTTGATCGCCTGACTGATGGACGCCACGTCCGCGGTGATGACCGCCTTACGCTGACCCTGAATCAAGGCGCCGCCATACTGGGCGGGCGCATCCAGGGGATTGCCACTGTCGGCAGGCGGTTTCCCGGTTTCAGTCGTTTGCTTGTTACAACCTAAAATGGCCAAGCCGGCCAACAGGACTAGAAAGATAGATGCTTTCATAACACGCTGACCGGCTTAGGTATCACCAGTCGCATCCGGCGTCAAACCAAACCGCAGCCGGATGCCACTGGATTATTTATCCACTCTACTTGGCCGGGGCATTCGTAGGCGGGGCATTGGTTCCCGAATCACTTTCCGATCCTCCGCCCGAGCAACCAACAAGCACCAAGCAAGCAATCAGTGCCAACAGAGTTGTGAATAGTTTCATAGTTTTTTCTGGTTTGCCGTTGTTTTGTCGCGCGCCCGCTCCATGCGGGCATTGCGGACAAATTCAGAATCTACTAAATGCCAACCACTTGCCAAGCAGTTTTTGCACAACTTATAATTAGCACTCCCGCCGGCCCCCCGTTCCAGTTCGTCGTCGCTTTAATGCCGATGGAGATTTCCCGGTCTGGACGTGATCAACAGAACTGCCGTTCCAGCCACCGGAGCTTTCGCCTTGACCCGCCGACCGGAGCTTTCGCCTTGACCCGCCGACCGGAGCGTTTGAGGGTTACCGGCACAACGCGGAAATGCCTTATGACAATCAAGTCGTCCACCAATGCCTTCCTGCTGGTCATCACTGTCGCCCTGGTTGCTTCGCCGGATTGGCTCCTGGCCGCCGGCGCTTTCGAGCCGACCCGCAAAACCTTGGGCCGGGTTGAGCATCTTGATCCGCAACTGGACGCCTTGATCCCGCCCGGCGCCGAGATTGAGGTGCTGGCCGAAGGCTTCGATTGGTCCGAGGGCCCCGTCTGGATCCCGCAAGCCGGTTACCTCGTTTTCTCCGATGTGCCGCAGAATGTGGTCTATCAGTGGAAGCAAGGCGCCGGGATCAGCCAGTATCTCAAACCGAGCGGTTACACCGGCACGAATCCGCGCGGCGGCGAATCCGGCTCCAATGGCCTGACCGTGGACCGCCAGGGACGGTTGGTGCTGTGTCAGCACGGTGATCGGCGCGTGGCCCGATTGGACCAGGATGGCACGTTCGCCACGCTGGCCGACCGTTACCAGGGCAAACGGTTCAACAGCCCGAATGATCTCGTCTTTAAATCCAATGGCGACCTCTATTTCACCGATCCGCCCTACGGGCTTCCGGGCAACCTGAAAGACCCCGCGAAAGAACTGCCATTCCAAGGTGTCTATCGTGTGAAACCCAACGGCGGATTAACGCTGTTGACCGACAACCTGGCGTTTCCGAATGGCCTCGCGTTTTCGCCGGACGAAAAGATCCTTTACGTGGCGGTGTCGGATTCACAACACCCGGCCATCATGGCGTACGACATTCAGGCCGACGGTACGATCGCGAACGGACGGGTGTTCTTTGACGCCAAGCCGCTGCAAGCGCAGGACCGTCAGGGTTTGCCGGATGGATTGAAAGTGGACCAGCGCGGCAACCTGTTCGCCACCGGCCCCGGTGGAGTGCTGATCATTTCTCCGGCGGGCAAACACCTGGGCACGCTGCTCACCGGCCAAGCCACGGCCAACTGTGCCTGGGGGGACGATGGTTCGGTCCTTTACATCACGGCGGACATGTTTTTGTGCCGGGTGAAAACCAAGACGCGGGGAAGCGGATATGGGGAATGATGCTGAAACGAAAGTCCGCCGCCGCGTTGGCCCGCCGCCGCGCGAGGTAATGATTCACCCACGAAAGGGTGGGCCGGTGGGCGGGGCGATTTAGCCGCGCACCGTCAGGCTACGAGAATGCGGGGCCACCACCATGAAGCAAGACCACCAACCTCCTGGGGACGCCGCCGGAATGCGCCGCCGCGCGGAAGCGCACCTTAAGCGCCAGAAGCCCAAAAGCGGAGGGCCAAAGACGGAAGGAGACACGGCGCGGCTTCTGCACGAACTACAGGTTCATCAGGTCGAACTGGAAATGCAGAACGAGGAGTTGCGCCGGACCAAGGACGAGCTCGCGGCGGCGCTGGAGCGCTACACTGAACTCTATGATTTCCCTCCGGCGGGACTTCTCACGCTGGCCCGTGACGGTACCATTCGGCAGGCCAACCTGGCCGCAGCCCGCCTGCTGGCAGTCGAACGCTCGCGCTTGTTGAACCGGCGCTTGGCGGTGTTTGTCGCTAATGAAGACCGTTCCACGTTCGATGCCCTTTTGACCCGCGCCTTTGAGACCCATGCTCCGGAAACCGGTGAAGAGCGTCTCTCGTTCAAAGGCAAACCGCCGCTGAGCGTCCAACTCCGGGCCTTCGACTCCGGGGAGGGTCAGGAATGCCGAGTGGTGCTGATGGACATCACGGAAATCAAGCGGAGCGAGAAGGCGCTGGGCGACAGCGAACGTTTTGCGAGGAGTGTCCTCAACTCGCTCACCGCCCACATTGCCGTGCTCGATACGCAGGGCGTCATCATCGCCGTGAATGAAGCGTGGAGACGCTTTGCCCAGGACAACGGGGCCTTGCACTCGGAGGCCTACCTTGGGGCAAATTACCTCACCGTTTGCGAAGGCAGCCTTCGGCGTGAAGCGGACGAAAGCGTCGCGAGGCGCTGCGAGGCTTGCGCGCCGTGATGGGCGGCAACCGGGAGGAGTTTTCACTGGAATATCCCTGCCATTCGCCCGACCTGCAGCGATGGTTTAATGTCCGGGTGACCCGTTTCCCCGGCGAAGCCGCTGCCCGGATCGTGGTCGCCCATGAGAACATCACCGAGCGCAAGCTGGTGGAGGAGGAATTACTGCGTTCCCGCCAGGCGTTGCGGGCGTTGACGGCACGATTGGACGGAGAGCGTGAGGAAGCCAGAACGCGCATGGCCCGAGAAATCCATGATGAACTGGGGCACGCCTTCACCGATTTGAAACTCGACCTTGCCTGGCTGGCCAGACGATTGACGGACGCCGGGTTCACGGGCCGCAGCGCCATCCGCAAACGAATCGCCGCGATGAGCCGGCGCGTCGAGAGCGAAGCGCAGGCCGTGCGGCGGATCGCCACGGATTTGCGTCCCCCGGTCCTGGATGCGCTGGGACTGGCGGCGGCCATCGAATGGCAAGCCCGGGAATTTCAAGACCGCACGCGCATTCGGTGCGGCGTGGATACCCCGGAGAATCCACCCGCCTTGGATGCGGCGCAAGTCACGGCCTTGTTTCGCGTCTTTCAGGAGATTCTGATCAACGTCGCCCGGCATGCCCAGGCCACCCGCGTCGAGGTTCGGTTGACGGAGAAAGCGGGGCGTCTCGTGCTCCAGGTGCGCGACAACGGGCGCGGCATCACCCCGGCGGAACAGTCCAGCCCGCATGCACTTGGGACTGCTGGGGATGCGCGAACGGGCCGCCGCCTTGGGTGGCGAGTTCACGCTTGCCGGCACGCCGGACCAGGGAACCAGCGTCACGGTTTCCATCCCCACTCGGCGGGCATGAGCAAGGCTAAACCCAACCGGCTTAGCATCCTTCTCACCGAGGATCACGCCACCACACGGTTGGGCATCAAACAGATTCTGCAAGAGGAATTCCCGCGGATCGTGTTCGGCGAGGCGCGCGATGCGCGCGAAACATTTGCGTTGCTGGAGCAGCGAAGCTGGAGCCTGCTGATCCTCGATATCGAGTCTTCCAGACCGGCATGGATTGGACGTGCTGCGGGAGGTCAAGGAGCGGCTGCCTGCGTTGCCGGTGCTGATCTACAGCGCCCACCCGGAAGACCAATTTGCGGTTCACGCGTTGCGCGCCGGGCGCGGTGGGTTACCTGACCAAGGAACGGGCGCCGGAGGAACTCGGCATCGCCGTTCGGACGATCGTGGCCGGAGGGAAATACCTCAATCCGTCCCTCGACCGCGCGGCTGGCGACGGAACCTGGCCTCCGACCGAAACGAATTGCCCCACGAAACCTTGTCGGAACGTGAGTTTCAGATCCTGCGCTTGACCGCCATCGGCAAGGCGGGCAAGGCCATTGCGGGCGAACTGGGGTTGAGCCAGAAGACCGTCAGCACCTATCGCACCCGGATTCTCAAGAAACTCCGCTGCGACAGCGTGGCCGAGTTGGTGCAATACGCCGTCCAGCCACGGGTTGGTGTGAAAGGGCCGCTTGGCGGCGTCAGGCCAGTGGTCAGCGTTTGTCAGAATCTTCCTACAAGCCAAACGTCTCTTATGCCTTGCAAGCAGCCCGCCTCATGCCTAACTTAGCGATTGATAAGGGACAAGTCAGCTGGGTAAGTTGGATTCGAGCGAGCGTATCTTCGGATGAAGACAAGCAAGTGAGCATGGACAGGCTAAGTTGGATTGGAACGAACCATCTCCTCTTAAGTGTGTGGGGGCGAGGCAGGAGTTTCCAGAGGCGAGGCAACGGGTTGGCACCTGACGGTCACCGCAAGATCGTCAACTCTGGAAGCTGTCCGACCTCCGCTTCGCCCCCCTCCGCCGGTCATGACGCCGCTACGGCCAAATTTAACCAAGGTCGCTCTTCATGAAGTCGATTCCGTTCCGCATCTTTTTCCGTGACCATCCGCCGGGGGAAGGTAGCCAGAGGCACGGCGTCGAGTGGTCACTTTTGTTACTGTTCCTGCTGCTGGCGGCGGGCATCACCCTGGCGGGTATTTACTACCTCAAGCACCGGCAGGAGGAAGCCCGCTCCGCCGCCCAAGCCGAGTTGGTGGCGATTGCCGACTTGAAGATCCAGCAGATCGTTAACTGGCGGAAAGAACGCATGGCGGACGCCAACCTGATTCAAGCTACGCCCTATGTCGCCCGGCGCGCGTTGGATGCCCTGGCCCGGCCCGATTCGGCCACCACCCGGAAGATGTTTACGGGCTGGCTGAACCCGTTGCTCGCGGGGGGTGTTTACTCACGGGCGCTCATCTTGGATGACCAATTAAATATCCGGTTCGTCCACCCCGAAGGTGCTTTACCCACGCTGGCCGAGGCGGTGCGCGGCCCGGCCGAAGCAGCGCTCCGCACGCGCCAAGTCGTCTGGACGGGACTGCATCAGGCGGCGGATGATGGCCACGTTCATCTGGGCCTCCTGGTGCCGCTCGTGGTCCGTCGGGAAGGCACCAATGACAACGTCCTGGCGGCCGGATTGGAACCGTCGCCGGCGGATCGGAGCGTGGGGCTGCTGCTCTTGCAGATTAATGCGCGCGACTTTCTCTTCCCGCTCATTCAAACGTGGCCCACGCCAAGTCGAACGGCTGAAACATTGCTGGTGCGGCGCGAAGGCGACGACGTTTTGTTCTTAAACGAACTTCGCCACCAGAGCGGCACCGCCATGACCCTTCGCCATCCCCTGGAGGAAGCCCAGTTGCCCGCGGCGAAGGGCGTGCGCGGCGAAACGGGGATTCAGGAAGGTGTCGATTACCGGGGAGTGCGCGTGGTGGCGGTGGTGCGCGCCGTGCCGGACACCGCCTGGTTGATGGTGGCCAAGGAGGACGAGGCGGAGATCTACGCACCCTTACGGCAGAACGCGCTCACCGTCGTCGTCGTGGCGCTCGCGCTCCTGTTGGCCGCGGTGCTCGGCGTGGCCATGCTCTGGCGGCGGCGCAGCGAACATTTCCTCCGCGCCCAACTTGCCTCCGAACAGGAGCGCCGGGTCCTGGCGGAACGCTTCGAGCACCTGATGCGGCACGCCAGTGAGATCGTCCTGTTAACCGACGCGCAGTGGCGCATCGTTGAAGCCAACATCCGCGCCGAGCAGACCTACGGCTGGACGCTGGCCGAATTGCAGCGCCAGACCCTGCCCGACCTGCGTCCGCCGGAGTCGCGTGCCGACTTTGCGCGGCAGTTGGAACCGTTGGGGCGGGGCGAACCGGTGTTGTTTGAAACGGTTCATAGGCGCAAGGACGGCACCGTGTTCCCGGCGGAAGTCAGCGCCTGCGCCGTCGAGATTGGCGGAGTCAGTTACCGGCTCGATCTTGTCCGGGACATCACCCAGCGCAAGGCGCACGAAGCGGAGATCGAGCGGCTCAACCGGCTGTATGCCACGCTGAGCCAAATCAACCAGGTCATCACCCGCCTCAACTCCCGCGAAGAATTGTTCCAGGCCGTCTGCCGGATCGTGGCGGAATACGGGAGGTTCAAGGTCGTCTGGATCGGGTGGCTTAACCGCGAAACGGGCGCGGTCATCCCGATGGCCCGGGCCGGAGACGATGAAGGTTATGTGGATCAGATCAAGGTTTATGCCGACGACCGTCCAGAGGGACGCGGTCCCGTCGGTACCTGCATTCGCCACGGCCAGCCGTCCATCTTCAACGATTTTGTGAATGACTCCCGCGCGCTGCCCTGGCACGGAGCGGCTCTGGCGCACGGGCTCCGGTCGGTGGCGGCCATGCCGGTTCGGTACCGGGGCGAAGTTTGCGGCGCGCTGGCGGTTTACGCGGAGCAGCCCAACGTGTTTCAAGACAAGGAGGTCGCCCTCCTGGAAGAGGCGGCCCTGGACATCTCGTTTGCCCTCGACCATCTGGAGGGCGAAGCCCAACGCCGCCAGGCGCGAAGCGGCCTTGCGGCAACGCGAAGCTTTCAACCGCGGCCATCCTCGATAATCTTCCTGTGGGGATCGCCGTAAACTCCGTGGATCCGATCCGTGAATTTCAGTTACATGAACGACAACTTTCCGAAGATCTACCGGACCACCCGGGAGAAGCTGGCCAGCCCGGACGCCTTCTGGGACGTCGTTGACGAAGATCCGGAATTTCGGGAGGAAATGCGCCGGCGGGTGCGGGAGGATTGTGCCAGCGGGGAAGTTGACCGGATGAACTGGGCCGAGGTGCCGATCACTCGAAAAGGAGTACCTACCGCTTACATTACCGCACGTAACATTCCCCTGCCTGACAAACGGTTGATGGTTTCGATTGTCTGGGACGTGACTGAACAAAAACGGCTGGAAGCAGAGCGTTGGGCGATGGAGGCGCAGTTACGACATCAGCAGAAACTCGAATCCATTGGCACGCTGGCCGGCGGCGTGGCCCACGAGATCAACAATCCCATCAACGGGATTATGAACTACGCCCAACTCATTAAGGACCGCCTGCCCGCCGACAGCCCGCTGGCCGAGTTTACGGGGGAGATTCTGCACGAAACCGAGCGCGTCGCCACCATCGTTCGCAACCTGCTCGCCTTCGCCCGGACCGAGAAACAGAGCCACAGTCCCGCGCGCCTGGCCGATATCATCGAGGGAACCCTGTCGCTCATCCGCACCGTCATCCGGCACGATCAGATCACGCTCACCGTGAAGGTGCCCGAGCGACCTGCCGGAACTGAAATGCCGGAGCCAGCAAATTCAGCAAGTGCTCATGAACCTGGTGACCAACGCCCGCGACGCGCTGAACGAACGCTATCCCGGCTATGATCTGAACAAGGTGTTGGGCGTCGTGGCCAGCGTGTACGAACACGAGGAGCGGCGCTGGATTCGGGTGACGGTCGAGGATCATGGCCCGGGCATCACGCCCGAAGTGCGCGAACGGATGTTCGACCCGTTCTTCACGACGAAAGCACGCGACCAGGGCACCGGGTCTGGGCTTGTCCATCAGTCACGGCATCGTGAAGGAGCATGATGGCCGGTTGACGGTGGAGAGTCAGCCAGGCCGTTTCACCCGGATGCATGTGGAACTGCCCTTATGATTGCGGAATGCGGAATGCGGATTGCGGAATGCGGAATGCGGATTGCGGGTTCAGAATTCGGACGCGTCCATCCACAGGACGCCAAACTAACGTTGAAACTCAGAGAATCAGGACACGTATGGATGCGAACCAAATGAAACAACGAACGAAGGCCTTCGCCTTGCGAATCATCAAACTGGTGGAAACGATACCCGCGACCCAAACGGGCCGGGTGCTGGGCCGGCAACTGCTGCGGGCGGGTACATCGGTTGGGGCCAACTACCGCGCTGCCTGCCGGGCTAAATCGAACGCCGACTTTATCTCCAAAATGGGCACGGTGGAGGAAGAAGCCGACGAAACCAGCTACTGGATGGAACTTCTGGTGGATGCCGGGCTGGTGAAACAACGCAAGTTGGATCTCTTGCTGAAGGAAGCGGACGAATTGGTCGCCATCACCGTCGCGTCCATCAACACAACCCGCCGTCGCCCGTAACGAATCCGCAATCCGCAATCCGCATTCCGCAATGGAAGGTCCGCAATCCGCAATCCAATTATGTCCAAAATTCTGATCGTCGATGACGAGAAAAGCATCCGGCGCACCTTGGGCGAATTTCTACGCGCTGACGGACACGAGGTGGTTGAGGCTCCGGACGCCGACACCGCTCTTCAATGCCTGAAAGCAGCCGAGTTTGACGTGGTGGTGACGGACATTGTTCTGCCGCGACTCACAGGTGTGGAATTACTGCGCCGTATCCGGGCCACCGCGCCGGATGTGCCGGTGGTGATGATGACCGGCGACCCGACCGTGGAGACCGCCAGCGAATCGCTCCGGCTGGGTGCCACGGATTACTTGTTCAAGCCAATTACCAAGGCGGCCATCCAACGCGCGGTCGCGAATGTCGTCCGGGTGAAGGCGCTGGAGGACACCAAACGGCGGTTGGAAACCGAAAACCGGGCTTACCAGGAAAACCTCGAACAAAAAGTGGCGGAACGGACGCGGGATCTCGCCGCCAGCCAGGAACGCTATCGTCAGCTCAACGAACAACTCGAGGAACGGGTCCGGCAGCGGACGGCCCAACTCGAGGCGGCCAACCAGGAACTGGAAGCGTTCGCCTACTCGGTGTCGCACGATCTGCGGGCGCCGTTGCGGGCGATCGCCGGCTTCAGCAATGCCCTCCGGGAGGACTGCGCCGGTCAACTCGGCACGGAAGGACAGCGGCATCTGGAGCACGTGCTGGAGGCCACCGCCCACATGAATCAATTGATCGAGGACCTGCTTCGGCTTTCGCAAATTGGCCGGGGCGAGTTGAGACAGGAAGCCGTGGACTTGGGCGTCCTGGCCAATGCCATGGCCGACGATCTGCGCCAGGCCGAACCGGAACGCCAGGTGGCGTTCGTGGTCGCGCCGGACCTGGTCGCTCAAGGCGACCCCGGTTTGCTCGAGGCCGCGCTGCAAAACCTACTGGCCAACGCGTGGAAGTTTACCGGCAAGCGTGACCAAGCACGGATTGAGGTCGGACGAACGGATGCGGATGGCGAACCAGCCTTTTTCGTGCGTGACGACGGGGCGGGCTTCGACGTGGCGTACGCCAAGCGTTTGTTTGGCGCCTTCCAGCGCCTGCACCGCGAGTGTGAATTCCCCGGCACCGGCATCGGGTTGGCCACGGTTCGCCGGATCATCCACCGCCACGGCGGGCGTTTGTGGGCCGAAAGCGCGGTCGAACATGGGGCGACCTTCTATTTTACCCTTCCCGCAACGGTGGTAGAATCGCATACTCCTTGAAGTCAGCTATGGCTCGAATCTTGATGGTTGAAGACGAACCGAGCCTCCGGCGAACCTTGAGCGCGTTTCTCACCGATGCCGGCCACGACGTTCAAACCGCCGCGGATGCGGAAACGGCCCTGGGGCTCCTGGGCGAGCAAGGATTCGACGTGGTGGTGACGGACATTTACCTGCCGCAAATGACTGGCGTCGAGTTGCTCGAAAAGATCCGCCGGCAGGCCCCGCGGGTGGTCGTGGTGATGATGACCGGCGAACCCACGGCGGAAACGGCCGCCGCCGCCCTGCGCGCCGGCGCCTTTGACTATTTGTGCAAGCCCGTGACCAAGGACGCCATCCAGCGGGTGGTCGGCAACGCGGCGCAACTCCGGGCCCTGGACGATGAACGGCGCCGGCTCGAACAGGAGAACCACGAGCATCGGCAGAATCTGGAGCGGCGGGTGACCCAACGCACGCAGCAACTCCGGGCCCTGGCGGCGCGACTCCAAGTCGTGCGCGAAGAAGAACGCACGCAGATTGCCCGGGACATCCATGACGTGCTGGCCCAGCACTTGACCCGCCTGAAACTGGATGTGACCTGCATTGCCCGGCGTCTGGACGGGCCCATCGAAGAACCGGCGCGGGCGGAGATTCAGGCGAAGCTAACTGGCATGGCGAGCTTGACCGACGAGGCCGCCGCTGCTGTGCAGGAGATTGCCACGTTTTTGCGTCCGGTGGTACTCGATGCGCTGGGTTTGGTTGCGGCGATTGAATGGCAACTTCAGGATTTCCGCGACCGTACTGGAATTGAATGCGAAGCCAGTCTCCCTCAGGAGAACCCCAAACTGAGTCGCGAAGGGGCGACGGCGCTGTTTCGCATCCTGCAGGAAAGCCTCACGAATGTCGCCCGCCATGCCCAGGCGAGCCGCGTCGTGGTCAGCCTGGGCGGCCGGGACCGTTTCCTGGGCTTGACGATTGAAGACAATGGGCGGGGAATTGATTCCAGCCGCCTCGACGATCTGCACTCGTTGGGGTTGTTGGGCATGCGGGAGCGCGCACTCCTGCTGGGGGGAGAATTTGAAATTGCCGGCAAACCGGGTTTGGGTACCACCGTTCACGTGCGTATTCCCCTGACCGATGATGAGGAAAAGCCATGAAGATACTACTGGCCGATGATCACAGCATTCTGCGGCAGGGCTTGATACAGATCCTCGCCGACGCGTTTCCTAAGGCCGAATTTGGCGAGGCCGGTACCACGCAGGAAACCATCGCGCGCTTGGGGGAGAAGTCTTGGGACGTTATCGTGCTGGACATCTTCATGCCCGGCCGCGGCGGAATGGAGGTGTTGTCCGAAATACGGCAGCGTCACCCTCGCCTGCCCGTGCTGGTGCTGAGCAGTGCGCCGGAACAGCAGTTGGCCGTCCGCGTTCTGAAGGCTGGCGCCGACGGCTACTTGAGCAAACAGGCGGCGGCGGAGGCCCTGGTCGAGGCGATCCGCAAGGTGGTTGCCGGAGGGATTTACACCAGCGCGGCGATGACCGAGCGAGTGATCGGCGAATTGCGTCTTCCCTCAACCCAACCCCGCATGAGAAGTTGTCCGACCGCGAGTTCGAGGTGTTCGAACGTCTCGTG
>CAWBHS010000103.1:0-39719 GCA_963788655.1 uncultured Verrucomicrobiae bacterium | reverse complement strand
ACCGTTGGTCTTTGCTGAATCCGCCGCCGCCGATGTTGCCCGCGGCGGGATAGGTGACGGCCAGGGCGAACGCGGTGGCGACCGCGGCATCCACCGCGTTGCCGCCGCGCCTGAGAATGGAGACTCCCACCTCCGACGCGGGTCGCGAGACGGACACCACGACGCCATGACGGCACGCAATCGAGTCGCTTGAATATTTGCCGGGAGGGCTGAGTTGAGTAGGTTCGGTTTGAGCGTTAATAGTCAAGTCGGTTCAGAGGTTAGCGGTGACGATGGGGTGATGTTCAAGGTCAAGTTTCGCCGAGATATTTCCGCAATAATCGAAACGTAAAGATTGCAAGTCCGGCGTTTCGGGAGACCGAGGTAATGGGAGCGCACATCACTTCTGTTGCATGCTGTGTTCGATCTGACGAAAAAGTCGTCCAAAGAGAAACAAGTACGCTCCTTGAAAAACCGCGGCCAGGTAGAATGGCATCACCAACTGTCCCGCGCCGATAAGACTGCCGGCAACAACCGGTCCGAGGGACTGCGGAATTCTTCCCGAGAAGGTGTTGAGGCTGGAGGCCAAACCGCGTCGATGGTCATGCACGGCGCTGACCACCAACGCCTGCCGCGCGCCAATAGTTCCGAGATTTAACGCGGAACGCATTATGTGCAGCAACGCCGCCAGCGCATAGACCGGCATCAGCGGAAAAAGCACCAGCAGCGCCAATCCACCCCCGCGTCCCCACACCATGACGTTGACCAGGCCGACGCGCCGCGTCAACCCGCCGCTGAACAATGCGGCCACCGCGACGGCGAGGAAGGTCGCCGCCATGACGGGCGCGATCAGCAGGGGACCGATGTGGAAGCGCTCCGCAAACCAGTAAGACATCAATGGCGTCGTGAGTCCCACAGCCAATCCGTTGAAGGCATTGAGGGCCACCAGGCGGAGCAGAAATTGATTCTCGCGTGCGCGAGTCTCTTCCGGCGATTTGGGTGGCGCAGGATCAACGATCCGCGCCGGCGCGTGTTTCTGCTCGGGGGTGCCCATGAGTATGTATATGTTGACGGCATTGCCCAGAATCACGATGAGAAAGATCGGGCGGTAACTTCCCGCCGGGCCGAGGGTGGTCCACATGGCGGGCAACATCGCCGCCAACGCGCCGATCGCCATGCCCGTAAACCCGATGGCGGATTTCAGACTGAATACAAAGCCGCGCGCCAGCGGTTCGACATTTTCGGCCAGCCAGGCATCTTCCGCCGGAGACACCGGCCCCGCCGCGCCATTTGCGCCCCGGCCAAAACCCGCCAGCATGATGGCCGCCGCGAGCAGCGCCGTCTGGCTGGTGGCAAATGCCACGAGGCCGCAGAGACAACAAAGTGCTTCGTAGGCCAGCAAAAACGGCTTGCGTCCGAAACGATCACTCACCAGTCCAATCGCCACGCCGAAGGCGGCGCCCGCGATTCCCGCCACGCCCAACACGGCGCCAATGGCCGTTCCCGACCAGTGCAGGGCGTTGAGGTAAAGCGCCAGATCCACCACCAGTGTGCCTTGCGCGATGCTCCGCCAGAACCGCGCCGTCAACAGCCGGCGTGCGGTCGGAGAAATCGAAGGGAGCAACGCGGGCCGGCCGGTCATTCAGTTCAGTTCATACAAATCCGTCCAGGACGCGATTTGGTCCACGCTGTGGCGGACTTCATCGGCATCGTCGGACAACAGTTCGACATACAATCCGGCGCGGTATCCGCTCCGGGAGAGGCCGACCGGCTGGCCGGGTTGCGCGCGAACTTCGTGATAAAGATAGCCCGGCAATTGGGGAATGCGATCCAAGTGACGAATCGAGCGTAGCGGACCGTCGCGCGGCGCAAACGGCGTGACAACGGCCGCCGCGAAGTTGCGATTCGGGCGCAGATCAGGGGTTTCACCCCGAAGAATCTGGTAATAGGCGTACAGCATATCCATGCCGTAGGCCATTTCGAGTATGCGCGGACGGTTGCCGCCGGGGCGCGCCGCGATTTCGCCGAGGCGGGAACCGATGAATTCGACGTGCGAAGCGCTGGTCGTCATGTCGAGCGCCTGCACCCCGGTAATGGCCAACCGGTTCAGCTCCGCTTCCTCCTCCGCGCTGAGCCGCGCCGGAAGCAGACGCGCAAAGTGATGAAAGTCGTCCAGGCCAACGTCCTGTCCGGTCAGCACCTCCACCGCCGGCGTCGTGAAGACCTGGCCCTTCTTGTCCATCAGACAGTCGATGGAAATGTTTATCCCTTCCAGGTATTCCGCCAGGACCACGCTCAGCGCCGTGCCTTTCTTCCCCAGGCGCTCGTAGTATTTCGGCACCTCACTGACGATTTTGCGGTAATTGGCCAGCAGCATTTCGCGGTTTGTGTTGCGCGTGGCCCACATGCTGGCGGAGACATTCGCCGGTTGCAAAAAACACGGGAAGCCCAGCTCGTCAGCAAACTTCAGCAATTCGGCTTCGGAATGAATCGCATGACAACGCGCCCCCACGCCCGGCCCCAGCCGCTCGTGAAACCGTTGGCGCATGAGATTTTTGTCGAGGCACAATCTCGCGGATTGGGGAGCAATTCCGGGTAGCCCCAGCGCGGCGGCGACGGCGGCCGTCTGGGCCACATAGAATTCGATGACGTTGTAGAGGCACACGATGCCGAACCGCTGCCGAATGGCGCGCACCTTCTCGATCAGTTCCGGTAACGGCCGCGAGAAATCGAACCGCTCGACGACCACGAAGCGCGAGACATCGCCGAGGCGCGCCTTGCTGTTCGTGTCCACCAAAATACCCAACGGCAAGCCGCGTTTTTCGAGGCTCTCAAATTCTCCACGGCGCACCATGCCGAGGAACAACACCATGCCGGATTGCGTCATGGAGGGATTTGAATTCGGGGCGGGAACGTTCATGACAACGACTGCATAAACTGCCCCAGGCGAGTCAACCCGGTCACGATTTCTTCGGTCGGGATCGCGTAGGAGATGCGCAGGTGATCGGGCGCGCCAAAGGCCGAGCCGGGAACGATGGCGATGTGAGCGTGTTCCAGCAGCAGTTCGGCCAGTCGATCCCCATTGTCCACGCGCTGGCCCTGGAATGATTTGCCAAAAAGTGAGCTCACGTCGGGAAAAAGATAGAAGGCGCCTTGGGGAACGACACAAGGCAGGCCGGGAATCTTTTGGATCAGTTCCAGCGCCGTCGCCCGCTGGGCGGTCAATTGCTTGCGGTTGCCGGCCACAAAGGCGTCGTTCTCCGGCTCGAAGGCATTCAAAGCCGCATATTGAACGAGGTTGGAGGGATTCGACGCGATATGACTTTGCAGATTGGCAATCGCTTTCACAATGGGTTGCGGGGCAGCGAAATAACCGGCCCGCCAACCCGCCATGCAATAGGATTTCGACAACGAACCGATGAGCACGGTTCGCGCTTTCATCTCGGGAACCACCTGCACGAGGTTGTGATGCACGGCGGGGGCATAAACCAATTGGTCGTAGCACTCGTCGAAAATGCAGACCAGGTCGTGTTGCAACACCAATTGGGCAATTTGCTTCAGCAGTTCCGACGAATAAACCACGCCGGTCGGATTGTGCGGCGTGTTCAGAATGAGTCCCCGCGTGCGTGGTGTGATGGCTTGCGCTAGTTCGCCGACGTCGATTTGAAAACCATGGGGTCCGGTCGGCAGCGCAACCGGTGTCGCGCCGGCCAACCGCGCCTGCTCCGGCATCGTCACCCAATAGGGAGCCGGAATGATGACTTCATCCCCCGGTTGGAACAGTACGAAATTCGCGTTGAACAACGCTTGCTTGGCACCGGCGGTGAAGCCGACTTCCTCCGCGGTGTAGGTGACGCCGGTCTTCTGGATGATCTTCGCCGCAACTCGTTCGCGCAATTCGCGAAGGCCCAGCGTGTCGGTGTATTGCGTATGGCCTGCATCCACCGCCTGCCGCACCGCGGCCTTGATTCCGGGACTGGTGTCCTGATCCAGTTCACCCGCGGCGAAGTTCACCACGTGAATGCCTTCGGCGCGAAGTTTCCGCGCCCGGTTGCGCATCCCGGAAGTCCGCGAACCGGAAAAACCCTTCATTCGTTCAGCCAGCATGTTCTCCCTTACGGTCAGGACCAGGAAAATGTCAATCCACGAAGCTTAGTCGTTGGGTACGCTGCGGTCGGCAGCATGCGTTTCCAGCTTACCACCCGTCGGAATCACCAAACCTCCCCCCGGTGGCGTTGGTGCCGGCGCCGGCTTTCCATTTCCGTGGGCCAACTGGGCTTCCAACTCAACCACCTGCTGCGCTCCGACCAAATTCGCCACCGTGGCAATACTGGAAATCTCCGAGTCAACCCCGGTGGCGGATTGCGACTGCGCCAAGATGCCGAACGTGCGATCCATGGCGGCGTGCGCGGCGCGAAGTCCCTGATTCGCAAAAATCGTGTGCGAAATTCCGGCGTCGGCGAACTCCTTCTTCGTAACGTGAGGCAGCCGCGTTGGCGCGATGAAGATCGGCGTTCGCCGTTGCCATTTGCGTCCAAACGTGAGCACTTCATTGCCGGTCGTATCCAGCGATTGAACAAACACGGCGTCGGCTCCGGCATCGGCATAAGCCGTCGCGCGCTTCAACGCTTCGGCGAGACCCTTCCCCGCGACGAGCGCTTCGGTCCGCGCGATAATGTGGCAGGTGCAATGAGCCTGCGCTACGCCCGCCCGAGCCGCGCGCAAGCGAGTGATGTGTTCCTCGATAGGCACCAGCGCGCGATCATAACCATCGTACAGGCTACAACGTTTGGAAATGGGATTGTCCTCGATGCACAAAGCCGCCGCGCCCGCCCGGGTCATGGCTTCGACCACGTGAAATACCTTGATGGCGTCACCGTAACCGGAGTCGAGATCCACCACGATGGGCAGTGCAACGCAACGGCGCACGCACCGCACCACGTTGAGAATGTCTTCCGGACCAATGATGCCCGCATCGGGAAGTCCCGCGGCGGCGGAGCAGCAGAAGCTGCTCACCCAGGCAAAGGCAAATTTCCATTTCTCCGCGAGCAACGCGGAAAGACCGTCATACACGCCGACCCCGGTTTGAAAGCGTCCGTCAAACAAAAGCGCGACGTCATCCCGCTCACGGCTCGCGGTGACGTTTCTTGCCGGAACCTCCGCGGCGGTGACTTCTCTATTTCGCATGGTTCATACAAATATTTCGACTAACGCGCTGCACTCTCCCAAACCCAACATTACCGTAACATTACCGTATCAATTCCCTCACTTTTGCCTCTGGGCTTCCTCGTTGTGGTTCGGGACCGGCCTTCAGCGGGCCGGACAGGGTGAGGACAAATTGCCCGTTGCTTTCCAACCGCGCCGACAGTTGCATGCCGAGCAACTCGGCAAAGGAGCGGGCCAAGGCCAGCCCCAAGCCGCTGTGCGCCGAATCGGTGCGGGCACTGTCCTTGCGCCAGAAGCGGTCGAAGAGGTGCGGCAGGTCGGCCGCCTCCAATTTGGCGGTCGTGTTTCGGATGGTTAGCTCAAAATGGTTGTTGTTGCCCACAAATTGAACCGCCAAGGCTCCTTGCGGCGGCGTGTAATCGACCGCATTGGCCAGCAGGTTTTGCAGGATGCCGCGGAACAAAGCCGCATCGGTAACAATCCGGCTGGGCGGTGGCACCGCCAGTTTGACGGCAAGCTGGTGGCGATCCGCCCGAGGCCGGAGCTTTTCCCACACGGATTCCAGCACCCGGTTGATCTCCACCGGTTCTGCTTGGAGGGGCAGGTCGCGCTGTTCGGAACGCGCCAAGGCCAGCAAGCGCGTTACCAGCGATTGCATCTGGATGGCGATGTCCAGCGTCTCCCGAAACGACTCGTGGTCGGCCGGGTTGCCGCACCGGAGCTTGACCTCCGCCAGGGACCGCAACTCCGCCAGCGGCGTGCGCAGTTCATGGGCGAGGTCGGCACTGAAGCGGCGTTCCCGTTCGAACGCGGCTTGCAAGCGGGACAACAGTTCGTTGAGCCGCTGGGCAATGGGCGTCAATTCGGCAGGCAGGCCGTCGGCGGGAAACCGGGTTTGCAACGAAGCGGCGTCGATGCGCTCGGCCCGCCCGGCAAGCTGGTCCAGTGGCCGGAGTCCCCGGCGGAGCGCCACGGCAATAAGCCCGATCGTGGCCAGCAGGCTGGCCCCGCCGGCGAGTCCCAACAGATTGGCCAGCGCCCTCAAGGTATGGTCCAGCGCCGTTCGTTCTGCTGCCACCACGAGTCCGACCGGCAGCGGGGGCAACGCTGGCGAGGGTTGTTTGGCCGGCTTGCTAGCGGTGGCAGGTTTTGCTGCGGGTTCTTCTTCGTCCTCGTCCTCTCGCACAGCTTTCCGGTTGCGTTGCTTGACGACGAATTCCAAACCCACTGCGCGTCCGGGCACTTTGCCTGGCAACTCGAGATTGAAGAACGTTGGCTCCGTCAAGGAACCGAACCGCGGTGGCAGGTTCGTTTGACCCAGCAAGGGAGCACGTTCCAGCGAATCTCCGTGGCGGGCATACAATTGGTAGTAATCGATGGCAAGCTGGGAATTGTTGGTTGGCTGGAGCCGATCACGAAATTCAAACCTGACCCCTTCGCGCGTACGTCTGGTCAGGGCGGCGATGGCTAGAGCTTTAAGGCGGAGTCCGTTGTCAAACTCACGATACAAACCGGCCCGGGCTGAGCAATAGACCGCCACGCCGCCGGCCCCGAGCAACAGGGCGAAACCCAGCAGCAGACTGAGCGTTAATTGGTGGCGAATAGATTTCATGCCGGATCGGGTTCGAGCAAATAGCCTTGCCCACGCCGGGTATGGATCAACGGCGCCGAGCCGGGCCGACCGAGTTTTCGGCGCAGCACGCACACGGTGCGGTCCACCACATTGCTCATGGGATCGGCCTGGTCATCGTAAATGTGGGTCTCAATTTCGGTGCGGGACACGACTTGTCCGCGGCGCAGCGCCAGATATTCGAGGAGGGCATATTCGCGGGCAGTCAATTCAATCGCCGTGCCGCTCCGTTTCACCGCCCGGCTGGCCTGATCCAATTCCAGGTCACCGGCGCGGATGACCGGATTCTTGTTACCATACCCGCGACGGCACAAGACCTGGATGCGCGCCAGCAGTTCCTCGAAAGCAAACGGCTTGACCAGATAGTCGTCCGCCCCCATTTGCAATCCGCGCACGCGGTCCTCGACCGCATCCCGCGCTGTGAGCATCAATACGTGGGTTTCCTTTCCCTGGGCGCGCAAGCGTTCGAGCACCGCCAACCCGTCCAAGCCCGGCAACATGATGTCGAGAATGATCACGTCGTAACCGTTCGACTTCGCCAACCACAGTCCTTCCGCGCCATCGCCTGTGATATCCAGGACGTAGCCGGCGTGGCGCAACCCTTCGGCGAGCGAACGCTGCAACCGCGGTGAATCTTCCACCAAAAGTAATTTCATCACGTTATGGTTTGGCCATGATACAAGCCTGTCCGAGCACAAGAAACCAGTGCAAAATGCCGGCAAATTGTAGTCGGGAGCCGCTTTCGACGATGTTTAAGGTTAAGATGATGGAAATGAAATCGTGCCACCGGCACAAATCAAGATGAGCCGCGGATGCCGCCAAAATTGGTGTGGCCGATTGCTTTCGCCGACGCGAGGGTTGGGCGTTGGGTTGATGCTGTTGAGCGGGACAACTCCCGTGCTGGCCGACAGCCAATTGGTTGCGAGCGTGTCGGAAATCACGGCGGCGATGCAGACTGTCCAACCGGGAGACACGCTGATCATGGCCACCGGCGTCTGGCAAAATGCCGACATCACATTCAAAGGCAACGGTACCGCCACCCAGCCCATCACCTTGCAAGCCCAAGTCCCCGGCCAAGTCACGCTCAGCGGCACGTCACGGCTGCGGCTGGCCGGCAGCTTCCTGGTGGTTTCCGGTCTGCAATTCACGAACGGTTATGTCACCTCGGACGCGGTGGTCGAATTCCGCGATGCCGATGACGCACCAGCCAACCATTGCCGGCTGACCGAATGCGCCATCATTGACTACAATCCGCCGAGCGGGCTTATCGACACCAAGTGGGTTTCGCTTTATGGCGTCAGCAACCGGGTGGACAATTGCTATTTCGCGGGCAAAACCAACGCCGGTACCACGCTGGTCGTGTGGGTGTCCAGCCAACCGGATCAGCCGAATGGCCATCGCCTCGATCACAATTATTTCGGCCCGCGATCCGACTTGGGCGTCAATGGCGGGGAAACCATCCGCGTCGGCACCAGCGAGGTGTCGATGAACCGTTCCGGCACCCTGGTTGAGCGCAACTATTTCGAACGTTGCAACGGCGAGATTGAAATCATCTCCAATAAGTCGTGTGAGAATGTTTATCGGCACAACACGTTCGTCGAGTGCGAGGGGACGTTGACCTTGCGGCACGGGAACCGGTGCGTGGTGGCCGCCAACTATTTCTTTGGGCACCTCAAACCGCTCACCGGTGGCGTGCGGGTCATCGGCGAGGACCACCAAGTGTTCAACAACTATTTTGGGGAACTGACCGGCACCAGCGGTCGGTCGGCGTTGACCATCATGCAGGGCCTGGAGAACAGCCCGCTCAACGGCTATTTCCAGGTCAAACGCGCCGTCGTGGCGTTCAACACGTTCGTCAATTGCCAAAACAGCCTGGTCATCGGCCTGCCCGGCACCTACAGCGGCACCCCGCAGGTAACCACGTTGCCGCCGGAGGATTGCGTCATCGCCAACAACATCGTGCTTACCAGCAGCGGCAAACTGGTTGATCAACGGATTACGCCGGTGAACCTGACCTGGGAAGGCAATATCATGTATGGCACTTCGCTGGGCATTGCGACCAACAGCGGAATCTGGCAAACCGATCCGCAGTTATTGCCGGCGGCGGATGGTTTGTGGCGTCCCGCTACCAACAGCCCGGTTCTCGGCGCGGCGCAAGGCAATTACGATTTTGTGACAGAAGACATTGATGGAACCACCCGGCCCGTGACCAAAGATGTTGGTTGCGATCAAGCGTCTTCGGCCATCGCCGTGTATCCGCCGTTGACGCCGGCTGACGTAGGACCACTCTGGATGCGGCCATCGGACACCGTGAGTTATGAAGCCGATGTGCAACCCCGTCCCCATGGCAGCACGAACGGCACTGTCACCATCACGGATTGGGTGCAAGCGGGCCGGTTTGCGGCCGCGTTGGACCAACCTGTGGAGGGAGGCGAGTTTCAACGCGCGGATTGCGCTCCGTCCGCTACGCTGGGCAACGGCGCGCTGAGCATCGCCGATTGGGTTCAGGCCGGACGTTACGCGAGCGGTCTGGATCCGGTGAAACCCGTCGGCGGCCCCACCGCGCCCATCGCCTCCGCAATCAATCCCGGTAAGTCCGTGTCGGCATTGGCCAGCCGCGGAGATGGCACAGGCCGGTTCCTGCGGGTGAGGGACACAATGATGGCGGCGGGCACGACCAAATCGGTGGCAGTGGTGCTGAAGGCGAGCGGCAACGAAAACGCCGCCGGCTTCACGCTCTCGTTTGATCCGGCCATGGTGAGATTCGTCGGAGCCAAGCCGACTGCTGCCTCCGCCGCAGCAGCTTTGTTGGTCAATACCAACGCGCTTTCCGCCGGCAAGGTGGGCGTGGCATTGGCGCTGCCACCCGGGAGCACCTTTGCGCCGGGCACGCAGGAAATTATCAGCCTTGCTTTGCTGGCATTGCCGCATGTTGCCGACACGAATACGGGGTTGGAATTCATCGACGGTCCAATCGCGCGAGAAATGGCTGACGTGCAAGCTCAAATCCTGGCCGCAAGCTATGGTCCAGGCATCCTAACGGTTATGGCCGCCTCACCACTGAGTTTCAGTCTGCGAATTCCGTCGAATTGCAGCCACACCACACAGGCTTCAGTTAGGGCAGGCTCGGAACATTCTCACCCCTTTCCCTGAACCGATCGAATTACCGCAAGGTTTTGGACTGCGCCAGCCCTCTGGCGCTTTTGACAATATTCGAGCGTTTCTAAAGCGGCAGAGGACTGCCGCAGTCCACGGCGCTGTCGCGTCCAACGACACTTCTATTGGATTCATGATCCAAATGCGTAGTTCGGTTACCGTGGGGAGATCTGAGTGCCACAGGATCCGCTTGTGCTGAGGTCAGCCGAGCCGTTTATTCATTACCGGCAAGTCTTGAATAACGCGGCGCCACAATCCTATCCTCCTGCCGTGCGTCGCGAACCAAATCCGAACAACAAACCGAGTGTGAAAACAATTGTCCTGCTGCTCACTGGAATCGGGTGGCTCGTCGGGTTGAACCAAACGGCCCTGGCCGCTGAACCAATCCCGGACGACCAAACCAATCGAACCATTAAGACCACGACCGAGGCTGAGAGCATTCCGGCCGGTTTCTTTGACGGCCTGAAGGTTCGGTCGATCGGGCCCGCGCTAATGTCTGGACGGGTGGGCGATTTCGCCGTGGACGCGCGCGATCATTCGCACTATTTCGTGGCCGTATGCTCCGGGGGCGTTTGGAAGACGAAGGATGCCGGCATCACGTGGATTCCAGTGTTCGACCAGGAAGGTTCGTACTCGATTGGGTGCGTAGCCCTGAATCCGCAAAACCCGAACGACGTTTGGGTGGGCACCGGCGAAAACAACAGTCAACGCAGCGTCGGCTTCGGCGACGGAGTGTATCGTTCCCTGGATGACGGAACGCATTGGACCAATGTGGGGCTGACGAATTCCGAGCACATCGGCATGATTGCCGTCCATCCGAAGAATGGGGAGATCGTGTATGTGGCTGCGCAAGGCCCGCTCTGGCGCGCCGGCGGGGACCGCGGCGTGTACAAGACCATCGACGGCGGCAAAACCTGGAAGTGTGTTCTGCCCATCAGCGAGAACACCGGCGCCAACGAGGTGCATCTCGATCCGCGCGATCCCAACGTGCTTTATGCTTCCGCGTATCAGCGCCGGCGGCACGTGTGGACGTTGATCGACGGCGGGCCGGAGTCGGCCATCTACAAATCCACCGACGCGGGCAAGCACTGGCGCCAGCTCACCAACGGCATTCCGGACGTGGACAAAGGTCGAATTGGACTGGCGATTTCGCCAGTCAACCCCGATGTGATCTATGCGATCATCGAAGCTGCCGAGGACAAAGGCGGATTTTTCCGTTCACTCGACCGTGGGGAAACCTGGGAAAAACGCAGCGATTACATGACGACCAGTCCCCAGTATTTCAATGAAATCATTTCTGATCCCATCAAGGTGGACCGGGTGTACGCTTTGGACACGTTCATGCGCGTTACCGAAGACGGCGGGAAGAATTTCGAACGGGTTCCGCGCAAGAACCGACACGTCGATGATCACGCGCTGTGGATCGATCCCACGAACAATGAACATCTCCTCGTGGGCTGCGACGGCGGTGTTTACGAAACCTTTGACCGGGGACAAAACTGGGGTTTCAAACCGAATCTTCCCATCACGCAGTTCTACCGCGTCAGCGCGGATACTTCGAAGCCGTTCTATTACGTTTATGGCGGCACCCAGGACAACAACTCGCAAGGCGGCCCCGCGCAGACGACCGACCGCGCGGGCATCACATCAGCGGATTGGTTCGTGACCGTGGGCGGCGACGGCTACGAGTCGGTCGTGGATCCGGATGATCCGAACCTCATTTATTGTATGTGGCAATACGGCGGCCTCGTCCGTTATGACCGCCGCAGCGGTGAAATGGTCGATATCAAACCGACCACTGCGCCCGGCGAACCACCGTTGAAATGGAACTGGGATTCGCCCCTGATCCTTAGTCCGTTTAACTACGAACGGCTTTATTTCGGAGCCAACCGGCTCTTTCGTTCGGACGACCGCGGCAACAGTTGGAAGGCCATCAGTGGCGATCTCACGCGCGGCATCAATCGCAACACGTTGCCGATCCTGGGCCGGATTCAACTGCCGGAAGCCGTGGCCAAGGGGGAATCCACGTCCTTCTTTGGTAACTCCGTTTCGCTGACCGAATCGCCCCTCGTCGAGGGCTTCATCTACGTGGGCACCGACGACGGATTGGTGCAGGTGACCGAGGATGGGGGCCAGCATTGGCGCAAGATCGCGGTATTCCCAGGCGTGCCGGACATGACGTACGTTAGTTGCCTGACGGCATCGCGTCACCAAGCCGACACCGTGTATGCCAGCTTCGACAACCACAAGAACGGCGATTTCAAACCGTATCTGCTCAAGAGCGCCGATCGTGGCAAAAGCTGGGTTTCCGTTGCCGGTGATTTGCCGTCGCGCAACGTCGTTTATTCGATCCAAGAAGACGGTGTGAAACCGAATCTGCTGTTCGCCGGCACTGAGTTCGGCGCCTATTTCACCCTCGATGGCGGGACGAACTGGATTAAGATCAGCGGGCTGCCTACGGTTGCCGTGCGCGATCTGGAGGTGCAGCGCCGAGAGAACGATCTGGTGATCGGCACGTTTGGCCGGAGCATTTACGTCCTCGATGATTACACGCCGCTGCGGCACGCCACGCGGGAAGTGCTGAAGCAGGACGCGTTTGTGTTTCCAGTGAAGGACGCCTTGCGCTACGTCCAACGCAGCCGGCTCGGCGATCGCGACGGTCGGGGCTCGCAAGGCGCCAGTTTCTACGCGGCGCCCAATCCACCCTTTGGCGCCGTGTTCACGTATCATTTGAAGGACAAACTTATGACCACGCATGAGCAGCGCAAAGCAGCGGAAAAAAAGGCGCACAAGGAAGGTAAACCAATCGCTTATCCAACGATCGCGGAATTGCGCGCCGAGGATCAAGAACCAGAGCCGGAAGTCCAACTCGTGGTTCGTAACGACCAAGGCACCGTGGTTCGCAAACTGCCCGGTTCGCGCGACAAGGGCATCCATCGCGTGCCCTGGGATTTGCGTTATCCATCGGCCAAGCCCATTGAACTCAAGGAAAACAAAGAACTGCCGCCATGGGAAGACTTGCCCTCCGGCCCACTCGCCCTGCCGGGGAATTACTCGGTGACCCTGACCAAGGAAGTCGCTGGCAAATTGACTCGGTTGAACGAGCCGGTTCCCTTCAAAGTGATTCCGCTGGAACTCGCCACCTTTGCGGCGAAAGACAAGGAAGCGGCGCTCAAATTCGATTTGAAGGTCGCCCGGCTCCAGCGTGCCGTCGAAGGCACCGTCCGCGCCGCCAAAGATGCGCAAGACCGGCTCAAATATATCCGTCAAGCCATCCTGAATACACCCACGGTGGACACCGCGATGCTAGCCACCGAGGAAAGCATCGAGGACCAGTTGACCAAAATCCTTACGCAACTCCGTGGCGATCAGACCCTCGCCAAACAGCAGGAACCGCAGGTGTCGTCGATTCAGTCGCGCGTCGAGGACATTGTGGGCAGCCAGTGGCATGTGACTTCCCCGCCAACCCAGACCCAAAAGGACTCCTATCGCGACGCCGCGGAGGCGTTCGGCACAGTCTTGGCCAAATTCCGTACGTTGACGGATAAAGACCTCGCCGCGTTGAATGCGAAGCTTGATGCCGCCGGCGCGCCGTGGACTCCGGGCCGAATCCCGCAATGGAAGCCGGAAGCGGAATGAGCGTAAACGCACCAGTTCGAACGCAACGATGGCCGCACGGCCGAGCCGGAGCCAACTTCGTTGAAGCGTTGAAGTGGCAGAGCCTTCGTCGTCGCTTGCTGGCAATTTCACGTGTTATCGACCAGCGAGTCGCAATCCACAGGACGCGAATATCAACTTCGAAAGTCCTGGTGGTGAGCGATGACCGGATTCACCGCCAAGTCACGAAGAGCTCAGCAGAGAACGGGTTGAGCCGCTTTGCGGTGAAATGGAGCGGTCCAAACCTTTTGCAGTTGGGGCCGAGCAGCCGGCAGGCACTTTTGTTGCAACTTGCCAATCAGTTCGACGTGGGGAGCAGCCGATGAACAATGTCTTCCGGCTGGTCACTCGGCGTGATAGCCGCGCCAAATCCAGACGAGGGTGTCGGCCAAGGTCTGCTCAAATACCCGGCGGTCACAGTGGCGCGTGCCGCGGCTGAACACAAACCGGTGATGGAAACCCTTGGCTTCCAGCGCGGTCGCGGTGCGTTGACCGGCCATCACCCAGTTGTGATGCGTGGCTTCCGGATCATTGGGGCGCAGATCGTTTTCAGAAACGTGCGTAAAAATGCGCAGCGGTTTCTTCGCACTCGTTTCGATGAGTTTCATACCCGAGTGATATTCCCAGGCGCCGAGCGGGTATTTCGCTTCCTCCGGGGCGTCGTCATCCTGCTGATCGACAAACGTGCCGGAATAAGCGATCACGCGGCGGAACAAGTCCGGGCGAAACCAGCCCATCGTCAGCGCCGCCGCGCCGCCGGAACTGCACCCGATGACGGCGCGTCCCCAAGGATTTTGGGTCAGGGCCAGTTTCGGATAGGCGGCTTTGATTTCCGCGTTGGCCAGCACCGCCGGCAACACTTCGTCGTTGATGAAGCGGGCGAGCCGGTCGGACATCGTGTCGTATTCAAGCCCGCGTTCGCTGTTCTTGCCATCGTTGCCGCCGTTTTGGACGGCGATCGCAATAAACGGCGGTAACTGGCGATGCGGATCGGTTGAAATCGTGAGGTTATCGAGCGCGTTGCGGATGAGATTCAGTTGGCTGGGGCCATCGTGGATGATCAGAAAGGGCGCCGCCGTGCCGTCCCGATAGGCCGCCGGGACATAGACATAAATCTGTCGCTCGGTTCGCACGGGCTTCTTCGCCGGCTCAAGGGTGGGGTCGTCGCCAGGGAAGATTTTGCTGTCGGCCAACCGCATGGTGAATTCGAAGTATTTGCCCTTGGGATTGCCGCGGTCGGTGAGGTCACGATCCATTTGGTATTCGGGACCGATGGTGAAATGGCCATCGCCATCCGAGCCGGGATTCTCCGTGTAAGGCTCGGCGGCGTTTACGTTGGGGGCCACCAAGCCCAAGAGAAGTATGCAGGCACCCACCAAACTGCTGCGCGTTTTGATCATGCATGAATGGTAGGCGCGACCCGTCGGGGAATCAAGCGGCGTTCAAAATGCACTTTCCATTATCCGGCACGACGGCGTAGCCTCAACGGATATGAGCGTAAACGAGAACCAATTCTCCGTCTCACCGAGCATCTGAAGAACTGGAAACCGCACCACGAACCCAACCTGCCTTTTAACGAGGCCGTCGAATAAGTATGCAATCTCCAGTCCATCCAAATTCACCGGAACTTTCCCGTCGCTCGTTTTTGAAAGCCGCCGCCGTGTTCGGGGGGAGCGCTCCGTTTTGGGCGGGAGCGATCAACGCGCCGGCAGCCGAAGGATCGGCACCGCTCATGGCATACGTGGGCACGTTCAGCTCTCCGCTCCACGATGTGCTGCCGACCCAAATCGATTTGCCACCGGGCAATGGCCGCGGCATTCACTTGTATCAGGTGGATCGCACCACTGGGGCTTTGACACCCAGCGGGGTCTTTGAATTGGGAACCAGCCCGAGTTGCCTGGTGTTGAATACCGCCGGCACTCGCTTGTATTCCACCAATGAGACGGACCGGGTGGGCGAAGGCAAGGAAGGCACGGTCAGCGCCTTCGTGATTAATCGGACTGACGGGCAGTTGACCCGGCTCAACACGGTTCGTTCCGGCGGGGCGGGTCCCACATACCTGAGCCTTCATCCGTCTGGAAGATTCGTGCTGGTGGCCAATTACTTTGGCGGCTCGGTGGCAGTGCTGCCGATTTTACCGGACGGTCGCCTGGGAACTGCCACGGATATCAAGCGAGACGTTGGCCCGGTGGGACCGAGCCAGGCCACCAATGCGCCGCCCGGAAGCTTTGCCTTCAGTGGCCACGACCGAACGCACGCGCACATGATTCGGGCCGATGCCTCGGGGCGTTTCGTGTTGCACGTCGATTTGGGACTGGACCGGATATTTGTCTGGAAATTTGATGCGCGCCGCGGGGTGCTGGCCCCCAATGATCCGCCCGCGGTGGCGCTGCCGCCGGGGGATGGGCCGCGGCACTTCTGTTTCCACCCCAACGGACACTGGTGCTACTCCCTGCAGGAGGAGGGATCCAACATCGTCTTGTTCGATTACCTTGCTGCCACGGGGCGGTTGACTGCGCGGCAGACCATCACCAGCCTGCCGCCCGGTTTCGCCGGCAGCAATTTCTGTTCGGAAATCATGGTTTCCCGTGATGGACGGTTCGTGTATGCCGGCAACCGCTTGCATGACAGCATTGGGATTTTCGCGGTTGGTGATACCGGGGAGCTAACCTTCGTGGGCGAGGAATGGACGCGGGGAAATTATCCACGAAGCTTCAATTTCGATCCCACGGGCCGGTTTCTTTATTCCTGCAACCAGCGGGGCGACAATGTGGCAGTGTTCCGCGTGGACCGCAGCACCGGCCGACTGGCCTTCACCGGCCATTACACGCCAGTTGGTAATCCCTCGATCATCGTGTTCCTCGACCTCGCCGCGTCGGGATGACACAAAATGCCGGTGCTCCCTTGGCTTGAGGCGGGCAGGGCAGGGGATCGGTGCGGCCGTGCCCGCTGCGACCGCTCTCACTCATCAATCCGGTAGGCCCGATTCATGTAGAGTTCGTCAGCGACTTGGTAGATTGCGATGGTGTCTTTCTCAAGTTCCAGGTCGGACGCCGAAGGCTTGGCGATGGGTTGGAGATCAATTTTCTTGGGGTCGCCTTGGTAGAAGTCCACGCTCTTCTTCAAGCCCAGCACGATCAGGCGTTCGTCGCGGTACATGCCGCTGTCGTGGTTGTGATTGAGGAACACGCGGTTTTGCTCCGGCGGACTGTGCAGCAAGTCCCGGCCAAAGAACAGGGTGTCGTAGGGGCGTCCGATCAGGCCCAGGATGGTTGGGCCCACGTCGAGGGAACAGCCCAGGTAGGCGATGCGCGTTGGCGCCTTGACTGCCGCCGGGCCGGCAATCAGCAGCGGGATTTCGTAGGAGTGAATGGGGATGCTTTGGCTGCCATACACGCGCGCGCCGTGATCGGCCACCACCACGAAAATGGTGTTGGTCCAGAAGGGTTCCGTTTTGGCCCGACGAAATAACTCACCGAGGGCGAAGTCGGTGTATTTCACGGCATTCTCCCGTTTGCGCTCGTCAGGGTCTTCTTGAATCCGGCCTTGGGGATAAGTATAGGGTTTGTGGTTGGACACCGTAAGCATGGTGGCGAAAAACGGCTGACCGGTTTGGGCCAGGGCCTGGCATTCATCCAGGCCGCGATGGAACAGGTCTTCGTCGCACACGCCCCAGATCGTGGCGAACGTAGGATTCTCGAAATGCTTTTGTTCGATGAATCGGTCATAGCCATTGTTCAGCGCATAAGAACGCATGCCGTCAAACAGGCCACGGCCACCGTACAAAAACAGGGTGTTGTAGCCGTCGCGTTTCAAAATGCGGGCAAGGGATTCCACGTTCTCGGAGCGATCCCGTCTGACGATGGAGTCGCTGGGCAGCGGCGGGAAGCTCGAGAGCACGCCTTCGAAGCCGCGCACTGTGCGATTGCCGGAGGCATACAGGTTGACGAACAACAGGCCCTCGGTGGCGGCCAGGTGATCCATTTCCGGCGTCAAGGTGGGGCCCGGGCGGCCGAGCGAACCCCAGAATTCCGAACCAAAGCTTTCCTCAAGAATCAGGATGACATTCAGACGAGGGCGGTTGGTGTCGCCCAGGACATGCCGCCGGGGGCTGTAAACGTTCCCCACGAATTCCGTGTTGGGCTCGGTCAACATTCGGTGGGCGCGCTCGTACGCCTCTGCCTTGGGCATGGTCTTGTAGAACGGAGCGTAATCCATGTCATGGGTCCAGGCCGCCCGGACAAAAGAGATGTCACCGTTGTCCGCCAGTTCATTCAGCAAACGCTCCTGGCTGAAGTGAACCTCTTTGAGACCCACGGCGGGCGCCGCCACGATGACCGCCAACAACACGGCGCCAAAATGGGCGAACCGGGACCGATGCGAGAACGAGCAGCGCCAAAGGTCCGAGCAGGAGTTGTAGGCGAGAAATAGCCAGGCCGCGCTGAACAGGGCGCAGCCGAGGATCACCCACATCACCGGGTATTCATCCCAGATGTTGACAAAGACCTCGGTGGGATAGATCAGGTAATCCACGGCCACGTTGTTAAAACGGGACAGGAATTCCTCGAAGAAAAAATATTCCGCTGCCAGCAGGAACGGTTGCACCATCCAAAAGAGAAAGAGCCCCCCGGTTAGCAACCAGCGATGACCGCGTTTGGGGAACCAGCGTTCGGGAAAGATCCAAAACCAAAAGAGCAGGGGAACGGTCAGGATCAGGGCGACAAACGTGTCCCGAAACAGGCCGACCAGGAAACCCTTGACGATGTCGGAGAACGGTACGAGCACATCCAATCCAAAACTGATGTACAGTGTCATCCGCAAGGCGAAGTAAAGCACCACCAGGGTCAGGAACAACCGGAGCGCCAGCCCGTAGCGGGAGCGCGTCCATTCCGGGGGCGTTCCCGGTGGCTGGACGTTGAAGTTGTCCAGGATGGGAGTCTTCGTTTTCAGTCCGCTTGCGTCCGTTCCAGAAATGTTCACTGGCCGGGAGCTTACCGGGGGACGGGCGTTTCTTCAATGCTGTTTGAGGTTGGCTGCCATTAGCGGCGCGACGGGCCGCCCGCGGTCAGGAAGCAAGCGGTGGCCGGTTGCGCGGTTCGGCGGTCGCGGGTATGCTGCTATCGTCATGGTTGGTTGGGCTGAGAACCGGCTCAGCGGTGTGACGAAACGATTGACTGCTCGCCAGAGCGGTCGGCGGGTTTTGGTGGGAAACTGTGTGCGCGCCAAAACCCGCTTTTCTTTCAACCTCCCCTCAAGGCTTGCCGCCCCGCGGCCGATTCCCCGGTATGCTGGAAACGGCGGGATTCCCGGTTCGGGCTGCCGCGAGGAAGCGATCGCCGGTGTGTTTTTGCGTTTGACCACCGTTGGCGGGGCCAGTTAGGGTGCGCGCTCCAATTATTGATTAAATTATGTTTGGCACGATTCGGAAACACAAGACTTGGTTGTGGGGCATTATTATCGCCGGCACCGTCGTCAGCTTTGTCGTCTTCTTTTCTCCCAATACGGGTTTGGGGCCGGCACAGGGCGGGACCGGCACGTACGTCAGCCCCGCCAGCGGCCGGCCGGTGACGATGTTTGGCAAGCAGATTTCCCACGATGAGTTTGAAAAGACTTACAAGGAAACCACGCTGTTCTATTTCATCCGTTCCGGCAAATGGCCGGAGACGGACGAGAACGCCAAACGCCGCCTCGAGGCGGACACCTTGTACCGCCTGCTGTTGATCAAACGCGCCAAAGACCTGGACATTCACGTCAGTCCCGAAGCCGTCGCCCACATGACGCTCCGCCGCCTGGGCGATTATCCGTATCCCAAATTTGTCGAACAAGTGCTGAAACCGGCCGGATTGTCGTCGGCGGATTTTGAACGGTTTGCCCACGACGAAACCGTGATTCAGCAATTGGCCTCGGTGGTTACCACGCCGGCGCTGTTGATCAGTGCCCCCGAAGCCGAAGTGCTCTACCGCCAGGACAATCAGGAAGTCAAAACCGAGGTGGCGGCCTTTTGGGCCACCAACTTCCTGGACCAGGTGAAGGTCACGCCGGAACAGATCCACGCCTACTTCACCAATCGCGAAGCTTTCTATCGAACCCCACCGCGCGTGGTGGTCAATTACGTGGAGTTTCCCGCCTCCAATTATCTGGCGCAGGCTGACACGTTGATGGCGGAGCGCACGAATCTCAACGCGGCCATCGAAGACGAATACTACAAACAGGGCACCAACACGTTCACGGACACCAACGGAGTCGTCTTATCCGCGGAGCAGGCCAAGGCCAAGATCAAGGAGGATATCCGCGAGCAATTCGCCCTGGTCGAAGGGCGGAAGAAAGCCAGCGCGTTTGGGACGGTCCTCTATGACCTGCCCGATCCCAACGAGGCCACCAATTTGATCGAGGTCGCAGCCAAAGAGAAGCTGGCAGTGCATACAACGCCGCCCTTCAGTTATTCCGAGGGCTTGGACGAAGACAAGTTCCCCCAGGAGTTCCGGAGCGCCGCGTTGAAGTTGACCCGCTCCAATCCGGTTCATTTTATGCCCATCGTCGGGGATAAGGCGGTGTACGTCCTGGCGCTGAAAACCAATTTGCCCAGCCAACCGCCGGTGTTTGAGCAGGTAAAGGAGAAGGTGACCGCGGATTACCGGCGCGATCAATCGATGCAAATGGCGCTGATGGCGGGACGGAGTTTCTACCAGTTTTTGACCAATGGTCTGGCGCAAGAGAAATCCTTCAAGGCGCTGTGCGCGGAGCGAAAAGTCACCACCCTGAGTCCCCCGCCATTTTCCGCCAGCACGCGGTCGCTAACCAATCTGGATGAGCGGCTGAACCTGCGTTTGCTCCAGCAACATGCCCTGGACTTGAAAAAGGGCGAAGCCAGCCCGTTTGCCCGGACTCAGGATGGAGGCATCATTGTCTATCTCGAGGACCGGTTGCCGGTGCCGGAATCGCAGGTCAAAGAGGCCTTGCCGGACTTCATGGCCACCATGCGCAATGCCCGGTTTAGCGACATCTTCAATGGTTGGCTGCGCAAACAAGTCGAGTTGGCCCAGTTGGTCATTCCCCAACGCGAAGCGGTTACCGCGCCGGCTCGGGGAGCTACTCCCGGCAAAGGGCCGGGCAAACGCTAGTGGCTCGGGTGCTTCTGCCGTCGCCTTGGTGAAATGGCGAGCGGCGGATGGGCGAGACGTTGACACGTTTGACGTGACGGATGTCATTAAACTATCTTCCCGCGCCACGCACGAGTTTTGGGAACTCCCCGTCTTGTACGAGGACGATGACTTGCTGGCGCTGAATAAACCGGCCGGCTTGCTGACTGTCCCCGACCGTTTTGCTCCGGAGCGTCCAAGCCTGATCCAACTGTTGCACGGGGATATCGAGCGCGGGGCAGCCTGGGCGACCGGCCGGCAGTTAAGCTATCTCCTGAATTCCCACCGGCTGGACGGCGAAACCAGCGGGGTGTTCCTGCTCGCCAAACGTAAAGCGGTGCTGGTGGCCCTGGCGAATTTGTTCAATGCGGAAAAACCGCTGAAAACGTTCGTGGCCCTGGTACAAGGAGCGCCGGCCCACACCCGGTTCGAGATTGATGCCAAACTGGCCCCCCATCCCATGCGGCATGGGGTTATGCGGGTGAATTCTCGGGGCGGCAAACGTTCGATCACGCGTTTCGAAGTGCGGGAGCCGCTGGCCGGCTATACGCTGCTGCAGTGCCAGCCCCTGACCGACCGCACTCACCAGATCCGGATTCATCTCCAGGTCGCCCGGCTGCCGTTGACCGGTGATTCGTCCTATGGCGGGCGACCACTGCTGCTTTCGAAACTCAAACCGGGGTATCGGCTCAAACCGGGTCGGATTGAAAAGCCGTTGCTGTCCCGGCCAGCCTTGCACGCCGAGCAACTGGCCTTTCCGCACCCGGTGACCGGCGTCGATATCAAGATTACCGCTCTCTGGCCCAACGACCTGAACGTGGCGCTCAAGTATCTGCGACGGTTCTGCCCCGCTCCTTGATTCGGCCCTGGATATTTCAGGCTTTCCTCACCGGCGGCAGCCGACGACGAACGGAGGCCGAACAAGGTTCAGTCGCTTCGACTGGTGAGGGATTACAGACCTCCTATAGACCGCGAAATTACCACCAAGCATTGGGATCATTGAGGCGCCGAGCGGCAATGCGTGCCCCGTCAGCGTCGCAGGAACTTGGCCACCGCTTCCGTCCGGGTGCGCACCTGGAGTTTCTCGTAAATCCGGCGGATGTAAGTGTGGACGGTTTCGTAGCTGATGCCGAGTTTGTCGGCAATCTCCTTGTAGAGAAATCCCTGGCTGAGCAGATCGAGCACCTCTTGTTCCCGGGGCGACAAGTTCTCGGTGGGTTGCGGTGACGCACCGGCTTGTTGAAAGGACTGGACCACTTTGCGCGCGATGTGGGTGGTCATCGGGGAACCGCCTTGACAGACCTCCCGGATGGCGGCGAGCAACTCGGCCCGCGGGGTGCGCTTGAGCAGGTAACCGGAAGCTCCCGCCGCCAAGGCACTGAAAATACTCTCGGTATCTTCATACACGGTGAGCATCACGATTTGAATCTCCGGCGCGACTTGTTTTAATTGCCGGACGCATTCCACGCCGTTCATGCCCGGCAGATTGATGTCCATCAACACCACGTCCGGCCGTTCCTTGGGCAAGGCCACCAGGGCATCTTCCGCATTCGCATATTGGTTGGCACACCGAAATCCTTCGGCCCGAGCGATCAATCGCGCCAGGGTGTTGCGCACCTGATTGCTGTCTTCAACGATGGAGACGGAGATACTCATGAGCCAGGCTGAATTGGACGGCATCAATCATTGTGTCGGGAGGGACTCTTATCCACCTTTGCCGGCGGCGTCAAACAGTGTTTGCGGTTCCCGGAGGTTCGGGACTTCGGCTGTGACTTTTTAATCCGTGTCAATTCGATTCAACCACGAATGGACACGAATCAACACGAATGCAGACCGCAGCTTTGATCGCGCGCCGAATGAAAATGAATGGTCACCAAACGGTGACTCTCACCGTAATGTACCAAAAGCTCTGTTTTTCCAGCTATACGTGTCGATTCGTTCATTCGTGGTTCTTTTCTGCATGGATACGGCTTGGCGCTTCAGCCCCGTACGGGGAGCATGAGCGATTTTCCCGTTGCGTTGCGACTGGTTCCAACAATGCTGCGTTCACCGGTACCAGCACTGGCGGAACCGAATCGCTTGACCAGAGATGGTCGGTCGGGTATCCAGTTGTTGTATGGCATGAAGATCGAACCCCAATATGCAGGGGTCAACGTGGTTTAACTTGGCTAAAGCAAGCATCTAACTTTATTTGCTTATGATTGAATCAGAGCAGCAGGCCACAGACGAGGTAATGCGTCCAACCTGCACCGCATGGGCTCATCAAGAACCTTTCATGTATGCTGTCGCGGCCAACCTCGAAAAAGTGCTTCCCCTTGGCAAGCCACAACACTTGGCGCTGTGGAAACGGGTGCTCGACCTCTATGCCCGGGAGCAGCGCGGCCTGCCCGAGTTCCTGCACAGCCTTTGTCAGGAGGCCTTCGTGGAAAACCTCCTGCACAACGAGGTGTTTTGGAGCCTGGTGGGATCATCAATGACTCGCGAACATTACGCTCACGCGACCGACTATCTGCCCGCCGTGTATGCCGCTGCGGCCTTGCTCGCCGCTAAAATCGATCAGTTGCCCCTGACCGAAGCCGAGACTTCCCTGGTATCCGACGCCCCGCACGTCAGAGCGTCAGTTTGAGTCGTCATCCGCTTGCGCCTATGACGGCGTAGAATTCCCGACTTCAGATGGGTGGTAAGCGGCGGATGTTGGACCAAGCGTGGAATCCGCCCCAACTCCAATTCCTGCGCTTCGGCCAGCAGGCTGATGTAGAAGGCGTCTCTGCAAATGTCGCGTTGTTAAAGTGCACATTCATCTTTACCCGCCGGCAGGGCCACGCCGCGCATCAGGAAATTCCTGCCCCGAACTCGCCCCCTGGTCATTGACGGTGACTTTACAGTCCGGATCGCATTTATCGGTTTGCAGCAGCTCGCTGGTCACGTTCGCGTCCGTGCGCAGCACGACTTGTTTGGGCGCATATTCGTTGGCCTCGAATTCCTTCGGCCTCAGCGTCGCGGTTGGTGGCTGATTGTCGGGCGGCGGCCCCGCGATATCCTCGGAGACCAGCACGGTTTGCGTGGTATCGACTTGCGGATCGGCCAGTTGCTGCCAGCGCCTGATCATTCGTTCTGGATTGCCCTGGGCATACAGGCCGGCGCGGGGCAGGGTCTCGCCGAAACCCATCATTGCAGGACCCTTCGTCTTGGTTTACACCATGGCAAAATCCTCACTGGTTTCGATTGGTAATTCAAAATCGAACACCTCGCGGAACCGCTGTTGTTTCGGATCAAGCTGGCCGTTCAACAGATCAGCGACGCCGGCTACCCCAAGTAAATATTCCACGTTGGCCAGTTGCCATTGGCGCACGATGGGATTGCCGGGAAGCCACTAGCTGATCACATTGGTGCCGGTCCATAGCGATCGATACTGTTGGTTTTCCACCAACGTGCGCGATTCCTGGATGATGTCGATGGATTGGATTCCATCTACGGCAACGAGTGCTTCAGCCAATCGCTGTCATAGATTTGTTGCAGCACTCCCATGGCCTGGTTCACCCGAAAGGCAGGATGGCCACCCGGTGTCATAGGGTTGTTGCCGTAGGAAATTCACCACGGGATTGCAGGCGTAGCGGTCCCGGTAATCGTAATACTGAATCCACGGTTCGTTGGCCCGGACCATGTCCACGACCAGGACGATGCCCAGCACGATCCCCGCCCACCGGCCGCGCTGGCCAACGAACGTGCGGCGTTGCAGAAGTATCAGCGCCACGACGGCAATGAGGAGGAAGAGAATGAACACCTGCACCTGCTCGTTGCTGAAGGTGACGATTTCGCGAGCTTCCGTAAGATTGAAGGCATTTTGGGTTAGGTAGTTTTCCAGCGCCCGGCCCCGGTTGGCGTAGAAGACGGCGCCCACAAGGCAAAGGCCGACGAATCCCCAGCATGCCCAGCGTCCATTTTTTCTCGAAGCCGGTGAACCATTTCCGTGCGTTCTTCAACGATTCGCCCACGTAGCTTTTCATTGGCAGCTTAACGTCCCAGCATGTGCCACAGCGTATTGCCAACTAACCACAGTCCAGCTATGGTGAAAGCGGCGAAGAAGAACGAAGCTAATACACATTTTTTACACGGAGCTTGGTTTGGTTTGGTTATTCATTTTGCGAATCGCCTCTATTTCGCTTCGTTTGGCGCATTGCATCCGGGCACTCGCCGATCGTTTTTGCGCCCCATGAGGCCGCTTGCTCCATTAATAAACGCAACATCATAAATCGCCCACTGCGATGAGACGCAGGTGGAGGCTATTACCTCGGCCTGATTAAAGCCGTGTGCAAGTATCCATTTCCAGATTTCCACCTGTTGATTATTCCATAACTCTAATACCACCATGTCAAACAAAGCTATGCGTTCTCCGAATCCACGCAGGGCTTTCAGGGTGTGTGTTTCAGCGTCAATTTTTGCAATCGTCCCCCTCCTTTACGTTCGTATCGGAAGGGAGTCGAACCGATTTGATTATTTTAACCGCGAGCCCGGTGTCGTGATCGACAATATGCGACCCCAGTCCAGCGGCGTTCTAGATTGCCAGTTCCGCTGAATCATTAAATCGCTTGGAATAGCCTTCCAATTGGACGGGCAATCCGGATCGGGCTCTACTGACACAACATCTAACGCGGGCCATGCCTTTTTTCAGCCATACTGCCAATTCGTTATTGCTCGCCCCAACATCCACCAATTAGCTGGTGGTTTGATAAAATGCTTCTGCCATGCCTCTATCAGGCGACACGCCGTTGGGGCCGATAGCCACACATACAACCCAAAAGAAGGCGGCAGCTTGCGAAACAGGTATGGCAAACCTTCCAGCGTCCACACGCAATGCAACCAAAGTTTGTATATTATGCGGCGAGGCCGTAAGGCGTCTCTTTAGGAACCAAATTCCACCCAAAACAAACATCGGGGAGATGCAGTAATTGATCCACTGGCGGATTCGTTGATTTGCGCTCTGAATCCATGATTCTGACCCGCCGTTGCCAGTGTAGCCGATTTCGAGGTGTTGCCCAATGATATAGAGTGCCCCCCCCAATCCCGTTATTATCAATATGAATGACACGGCAGCCATCCCGAATTCCTTCCATACAGAAAAAGGCTCTGGTTCGTTATTTTCGTGTTTGTTCATAGTTGCACATTTCGGACCAATCCGGACAGTTTCTCGGAGTAGAGCAACGTTTGGGTTGAATTCATAAAAGAGTGTCCGAATTGAGTCAAGCTTTGTGTGTGTTTTTGGCGTCTATCGGAGCCTTTGGGCGACACTTTTGCTTCGTTGTTCAACAGACGTTGTCGCGTCGTTTATTCGGGCAGGCCAGCAAGCAGCGGCGACGGGCTTCGAGTCTCCGACTGGTTGGCAAACGTTACGGACTCGACTCGATCAGGGCCAAGTCGGCTGAGTCCAACGATGCATAATTCCCCAATGATTTTTCCCCTGAACTTTCCGGAAGAAACCAAATTGTGATGTTTACTGCGTCAAGTTACGTTGGCTCAGCTAGCAATTCTAATTATGGACCAGATTGGGACGTTGGGTAAGGTCTCCCGGCTCACAAGAAGGCCGTTTTGCGACGATGTAGGCCGGGTTCCCTCATCCCGGGAAATGGCAAAGCCATAATGAGAATTGCTGGAATGATGGGCGTCCCTTGGTCGTTCGGGACCGGCGGGACGCGCGGTCCTACGGAGGTGGTATGCGGCGGATGGAGGACCACGCGAGGAATCCGCCCAACCCCAACGCCAGCGCCTCGGCCAGCAGGCTGACGTAGAAGGCGGCGGCAGACGGCGCGTAATTAAAGCGCACTTCATGTTTGCCCGCGGGCAGGGCGACGCCGCGCATCAGGAAATTGCAGCGTAGAACTCGCCCGGCCTGGCCATCGACGGTGACTTTCCAGTCCGGATCGTATTTATCGGTCAGCAGCAGCACCGTGGGCACGTCAGCGTCCGTGCGCAGCACGACTTGTTTGGGCGCATATTCGTTGGCCACGAATTCCACCGGCTTCAGCGTCCGGTTGGTGGCTGATTGTCCGGGCGGCGGCCCCGCGATTTCCTCGGCGACCAGCACGGTTTGGGTGGGATCGAATTGCGGATCGGCCAGTTGCTGCAAAGTCGCCTGATCATTCGTGCTGGATTGCCATTGGGCATACAGCCTGGCGCGGGGCAGGGCCCCGGCGAACTCGATCATTGCAAAGGGCCCGGTGGTGTTGGTGCGCACCGTGGCAAAATCCTGCTGGTTTAGATTGGGTAATTCAAAATCGAACACCTCGCGGAACCGCTGTTGTTTCGGATCAAGCTGGCGGTTCAACAGATCAGCGACGCCGGCTACCCCGAGTAAATATTCCACGTTGGCCAGTTGCCATTGGCGCACGATGGGATTGCCGGGAAGCCACTGGCTGATCACGTTGGTGTCGGTCCACAGCGCTCGATACTGTTGGTTTTCCACCAACGTTCGCGATTCCTGGATGATGTCGATGGATTGGATGCCGTAGTACGGCAACGAGTGCTGCAGCCAATCGCTGTAATAGATTTGTTGCAGAACTCCCATGGCTTGGTTCACCCGAAAGGGCAGGATGGCCACCCGGTGTTCGTAAGGTTGCTGGCGTAGGAAGTTCACCACGGGATTGCTGGCGTAGCGGTCCCGGTAATCGTAATACTGGATCCATGGTTCGTTGGCCCGGACCATGTCCACGACCAGGACGATGCCCAGCACGATCCCCGCCCACCGGGCGCGCTGGCCAACGAACGTGCGGCGTTGCAGTAAGATCAGCGCCACGACGGCGATGACGAGGAAGAGAATGAACACCTGCACCTGTTCGTTGCTAAAGGTGACGATTTCGCGGGCTTCCGTAAGATTGAAGGCATTTTGGGTCAGGTAGTTCTCCAGCGCCCGGCCCCGGCTGGCGTAGAAGACGGCGCCCACAAGGCAAAGGCCGACGAATCCCAGCATGCCCAGCGTCCATTTTTTCTCGAAGCCGGTGAACCATTTCCGGGCGTTCTTCAACGATTCGCCCACGTAGCTTTTCATCAGGCCGTGGACGCCGTACGCGAACAGCACCACCACCGCCCAATTGAAACAATGGATGAACTTGGCCGGATTTCGGATATTGGAAAAATAGGGCAACGCATAGATGAATCGGTAAAACGGCGCGTGGCGGCCGTAAGCCAGCAACAGCGAGATCAACGCCAGGCCGCTCCAAAACCAGATCCAACGACGGTCATGCCAAGTGAAGGGCGAACCCTGGTTGCGAAATGACTGGAACAGCGCCCAAAACGCGACCAACAATACCAGGATTCCCGCGTAGATGCCCCCGCCAGACTGTCGCGCGTTATTGGGGCCGAACTCCGGCCGCCATCCAGGCATCCGCCCAATCGTCCCCCAATACTGGCCCCCATCCGGGGTGTCCATGCGATACCCGAACAAGCCCGGCACCAGGAGGCTGAACGTTTCGGCCTTGGGCAGGCTCCATTGGGTCGCCCAATCCCAATGTTGTTCCTGGGTCTGCGTTTCCGGCTGAGCACCGGCTACGCCCTGGATCTGCGTTTTGAACATCACGACGATAAACTGCGCCGCAATCAGCCCTGCAAACACCGCCACCACGGCGGTGCGCAGGACGCCCTTAAAAATTCGTTGGCCAACGTTCTCCGGCCGGATGACGGCCTGATACATCACAAACGCCGCCACGCACAGACTGAAAATGGCCCCGATATCGGCGCCCTCCATCAGCCCCATGCCCACCGCCATACCGGCCAGCACCACCATGAACCAGCGATGGCGGGAGGTGTCCTCCAGGAGCAAACCTGCCGCGACGTAGCTCATGCCGAAAGTGATGCATTGTCCGGCCACGCCCCAGCACGCTACGGAAAAGAAGTCGGAATTCAGCACCGCCGCCAGCCCACCCAGCACGCACGCCACGGGCGCCAGTTTGAATTGGCGAAAAAAGAACCAGGCCCCCAAGCCCCCAGGAGCAGCAGCGCAAACGGAGCGTAAAACTTGGAGTAGCCGACCGCGCCGACAAGCAGCAACAAGAGGTACGTCACTCGAAATACGCGGCTCCAGCCGGACCACCAACCCAGTTCAGATCCTGCCAACGCCCGACAAATCGTGTGATCAGGTGCTCTGCCATAGGCTTAACGACCCCCAAAGGCTTGTCGTTGGAAAAAAGTGCTCTACCTGGCAGAAAACTTCGATAGAACACCAAACATAGGAAAACCAGCAGGCAGCCGCCGAATACAATAAACGGTTGCCAGGTCGATCGGCGGTAAGCGTCAATAGCTTTCTTGTTTGTAGTCATGCGCGACCTTCCGTGATGCAGTTGGTTCTTTGTAGCGTGTTCATTGCGGATCGGGAACATAAGGAAAAGCCAGCGAGAAGCCAACGCATATCTAGCCAGTGGGCCACAACTGCCACCGGCCGAAGGTGTGGAGGCCTGAGCTTTGGAAAGCACGAAATCTTGACGACGGAAACCTTGCTTCTTAGAGTGGCCCGACTTGATTTGAGTGGATGGCATTTCTGCGGGCAACGATGGCTGCGCGGGTGCATTTCCAGAGCATTTAATTCGACACAAACTAATAAGCGCAGCCAGTTCCAGCATGAATCCGTCGAAATTGCAACACATGGCCGCCGAGCGAACGGCGGACATCTACGATAGCGAAGGTCCCCGGGCCGAAAAAGTCCGCCGACTTTTTCAACGGTTCACCAGCAAGCAATTGGTGCTCGATGTTGGATGCGCCAATGGGATGAATCTTGGTCCGTTGACCAAAACTCATGAAATCCATGGGGTGGACATTTCGGAAGCCATGGTGGCAATGGCCATTCAGGCTGGGCTCATTGCCAGACCACTCGACTTGGAAACCAACCCGTTGCCTTACGCTGACAAGATGTTCGACGTGGTTTTTTGCGGTGAAGTCATCGAGCATCATGTGGACACGGATTGGATGCTTTCCGAAATAAACCGGGTTTTGAAACCAGGCGGGCTCTTCATCCTGACGTTTCCCAATATCCGCACGGTTTTGTCGCTGGCGATGATGTTGTTTTGTGATCTGCCCCCGATGTATGCGGCCAGGTATCGTGCCGTGCATTTCCGCGACTTCACCCTGCGCACCATCAAAATCGCTTTGCAGAACCATGCCTTTGTTGTAGAGCAAGCCATCGGCAGCGCTTTTTTCTTTCCTAAGATTGGTGAATTTGGCTCCGCCCTGGCAAGTTTTTTCCCTTCATGGAGCCATACGGTAATCGTAATCTCTCACAAGGAAAACGACTCGGTTTATATCTCCGATGAATCGGTTAGATTGGACCTCTGGCGTTCCCACAAGAATGAAGCTTGAGTTTACTCGTATCTTGCCCTCTTTACGGAGTTCGAATTCTGCGCTTGGGGAGGTTCGGCGCCAAGTTCGAGGGTAAGCTGGAGTTGCTCCTCACGTGGGCTTTGAGTTGTCGGAAGTTGATGAGGCCAACCAAACCATCAAGCCCGTTAGCGGGGCATACCTTTTGAAGAAGTTCCGCCACCAGCATAGTGCTGACTTTACAAACCTGCTTTGCCAAAGAAACAGGCAATTATCCTAGCAGTGTATCCAGTGAGCTTTTCAGTAATTCGCATGGCGAGGCCAGCGTCAAAGCGGGTAATTCCATTTTGCTTTCAAGTTGAGACTAAGCCGTGACTATTCAGTAGGACAGGCGTCCCGCCTGTCCCGAACGAGTGCAAACCAACAACTTGTATCACGGCGCCGCGAGTGTTTCTATGTCACCAAACGGTGAGGATGCCTTGGGCTATTCGAGACAGGCGAGACGCCTGTCCTACCTCGCCGAACTGCCTCACCGCAGCACCAGCCACTGAATTGATACGGCTAAGGCGGAATTGAATTGGAGCGCGGACATTCTTGTCCGCCTGCCCGCCCGGCGCCAACCGAAGGCGGACAAGAGTGTCCGCGCTCCGACCAAGGGGGCTGCGCCCGTTGGGGCACCGGGCCTACTGGCCAACTCGATGGCGTTGTAGGCCGCGTGCCCTCACGAGGCGTTAGGCAGCGCTTTTTGACGTTGGCAGATCCAGGCAATTACTTGTGCAATCATCTTTATTCCAGCGGCACCGCCCGATAAAAGCGCCGTCCATTCTGTCCGGCATCGGCATCCACAATGGGCACCGAGTCCGCGTCGATCACCACGGTTCGCAGCGGCAGCCAATCCACCAGGTTGGTGGACATTTCCAACTGATAGCTTGCCCCCATGTCGCCGCTGATCGACAACCGAAATTGGCCATTCTCAAGCGCCGGCAGGCTCAATTGTGCGGGCCGCGCCTCGTGTCCCACCAATTCCATGGCGCTCCCGGCCATGGCCAACCGCTCATAGCCACTGGCAGTCGTCTCAACCTCAGACAACACCACGGGCCACAGGTACTGTTCGGTGGCGGGAGCCAGGACATCGAAAGTCAACTCGGCCAGCACCCCTTCCTGGGTGGTCCAGGGAGTGGCGCTACTGACGGCCAAGGTGACCTGCCCGACGGATGAGTCTCCTGCTGCCGGCGTCTGAGAGCAACGTTCCACACCGCCACGGCGTTGGCCGGCACCAGGGAGCCGATGCGATATGGCCGGGTTTCCACCAACCGCAAGGCCCGCGCCGGATAGCGCAACGTAAACCGCGCCCCAGCCAGCGCTGATGGTCAACCGCTCCAATCGCACTTGCACGGTGACTTGTTCGCCTGGCAAGCCCCGTATCCGATCCGGACTTAGGACGGCCTGACCGGTAGTCGGCATTCCTCCCTCCGCCGCCACGGTGAAGATACTTGGGCCTCCATCCCCTTCCATAGGCAAGGCCGCCAGCATGATGGGCTCGGGATAGGGATCAGTGCCCGCTACGATGCGCAGGAGCTTAATCGTATCCCCGCTATCCAAGGCACCGCTTTGATTCAAGTCATTACGCGGGATGTCCCAATCGCGGGTGGAGTCCAACTGCGCCAACAACCGCATCAACAAGGTGGCGTCCCCGATGTCGATCCGTCCGTTGGCATTGTTGTCGGCCAGCATGTTGCCCCCTCCTTGAATGCGCACTTGCGCGCCCTGGCCGTCCGCGCCGGACAATGGTTGTCCGTCCAGTCCCGACACATCCAACACCTCAACGGCCACGTGCGTGGTGACCTCTTCCAACACGGTGCGCGCCCGGAAATTCACCGCGGCGACGGCCACCACTCCGGCCGGCATGGTGGCTTGCGGCAGCGCAAAAACGCAGCGCACTTCGCCTTGCCCACCGCTGTTGACCTCACGGAAGGCGTCCTCAAGACCGAGTGCCCACACAACTTCTGGCATGGAAAGGTAAGCCGGATCATACCGCAGCACGAAGGTCATGCCGCTGACATCGCCCGGGCTGGTCAACACCAGCGGGATGGACACCAACTGGCCTTGGACCGCGTCCGGCGGATCGGCCGCCACCAACACGCGCGGCTCTGTCACAGTCAATGAAGCGACATGACTGGTTACCGAGCCGACTTCATTCGCTACGGTCACCCAATAATCCCCTGCTTGGGTTGGTACTTGACGCAGTTCCAAGACCGGATTGGTGGCCTCCGGCACAGGATTCTCGTTGAACCACCATTGATAACTCAGCGGTTCCACGCCGGTAGCTTCCACCGCAAAGGTTACGTTGCCTCCCACTGCCACGCTCTGGCTTTGGGGTTGGACGACAATTTGCGGTGGTTCCACCCCCACGCCCAGTTGCACCACCCGCACCGCCAGCTTCAAGCCCGTCTGTAGGCTTCCGTCGGTTCCACGCCCAATCGCCCAGTCCAACGTGTCGCCACTGGACAAGCTTAGTTGGTTGGTGTAACCGGTGCCTTCGTTAGGCCCCAGGTACTGCCCGAACAGTTCCTGTCCGTTGAGGACTAAATGAAAGTCACAGTCGGCCGACAATTCGCCATCGAACAAGGGCAAGGCCACCGTTTCCACCCGGTACTCTCCGCTGGCTGGCGAGGTAAACCGCACCACCCCAAAGTTGCGGTCGGTTCCCACCGATCCGGGAGCAAAATGACCGTACCTTTCCGGCCCGACAAACGCTCCACCCTTCGACACCGCGGTCCCCGGACCCTTCACCCGGTTTACCACCGGCCCGGTAGCCGCGTTATACTGCCAGGCGGCAATGGGCACCCCGTTATCCGCGTGAAAAGTGCTGGAGTATTCCAAGAGGTGCAACGCACTGTCCAAACCAACTTCCCAGCCGTAGCTCCAAGCCCCGTTGGGATTGGAAGCCAAGGAATAGTCCGCTGAAAGGTCAAACACTGGAGTTACCGGCGTCACCGTCAGGTTGGCTACTTCACTGGTCACCGTTCCGTAGGCATTGAAGCCACCGGGGTAGAGCACGAAGGCCCGTTCCGGGTCGGTGGGGTGGGCGACGATGCGGGTGGCCGCCCCGAAGCTGAAGGCGAGTTGCGTGGAGGGCCAGTGGATGCCGCCGTCCGGGCTGCGCATGGACAGCAAGGGGTCGAGGACCGCGGCGTGGACGGTCGAGGGCTCGGCCGGAGACAGGGCGATGGCGGTGGCGCCGGTGGCGTGCAGGCCGGCGGTGGCCGTGCGCCAGGAGTCGCCGCCGTCGTCGCTCACCTCGACGCCCACCAGGTCCTCGGCGGCGAGCAACGGCTCGCCGGCCACCGGCGGAGCGACGTCGAGCACCGGGCCGAGGAACGTGTGCAGCAGCTGCAACGAGACGCCGGCGTCCGTCGAACGGTAGAGCTGCCAGTCGTAGCCGCCGATTGCGTTGCCCGTATAGACCACGTCGACGGCGTAGAGGGCGCCGGAGGTGTCCGGGTCGACCGCCAACCGGCCCCTCCCGGCTCCGGAAACCTGGGTCCAGGTGTCGCCGCCGTCGTGGCTCACCCGCAGCCCGAGGTTGGAGCTGACGTACACCGTGCCGGGGCTGTGCGGGTCCGCCGCCACGTCCTGCAGGTAGGTCCCGTCGGGGGCAGCACCCGATGCCAGTGCCCGCCGCCGTCGGTGGTGCGCCAGGCGCCGTGGTCGTCGGTCGCCACCCAGGCGGTGTCCGGGTCGGTGGGGTGGACCGCGATGGCGAGGGCACCGTGGACCGGGAAGCCGGCGTCGATCGAGTGCCAGGTGGCGCCGCCGTCGTCGCTGCGGGCGAGCCGCAGGCCGACGGCGTAGGCGACGTCCGGATCGGACGGCGCCAGGGCCAGGTCGCTCACCGTCAGCACGGTCGTGTTGACGGTTTGCCAGGTGGCGCCGCCGTCGTCGCTGCGGTGGACCGTGTGGAGGTTGGCGGCGAGCACCCGGTCGCCCGCGGCGTCGACGGCGAGGGCCCAGAGCCGTTCAGCTCGCCGAGTGGCAGCACCACGGACCAGCTGGCGCCGCCGTCGTCCGAGCGGAAGACGCCGCCGTGGCGGGCCGCTGCGAAGACGCGCCGCGGCCGCTCGGCGGCGCGGGCGATGGCGCGCACCGAGCCGCCCTCGGGTCCGACCAGCCGCCACGGGGCGGCGTGGGCTGGCGGAGCGACCGCCACGGCGGCGATGAAGGCGAGGACGAGGACGGCGAGCGGTACGACGGGCGCACGGGACGAACGGTGCGGTGCCATGGGACCTCCGGGGACGACGTTGGCGACGTGCCGGCGGCCGCACGGATGCCGCCAGTCTACCGGTTCCTACGAACGCCCGGGCCGGGCCGTTGAATCGGCGTTGACCCAGAGTCGAGACCGGCGCTGAGTCTGAGCGACATCAGGGATCTGGGGTCATGAGGCATCTCAGACCAGTTTGGAGGCCGGAATTACAGACTTGGCAGCAATTCTCGATCGGGTTCCGAGATCGGTTCATTTTATGAGCCGACCCACTTGGTTTGAGGATGGATTTCGATGCTCCCGGCCACTGAGTTCCGTTGTCGAGGTTGGGATGATTGCCGTTCAGGACGTGGCCGAATTCATGGGCGAGAAGGTACGGATTCCCCTTGTTATTGTCCGTGATGACTACATGCCCGGACAACATTCCGGGTTCAAACGTGGTGGCGCCGCCGTCAGGAAGATCCGCGGCAACGAAGTACACCCGAAGGTAATTCTGGTACTCCTCGCATCGACCGATCTCGTTCGAAAGATCGCAGGTCTTGCGGGTCGAATCCACGATGGTCCTGAGAGGAATGAAGTGGAGGTCGACGCAGCAGCGCCTCCATATTGCCGTGGCCATCTTGGCTTGACAATCCAGTGACTGAGCGCTATGGAGGGGGTCAGAGAACCTAGATACGAAAGCGATCGGCTGAACCTGCAAAAGGCGGTTAGTTCCTTCGAGCGCATCAGTGGTTTCCCTGAGTACCCTGACTCGGTTCTGTAGAGGCAGGGAGATCGAGACGATCGGGCCGCTCGATGGCTCGCGGCGTTGCATGGCGAGATTTCCTCGCAGGAAAACCACGCCATGTTCGGTCTGGTTGATGGTGCCCGAGATCTCGCAGAGAAAGGCCGCTGTCGGAGTCGCGTAGACGTCGTCCGCCACCGCCTTATGGTCATGAAGATCACAGAGGGCGGCGTAGAAAGCTCGAACGGCAAATTGACCTGTTATGTTCAGCTCGTCCAGCCCCGGTTGGCGACTTAGTTTGAGTGGCAGTGGCTCACAAGTGACAGCACTGAAGCAGTCTGTCGCCTTGTTCGGAGGAGGGCCAGCCACGGTATTGAGTCCGAAGCGAACGATGGTTGCCGCTACCGCTTCATTGTTGCCGGGCTCGTCAGGCAGGGCGATGACGATCTCGCCAAAGGTCTGAGCACTGGTCGTAGGTGTCAGGAGCCCCGAGGCCCCATTGGCTTCATTGAGAAGTTCGAATGTGCTATTCCCATCTAGAGGAATCACCAATGAGCGCACTCCACGATAGTCGAAGAGTCTCATCATGCGGTCTCCAGGTTAAGGTACCTGCTGGGGTTCAGTGTCCGAGGGGAAGCAGTTCACACCTTGGCCGTTGCTGGCGCCGGCCACGCTATGCGGCAAGGGTAGCGAAAGAGCAGATTTCAGTCGGTCTTTCAGATCAGCCTTGATTTCCGGGGTCGAGAAGATCAAAGTGCCACCGAAAATCATCATCGGGAGGTAGCGAGAGGTGATCTGTGTGCCAATCTAGGGGGTTCTGATCGCAAAGGTGATTGACGAAGATCTCGACCTTACTGGAGGTCTCGGTAAAGGGGAACTCCGATTCGATGCCATCGAATCTCGTGATCTTCACTTTGAATGTCTCGACTTCTTTCATGGCAACCGTGAACTCAGGAGCGAGGTTCACGGACTTCACATTGCCGCTAAGTATAGGCGGGAACACCCAAGTGTGTGGCCCCTTCGGTGCGTCGAGGTACCCCTTGTGGAGCTTGATGCGAACCAATGTCGAATCGTCGGCAGGTTGCTGCGTGAGGATCTGCGAGTCGATAGTCGCCAAGCCCGGGGCGATGAAGCTCGGCTAGCCAGATGCCAAAGGTCACCTACTATCAATTGTGATGGGTCGATGTTCCCTGTGGTGACGAAACTGAGGTCTCCTCCCGGCAGCTCGTAGCCGTTCAGGTAGAAGATCGAGGTCGCATCGGCAGGGGCACCCTCGCAGCCCTTCAAGGATGCTGTCGGGAAGGATAGAAAGGCCCGGTGGCGATTGAGAGGCTTATCGTCAATCGACCGGTGAGAAGAAGGGACCACGACGTCGCTCCAGGCCGGCGGCAAAATGACCATCGCTTTGGTTTGCTGTGGATCGCGAACGAGTGAGCAGATCCCCCTGAAGTGGATTCTGACTTCAAATGGCATGGTGTCTCTCCTTGGTTGGTATATGCGGTATATGCGTGACGGTGGGTCCTTCTGTACTAGACGGTCGCTGATCCTCGTTTCGCGCTTAGGGCACTTGCGCTTGCTTCCACCTGAGGACTCCGACGAGCTGGAACGCTCCCCACCGCGAGGGTGGAACGGCGTCGCCGATCATCGCGCGCTGCGCCTGCCGCAACGCATCCGCGGCGTCGCCGTTGGCGAGAAACGTGCGGTGGAACTCACCAGTCAGGCGCCGTGCAGTTTGGTCGTCGACTTCCCAGAGCGTGCCTAGGACTGCCGATGCGCCCGCATTCAGGAACCAACGCGCCAAGCCGGAGAGGCCGGCGGTCCGGGAGTCTTCGACACCGATCGTGTTGCAGGCCGAAAGCACGACGAGCCTGAGCCTCCGCAGGTGCAGGGCGTCGAGTTCATGGGCATAGAGGAGATCCCGGCCGTCACTGCTCGGGTCAGCGGCGAGGACCAGGTGGGAGTATTCGGGGCGCTGGGGATTGAGGATCGCGTGCCCGCTGTAGTGCAGCACTGGTTGGCGGTCGATCTCGGCAAGCAATCTCGCCCGGGTGGCCGCTTTTCCGACGAGTTCCGTGGGGTGCGGATAAAGGCGAGCGATGTCCCTGATCTCAGCCGCGGATCCAGGGAGCGGCGGGAGTTGAGCGAAAGCCATCGTGTCGAAAGCCGGGGCGCCGACCAGAGTCGCGTTCAGCGGCACGGCCGACGGCTTGTTGCTCTGGAAATCGAGGCTGGCGAACAGCGCTAGAGCACTCGGCAGCACCGAGATCGGATGGCCCTCGACGAGGAAACGTCCGTCACGAGGGTTGCGCAGGGTGGAAAACGATACGTCGTAGAGGGCCTTGTCGGGAACCACGAGCAAGAGTCCACCGGTGGTGGGCTCGCGCACCGCTGGCGGCAGGAGGAGTCTTGCCAGATCGCCGACCGGATCTCCTACAGCTCGTGCCGTGCCACTGAGGCTGGCGCGGTGACGGCGGGAGTGAGCTCCACCAGGTCGTGACGAGGCAGCGTGCGAATCGTCAGGTCAAGCCGCCCACCGTGGACCGTCCACACGAGCAGCCGGTCTTCCAGCCACGCATACTCGACCAGTACCGAATCGGACGGTAGGTCGCGAAGCCGCTGCGGCAGGTTCGCCAGAGCCGCATCGTATACGGCTGCCGAACCGCCGTTGCCGTCGGCCGCCTTCGATTCCACCGGTAGCGCCTGAAGTCGCCTTGCCCGCTCGGCGACACCAGGCTGTCCATCGCCCGATGCGGCGAGTTGGTGGCCAGCCGTAGAATTTCGTCGAAAAGCGTCTGGGCGGTTTCGGCGAAGCGCCGACGTTGGTCAGAGTTTCGCAGTGCCGAGCGCTGCCGCTCGAACAGATGGACAGCACTCCACAGGTCGGCTTTGGCCCTGTCCTCAGCACCTCGCTGAAGCAAAGCACGCGCCCGGCCGAGGTAGGCGCCGGCCAGCTCTAGGACGAGTTCGCGCTGCCGGTAGAAGGCATCGCTCGGTCGAACTGAGCCACCGCTTCGTCAGCATCGGTGGCCAGCCGAGCCTCGCCTCTCGCCGTCCGGATGTCGGCCTCCAGTCGGGTGCGCATCTCCGGGCTCGGTGCCCGCGCCGCAAGCTCTCCGGCCCGGACGAGGTCGCTACTTGTACGGCCACGGGATCGCCTAACGCGAGGTGGATTCGGCTGCGCCGCAGCAGTGCCTCGCCGAGAATCACCGGATCGCCCCAGGCTGCGGCGACGCCAACCCCTTCGTCCTGCATTGCCAGGGCGGCGTGCGGCAACCCGGCATCGAGGGCGGCGTGGGCGCCTTCCCAAAGGAGGTTGTGGAGGCGTTGAGGCGCGGATCTGCCGGCCAGAAGGGTGCCTGCACGGTAGCGGTGCTTCCAGGCCGCCCGGTAATAGCCGAGGAAATGAAGGTCCTCGGCCAACAGAGTGTTCAGCGCGCCGAGATTGGCGGGCTCTCCGGCGCGCTCGAACAAGGAGGCGGCGGTTCGGTACGATCGCAGGGCGCCGCCGAAGTCTCCCCGCCGGATCCGTACCAGACCCAGTCCCCACTGAGCACGGCCGGCCAAGGCTGGAAAGGCGGTGGCGTCTATGGCATTCTGTGTCTGGGTGAAGAGACGTTCGGCGATGGTGGACTCGCCGCGGTAGAGGGCGACGCCCGCGGTGCCGGTGCGCGCCCATTCGGTAGCCGGTGGGCTGCAGCCCTCGAGATCGGCGGACGCAGCGCTGAACTGTTCCTCCGCCTCGGCGATCCGTAGCGCCTCGAAGCTCTCGAAGCCGCGAGCGAGGTCGCGGTGGCCGCGAGCGAGCGCCGGTACGCCGCAGGCCGCGGTTTCCTGCTCGGCGTGGCGGATGGTATCGCAGGCTTCTGCGACCGTGTGGTCGCCGCCTTTCCGAACCAGCGCCTCGCCGATGGCGCACGCCCTATCGAGGAGGATCCTTGCCTGCTTCGCATTGCCAGCGAGGTGGGCTTGCGCCCAGCGGCCGAGCAAGTCGCGTACGGCGAGTTCACGGGCGGCCTGCGGATCGTCGGCGACGGCGGTGGCGCAGCCGCGGCCGCCGGCCGCCGTCAGGATCTGCTGACGTGTCGGGAGAGGAGGAGCTGCCACTGCTGCGAGCCGCTGGCGCGCCTCGTTGGCCCAGGGTGACGCTTCGTCAAGCTGCAGGTAGCGACGCCAGGCGGCCGCGGCGCGGGCGGGAAGCTGAATGCGGTCCAAGATCCAGGCCAGGTTAAAAGCCGCTTCGGGCAGCCTGGGTGCCAGTTCAACAGCTCGTTCGGCGGCATCGAGGGCGCGCACCAGCTCGAAAGGATCGTCGTGCTCGCTGGCAACCACCGACAACGCTGCCGCCCAGTCACTCAAGCTGTCCGGCCGTCTTGGATCGCGGGCGACCACCTCGGCGAGCAGGCGCTCCGCACGCTCGGCACTGCCCTCGCCACCGAGTATCAGAAAGACCCGAGCCTGGGTCCAAGACGCCGCACGGTGGTCCCTGGCACCCTTTAGTTGAGAGGCAAAGCTGGCGAGCTGGTGAAAGGCGGAGCTGCCTGGAGACGGCGGCGAAGCGCAGAGGAATCTCGGAAGCGTCTGCGTCGCCGGCGCAGCCTGCCGGCAGGGAACGTAGAGGAACCCGCCGGTTATCCGGAGCGGAAGCGGACGTTCCAGCCGGGAGTCGCGTACCAGGTCATCGAAACGATCCGGAGGGTCGGGCCTGGT
>CAWBHS010000102.1:0-105834 GCA_963788655.1 uncultured Verrucomicrobiae bacterium | reverse complement strand
TGCCTGAAGCAATACGTACCCTTTTGCTTCTTTCCTCGACTCGTCGTCCTGCTTAAGCCGCGCGCAGCCCGAGCCACTCCGACCGCTCGCCGGGCGCGTCCTCGGGGTCGACGACGACCGCGAACCATGTGCGCCCGTCGCGCTCGCCGAGCAGCACCCGTAGCCCGTCCGGCGCCTCCGCGGTGGAGACCCACGACGGTCGGCCGTCGACGGGCCGGATCCGCGAGTCCCGGCCACCACCAGCACCCGGGTGCTGGGATCCGCCCACCGCTCGTCCAGCCAGGCCCCGTGGTGCGTCGGTGGGCGGCCCGGTCATGGGCGGCAGGCCGCGGTGCAGCTGCGGGTGGGTCACGATGCCCAACCTAACCAGTTGCGTTCTCAGGCTAAGGTGGCGCTTGTGAGCACCCACATCGGCGCCGCCCCGGGCGAGATCGCGCCCTCGTCCTGATGCCCGGCGACCCCCTGCGGGCGAAGTGGATCGCCGAGACGTTCCTCGAGGACGCGCGCTGCTACACCGAGGTCCGCGGCATGTACGGCTTCACCGGCACCTGGCAGGGCCAGCCGGTCTCGGTGCAGGGCTCCGGGATGGGCCAGCCGTCGCTGGCGATCTACGCCACACGAGCTGTTCGACGACTACGACGTTCAGACCGATCATCCGGGTCGGGTCCTGCGGCGCGCTGACCGAGAGGGTGGCCATGCGCGACCTCGTATCGCCTCCGGCGCCTGCACCGACTCCTCGATGAACCGGATCCGGTTCGAGGGCCTCGACTACGCGCCGGTCGCCGACTTCGGGCTGCTCCGCGCGGCCCACGACGCAGCCGCGGGCACCGCGACGAGTGACCGGCCACGTGGGCCCGATCCTCTCCATCAACTCGTTCTACCGCCGCGGCCCGAGCTGACCGCCCGGCATGGTCGACTACGGGGTGCTCGCCGTCGAGATGGAGGCCAGCGCGCTCTACACGCTCGCGCGCAGCCACGGCCGTCGCGCGCTGGCGATCTGCACCGTCTCCGATCACCTGGTCACCGGCGAGAGACGCACCTCCGCCGAACGGGAGCAGACCTTCGCAGACATGGTCGAGATCGCGCTGGCGGCGCGGGATCTGCCGTTCTGCGAGCCCGGCGTGTTCGGGCTCCTGCGACGTCGGGAGCCAGCCGCTCCGAGCCCAAATCGCGGTCGGGCAGGTCGGTCCGGCTCGACGTCTCGCCGCTGCGCACGTAGTAGAACGCGGCGCGCACCTGCTCCGAGCGGGACCCCCGCGAGCTCGGCCCAGGCCAGCCGGTAGATCGCCAGCTGGAGCGGGTCGGCGGTGGCTGCGCGGTTGGTCTTCCAGTCCACGACCAGGAAGCCGTCGCCGTCGGTCCGTCGGCGTACACCGCATCGATCCGCCCTCGGATCACCTGGCCGGCCAGCACGAGCGCGAACGGCGGCTCCACCGCGATGCGGCACCCGGTCGGCGAACGGGCCCGTCTCGAACGCGCGATGACTCGCGCCAGGTCGGCCTCGTCGTCGATGCCGACGTCGGCGCGCCCGGGCAGGTCGTCGGGGTCGAGCAGCCCCTGCTGGCCGAAGCGGGCCTCCACCCAGGCGTGGAAGCGGGTGCCGAACCGGGCCGCCGGGCGAGGGCGGCCGGGGCATCGGGCGGGCCAGCTCGGCGGCGAAGCGCGTCGGGGTCGTCGCGCAGCCGGCGCCAACGCGGTCGCCGACAGACTCGACGGCAGCGGTACGGCGATCACGTCCGGCCCCGGTCCGCGCGGGCCTCGGCGAGCAGCCGCTCGAGCTCGTCGTCCCACTCGCTGCGACCCGGGCGGCCTCGGACCATGTCGAGGTCGGGGTCGTCGGCGCGCCGGCGTCCACCGAGCGCGACCAGCTCGGCGGCCTCGAGCCGACGCAGCGGCCTCGGCGGCTCCGCCGGTCATCGGCCAGGGCCGCGCGGGGCCGCCGTCGTCGTAAGGGTTGGGCAGCCGCCCTTGCCGGCTTGTCCCGCCACGGCCGGTCGGCGCCTCGCCCCAGTCGGCCAGCAGCTCGCGGACGACCTCTTGGTAGGGCGACGGGCCGAACGGCGTCTTGCGCGTGCGTCCAGCAGTAGGAGGTCACCGACCAGCCGGTGCGCGGCGCGGGTGAACGCGACGTAGCCCGAGCCGCAGCTCCTCGGTCACCTCGTGGGCCCTGGTGGCCGCCCGATAGGCGTCCGAGCGCCGCGCTTGTCGAGCCCGCCAGCAGCGGCAGGTCGCGCGGCGTCGCCGCGCAGCGGCGCCGGCAGCACCGCGGGCGCGGAGGTCCACAGCGCGCGCGATGCGGTTGCGCGGGGAACCTGGTCTCGCAGACACCGACGAGGAAGACCGAGTCCCACTCCAGGCCCTTGGCTCGGTGCACGGTGAGCAGCTTGACCGAGTCGGCCTCGCTCGGCGTCGCCACGTCGAGGCCGTTGCCCTGGTCGTCCTCGGCGGTGAGATAGGCGAGCAGGGCCGGCAGGGTGACGTCGCCGTCGACCGCCTGGAACTCGGCGACCGCCTTGACGAACAGGTCGAGGTTGTCGCGGCGCGCCGCGCGCCGCGCTGAGACCGCGGAGGCGAGCTCGACGTCGACGCCGCGTGGTGTCGATGATCCGCCGGACCAGTCGAGCAGCGGCTCGCCGGCGTGGGAACGCAGCATCCGCAGCTCGCCGGCCAGCAGGCCGAACCGCTCCCGCGCCTCGGGGGAGTAGCGCCGCGTCCCCGGGGTCGTCGAGGGCGTCGGCCAGCGCCGGCGAGCTCGGCCGGGTCGGCCCCCGCGACGGCGATCTGAGAGTTGCTCGGCGGTGATCGCACCCGGCGGCCCCGGCCGCGACCCGGCCAGCTCGCGGGCCCGCCGCCCAGCAGCGCGAGGTCGCGCGGCCCGATCGCCCAGCGCGGACCGGTCAGCAGGGTGAGCAGCGCGGCGTTGGCGGTGACGTCGTGCAGCAGTTTCAGGGTGGCGACCACCTCGGCGACCTCGGGCAGTCGCAGCAGGCCCGAGAGCCCGACGATCTCGACCGGGATCTCGGCACTGGTCAGCGCGTCGAACACCTCCGCGGCGTGCGCGTTGTCCCGGGTCAGCACCCCGATGTCGGGCCACGGCGTCGGTCCGGCGCCGCGGCGCGTGTGCACGGACCGCCACCAGCCAGGCCAGCTCTTCGGCGTGGGTCTCGAGCACCGACGCTGGACCGCGCCGTCCGCGCCTCCGCGCTCGGCTCGAGCGCGCGGCACCTGCGGGGTAGGCGTCGTACAGCGGGCGCGGCCAGGCGTTGGCGGCCTGCAGGATCCGCCGGTCCGAGCGCCGGTTGACCGTCAGCGGGAAGGCGGGACCGCGCCGCGTCGGCAGCCGGGAAGTGCCGCCGAAGCGAGGATGTTGGACACCGAGGCGCCCCGCCAGCCGTAGATCGCCTGATTGGGGTCGCCGACCGCGGTCACCGCATGGCCGCGCCCGGCGGCGTCGGGCCCGGAGAACAGCCGGCGCAGCATCATCGCCTGGGCGACCGAGGTGTCCTGGTACTCGTCGAGCAGCACCACCCTGAACTTGGCGCGCTCGAGCTCCCCCACGTCGGCTGCGCGTCGGCCAGCCGGGCGCCGAGCTCGATCTGGTCGGAGAAGTCCATCAGCCCCAGGTCCGCTTGAGTCCGCGGTAGGCCGCCACCAGGCGTGCAGCTGCCTCGGCGCGACGGCGCGAACGGCGCTCGACGTCCGTCGCCGGCGGTTCTTGCCGGCTGAGCTCGGCCGGCGAACACGGGGGCCGCTCGCTGGGTCGACGCCGCGGACGTCAGCGGGCCAACGAGGTGCTCGCTCATCGCGCCGTCGAGGGCGAGCAGGTTCTGGATGACGGCGGGGGTGTCGGTGAGCTGCTCGACCTCGCCGGTGGTGCGGTCGACGACGCGCGCCGCGAGCTGGTACCGCGCAGCGTCGGTGATCACCCGGGTGTCCGGCTCGTGCCCGATCCGCAGGCCGTGTTCGGTGAGCAGCCGGCGGCATAGGCGTTGTAGGTCGCCACAACAGGCTCGAGGACCTCCTCGTCGGCCCACGTGTTCGACCGCGCCGCGCGCGAACCCGGCGCCTCGAGTGCCTCTCTACCGGGTGCGGAGCTCGCTGGCGGCCTTCGTCGTGAAGGTCAGGCCGAGCACCTCGTCGGGGCGGACCTGGCCGGTGACCACCAGGTAGACCACCCGGGCGGCCATCAGGGTCGTCTTGCCGGAGCCGGCTCCGGCGATCACGACCGCCGGCTCCAGCGGCGCCGAGATCGCCGCCCACTGCTGCGCGCTGACGGTGTAGTCGGTCTGCATGACGTCTCTCAGATCGCCCGGCGAGCGGAGCTCGCGCCGGCTGGGGCCCGCGGACGGGGCTTGTGGTCGGCGGTCATGAGAGCACCGTCCCAGCGCTGTGGGCCGGGCAGAACGGATGAAGTCGCAGTGCTCGCATTGCGCGCCGGGGCCGGGCCGGGAACTCTTCCTCGCGCAGCCGCGTCACCGCGTCCATCAGCTGCCGCTCGACCGGCCTGAGGCCGTCGGCGTCGGACTGCTGGGGCGGCTGCGCCTGGACCTTCATGCCGGTGCGGCAGCTCCTGGCGCAGCTGCCACAGCTCCGCCCCACCGGCCTCGGTCGGGCGCCTGGCGTCGGGCCGGCCGGCGAGCAGCTCGTCGAAGGCGCCGTGCTCGGCGGCGAGCTGGTAGAGCCCCAGCTGGGGGTGTACGGCGAGGTCCACGCCCGTCGGCCGCGGTCTTGCCGGTCTTGAGGTCGACCACCACCACCCGCCCCTCGTGGTCGATCTCGAGCCGGTCGGCGTAGCCGTGGAGCACGACGCGCTGCCCGTCCGGCAGGCTCACATCGGTGCGGAACTGCTGCTCGGTGGCCACGAGCCGACGGGCACCGGCGCGCCCCGTGTGGACCAGGAAGCGGTGCAGGGCCGCCTCGACCTCTGCGCGCTCCCGCTCACCCGACCACGGCGTGCGGAACGGCACCCGGCCCCACACCTCGTCGACGTGGGTCATCAGCCGATCGACGAGGTCGGCGGTGCCTTCCAGCTCCCCGCGCCCGATCCGATCGGCCAGGGCGTGCACGACGTTGCCGAAGCCCTGGGCCTGGGTGGTCAGCCGCTCGCCGCCGGCCTCGTGTTGGAGGAACCACTGGGCGGGACAGGTCACCAGGCCGGTCAGGGTGCTCGCCGAGATCGGCACGGCAGCCGTCTCGTCAAGCAGCCCTTCGTCGCAGCGGGTCCAGGCCCGGGTGCCCCACCAGGTCGCCGGGTCTGCCGCCGGGACACGCAGCTCGCCGGCCCGGTGATCGGCCGCGAGGCGGGCGAGGCGCAATGCGGCGGCCTCGCGCAGGGCCTCGGGCTGGCCGGGATGGGCGACGGTGCGCCGCAGCTCCGCGACGAGCCCGGCGAGCGAGAGGGGGCGCCGCGGGCGACCCGCGACGTGGACGATGCGATGGTCCTCGACGTCAGGGAAGAGCTCCTCGAGGAAGCGGGACCGCTGCTCCCCCTCGTCATCGCTGGAGGCCACCGCCGTGACGATCAGCCGCTCGCGGGCGCGCGTGCAGGCGACGTAGAAGAGCCGCCGCTCGTCGGCCAACAGCTCGCGGGTCGACGTGGGCGGCACCAGTCCGTGGGTGCCGATCAGGTCGGCCCGGAGCAGAGTGGCGCGTCGGCGCAGGTCGGGCCAGCTGTCCTCTTGCACATGAGCGACGACGACCAGGCGGCCACTCCAGCCCCTTGGCCCGGTGGGCGGTCAGCAGCCGCACGGCCTCGTCGCGAATGCCCCGCTCGGCGAGGGTGTCGCCGGGGATCTGCTGGGCGCGGAGGGTGTCGAGGAACGACGCGGGGCCGGTGTGTCCGCGCGCTTGCTCGGCACGGCCCGCGGCGTCGAAGAGCGCCACCACGGCGTCGAGGTCACGATGCGCGAGCCGTGCCGCCAGTCCGCCACGTCCGACGGCCGAGCGGAGCCGCTCGGGCCACGAGGTGCCGTCCCACAGGGTCCACAGCAGCTCTTCGACGCTGGCTCCGTCGTCGAACCGGGCCCGCGTGCGCGCAAGCAGGTCCACCAAGGCGGCCGCGCGCAGCTCACCCGGGAGCGGGTCGCGGATGCCGGCGAACATCGTGGGGTCGAACAACGCGGACCGGAGCAGCTCGGCCGACCCGAGCGGATTGCGGCGCTCCTCGCGGGCGGCGGCGAGCTCACGCGCGCGAAGCCGCCGAGCCACCGCCCGGACGTCGGTGGCATCGAGCCCGGCGAGCGGTGAGGCGAACAGCCCCTGGGCGCGCTGGGCGTCGACGAAGGACGGATCGTGGGGATCGTCGACGTGATGGGCGACGACGGCGGACAGCGCGTCGAGGAGCGGCGCCACCGCCGGCTCCCGCACGAGCGGGGTGTCGTCGGAAGCGACGTCGACGGGGACTCCGGCGGCGGCGAGCGCGCGACGCAGGGGCGGGATCGTGGTGCGGCCCGACCGGACGAGCACCGCCATGTCGGACCAGGCCACCCCCTCCTCGAGGTGGGCTCGCCGGAGCAGGTCGGCGAGGTGCTCGGCCTCAGCTCGCTCGGTGTCGAAGGTGACCAGGTCGACCCGGCCGGGTGAGGGATGGTCGGACTCCGGGTGGAGGAACACCTCGAGCACCTCGGCCGGCACGGCGCCCGGCAGTGGCAACCGGGCAGCAACCGCGCTCGCCGCTCTTGCGATCCGCGAGCCGAACCGGCGGGTGGTGCCGAGCACCACCGTCTCGGCCGGGCGGCCGTCGGCCTGGCGGAAACGGTCGGGAAACTCGAGGATGCCGCGCACCTCGGCACCGCGGAAGGCATAGATGGACTGGTGCGGGTCACCGACCACGACCAGGTCGCGGCCGTCACCGGCGATGGCCCGAAGCAGCGCGACCTGGGCCGGGTCGGTGTCTTGGTACTCGTCCACGAAGACGTGGCGGTACTGCTGTCTCAACAGGTCCCGGACGGGCAGCTCGGGGTCCTGCAGCATCCGCACGGCGGTGGCGATCAGCCCGGGGTAGTCCAGGTAGTTCCGGCCTGCGGTGACGGTGTCGTACTGCTCCATGAATGCCGCCGAGGCGACGAGCTCGGGCAGGCCCTCGGCCTCGCCGAGTCGGCGCCAGTGCCTCGAGCCCATCCCCTTCTCGCGGGCCCGGGCCAGGACGGCGCCACCTCGGTGGCGAAGCCCGGGTGCCGAGCGCGCCGCGCACCGACTCGGGCCACGCCACCGACTCGGGGGCCGTGGTCAGCATCTGCTGGAGGACGACGTCCTGCTCGGGAGCCGACAGCAACGCAGCGGCGCCGTCGTAGGATCGGCTGGAGAGTGCTGGCGGACCAGGCCATAGGCGAAGGAGTGGAACGTCGACCCCAGCGCACATGGCCGTCGTGCGCCCGACGCGCGCGGTGACCCGCGCCCGAAGCTGCTCGGCAGCCTTGCGGGAGAACGTGAGGGCCAGCACTTCTTCGGGGCGGGCGCCGCTCTCGATCCGGCGCGCGATGGCCTCGACGAGCGTGGTCGTCTTGCCGGTGCCCGGGCCGGCCAGGACGAGCAGCGGGCCTGCGTCGTGGTCGACCACCCGGCGTTGTCCGTCATCCAGCAGGCGCGGCTCCGGCCGTCGCGTGGCCGCGCACCAGGTGATAGGTGGGGCCGCCGGCGCTCATGGGTCAACCCAACCACGAGCCTGCGACACACCTGTTCTTGTCGGGGCTCACCACGACGGCGCTCCCGGTCCGTATCGGGGCCTGGGTCGCTCCTCTAGGCTGCCTGAGTGTCTGCCGCCCGGCGGCCACGTCTCGTCCCCCCGGAGGTATCGGTGTCACACATGCGCTCCACCACGTCTCTGGCCGCCGCGAACGGCGCCATCCGCGGCCGTCGTCGCCGCCGGTCTCACCGGGACACCGGCCCACGCCGCCCCCACAACCGCACGACCGGGGGCCTCACGCGTCATCACCGCGGCCACCGTCCCGGGGGATCTGCGGGTGCTGCGCACGACGCACTCCCTGCTCGGCACCCACACCTGGTACCAACAGACCCTCAACGGCTATCCGGTGGTCGGCGGCTGGTACGTCGTCCACCGCGCCCTCGACGGCACGACGACAGCCGAGGACGGCCGGGTCGCGGCCGATCTCCTCACGATGCCCGCGCGTCTCGACCCGCGCCCGACCGTGTCCCCCCGGACGGCGGTCACGGCGGTGGTCGAACGCCCGGGCGCGCCGAGCTACCTCGAGGCGAGCTCGCAGGGGATCTGGGTGCTCCCCGCGGACGGCGACCGCGCCGCGCGCTATGCCTACTCCATCCTCACCGTCAACGGGCACGGCTCCGCCCGGCACTACGTCGACGTCATCTCCGCGCGGGTGCTGGCCAGCGACAAGATCTCCCAGCACGCCGTCAAGCCGCGCCGCAAGGGACAGGCCCGGGTCTTCGACCCCAACCCGGTCGTCCGGCTCCAGGACGAGGCGCTTCGCGACCACAAGGACTCCCGGACCGCGGTCCCCTCGTCGGCCTACCGCGCCGTGACGATCCGGCACCTCCACCAGGACACCCTGATCGGCAAGTGGGTGGAGATCATCAACCAGGACAGGCCGGTCCGTACCGACGGGGACTTCCGATACGCGCGGGCCAACAACCGCTTCGAGATGGTCAACGCCTACTACGCCGTCGAGAAGGTCCAGGGCTACCTCCAGTCCCTCGGGTTCACCGATGCCAACGCCGAGCGCCAGCGGGTGAAGACCGACGCGTTCCCTGTCGACAACTCCTTCTATGAGCCCGGCAGCGACCGGATCCTGTTCGGCGAGGGCGGCGTCGACGACGCCGAGGACGCGGAGGTCATCTGGCACGAGTACGGCCACGCCGTGCAGGACGCCCAGGTGCCCGGCTTCGGCTCCCACGAGCAGGCGGGGGCCATCGGTGAGGGCTTCGGCGACTACCTCGCGGTCACGATGAGCCAGCGCCTCAGTCCCGACACCGCGACCACCCCCTGGGCCTGCGTGATGGACTGGGACGCGACGTCCTACACCTCGGACACACCCCACTGCCTGAGGCGGGTCGACGGGGGCAAGGTGTTCCCGACGACATGGACGGCGAGGTCCACGACGACGGCGAGATCTGGTCTCGGGCCCTGTGGGACATCAACCAGACGGTCGGCCGCAAGCAGGCCACCACGCTGATCATCGAGGCCCAGTTCTCGTTCACTCCCGGCATCAGCTTCCGGGTCGCAGCGCAGACGACGGTCGACACCGCGCGCGCCCTGTACGGCGACTCGGTGGCCGGCCAGGTGCAGGCGGCGTTCGTCGATCGCGGGATCCTGGCGCCGTGATCGCTCCGCGGGACTGGCTCCGTCGTGGTACCGGGATAGACCACTCGGTTCCGCCCCTCGGCTTCATTGGGCGAGTCTCCTCGGGGTGACCTAACATTTCGCCGGGCTCACGCCCACGCGCGTTTGCGTCGCGTCATCGTGGGGGTGACGCGAAGGGTACGTCGGCATCTCGGTCGGCCGGCTTGTGCGGGAAGGCACATTCATGGCGAGCCACCCAGATGCGGGCAACCGCGGCACCAACTGGCTGCTGGGGCTGTTGATCGGCGTCCTCGTGGGCGGAATCGGCGTCGTCGTGGCCGCCGATCGGTTCGGCACCGACTCCGCCTCGCCCCACGACGATCCATCCCTCGCCGCCTCCCCCACCTCCAGCGCGGCCGCCGATCCATGTCCGGAGAGGACCCACGTCAAGGCGGTCGTCGTCCCCGTCGTCCGGCCTCTGGTGGAGGAGGCAGCCGCCAGGGCCTGCGTCGACCTCGATCTCGTCGAGGCCGCCGGTCGCGACGGCGTCAAGGCCGGCCTGGACGCCGACCTGTGGGTCACCGACAGCAGCCTGTGGTCGGCTGCCCGCCCGACCGACCCCGGCGCGGCGACGAGCATCGCCTCCAGCCCGATCGTGGGTCTGGCCACGCAGACCACGGCGCTGCTGCTGGGCCACGGCGACTCCCTGAGCTGGCCGACCCTGCTCTCTCCCGACCGAGCCGTCCGGATCGGCTTCCACGACCCGTCCACCACGGCCACCGGTCTGCTGGCGGCGTGGCCGCTCCTGCAGGCCCAGCGCCTGGTCAGCCCGGTGCGGTTCGAGGCACTCGCCCTGACGGCGAAGTCACTCTCGGATCCGGCGATCATCGGCGACAACGTGGTGAACAGCCCGCCCCAGCGGATGGTGGTCTTCACCGGTGAGTACGTCGCCGAGCCCTCCAACCAGGTCCGCGTCCTGCGCGGCAAGCAGGGAGAGCCCTATCTGGACTTCCCCGCCTACAACACTTCGCGCGACTCCGCCGTGCGGCCCGTGGTCGGCGACCTATCAGGCGGCTCGCGTCGGCACAGGTCGCCAGCCTGCGCGCCGCCGCCCACCTCCGCGACCCCGATGGGACGGCCGAGTTCGACACCACGCTGCTCGGGTCGGCACGGCAGCGCATCGACCTGCCCGGACCCGTCAACACGATCAAGCTGTTCGGGCTCAGCGCCTCGGGGTCCACGCCGGGACGCCTCCTCGTGCTCCTGGACGTCAGCGACGCCATGCGAGCGAAGCAGAGGAACGGCAGGCCGCTCTTCGACCAGGTCCGCACAACCGCCCTGATCGCGATGTCGACGCTCTATGACCACACCTCGGTCGGGGTGTGGCTCTATGGCACCGGTGTCGGAGGCGCCGCGGGTCACCGGCAGCTGGTGCCGATCACCTCGCTGGCCAGGGGCCGGTCCAAGATCACCGCGGCCGTCGCGCCCATCAGGCCGCATCGGGGCTCACGGATACCCTTACAAGTCCGTCCTGGCCGGCTATCGGGCCCTGCAGGAGGACTTCGACCCGGCGGCGGCGCAGTCGCTGGTCGTGTTCACCAACAAGGACCGCGACACCACCTCCGGCATGTCGCTGCCGAGCCTGATCACCCGGCTCGAGGCGGAGTCCGACCCAAGCAAGCCCATCCGCGTGATGGGTGTGGGTTTCGGAGCGCGGGCCGACGTCCGCGGGCTCCGGCGCGTCTCCGACGCCATGGGCGGCAAGTCGGCACGGGTCAACGGCCCCGTCGCGATGCTCGGCCTGTTCATCAACATGATCGGCCAGGTGTCGGCCCAGGGCTGAGGCCGCCGGTCAGATCTCGAGGGCCGGTCGTTGTAGACGCCGGCCAGCTGCTGGCCGGTCAGCTGCTGGATGGCCGTCATGATCTCGTCGGTCACCTCCCGGCGGGCCCGTCCCATTGGCGCGCCGTGGTAGCGGCCGCTGAAGTCCAGCGGCCGCCCGAACGACACGGTGACCCGCACCAGGCGTGGCAGCCGGGACCCGACGGGCTGGAGGTGCTGGGTGCCGATCAGCCCGACCGGGACCACCGGGACGCCGGCGGTCAGGGCCAGGTGGGCCACGCCCGTTCGACCGCGGTAGAGCTTGCCGTCGCGGGACCGGGTGCCCTCGGGGCGTCGTTCCGCTGGCTTTCTCCAGCCGGTTTTGTCGCAACGTTCAATCCAATAGATTGCATGAAGAAAGGGGCTTGCAAACTGCTGATTGGAGGGCCGTGCGTCGCGCCAGCGTTTGGAGTGCGCGGAGCTTGCTCCCGCTTTCGTTTAACGTCGGATGGCCAAGACCATTGCCCCACCTTTGAAAAATAGAAGGTTCTTCTCTTTGCGAAAGCGCCGGCAAGCCGGACGCACTCCAAACGCTGGCGCGATGTTCGAAGGCCACGGATTGTTCGCGCCCTCGTGGAACAGTTGTCCTGGCCGTCCAGAATGATCCAATCCGCGTCATCGGTGATAGACTGGTTGCAACGCCAAGCCTGATTCACCGCAAGAAATCATGGCCTCCGTTCTCCATTTCCGCTTCACTCAGTCTTCACAATGACCAACAACAGTAATCTGGCGGCAGATCGAATGATCGACTTGCGCAGTGACACCATTACCCGACCGACGCCGGCCATGCGCCAAGCCATGGCCAACGCGGAAGTGGGCGACGATGTGTTTGGCGATGACCCGACCGTGCAGCAATTGGAGCGGCGCACCGCCGAAATTCTCGGCAAGGAAGCGGCGGTGTTTGTCCCGTCCGGCACGATGGGTAACCAACTTGCCATTCGCGCCCACACCGAACCGGGCGACGAGATCATTCTCGAAGCCAACGCGCACCTCTACTTTTACGAAGCGGGTGCCCCAGCGGCGTTGTCAGGGGTGATGTGCCGTTGTCTGACCGGTCAACGCGGACTTTTTGCGGCCACCGATTTGGAAGCGGCGCTGCGACCGGCGAACATCCACTTTGCGCCGACTCGTTTGGTCTGCGTGGAGAACACGCACAATCGCGGTGGCGGCAGTATCTGGCCTCTCGATCAAATTGCCGAAGTAGCCCGCGCCGCCCGCGAGCGTGGCCTGCGCTTGCACTTGGATGGCGCCCGGTTGTGGAATGCTTCCGTAGCCACCGGCATCCCGGAGCGCGACTACGCCATGCACTTTGATTCCGTGAACGTGTGTTTCTCGAAAGGACTGGGCGCGCCCATTGGCTCGGCCCTGGCGGGCAGCCGCGAGTTCATCGAACGGGCGCGGCGTTTTCGCAAACAGTTTGGCGGCGGCATGCGGCAGGTGGGCATCATTGCTGCCGGCGCTTTGTTTGCTTTGGAGAAGCATCGGCAACGCCTGGCCGAAGACCACGCCAACGCGCGCGTGCTGGCCGAAGGACTCAGCCGGCTCAACGGGATCGAGATGGATCCGGCGACGGTGCAAACAAACATCGTTATCTTCCACGTGAACAATGGGAATGCCGCTGAATTGGTGGCCCGCCTGAAGGCCGAGGGCGTGTGGGTGTTGAGCACCGGACCGTCGGCCATTCGGGCGGTCACCAACCTGGAGGTGTCGGCCGATGACATCGTTCGGGCGCTGGCGGTCGTTGAGCGCGTCGTAAAGGATTTGAAGGTTTAGCCCGGTTTCCGCGTCTTACCGTTGACAACTTTGCAAATAGTATTGATAAAAAGATTATGTCAAAAAAGCACCAGATGACTCGTCGCGAATTTCTTCGCACCACCCGCAACACGGCCGTGGGCGCTGGCATGGGGCTCGCCTTTCCCAGCCTGTTCCTGAACCAAACCAAAGCCGCCACTGGCGAAAACCCCAGTGACCTGATCCGCATTGGAGTGATCGGCACGGGCGGGCAGGGTAACGGCAACATTAATGCGATCATGAAGCATTGCGTCGCCGTGTGCGACGTGGACCAAAAGCATCTTGCTTCGACCAAGGCGCGCGTCGAAAAGGCCAACGGCACCAAGGTGGCCGCCTTTGGTGATTATCGGAAACTGCTCGAACACCCAGGCATCGACGCCGTGCTTATCGCCACCCCCGACCATTGGCACACGCTGCCGGCGGCCCATGCCATGATGGCCGGCAAAGACGTGTATTGCGAGAAACCGCTCACCCTGACCATCGAGGAAGGCAAAGCGTTGGTTGCCATTGCCCGCCAGAACAAGCGCGTCTTCCAAACCGGCAGCCAGCAGCGGTCGGATGCAAAGTTCCTCAAAGGCTGCGAATATGTTCGCAATGGCCGCATTGGCAAAATCAAGCGTATTCTGGTCGGCCTGCCGGGCGTCAACTACCTGGACCGCGCCAAGCCGCCAGTGGTGCCGGATAGCGCGCCTCCGCCTGAATTGGATTACAACTTCTGGCTGGGTCCGGCTCCGTGGCGGCCGTACAACAAGAACCATGTTCACTACCTTTTCCGATTCTTCTGGGATTACTCCGGCGGCCAGATGACCAACTGGGGCGCGCACCATCTTGACATCGCGCAATGGGGACTGGGGATGGACGACAGCGGCCCGGTGGAAATCGAAGGCACCGGCGAGTTCAACCAGGAGAAGCTGTACGAAACACCGACGAAATTCCATGTGACCTACAAATACGCCAACGGCACGATCATGGAATGTGACAGCGGCCATGGGATGTACAAAATCGGCACCCGGTTTGAAGGTGAAAAGGGCACCATCTACGTCAACCGGGGCGTGCTCAAGTTCGACCCGGAAGAGATCGAGGAGGAACCACTCAAAGCCACCGATATCCGGCTGTATCCGGACTTCGAAAAGTATCGTCACATACACGGCAGTGCCCACCACGCCAATTGGCTGGACTGCATTAAGACCCGCAAGCTGCCGATTTGCGACGTCGCTGTCGGCTATCGTTCCGCCTCGGTTTGTCACTTGGGCAACGTCGCCGTGACGACGGGCAAGAAGATCAAGTGGGACCCGGTCAAACAAGCGGTGGCCGGCGAAAAAGTCACCGGGAAACAATTGGCTTACGACTATCGGGCTCCATGGAAACTGCCTACTGCATAAAGCGGCAGCTCTGATTAGGAAAACGTTCTCCAAATGCGCGGGACAGGATTCGCTCCTGTCCCGCTTTCGTTTGACGTGGGGCGAGCCAAGACAATTACAACGTGCGTACGAACTGGAAGGTTATTCTCCACGCGAAAGCGCCGGCAAACCGAACTCCCTCCAAACGCTGGCGCGACCGGGGAAGAGCCGTTCCTGAAGGGCGCGAACTTCCCATCCCCCCACTCCGGGGCCACGGGAGGAAAGGGAAGGAGCAATTGGGTGTTTGGGGAGCATGAACTGGAGTGCGCTTGGATGCATCGGGGGCCGCCTGCGTCAGTCGGCGGAGACGGTGGTTGCGAAATCTCGAGGTTAAGTGTCCTACTGAAAAAACCGATTGGGAATGGTAACGAGCGTTCGCGACGAATGCGGCGCAACAATGCAAGCGACAATGGCTTCAAACACGACCAAGTTGATCAGCCGTTCCGCGGCGGGGCGGACCTTAAGACTGTCCGCGCCGACTCAGACGGAAGTGTATCGCCCATCGCCGACCACCACCGAGGCGGACCAGCAGGCGGAAGCCATCCTGTACCAAAGCGAACGCAAACGCCAGGCCCTGCTCGACACGATTCCGGAATTGATCTTCGTAGTTTCCAAACAGGGCGTCGTCCTGGAGTTTCATTCCCCGCCCGACAGCGATTATCTCCTCTCCAGCGACGGATTGGTGGGCAAATCCATTCGCGAGCTACTGCCGTCGCAAATCAGTCTCCAGGCCATGCATTACCTGGAAAAGGCCGGGCGTACCGGGCACACTCAAATTGCGTCATACCAGTTGCAGATGCGGAATGGCGTGCGGCATTTTGAAGCCCGTTTGGCCGTGTATGACACTGACCAAGTGATTGCACTGGTGCGGGATGTTACCGATCGCACGTACCTGGAAAAAGAACTGCTCGAAATCAGCAACCGCGAACAGATGCGCATCGGGCAGGATCTCCACGACGGCCTGGGCCAGCATTTGACCGGCATCACTTTTTTGGCGAAAGCGTTGGAACGGAAACTGGCCGCGCAGTCGCTACCCGAAGCCACTGAGGCGGGGGAAATCAACCAGTTGGTGATGCAGGCGCTCTCGCAAACGCGCAGTCTGGCGCGGGGGCTGTTTCCGGTCGAGCTAGAGTCCAACGGGCTCATCCCCGCGTTCCGCGAATTGGCCGACCGGGTGCAACAGATTTACAACATCACCTGTACCGTTGAGGCCGACGAAACCGTTGACATCACCAACAAAAACGCCGCGCTCCATTTGTTCCGTTTGGCGCAGGAAGCCATCAGCAATTCCGTGCGCCACGGCAAAGCTAAAACGATTTCGGTTTCAATGAAGCGCGCGGGCGACTGGATGGTGTTGACGTTGCTAGACGATGGCCAGGGATTTTCCCTGGAGCAAAACGGCCGCAAGGGACTCGGCTTGCGCATCATGACGTATCGCGCCCAAAAAATTGGCGGCACCCTGGAGATCCAATCCCAGCCCGGCAAAAGCACCTCCGTGTGTTGTCGCTTTCGTGAGTCACTGGACGAATTTCGAACCCAATCTGTAAACTGAACCTTCAGCGTTTGTTGGTATGCAAAACAAAACCCATCCTGTGCTGCGCAAACCCAAGCTTCGTGTCATGCTGGTCGATGACCATCCCATCCTGCGCCAGGGCTTGGCCCAACTGATTAACCTGGAAGCCGACATGACCGTCTGCGGCCAGGCCGAGGATTCGCCCAATGCCTTTTCCGCCGTGTGCGAACAGAATCCGGACGTCGTCCTGGTGGACATTTCGCTCAAAGGCGGCAACGGCATCGAATTGGTCAAGAACATCAAAGCCCGCTTCCCGGACATGCCGATGCTGGTGCTGTCCATGCACGATGAATCGCTTTACGCCGAGCGGGCACTCCGTGCAGGCAGCCGGGGCTACATCATGAAGGAGGAAGCTACGGAAAAGGTGTTGGTGGCCATTCGTAAAGTGGTGACCGGCGAGATTTACCTGAGCGACAAGATGCAGGCCAAGATGCTCCAGCAAATGGCCAATGGCCGCGCCAAGGTGGTAACTTCGCCCATCGAATATCTCACCGACCGGGAACTGGAAGTCTTTCGCCTCATTGGCGAAGGGCGCAGCACCCGCCAGATTGCCGGCGAACTGCACCTGAGTGTGCGCACCGTGGAAGCCTACCGCGAGTACATTAAGAGCAAGTTGAATTTGAAGAACAGCACCGAACTGGTGCAGCACGCCTTTCATTGGGTGCATCACGAAGCCGCCGCCTAGGCGCCAACACCCACCCGCTACAGTTTCCTTTAAGTAGGACTAAAAACAGACGCAAGGGTGGTTCCCGGGGAGAGGGTGACCTCTCCCCGGCCATTTTTGGGGACGATGGGGGAAGGGGAGCGTTCTTTTGGCAATGACCAATGACCAATCACCAATGACCATGGAATGGCCAAATCCCAAGTTTCAATGTTGACGGGACGACATGTTTTCACTCGCAGGCCTGCGCAATGCCGCCAGGTTTTGAAGAGCGGTAGTCCTCTGCCGCTATCGAATAACAACGTGCCCTCAAAAACGGCAGAGGCCTGCCGCACTCTAAAACGCAGTCGCGGCAACGCCAGCAGCCGGTCCGTTGGTCATTGAGTATTGGTCCTTCTTTGTTCCTTGGGGGTTGGTCATTGGTCATTTCCAATCGTTGCTAATTGTTTGCCGTTTTTTGGCCTTTGGTGTCAATTCAGCCCATTTTTCCACCAGCCACCCAAACGGTCACCAACTCTCCCGTTGACACGTTGATCGCCTTTGGTACTCTCGCCCCTCAATTTGCCGGAATCGCTCCGGCAGAAGATGACTTGCACGGACTTTTATGGCCAAAAAATCAAATAAATACGTTTATCTGTTCGGAAATAAGAAGGCCGATGGCAACGGCTCGATGAAACCGCTGCTCGGCGGCAAGGGCGCCAACCTCGCCGAAATGACCCGCATCGGCCTGCCCGTGCCTCCGGGATTCACCATCACCACCGAGGTCTGCACCTACTACTACGACAACAAGAAGACCTATCCCAAGGAACTCGAGGCGCAGATGAAAGCCGGCGTCGCGCACATCGAGAAGATCATGGGCACGAAGTTCGGCGACACGAAGGCCATGCCGCTGCTCGTCTCCGTCCGCTCCGGCGCGCGCGATTCGATGCCCGGCATGATGGACACCATCCTCAACCTCGGCCTCAACGACCAGACGGTGCTGGCGCTGGCCAAGGCCACCAACAACGAGCGGTTCGCCTGGGACTGCTACCGCCGCTTCATCCAGATGTATGGCGACGTGGTCATGGGCGTGCAGAAGCGCGCCGGCGAAGACCACGAACCGTTCGAAGACGGTCATCCACGGCTTCAAGCACGAGCGTTATCACGCGGACATCGAGGACACCAAACTGACCGCGGATGACCTCAAGGAGCTGGTCGAACCGTTTCAAGGCGCTGATCAAGGAACGCACCGGACAAGGAGTTCCCGCAGGATCCGTGGAAGCAGCTCTGGGGCGCCGCCGGCGCCGTGTTCGGTTCCTGGATGAACGACCGCGCGATCGTCTATCGCCGCAAATACAACATCCCCTCCGAGTGGGGCACCGCCGTCAACGTGCAGGCGATGGTCTTTGGCAACACCGGCGACAACTCCGGTTCCGGCGTCGCGTTCACCCGCAACCCGGCCAACGGCGAGAAAGATTTCTACGGCGAATTCCTCATCAACGCCCAGGGCGAAGACGTCGTCGCCGGCGTGCGCACGCCCGAACCCGTGGCGCAGCTCAAGAACCAGATGCCCGAAGGCCTTCAAGGAACTGGAAAGCATCCGCAAGACCCTCGAAAAGCACTTCAAGGACGTGCAGGACTTCGAGTTCACCATCCAGGACGGCAAGGTGTTCATGCTCCAGACCCGCAACGGCAAGCGCACCGGCGCTCGCCGCGCTCAAGTTCTGCCATCGACATGGTGAAGGAGAAGCTCATCGACTGGAAGACCGCCATCACGCGCGTAACCCGGCCGACCAGCTCGACCAGTTGCTCGCGCCCGTCTTCGACCGCGAAGCCGTCAAGAAGCCGCCAAGTGCATCGCCAAGGGTCTGCCCGCCGGTCCCGGCGCCGCCTCCGGCAAGATTTATCTCAACGCCGACCGCGCGGACGCCGCCGCCGCCAAGGGCGAGAAAGTGCTCCTCGTCCGCATTGAAACGTCGCCCGAAGACCTGCGCGGCATGATCGCCGCCGAAGGCATCCTGACCGCCAAAGGCGGCGTCAGTTCGCACGCGGCGCTGGTCGCCCGCCAGATGGGCAAGGTCTGCGTCTGCGGCGCCGCGGCGCTTGCAGATCGATTACGACGACCAAGACCGTCACCGTGGACGGCGCAGACCTTCAAGGAAGGCGACTTCCTCTCCATCGACGGCACCGCCGGCGAACGTCTATGCCGGCGAGCTCAAGACCGCCGCCGTCCGAGATCATTCACGGTTGCTCGACGAGCAACACTGACCGCGCAAGAAGAGCGAGACCTATCAAGATGTTCCAGCAGCTGATGGACTGGTGCTCGCAAGGTCAGCCGCGCTGCAGGTCCGCACCAACGCCGACACGCCGGAGCAGACCGCGAACGCCGTCGCGTTCGGCGCCAACGGCATCGGCCTCTACCCGCACCGAACACATGTTCTTCGAAGGCGACCGCATCGACGCGATGCGCGAGATGATCCTCGCCGACAACGTCGAGGACCGGAAGACGGCGCTGGCCAAGCTGCTGCCGTACCAGCGGGAAGACTTCGTCGGCATCTTCAAGGCGCTGAAAGGCTTCCCGGCGACCATCCGTTTCCTCGATCCGCCGCTGCACGAATTCCTGCCGCACGACGAAGGCGCAGCAGAAGGACCTCGCCGAGAAACTGGGCGTGCCGGTCGAGAAGATCATGCAGCGCGTCGAGCGAACTGCACGAGTTCAACCCGATGCTCGGCTTCCGCGGCTGCCGTCTCGGCATCGTCTATCCGGAAATCACCGAGATGCAGGCCCGCGCCGTCTTCGAAGCCGCCGCCGAAGTGCAGCAAGAAGGGCATCAAGGTGAAGCCCGAAATCATGATCCCGCTGGTCGGCTTCAAGAAGGAACTCGATCTCCAGGTCGAAATCGTCCACCGCGTCGCCAAGGAAGTCATGGCGGAGAAGAAGGTGAAGCTCGAACTACCTCGTCGGCACCATGATCGAAGTGCCGCGCGGCGCGCTCACCGCCGACGAAATCGCGCAGACCGCGCGAGTTCTTCAGCTTCGGCACCAACGACCTCACGCAGACCTGCCTCGGCATGAGCCGCGACGACTCCGGCTCCTTCCTGCCGCGCCTACCAGGAACGGAAATCGTGAAGAAGAACCCGTTCGCCACGATCGACCAGACCGGCGTCGGCCAGCTCATGCAAGATCGCCGTCGAAAAGGGCCGCAAGACCCGTCCCGGACATCAAGCTCGGCATCTGCGGCGAACACGGCGGCGATCCCGACTCCGTGAAGTTCTGCCATCGAGCTCGGCCTCACCTACGTGAGCTGCTCGCCGTTCCGCGTGCCGGTGGCCCGCCTGGCCGCCGCGCAAGCGGCCTTGGAAGACGTTGCGGCCAAACCCGCCAAGAAAGCTGCCAAAAAGAAAGGCAAGCGCTAAGCTTCTTCGCGCGTCTGTTATGGTAGGGCGGCGCCGGTGCGCCGCCCTGATTTGCATCCCGCAGGACGCCGCGAAATCATTCAAATCCGCTCCGGATCACCGGAGCGGCTTTTTTATGATTCATCGTCTGTCGGCAGATCCGGCGGCAGTTGACGCTGATCACCCAGCGGGCCGTCGGCCAGATTGGCCTGGGGTTTGGCGGCCCCGGGAAACGTGGCGTTGAATTGGAACAGATCGGGACGGCGATCCAGGCGCGGCGTCACCGTGCCCGAACAGCGGGAGTCGTTCAAATCATCGAGATCGAGATCGCAAACCAACACGGTTTCTTCGTTGGAATCCGCTTCAGCGGCAATGCCGTCCCGCGCAAACGCGAAGTCGGAGGGTGTCAACACCGCGGCCTGGCCGTATTGCACATCCATGTTGGTGACGTCCGGCAGGTTCCCGACGTTGCCGGCCAGTGCCACGTAGATCTGGTTCTCGATGGCCCGCGCCTGCGCGCAGTAGCGCACCCGCAAATAGCCCTGGCGGTTGTCCGTGCAAAACGGTACGAACAGAATTTCCACCCCTTCATCGGCGAGATAACGCACCGCTTCGGGGAACTCAACATCGTAACAGATCAACACGCCGATCTTGGCTTTCGGGGTGTCGATCACCGTAACATAGCGCCCGCCGCTGATGCCCCACCATTTGCGTTCGTTCGGCGTGATGTGCAGTTTGGGCTGTTCGATGATACTACCGTCCGGCAGACAGACGTGCGCGATGTTTTGCAGTTTGTCATCTTTGAACACCGGATGGCTGCCGGCAATGATGGTGACCCCGAATTTGCCCGCCAGGCTGCTCATCAATTTCTTGAAGCGATGGGTGTAGCCCGCCAGTTTCTTCATGCCTTCCTGCGGTGACAAGGCGTCCAGCCTGCGACAGGAGTTGCACGCGTGAACAACTCGGGCAGCAGCACAAAGTCCGACTGGTAATCGGCAGCCACGTCCACGAAGTACGTCACCTGCCGGGCGAACTCGCTAAAGGATGCCACCTTGCGCATCTGATATTGGACACATGCCACCCGCACTTTGCGCGCGCCGGTCGGCGGTGGCTGGTAATCCGGATTCAGCCATTCGATGAGGCTGGCGTAATTGCGGCTGCGAGCATCGCGCAGATAATTGGGCATCACCCCGCGCAGGACAAATCCCTCTTGAGTTGGAAACTGAGCACCAGGTCGCGAAGCTCTCCCGCCACGACGCGCTGGGCGTATTCCTCGGGGGAATCTTGTCCACGTAATCGCTGTAATTCCACAACCGGCCGCCGGCGAGAATGCGGCGCAAATTCAACCGGCGGCACAATTGGCGTCGCGCTTCATACAGCGCCTGCGCCGATGCCCAAGCCCCGGCATTCGGGATGCACATACACATCCGCGCCATACAAGGTATCCCCTTGCAGATCGTGATTGGTGAAATAACCGCTGTCGGTAATCCCCGCCCACGTGTGGAACCGCAGGGACTCGGATCCCAGGCTTACGACCAACGAAGCGGCGGCCCCCACGATCCGGCCGCGGACTTCAGCCACCAACTGGCCCCGGGGGAAAACTCGCTGATGGCTGGCCAGATGCGATTCGCCCCACACCACATTGTCCTCCGCCAGCGTGGGATACGCGGCGCGATTGAGCGCCACCAACGCTGGAACGTCCTTGTGACTGGCTTCCCGTACCCGCACGCGAGGTTTCTTAATTTCGGTCATAACCAAGCCAAGTTAATCGCAGCCCAGGCAAATCAACAAGCCTGAACGTGCTGCCGGCATTTTGCCGGCAGACCGGATGGAGGAGTTCGCAGCGAGCGCTGAATCGTGCGGTGTCTCGGCAGAGCGCCGCACTCTTGATCAAAGAACGTTTGTGGCGCCTTGCCGAGGCGCCGCTACGCCAGATTGGGAAGGGCTGGCGGAAGTCACAGCATACTGGCCGCCGGGCGGTCCAGGAACAATGTGCAGTGCGGTTGCTGTCGCAAGATGGACGCCGGGCAGGTGGTGCTGACCGGCCCTTGCAGGGTGGCTTTGACCGCCTGGGCCTTGCGTTGATCGGGCACCATGCAAATCATCCGTTTGGCTGAACAGAGCGCGGGGATGGTCAATGTGAAGGCATAGTGCGGCACCGCATCGAGATTGGGGAAATGCCCTTCGCCCACTTGCTGCTGGCGACATTCGTGATCGAGTTTGACCAACTTGACCGTGCGCGAATCGGTGAAGTCGGCCACGGGCGGGTCGTTGAACGCGACGTGCCCGTTTTCGCCGATGCCGAGACAACACAAGTCGATGGGCTGCGCCATCAGCAACTCCGTGTAGCGCGCGCACTCCGCGAGCGGCTCCAGGCAATCACCCGCGAGGAAATGAAACGCGCGTGGTTTGATCCGTTGTTCCACGCGCCCGCGCAGAAACTTCCGGAAACTGGCAGCATGGTACGCGTCGATGCCCAAATACTCGTCCATGTGAAAGCACGTAATTCGCGACCAGTCCGGCCCGCCGGCCGCGACGAGGGCTTCCAGGAATTCAAGCTGCGAATTGGCCGAGGCCAGAATCACCGCGGCGGACTCCTGTTCGCTCAAGATTTGTCGCAGACCCTGCCGGGCAGCGTCTGCGGCAGCGTGAGCCAAGTCGGTTGAATGATCGTAAATTCGGACTTCCAAGTCATCCGCTTTGAAGGTTTTGCACGGTGGTTTTAAGTCGCTGATCATGCCGCATCTTGATCAGTTCCAGGATGGGGCGCAAAGAGAAACGTTGGATTTCAGCTTCCAATTCTGCTTCCGGCCTCTGCCTCGTTGGTAAACGGCAAGGAGACGATTTGCGCACGGCTGCGGCCGGCCGAAGTCGCCAACTCAAGCTCGGTGCCGACTTGATTGTGCTCGCGACGGACGTAACCGAGGGCAATGTTGGCTTTCAGTCCGGGCGAGGTCACGGCGCTGGTGATGGCGCCAACTTCCTTGTCACCGACGCGGAGCTGGTCGCCTTTCCGCGGTAATACGTGCAACGTATCCGCCAGGCGCAGGCCGCGCAACGCCCGGGCCACCTGACCGTAAGTGCGAATCCGCGCGATGATCTCCTGCCCGATGTAGCAGCCCTTGGTGAAACTGACGGCCCGTTTTTCAATACCGGTTTCCGGTGGCAGATTTGTTTCGTCCATGTCCGCGCCGAATCGCGGGATGCCGGCTTCGAGGCGCACCGTTTCGAGGGCATCCCAACCACCAGCGCATCCGCCGATGGCCTTTGCGGCGGCCAGCAACCGGTCCGCGACTGCCGCCAGTGCCGGAGTCGCCACCAGGAGATCGAATCCGAGGGTGGCCCCGCGCGGCTGGTTGATACAATAGATATCTCCCAGGGTGGGTTGCGCCGTCTGCGTTACGGTCATTAATTGCGATGGCAGCGGCAGGTCAAGGCCAAGCCTTTGGAGAACCGCGGCAGATTGCGGCCCTTGCACGCTCAACAACCCATGCTCCGGTTCCACCTCGACCACCTGCACGTCATCGGCGATGATATACTTCTTCAAGCGGTCAGACACTGCCCGTGTCAGTCCCGGCTCGAAATCCAGCAGGATTTCCTCGGGCAGGCAATAGACGTTCAAATCGCTTTCCATCTTGCCCTTGGCCGTCACTAGGGCAGCATAGCAGCCTTCGCCGGTATCCAGATCCAAAATGTTGTTGGTCACCTGGCCGTGCAGGAAACGCTGGCGGTCGGCCCCGGTGAGGCAGATCCGTCCCCGAAAACTCAGGTCCAAAACTCCGGCACTTTGGCGTAACGCGGTGTATTCCAACCGTGGATCCCCGTAGTGTCTGACGACTTCCATGCCGTTGACTTCCGTGAATCGGGCGTTCAGTGCGTGATGAAACTCGTGCAATGCCAGCAATGTCATGCGGGTGAATCTAGGTGGTGAACCTCAAAGAATCCAATACTTACGATGAAATCCATTAACCGTGCCCTTGCCTGAACCCGTGGTCGCCGGCGCCGTTAGCGGGCGGACCTGATGAAACCATGTCCGCACTCCGCCTTTTTGCTTCGCTGGCTGCCGTCTGTCGGCGCTTGCAGCGGGGCGCGAAATATCCCGGTTGATCAATGGAATGGATACGTCAACAACGACAGGCAATTTGATTGAAATGCGGACGTAGAAACGTAGCATTCATCGATAAATGAACTCAGCCAAAATCTCCGTGCCCCTGCTGGAGCGCCCCTGCTTCTTACTGGTTTTCCTGGTTGCGGTTGGATGGCTGGGACTGGGGGGAAAAGTGCCAGCTCAACCCCAGCCCGGCGATGTGTTCCGCGAATACCGATGGACGAACGCCGGCGGCGACGCCGGCGGTTCGATGCGGGTGGGCGGACGGCTTGATTATGGCGGGGGGGCCATCAAACTGCCACACGACTTCGACTTGGTGAATGCCACCAAGGCCGAGATCGTCATCGAGAAAGTGCTTTGTCGCATGATTGCGTCCACGGCCGACAATATTTTCATAACGAACAAGACCGTTTTGCATTCCACGGCTCACGACGGAGCGGGAAGCATCTCGCAGTGAGACAATTGCTTATCGTCGGGTTCCGCTCGCGGATTGAGGCGGTTCAAAAGGGGAACAGGCGCGACGGGAGTTTATCAGGTCGCGCCAACAGTCCCGGCATGGCAGAACGATGGCACGCGCGGATTGGCCATCCAAGTGAACGATCACGATTGGCACGCCGTGCCGGAAGCGGCGAAAATTCCTGAACCTGCATCCGATTACCAGCATCACCTTTTTCCCGTAGTGCCGATTCCGCTGGCCGAGCTGAAGACGGGCCAGGGGAACACGTTTCGAATGCACGTCAGTCCGGAGCATCCGTGGAACTGGCCCCAGAACCTGATCTATGGCGTCCACTTCCGCATTTACTACGATCCGGTTCGCAAGCAGCACCCCACCGGACGAATGGTCGCTCCGACGGCCGGTAGCATGCCGGGGCGGAGCGTGACCTTGCGGGCCATCGCTGAGAGTCTCGCCGGCCCAATTCAACGGGTGGACTTCCTCGGTCTTTACGAAGACGTGAATCTGGAAGGTGATGGCAAATATCGGCAATGGCACTGCCGCTATTTCCGTGGCGTGCTGACCAATCACCTGGGCACGGTGAAGACGGAGCCTTACGAACTGATTTGGGACACCTCCTGGGTGCCCGATCAAACCGAGCCGGTCCAACTTGCCGCCCGCATCACCGACGAAACTGGCCTAACATTTTTCACTGAGGCGGTGACCAATCTGAAACTGCATCGTCCTGGGTTCGCTGTGGAAGTGTGCAAGCCTTACGACGTTCCCAAGAAATGGGTGACCCGCAGTGGTGAAAAGGAAGAGAAATTCAACCTCACCGGCGATCCGACGAAAGCCGTCGCCGCCCAGTTGGTCTGGTCAAGCTGGAGTCCCGGTTACATGAACGGGATATTTGTGAACGGCCAGAAGGTTTTCGATCACGAAGGTCCGCGCTACGCTTGTTTCGTTCACCGGGTTCCCTTTGCCGACTTGAGCGTCTTCGTGCGCGGAGAGAACACCCTGAAGACTGGTATGACTCCCAAGTACAACGGCCAGATGGTCCACGGGATGGAAGTCAACTGGCCCGGCATCATGGTGCTGATTCAATACCGGGAGTAAGTCGATTGCGCGCAATTTATTTACTGTTCCCGACAATTCGACCGGCGGTCACGGCACCAACCTTGAGCGGTAAAAGTATCGCGCGCCATTAGTCGTCGAGTCTTCGAACAAAGTCGTGCCAGTGAGGTTGGTAAACACTTGGACCGGCTGCCAGTTAATCAGATTCGTGGAGCTTTCGATTTGATAACGCTGGCCGGGCTCCCCCGTGAATTGGAACTGCAATCGACCGGCCGTTTGTCGTGGCAACGAGACGAGTTGCCCGCGGGTCTGGGGATTGGTGGGGTCGGTGCTGTGTTGATATTCCTCGGTGTTGGTAAGGCCGTCGCCGTCGAAATCACCGTTACCGTATTGTGCCCAGGAATTGCCAAAATATCGTGTTTCCCAGGCATCGGGCAGGCCGTCTTCATCTTCGTCTTCGGTCAACAGCGTGCGGCCGTCCATCGTCGAGGAGAACGGTTGCGGGGCGTCGGACGTGTTGGTGACCAGCAAGAAGTACCGACTGGTTGATCAACCAAGGCCAGCCGTTGGGATTGACCAGGCTCTGGTTCAGCGAGCTCGTTTTCCCAGTAAGACTGCCAGTGGCTGTTTTCCAAGAGAGGCACGGTTCCCTGTTCGAGGAACGTCTGCACCTCCGCCGCATGGGTCGCCGCGTGCCGCCAACGCACGGCGTCCGACGGCACGTCAATCCGGTAAAGTGCCGACGCGTAAGCCGGCAAGGTGGTGTCGATGATGCCGCCGTAGAAGTTCACCGGGGTCACCGTCAAAGCATCACCGCTTGTGCTGGAACTGACGCTGAACACCGCGTCACTCCGGGCGCGGAATCCCAGGTAATACACGTTGGCCGGACGCAGCGGTGGCAGGCTAAACGTGTGAGTGCCTGGCGGCAGAGCTTGCGGATACGGCCCGTGGTTTTTGTAGTCGTAATTCCAATCGCGCGCGGGGACATAGTATTCCCAATAGCCCGGGTTACCCGGCGGCACGGTGTCCCGGACGAACAGTTCGACCTCACCGGATTGCTGACTGAAGCTGACGTGCCAGTTCGCAGACGGGCTGGCGGGCAGGTTCACCCGGTAATAGTGCCATTCGCCGGCAGACAAAATTTGACCGGCCAGGCTGCCACCTTCGAGCGTCAAATCCTGCACCTTGCCGGTGGACAGCCTGAGACGATAGCGTGCATTGGAATTGCCGCCGGCGCGCACCGCCAAGTACCAGGTTCCCGGTGTCAAGCGGGTTTCCCGTTGTCCACTGCCAGGCACCCAACTGCCATGTTCGGTGCCGGTACCGGCCATTTCCTGGTTCACCAAGTAGCCCCAGGTTCCTCCGTCCGCATCGTGCGTGAGCGTGGGGGGCAATCCGACACGGGCGTAGAGATTGGGGTCGCCACTAATGTTCTCCAAGGTCACCTGAATCAATCCAGCATTGTTGGTTGGAACTGTGAGGGCGTAGAAATGGTATTTACCGTCCTCCAAATAAATGCCTTGGTCGCCGGCCAGTGGTTGCCCGTCGGCATCGATGCCGCTGTCGGCAAATTCCGGCGCCGTCAAACCAGGCGTGGTGACAGGTTGCCCCGGTTCCGGCATGGACCACACCGGCCGTTCCAGCGAGAGCACGCTGCTCGTCAGCGCGAACTCCGTGACGCCTTCGCCTTTCACTTCGATGTAACCAGGTTCCAGATTCCAGGTACGGCGGCACGATGACCGCTGCCGATAGAGCGAAGGGCGTGGTGCGCGGTGCGTTGTCGGCCGGCAACGCATCCTTGCGCACCCGAACCAAGGCGCGGCCCTGCGTCTGGGACATATTCAGTTTCCACCCCAATACCGGTTCGCCGGCGATGGACTCGGGCACTTCGATGCGGTAGAACGCCCGCTGGTTGTCCGCCAATAGCGCCGAGGCTGAATGCGAGCCACCATTGGTGTTAAACCGGCTGTCGAAATTCAATTCCGGGATGGGCAGGCTGCGCACCTGAAGCGTGTAAGCGGTGTCCGGAAAGGTGTGTTCGTCATCCGTGCTCCGCGCTTTAACCGCCAAACGGTAAGGACCAGACTCCGGATTGGGAATGGTGATCGCCACGGAATCGCCGAGGATGCCGGAGTTGTATCCCCCTTCCACGCCGTAATAACCCAGCAGGTTGAAGCTATAGAACTCGTAGTGGTAAGTGATCTCATCGCCGGGACGCAGCGCCAACACGGGATTTCCCTGGCGGTCTGCGAGCCGGGCTTCGAGGGCCAAAGTGCCGGACGGAACCGTGAACGCATACAGCGCCAGATCACCGCCCTCGAGATTGTTGGCGTGCGTCAACGGTCCCGCCTCGGTGTCGCCCAGCGAAACCACCGGGGCTTCGCCCAGACTTTGCAGCAAATAATCGCTGCTGGCCGTGCCAATGTGCCAGTCGTCGGCCGGATTGACCCCTTCGCTGACGACGACCAGGTAGTAGGGGCCGGAGGGGATGAAGCTTTCGCCTTCCTCGGGCAGCAGAACGAAGTGTTCATTGCCCGCCTTTTGCATCATTTGTCCACCCGCCCCCCAGTTGCGCGTTGGATACCAGAGCGTGTCAGTGGTTCCGGGCCGCACTGCGCTGCTGGGCGGCGTGTGCTGTTGAATCGCCAGCAGCGCTTCACCGGCGGTGGTCGTCAATTTTACGTTCCAACTCGCGGCGCCCTCGGGAACGACGACCCGGTAATCAGGCCGCTTCGCGAGCGACCAGACCGACGCCGGCAACGCTCCCGCCTGCGAATGGCAGATCGGTCACGGGCAGCGACATGCCGTCGCCAATGCCCCGGCTCAGGATGCGAAAACTGGTCGGATGGTCGGAGGACTCGTTGTACACGCCCACGAAGTAAATCCCGGGCTCCAAGGGTTCGCCCATGCCAAGGGCCAGCACGTGCCAGCTTTGGTCCGTCGTGCTATCGGCCGAGTACTGACGGCGGGTCCAATCCTGGTAGGAGTTCAGTCGATTTCCCGACGGCCAATTGGTGACGGCGAACCGTGATTGGTAGCCCCACCCGGTGGCGTCGGTCGTCTCCGGCAATGCGTTTCGCCGAACCACCAATCGCGGCTGGCCGCCCGACACTTCGGTTAATCGGACGTCCCAACCGTTGGCGTTCGCGGGCACATCCACCCGGTAAAAACTCCAGGAGCCGGGACCTTGATTGGCCACGGTTGCACTGCCGCCATCAAAGCTAAGCTCAACGGTGCCGGAGGTTTGCACGGACAATGTCGCGCTTGCGTCGGCGAACTGATTTTCTGAGTAATCGAAGGATTGGCCTTTGACAATCAGGCTGTAAAGGCCCGGCACCGGATTCGCCAGGGTGACCAACTCCGTGTCCTCCAATCGTCCGGCAACTTGTCCGCCGACGATGCCGTAATAATTCAGTTGCGAGGCTGGATCATAGACAGCCGATACGGCAAGCCCTCGCCGGGACGCACCGCCAGGTAGGGATTGCCCACGCGGTCGCTCAAGCGAATTTCCACGCTCGACGCGCCTTCCGGAACTGTAAACTGGTAGGCTTGCGTTTCTCCGCCCTCGACCGCCACGGAGCGCACTGCCGGTTCACCGCTGACGACGCCCAGATCTTCGATGCCAGCAGACCAACGCTGGTGAGTTCGACATCGCTGGTCCCACTGCCGATATGGCTGTAATCCGGCGCCACACCTTCGCTGATAACCGCGATGAAGTAGTCGCCCGGCGACACGGCGAGTTGGCCATCCTCCGGCAACAGAACAAAGTGTTCGTTGCCCTCCTTCTGGCAGCGTCGGCCACCGTCACTGGGCGGGAAGTCCATCATGCCTGAAGTTTGCGCCTGAATGTGCGGTAGCCCGTGACGCTGGACGACCATCATGGCTTCGCCGGCGAGGGTGGTGAGTTTGATTTGCCAGCTTGGGACGTTCTCGGGAACGGTCACACGGTAGTAGGCAACTTCCCGCGGTGGCAAGCCCGCTTCGGTGGCGATGCCGCCTTGATACGCCAGCGGCGTTACTGGCAACGTCATGCCATCGCCAATGCCGCGACTCATGAGTGTGTACGTGAGCGGTTCTCCGCCTTCGCTCGCATTGGCAACGCCCACATAATAGGTGCCGGGCTCCAACGGATTCCCCACGCTGAGGGCCAATATACGTCCTCGCTCCTCCGTTTGACTGTCCGCCGGGTAATTGCGCTGGGTCCAATCCGCGTCGGCCGCCATCTGGTATCCCACGGGCCAGTTGGTCGCGTGGGTGGATCCGTAATACCACTCGGGCCAGTCGCCCCCGGAACTGGTGAACACCTGGTCCGGCACCTGCCCACGCCGCACAACAATTTGCGGCGCGCAATTGGTCACATCAACCAACCGCAGGTCCCAGCCCAGAGCATTGGGGGGCACTTCCACCTGAAAATAGCGCCACGTGCCGGCTGGGTGACTGGTCACGGTGCTGGCACCGTTGTCAAACGCCAGCGGTTCCGTATTCAAGGCCCGGACATGCAGCGTGTAGGCGGCATCGGGAATGTCTGCGCCAAGCGTGTTGGCTTTTACCAGCAGCGAAAGGACGCCCGAGGGATTGGCTACCGTGATCAACTCGGCGCCTTCCTTGCGACCTGTGGTGAAGCCGCCCTCGGATCCGGTACGCATCGAAACTGCTGCCATAAAGCCCGGCCACGCACGGCCAGATCGTGCCGGGAATCACGGCCATTAACGGATTTCCCTGGCGGTCGGACAAACGAAGTTCCACCGCCGCCGTGCCGGCGGGCGCGCTGAATTGATACGCCGCAACGGCGCCTCCTTCCGGCGCGTTGGTCACGACCACTTCGTCGCCGCCGATGGCGCCCAGGTCCGTCACGGGAATGCTGCCGATGCTCGTGAGAATGTAACTGCATCCACCGGTGCCGATGCGGCCCTGGCTCGGCTCCGGTCCCTCGCCTTCGCTGACCACCGCGAGATAATAAGTTCCCGCCGCGAGATTTGTTTGCCCTTCTGCAGGTGATAACAGGAAATGTTCGTTCCCGGCTTTTTGCATTTTGAACCCGCCCGTGAAACTGGAAACGGAATCCCAATAGCGTTGGATGCCGGGCATGGTGTCTTTTTGCGCGAGCAGCAATGCTTCCCCCGAAGTCACCTCGAGCCGGACCTGCCAACTGGTGGTATTCGTTGGCACCACGACACGGTAATACGCTGCTTCGCGGGCCGGCAAGTTTAGGTTCGTTACGCTGTCACCCGCGTAGCCCAATTCGGTCAACGGCAGCGCCTGGTTGGGTCCGATGGCCCGGCTTTGGATGGAATAGCTCATGGGCGTAGCGTTCGCTGCGCTTTTGACGCCGACGTAGTAAGTGCCCGGTTCGAGCGGATTGCCCAAGCCTACGGCCAGGATACGCCCTGATTCGTCAGTATCCTCGGATGAGTATGGGAAACCGGTCCAGTCCCGGTCAGGCGCCCATTGGAAGCCCACCGGCCAAGTTTGCGAGGCGTAAGGAAAATTCCACGATCCACCGGAGGCAGTGCGGTCCTCCAGGCTGACGGGCAATTGACCGCGCCGCACCACCAATCGCGGCTGGCCGTCGGTGACGTTGATTAATCGAACATCCCATCCCACGGTGCCGGCCGGAATATCAACCCGGAAAAATTGCCACAAGTCGGCCGCCACCTCGCTGCGCACGGAGATGCCGCCATCAAGCGCCAGAGTCTCCGGGACCAATTCCCGCGTGGTCAAGGTGAAGGCGCCCAGTTCGTTGGTGGGATTGTAGATGCCAATATACCAAACGTCTGCCTGGTGCGCCGGTTGTTGGAGAAATCCCTCCATGCTGGAGGCATCCACGGTTCCTTGTTCATTGACGTAACCGTTCTCGTCCGTGCGGAAATTACGCCGATACGGAATGGCGTTCCGGCGCACGGCGATTTCCGTACCGGGCGGATAATTGCTCAAAAAGATCTCCCAGCCCAACGTGCCGCTTTGCTGCTGCAGATTGGCCACGCGATAGAATTTCCACCCGACGCGATTGGGTTCGTCATTGATCCGAACGTCCACATAATTGATGTCGGTGATCTGCGCATCACCACTCGTTATGGTGCAGGCGAAACTGCCGGCACCATAGACCGTCAGATAAAACGTGCCATCACTCAGCACGGGCGGCCCCAGCGCGATGCTATCCGCCACATCGCCATTGGCTTCGGACAGGGCATCATTGCGCCACTCGTTGGGGATAAGATTGCGGCGCACGGCGAAATTGGGATTGCCGCTGGACGGCGTGACGTTGATCTGCCAACCCACCTGCTGCACGGGCACCTGGATGCGGTAGGTCGCGTAGCCGGCACTAGGCACCGTCAGATTCGTCGTCGCATTGAACGCGAAGTCCGCCACCGGCTGTTGTCGTGAGTCAAGCGTGGTGACCGTTCCTGGAGCCCCCACCACGGCGACGAAATACACATCGTTCCCCGGCACCAGATAATCCGGCACGACCAGCATCTGACCGGACTGCTGCAAATCGTAAGCCCGCCAGTATCCTTGAGTTAGTGGATGCGGCGCTGCGTTCTTCTTCACCAGAATCGGATTGGCCGGACCATTCAATCCCAATCGCCAGGCCAGCGTATTGACGGGCACGGTGGTTTTGAAGAACCGCATGCCTTCCGGCCCAATGGGAACCGCGCCGCTGCTACTGGAGCCGTCGGCCGCCAGCGTGCCGAGATTCTGCACAAACACATCGCCGCTCCATAAACGCCAGCGGGCACCTGCTTCGGCCTTCACCAATAGGAACCACTCTTCGCCCGCCTGGAATTGTGTCGAATGCAAGACGAATCCATTGGCGCCGGCGTTGGTGGAAGCGAACTGGTGCAGGTACGCAGCCGGCAACAGTCCGCGACTCAAATAAACGCTGGCCTCGCCGTCGGCCACGTCCAACGCCGTGCGCCAAACCCCGACCGCCGGATTTTGCGTCGTGATTTTGAAATAGTAGTCCCCGGCCATGCCGGTGTCGTGGGTGACGACCTGCGTGCCGTCGTGAGCCAGGCCCGAGTCCCAGTCAAGGGTGGTCAAGGCACCCGGCGCTGTCTGCAATGTGTAGGCGGCCGATTGCCCCGCCGTGTCTGGCACCCGTACGCCGACGTGGTAAATTCCTGGGCTTGCCTCCGCACCGGTGAAATAGATGGTGTCCACGGGATGGTTCACACTCAAACGGTCCGCTGCGACTGTGGTCGGCAACGCGCCGCGTCGCACGTAAAGGTCCACGGCCTGGTCGCTGTTCAGGTTGATAATCCAGCCGGGCAGCCCCGAACCCAGTTCCACTTTGAAATAATGCCATTGGCCCGGCTCAAGGTTGCCCGCGGTCAAACTGCTGACTCCCTTGGCCACGGGCTTCACGCTGCTGCGCAATCCGGGCTGGTCCTGCTCCACGGTCAGGGTAAACGCCTGGGCCGTTGAACCGGACGGAGTATAAACGCGCACAACGTAGTTGGTGGCCAACAACTCGGGCGTTTCCAGATAGATCGTGTTGTCCACGCCGTTTTGCTTGGCGGCAAAATCGTAGTCCAGGAGTGACGGCGCTTCGCCCGCCTTGAGTAGCAGATACGAATACGCGGTGGAATTGTTGCCAACCGTCAGCGACAGATTGGTGCTGCCGTTAGCCACCTCGAAGTTGAAGTCGGTCCACGCTCCGGGTTGATTGGAACCCGTAAACGTTTCCGCACTGGCCAGGCCAGCGAACAAAACCAGGAACGTCGCCAGGCAAACGCCTGAAAACCCGACCTGACGGCGCATGATTGCGTCCACGACCGACAATATTTTCATAACGAACAAGACCGTTTTGCATTCCACGGCTCGCGACGGAGCGGGAAGCATCTCGCGGTGAGACAATTGCATATCGTCGGGTTCCGCTCGCGGATTGAGGGGATCAATGTGGGGTGCCTGGCAGAAGTCTTAGAGCCTGTTTTAAAATTGGGCGCGGTTCTGCGGCGAGGGATTTTGGACGCGGGCCGAGGCGGCGCGGTTCGCGCATCCCCGCAGAGGGCTGTAAGGATCGAGCCAACGAAGCCCGCGTTCAAAAGACCCGCCGCGCTGCGGGTTGTCGCGGAAAAGGCCGGCTGGCTTCGTTGCTCCTCGCTTACAGACCGCTGCGGGTATGCGCGTTCGTCGCGCCTCGCCAGCCGGCCTTTTCCGAGAAAACAGGACCACGCCGGATTTTAAAACCGGCTCTTAAAGGCGGCAAAAAGTCCAGGCACGGCGGCGAAGGGGACAAATCAGGGAGGATGCGCTTACCCGAATCCAACGTATTCGTGAATGCGGAACTTAACCACGGACTGCAGGGATTATCACCGATACAAAAACTTGTTGAACCGGGACGTTCGAAAACCAGACCCCCCAGCAGTCGAAAGATTCGATTTCAACCACCTTTTTCCTATCTGTGCAATCCATACTACCATCTCTGAAGTTTTGCGCCGGCTGCGCAAGTTCCTTCACGCTTCACCTGTTCACGCTTCACCCCTTCAACTTTGGTTGCGGCTCCGCTGCACTGGGCAATCCGCGGTTAACTCAACTCCAGGTTTTAGGTTCGCCAAGCGATCAGCCCGTCGCAGCCAATTCGCGTTTCCGCCCCCGGGTGGTTTCGTGTTCAAAACGCCGCAGCCGTTGGGCCAGCAGATTCAGGAACGAGCCTACGTCGGTGACGATGCCCAAGGATTCCACCGAGCCGCGGTCGCTCAATTTGGTCACCACGGCGGGATTGATATCGACGCACACCAATTTCACGCCGGCCGGAGTCATGTTGCCCACGCCAATGGAGTGCAGCATCGAAGACAACATCAGGATCATGTCCGCATCCTTGATCAGGCGGGCGTATGTTTCCTGAGCTTTGACCAAATCCATCTGGGTGTCCGGCAGTGGGCCGTCATCGCGAATGGAACCTGCCAGGGCAAAGGGCACGTTCCGGCGAACACACTCGTAGAAAATCCCGCTGGTCAATACGTCTTGTTCCACCGCCGGGCGAATGCCGCCGCAACGGCGGATGGTGTTGATGGCGCGCAGATGATGCCGATGCCCGCCGCGCACGCCGGTGCCCAACCTTACATCGACGCCCAACGATGTGCCCAGCAGCGCCTGCTCGATATCGTGCGTGGCCAGGCCGTTGCCGCCCAGCACCGCGTGAACGTAGCCGTCGCGAATCAACGAGGCCAAATGCCGGGCGCCGCCGGTGTGAACGACGACCGGTCCGGCAACGACCGCCGTTTTGCCGCCTTGCTCGCGAATGCGGCGCATCTCCCAGGAAATCCGTTCCACGGCCAGTTCCACGCGCCGTTCACTGGAAACGGCAGCGCCCATGAACTCGAACTCGCGTTCCGCCGGCAAGCCCATGGCATGCTCGCGCGTGCTGGTTTTGCGGAACGTGCGAATGCCCGTGCTGCCCACGACTACCTGGTCGCCCACCTGAAGTTGCCGGAACAGTTTGCAGCGTGCCACTGGTCCATCGTCTTCGCTTCCTACCGCCACGACCGCGTCCATGCGCTGGTCTTGCACGTGGAGCCATTGGCCGTCGCTGCGGACTTCGGTGGGGTAAATGGTCGTGGCGTAAAAATCTTCTGGTGCGACGCCCGCTTGCGTCACCGACAGCAACGCGGCATCGGTCTCTTCCTGGGCCATCACCGTCGCGCCCAGGTCGATCAACCGCGGCATGAGTTTGTCCAACACCGCGTTGGCCGGCGCCGACACTTGAATCTCCGCTTCGGAACTGCTTTGCCGTTGCCGACCCAGATGGAACTGCCGGATATGAAAACTGCCGCCGCCGTCCACGATCACGTCGAGCGCGCGGTCCAACAATCCGGTGTCAAGCAACTGACCTTCGAGCCGCACGACGCGACTTTGCACGGTGCTGGCGGGATGCGCTCGTTGCAGCACGGGCTCGTTCAGGCGCAATGTCAGACATTTGGCAGCGCCACCGGCCTTCATGAATTCATCGAGGGGCGTTTCGAGCACATCGAAGCCGGCGTCTTCCAATTCTCCGCGCAATTGGTCACTGGCCTGGTTCAAAAAGACCTGGTGCCCCACGTTCACCGCGTTGCACGCAAACCGCACGGCATCGGCCTCTCGGACGATGATCCGCTTGGCCGTGGGCACGCATTCATCGATCAGCCGGTTGGAGTCCGCATCGAAGGCTGGCGGATAATACATCAGCCAACCGTCTTCCAGCGGGCACAGGCAGGTGTCGAGATGGTAGAACCGTGGATCGATCAAGCGCAACGACATCACCTCGACGCCGAGCCATTGGGCCAGCAAGGGGTGCGCATCCAGTTCGCCGCGCAGACCGTAGGCGGCCCACAGCCAACCTCCCTCGCGTTGCAGCAGGGCATCGCCGGCACCCTCGAACGGCAGATCCCGTGGCATCTCGAAGACCTCAAATCCCGCTTCTCGAAACCAATCCAAAAACAGCGGCTCCTCGCCGCGTCGTTCCCGATGCAGGAAATGGCTCAAGACGACCTTGTTGCCCACCACCGCTCCGGCATTGGCGGTGAACACCATGTCGGGCAGTCCAGGTTGCGGCCGGATGATCTCCACGTCCGCGACCTCCTTCAGCAGCGCATGGAGTGATTGCCATTGTTCCTTGGCCTGGCTCCGGGTGGCTTTGCCAACGTTGCCGTTCATCCAGGGATTGATGACGTAGTTCACGTCGAAGTAATCTGCCGGACACATTAGAAATCGATCACGCTCATTTCTCATGCCCTAATTTACGCTTACTGCTGCATTGGCGCAAAGGGTTGCCGCTATCCACCAACGCAAGCGCTTCCAGGAGTGGGAAAAATCCTCGATCGGCGCCGCCAGGGGACGGGAAGCCCAGGCGCGGGATGCTGAGAGCCTGTTTTAAAATTCGGCGTGGTCCTGTTTTCGCGGAAAAGGCCGGCTGGCGAGGCGCGACGAAGGAGCATACCCGCAGCGGTCTGTGACTGAGGAGCAACGAAGCCAGCCGGCCTTTTCCGCGAAAACCCGCAGGGCGGCGGGTCTTTTGAACGTGGGCCTCGTTGGCTCGATCCTTACAGCCCACTGCGGGGATGCGCGGACCTCGCCGCCTCGCCCGCGTCCAAAATCCCTCGACGCAGGACCTCGCCCAATTTTAAAACAGGCTCTGAGAATGCGGACCAAGTAATATCCCACCACCAGGATATCGGCTTGCCAGAACGAGGTTTTGTTTACGCGCGTCATCTCGGGTGGTTTTCAGGATGGCATTGGTTGCCTCAACCATCATCACTAAGATTTTTGCAAAACCCGGTTGCGCTTCGCTGGAAACTCCGGCACAACTGGCCCCCATTTTCTTGTAATCATGAAGAACAATACAACGAAGAAAAACGAAGTGAACGAAACGCAGTTGCTGAATTTGCTGAAGCAGGTGCTGCCCAAGGCGACCCATGATGCCAAGCTGGCCGGAAAGATTTACAGTGCCATCGAAAAGGAACTGCAGCTCAAAGCCCGCGCGGCGGCTTTCGAGAAGTTCTGCAAACGCTGCGAACTGCCGGACTTGGAGCCAAAGACTGTCGCCAACGTCCAGGAACAATTCGCGTCTGCGTTTGGCGACGGCGACATCACCCTCAAACCCAATCGCAAAACCAAAGCGCTGGCCGTGGAGGTTTCCCTGCCCAAAGGCGGCCAGTTCAGCGGCGAGATCAAGGTCCGTGCGCTGGCCGATGATGGCGGGGAGGAAGCGGAGTTTAAGCCCAAGTTTGTCCCGTTCCCCATTTCGCTTCCGGGCGACAAGGAACTGGTCTGGCTCCTGGCCAAGCAGGAAACGCTCACGCCCGAGGAAGCTGGCATCCAGCTCACGAAACTCGAAGAAGAATTCTGGCTTTCTAAGTCCGGTCAAAAGCTCATTCGCGACCGGGTGGAACGTTGCTTCTCGGAATTTATCGCCCGCGTGCCGGCCGGGATGCTGCGCGAAGTTGGGCTCAAGCGCCATTACAAGGAACCGGAGCCGGTGAAGATTTTGCGTCCCGCGCCTGGTCGCTAAGCCGCAAGGTTTTAGTTGGAAAGGGATCGCGCCCGCCTCGGGCGCTGCCAACCGGCGCCCTCGCCGGTTGGCCCCGTGACTGAGCAGTCCCTGAATAGTGAGTCGCTCGGGATGCTCGAAAGTGGTTGGCGTGGCGCCAACCACCGCGCCCGAGGCGGGCGCGCTCCCCCAGTTAACTGCATAGATACGGCCGCAAGGCTTCAGTTGAGTTGAGCGCGAATCAAATTTAGCCCGCGAAAAAAGAGCGCGGGCGTTGCACGCTTCGCCTCCCAGTTCGGCGTGCAACGCCCGGCCTTCTGACTCATCAACACTATTCCAATTAGAATGGCCGCAACCACTTGTTCGGCTCAGGCATCGAAGGGATGACGGAGGCGGCAAAGCAAGCGGCTCGGCCAAAATTATCGTTTCATCAAGACCTCCGTTGGTGCGCGGTTCGACATTGCGTGGTGGGTCAGCAGCGGTTTAGCCCTGGCCGGTTTCGCTGGCTGGGGCGTCGAGAAGTCCTTGAAGCTCTGGCACAGGAGCACCGTGAGAACGCTGCCGGCCAACACCCACAGTCGGAATTTGAACATGGAACTCATAAGACCACCAGGGTGTTCGCCGCCAGGGCGAAGAGCACCAGCAGCGTGTAAACGTAAATATGCCGGCGCACGGGGGGGATGTCCTCCAGGGTGAACTCAATGTTCCACGAATATTCTTTCCAGCGATCAGTCATAACGGTTCGATCTTCGATTGTTAAACTCATACGCTCTCCACGGCGGCGTAACAATTGGAGGACTTACCGCGCAACGCACCGGCAGTTTTACAAAGTGCCCGATAGGGGAATCGCGGAAATTCAACTTTGGACTTTGAGCCGGGCGTGGGCTGGCCTAGCCTTCCCGCAGTTGAAATGGACACAATAAGAAGACGGTTAACCTGATTGCTTATGCCTCATCCGCTCGCCGGAAAACCGGCTCCACCCGAACTGTTGATCAACGTCGCCCAACTGGAGCGTGACTACTACGAGCGCCAACCCGACCTGTCCGATGCCAGCCAGCGGGTCAGCTTTGGCACCAGCGGTCACCGCGGCACTCCGCTGAATGGGTCCTTCACCGAGGCGCATCTCCTGGCCATCACGCAAGCCGTGTGCGATTACCGCCGCACGCAAGGAATCAACGGTCCGCTCTACCTGGGCAAGGATACGCACGCCGCCTCCGGGCCCGCGCAGCGGAGCGCGCTGGAGGTGCTGGCGGCCAATGGCGTCCAAACCTTCATTCAACGCGACGATGGGGTGACGCCTACGCCGGCCGTCTCGCGGGCCATCCTGGTTTACAATCGCGACAAAAGCACGGGCCTGGCTGACGGCTTGATCATCACGCCCTCCCACAATCCACCGGCCGATGGTGGGATCAAATACAATCCTCCGAATGGCGGCCCGGCGGACACCGACGTGACCAATTGGATTCAGGACCGCGCCAATGAACTGCTACAAAATGGTAATCGCGACCTCCGGCGCACTCCCTTCGAGTCTGCCTTGAAAGCGGCAACAACGCATCCGGATGATTTCGTGCTGCCGTATGTGAAAGACCTTGCCGCAGTCATCGATATGGAAGCCATTCGCGCCGCCGGCATCAAGTTGGGCGTCGATCCCCTCGGCGGAGCAGCGGTAGGTTATTGGGAGCCCCTGGCGCAGGAATATGGATTGAACCTAACGGTGGTCAACCCGAAGGTCGATCCCACCTTTAGTTTCATGACCCTGGATCACGACGGCAAGATTCGGATGGATTGTTCCAGCCCGTTTGCCATGGCCGGTTTGGTGAAGCTCAAGGACCAGTTCGACGTGGCCTGGGGCAATGATCCGGATGCGGACCGGCACGGCATCGTGACGCCCTCGGCCGGCCTGATGAATCCGAACCATTATCTCGCGGTCGCAATCCAATATTTGCTGACGAACCGTCCCCAATGGCCGGCGGATACCGCCATCGGCAAGACGTTGGTCAGCAGCAGCATCATTGACCGCGTGGTGGCGGCGCTCGGACGCAAGTTGAGCGAAGTGCCGGTTGGCTTCAAATGGTTCACGCCCGGTTTGTTTGATGGTTCGTATTGTTTTGGCGGTGAAGAAAGCGCCGGGGCGAGCTTCCTTCGCCAGGATGGCACGGCGTGGGTGACGGACAAGGACGGGTTGATCCTGGGCCTGCTCGCTGCCGAGATCACCGCGCGGACGGGCGAGGATCCGGGGAAGCACTATCAAAAGCTTACCGCCCAATTCGGCACGCCGTACTACCGACGCATTGACGCGCCGGCGACGCCGGAACAGAAGAACCAGTTGAAGCAACTCTCGCCCGAAGCGGTCACCGCCGACAAGTTGGCCGGTGAACCAATCGTGGCCAAACTCACCCGTGCGCCCGGCAACCAGGCCGCCATTGGCGGATTGAAGGTGGTCACGCAAAACGGATGGTTCGCCGCGCGGCCTTCGGGCACCGAGAACATTTACAAACTTTACGCAGAAAGCTTCCAGAGTGAAGCGCACTTGGAAGCGCTCATCGAGGAGGCTCAGACCATTGTCAGCCGCTCCCTGAACGGATGAGGCGGGGCGCGCTTCAGGAGGATTTCGATTATGCGCATTCTGGCACTGGACGAAGGCGAAGTTCACGTTCTACCCGACGGGAATGCGCTGGCGCGCGCCGCGGCGGATGAATTTCAACGTCAGGCCACCGCGGCGATTGACGCTCATGGACGATTTACTGTGGCACTGTCCGGCGGCAGTACCCCGAAGGGTGTCTATGCGTTGCTGGCCAAGGACGAATCCAGCGGTGCCCGTAAGTTGCCTTGGAACCGAATCCACGTTTTCTTCGGTGACGAACGCCATGTGCCGCCGGACCATCCGGACAGCAATTACCGCATGGCTTGCGAAAGCTTGCTGGCGCACGTGCCGATTCCGGCGGACAACATGTATCGCATGCCCGCCGAACTGCACGCGCCTGAGGCGGCCGACCAGTATGCGGAGACGTTGCGGTCCTTCTTCAGACCAGCTCCTGGTGCCTTCCCGCGATTCGATTTGGTGATGCTCGGTTTGGGACTGGACGGGCACACGGCGTCGCTATTTCCGGACACGGCGGCCTTGCGGGAATCGTCACGACTGGTTTGCGCCAATTGGGTCGAGAAGTTCCACAATTACCGGCTCACTTTGACCTTTCCAGTGATCAACGCCGCGGCGGAAATCATGTTCGTGGTGGCCGGGGCAGAAAAGGCGTCCATCCTCCAGCAGGTGCTCCAGAGTGAAGCGGCTGAAGGACAGTTCCCGGCGCAGCGGGTGCGCCCGGCCGATGGCCGGCTGCTGTGGATGGTTGATGCCGCAGCCGCGCGCGAGATCATTCCTCCGGCGCTTTGATCTGCATTTCCTGCCGCAGTTCTGGAGTGCGGATGCCCTCATCCGCGTCGAAGATCGCCTTGGATTGCGTGGAGGAGGGCCTCCGCGCTCGAATGAAATATTGCAACGTTTAAAGTCTTTTAGTGTCATGAAACGAACATTGCTCATCAGTACAACGTTATTTGCCATCCTGCTGCTCAGTAACTTTTCGGCGGATTGTCGCAGCGCCGAGGCTCCCAAGGGAGTGCAACTTTTCTACCGGTTGCTGGGCGCCCAGAGTAATGGACCGCTCCTGCCGAAGACCCGTACGATCTGCGCCCAGGATGGTGCCGAGGCCACCGGCCAAACCGGCATGGCCGACAGTGGCTTCACGGAATATCCGTTCTGCGCCGGGAAAGTGAGTTACACGTGCGCGGAGCAATTTGCCTTCTTCCCCCGCATTGCCTCGGGCGTGCCCATCGATTCGTCCGGTCGCAATGTGGGCGACATTCTCATTGATCATGTCTATGAACCCGACGCGATTGTGTGGGGCCTGCGCGGACGGGAATTTGTGCAAACGTTCGTCGCCTCCGGTCGCGAACTGGTCAGCCTGACGATGTTGGTGCCGTCGGAAGACGGGATGTTTTTGGCCGCGCTGCTGGAAGGCGGTCCCGGTGGTCGGCAGATCGGGCGCACGAAATCGTTTCACTCCGGTCATTCAATGGATTGGGGCCACGTGACCTGGCTGCCGGGAGAAGCGCCGCTCGAATTGGGCCGCACCTATGCCCTTCGTCTTACGCGGGCGGACGGCCAGGACTGGTCGCCCTATCTGCACGCCACGGGCAATTGCTATGATGACGGCATTTTGTTCATGGACGGACGACCACGCCCGGAATCCGATCTCGGCGCGTGGATCATCGAGGAACCACCCGATCTTTCCCGGGCGTTGATCGTTGGCGCGGATTATCAGGGCTGGGTTTACAATCAGGCGGGCGTCGTCTTTGAGCCGCGCACACCCAATGTACGCTTGATAACCATCACCGCCTCACCGGTGCCGATGAATTGTTGCGATCTGTTTCTGGGCGTGTGGACGGACGAAGCAACGCCGCGGTTGGTCGCCGGTCCCAAACGGTGCCTGTCGTGCGGCCCGACGAATGGTCCGCATACCGCTCACTTTTTGTTTGGCGCAGATGAGTTACCGGTGGAGCCAGGGAAACGGTATCGGGCGGGTGTACTTGGCTGGACCGAACATCGCGGCGCGATTCCGGAAGGACTGGCCGCCGCTCGTCCCCGGTTGACCGACATGCAAGCCATCGTTTACGGCGAACCACATCCGGGTGGTCTGCCGGCCATTCACAATCTCAAAGCCGAATTCCCGGTCACCAATCGCATCATGCGACTGAGCTGGTCCGTTTCCTGGCCGTGCCCGGTGAAAGTCGAGATCAGCCGGCGCCGCCCGCAGGAATACGAAGTGTTTCATGTGGAGCCGGGCACGAATGAGTTGACCATTCCCAAACTGTGGCCCGGTCATGAATACGATTTCCGCCTCGAAGCGACCGGCCAAGCTGGGCTGACCTGGCGCACGCCGCTCTATCGCTTGCAGATTCCCAACGGCCCCTTTCCCGCCATCCCGCGCGCCTATCCGAAACAACCGGATTTCTTCGTGCCCATTGCCGGTCGGCAACTGCCCGCGCTGCCTGCCAAGAATCCAATGCGCTACCGGACAATGGTCCCGCTGGTCAACGGAGACTTCGAAGAGGACTTGAACGGCTGGACTGTGGTGCCGGCCGACGGGATTTACGCGACGCGCGAAGAACACAAGATTTCGCCGCCGTTCGGCAAGAAAATGGCCGGCTGGTCGCAGCTCTCGGAGCAAAGTCGGGAACAGGTGTTTGCGGAATCCATGATCTACCAGACCGTTCCCACCGTGCCCGGACACGTGTATGCGCTGTGGGTTCGTGCGCACACCTCCGTCGTGAACGGCCCGCGCGGCGATACGCGGGTGCGCTTGTTCGCCGATTCCGCCGGCGGTACCAATTTCGCCGGACAAAACACCAGCCAATGGTATTGGACGGATGGCCGCTGGTCGCGTTTCCAACACCGCTGGATCGCCGAGGCAGACCAGGCCACGATTGGATTTGGTTTCTTCCGCTGGCGGGATTTGGAACGCGCCACCGCCTACGTGGACCACGCCATGGTTTTCGATTTGGGGCCAACACAAATGGCCTTCAACGACCCGCCAATCAGTCCGGCGCAGCCGGCGACTGTCGTGCTTCAGGACCGGCAAGTGGAATTCGATCAACGCGTCGAAGCGGAACTGACGGCCCCGCCGAACTACGTGGTGACCGGCCTGGGCGCCCGGGCGCACGAAGACAACATCACCACGATCTGGATGCAGATCCGCCCGCTGCTGCCCGACGGCACGCTCGGTCCGGCGGAAGAATTGCGCGGTGGCTGGGAACCGGACGCGCATCTCGAAGCGCAGATCACGCTGCCCGAAGGTTATGTAGCCACCGGCTTTGGCGGTCGGATCGCGCCTGAGTGGGATGTGAAAACGTTTGCCTTGTGGGGGCGGCCCTTGTTGGCGAATGGCGCTTTGGGAACGGAAAAGATGTTTCGCGCCGGCATCGAACCCAATGGGGGCTTGGAAAAGCAGGTGCAAATGGCGCCGGGCCGCGTGTTGACCACCGCCGGGATGAACTGTGGCTTCAACGACATGAACCGCATCAAATGCGCCTCTATGGCACTGGTGCCGACGGCTTCGGCGAAAGCGAGCCGGTAGTAGCCGAAGCATTTGGTAATACTTGCTGTGCAGTCGCCTGGATGGAAGACACTTTGGAATAATCGATGGTTTTGTTTTCCTTCACCCCGGCCCTCTCCCCCAGGGAGAGGGAGAATCGATGACCGGTCTTCTGAAAACACGATGTCCCTTGGTTTCCGTAGTGGCACCTCCCTCTGTTCCCTCTCCTTGGGGAGAGGGTAGGGTGAGGGAGAACGAGCCGATTGAATGTCACTATGCGTAGTCAATCCCAAGCTCTCATCAATACAGAAATGCCACCCGAGCATCACTCCGTGCGCGCCGTCTTGTTCCCATTGTGTGGTTCTTTCCTATCGCGGCGCGCAGAGGACTGCACGCCCCACCGTTTGATTGCGAACCAGTCCCTTTGCGCGCGAATACGAACCAGAACACCGTTACCCGCCGGCCACGATCTTGACGATTTCCAAGCGGTCGCCGGCGGCGAGCTTGCGTTGCTTGAATTCAGAAGGTGCGACCGCTTCCCCGTTGTGCTCGACGACCACGCTGCGCGGCAGCATCTGGTTCGCCACCAGAAATTCCTCGATCGTGCAGGGCAACTCCGCCGCTACGGACTGTCCATTGGCAATCACTGTTGACTCATTCATTGTTGTTTCGTTTCTAACCGACCCGCCATTCTGACCGTCCATCGAACATCAACCGGCAAGCGCCGCATCCCAATCCTTCCACACCGGCTCGTACCCCAGGTGCCGAATGACTTCCGCCACTTCCGCCGCGGAACGTTCGTCGGCAATATCAAACTGGCGGGTGGCGCTGTTCGCAGGCCGTGGACTGGGCGCCCATTCACTCGAGGCCGGAATCAAGTCCACGATGCGGCCGCGTTCGGTGTGGTGCAGATGCTCGCGTCCCGCGCCAGTGTAACCGCCCGGCTCAGTGTGGCTGCCCGCGCTCATGAGCGTGATGCCGAGCGGGATCAAACCGTTGCGCAGGCGGGCCGGTTCGCGCGTGGACAGCACCAGCCCAACGTCGGGAAACGTGAGCCGAAAGGCGCAGACCAATTGCGTCAGTTCGCGGTCATTGATGTGCGTCAGCGGTTGGAACTCGCCGGCGCACGGACGCATGCGTGGCAGCGAGATGGTCAACGAAGCCTTCCAGCAATTGCGCAACAAATACGCCGCGTGAGCCGCGACCGCCAGAGATTCGCTTCGCCAGTCGCTCAGCCCGTACAACGCGCCCAAGCCCAAGCGGCGGAACCCGGCCTCGTAGGCGCGCTCGGGTGTTTCCAGGCGCCAGTTGAAATTGCGTTTCGGCCCGGAAACGTGCAATTCGGCATACAAGGCCCGGTCGTATGTTTCCTGATAGACCACCAGTCCTTCCGCGCCGCTGGCGGTCAGACTTCGATAGTCCTCCGTTTCCATCGGACCGACTTCGAGGGAAATGCCGGGCACTTCGGCGTGCAGCGCCTGGACGCACGCCGCGAGGTAATCATGCGAGACAAATTTCGGATGCTCCCCGGCCACCAATAAAATGTTCCGAAACCCTTGCGCTTTGAGCGCGCGCGCCTCGCGGAGCACTTCCTCAATGGATAGCGTGACTCGCAGAATGGGATTGTCGCGCGAAAAGCCGCAATACTTGCAATTATTAATGCACTCGTTGGACAGGTAAAGCGGTGCAAACAGCCGGATGACCTTACCGAAACGTTGGCGGGTTATCGCCAGAGACTGCTGGCACAAAGCATCCAACGATTCGCCGGCCGCCGGGGATAGCAACTGAGCAAAGTCAGTCAGCGAACGACTCGATTTCCCAAGCACGTTCCGCACCGCTGCCGGCGTTGCTTCGTGCGAACGTCGCAACCACGAAGCCAGCGGCAGGCGATCAAATTCAGCCACAAAACTCATGACGCAAACCTACCAAAGGGACTTCGGATGTCGAGGAAAGGCGGCGGGAGAGCATGGCCCGAGTGCTACGTTATGCCGGTAGGACAGGCGTCCCGCCGGTCCCGAATCACCCGAAGAGCTTTCGCATCAGTTTGAACGATCCCGTAACCAGTGGCGCGCCTTGGAACATTCGAGACAGCCGGGACGGCTGTCCTACACAGCTTGCAGTAGGAGCGTGGTGCTCGAACCGCGCGTAGCGTTTGGAGTGCGGCGAGCTTGCTCCCGCTTTCGTTTGATCAACAGCCGATCAAACCAATGCCGCACGCGCTTATGAATTTGACCGTTCTTTTCACGACGAAAGCGCCGGCAAGCCGGATGCACTCCAAACGCTGGCGCGACGGACTGCGCGACGCTCAAAGCGCAACGAGGAAGCGCAAACGCGGCAAAGCCGGAGGACAGGAGTCCCGCCGGTTTCGGAGTTTGTGTGACGTTCCTATTTGCGAGCTGGGATCATTGACCAAGGTGCGTTGCTTGCGAGTTCGGGATAGCCGGGACGGCTGTCCTACCATGCCTGAGTTGCGCCCGCACCTCTCCAGGTTTCTAATTGCCAATCGTCCCATAAAAACAATTTTTCTAACCTCTTGCAAAAGCCTTTCTCAAACGAGCCGAGTTTGCTAACGTCCGGGCGCACACGATGAAAACCATCAATATCGCCATGCTGGGCTCGGGTTTTGTGGCGGAGTTTTACCTCCAAGGTCTGGCCAATGTGAACGGCCAGCAGGTGACGGTCGCTTACTCGCGGTCGCTCAAACGTGCCCGGGCGTTCGCGCGCCGTTGGAACATTCCTGAGGCGACCACCGATTTGAAAGGATTGATTGCCCGCAGCGATATTGATTTATACGTCATCGCCCTCCCCAACGAAGCCCATCTGCCGGTCAGCCTGGCGTTATCGCAGGCCAAGCGGCACCAGGTCTGCACCAAACCGCTCGCGCGCAATCCGGACGAAGCCCGCCAGATGCGGGACGCCGCGCACCATTCGGGCATGCTGCACGGTTATGCCGAAACCGAAGTGTTCGCGCCGGCCATCGTGAAGGCGCGGGCGATGATCGAGCGCGGCGGCGTGGGCCGGGTGCTTTGGGTGCGCTCACGCGAATCGCACAGTGGGCCGCACAGCGCCCATTTCTGGAACATCGAGAATACCGGCGGTGGCGCGCTCAACGACCTGGGCTGCCATTGCGTCGAAGCCGCGCGCTATTTCTTTGGCAAAGATGATCCGGTGGTGGAAGTCATGGCCTGGGGCGACACGCTGGTGCATCAGCAGAAAACCCAGGGCGAAGACAACGCATTGCTGGTGATGCGATTGGCCGGGGGCGGCATTGCGCATTGCGAACTCTCCTGGACCACCAAGGGCGGTTTGGACCTGCGCAATGAAGTCCACGGTTCCGAAGGCTCCATCTTCACCGATGTTACGCGCGGTACGCCAATGACCACGTTCACGCGGCGTTCGGCGGGCTATGTGGTAGAAAAGGCTGACCTGGATTTTGGCTGGACCCGGCCGCTACCGGAGGAGGCCTTCGCTTATGGGTACCAGGCGGAGATGAAACATTTTGTCGAGTGCGTACGGGAGCGGCACATCCCACGCGAGACGTACGACGACGGTTACATGGTTAATTGCATTTTGGACGCCGGTTATCGCTCCATGCGCTCGCGTAAATGGGTGCGGGTGAAAACAAGCTGACCATGCCCGGCAAGCTCCAGAACAAAACGATCCTGATCACCGGCACCACGGGCATCGCCGCGGCCACGGCGGAGTTGGCGGTGAGCGAAGGGGCGCGAGTGTTTGTCACTGGCTTGACGGCTGAAGCGGGACAGGACTTGCGGAAGAGGATTTTGACGATGGGCGGCGACTGCGAGTTTGCACCTGCCGATTTGACTCAATCCAACGCCGTCGATGCCGCGGTAGCCGAATGCCTCAAACGATTCGAGCGCCTGGATGCGTTGTTCAACGTCGTGGGCATCAGCGGTCGCAAGTTCGGAGATGGTCCGGTCCACGAGTGTTCCGACGAAGGCTGGCTCCGAACTATGGACACCAATCTCCAAAGCACGTTTTATATGTGCCGAGCCGCGCTCAAGCAGATGCTCGCGCAAGCTCCGGATGCGCAGGGATTACGCGGCGCCATCGTGAACATGTCCAGCGTGTTGGGATTTGCGCCGTCGGCCCGACATTTTGCCACCCATGCCTACGCCACCAGCAAGGCCGCCATCCTCGGCTTGACCCGGAGCATGGCCGCCTATTACGCACCGCTGAAGATCCGTGTCAACGCCCTCGCGCCGGCGCTGGTGCGCACGCCGATGAGCCAGCGGGCTCAACAGGATGAAACGATCCTCCATCTCATGAAAACCAAACAACCGCTGGCCGAAGGATTGATCGAACCGGAGGCCATCGCGCGCGCGGCCGTCTTCCTGATGAGTGATGACGCCGCCATGATCACCGGCGACACGCTGACGGTGGACGCCGGGTGGTCCGTCAGCGAAGGAAAAGAATGAGGCATTTATGAACTCGATGCGTCCCAGCGAAGAATATCTCAATGCCTGCCGCGGTCTGTTCGCGCAGGTGGAGCAGCAACTGCCGGCCATTCAAACCGCGGCGGATTGGTTCAGTGAAACCATTTTGGCCGGGCGGATGGTGCATTTGTTTGGCTCCGGACACAGCCGGATTCTGGTCGAAGAAATGTGGCCACGCTACGGCTCCTTTCCCGGTTTCAATCCGATTGTCGAATTGTCGCTCAGCTTCCACAACCTGGTCGTCGGGCCCAACGGCCAGCGCCAGGCCATGTTCCTCGAAAACGTCAGTGGCTTGGCGGAGCGCATCCTGCGCAACTTCGATTTGTCCGACCGCGACTCGGCATTGGTGGTTTCGTCCAGCGGTTGCAACGTGGTGCCCATCGAGATGGCTGAGTGCTTCCGGCAACGCGGAATCAAAGTCGTGGCCATCGTGAGCCGGGCGCACGCGGACGCCAGCCGCAGCCAGCATCGGGACGGCAAGAAGTTGGCCGACTTTGCGGACTTGGTCTTGGATACCGGGGCGCCGGTGGGCGATGCCATGGTGAAGATCGATGGCTTGGAGACGAAGGTTTCGCCTGGCTCGACGGTGGGCGGTTGTCTGCTCATCAACGCCCTCAAAGCCGAAGTCGCCGAACGATTGGTGCGGGCCGGCAAACCGCCCCTCGTCTTGACCGCCAGCGCCGTGGTGGGCGCGGCCAAAGCGACCCAGCTATTTGAATCGGCCTACGATGAACACGCGCGGCGGCTGGCGCGATTGTATCAAAACCTCGGATTGGTCAGCTCATGAAAGAACGCCCCTTGCGTACCACTGTCATCGGCAGTTACCCGTTCCCGGCGTGGCTGGAATTCGCCTGTCAACACCTCGACCAATTCGGCGCTGCCGATCGGGAGGAAATGATCGACGACGCCGTCACGGTGGCGGTCCAGGATCAACTGGCCGCCGGATTGGATGTCATCACCGACGGCGAACAGACCCGGCTGGATTTCAACCTTTCATTTTACGGTTTCATTGAAGGTATTTCCCTCGAATCCGCGCCGCCCCGCCGCTTCGGTCCGCCCGCGCATGATCAACGCGGACGCCACCAAGTCACCGGCACCTTGGCCGCGCCGAGAGGTTTGGGCACGGTTGAGGATTTCAATCGCCTGCAACGCCTGGCCAATGCTCAGGGCTTAGCGAGTGATTCGACGCCCACCCTCAAGGCCAGTGTTCCCGGCCCGTACACGCTCAGTGGCCGGCTGGTTCCCAATGCCACCTACCCGGATCGTTGGGCGTTGACGGAGGCGTTGTTGCCGCTTGTCCAACGCGAACTGGAGGGTTTGGTGGCCGCTGGTTGTCGCGAGATCACCGTGGACGAACCGTCCATGAGCTGTTACGCCCACCGCGAAGATCCGCACCGGTTCGTTGATATTTTCAATCGCACCGTGGCGCCGCTGGTGGGCCGCTGCCGGCTCAGCACGCATTTGTGCTTCGGCAATTACAAAGGACACGCCGTCGGTTTGCGCCGGTATGCGCCGATGTTCCCGGCGTTCCTGGATATGCAGGTGGACGAAATCCACGTTGAAATGGCCAGCCGCGAATTCGCCGAACTGGAACTTATCGGCACCATCGCACAACAGAAGGACGTGGCGGTCGGCATCATCGATGTAAAGAGCTACTATATCGAATCGGTGGACGAAGTGGCCCGCCGCGTGCGCGCCTGTTTGCAACACGCCCCCGCCGAGCGGCTGGTTTTGGCGCCCGATTGCGGGCTCAGCCAGACCGCCCGCTGGGCGGCGAAGGCCAAACTGCGCCATCTGGTGGCCGGTGTGCAACAAGTGCGGAACGAATTATGACCGTGACCCACTTGCGCGGGGAGCACAGGCGCCTCGCCTGTTGTTCGGTGCGCCTCGCGCCGAACACGAATGGAACGGCGCACTCGAACGAGTGGTTGGCGTTCGTGTGTGAGTCCATGGCGAGGCGCCATGGACAGCGCCCGGGGCGGGCGCGCCCCCCGTTCAAAGGGCGAGCACAGGCGAATCGCGCTAATAACACACCAGAAGATAGTTGTCCGTAAAATGTACCTGCTCACTCACATGATCCAGCCCCTCCAAGCCAACGGTGCTTTACTGCAAGACATTGCCGCCGCTCGGGTGGACCGGCGACGGTTTCACGTCTGGTGGCTGGGGCAAAGCGGCTTCCTTGTCCATTGGCACACCCACTACCTGTTGCTCGATCCGTATCTGTCGGATTCCTTGACGCGCAAGTACGCGGACACCGATAAGCCCCACGTTCGCATGACCGAACGCGTCATTGCCCCGGAGCAATTGGCGTTCGTGAACGTGGTCACCTCGAGCCACAATCACACCGATCACCTCGACGCGGAAACGCTCCAACCGATGCGGGCGATCAATCCGCGCTTGCGATTCGTCATTCCCGAGGCGAACCGGTTGTTCGTGGCGGAGCGATTGGATTGTCCGGTGAATTGGCCGGTCGGGGTAGATGCGGGCACCACTATTGCGCTCGGGCCGTTTCACATTACGGGCGTGCCGGCAGCCCACGAAGCCGTCGAGCGCGACGAGAAAGGGCGCTGCAAGTTTCTGGGGTACGTGGTGCGCTTTGGTCCTTGGACCGTTTATCACAGCGGCGATACGGTTTGGTATGACGGCTTGGTGAAACACTTGCGCCAATTCTCGATTGACTTGGCGCTGCTGCCCATCAACGGCCGCGCTTTCGAACGGCGGGTGGCCGGAAATCTCTGGGGGCGGGAAGCGGCGCAACTGGCTCATGACGTTGGCGCCCGCTGCGTGATCCCGTGCCATTACGACCTGTTTGAATTCAACACCGCCACGCCCGACGAATTCCGCCAAACCTGTGAGCGATTGAAGCAGTCGTATCAAATCCTGCAAGCCGGCGAACGGTGGAATAGTCCCGCTTCACCCAGTCCACTGGCTGGTTCGCGTGCGCCTTGAACTGCGTCCGTAACCATTCTGGGCGGTGGCCGTCACGGTACCGCTTCGAACGTGGACTCCGTGTTTTTTTCTGCCGGCGAGACGGCGGCAGCACGTTACTTGGCCATCACCATTTCCAGAGTCTCTTCTTTCGAATGGAGCGTGTCTTCTTCGTCTTCGACCCGCTTGCCCTCAATGGGAGTCTCGATGGATTCGGGCTTGTGATCGGTCACCTGATCTTCGGCTTTGTGGAATTTAACACTGACAATCCGGCTGACGCCCTGTTCCTGCATCGTGACGCCGTAGAGCACGTCGGCCATGCCGATGGTGCGCTTGTTGTGGGTGATGATGATGAACTGCGATTGTTCGAGAAACCGCTGGAGAATGCGGATGAACCGGTTGATGTTCGATTCGTCGAGTGGCGCATCCAATTCGTCCAGCACGCAGAACGGACTGGGTTTGACCTGGTAGATCGAGAAGAGCAACGCCACGGCGGTCATGGTCTGCTCCCCGCCGGAGAGCAGCGTGATGCTTTGAAGCTGTTTGCCGGGCGGACGGGCCATGATGTCGATACCGCTTTCCAACACGTCGCCCTCATTTGTCAACATCAGGTCGGCCTTCCCGCCGCCGAAGATCTCGGTGAACATGTTCCGGAAATTGTCCCGAATCCGGTTAAACGTCTCCGTAAACATTTCGCGCGTTTGCGTATTGATGCGGTTGATGACTTCGTGCAAATGCGCCTTGGCCTGCACCAAGTCGTCGTTCTGCCGGGTCAGAAATTGATATCGCTGCTCGGTTTCTTCGTATTCCTCGATGGCCACCAAATTAACCGGTCCCATTTCATCGATGCGCCGCTGCAACCCCGCGACCTGCTCGGCTACGGCGTTCCAGTCGGTGGACACGCCGGCGGTGGACATCTCCTCGGGTGTGAGCGTTTCCACCTTCGGCGGCCCGCCCTCAGCGTAGGTGATGGTAATGCACTCGCTGCGGACCTCATCCAGGTTGACCTGGTATTTTTGCTGGATGCGCTCGCGCAGGTTCTGCACCGCCATGTTCTTTTGCGCCAGTTCCACTTCCACCGCGCTGCGGACTTGCTGTAATTCGTCCACGCGCCGCCGCAATTCGCGCAGGCCCTCTTCGCGGCCTGCGATGTCGGCTTCCAGGCTGTCCTTTTGCGTGATCAATTCGGCGGTCTGGAGGCTGGTCTGTTCGCGCTCGTGCTCGAGATCAACCATGCGGCGACGGGACTCACCAATCTCCTGTTCGCACTGGGTCTTGCGCGTGGCGAACGTACCGATCTCATTCCGACGTTGTTCGGCTAATTGGGTGAGTTCCTGGATGCGGTTTTGCAGCGGGGTTTGTTGTTGTTCAAGGGCGGCGCAGAGTTGTTCCTGCGTGGCTACTGCAACTTTGGTTTCAGTGAGATCCGCGTTCAGCGTCTCGCGCTGCTGCCGCAGGTTTTCCACGTCAGCGGTTAATTCGGCCACGGTCTGTTGCCCCGTCTGTTCCGCGTTTTCGAGTTCCAACAATTGCGCGGCCAAGCCGGCGCGCTTTTGTCCGCCTGCCTCTTCCTGCGCGGCCAGGCTCTGAATTTCATAGACCACCGTATCAATCTTCTGGTGCAAGACGCGCTGCGAATTCTGGAGCGCATGGAACTCGCCTTCGTGGGTGGCAATGGCGACTTCCTGGGCGCGCAACTCGGTCTGTGCTTCGTGCAAACTGGCTTGCAATTCCGTGTACTCGCTTTGAAGCGCACCTTTGCGGCGGCTGGTTTCGGCAATCGCTTCCTGCAACTGCTGGAGCTGCGCCTGCAATTCGGCAATCTGGTTCTTCCGTCCCAGAATGGATGTTGGCGCCTGGGCCACGCCGTTGGAGGAACCACCCGTATAGATGCCGTGGCGGCTTAGCAGTTCGCCGGAAAACGTGACGTAATGGAACGCGCCATGAGTCTCACGCCAAGCCTCGGTGGCCACGGCAAGGTCGGGCACAATGCGGGTCATGCCCAGCAGACGCGAAATCAACGGGCGCACCGTGTGATCCGCTTTGACCACTGAGGCCGCGCGCACCATTGGTATTTGCGGCGCCGTTTCATCAACGGCCGTTTCGACAGCCGCCATGGCGTCGGCATCGGCGGAGCTTGTTTCCTCGGTGGACGCGGTCATGGGTATTGCTTCGGGCGAATCCACTTCGGTGATCGGCAACGCTCCGGACACTTCGCCATTGAACAGCGCCAATGAAGTAATGCTGGCGCGGCCCTGCTTGCCGGCGTTCAGGCCGGCCAGAATTTGCTGCGCCGCTTCCGGCTCCTGCGTGATGACCACCTGCAAATGATGGCCCAGCGCGGCTTCGATTGCCTTGATGTATTCGTCCGGCACCTGAATGCGATCCGCCAGCGAACCCAGCACCGCCTCCGTCTGTTTGAGCGCCGCCAGCGTGCCGGCGCTGAAGCCCTCGTGCTCGGACTGCAATTGTTCCAGCACATTGAGACGGGAACGTTTCTCGGATTGCTGGTGCAGGACGATATCCAACTCCTGGCCCACCTGGTTGATGTGCTGCTGGATTTCGCGCAACCGTTGTTGGCGTTCCTCAAGCGTGCCGCGTTGGGTTTGCACACTGAGTTTCTGCACCTCGGCGTTGGATGCAAACTCCTGCAACCGCTCTTCGAGCCGGGCGCGTTCTTCCTCCAACTGAATTTTTTCGGCGGACAGCTTTTCGAGCCGCACCACGTTGCCTTGCTTCTGGAGGTCCAGCGCGTTGATTTCATTGCGCGCGCGGCTGAGTTGCTGGGCAGTCGCAAACGCGGCGGCCTGGGCCTGGCGCAAAGCCTCCTGCTTGTCGCGCAGCTCGTTTTCCACCTGCTGGACCGCTTCACGTTTCGCGTTGAGGGTTTGCCGCTGCTCTTCCAGGGCGACCTGAGCCGCCGCCAATCGCTCGGTCACACTGGCGAGTTCCTGCTGCGCGGTGCGGCATCGTTCTTCGGCCTGGGCAATTTCGTTGAGCGCACTGCCGTGCTGCGCCTCGGTTTCGCGGATGCGTTCCTCGTTGAATTGAATGCGGCTCTCGTGGCGCTCGATTTCCGCTTTCAACTCCACGCCGCGTTGCTGGTACTGGCTGATTTCATGTTCCAGTTCCGACAACCGGGAACGCAATTGGCCGATCTCGTTCTCGCTGCGCATCACGAGTTCGGCAGATTGCTCGATTTCATCCCGATGTTGTTGCAACGCTTCGTTCCGCTGATGAATCTCGGATTGCAGCACATCGAATTCGTGCCGGGCAAGTTGGGTGTCCAGATGCTGCAATTCGAGCATGAATTGCTTATAGCGACGAGCCTTGCCGGCCTGGCGTTGCAACGAGATAATCTGGCGTTTGACTTCCTTGATCAGATCCTGCACGCGCAATAGATTCTGGTCGGTGGCCTCGAGCTTGCGCAAAGCTTCCCGTTTTTGGGCCTTAAACTTGGTGATCCCGGCCGCTTCCTCGAACACCAAACGACGGTCTTCCGGTTTGCTGGACAATAATTGGGTAATATTGCCCTGGGCCATGATGCTGTAACTAGTCCGGCCCACGCCTGTGCCCATGAACAATTGTTGGATGTCCTTCAAGCGGCAGGGCGTTTTGTTCATGAAATACTCGCTGCTGCCGTCGCGGAAAATCCGGCGCGTCACCGTTACTTCGTTGTAAGCCACCTCGACACCGGCAGCCATCAGATGCTCCGAATCGACCCCGCCAATTGTCAACGACACCTCGCTCATTCCCAGCGGTTTGCGGCCATCGGTGCCATTGAATATGACGTCGGCCATCTCCCCACCACGCATCGCTTTGGCGGACTGCTCGCCCAAAACCCATCGGATGGCATCCGACACGTTGGACTTGCCGCAGCCATTGGGCCCCACAATCGCCGTCACGCCCGGCTGAAAATTAAGCGAAGTCTTGTCCGCGAAGGACTTAAATCCTAAGACCGTTAAATTCTTCAGGTACATGTCTAATTCAATAAACCAAACCGGCTGAATACAACCGCACCTACGCCCTAAAGTAAAGTCCAAACCACAACATTTAGGGGTAAGTTATTCACAACGACACAACTAATTGGGTGAGGAGCCCGGAAAGGAGTTGCGCGCAAATAACCTTATTCTAACTACATATCCAGTTTATCAGACAGCTTAGACCGAAGATAATTCAGAAAAAATCGGGAGTTACCGGTTAGCGGATTGTTGGCGGCGAAGATAACGCCGAACGGAGTCCAAATAGATCAAGCGCACGTTTTTACGCGAACCTGCTTCACTGAATACGATGCTTTGGAAGGTGCCGTCCCGAATTTTTTGATTACAAATACGACGGCTGATGCCAAACATTTTTTCCACTTCCCCCACGGTGGCGTGCTCCGGAGCCGGTGGTTCGGAACTTGTCGGCCTGTTTATAGGGTAGATTCTGGCCATAGGAAGGGAGAATAGCCGAAAAACCATCTGAATTCCTACCACAAAATAGAGAAATCTTGATGAAATCTGGGAAATTCTCTGAATTCATGCCTTTCCTTTTGGCAATGGAGGTTGCCGCCGAGCCAATTCCACCGCCCGCCATAAGTACCCAGGCGGCCACCGATCGGTGCGGTTTCCAACGTTCGCCATGTTTGATGAGGTCTCCGGGAGAAGGCAATTCCGGCTGATTGTAGGTGATGGCAAATCCCTGACGCACCCCGTAATCCGTGCCAGGCAAAACATCGGGACGCCCCAGGCTGAACAGCAATAGCATTTCGACCGTCCATCGCCCAATCCCGCGTACGGCGACCAACCGTTGAATGATTTCTTCGTCACTCATGCGACGAATGGCGCGGGCGGTCGGTACCACTCCGGCAAGCACTTTGGCCGACAGATCCACAATGGCCGCGATCTTGCCGCGCGACAGACCGGCCGCGCGCAAATGGTCCTCAGGAACTCCGAGAAAATCGTCCGGACGCGGAAACCGTCGTGTGGAAAAAAGCTGTTTGACGCGCCCCAGAATCGCCGCGGCGGCTTTGGCATGGAGTTGCTGATAAACGATCGCTTCGACCAACGCTTCGTAAGGTTTAACTTGTTTCTCGATTTCCAAGGTACAAGGCCCAACCCGCTTGATCAGCCGCGCCAGAACTTTGTCCACCCGCGACAAATATCGGATCGCTTCGGTGTAGCGCCCCTCGGATGCCAAGTTTTCTTCGGATTGAACCGCTGCCGGTTTGACCAAGGGTTCGGCCATTTGGTCGAACAGGCCTCGCGGCGAGGCGGATGGGACGGAACGTTTATTTGCTTTTGCTTTCATCCGCCGAGGTGGATTACGAGGGACGCAATCGAACGATGGTCGCGCCCCAGCCGCCGAAGCCTTCACTGGCCAGCGCGAACGATTCCACGTCCGGCCGGCGTTCGAGGAGCGCATGTACCGTGCGCCTCAGATTACCGATACCTTTGCCGTGGACGATGCGGACCTTGATAATACCCCGCTTCCGGCATTCGTCGAGATAAGCGGTAACTACTTCTTTCACATCTCGGGGCCGGAACGTGTGCAAATCGAGCATGCCGTCAATCGGCAGCTCAACCGGCCCATCCGGTTCCCCTGGGATTTCAAGACTGTCAGCCATCGCTGGCAGTTAAATTTTGAAGGGCGCACAACGCAACCGCAAACTCCATCAGTCACCATGGGGGCAGCCCCGGTAATCAACAAACCAAAAACTTACCAGAGGGCTCTAACACTCGTATTTCACAATCCAAGAGCTGATCATCGACGAAAGGTAAACCACCACCCCAAATTGTTGATTATCGGGACTGACCCCTGGTCCTATTTTCCTGTGACGGCGACGATGCGGGCGCGCACGCGTTTGAACACGGCGTGCTTGCGCAGATTGGCCAGGTCCGGATCTTTGGCAAGCGTGCGGAAATTCTTGTAGCCAAGGGCGATGGCACGGTCGAGTGCATCAGCGGCGCGGCGGAGTTGTCGGGTCTGGGAATAACAGCAAGCCAAGTTGTAAAGCACGATGGGATCGGTGGGAAGCTGGTCCGCCAGTTGTTCGTGAATATGCACCGCTTTGGAAAAATCACCGCGTCGCGAATAGTCAACTCCCAGCACCTGTAAAGCTTCGCAATAGGTGGGATCACGGCGAACCAGCCCCTCGAAGAAGCCGATTTCGATGTTCAAATTCCGCAGTTCCCGCCGCGTCAATTTCCTCCGTGAACAGATTTTGTTCAGCATAGCCATTACCCACTTCACTCAAACGAAGCCGCCCCGCGGCCCGGTCAATTGCCCCCAGCCGGTTGGATGTTTTGCCGACTTGGGCAGCAGAACTCGCCTGCACTTAATTTTCGTCGAGTTCCAGGATTTCCATCGGTTGGAAAGGTCCGTATCTTAAGCCGCAGCAACGGGTTCAAGTTATGAAATGCTTTGTTACCGGCGCTTCGGGATTCATTGGCGCCAACTTGGTTCAGGAATTGTGCGCGCAAGGTCATCAGGTGAAGGCCCTGCTGCGCGCCCACAGCGACGTGCGCGGACTGCAGGGCGCAGACTGCGAGCGTGTGTCCGGCGATCTGGCGGATCGTTCCGAGCTGGAAACGGCGATGCGCGGGTGCGATTGGTGCTTTCACGTCGCGGCCAGCTACCATCTCTGGCTGAAGGATTACGCCCCGATGTATGCCGCCAATGTCGAGGGGACGCGGAACGTGATTGAGGCGGCGAAGGCAGCGGGGTGTTCGCGCATTGTCTATACCAGCACGGTGGGTTGCATCGGATTGCCGAAGTCGGGGAATGGACCGGCCGCCCCCACTGACGAACAGGCACCGGTCAGTGAAGCGCAAATGAGCAACCACTACAAATTGTCCAAGTGGAAAGCCGAATGGGTAGCGCGCGAACTCGTCGCCGGGGGCGCCCCCGTGGTCATCGTGAATCCCAGCGCGCCCATTGGTCCGCGGGACGTCAAACCGACCCCGACGGGCAAAGTGATCGTGGATTTCTTAAACCGCCAAATGCCGGCCTACCTGGACACGGGGTTGAACTGGGTTCACGTGCGAGATGTCGCGCAAGGCCATATCCTGGCGGCCGAAAAGGGTCGCGTCGGCGAACGGTATATCCTCGGCCACGCCGACGGCAATTGGACCATGAAACAAGCCTTCGATACGTTGGCGGAAATCACTGGTCTGCCGGCGCCCCGCATGCAAATGCCCTATCACGTGGCGCTGACCGCGGCATACGTGGATGAGTTCATCGCCAGGTTCACCGGTCGCCCACCGAAAGCGCCTTTAGCCGGGGTGCGCATGGCGCGCTATAAAATGTATTTCAATCCGGCCAAAGCCATCCGGGAATTGGGGTTGCCGCAGACGGCGCCCCGACAGGCCTTTGCCGACGCGGTGGATTGGTTTCACGCCAAGGGATATGTGAAGGACTAAGGGATCGAATAGACAGGATCGTGCGCTCAGGAACGGCGATTCGCGCGCGGCGGTGCAAGTTTTAAAGGCCACGAGCAATACCAATCGCCAGTCGAGCGATTTGCCGGTGGGAACCCAGGTTGGCTGGCACTCCCTGGTCCATCTCCAACTTGGTAAATCTTTTGCTGAAATGCGACTTGAGACACCATTGGGGTTTGCTAGGTTAAGCTTTCGCGCGCGAGCCGCAGGCCGATTCCCTGTGACTTGATTCGTGCGCAGAGACGCAAATAAATTACGAATGAACAAGCATATTGTGATACCAACCGGTTGCCTGATTCTGGCCCTTAGCTTGGTCGGGTGCAGCCGCGAAACCGCTTCCACACCTCGGGCCGATGCCACGCCCGCTGCCACCAATCCCGCACCCGCCACCTCGGCCACCTCGGGAACGATTTACGCCGGCAAAGTGGTCGAGACGATGAATTCCGGGGGTTACACCTATGTCAACGTGGACACTGGCAAGCAAAGCATCTGGGCGGCGGCTCCACAGTTTAAAGTCAAGGTGGGCGATGCCGTAACGGTTCCACCGGGAATGCCCATGGAAAAGTTCCACAGCAGCACACTGAACCGTGATTTCGACGTGGTTTACTTTGTTGATCGCGTGACGGTGGGCCACGGCGAGCCGGCTGCGAGTGCGATGCCCGCCCAATTGCCCAAGGGACATCCGCCAATCACCGGCGCTGCCAGTCAAGCCACGCTGGACTTTTCCGGCCTCAAGAAAGCAGAAGGCGGCAATACAGTGGCGGAAATTTTCGCCGCCAAGGCTGACCTCAAAGGCAAGGAGATCAAGGTGCGCGGCAAGGTGGTCAAGTTCAACGCCAATATCATGGGGAAGAACTGGCTTCACCTCGAGGACGGCACTGGCGCGGCAGGAACCAACGATCTTACGGTCACAACCTCGGGGCAAGCGAAGGTCGGCGACACTGTGCTGGTAACCGGCAAACTCGCCACCGACAAGGATTTCGGCTACAACTACCAATATCCGGTCTTGGTCGAAGATGCCACGGTGGTCGTCGAGTAGGCTTCCGGTTCGTGTTCACGGCTCCTTAATCCATCCAACGGCCTTGAGGGCACGTGGGATTTCCTCGTTGGCCATGAAGAGACGCCAGCAGAGGCCGGTGCGATGGTTCTCGATCATGATAATGGTCGGACCTTGGTCAATGGCCAGGTAACTGTCGGCGAACCAATCCTTGTCGAGATTGAAGGCATCTTTGAATCCGAACTCACCCCACAACTGGCGGCCATCTTGGTGGTAGAAGTATTTGAGCGTGGCGAGGGACTCCTGCGGCACATACGGCATGGCGGAAAGCGCCGCGGTAGGGGTGATGGTGCCGGTGTCACGACGCGGTTCGTGGGCCAGGTAGCCGCCGGGCGTGTCGCTGGCGGTCAGGCCCCACGTTAGTTCGCTGTAACCGCGATGTTGCTTCGGATTGTCGGCGCAATAGGCCCGTTGGATGCGGCAGATGTTCCGGTTGTTCTCGAAGTAATTGCAGTAACGGTCACGCCAGTGACGCGGATCAAATCCTAAAAAGGAATAGTGCGTGAAGAACAGCGGCCCCCCCATCGGCCAGCCGACCCATTGTTTGAAACCGTAATAGGTCCGGCCATTCACGTAACCGGTGGGTGGATCGCCGGTCCAACCCTGGTAATAGCATTCCGGCGGGATGGGATGCGTCGGAGAGGCGATGGCCAGGAGGTAGGTAATCATGCACTCATTGAAATGGCCGCCAATCGGATGGTTCATCTGCCAACCAAAATTCGGCGACCAATGCCAAAACAGACGACGGTTGTTCGGTTCCCGCAAAAACCAGTCCCACTCCACTTCGCGCCATAGGCGGGTGCAACGCTCGCGCAGATCCCGTTCCACGGCGTTCTCGCGATTGAAGTATTGGCGGACAGTGAGCAGGCCCTGGACGAGATAGGACGTTTCCACCAAGTCCGCCCCATCGTCGTATTTCGAGAACGGAATGATTCGCCCGGTGCGCCCATTCAACCAATGCGACCAAGCGCCGTGATAGCGGGTCGCCTTGTCTTCGAGAAAACGCACCATCTTGAGCAAACGCAACGCGGCATCATCACGCTGGATCCAGACGCGTTCGGCACCCACCACAATGGCCATCAAGCCAAAGCCGGTTCCCCCGCTGGTGCAAGTGTCGCGGCTGCCTTTGCGTTCGCGGGCTAAACCGCTGATTGGATGGCCGTAATCCCAGAAATAGCGGAACGTGGCGCGCTGCACTGATTCGACCAGTTCCTCGTCGGTCATGGCCCGCGACGTGGCAGTGGCTACGGCTGAGGTGCTGGTGGGGGCTCCCCGGCGCAACGCCACTATCCGATAATGAAACGTCTGGTTGTTTTTACCGAGGAAGTCGCTGAACACAGTGGGATGGTGCGGCTTCGTGGTGAGCAGCGAAAATGGGCCGTTGGACTGCGCCGAGCGATAAATTTGGAAGCCATCCGCATCGTCGAGTTTGGCGGCAGTCCACGTGAGGTCAATCCGGCTGTCCTGTCCGGTAGCATGCAACGGCCAGGTCGTTTGAGCGTTGGCTAAAGTGGCCGCAACCAGACCAAGGCCAAAGCCCAGAACGGTCGGCCTGCGGAATATTCTGCGACCCCGGTTCAACAGGCAACCCAAGTGAGCACGGTTCGCGTAGTCCTTTCGCTTACCACGGGTCCGTGCGAAACGGCGAAGCGGGCAGACCCGCGCCGTTGGCCAAGTTCGGCTCAGCGGTTTCGTTCCAACCAAAACGAACGGCAACCGGACTTTTCACCGCGTCGCTGCTCACCACGACGGTGTTGCCCACAATCTCTGACTTGGCTTCGACGAAGTTTTTGTCGTCGCCGGCAACGGTAAACCAGGAGAGCGGCTTCCCATCCAGCGACTTCAAGCCCTCGGCGTGATCGAACGTCAGCACGGCTTGGTTTCCTTCCACTTTCATCGATTTGTACAGCGGCCCGGAATACTCCAGCCCGTCCACACCGTAAGTTTTTGCCAGCGCCCACAGTGAGAGCCGCCGGCCGACTTCTTCCTTATTGCGGGGGTGAATGTCGGACACGTTGCCAATATCGGTGATCACGGCCATGCCGGTGTTGGGGATCGACAAGGACGCGAGTTGCGCTTCCCAAATGGCCGGGAGGGCCGCGGGATTGTTATACCGATACGGCGCAAGCTGCACATAGAGGAACGGAAAGTCTCCCTGCGCCCAGAGCCGCCGCCAGGAACCGATCAGCGCTTTCATCTTCTCAAAATACAACCTGCCCTCGCCATTATTGCTTTCGCCCTGATACCAAATAGCGCCACGGATGCCATAACCGATCAGCGGCGCAATCATGGCGTTGTAAATGGACGTGGGGCGCCCGGGATTCTTGAGCGGATGCTCCGGCATCTGGCCGGGTAACGCGGGAATGTCTTCGCCGTGGTCGAGTGCGGCACGGCTCTGTTTGAGCCAGGGTTCGATCTGGTCCAGCCAGGCGGCTACGTTCCGGCGATGGACCTCGTCCGCACTGGCCACGAAAGCGGAAATATCTTTCAACTTGGGCGACACTTTGAAGCCCTCCCGATCGGTCCACGGCTCGATGCGGGTGCCGCCCCAGGACGAATTAATGAGCCCGATCGGCACGTTGAGTTTTTTGAACAATTGCAGTCCGAAGTGGAAGCCTACTCCCGTGAAATTCGGCGCAGTTTGCGGCGAGCACACGGCCCAGTCTCCCGGGAGATCTCGCTGCGGCTTGGTCTGCGTAACGTGCGGCACTTTGAACTGCCGGATCAACGGCAGATTGGCAGTAGCGATGACTTCCTTCGCATTGTGGGTGGCGCCCAGAGTGAACTCCATGTTGGATTGCCCGGAACAAATCCAGACTTCGCCCACGAGGATATTCTTGATGGCAATCGTTTGCCCCGCCACTGCAACCACCATCTCGCCGGCTTCGGCATTCGCGGCCAACGGGTCGAGAGTGACCATCCATTTACCGTCCGCGCCGGCCTGGGCCTTTTTGGTTTGCCCCGCAAAAGCAACGGTCACGTTCTGTCCAGGATCGGCCCACCCCCGCACCTTTACGGGCGCGTCCCGCTGGAGTACCATGTTGTCGGAGAAAATGCGCGGCAGATTCAAGGCGTGCGCCAGGCTGCTGCTCAACCATAGCGTGGCGGCAACCGTGGCGATGGTAAAAATAGACCGGAGATTTTTCATGCGCGAAACCTAGTGGTATGCGAGCCGATGAAGCAATCGTAATGTGAGGAGACCGCTGTGAAAACGCTGGCCGCGCCCCAAGTGCCCTCCAATCAAGTCTTGCATTTAGCCTGGAACATGGCCATCTTTCTGGCCATGAGCAGAACGGTTAACATCGCTGAATTCAAAGACCGGGTTTCTGAGTTCCTCGCGTTGGTGGAACAGGGGGGAGAGGTAATCGTCTGCCGTCGCAACGTGCCGCTGGCCCGCGTCGAACCAATCCGCAAACCCACTCCGCGGAAATCCAAGCGCCACGTCGTAGGTTGCATGAAAGGCACGGTTCGAATTAAAGGCGACCTCACGGGGCCAGCAATTCCCGAGGAAGACTGGGAGATGCTTAAGTGATGCTGCCATGCCATTTCTCCTCGATACTTGCGCTGTCCTGTTCACTGCGGAGAAAACGCCCGACCTCACCCCGGCTACACTGGCGCTGATTGACGCAGCACCGGCGGGGGAGGTCGTTGTCTCGGCGATCTCCGTGGCGGAACTGGCCTGCTTGCAGGAACGCCGGAAGATCGTGCTTAAACAACACTGGCGCCTCTGGTGGGCTGCTTTGTTGAAGCGAACCGAGTGGCCTTGTCTGCCCATCACCGCAGAAATCATGGCCGAGGCTTACAGCCTGCCACCGCCCATTCACCACGACCCGGCAGATCGCTTGCTCATCGCAACCGCACGGCTGGAGCGCCTGACGCTCGTGACGACCGACGGTAAGATCCGTGGCTATCCCCATGTGCCGACGATCTGCTGACAAGCGGCCTCTAACTCCACTTCACGGGCGAACCTCCCAGAAGAAAGTCACGCTTGGGTCAGGAGCCAGTTACACTCGAGTGGATTTGCGCCGGGTAAAGGTGTGATCAAGAAAGTCTTGCTCCAATGCTACGAACCGGGGAATTGCCCGTCGGTGGAGAATGCGATTCCGTCGAGGCTTTTGAGGGAGAAAACCGCATTAATTGGCGGCGCTCTGCCGAGGCGCCGCTACGGTTCATGGCGGCGTAGCGGCGGCAGAGCCTCTTCTGTCCGGTTTATGTGCGTATGCCGGATCATCTGCACGTAGTCTGGATGGGAATGCGTGTCCGAAGCGACCAGCGTCTGGCCAGTCGTTTTATCCGAAAGCATCTGGCAGCAGAACTCGCTCGTCGCTCGTCTGCTGGGGCGGAATTCGAGTTGCAAAAGCAATCGCATGACAGCGTGCTACGGGAGAAAAACCGTTTGCGTGGGGCGTTTGAACGGACGTGCTTCTACGTGCTCGATAATCCCCGGCGCGCAGGTTTGGTGAACCATCCACACGAGTGGCCTTATTTGGGCGCAATGGTGCCCGGCTGCCCGTGGATGCACCCGCTGATCGAGGATTTCTGGAAGGAGTTTTGAGATCTATATGTGCGGGAACGGGAGGAAAGTCCCAGTAGGGCCATAGCTTCCAAGGAGTGAAGAGTGCGGCGTTCTGCCGAGGCGCCGCTACGATGAACTGTGGCGTCACACCGGTTTCTGGCCCAAGTGGCTTTCGATGCAGGCAATCACCTGCGGCAGATCAACCGGCTTCGCAATGAACGGATAACCGCCAATCTCGCCGCCGTGGGAACTGACTTCCTCCTTCTTCACCGCAGCCGTCAAAAACACAATTGGCACACCTTTGAGTTTCGCTTTGGTGCTCAGGCGGGTCGCCAATTCGCCCCCGTCCATGGCGGGCATGATCACGTCCAGCAGGATCAAATGCGGCTGAAAATCGACGGCGTGGTTCAAGGCACCCATGGCGGTGTTTTCCACCTGAACCTCGTATTGGTCGGTTTGTTCGAGGTTGAGCTTCAACAGCCGTGTAAATCCGACTTCATCATCCACGAGTAAAATCCGCTTCTTGCTCATAAAATGTTGTCCCCTGCTGAACTTTCAGCGCGAGGGTGACGCAAACGCCACCTTCCGGAACGTTTGTAACTTCAATGGTCCCGCCGTGCAAGTCGATGATGTTCTTGATGACCGCCAGACCCAGCCCGGTGCCCACGCCCATGGGTTTGGTGGTGAAGAACGGTTCGAAGATCATCGGCAGCACTTCCGCGGCAATCCCGGTGCCATTGTCCTGCACCTCGGCAATCACCAGCAGATCGCCTGGCTTGAAGGGACTCGGGACCGCTTCGGAAGGTGGGTTCTTCGGCCAGCGCCGGAACCGCGTGCGCACCGTGAGCACGCCGCCGCCGGGCATGGCATGGATGGCGTTCATGAACAGATTGGTGAACACCTGCTCCATCCGGGACGGGTCCAATTGAAGCTCGGGCAAACCGCTGGCCAGTTCGCGGACGACCTGGACGTGCGTCTCATCAAACATCAGATGCATCATCGCCAACGCCCGCTCGACCACGGTGTTGAACTCGACGGTCTTAACGGTGATGCGCGTGGCAGCGCTCAATTGCAGTAATTCGTGGATGATGCTGTCCGCCCGTTCCACGGCGGTCCGCAATTCGCTCAGCACCATCGTGACCGTGGCCTCCTTGCCGGCCAGGTTGTTGTTCAGGAACGTGATGCCCATCAGGATGGTTTGCAGCGGATTCTTGACTTCGTGCGCGACGCCGGCGGCCAGCTTGCCGATCGACTTCAGTTTTTCCGCCTGGATCAATTGCTGCTGGGCGCTCTTCAATTCGCGGTGCGCCCCGCGGAGCCGGTCGAGGGTTTGCCGCAGTCGCTCCTGGTTCTTCGACAGCTCCTCGTAAGCCTGACGCAGTTGTTCCTCTTTCTGTTTGTGCTCGGTGAGGTCCACGTGCGAACCGGCCATGCGCAAGGGTCGTCCCTCGGCATCGCGCAGAGCCACGCCGCGAGCCAGAATCCACCGGTACGTGCCGTCCTTGTGCCGCAGGCGATGTTCGAGTTCGAAGGCCGTCGATTGGCCGGCGAAATAGCTTTGCACGGCGGCCAACGCCCGCGTGCGATCCTCGGGATGCAAGAGCATTTCCCAACTGGAGAACGTATTTTCAATCTCGTCGTCGGTGTAACCCAGCATGCTTTTCCAACGCGGCGAATAATAAACGCGGTTGGCGGCAATGCTCCAATCCCAGATGCCGTCATTGCTGCCCTGGATCACCAATTCGAGGCGTTCCTGGCTTTCGGCCAGGGCTTGCTCGGCCTGCTTACGATCCGTAATATCGGTGGAAATGCCGCAGACGCCGTACGGTTTGCCGGCCACATCCACGAGGGGAAATTTCACCGAAATATAGGTGTGCGGCACGTCGTCATGCGGGGCCACTTCCTCGAACTTGAGTGGCCCCTGAGCCTGCAAGACCCGCTGGTCGTTGGCTCGAAACAAGTCGGCGGCTTCCTTGGGGAACACCTCGTAATCGGTCTTGCCAACGATGTCTTCCCGTCGGATCCGAAAGAGCTCTTCGTAGCGATGATTGATCAGCAAGTAGCGCCCCCGGGTGTCCTTGAGGTAAATGACCGCGGGCGAGTTGTCGAGAATGGCCTGCAGCCGGGTTTCGGTCAGGCGCTTTTCATCCTCGGCCTGCTTGCGTCCGGTAATGTCGCGACTGATCCCCACCAAGCCCATGACCTGGCCCTGGTGGTCGCGCAGCGGCACCTTGGTGGCCAGAACCCAATGTGGTTTACCATCGGCATCGACCACCTGTTCTTCGTGATTGATCAGGGGCTGGCCGGAACTGAGTACCGCTTGGTCGTCAGCCAGAAATTGCAGTGCCTGTTCCCGCGGGAAGAAATCCAGGTCGGATTTACCAACCACCTGCTGTTTGAGCGGCGCGCCCAACACGCACAGATGGGCCAGATTGTTGATCAGGAACCGGCTCTCGGTATCTTTCACGTAAACATAATCCGGCAGATTATCGATCAGCGTCCGCAACAGATTTCGCTCCGCGGCCAGCGCCTCTTGCGACCGCCGGCGATCGATGAATTGCCCGATCTGACTGCCCACCCCTCCCAGCGCCAGCATCAATGGTTCGTCGGAAGCGATGATTCGCCGGCAGAACAATTCGAGGATCCCAAACCGTTCCTTGCCCCACGCGACGGGGAACGCACAGGCGCCATGCAGTCCCAACTGGCCGACGAACCCGGCCCGCGGGCAGTCGGTTTCCTTGGCCAAATCCGCAATCCAACTCGGTTCTCCTTGAGCCCACACCCGGCCCAACAATCCGGCGCCGGGCGCAAACGTAAACGAGCGGTCCAACTCCAGGAGTTGGTTCATCTGCCCGGTGGCGTCATAACCGATGCCCGAGAAGCGCAGCACGCCGGCTTGAGCATCCGCAATCCAATAAGCGCCCAACTCCCATGGTTGGCCGTCGCACAACACCGGAAAGACGCGAGCCAACACCTCGGGCAACGTGTCCGTGCGCGTCAGTTCCCGGTTGACCGAATGCTCGAACGTTAACAGGCGCTCCGCCCGTTTGCGCTCGGTAATATCGGTGATCAATCCGTCATAACCGATCAACCGGCCTTGCGCGTCTTTGTGCAGCACGGAGGTGTTGCGAATCCACCGGACGGAACCGTCCCGGTGCAGAATACGATGTTCAAACTGGGGCACGGTTTCCCCGGCGAGAATCCGCGCAACCAAAGCGGTCACCCGGGAGCGGTCGGCCTCGTGGATCAGCCGGTACCAGAGATACGGGTCAGCTTCAAACTCCTCGAGCGAATAACCGGTTACGCCAAAACACCCCGGCCCATGGCACGTGGAGGTCGCCCGCCCGTTTGCCACCGTCACCGAGAAGATATAGTCGGTGGTGGATTGAAGCAGCCGTTTGAAACGCTGTTCGCTTTCCCGCAAGGCCTGTTCCCCGCGTCCGCGCTCGATCGCATACCCCACCGAGCGGGTTACGGTTCGGGCATTGGCTTCCGTTTCGAACAAATAGTCCTGGGCCCCTGCCCGCAAGGCCTCGAGCGCCAGCGCTTCATCTTCGGAAGCGGTCACCACCACCACGGGCAGTCCCGGCGCCTGCTCCCGGACCTGGCGCAACGTCTCCAGCCCCTGGCTATCGGGCAGATTCAGATTCAGCAACACGGCGTCCACCGTTTGGCTGGACGCCAGCACTTTCCGCGCTTCGGCCAATTGCCCACAGGCCGCCAATCGCAATGGCTGGCCGGGAAGCGCTTTCAGACTGGATTCCAAGCGCTTCGCGAATTCAAGGTTATCCTCGACCAACAGTACATTGATGGGTGACTTCGCCATGCAATTCTAACCTGCTCCCTTGCTCGGTTGCGTTCCGAATCCTTCCCACTCTCCGTTCCCGGAGACACTTCAAAATGTTTGATGCCGTTCTTTTGTCAGATTAACCACGCCACCGCTACCATGCCCACAAATTGCTGGGTGTCAACCATGCCACCGAGGAGGTGCCTGGGAACGTTCATTCGGGTGGAGAACCACCGGCTGATCGCCCTCGGTTTGGTGTTTGGATACTTGATCTTTGGGTATTAGCCCTTGGTCCTTGCTTTCGGCATCGTGCGGAACTTCGAACGGGGCTCTATTACCGGGCTAAGTATTCCGCACCGGCCGGTCGCGCACCAGTTCACCGGCCGAACGCCGCGTCGTTTGCTTCGGTTCCTCGGCGGGGTACCCCAGCGGCAACATGGCGATGGGATAGTGTCCTTCATCGATGCCGACGACCTTGGCCAACTTGGCATCGTCGAACGTGCCGACCCAACACGTACCCAGTCCAAACGCCGTAGCCGCCAACTGCGCATACGCCGTGGCAATGGTCGCGTCCTGGACGCTGTACAGGTCTTCGCCCCGCTGGCGATAGTGCTGTCCCGAGCGGTGGCGGTCGGCACAGAAGATCAGCACCACCGGCGCCCGGGCGATAAAATCCTGGTTGAGCGCGGCGGTGGCCAGGGCCTGCTTCTGTTCGGCATCGCGAATCACATACACCTGGAAGGCCTGCAAATTGCCCGCCGACGGCGCCTGCATCATCACGCCCAGAATGGTGTTCAGTTTCTCCGGCTCGACTTCCTTGGGCTGAAATACGCGCACGGAGCGGCGGGACTTTATTGTTTCAAAGAGGTCCATGGCGCGATTTCTTACCAGCAAACAGCAGAGAATCAAAGCAAAACCCTGGCCGGGCTGCCATGCGAAAATCCACTGTTTTTGAACCAGGGTTACGTTCCAATGTTTGGTGTGCCTCCGACGACGCCGCACAACGGCGACGCGTTCCACTGGACCGGCGCCATTTGCCGGCCAGACGTTCTCTTCAATTGAACAACGCCGTGCCACCCATGGCCATGAAGCTCATCAACACCACTGTCCCAGCGGATGGGCGCTTCGAAGTTTCCCATTTCGCAAGTCCATAAGTCTTCGGTTTGTTAACGGAACAAGCCGTCGCTCCCCTCAAGCCTTGAGGTATTGCTTTGGGAATTTCCACGGCGACCGGTATTGGGGCACCGCCAATTTGGCGGCTTCGCGGTCGTCCACGATTTCTTCTTTTTTCGGATCAAAGCGAATCGAACGTTTCAGTTTCAAAGAGAGCAGGCTGAGCACGATCGGCACGTCCACCTTGGTGTGATAGAACACGCTGGCACTGGGTTGCTTCCGCGAAGTGATCCCCTCGAGCCATTCGCGTTCGTGCCCCGGCGATGGCGGGATCGACTTGGGCGGGGGTTGCATCCCATCCATGCGCTGGCCCTCAGGGACAATTTTGTACATGCCGTAGTTGGCATACATCGTCCCGTTGCTGCCGTGGAAATAGATCCCCAACCGGCGTTTGGGCATGGGCTCGCCTTCCAGGTCGAAGCCGTAACTGTTGGTCAACGAGGACATCCAGGTCATCGTGAAGTTGGGATATTGCCACAACACCTCGTGTTGATCGTAGGCATCGCCGTCATCGTTCAAAATGTACCGTCCGCCGGCGGAACTGGTTACCAGCGGATACCCCAGGTCCTGCGCCCAAACCGGCAGATCAATGATGTGCGGCGCCATGCCGGGGGTCCAACCGCCGCTGTAGTCCATCCAGGAACAATGGTTGTAAGCATCGGCCACCAACATGGGATTGAACTTCCCCAATGGCGCCGGTCCGCACCACATTTCCCAGTTGAATCCTTTGGGCGGTTCCGTAACCGGGCTGGTTCCCACGCCATCGGGTGTTTGGTTCATGACGTTGAATGTCCGCACGGTGCCGATCTTGCCCAGGTTGCCAGCGCGGATGTATTCGACCACGCGCCGGTAGTTTTCCGTGGCATGAATCTGCGTGCCGATCTGGCTGATGCGTTGGTGTTTCTTCACAGCATTGCGCACGGCCAGGCTCTCGCCGAGGTGCAGCGTCATGGGTTTCTGCAAATAAATGTCTTTGCCGGCCTCGCACGCCATGATGGCGATCAACGCGTGCCAATGCGGTGGGGTGGCAATGATGACGCCGTCGAGATCCGGTTGTTGCAGCATCTCGCGAAAGTCGGCGTACGGTTTGCAGGTGTCCTTGAATTGCGCGCACACCGCGTCGCGCCGGGCTTGCCAGACGTCGCAGGCTGCGGTCACGACCACGTCCGGATACTTGGCGCACTCGTTCAGGTTGCTCCGCCCCATGCCCCCGCAGCCGATCAACCCGACGTGAATGCGGCTGTTCGGTTTCGCGTTGGTTTGGTTCGCGGATGCGGCCGGCGTGCCGGATTCAGCGGCCGCAACCAGACGTGGTGCGGCAAAGCCAACGGCGGTAATGGTGGCGGCCTTTTCGATGAAGGCCCGGCGTGTCAGGGAGTCAGTGTTTTTCATGGTTGATAGTGTTGAGTTGTTGTTCAGACGCGCAGTCAAGAATCGCATTTTAAAGTGGGTAGCGGGCCCGCCTCGGGCGTTATCAACGGCGCCTCGCCGTTGAGGTCGCAGTCGTCGCCAGCAGCAAATTGGACGCGCCGTTCCATTCGCGGTTGGCGCGGGGCGCACCAACCGACAGGCGAGGCGCCTGTGCTCCCCGTTCCTGGCGATTGGATCATCGATGTTGTCCGATTCATTGCTTCTCCAAACGCACCTGCGGCGGATGCGCATAAGCCGCCCAATTGGCCGCCAGCATTTGTTCGTCTGCCATGCCCGCGTGAATCCAAAGACGGTGCTTGAGAACCAATGGCTGGTCCTTCGAAAGTGGCACCTCCCGCTCCCCTGGAAAGGCGGGCATGACGTAGTTCAATTCCGGGTATTGGAGAAGGGCATTGGGATAATACAGATTCGCAATGTGCTCGAAAATCGCGAGCCCGGACGATCGGTTTCCACCGGCGAACACGCCCGAATAATCGAGCCAGCATCGGCGCGGAATTCGTTCAGGCGGATCGGTGAATGCCGTAATGACCCGCTGCTGGGCCGGCATGGCGCGCAAGCCAAAGCCGCCGTAGCCGCCATGCGGACGCCCGCCAATCGCCACCCCATCCTGCAAAGCCAACAGCCGTAGTTCCACGTCCACAATCCGGCTCTTACCAGTCCAGCGGAAGACGCGGATCAGCGCATCTTCGCGAACAATCGGCGTGGTGTTGCCCCATTTCCAAACGCTCTCGGCGTCCAACACTGCGCACACCGGTCCCGCCTCGAGCTTGCGCATGGCCACCGGCCGGGCCCACACTCCTTGCACCGCCCAGATGTCGCGCACCTCCTTGCCCCACCGTGTGACCGGCCATGACCAACCGACGCCGCGATGGTGCGGATGGTCCGGCGGATAATCGTCCGTGAGCACTTCGCCATTGGGACCGAACAACGGCATGATGTAATCGCCGCGGGCATAATTGGTGTCAACGCCGGCAGGTGCCGGGACCGTGCCGTGATTGTACCGCAGCACGCGCCGCTTGCCTTCGCGAACGTCGTAAAAACCGTGCGCTGTATCCGACATGATCGTGAAGGCTGGCGTGGTTTCTTTGGCCGCCGCCACGAGTCGGAACCGGCGTTCTGTGGTTGCCGAAGGCGGCCATACGAACCACAAGGTTCCCTGGGTTGAACCGGGCGATGTGGGCTCGAATTGCACCGGGATGGTGTCGGATGAGTTGGCGCTGGGCGGGGACAATGGCTCCAGTTGCCAGGCGCGGGACATGCCTTGACCATTGCCCAATTCTTTGAGGTCCACCGTGAACGAAGCCGGCACCGGGACTTGCCTTGCCGCGGGCTCATTTATCACCACGACAATGGACGGTTCGGCGGCCGAAATGAATTGGGTTACCAGCAGCAAGAGGGCGATCGACACGGCCACAAAACAGCGCCTGATTCTTGAACCGGCTATCAACGAAGTAAGCTTCATAGAGCAAGGGTAATCGATTACTGGCCAGCCTACCCCCCCGCGTTGTCACCGAACAGAAAAAAGCAACCTGCAACAGAACCCTGCTGAATGCTATGCGGCGGGCGGTGCTGACACATATTTACTCCCGATAACAGCCCTCCTTAGCCGGATGTATGCAGTGCCTGTGGCTGCGTTCGTGAGAACGCGGCTGACTTTAAAGGGAAACACGTCACCCACGGCAGCGTCCCACCGGTCACCGAAAAGTGACCGGATTGCCTTCGCCTGGAACCGGTGTTGCACCGCGCCAGTCAGCCGCGTTCTCACGAACGCAGCTACTCCAATTGAATCGTTCCACCTTGGCAAGCTCTTGAACCGTTCACTTTGTTCGCTCGCTTACGGTCGCGGCTTTGTGGGGAGGTGTTCACCGAACCGAGCGCGACCAAGAGGGAACGTAAATGTCACTGGAGCATTTTAGTGCGGTTCCGCCTTAAGCTTTGCCGCCAACTCGGATGCTTGCTCCAGCATCTTTTTCAGGTTGCAGGATTCAGTCAGCGTGCCTCGCAGCGAGAAGTCTTGAACCGCCGGGACCGTCACGGGCCGGGACCGGCTTAAGACGTGGCCGTGCGCTTGATCGCTGAAGTGCCATTCCGCCGGTTGGCCGGCGAGGGCCTGGTCCCGGTCCCAGTTCACGTCAAAGTCCGCGCCCACTTGGAACGCTTGCGCGGCTGCCAGCGGTCCCTCCAGGCGGAGATGGAATTTACTCTCGGTGGCGTGCCAGCGGGTGAACGGCACCTTGAACGCCGCGTTCTTGGCCTTCAAGGCCGGATAAATGTAACCGATCAATTGCAGTTCCAGGGTGCGCGCCGTCTCGCGTTGGCGCACCAGGCCCACACCGCAAAACGCCAGCGCGCCCAGTTCTTCCTGCGGATTGGCGCCAGTGATGCGGCCCTGTTCGAGAATGGAGATGAGATCCGCGGCGGTGACATCCTCGCAATGGTTCTTCAAGGCTTCGGCAATCGTCTGGGCGTGTGCGATCCGGGCCGCCGCATCGAAGCGTGGCAATCCGGATTGCGCGGGGGCGGCATCCTGGACGGTGCGCAGGAAAATGAAGTAACCGCCGCTGTTCAATTTCGGCAGCCCGCCGAAGCCTCCCACCTCGAGCGCTTCCAGTTTCAAGGAAGTCGTCGCCGTCGCGGTGGCCTCGTATTGGCCGGCTTGCTGTTGAATGAAGTATTTGGCCAGCGCGGCGCCGTACTCCTGGGCCACCTGCACCAGTGCCGGCAGGGCCAGCAACGCATGGTCTTTGACCACGGTGGTTTTGGCGTTGCGGAAGGTGAGGCTGACCGTTTCCCGCAAGGTGCGCGTGTTGCTGCGCGGCGCGGCGCAGCCCACCACCAGGTAGGCCAAAGCCCCTCCGGACGAGAGGAAGACCAACAGCAGTGCCGGGACCAGGTAGGTTCTCATAAACGGATCAGGGCTTACGGATGATTCGCCTGCTTGCGGATGAACGCATTGATCGCTTGCGCCGCCAGATAAATCGGCATCACTCGCGTGTAGTCGGCCAGCGAGGTCGCCGTCGGAAAGCTGCTTTGCTCGCCTTTGGGCCCCAGGTTAAATCCAACCAGCATGGGCTGCGCGTCTTCGGCGAGCAGAAAAACCGGCGAGCCGGAAGCGCCGGGTTGTGAGGGCAGGTCGGTGCCCAGACAGGGCAGGCGGGGACTGGCACTCGTGTGGAAAACAGGGTCCTCGGAAAAGAGACTCAAGTTGCTGGCGGGCCGGACCGGGCAGGTGAGTTGGAAAATGTCCGCGAACCGTCGCAAGCTGTAATTCTCGCCAATGGTCTGCATCGCCTCGCAGAATTCGTCTTCGCCCAGTAATCCGAGCAACCGCGAGAACAACTCGGCCCGTAACGTGCGAGTGAAACGGTCGTCCACCTGACTGGGATTCAAATTTTGTAGCGGCACCGTGGCACAGGTGAATTGGGCGTTCGCCGGCTGGCGCGGGAGCAGGCGCACTTCCGGCGGAAAAACAATCCGGCCCGGCGGCATCCATTCCGCCCGAAGCCGCGCGCCGTCCTGCATGACCGAGAGCGCGTACACGGGGCCGGCGGATACCGTGCTGCTGTCCGGTGCCGTGCTGATTTGCGCCGCGTGGGCAGCGTCGAGCATGGCACTGGCCTCCGGCCCCGGCGCAGGTTCCAGGCAGGCGCTATCCAACTCCGGAAACACGTCGCAGCCGGCGGGATTCACTGGAATCACCGTGGCCCGGTCAAATCCGTCGAGCCTCGCACGGTAAGGGTGCAGCACCACCTTGGAGAAATCTTTGTGCGGCGGCGTCCACTTGGACGTAAACAAATGCGCGCAGGTGACCACGTGGTTCTGATAGACGAACCCCGTGCCAAGGAACTGCGTCGGCTCGCCCGGTCCGCCAGCCCAGGCGACGGCCACCAACAGTGAAAAGTTGGTGGAAATCTGCCGGAGCGTCTCGGCCGGCACCATCCGCAGGTTGTCGAAATGGCTGTGATCCAACACCACGGCCGTGCCCAGCAGGCGGCCGACGAGGTTACGCATCTGGTCAAGTTGTTCGGACTCTTCGCTAACGGCGGTCGGCGACATGGAGGCCCGGCGCTGCTGGAGGGCCTGCGTGCGCGCTTTCCATTCGGCCAGCAGTTGCAAGTTGGCGCGATCCAAAGCCACGGTGGCGGACTTGACCTTGCGCAAATCCTGCGCCGACGTCACCCCGTGGGCGGCGACCTCGAACTGGACCTGATTGGCGCGGGCCACGTTGGCCGCCTGTACCGCCAGGGTGCGCGAGCGCAGCCGTTGCGCCAGTTCCCGGGTTCCCTCGACGTGAAAGTACGGTTCAGTTAACCGTGCCGACGTTGTATTGAGTCCGCCCGGCTTGAGGGCGGCGGGGGTGCGCAGTTCCTCGGCGGCCAACGTCACCGATTGCGCGCGCAAGTCGGGGAAAACGCACTCCACTTCGGCAGCTTGGCTAGATTGGCGGAAGCTGCATCCAGCTTCTTGGATAAGGAGGGATCGATCTCCAGTCGATGGCGCGCCCGGGCTTCGTTCAACGGGGCGATTCGCACCGCCGCCGCGGCCGGCGCCACCGGTTGAACTTCCAGCCGGCGAATGGTCTGCATTTCAGCCGGCGTCGCCGCCTGGGACGAGAAGCCGGCAGCCATCCATGCCATGCCAACTGTTAACAGCCAGCAATCACGCACACGCATCCTCATGTCCGGATGCTTGGGAAATCAGCCGTCCGTTGTCAACTGCTAATCGTGGCCATGCATTTCGCTACCGGGCAATCGAGCAATTAAAAAGTTAGGGCGGCGCCGCAGCACCGCCCTTCCGTAGAGGGATAAATCCGATGAGTCCCGAAGCTCCCCGCTGAGGATCAATTTAATTGTTCAACCGCTTGATGGACACGTTGCGGAACATCACTGGATCGTTGTGGCCGGCAAACCCGAAATGGCCGGAGGTGCGGTCTTTTCCCGGATGTTTACCGCCACCCATGAAGTCGGTCACCTTGCTGAGGTCGCAATCGAGAATCACGGTGCCGTTCAGTTCGACCTTGATCGTCGAGCCTTTCACGGTGACTTCCTGGAAGTTCCATTCGCCAATCGGATGTTGGTAACCGCGCGCCGCCGCCACCATGCCGTAAGCCGAACCATGGGCCTGACGCGGATCGATGGGGCCGCGGACCTTTTCGTAATTGTCGTCCAGCACCTGTAATTCGCACATGCCGCCGTATGCGGTGTCGCCGTTGCCCGGATAACGGATAGCCAGGCCGTTGTTGCCGCCGGAAGGCAGTTTGAATTCGAGCCGCACGACGAAGTCCGAATACTCGTCCTTGGTGTAAATGGTCCCGCCTTTGCCCGGTTTGCAAACGATGGCACCGTCTTTGATTTCGTAATTGTCCACTCGGGCCGGCCCAGCCGTTGAAGTCCTTGCCGTCGAATACGATCTTAAAGCCGGCCGGATCGTTGCCGCGCAACAGCCGATTGGCTTCGTCTGAGGGAATCTCGCGAATGAAAATATTGCGCCAACAAATTTCGCCGCCGTGGGTCTGCAACTGGATCGGTCCTTTGGCAAAGAGCGGCAGCTTGCGGTTCCAATAGTTTTCCATGATGGCGTTGTTGACCACCAGCTTGTCGTTCAACCAGACGGTGGTGCGAGCGCCCACCTGCCGGATGCGCAGGTGGTTCCATTCGCCGAAGGGTTTATCGGCCAGCACCAGGGGATCTTTGCCCGGTGCGCCGGCGCTGTTGTTCCACAAGCCGCCGGAGCCTTTGTCGGCGCCCAGATTCCATTTGCCGCCGGCTTCCGTGTAATCCCAGATTTGGACTTGCGGTGTGCCGCGCAAGTAAATGCCGCTGTCCGCCTTGGCTACGGTCTTGTAATCGATGAGCAATTCGATGTCGCCGTAATCTTTTTTGGTGGTGGCGTAGGGGCCCTGGCCATCGTTGATCAGGACGCCGTCTTCGATCTTCCAGTGTTCCTTGAAGGACTTCTGGTATTGGTCATAAGTCTCTTCCGGGATGTACTCGATTTTGCGTGGATCGAAATGCGGCAGGCCGTACCAGCCATCAAGATTCTGGCCGTTGAACAAGGCGGTGAAACCCGGCGGGGGCGAAACATTTCCACCGTCAGCGGCGAATGCTGCGCCGGCCGACAGAGTCAAGGTCGCGAGAGCAATGGGTAAAACAAAGCAGACTTTCGTATGGTTCATAGTGGAGCTTTTCTAGGGGTTTGGGCGACGATACGCAACATCGAAAATGAGGCTGGGTATGTCGGAGGTTCAGAACCGTGCGGTCATCAATGAGGAAAAGGATGTTCATTGCTTGCCGTTGTGCGGGAAGGCGTAAAATGGGGCCTCATGGGCCGACCATGGTTGCGACGGACCGCGATGATGGTGGCCTCGGCGAAAGTGGCCACCATCCCACCGCGGATCAGATTGGGGATTAAGGACATGCTGGCCACTCCGCTCTAACGCAAGCGGCAGAATGGCTCCATGGGTTCAGGGATGGCTGCCGGTAATTTGGTATTTCCAAGCACCGCCAATTCCGGCGCATCATTGAACTGTACGGAGCCAAATTGCTACGGTTGCGCGACCAATTGGGCGTCGAGCATCTCCACCACCGCTTGCCAGGGCGTGTTCGTGTCGGACGCGTAACCGCGCAGCACCGATGCCCCGGCGCCCCACGATTGGGAAACCGGTGGCCGCAACGCATCATCCAGCGTGGATGGCTCCGGCAGGCGGTTTTCGACCGCCGCCGCCCGGCCGAGGCAATGAATTGCTTCCAGTAGCGCGGGACGGGCTTCCTCGGATAAATCGCCCTGACCCAGCAAGCGTCCCATTTTGAGTTTGCGCGCCGCCTGCTGACGATGCGCCGCAACTTGGGTGCGTTCTTCATCGGAAAGCGGTTGAGCTGACGCGGAACTTTCCTCTGCCGGGAAGAGCGGCCGGCTGGCGCGCATGGTCGAATTGATCAAGCCGGCGGCCATCAATCGTTCCAGAGCTTCGTGCGTGGCCCGGTCAATGACTTCGATCTGCACCGGCGCCAACGGATCGGATTTGCCCTCACCAAACAACTCCTGATGTACCTCCGTCAGACGTTCGCGCCATTGCGCAGCGTCCTTATCGACCACCGCGAGCAGCACGGAATGGGCACCTTCGCGCGGGTAACGTTCCTCGCAACGCACCAACGCGCCATTGATGAGCCGGTGGGCTTTCTGCGCAAACGCCAGTGCGCGGTCGGCGGGCAGGGGCGCCGGGCGTTCGGCCTCGGGAACGGTCGAGCTTGACGCACCCGCCGCCGGCGCCATGAGCTGGTTGAGCTTGGCCAGGAATGCCTGCCGTCCGCTGCGCAGCTTGATCTCGCCCAGGTTGCCTTGGAGATCCAACACGCCGTCGGACAACGCCCGTTTGTCGGCCAGGGTGCCCAACATCCGGTGTTCAATGGTCTTCTCGGATACCAAATTGATGACCGTCACGGCCCGGGTTTGATGTTTGCGCCAGGCGCGGGCGATGCGCTGCTCCAGTTTGGCCGGGTTCCACGGCAGATCACAATTGATCACCACGCTGGCGTTCTGGAGATTCAAACCGGTGCTGCCCGAATCGGTGCTGAGAAAAACGCGGCATTCCGGATCAGTTTTAAAGACGTTGATTTCAGCGCGCCGCCGGCGTTGCGGCACGCTGCCGGTGTGCCAGGCAAACCCGAGATTCATCCGCTCGCAAAGCTCCCGCGCCAGTTCGAGCATGCGTTCCCATTCGGAGAAAATGATGACCTTCACGTCCCCGTTGCCGCGGCATTCTTCGAGAATCTTCTCCAGTTCCTCCAGTTTGGGGCACGCGCGGGATTCCGGATCGAGGATGTAGTTCGAGTCGCACACCATCCGGCATCATCGCCAGTTCGCGCATGAGTTTGTCCTGCTCCTGCTGCCGCAACGGACGCCGTTTGGCAATGGACGCCAGGCGCGCCACGGCGGCTTCATGGTCTTCGTAAGCCGTTTGTTGTTCGTCGCTCAACGGCACGAAGTGGGTCCGATCAGTGCGGTCGGGCAACTCGGTTTCCACGTCCACTTTGCGGCGGCGCAACATGTAAGGTTGAATCCGGGAATGAAGTTGGGCCAGGTTGCGGTAACCTGCCGGACGGCCCCGTTCATCGAGCACGTAAAAGTCGCGATTGAACCGGAACAGCGGTCCGAGCAGCGAGGGATTCAGAAAGTCCATCAGCGAATACAGCTCATCGATGCGGTTCTCGATGGGCGTGCCGGTCAGCACGAACGCGTAGCGGCTGCGCAGGCGCTTGATGGCTTGCGTGGTTTTGGTGTTCCAATTCTTGATGCGCTGGGCTTCGTCCAACACAATCACGTCGGGGCGCAGCCGCTCATTCACGTCGAGTGCGTCCGCGCATCATCTGCTCGTAATTCACGATGGTGAAGAACGGCGGATTGGCATACGCCTGCAAACGCTGGTGGCGCGGCCCGTCAAACCAATTGATACGGTCGCATCGGTGAACCGCTGAATTTGTTCCTCCCATTCGGTCTTGAGCGACGCCGGGGTGACCACGAGTACGCGTTGCGCCTTGCCCAACCGGTGCAACAACGCGCACGCGGCAATGGCCTGGATCGTCTTGCCCGAGGCCCATTTCATCGGCAAGCAGCGCCCGCTCGGTGAACGCCAGGTGCAACATGCCCTCACGCTGATAGGGGAACAGCGGCACCAACGTTTCGTGCGGCGGCCATTCGCCGGATTGAACCTTCAATTCGTATTCGCGGCGCAGTTCCTTCCGTTCGGCCGCTTGAAGACGCGCCGCCAGCCACGGCGCCACCTCCTGCGAAATCCGGAGGCTGGGCAGATTCACCCGGCTCAATTGCTCCACCGCGGCTTCCGGCGAACCTCCGAGGAGCTGGCCGTCGGCATTGAACCATTCCTGGAGTGACCGCGGCAGGGCCTTGCCGTTGCGCATTAGCCGCAGCGTGTCCGCCGCCGCGTCCGGGACAATGTCTAGTCGGCTCGAACCGTTTTGCGCGGCGGCGCGAAACAAGCGCCGGTACCGGGCTTCCAAGTAATTCAGCACCGCCTCGGCGTGCTTGCAGGTGCCCAGTCCGTTGATGCGAAAATCCACGCAATCACACCCAAACTGGCGCTGGGCTAGGTCGCGGACTTCGACGGAATATTTCAAACCGCTGCCGGACTTGACCTGGAAGTTCGAGAAGATGGGATGCCGGGCATCGGTGTTGGCAATGGCGAAGGACTCCGTGCGGGCGCGCTGGCGGCGGCGATTGATCTCATCGTCGTCGGTCGTGTTCCAATTGTGCGCCGCTGGAACGGCCAGTTCGGTCTTACGAGAAGCTTTTGCGGTTTTTTGCGACATGCATTCAATGCTTAACCGGCGGGGACGATTGTCAATCGAAGGTTGTTGGAGGTTGTTCACACCGGCCTGTGAACAAGTATCACAAGTGCTCGCCCTTTCGCTGGCGGAGCGGCGGGCATTCACCCGCTGGGTGGACGAACACCGCGACGAAATCGAGCAACCTTCGGTCCTGGTGCGTGCGCAAGAGAGCGAAATCCTTCAGCGGCTTGCGGAAATGGAGGCTGATCCGGGCTCGCCAGTAACCGACGCTGACGCCGACGCCGAACAAATGTTCAAGGAGATCATGGATGAGCGTGCTGCGAAGGCATCCTCTCGTTCGCGTTGATCACGCAAGGCGCGGATCAAGTGAAATCCATTATCCAAGGTCATGGCTGCGGGCGAACGGCCTGATTCACCGCTAAGCCGTGACTATTCAGTAGGACAGGCGTCCCGCCTGTCCCGAACGAGTGCAAACCAACAACTTGTATCACGGCGCCGCGAGTATTTCTATGTCACCAAACGGTGAGGATGCCTTGGGCTATTCGAGACAGGCGAGACGCCTGTCCTACCACGCCGAACTGCCTCATCGCAGCACCAGCTACTGAATTGATACGGCTAAGCCACGAAGAGCGCAAAGATGCTTGCCAAGGCACCACGTTCTTTGCGCTCTTCGTGCCTTGGCGGTGAAGTAAGCGATTCGAACGGCCGGTTTTGATTGGTTTCCATTCGCGGTTCAAGTGAATCCTCGTCGCTGGGCACCTCCACGTTTTCTTCGTGCCTTCGGTTGTAAGCCGAACGCGTAGAGCGGACAAGATGTCTGCACACCATTCGCCCTCGCCCGTTTTGAACATTGCGGCTGCATGCAAAGCCTGTTAGCAATCGCAGCATCATGAAATCCAGATTCGTCTTGGCGATTGTTGCCTTGTTTCCTTGGCTTGCCCATTCGGCCCCTGCTCCCGTCCGCCTTTGGGAAACGAACCTCGTCATCCCAACCTACCTGGCGGCGCCGCCGTCGCCGGTGCCGCGGTTTTACGAGGGACGCACGTACCAGGGCGCGAAGGCCACGTTTTATCCGTATCCCGTGCAGGACGTGCTCACGGATGTGAAGTCCAACGTCACTTACAAGGCGCTGTTTCTCGAAAATGATTACCTCCAGATTTGCGTCCTGCCGGAATTGGGCGGGCGGATTTTCTCCGCGGTGGACAAAACCGACGGCTACGATTTCTTCTATCGCCAACACGTCATCAAGCCGGCGCTCATCGGGATGTTGGGCGCGTGGATCAGCGGCGGGGTCGAATGGAACGTGCCGCATCATCATCGCGCCACGAGCTTCTCGCCGGTCGATTACACCACGCAAACCAACGCCGACGGCAGTGCCACGATTTGGGTGGGCGAAATCGAGTTGCGCCACCGGATGAAATGGCTCGTGGGCATGACGCTTTATCCGGACCGCAGTTATCTCGAACTGACCTGCAAAATGTTCAACCGAACGCCGTTCGCGTGGCCGATGCTCTTTTGGATCAACGCCGCCGTCCACGCGAACACGAATTACCAGGTCATCTTCCCGCCCTCGACCGAATGGGCGGCCCAGCACGCCAAGCCGGCATTTGCGAACTGGCCGATCGCGCACCAAATCTATGGCGGCACCGATTACCGTCGCGGCGTGGATATTTCCTGGTGGAAGAATCATCCCAACCCGGTGTCGTTCTTCGCGTGGAACTACGAGGACGACTGGTTCGGCGGCTACGATCACGGCAAGGAGGCCGGCGTGATCCAGGTTTCGGATCACAACGTGGCGCCGGGCAAAAAGTTTTTCGAGTGGGGCAATGGTCCCCAAGGCGAAATGTGGTCGCAAATCCTGACTGATGATGACGGCCCGTATCTCGAACTGATGGCGGGCGCATGGTCGGACAACCAACCGGACTACAGTTGGATTCAGCCCGGCGAAACGCGCGAGTGGAAACATTGGTGGTATCCGATCCGCAACCTCGGGGGCGTAAAAGCGGCGCACGCGGGACGTGGCGGTGAACTTGGAGGCAACCAATCGCGTGGTGAAGATCGCGGTGAACGCAACGAGGGAATTCAAAGGGGCGACGGTGCGATTGGAAGTCCGTAGCAGCCGACGTGAGGAGGCTCAAGCATCTGCTACGAATGAAAGTCAGCGCCTCCTGACGTCGGCTGCTACGGAGGAATGGAAAGCGCTCTTCACTCAAACCCTGGACCTCAGCCCGGCGAAACCATTCACGGCTACTGTTACGTTGGAGAACAACGTGCCACCGGAAGATTTGAAGCTGATAATCAATGACCAGGATTTTCACGAGCTTATAGTCTGGTCGGCCCGCCAAGCCCAAAGGGACACCGATGCCCAAGCCGGTCGAGCGGCCCAAAGCACCCGAAGATTATGCGACCACGGACGAGCTATACTTCACCGGCCAGCGCATCGAACAACTGTTCAGTCCGTCATTCGAGGCGGCGCCTTATTACGAGGAAATGCTGCGTCGCGATCCCGGTGATTATCGGGCCAACACGGCAAGGGGCATCGAACTTTGCAAGCAATGGCGCTGGGCGGAAGCAGCAAAGTACCTGAGTAACGCCATCGCGCGTGCCACGGCGAACCATATTCGGCCCAAGGATGGCGAGGCGTATTATTACCTGGGAGTTGCTCTGCGGAATCAAGCTGAACGTCCGGGCGGCGTTGCGGCGCCGGAGCTTAAAAAGCGTTGGAAGGCCGATTTAGATGCTGCCGCAGATGCCTTCGAAAGAGCCGCATGGTCCGAAGCGTGGCGGGCCGCCAGTGAAGAGCAACTGGCGGAAGTTGATTGCCAGCGGAGCGATTTCAGAAGCGCACTCGACCACGTCGAACGCTCGATATCACTGAACAATCAAAGCCCGAAATCGTTGGACCTGAAGTCAGCCATCCTTCGACGACTTGAGCGACCAGCCGAAGCGGCCCCAGCGGCTGCTGCCGCGGTGGCGCATCGATCCGCTTGACGCATGGGGGCGCGTGGAACTGGTATTGAGCAGAAGTATTGTTTTTACGAACCAAGAACCGCTTTGGTTTGTCGCCCTTGGAGAAACGAATCTGCAAAGATGGGTTGAGGCACACTTAATAGTTCATCCGCAGCAACGATTGGAATTGGCGATGGATTACATCAACGCCGGGTGCTTCCTGGACGCATTGGGAATCTTATGGGATCCCCGCGACCGATCCAGTGCGCTCCGCCATTACTACGCGGACTATTGCGCTCGACAAGAGAATGCCGGTAACGACACTCCCAGTGAGGAGCTGGAGATGGCACGGAAATCGTCGGCGGATTTCGATTTCCCATTTCAATACGAAGCGCTGCCTCTCTTGCACTGCTCCAACAACGGCACTGAATCCGATGCCCTTGCTTGCTATTTGCTGGGCGACCTTCTCTATGACAATCAGCCTGATCGAGCAATCAAAGCGTGGGAGATGTCGCTGCAAGCGATTCCTGCCTGGAGTCGCTTCGAAAAGAAGGCCGCTGACCACACTCGCTCCGTTGGTCCACCGCAACCTCGCCCTCGCCTACGCGCAGCATGAGTATGACGTGCCCAAAGCCATCGCCAGCCTGGAGAAGGCCGTCGAATTGGACCCGAACGAGCCGCGTTACTTCTACGAACTGGACCGGCTTTACGAAGCCGGCGGCGCTCCGGTGGCCAAGCGTTTGGACATGCTCGCGCGCCATCATGATGTCGTGGCCAAACGCGATGACGCGCTCACGCGCGAGATCGTGCTGTTGACGGTGGCCGGGCTGAGCGACACCGCCAAATTGGATCGGGCGGTCGAACTGCTTACGACGCACCGATTTCACAATTGGGAAGGCCGCAGCGAAATCCATGGCATCTATGCGGACGCCTTGCTCGCACGCGGCCAGAAGCGGATGCGGGAAAAGAAATTCGCTGATGCGCTCCAGGACTTCACCACCGCGCTGGAGTATCCGGCCAACCTGGAGGTTGGCCGTCCGCGCTCGGACAGCAATGAGCCGGAGATTCGCTATCATCTGGGGCTGGCCTACGAAGCGATGGACCAAAAGGAGCAAGCTCGGCAGCAGTTCGAGCTGGCAGCAGGTTCGAGCAATCGTGGCAACCGCCGAGGTCGTGGACGCGGCGATTCCGAAAGCTCCTTCTATCAGGCTCGCGCGCTCCAGAAATTGGATCGCGAGTCAGACGCCCAGTCGATGTTCGAAGCATTGGTGAAGGCGGGCGAAGCCCAACTCACCCGCGGCGAAACTGCGGATTACTTCGCCAAGTTCGGCGAGAAACAGTCCGAGCGAGTGCGGCAGGCCAACAGCCATTATTTGATTGGCCTGGGGTTGCTGGGGCAGGGGAAGGCTGCCGAGGCGAAGAAGCAGTTTGCCAAAGTCCTGGAACTGCATCCGGCGCACTTGGGGGCCGCCGTGTTCAGGAGGCAGGAATCAGTGAACAGTAATCAGTAATCGAGTGATCAGTTATCTGTGATAGTGTGGACCGCCGCTGCAATCGTCGCCAGGAGTAACGCAGAATTCTATTCTGCTGTTTCGCCGAGTTGCACTCGGCAAGGTGGCCACAGCTCCGGCGGCGTTCGGAGTTACCCATGCTCTGCGGACAGCAAATCCGCGATACGGCAGAATCTGCGCCACACCTGGTTGGCAGCAATCGGGTTCCTGGACACCCGAAAGCGGGAGCAAACTCCACGCTCCAAACGCTGGCGCGAGGTATGGCAGAGCGCGCAGCAAGGTCGCGCCAGCGTTTGGAGTGCGTCCGGCTTGCCGGCGCTTTCGAATGGCGAACGCGGCTCCGTGAAGGGAGTGGCGGCCGGATGTTGGTCGGACTGCGACGGTGCGAAAGCGGCGCAGAACCGCCGCACGCCAAAACCCGGCGGCCCACGGAGAAACCGTCTGCCACATCAGCCGCGCAAGTTCTATCCCGCTTCAACTTTTCAACGACTATAGCCTTCAACCTTGGACCTTTTAATCCACGTTGCAGCCCGCCGTGCCGGGGCTTCGTATGGCTTCCTTCGGGCTTGCTACTGGCAAGCAGTTTCGGCAGGCTCGCCGCATGCAATCGCACGAGTTGTTGCGGGAAGTCTTTCACAAGACCAGCGCCAAACAAGTGGCCGCTGATCTGAGTCTCTCGCTGTCGATGATCTACAAATGGGCCGAGCCGCCGGACGCGGAAGCCGGCAGTGGCGCGGTCAATCCGCTCGACCGCATCGAAGCCTTATTGCGCTCCACGGGCGACGAACGGATCGTGCAATGGCTTTGCCAACGCGCGGGCGGATTCTTCATCCGCAATCCAAAGACCAACCATCCGCATCCCGATTACCTGATTCCCGCCACCAACCAGATCATCCAGGAGTTTGCCGACCTGCTGTCCGTCATCGCCACGGCGGCCGCCGACAACCAAATCAGTGTTAGCGAATCCAAAAGCATCCGGGCTCGTTGGGAGGATCTCAAATCGGTTACGGAACTGTTCGTGCGCTGCTGCGAGGAAGGCAACTTCCGCCCCCTCAAAGAAAAAGCCGAAGCCACGGCGGCAGCGGGGCGGTAAGCACGTCGTCGCCGGGCATCCCCAACCCTGACGGTTCCTCCCGGGCAGGGCCGTCACTTCGTGCGCGTCTTCTTGTTGCCAGGTCACGCTTTGCCACGGGCGCAGGGCGCCGTGGAACTGGCGCCGGCGGGAGCGAACCTTGGCGGAATTGGTAATGTCCCAAACCGGATCTACGAAATCTCGGGTCGTTCCCAGACAAAAAGGATTGCTTTTCATGGCGGTTTGCGGCATAACGATTGCCGGTCAAAGACTGAAGAAAGTAATCGCCAATGAACGAGCCAGGCAGTCATATCGTCGTCGCCGGGAACCTCCGTGTTTCAACTCCGCAGCAACCATCTCAATTCGCGCGACCATCCCGCGGCGCGGGGGCGGCCGTGGCGGTTCTGTTGGGGGTGTTGGTATCGGTCGTTCAGGCCCAGTCGCCAGTCAACCTCGCCGCGCTGGATACGGACTTTGATCCAAGCGCCAACGACGAGGTGTTGGCGATGGTTGTGCAGCCGGACGAAAAGATTGTGGTCGGCGGAACCTTCACCACGCTCAACGGCCAACCGCGAAACCGCCTTGGCCGGTTGCATCCGGATGGGACTTTGGATGCAAGTTTCGTTCCGGGAGTGGAAGGCTACGCCCACTCCTGCGAGGTCAACTCGCTGGCGTTGCAGGCTGACGGCAAGATACTGCTCGGCGGCAGTTTTACCGCACTGGGCGGGCAGCCGCGCACCAACCTCGCCCGGCTGCTTGCGGACGGCACGCTGGATGAAGCCTTCACTCCCCAGGCGAGTGGTGACGTAAAATCAATGGTCATGCAGGCGGATGGGAAAATACTTGTCGCCGGCAGCTTCACCAACCTGGGAGGCCAGACGCACAAATACCTTGCCCGCTTGAATGCCGACGGCACTGCGGATGCAGAATTCAATCCGGTGTTGAACAGTCCCGCGTACTCCCTGGCGTTGCAGGCTGACGGAAAGATATTGGTGTGCGGTGGTTTTACCCTGGTGGGTGGGCAACCGCGCCAGTACCTCGCCCGCTTGAATGCGAATGGTACCTTGGACTTTGCGTTCAATCCACAGCCCAATGTTTCCGTGCTTGCGATCAGCGTGCAGGCAGATGGAAAAGTGCTGATTGGGGGTTACTTCACGACCTTGGCGGGACAGCCGCAACGGTACTTCGCCCGGTTGAATGCCGACGGGTCGTTGGATACTGATTTTAATCCCGCAGCCAACGCTGCGGGGTTCACGCTGGCCGTGCAAGCTGACGGTAAGATACTGCTGGGCGGAACATTTACCGAGGTGGGCGGGCAGCCGCGCAGTCACTTGGCGCGGGTGTTCGCGGACGGCACGTTGGATGACCAGTTTGAGCTGGGGGCTGGTTCTAAGGTGGACGCGCTAGGACTGCAAACTGACGGCAGGATTCTGGCGGGGGGGCTTTTTACCATGTTGGGCGGGCAACCACGCAACCGAATCGCCCGGTTGCGCAACACCCAGCCGTATGAGCAAAGCCTGGCGTATGACGGAGTGAACCTGACCTGGCAGCGGAGCGGTTCCGGTCCCGAAATTTGGCGAACGACGTTCGAGTGCTCGAGTGACGGCGTAACTTGGTCCTTGCTGGGGAATGGCTTTCGGGTTACAGGGGGTTGGCAACTGAGTGAAGTTGTGTTGCCTTCCGGGTGGATGGTTCGCGCGCGCGGTTGGGTGCGCGGTGGTTATTATAACGCCTCGGGCTGGTACGTGGAAGCTTACGCCGGAGTGCCCGTGGTCTTGACGCCGCCGGCCAACCGCACCAACGCCGCCGGCACCACGGCTACCTTCACTGTCCGGGCCAATGGGAGCGAACCGGTCGGTTACCAATGGCGCAAGGACGGCGTGGCCTTGTCAGATGGGGGCAATATTGGTGGCGTCCAAACGTCCACGTTGATCCTGAGCAACATCCTCGGCGGGGATATGGGCGGTTACAGTGTGGTGGTCACCAACGGCTGGGGCAGCGTGACCAGTGCGCTGGCAACACTCACGGTGATCGAACCCGCCATTACCGCGCAACCAGTCAGCCAATCCAAGCAGCCGGGAGAAAGCGTGACCTTCAGTGTTTCGGCCGTGGGGTCTGAACCATTGAGCTACCAGTGGCACCAGGACGGCGTGCCGCTCGCGCAAGGCACTAACGCCATCCTTGAACTCACCAACCTTCAAGACCACGCGATTGGCAATTACACCGTGGTCGTCAGCAGCATTTATGGCAGCGTGACCAGTGCGCCGGCGTTGCTCACCATCAATCTTGCCGAACTGGATACTGGTTTCGATGCGGCAGCAAATAATGCGGTCTATTCCTTGGCGGTGCAGGCGGACGGGAAGATTTTGGTGGGTGGCTACTTCACCCAAATGAACGGCGAACCGCACAACCGCGTTGCCCGGCTGAACGCCGATGGAACGGTGGATGCGCAATTCAATGCCAGCGCGGAGGGCGGAGGCTTGCCAGAAGTAATTTCCCTGGCCGTGCAAAACGACGGAAGGATTCTGGTGGGTGGTTACTTCACCACGCTGAATGGGCAACCGCGGAACTATCTGGGCCGGTTGAATGCCGACGGCACGTTGGACGAGGCTTTCGATCCGAGAGCCGACGGTTACGTGGAGTCGGTGGTCGTGCAGGCCGACGGCAAAATTTTGGTCGGCGGCAGGTTTTCCAACATGCTCGGGCAGCCGCGCAGCAAGCTGGCTCGGCTCAACGCCGATGGAACGTTGGATGCCGAGTTTAGTCCGCAGTTCAACGATTCTATCCATGCGCTGGCATTACAGACGGATGGCAAGATTTTGGTGGGCGGGTATTTTTCGATGGTAAGTGGCCAGGGCCATTACTACCTGGCCCTACTGAATCCAGACGGCACGTCGGATTCAGCATTCACCGTGGAAGCTGACAATCCCGTCCGCATATTGGCAGTCCAGGGGGATGGGAAGATTCTGGTGGGTGGCGGATTCACGCAGTTGGGTGGACAACCGCGCGGTTCTTTGGGCCGTCTAAATGCGGACGGAACGCTGGACCTGCAGTTTGATCCGGGTGCAAATTCCACGGTTACGTCTCTGGCGTTGCAGGCCGACGGAAAAATATTGGTGGGCGGCGGATTCACTGAGTTGGGAGGGCAACCGCGCCGGTACCTGGGCCGATTGCAAGTCGATGGGACGCCCGATGCGGGCTTCGGTCCGGAGCCGGCATATTATTACAAGGTTTATGAGTATTCCTCGGATGTTTATGCGGTGGCGTTGCAGGCCGACGGCAAGATTCTGGTGGGTGGAGCTTTCAACACGGTGGCGGGGCAAACCCGCCAGCGGCTGGTCCGGTTGAGCAACCCAACGCCTGCCAACCAAAGCCTGACGTTCGACGGCGACGCGCTCACGTGGCTGCGGGGCGGCGCCAGTCCGGAGGTCTGGCGAACGTCCTTTGATCTCTCGACGGATGGCACCACCTGGAGCAGCCTGGGCAGCGGTTCGCGGGTGCCGGATGGCTGGAAGCTGACCGGAGTTCAATTGCCGAGCGGTGGAACGATCCGCGCGCGAGGCTACGTTGCGGGTGGTTTGCGGAACGCATCAAGTTATTTTGTGGAAGCTTACCTGGGAGCGCCGGTGGTCGTGGTGCAACCCGCCAATCGGACCAACGACGCCGGCACGACCGCCACGTTCAGCGTCCTGGCCAGCGGAAGCGGACCGCTCGAGTATCAATGGCGCAAGGACGGATTGCCATTGCTGGACGGCGCGAACATCAACGGAGCGAAAACAGCCACCTTAAGCGTGGGCAACGTCCTGAAAGCCGATGAGGGCAGTTACAGCGTGGTGGTGGTCAGCGCGCAGGGCAGCATCACCAGCGACGCGGCCACGTTGACCGTGATCGAACCCGCCATCATCACTCAGCCTTTGGGCCAGCACCGTAGCGTTGGTGAGACAGTCACTTTTAATGTGAGTGCCGCAGGTACTGCACCGCGGTATTACCAATGGTTAAAAGACAGTGTCCCCCTGGCCCAAGCTACGGCGGCAGTGTTGAAGATGACGAACCTGCAACCTGCCGAGACGGGCTGGTATTCGGTGGTGGTTACCAACCAATACGGCAGCGTTACCAGTGCGGTGGCGCAATTGATCGTGGACCTGACCGTTCTGGATTCGGCATTTGATCCCGGAGCGGATAATATAGTGTATTCACTGGCGGTGCAGCCCGACGGTCGGATCCTGGTGGGCGGGGCCTTCACCACGTTGGGCAGTCAACCGCGAGCAGCCCTCGCCCGGTTGAATCCTGATGGAGCGATGGATTCCACCTTTAATCCAGAACTCGGCGGAGTGGTCTTTTCCCTGGTCGTGCAGCCCGATGGGAAGATTCTCGTGGGCGGTTGGTTTCCCCCAATGAGTGAAGACCAGACCGTTTGTCTGATCCGCGTAAGTGCTGACGGAGCCTTCGACGAAGGATTTCAGGTGACTTCAACAGACGGGGCCGTGAACAACATGGCGTTGCAACCGGACGGGAAGATTGTCGTGGGCGGTGACTTTTCCATTTTGAACGGCCAACCACACCAATCCCTGGCCCGGCTGAACGCTGACGGCACTCTGGACTCGGACTTTCAAACGGCGGCCAATGCGCAAGTGCGTTCGCTGGCGTTGCAGATTGACGGGAAAATTTTGGCAGCAGGTTCGTTCACCGAAGTGGACGGGCAATTGCGCCGCGGTATTGTCCGGTTGAACGCCAATGGAACGGTGGACTCCGAGTTTGATCCGGATGCCAACAGTTCACTACGTGCGGTGGCAGTGCAACCGGATGGCAGGATTCTGGTAGGCGGCTATTTCACCGAGTTGGCCGGAGAGCCGCGCAGCCGGATTGCCCGATTGAATGCGGACGGCACGTTGGACATGGGATTCAATCCGGGCGCTGACGAACCGGTCTATTCACTGTCCGCGCAGACCGACGGAAAAATTCTAGCGGGTGGATATTTCGTGAGCCTGGGCGGCCAGGCGCGCCGGCGAATTGGCCGGCTCAATGCAGACGGGACATTGGACGCCACCTTCAATCCCGAAGTGGAAAACGTGAATTCGTCCTGCTACGTTTATGCGCTGGCTGTGCAGGCCGGTGGAGAGGTTCTGGTAGGTGGCCAGTTCGATACGGTGGCCGGGCAGTTGCGCAAGTTTCTGGCGCGACTCCAAAACACTGAACCCGCCAACCAGAGCCTAACGCGCGACGGTTCGACCGTAACGTGGCAGCGATCGGGGACCAGTCCTGAAGTCTGGCAGACCACCTTCGAGTATTCGACCGAAGGATTCAATTGGATCAGCCTGGGCGCCGGCACCCGTGTCGCCGGAGGCTGGCAATGCCCGGATGGCGGCATCCCGGAGAATGCTTTTGTGCGAGCGCGCGGCTTTGTGGTGGGCTCGGGGGAGGCGCAGTGGTTCGTGGAAAGCCGGCTGCCCGCCTTCCCGCAAACCGCGCCGAAAATCCTTATGAACGACGGCAGCTTTGGACTGGGGGAGGATGGATTTGGATTCGACGTTGGTGGAACAGACGGGCAGTTGGTGATCGTGGAAAGCTCGTCCGACTTGGTGCATTGGACTACGCTGTCCACGAATACGGTGAGCGGAGGTTCCTTCCGTTTTACCGCTTCCGATTGGCATGGGACCGCTGAACGCTTTTACCGCGCCAAGTTGTGGCCTTAATCCGAATGACCCGAACTCACCGTAGCCGCCAACGTAAGGAGGTGGAGCGCGGTAAGTGGGCACCGGGTCCGCCTCCTCACGTCGGCGGCTACGGCCTGTCCATGTTTTGAGCGGTGCGTGAAATATCCAAGGCTCACGTCCAGCGGGCGATCCGGCTGTCAAGTTGGAAGAGTTGGCCGGAGACGTTTTGAAGCGTGGCCAGGAACGCCGTGAAGCGCGCCACTTCCGCAATCGAATTGATCCGGCCCAGAACATTGGCGTCGGCGAACGACTTCAGTTGTTCGGATTTCAATTGAGCCGTCAGCGCCGTGGGCAGCACGCCGGGAAGCACGGCGTTCACGCGGATGTTGCGGCGGCCGGCTTCTTTGGCGAGGGCTTGGGTCAGGCCGAGCAAGCCGGCTTTGGCCGCGGCATAGTTGGCTTGGCCACGCGCGCCGGCTCGTCCGCTGAAGGAACTGAGATTGATGATGTGACCCTCGCGCTGGCGGAACATGACGGGCAGCACCGCTTGGGCGCACAATGCGGCGCCTTTGAGGTTCACGGCCAGGACTTGATCCCAATCCGCGGTGTTCATTTTCCACAGCGGTTGATCACGGGTGATGCCAGCGTTATTGATCAGCACGTCCAACCGCCCCCATCGGTCCAGCACCTGGCGGACGGCATCCTGAACGGAGGCGAGTTGCGTGACATCGAGTGGGACGGGCCAAATCGATTCGGATTGGATGGTGGGTTTGGTCTGATGGAAACCGGCCGCCACTTGCCAACCTTGCACGGTAAATTCTCGGAGCAAACCCTGTCCCAAACCGCCGGCAGCACCGGATACTAACACAACGCGGATATTCTGGTTAGGAACGTTCATCGAGTGAATGAAGTCAAGCTAACCACCTCGTTCGCTTTGCGGAAAAGACGCAAATTCGTCGAAGCGTTGAAGGATTGAGACGTTGGGCGGCCGGAATTATGAGCAGTCTGGAGACAATTTCGAACGTTGCACGGCGGGCCGCCGAGCCGCAATCGAGGTAACGCCAACATCGACCTCGAACGGCATGGTTGCAGGCGAACAGCCTTTTTCACCGCAAAGGCACGAAGAACGCAAAGCATGCGTCAACATGGTGAAGTGCTTTGCGCTCTTTGTGCCTTTGCGGTGAAATGAAGCCGTTCAAAATCTTTGCCATGCTCCCAGATTAAAATTGCGCCCTGAGATCTTTGGGAGTGATTCGATTGGCGGTGCATTGTCGTTCAGGACGATGGTTCAATCACCCAGTTCCCATTCATCATGGAAGCCTGAACCGGCCCGGAATGTTGCAGCACCACGGCGTGGATATTCGCGGTCTGATCGCGCCATGGAATCGCGATCAAATCGGCGAAGGCGTCCTCCGAAAGTTGCCCGAGCTGCCCTTCCCGTCCCAAGGCCTGGGCGCCGTTGACGGTGGCCATTCCGAGAATGGTGGCCGGCGCCAAATCCGGTTTAGCCGAATGCAGGGCGCGCATTTCGGCAAACATATCCAAGGCGAGCGACTGCGTGCCGGCGGCGGCGGTGCTGGCCAGGCTATCAGTGCCCAGGCAAACATTCACGCCATGGCGGGTGAGTTCCTTAAGCGGAAAACGCAGGTGCCGGAAATACGCATGGCTCAGGGGACAATGTACCACGCTCGCGCCGTGTCGCCCGAGGTTGGCGGCGTCATCGCGGGCCAGGTAGTTGGCATGGACGGCCAGGAGCCGCGGGCTGAGGCAGCCGCAGCGGGCCAGGTGTTGCACGGGCGAGCCATGCCCGCAATCGGACATGTCGCGCTGGCTTTTCAACCACTCGTAGAGCGCGCCCTGACGATACATGAACATTTCAAATTCCGGTTCCGATTCCGCCACGTGGATCACCAGACGCCAATCGTGCGCCTCGGCGGCCCGCGCGGCTGCTTGCAACAATTCCGGGGTGGTGGTGTACGGCGTGTGCGGGGAAAGCCCAAGCCGCTTTTCAGCGCCGGGCAGGGCATTCATTTCACCCACCGCGTTTTGGACCGTTTCGCTCGCGGGCGGGCCGGATTTCAGACAGATGAGCTCGCGAAATGAAATGACCCGCAACGGGGTGGTTTGCCAGATGGCGGGCAGCAATTCCGGCACCGCCTCAATGTCCGCCACCGTGGTCGTGCCGGACTGGAGAAGCATGGCGGCACCCTGTTGCCAGGAACGGCGGAAGTCATCGGGCAGCATCTGCGCCTTAAGTGCCACGATGGCCTTGATCCAGTCCGCGAAGTTGCGCGGCGGCGGAATTTTGCCAGCCAGGTCCGTATAATCCAGGTGACAATGGGCGTTGACCAATCCCGGCATTACGACGGAATCGCCGAGATCCACAACTGGTCCCGATCGCTCGCGCTTCAGCTCAGGCCAGCCGCCGACGAAGGCGACGCGGGTGCCTTCGATGGCTACGGCGCCGTTTTCAATGGGCGGCCGAACCACCGGAAGCACGTAGCGAGCGCGAAGGATGATCATGGTTCAAAAAAGGCGGCAGAATTGGGGGAAGCTTCGCCGGCAAGCTGTGTCGATTCAGTCGCCACCGGACGACGCAGCCTCTCAGTCAGACCGACCACTGGGCGCGGCCAAGTGTAGCGCCGAATTGGATTCTGCGGTGTCGCCGAATTGCCCTCGGCAGGGCGCCCAAAGCTCCAGCAGCGTCGGAAGATGCCAATGCCAGGCGGACTGCAAGTCCGGGATCCAGCAGATTGAAAACCTGCGTTGCGCCTGGCGGTAGTCCGGCTGCCGCCTTGGGATTTCTCAACGGTGAACATCACCGTTGTCTGCCACCGGCTACAGCGTGGCTTCCTGGCGGGTGCGCTTCGTCCGCGCGGCGGCTTGGTGCTTGCGGACCCGGAACTTGCCGTGGCGCTTGCGGATTTGTTGTTCGATCTTCTTGGCCACCAGATCAATCGCCGCATAGAGGTCACTTTCGTAATCTTCGGCGTAGAGATCCGGGCCCGGGACGGCCAGGCGAATCGAGCATTTGAATTGTCGTTCGGTGGGTTTGCGGTTGTCGTGTTCCAGACCGACGCGGGCATCAATCGCAAAACGGTCGAAGTGTTCCAATTTATCAATCTTCGCGATGATATGGTCTTCGATCGCTTTGGTGAGCGTCAAATTGTGCGTCGATAGAATCAATTTCATGGGGCCATGATGCCTGGGCTGCGGATAAAATCCAGCGAAACTGTTCGACGGCGGGAGATTCGTCCACCAAGGCCTGGGCGCGACGGAGTCTCCCACGACCCGCCGTCACGCGGGAACTTCCTTGCAGTCCTGGGTCGGCTTCCATTTAATCCTCGGCGTGCCGATTCCGGTCATCAGTATTGCCAATCAAAAAGGCGGCGTGGGAAAAACCACCACGGCGGTCAACGTTGCGGCGTGCCTGGCGGCGGTGGGTCAGCGGGTGTTGCTGTTTGATCTGGACCCGCAGGCCAACGCCACCAGCGGGCTGGGCCTGGAAAAGACGCCCGGCGCCAGTGCCTACCGGCCACTGCTGGGGGAAGGCACTTTGGACGAGAAAATCCAACGTACCGCTTATGATCGCTTGGACATGATCCCCAGCGAAGTCGATTTGTGCGGCGCGGATCTGGAACTGTCCCGTATGGACCATCATTTGCAGCGGGCCCGGCATTGCTTGGACCCGGTGCGCCAAGGCGGGCGTTACGACGTGGTGGTCATCGATTGTCCGCCATCGCTCGGCATCCTGACGCTTAACGCGTTTGCCGCGGCCGACGGTTTGTTGGTGCCCTTGCAGTGCGAGTATTACGCCTTGGAGGGGATTTCGATGATTCATCGGCTGCTCGAACAGTTGCGGGACGGCGGGATCAGTCCCCAACTCAAAATCATGGGCGTGCTGATGACGATGTTCGACGGGCGCACTCGTCTGTCGAACCAGGTCGTGGGTGAAGTCCGGGAACATTTCGGCGCTCTGGTTTTTGAAACCGTCATACCCCGTACCACCCGGCTGGCGGAAGCGCCCAGTTACGGTCAGCCCATCATTTATTACGACAAATACAGTGCCGGCGCCGCAGCCTACGAAGTGTTGACGCAGGAGATCCTCAAGCGCTTGGGGTTTGCGAACCAGGCGATAAGTCCCGCCCCCGGCATCCTGCCAACCGGAGCGACCGGAGCGGAATCTCCGCCGGACAAGGAACCGTCCAACGCCCGTATGGAGGACGCCAGCCAAACAGAACCGCGCCCGTGAGGCAGCGCTTGAATCCCTGAACCGGAGCGGCGTCTCGACAGCGCGGCTATTCTTGCCCGCCAGAGTGCGGCGCTCTGACAAGGCGCCGCGCCGCGAGGTTCAGGAGGAGTTACTGGCGGAGGGTGAACGCAACGACTCGGTTTGGCTATTGCCGCTGTCGATAGGGGCCGCAGTTTTTTCGATTACTATCCGCTGGCGGGGATGGAATACTGTCGCGGGTGTGAACAAAAACACGACATGGCTGGAACGTGATCAACCACGCAGGATGCTTCCTGCAAACCGGAGGTGGCGACCATGATTTATTTCTTAATTCTCATTTTGTCCCTGCTGGTGGGCTGGCTGCTATTTTCGATACAGAAACTTCGCGACAAGTTTACGGCCATCGAACATCGACTGTGGAATCTGGAACGGATTTCCCGGCACTTATTGCACCAGGACGAGCAGCCGGCGCCAAAACACGAAACCTCACCTGCGCCCGCAGCTCCGGCCGTTCCGGCACCGTCGCTTTCAACCAGCACCACGCCGCCGCCGGCGCCCCCGGCTGAACCCACCGCCGAGCCAACGGCAAGCGTGAAGCCCATCGTGCCGGCGCCGCCGGTGTTGCCAGCGTCACCGCCCCAGTCACACGTTCCGGCACCCGCCTTCACTCCAGGCTTGCCATCGCCGACACCGGGTGGCAACGCCTGGCTGCGCCCGGTCGCGCGGAAGCCGATCAACTGGGAGCAATTTCTGGGCGTCAAACTCTTCGCTTGGATTGGCGGCTTCATTTTGTTCCTGGGAATGGCGTTCTTCGTCAAACACGCCTTCGACAATAACTTGATCAGCCCGGCGGTGCGCGTGGTCATTGGTTACGCGGTTGGTCTGGGATTGGTGATTGGCGGCCACTTCGTTTCGCGGGAGCGCAATCCCGTTACGGTACAAACGCTCTGCGCGAGTGGGATTCTGATTCTTTACGCCACGATTTATGCGTCGCACGCTTACTACCAACAAATTGATCTGGCAACGGCGTTCATTCAGATGACCATGGTAACGGGCGCGGCGTTTGTGTTGGCGATCCGGTTGGAGGCCCAGGTGGTGGCGGTGCTGGGTTGGGTGGGCGGCTTTCTGACCCCCGTTCTGCTTTCCAGGGGCGAGGATCATCCGTTCCTGCTGTTCGGTTATGTGGCGATGCTGGACGTTGGATTGCTGGGCGTGGCGACCCGAAAACGCTGGAATTATCTGACGTTGCTGGCGGCGCTGGGGACCGTAACGATGCAGGTGGCTTGGTCCGGTCAATTCTTCACGGCGGAGAAGATTTACGTTGCGATGGGCATCTTCCTCTTTTTTGCCCTGCTGTTTGTCGCAGCCTTGGCGTTGGCCCACCGGGCGACGGCTGCCGACCAATGGAATGAAGTTGCGGCGCTGATCCCGCCAGGTATTGCGTTGGCGTTTGCCGGGTATTTGTTGGTGAGTCCTTATACGGAAATCGCCCAAAGCGTGGGCTTGATGTTTGGTTTTGTGTTCCTGGTGGACCTGGGATTTCTCGCGATTGCCTGGTTGCGGGACAACTTGCGGCCGGCGCAATTGGCGGCGGGCGGCGGGGTCTTCTTGCTGTTGATGATCTGGACGATCCGTTACCTGACGCCGCAGACCTTGCTTCCCGCGCTGGGGTGCTTCCTGCTTTTTGCCCTCCTGCACTCGCTGGCGCCAGTGGTCCTCCAGAAGCTTCGTCCCGCGCCGACTCCGCTGTGGTGGGCCCATGGTTACCCCTTACTGGCGTTACTGTTGATCCTGGTGCCGTTTTTCAAACTGGAGACAACTTCGTTGCTCATCTGGCCGGTGGTGCTGATGATTGACTTGGTGGCTTTCGGCCTGGCGTTGCTGACGTCCTCGTTGGTGTCAGTCTTGGCGGTCTTTCTCTTGACCATGCTGGTGACCGGGCTGTGGATCATCCAAGTGCCGCCAGAGTTGGCCGAGGTTCCGGCCTTGTTGGCGGTCATTGGTGGATTTGCCATCTTTTTCACCGTTGCAGGAATTTGGGTCGCGCGTCTGCTGGTCGCTCGGAAGGCCGCTGACGGTGAAGCGTCACTGAGAGGACCGGACTTGGGGATGGCCAATGTCCCGCCACAAATGTTCGCCCAAATGGCCGCGATGGGAGCGATGCTGCCGTTTCTATTGCTTACGCTGGTTGTCTTGCGTCTGCCCATGGCCAATCCGTCGGCGGTGTTTGGCCTGGCGGCGGGGCTGGTGGTTTTGTTTCTCGGCGTGGTGCGATTGTATCGGGTGGATGCGCTCGCGGCGGTTGGAATGGCTTCTGTTTTACTGTTGGAATACGTGTGGCATTTGCAGCGGTTTGATCCCGATCAAATCGGACTGGCTCTGGCATGGCATCTGGGCTTTGGGGCCTTATTCTTCGTTTTCCCATTCCTGTTCCGCGAGAAGCTGCAAGCACGATGGCTTCCTTGGACGGTGTCGGCCCTGGCCTTGCCCGCGCACTTTTATCTGTTGCACCATTCAGCGAAACAAGCCTGGCCAGCAGCGGATTATCCGGGCGTGCTGCCCGCGCTTCTGGCGGTTCCCTGCCTGCTGGGTTTGGTGCATTTGATCAAGAAACTTCCCCAAGCTCTGACCACGCGGAACACCCTGCTGGCTCTGTTTGGCGGAGCCACGTTGTTTTTCATTACCCTCGTCTTTCCGGTCCAATTCGATCATGAGTGGCTGACCATTGGCTGGGCGCTCGAGGGAGTGGCGTTGCTTTGGTTGCTGCACCGGGTGCCGCATCCCGGTCTTAAATGGGTGGGGGTGGTGCTGTTGACGGTGGCGTTTGCACGGTTGGCGTTGAACCCGGCGGTGCTCGACTATCATGCGCGCTCGGGGCAACCGATTTTCAATTGGTTCCTCTACACTTACGGCATCGTGGCCGGGTGTCTGATGGTCGGTGCCCGGTTGCTGGCGCCGCCGCGTCATCGGCTTGAAAATGTAAATGTGCCCCCTTGGTTGTGGGGGATGGGCACGGTGCTCGCGTTCCTCCTCTTGAACATCGAAATTGCGGACTTCTTCAGTACCGGCACCCATTTGACCTTCCGGTTCTCCGGCAACCTGGGACAGGATATGACTTATTCGTTGGCGTGGGGGCTGTTTGCTTTCGGGTTACTGGCGGTGGGCTTTCTGATCAACAACGCCGCCGCACGCTACAGCGGAATGGGGTTGCTGGTGGCGACTATTATCAAGATCTTCCTGCACGACCTCTGGCGTTTGGGCGGCATGTATCGGGTGGGGTCACTCATCGGCTTGGCCGTGGTGTTGATTGTTGTTTCCTTCATTTATCAGCGCTTTTTGTCCTCCACTGGCGCCGGTGCGACGGTGGTCATGGAACCGGATCAATCCCGACAAATTCCGTAATCCGCTTAAGATATTCGCAACAATCCGTTGACAAGCGGGGCGTTTCCGCTACGGTTTTGCCCCTGATTTTTTTGCAACGATTGACACGATACTATGCCAAATAAAAAGTCTGCCGAACGCCGGATGCGCAGTAGCGCTCGGGCACAAACAAGAAACTTGGCCGCCAAGTCGCGGGTGAAAACCGCCGAGAAACAATTTTTAGACGCCGTGGCGCAGGGCAAGAAAGAAGAAGCCAGCACGGCCTACCGCCAGGTCAGTTCGGTCTATGACAAGGCCGCCAAGGGTGGCGCGTTGCACAAGGCCAAGGCGAGTCGCAAGAAATCCCGTCTGGCTGCGCGATTGGCTGGCATGAAGTAGCGGGTTACTCCGCCCGAATTTTTTAACCAGGCGCCAGGAACGGCGCCTTTTTTGTTGGCCGGGAAAGTATTGCTTTCCCAGCCGGCGGTTTTGAGAATACGAGAGGCAATCTGCTTCGTGTTGGGAAAGAGTCTCCGCGCGGTGGAAGGCCGCAAAGACATGATCATGAAACGTCGATTAATCTCAATTCTGCTGCTCAGTGTCTCCTTGACCGCCGGACTGACCGCAAATGCTGCGGATTCATCAGCCGCGTCATCTCTCGCTTGGCCGACCCTCGCACGCGATTGTAAACCTTGGTCCTATTGGTGGTGGATGGGCAGCGCCGTGGACACCAACAACCTCACGCGGGAACTCGAACGCTACGCGAAGGCTGGATGGGGCGGGGTCCATATCATCCCGATCTATGGGGCGAAAGGTTGGGAGGACAAATACATCCCGTATCTCAGTCCGCAATGGATGGCGATGCTCCGGTACACCGTTGCGGAAGCGCAGCGGCTGGGGATGGCTGTGGATATGACGCTGGGCACCGGTTGGTGCTTCGGCGGTCCGACAGTAACCGACGAGGACGCCAACGCCCGCGTGGTCGTCAAGACCTTCGATGTTCCCGTTGGTACTCGACTAAAGGAAAAATTTGATCCTCGGACCACCCAAGCATTAATGGCCTTTGCACCCGACGGCCATTCGGTTGAATTGACCGGCGACATCGCGGCTGATGGCACGGTTGATTGGACCGCCGAAGGCGAGGGTTGGCGGGTGTATGCGGTTTCGCAAAAGCCGTCGGGTCGAAAGGTCAAGCGCGCGGCGCCCGGTGGCGAAGGCCCCATGCTGAACCTGATCTATCCTCAGGCAATGCGCCATTACTTGGAGTGGTTCACCCAGGCGTTCGCGCACTACGATGGCCCCAAGCCGCGCGCCGTTTACCATGATTCGTACGAGTATCTCTCTGACTGGGCGCCCGATTTCTTTGCGCAATTCAAACAGCGGCGCGGCTACCGGCTGCAAGCCGAATTGCCGGCGTTGTTCAGCCAGGAGGCGAACGAGCACGTCGCCCGCGTGAAGTGCGATTACCGCGAGACGGTTTCCGACGTCATGGCGGAAGCGACCCTGCCGTTGTGGGTGAATTGGGCGCACGCGCGGGGAATGTTGACGCGCAACGAGGCGCACGGTTCGCCGGGCAACCTGCTCGACCTCTACGCATTGGCCGACATTCCCGAGACGGAAATGTTCCATCTGGATCGCAGCGTGTTGGTGTCCAAGTTCGCTTCATCCGCCGCGCATACGGTGGGGCGGCAATTGGTGGCGGCGGAAACGGGCACGTGGTTGCAGGAGCATTTCACCGAAACCTTGGCCGACGTGAAATACTTGCTGGATGACTTGTTCTTGTCCGGCGTGAACCACGTCGCCTTTCATGGCACTTGCTATTCACCGGATGAGGCAGCTTGGCCGGGATGGCTCTTTTACGCGTCCACAGAGATGAATCCGCGCAATTCTATATGGCACGATGTTCCGGCCTTGGCGGCTTACATCGCGCGTTGTCAGTCCGTGCTCCAAGCCGGCCAACCGGACGACGATGTGTTGCTGTATTGGCCGATCTATGATTTCTGGCAGCAACCCAAAGGGTTGGTCCAGCCCCTGACCGTGCATGCGCGGGACTGGCTGGAAGGCCAGCCAATCGGCCGCGCCGCCAAACGGCTTTGGGATGAAGGCTACGCCTTCGACTATGTGTCTGACCGGCAACTGGCGTTGGGCAGGGCAGGGGAGGGGGGCATCGAAATGCCGGGCGGCCATTACCGCGTGATTGCGGTTCCGGAGTGCCGGTTGATTCCACTGAAAACAATGCAGCGTTTGTTGGACCTGGCCGAGGACGGCGCCACGGTGATTCTTGAAAAGCAATTGCCCGCCGACGTGCCCGGATTGGGTAATCTGGAAACTCGCCGCGAAAAGTTCCAGCAGACACTGGCAACGCTGCAGTTTGCGGTGGCGGACGGCTCTGCCTTGAAGATCGCCAAGGTGGGGGTGGGCCGCGTGATTGTGGGAGATTTGGCGGCGGCGCTGGCGTTCGCGCGAGTGCCACGTGAGACGTTGGTGGATCATCCGGGGCTGCGGGTGATTCGTCGTCGCGCGGCAGATGGTCGCTGGTATTTCGTTGCCAACCGTGGCGAGGCCACCATCAACGGCTGGATTCCTTTGACTGCTCAAGCCGGTTCAATCGTAGTGATGGACCCGGCGAGTGGCCGGGCTGGTCTTGGGGCGTTACGTCCGTCGCTGGCGGGCGGCAGTCAGGTTTATCTTCAACTGGCGCCGGGCGAGTCGATCATTCTTCATGCGTTGGAGCAGACCACCGTGGCAGGCGATTCCTGGCCTTATTATCAGACGGCGGGGGAGCCAGTGGAAGTGCCCGGCGAATGGAAAATTCGATTTGTTCAAGGGGGTCCCGTGATGCCGCTGGAATTGCGGACGCCGCGATTGGCTTCCTGGACGGAATTGGGCGGCGATGAAGCACAACGCTTTGCCGGCACCGCGCGTTACACGATAACATTTGATCGCCCGCCCTCGACCGACAGCGGATGGTGGCTTGATTTGGGGCTGGTTTGCCAGAGTGCGCGCGTGCGGCTGAATGGGCGTGATTTGGGGACGCTGTTCGTGCGGCCTTTCCGAGTGCCGGTGGCGGCATTGAAAGCAAAAGACAACGTGTTGGAAGTGGACGTTACCAACGTCTCGGCCAACCGCATCCGCGACCTCGACCGGCGCAAGGTTCCGTGGCAGAACTTTCACGACATCAACTTTGTGAACATTGACTACAAGAAGTTCAACGCCGCCAAATGGCCGTTGACGGATTCCGGCCTGCTGGGACCGGTGCGACTGGTGCCGGTTCGTACAATGGAACCGTGACACTCGGATCGCTGCTTCAAAAAAACTGCCGGCGGGTTTTCGGCAGCACGTTGGGCAGCGTGCTTCCGGCGTCTCGCCGGAAGAAACGTAAGCGTTAACGGAGGTGCGTGGGGGGCACTAGGCGCAATGCCTGTAAGAAATTCATGCAGTTGCGGGAGTAATTTCATACTGCGCGGCTCCCCTTTGATAGGTGTTTCTCAACAGCCTGGGCCAACTACTCACGGGCTGACGGAGTTCACGGGGACACGACCGCTGCCGACGTTTAGGGATCGCCCGTTGCGCGATCAATCGAAGCGTTCGCCGGACTACCTTCCTCACCTGGTCTGCCGTAAGGATTCCTTCAGAGACCTCCAGGAAATGCCACAACCCGCGTACCAAGTGCAGGGTCTTCGAGAAGCTGATCCGCAACACCGCGACCTCGCCAACCTTGGCCGCCTTGATCCGCTCGTCCACCAGAACCGCGTAAGCCAGATTCAAGGCCGCGATCTCCTGCGCCGCTGTTATCTGGGTGTGACTTTGCAGGAGAAGACTCGATCGCATGTCGCCCTTCAGTTCCTTGTAGAAGATCTCTTGCTCCCAGCGCCGAGCATACAACGCCAGCAACTCCTCAGCGGGGTGTCTCTTCCAGTCCAGCAAGCTGGTCCACAGCCGCACGGTGCTCCACTTGCCTCGCCCGCGTCGGACCCGCCCCACAATCTCGCGCACCAAGCATGTCTTCTTACCTTGCTTGATTTCGACCAGCGCGCTCCCGTCTTTATACGCCTCCACCACTCGCACCTTGAGGTTGCGCCGCACCCGCAGCAGGAACTCCCGGCCGCCCTCCGGATACCGTTCGGCAATCTTCAGCACCAGACTAGGCACGCCGTAGTAGCGATCACTGAGCCACAAACTCATCTCCGGCAACTCATGGATCAGGTAATGGGCCAGCGCCATCTCCGACTCCCCCGCCGGTCCGATGGCGGCCCCAATGGGATTGTGCAAGCCCAGTTCGACCAACGTAACCACGCCGACCTTGGCAAACGCGGCCTTCCGACGCCGACTGACCGCCTTGGTCATGGTCTTCTTGACTTGCGGGGTATTGGCCACCGAAAAGCTGCTGCCGTCGGTCCCACACAAACGCAACCCCTGATAGAACGCCTCGGGATGTTCTTTGGGCTTGGCTTTGGGACTCAAGGCGGCCTCCAGGATCGACTCAAAGATTTGCCAGGGCAGCGCGGTACGCCGCTGCGAGAGGGCCCCATCGCTAATCGTCTTGCGGGTCAGCACGCCGATATTCTCGGCGAAAGTGCCCGTGCCTTGCAAGACATGCCAGACCAAGCCCATGATCAGTTCGACTGCGGTAATTGTTGGTGGGCGGCGACAAGCGGGCCCACAGTGACGGAAGATGCGGCGGATAAGTGTCGAGGGCACCAGACGACTATAGAGGCGTCGAAAAACCGAGTTCGAGAGCGTTGCTTTGTTTCGCATCCCCAGCTTAATGGGGTATCCATTTCAAAAGTACAATCATAAAGTGTTGATATTAAACACTTTATACACTTATACACCATCTGGATGCTATGCGAATTTCTTAAGGGCATTGGCACTAGGCGGTGGCGGCGCACGGTGGCCAAGGGGCAGCCCGGCCGGTGCGAACGGATCGCGCAGCGGGGGCTATGAACTGCCGAGCACCAAGCTATGGGGTGGCTGCCGGCTGGACGGGCTTCCAACGGCTGGGCGTTAACTCCTTCACCTCGGCCGCATTCATTGAGGGCAGGCGCCGCAGCCCGTCGGTCAGGTACTCCTGGGGATTGATGTCTCGCCGCCGGCAGCTCTGGATGATGGTGTAAATGACCGCACTGCGCCAACCGGCGTCCGGATGCCCAATGAATAGCCACCGGCGGCGGCCGAGCGCCGAAGGCCTCACGTCGTTTTCGACGAGATTGTTATCCATTTCGAACCGCCCGTCGCGCAGATATCCGACCATCGCGGTATACTCCTTGAGGAAGTAACGGGCCGCCTTGCCCAGCGTGCTGGCCGGCAATACCCGTGGATCTTTGCGCAACTGTTCGGCGCGGTGCTTCATCTCTCGCCAGATGGCCGGCGTGCGAGCCAAGCGGACGCGGCGCCGTTCCTCAAACGAGGCCTCTCGCAGGGAGTCTTCAATGCGATAGAGCTCCCGAATCTTCAGGATAAACCAGAGCCCGTCTTGGAGTGATTCCTGGAGCGCTTTGTAGAAACGGCGCCGCGCATGTCCCAGGCAACCGATGCGTTTCAGGCGCCCGCCACTCCCTCGCCGCAGCGACTCGTAGACGGTGTAGCCGTCGCTTTGGATGGTGCCCTCAAATCCCTCGAGCCGGGCGGCGGGTCCATCCCGCCCCCGGCCGCCGCAGAACTCCAAGCGCACGTCCCCCTGCGGCGCTGAGTAAAACCAAAGATAGCCGGTGGCCGCTTTGCCGCGCACTTCCGGATCGAGCACTTTGACGGGCGTCTCGTCGACTTGCAGGTAGTTCCCCGACTTGAGTTCCTCCCAGATCGCCCAGTAAATCGCCAGGAGCAAATGCGCGATCTTTTCGACCCACTGCACCATTTGCTGGCGCGAGATCACCACGCCCAATCGCTCCCGAAAATTCCGTTCCAACGTGTAGTAGGCGATGTGGTCGTCAAAGCGACTGAGCAACAGAAACACCGCCAGGCCCAGCCCGAGCTTGCTTTGCGGCAGCAAGCGCGGCGGCAGGGGCGCCACGGTCACGCCCGAGCAGCAGTCCTTCCCGCACTCGCCGTATTTGGGCCGGACGGTTTCTTTGATGATCAACTTGGCCGGCTCGAATTCATATTCGGTGGTGACCTCCTGGCCGATGCGCGGTCGGGGTTGGCCGGTGGTGGGGCAGAACTTGTCCTGGGGCTCCAAAACCTCGGTTCGCTTTTCCAGTTGGACCGGCGGCAGATGGCGGCGCTTCCGGCGGTTCTTTTTGCGCTGCCGCTGTTCGTCCCGCTCCTGCTTCTGCTCCGCCTCCACCACCTCCTGGCTCAGCGGCTCCGGACCCTGGGCCTGCGCTTGGAGGTCGTTGGCCAGCTTGTGCAGTTGCGCTTCCTGCTCGGCGTTTGAGTTTCTCGGCTTTCGAACCAAAGAGCTGTTGCTTCAGATCGGCGATGATCGCCTGGGCCTCCGCCAGCTTCCGCTGGTGCGCCTCCAGTTCCTGGCGGGTCTGCCGCAACTGCTCGTCGCGTTGCTGCAGGGCCTGCTGCGCGGCGGCCAGGGCCTGCTCGGTCCGCTGCCGTTGACGACGCAGGGCCTCCTGCTCTTTCATGCGCAGAGGACCTCCCGGAAATGGGCTTGCAGCGGATACACGTAAACCGCTTTAACCGGCGCCTGGATCGTGCGTTCGCGGTCTTGGCGGGTGCGCCCCTTGGTCCAACCCACCCGGCGCCAATTGGCGGCTTGGTAGACCGTGCCGCGGAAACGGCTCGCTTGGACGAAGGTCTCCAGGAGTGCCACCGAATGTCCATACTTGCGCTGCCAATCGGCTTGGATTCGTCGGCTGATCCGACTTAAGAACCAACTGCCCAATCCCGGCGCCTGGAGCCAGGGCACGATGAGCAGGCGCGTGTTATTGGCGATGAGCGCCAGATGGCGTTCGCTTTGTTCGACCCTCCAGCCGATGAACCGGTCCCGGTCCTGGCACTTCCAAGCCGGCGCGCCGAACACCGCCCAGGCCAGCGGCCGATCGGCTCGGTCTTTGAGGCAGTATTGCAGATTTTCGCCCACGGTGCCCCCGTGGCCCAGATAATGAAACTCTCGAAGAGCCCGGTCCAGGAGTCGGCGTCCGGCAGGCTCTCGGCTGACTTCCTCCACGCTCAGCGGGGCCAAATCGGTCAAGCTGACCTGGACCGGTTGCGGGGGTGCCGACGATGGGGCGGGGCGTTGGGCGCGCCGGCGCGGGACCGGTGGTCGGCGGCGGGGCGGCAAGTTCACCAAACCGCGCGCCTGCAGCTTGAGCAGCAGGGTCCGGGCGGCCATGTCCTTGAGTTGTCCCCTCGCGTTGCGCCACTGCCACTGCTCCGCCAGTTCTTGGGAGATCCGTTGCCGATGCCACCCCGGATGC
>CAWBHS010000101.1:0-76162 GCA_963788655.1 uncultured Verrucomicrobiae bacterium | reverse complement strand
GCCGAGCAGCATCTGACCGGGAACTACTACGCCTTTGACGCACTGGGCAGCGCGATCTAATTGCTGGGCGAATCGTTTTCTGTTCTAAAATCTGGACCGCTAATCTGCCGTTTGGTGAGCAAATTGTTGAATCGCAAACTATTGACGACGTTTTCCAGTTTGTGGGCGAATCTTCGGTTATGACGGATGATTTCAGGATTAATTATATGCGAGCGCGAACTTACGACAGTCAGTCGGGGCGCTTTCTTTCTGCCGATCCTCTGGGCTTATTCACTGGTGATGTAAATCTGCACCGTTACGCCACTACACCGGCCGAAAAAATCGATCCTTCCGGATTGCAGGCGGCAGCAACACAATGCACCAGCGCGGCGTGCGAGAAGTGTTTGAGCGGAACGTGCAATGCACTCAGCAACAAGCGGTGCTTTGAGCCGGCGACCATAAACCAAGGGGCATGTCGAGAATTGCTTCCGGATGCTCCATGCTACGGCGTGGCTAGGCCATGCCAAGACTGGTTTGACTTTACTTCGACGCTAATTGATCCTCCGTTGACTCCCGAAAGTTGGCACAAGAGGTTCATACAATGGCTAACCAGGAGCAGGGATCCAAACGAACTGATTGGGCCCGCCGGCTACGGCTCCAACAACTTCGTCCGGACCGACAGCCTATTGCCCTACACGATTCACTTTGAGAACGAAACCAACGCCACGGCCCCGGCCCAACAGGTGGTCTTGAGTGACCGGCTGACGAACCGGCTGGATTGGACCACGTTTGAGCTGACGGAGATTGCGTTTGGCGATCAGTTCATCGCCGTCCCGCCGCACATGCAGCATTTCGAAACCGCCAAGTTACCAGAACGGCTATCACTTTGAGGTGCAGATTGAGGCGGGCATTCACCTGGACACGGGCGAGGTCTATGCCCGGTTCCAATCCCTCAATCCCACCAACGGACTACCTCCGCCGGTGGACATTGGCATGTTGCCACCCGAAAACGGCACCGGCCGCGGTTACGGCCACCTCAGCTACGTTATCCGGGCCACGGACGGCCTCGTAACCGGCACCGAAATCCGTAACGTGGCCTGGATTACTTTCGACCGCCCGCCATCGCCACGGATTGGGTGGACCCACACGACCCATCTAAGGCATTGACACGAACAAACAGGCGCTGGTGACGATCGACGCTGACCCGCCGAGCAGTGCCGTGGTTGCTTTACCGTCCGAAGCGCCAGGCGCAATGTTCAATGTTTCTTGGGCCGGCGATGACCTGGGGGCAAGAATCACCGGTTACGACGTTTATGTGCGGACAAACAGCGACCCATGGGCGCTATGGCTGGCCAACACGCCGCAGACCTCGGAGCGCTTTCTCGGCCAGACCAACGCAGCCTACTGCTTTTACAGCCAGGCGCAGGACGGCACCGGGCAGGTGCAGCCCACGAACTCCATAGTGACCGCATGCACCACAACGCCAGCCAACAGCCCGCCGTGGTTCGAGCAATTGTCCACCAACAATTGCGCGATCAAGGTGAACGAGACGCTGGTGGTGACTTGCACTGCCGCTGACCTCGACGAGCCCGCAACAAACCTGACCTTCAGCCTGGTGCAAGCACCGGATCGAGCCAGCATCGATCCCAAGACCGGCGAGTCTCGCTGGACGCCTCGCTGCGACCAGGGCAGCACTACTACTCAAGTGATCCTCCGCGTCACCGACAGCGCCAACGCCAGCGGAGAAACGAACCTCACGGTCATGGTCCTGGAATGCGTGGAGGCCAGCCTGGGGAACACCGCGGTTCATGCCGGCGGTTCCAACTCTGTATCTGTCCAATTGTTGTCCACGGTCGAATTAACGAACCTGGCGTTTGTGGTGGAATATCAACCCGAGCGCTTTACGAACTTCACCATGGACGTGGACACACAGTATGTCAGCCATCCGTTGTTGACCTGACCAACGAAAAGGAGGCAACGGTGAATTGGACATTGCCGGTGGATCGGGTGCTGCACGGGCCCACCAATTTAGCCGAACTCGGGTTTGAGGCATTGCCCGACCAATCTTCGAAGTTCGTATGGCTGCACATCACGGACATCGAAGGAACCAAGCCGGACGGTAACGCCGTGGCCAACGCGTACAGGGCAACCGGGACGCGTGGCTGTGATTGGAAGCCTTCCCCTCCTGGAAGCCGCTAGCTGGACCAATGGGCAGCCGTTATTGCTCTTCTATGGCCTGACCAATTGGAATTGGACCCTGGAGTCCACCACCGACTTGTCTGATTCGAACTCGTGGTCCTCCGTCGGCCACGTAACCCATGCGACCACGGACCTCATTCAAGCTATCGAACCGATGGACGCCACGAATCGCCCTATCTTTTTCCGGGTGCGGAAAGACTAACAAACAATCCATGGTCCGTTTGAAAGGTCAATAGAAGCTACCCACACATAAGCGCAGGGCGGCTGGCGCCGCAACCAAAGATGATAGCCACAAAAGAACGCAAGAGACGCAAAGACACAACTTTCTTTCTTTGTGATCTTTGTGTTCTTTGGCGGCAGAAATTTGCGCAGAAAGAAAAAGCTTTCGGGGATCGTACGAAACGCCGACAAAGTGAAAGCCGCGAATCTTGGAAAACAGCGATGTTTCGCAAACCAAAGGGACTTGCGTGTTCCATGCAGCCTCACTGCGGAACCCGATTGGTCAGATCGCACCCGGCGATATCGCCCAGGTGGCACGATTGTCTTCATGCGCTGCTCAGGTCTGTCATACTGCTGGGGGTGATATCGTGTCTGCCCTGGCTTGAGGCGGAGCAGCAGCACGTTTGTGGCGCCGTGATTCCCGTGTTCTCGAATGGTGGCGGCAAACCGTCGGCCATTGTGCGCGTTGGTGCGATCCATAACGGATTTCAACGTCGTGCCTTTTTTCGAATCGGCGTGTTGCCGGCGGTCGTGGCGGAAGATGTCGAGATTGAGCTGTTGGAAGCACCGGGAATGGATGGATTGCTGAGCCGGCTGCGGGCAGGTTTGCCGGGGATGCGGTCAACCGACGCGCTGGAAATGAAAAGGTTCTCGATCCGCTTCTCCGGAGAAACTGAACCGCGGCTCAAAGCGAAGGAAGCCCACATTGACAGCGACGGTTCGCTCAGGTTATCAGGTTGCACTATCCTCGATGCCTCAGGTCAGTGGCAAAGTATCGGTAGCGGCAAACTGAATTGCGACCTGGTGTCTGGTCGCACGAAAATGATACTTCCCGATGGTTCAACTGTTCCCAATTTTTTAAATCCATAACCCTCAACTCAAAAGGAGACTCATGAAAAATTATTCAATCATCGGTGTGCTGGTAGTCCTTTCGGCATCGCTGGTCCTCGGCCAGAGTCAAACGCCGACACGCTGGTCACCCAGGGACGCGGTTTCCTGGCGGCGCGGGACGCCGAGCGGGCGGATCAAAAGTTTCAGGCTGCTCTCGCGGTCACGCCCGGCCACGCGGATGCCAATGTGTTTGCGGCGGTGACGCGCCTGTTGACGCTCCCGAACGGTCCGGCCGGCACGGTGTTGCTGGATCGCTTGGGCTTTTCCGAATCCGGACGTTACGCATATTCCTGGCAGAGCGAACCGGCGCAAGATACGAACATGAACGTGGTGGTGCCCACCAACTTCCCCGCGTCCGATTTGACTGGGTTCCTGCGCACCGACGTCCTAGTAGCGCTGCAACTGTCCGAAAGCAACCTGGCGCGGATTACGGATACCAACTACACGCTGCTGGTAACCGCCGCGGAAACCACGACCGTTGGCGTGACGATCGACTACGGGGATCTGCTGTTGTTGCGGGCCCTGTTGCGATTCGGCGAATACCTCATCTACACGGTGAACTCGTGGAATCTGGACACGCAACTCACTGACTTTCGCGATCTGGCTACGCTGGATGACGTGACGATGGAGAATTTCCTGGAGGCGCACACGAATTTCTTCACCTTCGCCACCACCAACGACCTGCTGGCCGCTCGAAGTGCGTTCGTGGACAGTATCGACTTGTATTCTGCCGCCTCGGAGTTTATCCGCGCCCGCCCCGTCAACACAGTGCGGCTGTTCACATACGACTTTGACATGGCCGACACGGAAGAGCACTTCCGCGAACTTGCCCAAAACCTCATGGATTCGCTGACCGAACCAGTGGTGCTTGTGACGGATACGAATTACACGGTGTATTTGCGGCAGCACTTCGCGGGGCAGATGCCGCCACGTTCGATGTTGCCCAAGTTTACCCGCGACCGTATTACGGCAGGCTCGCTGCCAGACCCGACGTTTGGGGGGATCATGGGCGGGCTGGCACGCAGCACGGTGGAAGCGTTCATGAGCCGCTTTCTGGATGTCGGCGCGCACCTGATGATCGAGCGTATGCCGGCCCAAAACGAGGTCGTGCTGACGTTCCACACCGTCACCGGCCGCGTGTATGCGGTGGAGTTTTCCAGTGATCTCGCGCAGTGGACGGAAGCATCTCGGTTTATTGCCGAAGCCGACACCTACATGTTTACCAATAGCCTGACTTCACCGGATGCGATCCAGTTTTGCCGCCTGGTGGATTTGACCGAATTTCCGAGTCTTGCCGGACGGGTTCTTGATCTTTGCACCGGCCAGCCGATAACCGGCGCCAGTGTTGTTTGTTCTTTGGACGGCCAAACAGCGACCAGCGATTCCTCAGGCAATTACTTTGTTCAAACGCGGGTGCAACCTGGTTGGATTCCAATCGAACTCACAGTGTCCGCGGTGGATTATGAGACGGCGGTTGTTACCGCGTATCTCTACGGCAATTATCGGCAACAATTGGACCTTTTCCTGACGCCATCGTCCGCGAGCCTCCAACCGCCGAATGACGATTTTGCGAACCCCATTCTGTTAACCGGCGGTGCGCCATCGGCTTCAGGCACTTTGTGCGGGGCGACGACGGAACAGGGCGAACCGTTAGGTGTTAGCAAATCGGTTTGGTGGTCATGGATGGCGCCCTACAGCGGACAAGTCACGATTTCCACTTGGGAAAGCGGTTTTGCTTATCCAGGATATGTTCAACCGAGTATTGCCGTGTATCGCGGAAATGCCTTGGGCAGCCTCACTTCGGCGGGTTACGGCGGTTGTGGGTACGCCCAATTCGACGCGGTCCAAGGAGAAACCTACCAGCTCAAGATTGGGGATGCTTGCGGGAATGTCGGCGCCTTTCAATTTCAGATGTTCTCCAGGCCCTCCGTCTCCCTGACTTCTCCGGCAGAAGGAACGGAATATCGGGCTCCGGCCGACATCACCATCACCGGAACGTTTGCGGGAGTGTCCAGTCCGGTGGAACAAGTTGAACTCAGCGCCAATGGCGACTCGATTGGCTTGGTCACCACCAGCCCCTTCTCCTTCGTTTGGAGCAACGTGCCCCCCGGCTACTACTGGCTTGAAGCGGAGACGGAAGATGCCTTGGGGTATTGGGCCAACGACTATCGCTCGGTGATTGTCCGACCGCAAAACGACAACTTTGCCGACCGCATCATGATTACCGGCACCAACTTGGTCGTAGCAGGAGACAACTCAATGGCAACAGCAGAAAGCGGAGAACCGGGCTTCGGCAATTGGGGACCCTTAGAGTCGGTCTGGTGGAAGTGGACGGCGCCGGCGAGCGGCCCGGTCAGCATCTCAGTCAACGGTGAGTTTGGTTGGGACTATGCGCTGGGCATTTACACCGGCAACAGCCTTCCCGCGCTTAGTTTAGTGGCCAGCAATCTGTCTGGTTATTTCATAACCGGTTCGTTGGCAACCTTCGACGCAATTGCCGGGGTGGAATACAGTATTGCGATCGACGGTTGGAGTTCCGGCCCCTTGCAGTTACGGCTGATCATGAAGAGAACAGCGATACCGCAAGTGAGTCTCACCAGCCCAACTAACGAGGAACAATTCGTCATCGGCACACCGGTTACGATCGCAGTGACGGTGGACGATCCGGAGCATTCGCTCGTCGCGGTGGACTTCCTTGACTTCTATGATAACGGCTATTCACAGTTGGGCGCTTCAGCTTCGGAGCCTTACTCGGTCACGTATGTGCCGGGAGAAGGTTGGCACTCGATTTATGTCTTTGCGGTGACTACGGAGGGAGTTGCTGCGGTCACGGGGTTCATCGATTTTGAAGTCGTGCCGCCGCCAGCGGCGAATGATCGCTTTGCCAACCGGATTACTTTGGAAGGTAGCGAAGTCATCGCGCAGGGACACAACTTCTCTGCCAGCACTGAACCCAACGAGCCGGATCACGGGTGCAGTTCCGGTGGCGCTTCGGTCTGGTGGACCTGGACGGCGCCGAGCGACGGTTGGTACACCTTTGCCGCGACGACAACGGTACTTCAATGGCTATCTCGAAGTGTATTGGGGAGACACACTTGACACTTTGGTCCGGGTAGAGCGAGCCAGCGGTTATGGATACAGTCAGTTCAGCATTCCAGTGTCGGCTGGTACGACATGCCAAGTGGTCGTGGGAAGTTGCCATGGCCAGGAAGGGCGCCTCGAACTGAGCATTAAGCCGGATTTCCCTTAGGCTCTGGGACGCGCATCATCGGTGGATAGCAAATGTCCGGTGTCCCCGTGCAAGCGGTGACTATCCGCGGGCGGGGTTTCGTGATGCCAGAGGGCCACTCCAGCTCGCTGGTCAAGGCTTCTATTGGCCAGACCCTCATTACCTGTGAACCAGCCAGCAGTACAAACATGCTGGCACAGTTGCCATCTTTGCCGCACTGGTTCACGGCACTGGCAATGAGCACGCCTCGTTACACTACCAATGGCGCCAAGGGGGCTGATTTCGATGCCTTTGAGGAATTCGCATAATCTGCGAATGCTATAATCTCTGGCCTGATCGGCCCTCGGCAGCCAAAACATTTTGGCGGTGATAATCCCTTCCTCGTCAACTGGTTGGCCCCCCATTTGCTCGTTTCCCGTTTTGACTTGATCGCCAGTTTGGGCCATTTTTTTGCCGCCGACAGCAAAAGTGACGTTGCTTAAAGGACAAGGACCAATGTAAAAGTCGGAGATTGTTTATGGGTAAGGGATTGATCATCGCGGAGAAACCGTCCGTCGCCAGCGACATCGCCAAGGCGCTGGGCGGTTTCAAAAAGCAGGACGACTACTTCGAGAGCGACCAGTTTGTGCTTTCGTCGGCAGTCGGCCATTTGCTCGAATTGTGCGCGCCGGAGGGCGTTGAGGCCAAGCGCGGCAAATGGACCTTTGCCCATCTGCCGGTCATTCCGCCGCATTTTGATCTCAAGCCCATCGAACGTTCCGCCAACCGGCTCAAGACGCTGACCAAACTCATCAAGCGCAAGGACGTGGACAATCTGATCAATGCCTGCGACGCCGGGCGCGAAGGCGAATTGATCTTCCGTTACATCGTCCAAGCACACCAAAACGCCCAAAGCCATCCACCGGCTGTGGCTGCAATCCATGACGCCGGCGGCCATCCGCGAAGGTTTTCAACAACTGCGCGATGACGCCGCGTTGCGCCCGCTGGCGGATGCCGCGGTCTGCCGCTCCGAGTCCGACTGGCTGGTGGGCATCAATGGCACGCGGGCGATGACGGCGTTCAATTCCAAGTCCGGCGGCTTTCATTTGACCACCGTGGGCCGCGTGCAAACGCCGACCTTGACGCTGCTGGTCGAGCGCGAGGAGAAGATCAAGAAGTTCGTGCCCAAGGATTACTGGGAAATCGAAGGCACCTTTGCCGCGCAGGCCGGAGAATACAAAGGCCGTTGGTTTGACGAAAATTTCACCAAAGACAAATCCCGGAATGGCGATCGACCGAGCTCAAAGCCGAGCGGGTCTGGGAAGTGGCGCGGGCCGAAGCCATTCGCGACAAGTGCCTGGGCAAACCGGGCATCGTCACCGAAGAAAGCAAGCCCACCACCCAGGCGCCGCCGTTGCTCTACGACTTGACCAGTCTGCAGCGCGAAGCCAACGGACGCTTTGGGTTCTCGGCCAAAAATACGCTGAGCATTGCCCAGGCGCTTTACGAAAAGCACAAAGTCCTCACCTACCCGCGCACCGATTCGCGGGCGTTGCCGGAGGACTACCTGGCCACGGTCCAGCAAACCTTGGAGACGTTGAAGGCGACCAGTTACCGGGTCCACTGCCGAAGCCATCCTGAACCAGAACTGGGTCAAACCGAACAAACGGATTTTCAACAACGCCAAAGTTTCCGATCACTTTGCCATTATTCCCACGCTCGCCACCCCACGGGCGCTCAGCGAGGCGGAGCCAAGCTTTATGATCTGGTGGCGAAACGGTTTCTGGCCGTGTTTTTTCCGGCGGCGGAGTTCCTGGTCACCACCCGCATCACCCGCGTTGAAGGCGAACCATTCAAGACCGAGGGCAAAGTCATGGTCAAACCCGGCTGGTTGGCGGTTTATGGCCGTACGGCGGACGAAAGCGGCGCCCCCAGCCTGGTGCCGGTGAAGCCCAATGAAACCGTGGACACCACCGCGGTGGAAGTTCTGGCCAACCAAACCAAACCGCCGGCGCGGTACACTGAAGCCACGCTGCTGACCGCCATGGAAACCGCCGGCAAATTGGTGGAAGATGACGAGTTGCGCGACGCCATGGCCGCCAAGGGCTTGGGCACGCCAGCGACCCGCGCCTCGATTATCGAGGGCTTGATCTACGAGAAATACCTCCAGCGCCTGGGCAAGGAATTACAACCGACCGCCAAGGCCTTTTCCCTGATCACACTGTTGCGTGGATTGAACATTCCCCGAACTTTGCTCGCCGGAAATGACCGGCGACTGGGAATTCAAATTGCGCCAGATGGAGCGTGGTCAACTCCCGCGCCCGGAGTTCATGGCGCAGATCGCCGAGATGACCCGTCAGATTGTGGAGCGGGCGCGGAGTCACGAAAGCGACACGGTGCCCGGTGATTTTGCCACGCTCAAAACGCCCTGCCCGAAATGCGGCGGCGTGGTGAAGGAAAACTACAAGAAGTTCCAGTGCCAGAATCCCGAATGCGACTTCGCGCTATGGCGCGTCCTGGCCGGACGCCAGTTTGAAGTCGAAGACGTCGAGGCGTTGCTGAAAGACAAGCGTGTGGGGCCGCTGGAGGGATTCCGCAGCAAAATGGGACGGCTCTTTTCCGCGGAACTCAAGCTCTCGCCAGAGTTCAAACCCGAGTTCGATTTTGGCAACAACGAGCAGGGCGACAAGGAAAGCGCCGAAGTGGATTTCAGCGGCCAGGAGCCGTTGGGCAAATGTCCCAAGTGCGGCTCGCCGGTGTACGATAACGGCAAGAGTTACGTCTGCGAAAAAGCGGTGGGCAGCGGGCGCAAGTGTGATTTCAGTTCGAGCAAGCTCATTCTTCAGCAACCGGTCGAGCGGGCCCAGATGACCAAGCTGCTGCACGAAGGTAAAACGGATTTGCTCGAGAAATTCGTTTCCAAACGCAATGGGCGCACCTTCAAGGCATTCCTCGTTTTGGGTAAGGACGGCAAAGTGGGCTTTGAATTCGCGCCGCGCGAAGCGAAACGCAAAGCCGCTCCCGCCAAGTCCGGCGCTCCCCAGGAGCCGACGCCCAAGCTCGACTTCACCGATCAGGAATCCTTCGGCAAATGTCCCAAGTGCGGTGGACAAGTGTTCGAGGGCCCGGAGAATTACGTTTGCGAGAAGTCCCAAGCCGAAACCCGGCCGTGCAAATTCAAGGTCGGCAAAACGATTCTCCACCAAGCCATCGACCGGGAGCAACTGCAGAAGCTGTTGACCAAGGGCCGGACGGATTTGCTGACCGACTTCGTCTCGCGCACTGGCCGACCCTTCCCGGCCTTCCTGGTGATGGACGAAAAGGGTAAGGTTGGCTTCGAGTTTCCGCCGCGCGAAGAAGCGGTGAACGAATAACCGACTCAAGGGAAGGTGTGTCTCTCCGAGCGGGCTGGCCGATTCTCATGGTAGGGCAAGACTCCTTCGATCCCTGACTTTTCCGGATCACTGACGACCACAAATACTGTTACGGAGGGAAGACTTCGGGCTTGCGAACGTCCTGGCTTTCTCATTGTTCACGCTCTGCTTGGCGCATGCGCTTCGGAGATGTCAGGGCTCGACGGAGTCTCGCCCCGCCTGTTACTGGGGATGGGGTGGTGGCGCTGTCGCGCTGGTGCGCCGTGTGATCCTCAATGTCCGTCCTCACACTTGCGTCGCTCCGCCAAGCCGCTAGACTCCGCCGCATGTCGTGGAAGGTGCTCATTACCGCCCGGCCCATGAAGGTCGTGGGCCAGCACGGCTTGGACCAGTTGCGCCAAGCCGGTTGCGAATTGGTTTTTCCGCCGCACGTTGGACCATTCAGCGAGGACGAGCTGCGTCAATTGCTGGTTGAGATCGATGCGGTGCTGGCCTCGGTTGAACCCTATTCGGCGGCGGTGCTCGAATCGACGGAAGCCACCACGTTGAAACTGATCTCACGTTGGGGGGTCGGTTATGACGCCATCGATATTCCCGCCGCCACCCGCCTGGGCATCCCGGTGGCCTACACGCCGGGAATGCTGGACGATACAGTGGCCGATTACACGTTTGCCCTGTTGCTGGCCCTGGCGCGGGGCGTCCACGAAGGCCACATGTCGATGCGCAAAGGGGAATGGATGCCAACTTGGGGCCACACCATTTCCGGGAAGACGCTCGGGATTGTCGGCTGTGGCCGCATCGGCTTGGCGGTGGCGCGGCGGGCGGCGGCCTTCAACCTGCGGCGGTTGGCTTTTGATCCAGCCCCCAGCCCGCAAGCCACCGCGCTGGGCGTGCAATTTGTTTCGTTGGAAGAATTGTTAAGCGCCAGCGATTTCGTAACCCTCCACGCGGCGCTTACGCCGGAAACTAGCGGACTGATCGGCGCCGCCCAACTCCGGAAAATGAAACCCTCCGCGCAACTCATCAATGCTGGACGGGGAGCGTTGCTGGACGAGTCCGCGCTGGTGGAAGCGCTGGAGCAGGGGTGGATCGCCGGCGCGGCGTTGGATACATTCGCGCACGAACCGCTCCCGCCCGATCACCCGTTGCGGCGAGCGCCCCGGGTGTTGTTGGCGCCGCACCAGGCTTCATGGGCGCGCGAAACGGGCGAACAAATCAGTTTGGCTGCCGCCCAGGCGATCGTTGACTTGCGGCAAGGGCGGCCTCCCCGATCTGTGGTAAACCCGGCCGTGCTGCAATCTTCCCGCCTCCGAGCCAAACTCCAGCCTCCGCTTTAGTGGCACGTCCGAGATGCTTCATCAGAAACCACCACTAAACACGAACTCCATGAAAACCAATTTCGTCCGCGCCAAATTGAAACGGGGTGAAGCCAGCATCGGTACCTGGCTGACCTTGCCCGATCCCACCGCCGCCCGGTTGATGGCGCAAGTGGGTTTTGACTGGTTGACCGTTGAACTCGAACACACCGGCACCAGCCTGGAAACGGCCGCGCAGAGCCTGGGCAACATCGTGACCGCCGACACCGTGCCCCTGGCGCGCATTCCCTGGAACACCGGGGAAAACATCAAGCGCGTGCTGGACATTGGCGCCTGGGGGATTGTCGTGCCCATGGTGAATTCACGAGCCGAGGCGGAAGCAGCAGTGGCGGCGGCGCGTTATCATCCGCAGGGTGTGCGCTCGGTGGGCGGCCAGCTTCATGCGGTGAATTTCGACACCGACCCAGCCACCTATTACGCGCGGGCCAACGAGGAAATCCTGGTCGTGATCATGGCGGAACACGTTGAAGCCATCCAAGCCGCGGACGACATTCTGAGCGTGCCGGGGATTGACGCGGTGTTTATTGGCCCCAATGATCTGCTCAATTCCATGGGCAAGCGGCCGGCGTTCGAGAGCGATGATCCGGAGTTTGTTGAGGCGGTTAATCACATTCTCAAGACGGCCCGCAAACATGGCGTCGCGCCGGGCATTCACGTGGCGGACCCGGCGGCCGCCCAACGGCGTTTGGCGGAAGGATTTCAGTTCCTCGCATTGGCCAGTGAAACCGGCATGATGCTGGCGAAAGCCCGCGAATTAGCCGCCGTGTTGGGCCTCGGCGGCAAACGGGCCGTGGCGAGGTATTGATAATGGCACCTGTAGTGCTGCTACCGCCTTCAAACCTGCCCTGCCCGCCTCGAAAAACATCTCGGTAATGTGTTCCGGGCCTCGATCATTGGGGCTTGGACCTTCACTGGTCATTGGACCTTGGTCATTGGTTATTCACTTTCATTGATGGTCCATTGGCTCGCTGACGCATCCTCTGGCCAGTGGTTCTCCGAAAACCCCTTGACGCGGAGCCGGCGGTGCTTTGGTATTTGGGCGTGGAAGCATCACAATCGGTTTTGGCCCGGCGGATTCATGGCTGGTGGTCAATTGGCTCGCTCGTTGTCGGGATCGCACTCGTCAACCTGCTTGTTGCGGCTGATTCCCGCGCCGGCGCGCTCGAGGATTATGTCAACGCGCCCGATTCCCACTACGGGTGGAAGGAACTCGCTCGCCGACAGGCGGACGGTTTTACGATCGCGCATCTCAAAATGACCTCTCAAGAATGGCGCGGGCACCTCTGGCAACACGACCTTCAGGTCGTGCAGCCCGACCGCATTCGCAATCCGGACCTGGCCTTTATATTCATCACCGGCAATGGCGATGGCGCCAAGTCGCTCGGACTGCTCAAGACCGTGGCCGCCCGCGCCGGCGCGGTGGCCGCCGTGGTAACGTGGGTACCCAACCAACCGTTATATGGTGGCCGCAGCGAAGACGCTTTGATCGCTTATACGTTTGACCGATATTTGAAGACTGGCGATCCGACCTGGCCCTTGTTGTTTCCCATGGTCAAAAGCGCCGTCAAAGCCATGGACGCAGTGACCGATTTGGTGAAAAATGAAAAGCAGCCAGGCCTGACGCGCTTCGTGCTTTCGGGAGCGTCCAAGCGCGGTTGGACCACGTGGTTGACCGGCGCCGTCGATCCGCGGGTCACGGGCATTGCGCCGATGGTGATTGATATGCTGAACATGCAGGCGCAGGTCCGTTGGGCCGACCAGGTGTACGGCCGGCAAAGCGAGAAGATTCACGACTACACCGATTTGGGCCTGATCGCGCGCATGGACGATCCAGCCATGGCCAAGCTGCGCGAGTGGGTCGATCCTTACAGTTACCGGCAGCGGTATCGAATGCCCAAATTGATTCTGCTGGGCACGAACGATCCTTACTGGACCGTGGATTCGTTGCGGTTCTATTGGGATGACTTGCCGGAGCCCAAATTGATTTACCAGACCCCCAATGCCGGCCATGGCTTGAACGGCGGCGCCGAGGCAACTCAAACGTTGGCAGCGTTCGTGCGAATGATTGCCGACCACCAGTCCCTGCCCAAGTTCACGTGGCAGTTTGGAACCAATTCCCCGTTGGAAGTCGCTGTTGAAATTAATCCTCCATCTCAAAGCGCTCAGTTGTGGAGCGCGTCGTCGGCCGACCGGGATTTTCGGGACGAGCAGTGGTCCGTGCAGCGCAACGTCAAAGCGAGCGCCTCACAATACGAGTTTCCCTTGGCGACGCCCGCCCGCGGCTATCGCGCTTACTTGGTTCAAGTGGTAATGAAGGCCGCCGACGGTCATGAATATCGCTTGTCCACGCAAGCGCGCGTGACCCCGGACGGCCTCCGGCAACCGCCTACTCGTTGATCCCCCAATGCGGTGGTGGGCGGCGGGGATCAAGCATCCGCTTGAGGTCTTCCGTCACGAATTGCTTTGGTCCCCAGACCGCATTCTCTGATGCGGGTCGCTGGGCCGTCGCGGCGGTAGCATTGGGCAGGAAATCCATTTGCGCGCGCTCCGCCGCGTGTTGCAGGTAAGTGACGATGGGCACGGCGCCATGTTCGTTGGGCAATCCGATCAGGCCGGCCAAGGCCCCTTCGTCGCTTGGGCGTGCTGTCACCCATGCCTCAGTCCATCGTTGCACGTGCTCGGGCAAGGCCGGTCCGGCGTGGGCCGAGATGATGATCAAGTTGGCCTCGAGTGCGGCCGCGATCGCCAACTCACGGGAATGCTCCGGCTGCAGATTTTTGAAGCTCCACCAGTTGAAGTCGAACTCCACTTCGCCCCAGAATTGATCCAGCAAACGGTCACACACCTCGCGCACGCGGTTATGGGTGAACATGTCCTCGTAGGCCACCAGGACGTAAAACTTCTCCGTGATGTCTCGACCGCGTTTTGCTGTTGCCGATGCCTTCATACAGATCCTTCCACTTCATCGAATCCTATCTAATTCGACACCCCATACCCTAATGTCGTTAAATCTTTTTCTCAACAATTTGTCTTACTGCGTTCCTGATGGCCGATCTTTAGGGAAACTGAACGTGATTGGTCGTTCCTGCGCCATGCAGCGATCCCTCATTGGCGTGTTGTAAGTCGGCCGTGGACGCTTTGTGCGTGCTGCCATCGGCCAGCAACAGATTGGCACCTTTCGGATGCAGATCGTTGAGCCAACCATAGTTCGAACTGGCCAACTGGGCCAGGATCACGCCGTCGGCTTGGGCGGTGGTACAATAGTCCTTGGGCATTTCCTCCGGTTTGCTGGTTCCGCCCACCTCCAAAAAACGGTCCGCGCTCAGCATCCCCATCGGCAGCGATCGGCTCGCATCCAAACTGATCAGGTACGACACGTTGCGGCTGGAAAAGCCGCTGGCATCGAAACGGGTGGCCGGGGAAACGTCGCCATCCGCCGGGCAGCGAAGAATCTTTGGGGTCACCAATTCCCCGGCCAATCCCCGAAAATGTTCGGCAGCGCTGGTGGCGCCCTGGGTGCCGCCCGCCGTGGCCGCGGCTTGCCAGGGGAAACGGTCGCTGTGGTCATCGCTCCAGATGATCAGGGCATAGCCTGTCTGCCGCAAGTTGTTGAGACATTGGACTTGCAAGGCCACGGCTTTGGCTCGGGCCAACGCCGGCAATAATAATCCGGCCAGGATCGCGATGATCGCAATGACCACCAACAATTCGATCAGGGTAAAGGCGTTCCGGCCAGGGTGGATTTTGAGTAATTGCAGAAGAGTCTTTGCAGTTTTCATAACATTCCTCCGGCATGATTTTGGTTTCGCCATCCGCCGCCTCGGCAACCTCCGTTGCTCGAGGCTCTTTATCCGACCAACCAACCTGCTTGATGCATGCGTCGTGCCGCGCTTAACCGGGCGCTGGCTTCCAACGAGTTCAGATGAGATTGATCGGTTGTTTGAACGCAGAATGTTCTTCGGCGAGTTATTTTCGCGCGCAATGCGTGAGAATGAGTTCCCTTGACGTGGCCGTTGATCGTGCTTAGCTCGCCAAACATGGCTGCCTGTCAATTTACGAATAGCGACTGCATTGGAACCGTTGGGGAACGGCCACAAGTCCGTAGCGCAGAGTTGCCCTCTGCCCAACGGGTCAATCCGTTTCCGCCGATCCCCGTGGTCGCTGCCTGGATGTTGCTTGGTTTGCTCGGTCTTGCTTGCGTGCGGCCCGCCGGCGCTGCCACGCCCGCGACCACCGTAGCCGAACTGCGCACCGCCATCGCCGACCACCTGGCTCAAAGCCGTTTCGCGGCGGCGACGTGGGGCGTCAAGATCATGTCGCTCGATACTGGTGAGCTGCTCTTTGCGCACAATCCCGGCAAGCTGCTCAAGCCGGCCTCCAACGCCAAGCTGTACACGGGCGCGCTGGCGCTGGCCCGGTTCGGCCAGGACTACCGCATCCGCACATCGTTCTTTGGATCGAAGCAACCGGATACCAATGGCGTCCTGGCGGGCGACCTGATCATTTATGGCCGGGGTGATCCTTCCTTCGCCGCGCGGTTTAACGATGGCGATTACACCAAGTCCTTGCAACCACTTGTCGAAACCATTGCGGCAGCGGGCATCAAACACATCCAAGGCGGATTGATCGGCGACGAAAGTTATTTTCACGGGCCGCCCTTGGGCACCGGTTGGAGCTGGGAAGATTTGCAGTATTATTACGGGGCTGAAGTATCCGCGCTCACCGTGGATGACAATACGGTGGACCTGTTGCTGGCCGCGGGGACACGACCCGGCGCGCGGTGCCAGATCACCACCAAACCGGAAACCGCGATTCTCAAGTTCATCAATCGAACCCGGACCGGTGCTCGTAACCGCGAGCGATCCATCCACCTGTATCGGCCCATCGGTGAAAACACCGTGATGGTGACCGGCCAACTGCCGCTGGGCGAAGCCAGCTATCCGGAAGCCGTCACGGTGACTCGGCCCGCCCTGTGGTTCCTGGCGCGGTTGGAAGCAGGGTTGGAACAGGGAGGGATTCCGGTGGACGGCCCAACACGGATTGCCGGTTGGCAGGATCGTCCCTCCAAGCCCATCGATTATGAGAAATTGGTGGAACTGGGGCATGCCGATTCGCGTCCCATGGGGGAACTCGTGGCCAAGATGCTGAAAGACTCGCAGAACTTGTATGCGCAATTGCTGCTGCTCCAAGTAGGCGCCCAGAGCCCGGCGGCCTCCTCCTTTCGGACCACGGAAGAAGCTGGATTGGCCGCGTTGCACCAATTCCTGAGCCGCGCCGACATTCCCACCGAGGAGGTTCAGTTGGAAGAAGGGGCGGGTCTATCCCACGGCTCGGCAGTGACGGCACAGGCCACCGTGGCCTTGTTGACTTACATGGCGCGGCATCGTTTGGCCGAAGAATTCTTCCGTGCGTTGCCGGTCGCCGGGGAAGAAGGCACCATGCGCAAACGAATGACCGGCATCCCTGCCGCCAGTCGGATTCACGCCAAACCCGGCGCCTTGCACCACGTCAGCGCCTTGTCCGGCTATGTGACGTCCGCTACCGGTGAACGGTTGGTTTTTTCGCTCCTCCTCAACCACTACCAATCTCCCCCCGGCGCTCCCTCGAAACAGGCCGAGTTGGATCAACTGGCGTTGATGCTGGCCGAATTCAACGGACGATCAAAACCGTGAAAGTCATGAATAAGTTCCGTCGCCTTTTGTTTGAGTATCTTCGGCTGTTTAACGTGTTGGCCTTACCCGCTGTATTTGTGCCGCCATCCGCGCTGACGGCTGAGGTTGCTGTCAGCTCGAGTGCGGAACGCCAATCGGCAGTCATTGCGCCAAATACCGCCATCGATATGGGCGCAACTGAAACGGTGATCTACAAGCGCATCGACGGTCGTTCGCTGAAGCTCTTCATCGACAAGCCGCCCAACTGGAAATCCGCTGACCGGTGGCCAGCCATGGTGTTCTATTTCGGGGGCGCCTGGGTGGGCGGAAGTTCGGGCCAATTCCTCAAGCAAAGCCAGTATCTGGCGACCCGCGGCATGGTCGGCATTCGCGTGGAATACCGCACGATACCGAAGGGAAATCCCGGGCCGCCGACGATGTGCTGCGCGGATGCGAAGTCGGCGCTGCGCTATGTGCGCGCGCACGCGGCAGAGTTGGGCATCGACCCGCAACGCATCGCGACGGCGGGTGGTTCGGCGGGCGGACACCTCGCGGCTTTCACGGCGCTGGTGCCGGGCTTGGACGATCCCCAGGATGACCTGACGGTGTCCTGCAAACCCAATGCCCTGGTGCTATTCAATCCGGTCTTCAACAACGGCCCTGGCCAGTGGGGCTACGGGCGGGTTGGCGACCGCTACCGAGAGTTTTCGCCCGCCCACAATATCACGCCAGACGCGCCGCCGACGGTGGTCTTCCTCGGTGACCGGGACAAGCTCATTCCGGTGTCCGTGCTTCGCGATTTCGAGGCCCGTATAAAACAAGCCGGCGTGCGTTGCGATACCCACGTTTATCACGGCGCCGGTCACGGTTTCTTCAATCGCGATACGAGCTCGGGCGCTTGGTTCACGCTGACGCTTATTGAAACGGACAAGTTCCTTGGTTCGCTCGGTTGGTTGAAGGGCGAACCGACGTTGAAGCCGCCGCCACGTCCTTGAGCTGATCATAACCGATCACAGATCAACTTCTTGCTCGTGCTCGTGCTCTTACTCAATCCTCAAGAGCAGGAGTAAGAGCAAGAGCAAGAAAGAGTAACTTGGATCGGCGGTTGATTCAGCCGCGGACGGAGGGCTTTCCCGCTGGTAACCGCGCGCGTCAGTTCCGGGAGTGGTCCAGGCAGTTGCGGACCGTCTGGGTGAGCAAGGGGGGTGGGTAGGGTTTTTGCAGGAACGTGCAATCGCACAGGGCCATGTCGCGACCCATGACTTCGGCGCTGTAGCCGCTGGTGAAAATGACCTTGAGTTCCGGTTTGCGCGCTTTGAGTTCCTCGGCCAATTCCCGACCGGTCATACCTTCGGGCATCACCATGTCGGTCAAAAGCAAATCCACTTTGCCATCATTTTGCTCCCACACCTTCAAGGCCTCATGGCCGGTGGAAGCTTCAATGACCCGGTAGTCGAAATCACTGAGAATGACCCGGGCCAACTCGCGCAGCACCGGCTCGTCTTCGACCAGGAGAATGGTTTCCTGACCGCCGCGGAGGGCGGACGGTTCGACGTTTTGATCCTGGGTGGTGTCCACCGGTTTGTCCGTCGCCGGAATATAAATCTTGAAAGTGGTGCCGACGTTGACTTCGCTCATGACTTCGACCCAGCCCTGGTGTTGCTTGACGATGCCGTACACGGTGGCCAAGCCCAGGCCGGTGCCTTTACCCACTTCTTTGGTCGTGAAGAACGGTTCAAAAATGCGGTTCAACGTTTCGCTGTTCATGCCGGAACCCGTATCGCTCACGCTCAAACAGATATGCCGGCCGGATTGCGCCTCGGGATGTTGCTCCACATAGGCAGCGTCAATATCGACGGCGGACGTGGCGATTGTCAGGTGGCCGCCCTTGGGCATCGCATCGCGCGAGTTGACCACCAGGTTCATGATCACCTGTTCGATCATACCGGCGTCACCCTCGATGGGCGGCAGGTCCGGGGTATAGGCCGCGTCGAGCGAAACGTCGTCACCCAGCAGGCGATGGAGCATTTTGGTGAGGTTGCCCAACACGGCATTCAATTCCAACACCCGCGGCTGCATGACCTGACGGCGGCTGAACACGAGCAATTGCCGCGTCAGGGCGGACGCCCGTTTGGCCGCGGCGGAAATCTGCTGCAACGGATCGCCCAGCACCGGATCGGCTTCGCAACGGGCCAGCAACCGGTCGGAGTGTCCCTGGATGATCGTGAGAATGTTGTTGAAATCATGGGCCACGCCGGCCGCCAACTGGCCGATGGATTCCAGTTTTTGCGCGTGCCGCAACTGCGCTTCCAGCGTGATGCGCTCGGTGATGTCCACGCCGTAGCAGTGGACCACCTGGCTGGCGATGATGGGGAAGAACGACCATGTCAAGGTGCGGCCGTTGAAGGTGACCTCGTGGCGCAATTTGCTTTGGCCGGTGCGCAGACATTGCTGCGCGATGGCTGAAGCGCCGGGTGGCAGGATGGCTTCCGGCTCCTGGATTTTGAGCGTGTGGGCCGTCTCCTTGGCGGCCTGATTGAAATAGGTGAGCGTACCATCGGCGGCCAGTTCCATGACCGGATCGGGATTGAACTGGGCAAAGGCTGCCAGTTTGCGAATTTCGGCTTCGGCCCGTTTACGCTCGGTGATGTCGCTCAGCGTTCCGGACGTACCGAACTGGCTGTCCCGGTTATCCAGGATCGGCTGGGCATAGACCTCCATCCAACGGAACGTTCCATCCTTGGCCAGGTAGCGCACTTCGTCCCGGCAGAAACTCTTCGTCCGGCCAAACACCTCCTGCATGACTTCGCGGTGGTTTTGGAGATCTTCCGGATGCACGTAATCGGCGAAGTTGGTGCCCAGGGTTTCCGAAATTTTGAAGCCGGTGATTTCGGTCCAGGCCGGATTGAGAAAGGTCCAGCAGCCTTGTTCGTCGAGTTGGAAGATCACCTCTTTGACATTCTCGACCACCGAACGGTATTTGACCTCACTGGCGCCGAGGGCTTCTTCCGAACGTTTGCGCTCGATGTAGAGGGCAATGCCGTTGGCCACCGAAGCCATTTCCTGAAGGATGGCGGCGGGGAGCGGTTCGCGGGAATACAAGGTCATCAATCCCACCAGCCGGTCTTCCAGGCGCAACGGATAGGCGGCAAAGCTGGCCAACCGCTCATGCTGGGCCCATTCGGGTTCGAGCAAGCGGGCATCGGATTGCAGGTGCGGAATGAGCAACGGTGTGCCCTGCGCCAGTTCCGGCAAATCCAACGTAACGCGGCACTGATAGCCCTCGGGTTGAATCAGGCTGCTGATGACCCCGGTGGTGGCTTCGAGTTTGAGCGTCCCCGCGTCCGTATCATACACCCACACTTGGGCCAGGGCCGCGTTGAGATAGTGGACCATGGCCGCGGAACAGCGGCCCAGAATGGAGTCCAAGGAATCGCGCCGGGTCAACGCCAAACCGATGTCCGCGCCGAACGCCGCCAACCGCGCCTGGTCGGCCGCCGCCTGCGCCGCCGCGCGTTTGCGTTCGATGGCGTAACGGATGGAGCGTTCGAGCATGCCGGCGTCGAGCCGGCCTTTGACGAGATAATCATCCGCGCCCGCCTTCATGGCCTGGAGGTCAATCTCGTGTTCCCCCTGGCCGGTCAGCAGGATGAGCGGTAGTTGGCAGCCGGCCTCGAGGGCGGTGCGGAGCAGGTCAATGCCATTTTTCGCACCCAACCGGTAGTCCACCAGACACACGTCATGTTGGTTGCGGATGGCGGCCGCCAGCCCGGACTCGAAGTTCTTCTGCCATTCGACCGCGTAGCGCGGCCCCTGGCTTTCGGTCAAGAGCCCTTTGGTGAGGAAATAATCGTCCTCGTCGTCTTCGATCAGGAGGACCCGGATCGGTTCGTTGGACGGCCGCGCCTGCACTTAGTTTTTGGCGGGAAGTTCGACGATTTCAAACCAGTACTTGCCCAGCGTGCGCATCACATTGACGAGCGAATCGAAGGTGACCGGTTTGGCAATGAAGGAATTGGCGCCCAGTTCATAAATGCGCCCGATGTCCGTGTCCGCGCGGGACGTGGTCAGCACGACCACGGGAATCTGGCGCAGTTCGGGGTCGGCTTTGATTTCGCGCAGGGCTTCGCGGCCATCTTTACGCGGCATGTTCAGGTCCAGCAGGATCAGGCCGGGCCGGGGGAATTCGGGCGCGGCGCTGAACTTGCCGCGATGGTGCAGGAAGTCCAGCAGTTCTTCGCCGTTTTCCACGAAGTGCAGGTCGTTGGCCAGTTTGCACTCGGTCAAGGCATCTTGGGCCAGCAGCCGGTCGTCGGCGTCATCATCGGCCATGAGGATGACCAGGGATTTTGCTTTTTCGCTCATGTATTGATTTCTCCATTGGGATGCCGCACGGGCAAGGTCACGGTGAACGTGGCGCCTTCGCCTAATTTGCTGGAGGCATTGATGGTGCCGCCGTGGTGGTCGGCAATCCGGCGGCACACCGCCAAACCGACCCCGGTGCCTTCGTATTCGCTGCGGCCGTGCAGGCGTTGGAAGACCGCAAAAATCTTTTCGGCATATTGCTCCTCGAACCCAATGCCATTGTCCTTGACCATCAACTCGCACACTTCGTCGTCCGGCGTGGGATTCTTGGCGCAGGAGAACGGACGTTTAATAATTTGGGCGTCGATTTTCACCACCGGACTGGCGCCGGGCGCTTGAAACTTGACCGAGTTGCTGATCAGGTTTTGCAGGAGTTGGCGCATTTGCAGCGGGTCGGCATCAATGGTTGGCAGATCGCCCATCTCCACCTTGGCTTTGGACTTTTCGATCCGGACTTCGAGATCGCTCAGGACCTTCTTTGGTCACCTGACCGAGGTCCACTGCCACCATGGGCTGGTTGCTGCTGACGACGCGGGAGAAGGTGAGCAGGTCGTTGATCAACGCTTGCATGCGGGCGGCGGCGCTCTGCATCCGATCGAGGTAATCGCGGCCCTCGGCCAGCTTGGCGGCATCCACCTTGGCCTTCAGGCGGTCACCGAAGGCTTGGATTTTGCGCAACGGTTCCTGGAGATCGTGAGAGGCCACATAAGCGAACTGTTCGAGTTCGGCGTTGGAGCGGGCCAGTTCGGCGGCTTTGCGGGCCAGGGTTTCTTCGGAACGTTTGCGTTCGGTGATGTCTTTGAATAACACCACCGCACCAACCATCCGGCCGTTTTCCATGATGGGCGTGCGGACATACTCCACCGGGAAGGAAGTGCCGTTCTTGCGGAAGAAGGTCTGTTCGGCCAGGAGATTGCCATGCCGGTCCATCATTTGCGTGTGGCCGGTGGGGGCGCCATCGGTCGCCTGCCGGTGGAAGATCTCGCGCTCGGGTTTGCCCACCAATTCCTCGACGCTCCAACCGGTCAGCTTGGCGGCGGCGGGGTTGACGAACGTGGTCTTGCCTTGCAGGTCCAGCCCGTAGATGCCTTCACCCGCCGAATTCAAAATGTGCTCATAGCGGCGCTGGAGTATTTGCAGTTCCTGCGTGCGGGCTTGCACGTGCATCTCCAGGACATCCTTGGAACGGGTCAGTTCCTGGCGTTGATAGGTCAGGTTCTTTTCGGCGGCTTTGCGGTCATTGAGTTCCTTCTCCAACGCGTCGCGTTCGCGGCTTAACTCCGCGGTGCTGGCTCGGACGCGCTCGTCCATCTGGGTGGTGAATTGTTCGACCTGTTTTTCCAGACCGTGGCGCTTCTCCAACTCCAATTTCAGTTCGTGCTGAATTTCCGCCAGCGCTTGCTCCAGTTTGTTCGAGTTGGCTTCGAGTTCATCCTTGCGGAGCGTCACCCGGCGGGCCCAGTTGTGCCGCCACCAACCGATGCCAAACACGAGCGTGAGCATCATCCCCGCGCCGCTGGCGGCGGTCGCCAGGGAGACTTTGATGGCCCAATCGTCCACTTGCTTGAGCAACCGGACAAAGCCCCGTTCGGTTTCCTCGCGGGACTTGGTCGTTACGGGAACCTGGGCGGAAACCCCGGCTTCGGCGCCTTGGGTATAAATGGAAATACCCTGTTCCCTGGCCTGCGCCCGCAACGCGTGACTGCCGGCCACATAGACCCAGGCGCTGACGCCAACCACTGCCACCAGCACCAGAAATGCCATCGTTACAATGGGTTTGGTGGAGGGCAACGGGTTTTGCACGTTCTTAGCCATGATGTTCTTTAAATCCGCTTCGCCACGCTTCAATAACAGCCTTGTTTGCAGGCTACTTATGGTTATCGGAATCGACCCGCAGTGCTTGAGCAATGTCTTGGCCAGCACCCACCGCCCATCGGTCAGGATAGTTCACCCGCTGCCGACTGGCCGACGCGCGCCGCCACCCCGGAAATGCCAGGGGCCAAGATTTGCCTCCCTGCATTGGCGGAGGCAGTCGCACGCTGGCGGATACCGCGGAGCGTGCGACGCCTTCGCACCGATCCATAGTTCACCGTCAATGCCCAGCACGTTGCATGCCCCGGCCAGAAGCGGCAAACGGCTCCGGGGCGCCCACTTGTGAATGATGTGGCGGTGGCGGCAAACCCGTTTACATCGCCGCGTCTTTGCCCTTCAATGGGCGGATGTTTTACGGGAAAGAATTGCTCGGTTGGAACCGAACGGGCGGGAACCATTCAGCCGGCATCGCATGACGGCATCCCGCGAATCCTTGGGCCTCATTGCGGGGAACCGATCCCTGCCGCTGATCTTTGCCCGGCAAGCCCGCCAGTTGGGCGTGAAGCGACTGGTGGCCGTGGCGTTTCAAGGAGAAACGGATCCGGAATTGGCGCGATTGGTGGACACCATCGTGTGGTTGAAGGTCGGCCAACTGGGCCGCATGATCGCCGCGTTTACCGAGCATGGAATTGCCCAATGTGTCATGGTCGGCCAGATCGCCCCCCGGAACCTTTTTGACCTGCGGCCGGATTTGCGGGCGATGAAAATGCTCTTCCAGCTCAAGGAGAAGAATGCCCACACCATCTTTGGCGCGATCGCCCGGGAACTACAACGGGACGGAGTGAAATTGATCGCAGCCACTCCCTGGCTCCAGCCGCTCATGCCGGTGGCCGGGTATCAAGTCGGGCCGCGCTTGTCCGCCGGTCAACAAGCTGACGTGGCCTTCGGCTTGCGGATTGCCAAACAAGCGGCGCGGCTGGAAATTGGCCAAACCGTCGTTGTCAAAGACGGCACCGTGCTGGCGGTCGAAGGATTTGAGGGCACCGACCGTTGCCTGGCGCGCGGCGGCGAATTGGCCGGGCGACGCGGCGGGGCGGTCGCGGTCAAAGTGGCCAAGGAACAGCACGACATGCGCTTCGACATTCCCTGTGTCGGCCCGCAAACCCTCGAAACGTGCGCGGTAGCCAAGATTGCGGTGCTGGCCTTTGAAGCGGAAAAGACGTTGATTCTGGAACAGTCAACCGCCGAGCAATTGGCGGCGAAGCTGCGGGTGACGCTGACTGCGGCCGGTTAATTCTGATCTCACCGCAATTCAAATAGAAAAGAAGCGCGCCCACCTCAGACGATGTCAGCGGCGCCATTTGCCGTTGACACGAATGGAATGGCACGACCGCGGCCCGACGACCTACGGCAGTTCGGTCAGGTAAATGTTCCGGAATCGATGCTGACCGCCCCCCGGCACTTCCGCCTGGAGCGCGATGTAGCCTTCACGGGAACCTGCCAATCCGTCCGCGTTCCACGCTGGTTGGCCATTGATTTCCATTTGGGCCTTCGTGTCGCGCACGGTCAGCTTGAACCGATTCCAATCGCCCGCCTTGACCAATCCCTTGCTTTCGGCGCCCCGTAAATTGCTGACGTTGCCTTCCATTCCCTGCCGCAGGTTGGCCTGGTAACGATTGGGCCAGGGCTCGTTGGCTGGAACCGAGTCATAGCGGAAATAAACGCCGCTATCCCACTGGTCCGCGCGCAGGGCTTTCCAGTCGAACTCGAAAATGAAGTTGCCGTATTTGCGTTTGGTTTGCACCAGGCCGTTGCCACCCTGGAGCAGAATGTTGCCGTCATCTACGATGGCGTCGCACTTCAGCACGGTCCATCCATTCAGCGTTTTGCCGTCAAACAACGCCACGCGTCGGCCGGTGGCCTTCCGCGCCTCGGTAGCGGCACCGAGCCGTTTCCTTCTCCTGATAGACTCGCACGTAATCGATGGCAAAACGGGTTGGAAAAATGGAGTCGTCAATCCCCTTGGCGCCGCCCCAACTGCCGCCAATAGCTGTGTTGAGAATGAGATAGTGCGGATGGTCAAATGGCCAGGCGTCCGTGCCGGTGTGTTCGTTTTTGAAAGTAAAATATTTGGTGTCGTCCACGAAGAAATCGATTTTGTCGGCGTCCCATTCGATGGCGTAAAGGTGGAAGTCGGCGTCGGGCGCCTTGACCTTCAGCGTCGAGCCCTTCTGCGTTTTCTTGACGTGATTGTATTTGGCGGTGTGAACCGTGCCATGGATCGTATCGGGATCATGGCCGACGAATTCCATGATGTCGATCTCGCCGCACGCCGGCCACCCGGCGTTGCGATTGGCACCCAGCATCCAGATCGCGGGCCATACGCCGCGACCGCCGGGCAGTTTGGCGCGCACTTCAATGCGGCCGTAACGCCAAGTCGTCAGGCCTCGCGTGGTGAGGCTGGCGGAAGTGTAGGGCGCGAATTCTTGCGACCGCTTCCAATCGTTTTGGGCGTCCGCCCGATAGCGGGGATTGGGGAACTTCTCGTGCCGGGACTCAATGAGCAGGCAACCGTCTTCCACGCGCGCGTTTGCAGCGCGGTCGCGGGTGTAATACTGTTGTTCGCGATTCCGTATAAATCCTTCCTCGTAATTCCATTTCGATGAGTCGGGCAAACCGGCTTTGTCGAATTCGTCGGACCAGACCAGTTGCCAGTCCTTGGCTTGAGTGAAGCCGCTGCTCAACACCACGAGCAACCCGGTGAGTAAGAAAGTGTCGTTGTTCATAATCAAATGTTCCAGTTGGGTAATTGAGGCGCATCCTGAATTGAACCTGCGCAAAGCGCAAGCCTGGTCATTGGGAAACGGTCTGACGGCCTACGGCGAACTCCCGGCTGGCGGCGAAGCAAGCAATTGTGCAAGGAGGCGAGTGCCCGCCAACCTCCGTATGTCGCGAAGCGTTTGGAGTGCGCCCGGCTTGCCGGCGCTTTCGACTGGGAAGGCGCGGTCACACTCTACCTGGGGCGCGATTAGTTAAAAGCGGGAGCAAGCTCCACGCACTCCAAACGCTGGCGCGCCCCATCACCCGCCCGCTGCAAACGACACCACAAAAGGAGTTGTTATTACCTCGTATGTTAATGCTCATGGCGGTATGTATGCAGTGACTGTAGCTGCGTTCGTGAGAATGCGGCTGCTTTAAAGAGAACCACTGCGCATCAGCCACCGGGCCGCGCGGCTTTCCAGCCCGCTCTCAGTTTGGCGGTCAACTCCTTCACCAAGTCCGCATTTTCAGGCCGGGCGGCAAGGTTTGAGTTTTCCTGCGGATCGGTCTGGTGGTCGTACAGCTCGATGGCATCGACTTGCGAATGATCAGCGCGGTGCAGCCACATCGTGAATCGGTAACGGTCGGTGCGCATCGTGTAGCCCATCAGCCGCTTCCCTCGCACGCCACGAGGATACTGGCTGAAGGCAGCAGCTTTCCACGGCCGGTCCAGGTCGTCCAGCACGGGCGCAAAACTCGTCCCCTCGAGATGGCCCGGCAATGGCAAACCCGCCAGGTCGGCGAGCGTCGGGTAAATATCCACAAACTCGACCAGCGCCCGGGTGTGTTTACCGGCGTTCTTCATGCCGGGCACGGACATCAGGAGCGGCGCCCAGGTGTCGTTCTCGACGTTGCTGTGTTTACACCAGGCATCGTGCTCGCCCAGTTTCCAGCCATGATCGCCCCACAGGATAATGATGGTGTTGTCGCGCAACCCCAGCCGGTCGAGTTCATCCAGCACGCGACCCACCTGCACATCCATGTAGCTTACCGCGGCGTAATAGCCGTGTTTGAGGCGGCGCGCGAGGTCGTCTGCCAGGTGGCCTTTGGGAATGCTGTCGTAACTGCGCAGTTCGCCACCGTCGAGGATCGCATACTCGGGCGCGTCTTTCGGCCGAAATGGATTGGGGGCGAGCGGGATGGCGGCCGGATCGTAAAGGTCCCAATATTTCTTGGGCGCCACGAACGGCAGATGCGGCCGGATAAAACCCACCGCGAGGAAGAACGGTTGCTCCTTCCGCTTCAACTCGCGCAACGAGGCTACGGCCATGTCCGCCAGCGCGCCATCATGAAAGGTGTTGTCCGGCACGTCGGCGGCTTCGTAAGCCGGGCCGCGCGCTGTCCGTTGAATGGCCGTCTCGTTCAGCCCTTGCGCGATGGCCCGTTGGCGCTTCCGGCTGATCATCGCCCGGCTTTCCGCCGTGCCATAAGCCTGAGCTTTCGGCCTCCTCCACGGGACCGACCACGAGGGCGGATCGTTGAAGCCGCCGTGAAAAATCTTACCCATACCCTGCACGAAATAGCCATGGTTCTTGAACCATTGCGGCAGCGTGTCCACGTCCGGCAGCGCCTTGCGAAAGTGCGTTTGCAGATCCCAAACCTTCGTGGTATCGGGCCGCGTGCCGGTCAGCAGACTGGACCGCGAAGGCGAACAAACCGCCTGCTGACAATACGCGCGGTCAAAGACGACGCCGGCCCGCGCGATACGGTCGAGATTCGGGCTTTTAATGATCGAGTTTCCGTAGCAGCCCAATTCGGGCCGCAAGTCATCCACGGCGATGAACAAGATGTTGGGACGGGTTGCGGCGTGGGCAAGCGGCGCCGTGGCACCCAGTCCGAGGAGGGAAGCAATCAGAATACAAATGGTTTTCATGCTGGTACGTGTGTTGTCGCTGATGGTTGGTAAACTTATGTCGTCCGACGTTAAAATGGCAATCAAATCCGAAGACCAGAGCGGAATCCGAAAAAAAGCTGAAGACCGAAATCTGAAAATTCGGATGGGGCAGCCGAACGTCGCGCAGCGTTTGGAGTGCGCCCGGCTTGCCGGCGCTTTCAGGAGGGAGAGCCGCCCACCAACATTTCAATGGCGCTCCGCCTCTCCTGGCGCGCTGCGGTTAACGAAAGCGGGAGCAAGCTCCACGCGCTCCAAACGCTGGCGCGACCTTCTGAAGGTACCGGCATTTTGCGCAACTCCCCCCTTGACGCGCGACGTCCAAGCAACGCTGCCAACCAAGCCAAGTTGGAGAAAGCATCTGGCATCTGGCATCTGGCATCCGGCATCCGGCATCCGGCATCCGGCATCCGGCATCCGGCATCCGGCATCAATGCCCGCCCACTCAAAATCAAAATTTTCGACTGCATTTTATCAGCGTTTCCGCGATCATTCATTTCAGTATGAATCCTCGATCCTTGCTGCGGATGTCGTTTGGTTGGTTCGGGCTGGTGTGCCTGGGGAGTTTGGGCGGCTTGACCGGTTGCGTTCACCAGCCGGCTGTTTTCAATTCCACCGTGTTACACGAGATGGACACGGCCATTACGAATGCCATCGCCGAGAAACGTTGTCCGGGCGGCGTGTTGTGGCTCGAGCATGCGGGCCAGGAATACCATCAGGCTTACGGGCATCGGGCGTTGGAACCGCAGCTCGAGCCGATGACCTTGGACACGATTTTTGACCTGGCATCGCTGACCAAGGTCGTGGCCTGCACGCCGGCCATGATGCTGTTGATCGAGCGCGGACAGGTGAAACTGGACGATCCGGTCTGCAAGTTCATTCCCGAGTTTTCCGGCGGCGGCAAAGAAAAGGTGACCGTGCGCCAACTTATGACGCACACGTCCGGATTGCGACCGGATGTAAGCACCCGGCCGCCGTGGAAAGGCTACGACACGGCCATTCAACTGGCATGCGCGGAGAAGCTGCGAACGCCACCGGGTACGGCGTTTCGTTATAGCGACATCAATTTCTTCCTGCTGGGCGACATTGTGCGCCGGGTCAGCGGGATGGGTTTGGAAACCTTCGTTGAACAGGAAATTTATCGTCCATTGAAAATGAAGGACACTGGCTTCCTGCCGCCAAAGTCGAAACTGGCACGCATTGCGCCCACCCAACGCATCGGCACCAACTGGCTGCGCGGCGTGGTCCACGATCCGACCTCGCGTTACATGGGCGGGGTTGCGGGACATGCAGGCGTTTTCAGCACAGCAGCGGACTTGGCCCGCTACGCCCGGATGCTGCTCAACGGCGGCGAATTGGATGGCGTGCGCCTCTTCAAACCCGAAACGGTCCAGTTGATGACCAGCGTGCAAACCCCGCCGTCCGTCCCAGCGCGACGCGGCTTGGGCTGGGATATCGACTCGGGCTACAGCCGGCCCCGCGGCGAGTTGTTTCCCTTGGGCTCTTATGGTCACACCGGCTTCACGGGCACGTGCCTATGGATCGATCCGTTTTCGCGGACCTTCTATATCTTCCTCTCCAACCGGGTGCATCCGAATGGCAAAGGCAACATCCTGCCGCTGGAAGCCCGGCTGGGAACGTTGGCCGCCGAAGCGGTGAAAGGTTTCAACTTCACCAACGTTCCTGGCGCCTTGCCGTCCCGGCAGGAAACCTCCGGCACGCCGACTGGATCTGCGAGCTCAGTTCCGGCGCGACCGGTGCTCAACGGCATCGACGTGCTGGTGAAACAGAAATTCGCCCCGCTGAAAAAAATGCGCGTCGGATTGATCACCAACCAAACGGGCCGAGACCGCCAGGGCACTTCCACCATCGACCGGCTGAAGAACGCGCCGGACGTCAGCCTGGTGGCGCTGTTCAGTCCGGAGCACGGGATTCGCGGCGCACTCGATGAACGAGTGGGCGACAACACTGACACCAAAACCGGGCTGCCGATTTACAGTCTCTATGGCCAACGGCGTGCGCCCAGCCTGGAGCAGTTGCAGGGACTGGACGCGCTGGTGTTCGATATCCAGGACATTGGTTGCCGGTTTTACACCTTCATTTCCACCATGGGCCTGTGTATGGAAGCCGCGGCCAACGCCAAGGTAAAATTCGTTGTGTTGGACCGCGTGAATCCGATCAATGGCGTGACCGTGGAAGGTCCCGTTTATCACGGGGAGTCCAAGTTCATCGCCTTTCATGCGCTCCCCTTGCGGCACGGCATGACGGTGGGCGAACTCGCCCGGATGTTCAATGCCGACCGTGGCTGGAAGGCCGATCTGACGGTCATCCCGCTGGAAGGCTGGAAGCGGACCGATTGGATGGATGAAACGGGGCTGCCCTGGGTCAATCCCTCGCCCAACATGCGCAGCCTGCGCGCGGCAACGATTTACCCGGGACTCGGCTTGCTGGAGACGGCGCTCTCGGTGGGCCGGGGAACGGAAACGCCCTTCGAGCTTTTTGGTGCTCCGTACATTGATGGCCTGCAACTGGCGGCGGCCTTGAATGGTGCTGGTTTGGCTGGGGTGCAATTTGAGGCGATCCGATTCACTCCCACCTACAGCACGTTCAAAGACCAACCGTGCGGTGGGGTATCCATCACGGTGACCGACCGCAACCATTTTCAAGCGGTGGATGCGGGCTTGGAGATCGCGTTGACCTTGCAGCGATTGTATCCAGGCAAGATCGCCATCGACAAACTGCAAACGCTTTTACTGGATCGTGAGGTTCTGGCGGCCGTCAAAGCGGGCAGACCGCTCGCGCAAATCAAGGAATTGTGGAAGAGCGACCTGGCCAATTTCCAGGCCCGACGAAAACCATTCCTAATTTACGACTGACGAACACCGAGGAAATTTCCCGGCGCAACGACGCGGAAATCTCACCGAGCGCCACCATTTTTGTCGGCGCGAACGGCCACGCATGTTTCGAACTGACCGGTATATTGATGTGTCTGGATGGGGTCACTAATCCGTATCCATTCAGTAGCTGGAGCAGCTATGATGCGATTTCGGCGCAGTAGGACAGGCGTCCCGACTGTCTCGAATCGCCAAGCACATCCTCACCTGTTGGTGACTTGGAGAGACTTGCAACGCCGCAGTGCAAATCGGTGGTTTGCAGTCGTTCGAGACAGACGGGACGCCTGTCCTACTGAATAGTCACGGCTAATACTGGCTGCCGTCCTTGCCGTTTTGCATCAGCTCGATTTCGTAGCCTTCCGGCGCGTCGATGAAGGCAAAGCCACTGCCGTCCGGCTTGAGGGTGGGGCCGTCGGAGTATTTGAGGGCGAACGTTGCGAGGTGTTTGGCGAACTCCTCGAGACTGTCCACTTGAAATGCCAGGTGGGTCAGGTCCGATTGCACTTGCACCGGGCCGCTGGCAGGAAACGAGCAGAGCTCGACGAGTTCGTCACTTTCCGGTGCCTTGAGAAATACGAGTTCCGAGCCGCGCGGCGATTTGTGGCGGCGAACTTCCTGCATGCCCAGCACCTGGGTGTAGAAGTCCACCGTCTTTTGGAGATCGTTCACGCGGTAGCGCGTGTGCAACAGTTTTGGTCCTGAGTTCATGGCGATAGCCTACCGCCGGGAAGCAACATTGCAACTGCCCTTGAGTGCTGGACGCGTCGTTGGCTCGGTTTCAGCCCCTCTTGCTTATCCGTGCGGGAGCGATTGAGAAAAACAGCGCTTGCCTGGCGTGGCGGCGCGAACTCACACTGTGGGGAACAAAAGATGATTTCAAATCCACCACACCGGTTCCCGAAAATGTTCAAGCTCCGGCAGCACTTCGCCGTGCCGCCGCCGGTGGATGTCGCGCAAACGCTGCGGATGGAATTGGCCAGGGTTCAACCACGGCTCAAGCCGGGCGCGCGAATTGGTGTTGCCGTGGGGAGTCGCGGCATTTCCCAGTTGCGCCCGATTGTGGCGACGGTGCTGGAGTTGCTCAAAGCCGCGGGTGCCGAACCTTTTCTGCTCCCGGCCATGGGCAGTCATGGCGGCGCCACCCCGGCGGGCCAACGCGAAATCCTGGCCGAATACGGTCTGACCGAAGAGGGGTTGGAAGTCCCCATTCACGCCGGCATGGAGAGTTCGCCCATTGGCGTCACCGAAGAAGGATTGGAGGTCTGCACTGCCATGGAAGCTTTGCAAGCCGATGGCGTGGTGGTGGTGAATCGCATCAAGCCCCACACGGATTACGACAGCGCCGTCCAGGGGAGTGGCCTTTTGAAAATGTTGGTGGTGGGATTGGGCAAGCAGGAAGGCGCCGCCCGTTTTCACGCCGCCGCCGGGCAATGGGGACATGAGCGCGTTATTCGCTCAGCGGCCCGGCTCGTTTTGAAAACCGTGCCCATTCTGTTGGGGGTCGGCATCGTCGAAAACCAGGTTCATCAACCGGCCCGCATTGCGGTGATTCTCGCGGCGGATTTCGAGCGCGTCGAGGCCGAGTTGTTCGCGGAAGCCAAGCGTCTAATGCCGCGGTTGCCCTTCGACGACATCGATTTGCTGATTGTCGATCGGTTGGGCAAGGACATCAGCGGCACCGGCATGGACCCGAACGTCATCGGGCGGGATATTCAGGGTTATTCCTCGGCGCTCAATGACGCGTCGTCGCAACGGCCGATGGTCCGGCGCTTGTTCGTTCGGGACCTGACCCCCGAAACGCACGGTAACGCCATCGGCGTCGGTATGGCCGACTTTACTACGACCCGGCTGGTGCGGGCCATCGACCGGCAGAAGACCTACCAGAACGTGCTCACGTCGCTGTCGTTGAACGGCGTTAAAATTCCAATGCACTTCGATACTGATCGCGAAGCCATCACTCATGCTCTGGCGACAGTGCCCGCCGGCGAACCGCACGGCGCCAAGGTCGTGCGTATTCGGGACACGTTGTCTTTGGAGCATCTGGAAGCCTCGCAAAGCTTGGCGGATTACGTGGGGCAACAGGCGCATCTGGAGGCGGTGAGTCGAACCGGAGGAATTGAGCTTTGATGCAAACGGGAATCTGTTGCCCGTCGGCGCCAGGTCCATCGGGCAGAGCTGATTCATCGTTTTGCGCCTTCGACTTTTTATCCTGACAAACCTTTCTCCACCCCCAAGCTGTCTCTGAATTCACCTGGCCGGTCATAGGAATTTAAGCTCGCCCTTCGGGTTCCGTTCGTTTAAGCCCCCCTCATGAAATTCACTCGACGCGGTTTCCTGGGAACTGCCGGCACGGCGGCTGCAATTCCCTGGCTCACAATTCGTTCAACCGCCGGCCCAAGCGACAAGGTTGAGGATACCGCCTTGGAGCAAGCTGCCTCCCGGCCCATCCTCGACCTGAAGGGATTGACCAGCCCGGTTATCATTGAGTCCATCGATCTGCTTCGTCAGGGGCGGGATTACTTTGTGCGCGTCCGGTCGAAAGACGGCGCGGAAGGCATTGCCGTGGACAACGGCCGGGCGCGATTGCTGGCGCCGATATTGAACGAGTTGGTCATTCCCTATTTCCTCGGGAAGGACGCGCGGGATTTGGAGGAACACCTTTTTGGTGTCTATCGGTTCCGCTCGAATTACAAGCTTCAGGGATTGGCGTTCTGGTGCCCGGTGGCGTGGGTGGAGTTTGCCATACTTGATTTGCTGGGCCGACTGACGGGCAAGTCGTTGGGTGATTTGCTGGGCGGTGTGATTCGCACCCGCGTGCCGTTTTACGTGGCGAGCAGCCGGCGCGACACCACGCCGCAGGAGGAGGTCGATCACTTGAAACGCCTCATCGAGGATACCGGGGCTACCGCCGTCAAATACCGCGTGGGCGGACGCATGAGCCGCAACGCGGACGCGTTGCCCGGTCGCACCAGGAATTTGATCCCGCTTTCCCGCAAGGCACTGGGCGACAAAATGGCCATTCATGCGGACGCCAACAGTTCCTACAATCCGGCGCACGCCATGGAAGTGGGCCGCATGCTGGAAGACATCAACGCTGTCTATTTCGAGGAACCGTGTCCGTTCGACCATCTCGAAGACACGCGAAAAGTCACAGAAGCGTTGACCATCCCGGTGGCGGGCGGCGAACAGGAATCCAGCCAATGGCGTTTCCAATGGGCCATTCGCAATCACGTCACGGACATCGTGCAGCCGGATCTGCACTATTACGGCGGCCTGATCCGATCCATCCGCGTGGCCCGCATGGCCGAGTTACGCGGCATGCCGACCACCGTCCACATCTCCGGCGGATTCGGTTGTGTCTATATGCTGCACTTCGCCTCGCGCACGCCCCAAATCGGATTGTTTCAAGAATACAAAAAAGGAGTCGAAGTCTATGGCGATTGGTTCCATCCCCGGCTGCACATCCGTGATGGCGCCATTACCGTGCCCCAGGGACCGGGCGTGGGCATCGCCGAGCCGAAGGAAGTTTTGAAGGGGGCGAAAGTGGTGGAAGGGTAGTGCGGGAGGCAGTGAAGGGATTCGACCAAGGTCTCTGCCGAACAATCGCAAGATGAACAGGAAATCGGGCGACACTTGTATTGACCCGTAGTTTAACTGCTGGCAAACTTTTGCCGATGAAGTTGCGCGACAATCAAACATTCCTCTCGCTCTACTACGAGCCAAACGCCGTGGAGGTCGCCACGGGCGGAGCGGACTTGTTTGCTTCGATCGCTTTGTGGCAGCGGGAGACCAAGCAACTTGGGCAGGTCGCCACACCTGAGCCGATAGCAGCGTTGATGGCGCAGTGGGTGATGTCAGCGAAGCCGAGCAGAGTGCTTGATCCGGCTGCGGGTTTGGGCGGGTTATTGGCGGCGTGTCGTCAACTCGACGGAGGTGTGCTCTTGGTGGGTGTGGAGCGGGACACCGAGACGTTGCAGCGCGCGAAGGAGACTGCGCCGCGCGGCGCAAAGTTGATTTTGGCGGATTATCTCAAGTCCGACACTGGCTTGTTCGACGGCATCATTGCCAACCCTCCTTACGTGAAGGCGCACCGGCTCGACTACTCGGAAAAGGACTGGTGTTTATTTTGAGGAGCGCCTCGGCACGCCATTGGACCGGCTCACGAATCTCTACGCGCTGTTCCTGCTTAAGATTTGGGAAGACCTCGCGCCGGATGGTCGCGCCGCCGTTATTCTGCCGGCGGAATTTCTGAACGCGAACTTCGGCGAGGAAATCAAGGAGCGGATTGTTGCGAGCGATTCGCCCGACGGCGCTTCGTGGTCTTTGCGCCGTCGCTCAATGTGTTTGCCGACGCTCTCACCACCAGCGCCATCGTGTTCCTCGACAAGGGCCGTTCGCCGAGATGCTCCTGGGTGGGCAAAGCGCATTGAATCCATTGAGGAAGCGGAGACGTTTGTTCGCAAGCTCTGCGCCGGGAATGGTCGGACGCGCTGAGCAACGGCTGCATTGATCTTACGTTGCTCGATCCTCACGACAAATGGCTGAACCTGCTTTTCAACGGAATGCGCACCGACACGGTTCAGCGTTATTCCCGAAGCGCGTCGGCGATTACTTTAATTGCCGGCGTGGCATCGCGACGGGAGCAAACGATTTCTTTTGTCTCAGTCGCGCGGATCTGCGCGAACATTATCTGACGGACGCGCATGTTGAGCCTTGCATCACGAAGGCCGTGGATGCGGACGGGTTGGTGTTCACCCGAGAGAAATTTGACGCACTGGCCGAGCGTGACCGGCGGTGCTTTCTGCTGAATCCGGTCGCGCAACGGGCAAAACCTCATCCGTTACCTTAAACTTGGGGAAGCATCGAGGCATTCCTGAAGCGGCATCTGCCCAGTCATCGGCCGGTTTGGTATCTGCCGGAAAACCGCGCCGTAGCAGACATCTGGGTCGCGGTGTTCTCGCGCGAGTCGGTGAAGTTTATCCTGAACACCATCCGGGGCAAAGAACCTGACCTGTTTCCACGGCCTCTATGCCAAACCTGGCAGCGAAGCCTTGCCGCCGCTGATGACGGTGTTCCTGAACAGTTCCGGCGGACGGCGGGCGTTCTCGCAGGTGAACCGGTTTTACGGGGACGGGCTTGAATAAGCTCGAACCCAAAGACGTTGAAGCCATGCCCTGCCCGGTGATGCCGGAATTGAGTCGAACCGAGGCCGAGCGAACTTACGCGCAAGCTGATTGAATTGGAGAAGTTGCCGCTGGCCGAGCGAACGGCGCACATTGACAAACTTGCGGCGTGTTACCTCGAAGCCAGCGCTACGCCAGAAAAACCTGCTTCGTCGCCGTCGGGTCGAGTTCAAAGCCGCCGCCTTGGGGGACGACGTACGCATCGTGCCGCCCGAGTTCCGTGACTCGATGCTCTGCCGCAAATGTTGGGATGGCAGTGGCACGTCCGATTTGTATGCCGCTGGTGATGGGAATCATGATCGTCGCCTTCTCCTGACTCTTCTCCGGTGTCTCGATGCTGAAGCCGCTTCCGCTCGCGATGGTGGCGAAGATGTCGAGGAAGTTGATGGCGAAGACTGAATCGAAGAACACCTGACAATAGGTCTGCGAAATACGATGTCGCTCCAACCAGCGATAGACAATCACGAGGTCCTCGACTTTCACCGTAAAGCTCGGCGTTTCTCTGCCGGTCTTGTTGCCAGCCTCGCGCTGACGCTTGCGGATCGCGATGTAAGTCAGCGCTTCGAATTTACTAGAGCGAACTTCTACTGCTGCGACGGCCTGCGTCACCAGCGGTTCAGTGTCCGTATGTCTGAGTTCGGATACGTCCGCTGCCACTGAAGCCTTCGCCGGGAAAAGCAGCAAGTCCGGCCGTTTGCCAAAACACCGGGTTTCTTCAAGCCCAGCGAGGTAACGCGCCTTGAAATCGGGATAACCTGCCGCAATGCGGTCGGTGCTGCCGTATTGCACGACTTTCCATTCGGGCAGCGCACAGACAAGGGCGGCTGACAGACTCTTTTCGGCCCAATCGCCCATTGCCCGATTGGCGAGGAATTCGGAACGCGCGTCCGTCGGCACGGTCGGCTTCCGGGTTGGTGGCTGCCCCTCGCCTCCGAAAGTCAGGTGACGTTCGACAATACCTTTGGCGCGTAGGTGCTCGGCAACGCTCCCCAGCGTAGCCGTTAGCCGCGCAACGTATGCGTCCCCTTTACTCATCGCTTCTTCTCCCCAAAAGAGAACAACTCCTTGACCTCAAGTTTCAGGACTTTGGCGAACTTTTCCAAGCCGGCAACCGAGGGCGCATTTACGCCGCGCTCTACGAGGCTGATGAAATCAACTGAACAGCCCACAGCTTCGGCAAGTTGCTCTTGTGTGAGCTTCTTCGCCCGACGAAGGGTTGCGATGCGTTGCCCAAGTTTTCGTTGAAGCACGCAATTTAACTACCACTTCAGACAGATCTCACCACCGAGCTAAACTACGGGTCAGTAATTCCTCTTAGCGACAAGCCGTTCAGATAGGCGATGTCTTGGTTACCCGGTTGGGCAAGGCCTTGGGGGCAGTTGAATCCCGCGTTGCCGCCCGAAGCCATTGGCACCACCATAAATGAACTAGCCCAAGACCGTTCGGCCATGTTGTTGGAACAGGCGAATTCCGAAGTTTATTTATTGATCGAAGAAGGCATCAAAGTTCCTGTGGCTGATACCGATTCGACCATGAGGCATGGGCACACCTCATCCGGCCTGCGGCCGCCTTCTACCCAGTGCGGAGAACCGAAAGGCAGAAAACGGTGCGGGCACGGGTGATGGATTGATAGAATCCGGCGAACAATGATTCCCTGCTGGTCAGCCAGCTCAACGTCATCAGCGCGATTGGGATTCTGATTAATAAGCTGCGGGGAGTGCTGCGGCGTGGGATGCGCGCCTCCTCACCCCGTAGCCCAACTCGGAGCTTTCGTTTTGGCCATCGCGTCCGCATGATCTTGTTCGCACAGAACTTCGAAGAATTTGTCCATGGTGACGAACGTCACCAAATAGGCATTGACGAGGATGAGCGTGGTCCTTCGCTGTGGCGAAGACCAGGGCCCACTCCATCTTGAGGTGTGATTGAAAAACATTCTATGAAAACCAATCGGCGTGGTTTCGTTAAGGCCGGCCTGCTCGGCAGCGTGGCAGCCGCGTTGCCGCATTCGGCCCCGGGCGCTGCTGTTCCGCGCTCGGGCTCCAGCAGCCAAAACGCTCGGCTTGCCAGGCTGGATGAAATTCTTCGGCAACCGGTGCTGAAACGTGAGCTTTTCCCCACCCCCGTCATCATCGAGAGCTTGGAATTGCTGCGGTATAAGGACAGTTTCCTGTGCCGCGTGCGTTCGCGGGACGGTGCGGAAGGAATTTCGGTTGGGCACGGTCTGCTGAGAACGCTCTACCCGTTCTTCCTCCACAACCTGCGACCGTTCTTTCTTGGCAAGGATGCCCGGGACCTCGATCTCCTCTTGAAGAAGGTGTTTATCTACGGCTTCAATTTTCGGTTCAATGGGATCTCCATTGGTACGCCGCTCGCCACGATCGAGTTCGCCATTCTCGATATGCTGGGGCGCCTCGCCCAGAAACCCATCGGCGAATTGATTGGTGACATCCATCACCCGGAAGTCGCGGTTTACCAGGCGACGGAATACCGCGAAAAATCGGTCGAGAATCCTTGGCTCTGATCAAACGGGATGTCGCTAAATACAATGCCCATGCCCTGAAAATCAAAATCGGCGGACTCATGTTCATGACCACCGATATCCATGCCGCCGGGCCGCCCGGCCGAACGGAAACAATGATTCCCCTCATCCGAAAAACCTTTGGTGATCAAATGGCGTTGTATGCGGATGCCAACGGGTTTTATTCCGTCGCGGAAGCGATCCGCGTGGGCAAGTTGCTCGCAAGAATACGGATATGGCTTTTTCGAGGAGCCGGTGATGTTCGACTGGCATGAAGAAACCAAACAGGTGGCCAACGCGCTTTCGCTGCCCATCGCCGGTGGCGAACAGGAATACAGCCTGCACGGCTTTCGCTGGCTCATCGCCAATGATGCACTGCAAATCGTGCAGCCGGACAATTATTATTTCGGTGGCATGATCCGCTGCATGCAGGTGGCGCGCATGGCCGCCGCCTTTGGTAAGAGTTGCACGCCGCACATGTCAGGGGGCGGACTCGGGTTCCTTTACATGATGCACTTTGTTTCCGCGCTGCCCAATGCCATGCCGCATCATGAGTTCAAAGGCCTGGGAACAAACGTGCAATTCGAGTGCAAGACATCGCCGCTCAACGTCGTCGATGGGAAAATCAAAGTCCCCACCGGCCCCGGTTTGGGTGTGGATTTCGACCCGGCTAACTTGAGCAAACATCAACCGGTAAAAGCCTGAAGCGCTCTTAGACTGTTTCAAGCTTGGTAACAGCCGATCGTGAGGCGGATTCGCCGGCGCCAAGTGGCCAAAAGGTCCACCTCCTCACATCGGTGGCTACAGGTATCAGTACTTTTAGAACACGCGCGAACGGACGTTGGCATTTGGCCGTCGCCGGCGGCGCTTCCATTATTGGAACAATTCAGCGAAGAAAACCTTCATGTCTGCCCAAGAGCGCCGGTCGGCTTTTTCGTTGGCAGTTGTGCCCACCCGCGCGGGGGTGGTCTGGCACAAACCGCATTCGCGCAAATTGTCCCACGCCTCCGGCTGTGATAGGCCCGCGCGATGTTCGGGATGAGTGGTTGAGTTCCTGCTGCCAGAATGGTGCGGGCGGAAATCCGGTTGCTCGCTATCGTCGCGTCCCGTTCGCTTCGGCCAGAAAACGGCTTTTCATCTCGGGTGAGCGACGTAGGTTACAAACTGAATTTAGACAAGATGATCACATGGCTCACAAGATCAGCAGAGTTGTCACGCAGCGATCGCGCTTATTGATCCTGGCGCTTGCAGGCGGGTTGGTCGCCGGCGTCGGTTGTTCCCGCCAGGCGAAGGTGGCCCGGCATTTGGAGCGGGCGAACCAGTATTTTGCCGACGGCCAATACGACGAGGCGGAGTTGGAATACCTGAATGTGCTGCACTTGGATTTGCGGGAGAACGCCGAGGGCATCGCCCATCTGGGCCTGATCTATCAGGCCGACGGCCAGCTCATCAAAGCCCACGCCTTCCTGACCAAAGCCAAGGAACTGGAACCCGACAATCTGGACGTCCGCGTAAAACTGGCCCTGTTGCATCTCGCGGATCGGAACCTGAAGGGGGCGCGCGAAGAAGTGGATTACGTTTTGCAGAAACAACCGGCGCACGCCGAAGCGTTGCAGGTGCTGGCTGACACGGCGATGGCGCCGGAGGCCATTGACGAGGTGTTGCAACGACTGGAACAGCTCCGTCCGCAGGCAAAGGACACGGCGGCCTTTCACGTGGCGCTCAGCAAGCTCTTGCTGCGAAAGCAAGATTTCGCCGGAGCCGAAGCCGCCATTCGGCAGGCGCTGGCAATTGATCCGAACTCCCGCGCCGCTCATTGGAGTTGGGGCAATTGGTATCTCCAGCAGACCAATCTCGCGTTAGCCAACCGCGAGTTTAAAACCGCCATCCAACAAGCGCCAGCTCGGGCGGTATCGCGATTGCACTACGCGGAATTCAAACTCAGTTCCGGCGACGTGGCCGCAGGCAAACGGCTCCTGGAGGAGATGGTCCAGGCGACCCCTGATTACTTGCCGGCGCTGAACCGGTTGGCGGAAGTGACCTTTGCCCAGACCAATTACACCGAGGGCGACGCGCTCGTGAAGAAAGTGCTCGCCCGGGACACGATGAACTACGATGCGCTGATGCTGGCGAGCCGTCTCGATCTGGCCCAGGGACGAATCGAACCAGCCATCACCCGGCTCGAACGGTTGAAGCGTTTGTATCCGGCGGTCAGCCGGATTTACACGCAACTGGCCCTCGCGCATCTCCGGAACAAGAACGTCGATGCGGCCATTAACAGTCTTCAGGAGGGCATGACCTGGAATCCCGGCGATGCCGATACCGTCTTGCTCCTGGCCGATTTGCAGACCCGCCGGGGCGATCCCGCGTCTGCCGTCACCGCGCTCACGGCGTTCCTGGAGAAACACGCGGACAACCAATCCGCGCAATCCTTGTTGGCGGATGCCTATCGCAACCAGGGCCGCTCCGAACAAGCCTTGGCGCTCTATCGCCAATTGATGCAGTCCGCATCGCCCAATCCCGAAATTCCTTATTGGGCCGGGCAGATCCTGCGTCAGCAAAAAAAGAACGCTGAAGCCCGTTCCTATTTTGAAAAAGCGCTGGCGATCTCGCCGCAGTTTCTGCCGGCATTGGACGAACTCCTCGAAATGGACGTAGAGGAGAAGAAGATCGACGCGGCGTTTCAGCGCATCCAGGAGCAGCTTGCCAAGCGGCCCAATGCGCCCCGGCTTCATTTCCTGCTGGCCAAAGTGTATGCGGCCAAAAACGACGTGCCAAAGACCGAGGCGGAGTTGCTGAAGACCATCGAACTCGATCCCGACGCCATGGGCGCTTATGTATTGCTGGCGCAGATTTACTCGATGACGCAGCAGTACGAAAAAGCACTTGCGCACGATGGAAGGGCGACTGACGCACAACCCGAAGGACCAGTTGGCGTTGCTGACCATGGCGCTGCTTTACGAGAAGGCCAAGGACTACGCCAACGCCAAGACGACTTACGAACGGTTGCTCAAAATCAACCCGGAGTTCAGCGATGCTCAAAACAACTTGGCCTACCTTTACGCCGAGCATTTTGGAGAGCTGGACCAAGCGTACGAGCTCGCCCAAAGCGCCCGCCAGCGCCGGCCGCACGAAGCGCCCGTGGCCGATACCTTGGGCTGGGTGCTGTTCAAGCAAGGCGATTATCCCGGGGCGGCGGTCCTGTTGAATGAGAGCGCCCGGCAGTTGCCCGACGATGCCGACGTGCATTTCCACTTGGGCATGGCCTATTACCTGATGGGCAAGGAAGAACCCGCGCGGAAGGCTTTCCAGCGGGCGGTCGATTCCGGAAAAGATTTTGCCGGACAGAACGAGGCGCAACGGTGTCTCAAAATGCTGGCGATCGACCAGGCAGCCATCGATGCAGCGACGGTGACCACCCTGGAGCAAGCCAGCAATGAGCGTCCGGCTGACCCGGTGGTGGCTTTGCGTTTGGGGGCATTTTATGAAAGTCAGAACGCCTGGAACCAGGCACGGTCCACGTACGAACGAACGCTAAAATCCAATCCCAAAGCCGTGCCGGTACTGCACCAATTGGCGCTGCTTCATTTGCGCCATTTCCATAATGATGCCAAAGCGTTCGAGTTGGAAAAGACGGCGCACGATTTGGACGCCGACGATCCCAATGTGGCCCATACGCTGGGCCGCCTGGCCTTCGACGCCAGAGACTACGAATGGGCGTTGAGCCTTCAAGTGGTGGCCGCCAGCAAGTTGGGCGAACAGGCAGAAGTCGCGTACGATCTCGGGCGTAGTTATTACAGTGTTGGCCGGGTGCCCGAGGCCACTGCGCAAATGAACAAAGCATTACAATTGAACCAGGACTTCCCGCAAGCCAACGACGCCCGGCGTTTCGTGTCCGTAGCCGCACTTTTTCAGGAGCCGGACCAAGCGCGGGCCGCGGAGGCGCACGTTCAGGAATTGCTCAAGGCCGAACCGGATTATGTTCCCGCGCTGATGGCACTTGGCGTCATTGCGCGGCAACAGGGCGATTCAACCGCGGCGAAACGGACTTTCGAAAAAGTGCTGGCCCGTTATCCGCTGTTTGCTCCCGCCGACCAACAGCTTGCCAAACTGTATTTTCAAGCGCCGGTCCAGGAACAGAAGGCTTATGACCATGCGCTCAAAGCCTACGGTGCCTTTCCCGGCGATGCGGAAGTCGCCAAGATTCTCGGCATCCTGACATCGAAACACGGCGACCACCGGCGGGCAGTGCAAATCCTGCAAACCGCCGCCCGGAAACGCCCCACCGATGCGGAGTTGCTGTTCCACTTGGGCATGGCGCACTACCGGTTGGGAGAAACTGAAGAATGCCGCGCCGCCATCAAGAAAGCTCAAGCTCTCGACACCAATGCCACTTGGTTCGCGGAGGCTACCAGAGTATTGGCGGAATTGAAGTAGCCTCGTTTGAAGCCTGACCGGGGGGATTGCAGATGGTGGAAAACTGAAAAGTGTAGGGTTTCATTAGAGAAACGACTTCTTGCTTAAGGCTCTGCGGATGAACGGCTAACACCCGCCAACGTGAACCTGCGTCGTCAGCAGGCTTTACATTCTGTTGTTATCGGTGTGCTGAAGAAAGAATATTGACTACTGAAGGTTAAGCTTTATTATCCTCATAACAAACAACTTACCGATGTTGCCCCAATACACTTTACCGATTCATTTGAAAAGGCACAGGACATGGTGTATTTTCCGTGGCTCATTGCAAGGACGCTGGAGCAAACTCAGTTCGTAATCCGATTTTGAAACAAAACAACTTGTCATGAAGAATAATGCCCTATCAATTGCCAGGAGCAGGATTTCGGCAATTCCAGGGGCGCTTTTTCTGTTGTTAGGAAGTGGTTTTTTTGCTTCAGCCACCCCGCTGAATCTGACGCTTCAAACCTACCCTGATCTTTACACGCCATTTACGTCTGGTAGCATTACGTACGATGAAGGTAACGATCAATTCACAGCCAACGGGATTGCAGCCAGGGTTACGTACCACTTCCGGCGCTTATGAAAATATCTCGTCAGGCACCATTGCTATTTCCGCTAATATCGATGGGGCGGGCCATGCGACAAGCGGGAGTCTCAAGGTCTACGGAAGTTTTTCAACTTATTCCGGCTTGCTACTTGATGGCACCTTAGCCGATTTCGGCTTTAACAGCAGCGGTGCAATGCCGTTGCAATTTCTGTTTACGGTGGATGGTGGAAGTGCTGCGGGACTTTTCGGTGAGCATGTAGGAACACTCCTCCGCTTTACTCTTCCCACCACACTGTTCGGCGCCAGTTTCGCCAGTGCTACGCCCATTCAAGCAGATACACACGGTGCGTCGGTGCCAGAACACTCATCAACGGTGGTATTGTTGGGAATCAGTTTGTTGGCACTGTGTAGCTTAGGGTTGTTGCCAGGACGGCTTCATCGTATTCGACGTCAAGATGGTGGTCCGCGAGTCTGTTAAATTTTACGGAGGGGTTTACCCAGAGGTGCTGGGGAAATCCCAAAGTCTATTTGCAGCAAAACTAAATTAAGCTAGCAGATTATCGTATTATACCATTAACTGGTTTCAGGGAGGTCATTTATCAAATCGGAAATAAAATTTATGAAATCGAAACTTTTCCCGGGTTTATTTCGCTAACGTTACTTGCTCTGAATGCCTCGGCGGCCTTGCTGAATGTTGCGCTTAACCCGTTCCCACAGATTGACTATGAACCCGGCAACATCACTTACGAGGCCAGCGAGAAGGATTTCACCATTTACGGGTATCCATATTCAATAGATTTCATAAATCTATTCAAGACAGAAGACCCTCAAAGTAAGTTCACAATTCACGCAACGGTTGACGAGGACGGAAACCTGGTGAATGGGAGTTTTTTTCTGGTCGGAGAAATCACCATCGACGGAACGACTTATACAAGCACCAGCAGCAGCGATCCGCTGCTGTCAGGAGACGTGGTCCAGTTTGGCTTTGAAAACGATGTTGTTAGTACCATCGAAAATACCTATTATGATGAATTCGATTTCGTAGTTGCGAATGTCTGGGGGCAATTGGCCATTGCTTCCCTTTTTGATCAAGATTACATCGGGATCACAGCCGCAAGCTCCGACTCAACCTTCAATGGTGGCTTTGGCGGGGACTTTAATTGCAACATAGTGAAGGGTTTTGTCGGCACCACCGCGCAACCCTTACAGACTCCCGGTCATCCACATAGAAAAATATGTTAAAGCGTCAGCGTCACAAACGAGCGGTGAGGAACTATGTGCGACCATCGGCAAACCCATCTCGCTCACCTTCCGCTACACCGGCGGCGGTCCGGATGCTACAGATACGCACCAGCAGGCAGGCAAATATAGTGTTACTGGCGATCCCAACGACGCTCCCATCGTACAAATCCTGGTCACCGACAATGCGGACGCTTTCAGGACCGGCGTCAAGGTGTTTTATCCAAAGAGCATTGTTAACCTGAATGGCGAATTCACCGCTACCAGCGCCCTGGCGGGTTCGTCCCGATTCCCGGCCAAAACCTACATCCACATCTTTGATGCGGCGGGCACCACGCTCCTGCAGACGGTGCTGTACCACACCTCATGTTCGGCCCCCATCGTCCTGGGCGATGTCACAGGCGGGGTGACCCTTACTGCTGTCGATGGCGAACTCGGCAGTGCATCGCTGCCTCCGGCCATCCCAGCGGGCTTTGGCGATGACGCGGATATGCCGCCCGGGCCGGATATCGAAGCCGGTGATGACGTCACGTGGACTTATGTGGTGACCAATCCGGGATCGGTGCCGCTATCGAACGTTGTGGTCGTGGACGATAACGAAACTCCCGGTAATCCGTTTGATGATTACCTTCCAGATCCCATCCTTAACGGTGGATTTAACGTGGGCGACCTCGACCAAGACAACCTGCTGGATCCGGGTGAGCAATGGCTTTACACGGCCACGGCTACGGTGAATGTGCTGGGACAGCACATGAACGTGGGCACGGTCACCGGCACCAGTCCGGGCGGGCAAATGGTCGAGGATAACGACCCCAGCCATTACACAGGCACGTTAACCCCTTGTCCGGAGGGCTACAGCACGATTGACGCGGACTTCAACGGAACGGCCATTGGCGGCCGGCACAACGATCTGGTTCAATAGCGTGATTGATCCCGATCACGTGGATAAGAATACCGTCACGAAGATTGTTTTCCAGGAGTCTCAGATCACCTTCACTGCTGGACGGAATCGCTGTACACTGTGAACGGTGCCAGCGGCCATCCTCACTATTTCGCCGGCAACCACCGTGGCTACGACGGTCTATAATCCCGCCGTTCAAGCTTGGATTACGGAAATTCCTGCTTCGAGCCTCAAAGGCAAGGTGTTCCTTACGGGAGTGGCTTTTACGGTACCCACTGGTGGCCTGCCGGGAGGGATCAAGGACGTGGAATGGACCGGGCATTTCTCAACCGATCAACCTGGCGTGACCGGCAAGTGGAAATGGGCCGCGGCCGTTTACTCGTCCTTTGCCACGGACCTCGAGGATCTGGAAATCAAGCCCGTGGACGACGACAAGCGTAGCCTCTACCTCAATTCCGACCACGCGGGCACGCCGGAGAATTACAAAGAATTACGTGATCGGTGGCGCGCGCGGTGGACGGCGGCTCGAACTACACGGGCTCCTACAGTGGTGATAAATCGGTCACCCAATGCCTTCTGCCTGACATTCAACCGCCCAAAGCGGCAATTGATATCGAGAAGGCCACCAATGGTGAGGACGCGGACACGCCCACTGGGCCGGTTATTCCTGTCGGCGGCGTTGCCATCTTTAGCTATCAGGTGCGCAACTTTGGCAGTGTGCCGCTCACCAACATTGTGGTCGTAGATGATAACGGGACGCCGAATGAAACCGGCGACGATTTTTCTCCAGAGGCAATCGCCGTCGAATGGTTCGGAGGTCTTCAATGTTGGGGATCTCAACAAGATGACGTTTTGGATCTGCAAGAAAGTTGGCTTTACTCCGAAGGCCATTAGTGACGCCCGGGCAATATGCGCAATCTGGGCGTCGTCAGCGGCAAGACCGAAGATGGGCGCACCGTCATTGACCAGGATCCCAGCCATCACTTCGGCGCGGTGGAGGGCCCCGCTGTTCATCTCGAGAAGTTCGTCAAGGCGGTGGGGCTGCCGGTCAGCGATCAGGAACTCTGCGCTGAAGTGGGCAAGCCGACCGAATTGACATTCCGTTACACCGGTGGTGGTCCCGACGCAACCATGACCCACCAGGCGCCGGACAAATACAGCGTAACCGGTGATCCCGAGGACGCGCTGCATGTTCAAGTTCTGGTGACCGACAATGCGGATGCCGCCAAAGGCGACGCCAAAATATTCATGAGTTTGACACCGGTCGATCTTAACGGTGAATTCACGGCCAAGAGCATCAACGGGGGGCGGAGCGAATTTCCCGCCGGCACCTATATCCACCTCTTCAGTGAAGACGGGACGGTGCTGCTTCAGACCGTTAAATATCATGCCTCGTGTTCGACACCCATCGTGCTGGGAGACATAACCGGTGGCGTGACGCTGGTGGGCGTGGTGGGCCAGAGCGGCAGCGCAATGCTGGAGCCGCAGGGAAATAGTGAGTTGGGAGTTTCCATCGCCAATGCGGCGCAAGCCCCGATCTTCGAACTTGGCACCGAGATCCTGTTTACATACGTCGTCAGCAATCCTGGCAGCGAGCCGGTCGATGCGGTGATGGTGTTGGATGACAATTACACACCCAACGACCTGGGTGACGACTTTGAGCCGGCCGCGGTGGTTGATAATGACGGCTTCAATGTTGGCGATCTTAATCAAAACAACATTTTGGATACGGCAGAAAAATGGCTCTACCAGGTTACCGATGTCGTCGAAGCTGAAGGAAGCTATTGCAACGTGGCGACGGTAGTTACCAGCGTCGTGGACCCAGTCAGCGACACCGCTTGTTACCAGGCGGTTCTGCCTCCCATTGATGTCTGCTCATCGGGCGAAAAACCGCAGGTTTTGATCCTTGAATACACGGGCGGTGAAACCGTCAGCAATTCCCAGGATGGCAAAGCCCAGGTTCTGTTTGGCGGCAACATCAACAATTCTCCCGTCACCATCCTTGCCACGGATAACAGCAATCCGGACAAGAGCGATGCAAAGATCTTTTCCACGTCCGGCCTGCCAGTCGAAGAGGGTTACACGTTCTTCATTGATTCCAGGCCGTCCAAAAATACCTTCCCATCCACGATTTACCTGCACATCTCTGACGAGATCGGCAACCTCCTGCAATCCGTGAGTATCCATACCTCGTGCTCCCAGGTGCTGGCGTTGGGCGACCAGTTTGGCGCCGTCCGCTTGGTCGGCTTTATTGGCGAACATGGCGCCTCGCTGGGCGTCCAAACTCCTTAGACGCGGTTATTCTATATGGCGCGCGGACAGTCTTGTCCGCGCGTTCTCATGTACCGATGCCGCTGATCAATTCACCAACTGATACCAGTTGTCGCGTTGTCGCGGTTCGTAGCCGAGGTCGCGGATGAGACGGTGCATATCGGCCACGCTCATGCGGAAGCTGGCGCCGGCCTGACTGACCACGTTCTCCTCGATCATGATGCTGCCCAAATCATTGGCGCCATACTGGAGGGCAATCTGGCCGATCTCCGGGCCTTGGGTTACCCAGGAGCTTTGGACGTTCGGGAAATTGTCGAGATAAATACGCGCCAGCGCCTGGGTGCGCAGGTAATCGTGCGCCCCCACCGTTGGGGCTTTGAGCTTGGTATTTTCCGGCTGAAAGGTCCAGGCGATGAAGGCGGTGAATCCCTTCGATTTGACCTGCTGCACCCGCAGGCGTTCGAGGTGTTCGATCCGGTCTTCGATTGTTTCCACGTGGCCGAACATCATCGTGGCGGTGGTGCTCAAGCCCAGGCGATGGGCAACGTCCATCACTTCGAGCCAGTCGTCGCTCATCGCTTTGAGTGGGGAGACGCGCTGGCGGACGCGATCCACGAGAATCTCCCCGCCGCCACCGGGAATGGAACCGAGTCCCGCCTGCACGAACTGCCGGATGATGTCTTCCAACGGTAAATTAAATACTTCACGGAAATGATTGAATTCACTCGGGCTGAATCCGTGGATGTTGACCTGTGGAAACGTCTCTTTGATATGGGCCAGCAAATCGAGATACCACTGGAGTGAAAGTTTCGGGTGATGCCCGCCCTGGAGCAGAATTTGGGTGCCGCCTTGCGCGACGGTTTCCTCGATTTTGCGGTCCATTTCTTCGTGGGTAATGACGTAGGCGTCGGCATCCTTTTCCGTGCGATAGAACGCGCAGAATTTGCAATAGACATTGCAGACGTTGGTGTAATTGACGTTGCGGTCCACGATGTAGGTGACGACCTCGTTACCGCGGCCATCGTAGGCGTCGGCCTTGGTCAATTGCCGGCGGCGATGGGCGAGCGCGCCCAGTTCCTCGATGGGCAACTGGTAAAGGCGAAGGGCTTCGGCGGCATCGATCCGCCCACCGTCCCACACTTTCTGCAGCAGATCGTCAAACGACGCATCGTAAATCATGCGGGCAACATAACCAAAATGCCCTGCGGCACAAGCCACCGATTGGGGGTGGGGGGGTCAACGTCGGTGATTGTATTCGGGAGTGGAATATTTCTCGGCGGCCAGCATCGAGGCGCGAGCCGCCAGCTTGGGGTCCGGCGCAAACGGAATCCAAGTCACGTCCCAATTGTGCGTGGCTGCGGCGCACAAGGCACTTTCCCAAGTGGTCCGCTGGAGCCCGGCGGGCGGTTGCACCGAGCCTTGGATCAGCAAACCCGCCCGGTTGCGACGTTGCGCGGCGCCGGCAATCTTGCGGTCGTCACAGAGCAAATCGAATTGTTCCGCGCCGGCAAAACACTGGCCGGGCAGCTCCTCCCGGCGGGCTGGCGCCAGGGAGGTCACCGCCCCCAGCGGGGTAAACGATTCCCGCAGCCAGTCGTGGAGACGCTGATAGCTTTCGACTGCCCGTAGCGCATACCAGGAATGGGCGGGAGGGAAAACCAGGCTATAGGTCCAATCCGCATCGTGCGGTACCAGCCCACCGCCGGTGGGCCGGCGGATCAGCGGGCGCAAGGGAGTCATTGCCGCGACCTCGGAGTATTTTTGGAAATACCCAAACGTGGCCGCTGGTTCCTGCCAGCCATACAATCGCAAGACCGGATGTCCCAAGTTGGCCGAAGCCTCCATCAAGGCCTCGTCCAGCGCCATGTTGAAGGCGCTGGCGCCTTCGCCGGATTGGAGCAAAAGCCAGGGCTCAGTTGGGGCCGTTCCATTCGTGTCTATCATCAAGGGGCAACTCCGATTTGGGGACACAATTTACGCAGCTCGCAATGCGAGCAATCCGGTTTGCGCGCGTAACAGCGCTGCCGGCCATGCCATATCAGCCAATGGCTGAACATCGTCCATTGGGCCTGCGGCACGAACTTCATCAGGTCACGTTCGATTTTCTCCGGCGTTTTCTCCTGGGTCAGCCCCAGTCGGCCAGCCAAGCGTGCCACGTGCGTGTCCACCACCACGCCGACGTTAGTGTCGTAGGCGTTCCCCAACACCACGTTGGCGGTTTTGCGGCCAACGCCATCCAACGCTGTCAATTCCTCCATGGTCCGCGGCACCTGGCCTTCGTGGCGCTCGATCAGTGCGCGGCAGGCAGCCTGGATGTTCTTCGCTTTATTGCGAAAGAGGCCAAGGCGCCGGATGGCCGTGGACAGTTCCTCCGGCCTGGTATTCGCGTAATCCGCGGCGGACCGGTATTGCTGAAAAAGACTGGCGGTCACGAGGTTCACCTGCTTGTCGGTGCATTGGGCGGACAAAATGGTGGCGACCAACAATTCGAGTGGCGAGTGATGATCCAGTTCACAATGTGCGTCCGGGTAAGTGCGCTCCAAGGCGGCAATGAGCTGGCGGAGGCGGGCGATTTTGGCCGCATGGCTTTCGCGAGGCATGGGATGTGGCCTGGACGCCGCCTCAGTTCGGCGACGGTTTTTGCGTGCGCAACGGGGTTCGGGTGAACTCCACGCGGGCATACACCTCTGCGAGGAGCATCGTTATGTTGAGCGAAGGCAGCTCCAGCCTGACCTCCTTGCCTACTGCCTCCCGGAGCAACCACTCGCCATTGGGCTGGCGGATGAATTGCTCGATTCGGGGCTCCTTTTGACTCACCAACAAGTATTCCTGCAATGAGGCCATTCGCCGGTAATTTTCGAATTTCTTTCCCCGGTCATAAGCTTCGGTGGAATCGGAGAGCACCTCGACCAAGACCGTAGGATTGAGGATGGTGTCCCGTTCATCGTCCGCGAATTTCGGTGGGCCGCAGACAATGGACAAGTCCGGGTAAGTCAACAGGCCGGTAGCTTCCACCTTGATGCGAAGGTCACTGTTGAACGGAACGCAGGGCTTGCCTTCCAGTTGGTTGCCAACCAATCGCACCAGGTTCGTCGCAATCAAACTGTGCTCCAACGATCCGCCCCCCATGGCAAATACTTCCCCCTCGAAGAACTCGCACTTTGTTTCGGTGCGACGTTCCTTTTTCAAATACTCGGATTCACTAAGTCGATGAACGGGTTCAGCAACAACCATAATCTGACCTAAGTCCCTACACAGTTTGCAACGCTTTGGCAAGCGGTGAACGGAGAACGCGGCGAAAAGTCAGGGCTGCTCTAAACCCGAAGGCCGAAGGTCGAAATCCGAAAGCAATCGGAAGTCCGAGAGCTGAAAGTGACTCGCATTTCGCTCACACCAACTCCGCTTCCTTGAATTCACCAGGCGGTTCCACCGTCACGGTGCCATCATCGGCTTCCGGGTATTCGAAAATGCGGCCTTCGAAGTTGCGGAATACGATTCGGTCCGCATTTCGGCTGAGCACGTACTCGGGCGTGATGGGCACCTTGCCGCCGCCGCCGGGCGCATCGATCACGTATTGCGGCACGGCGTAACCGGTCGTGTGGCCGCGCAAGCCCTCCATGATTTCGAGTCCCTTGCGCACGCTGGCGCGCAAATGCGCCGAGCCGGCGATGAGGTCGCACTGATAAATGTAGTACGGCCGCACCCGGCACATCAGGAGCTTTTGCACGTGGGCCTTCATCACCTTGAGATCGTCGTTTACGTGTTTCAGCAACACCGACTGGTTGCCCAAGCGGAATGCCGGCGTCGGCCAGGCGGCCCAGCGCGTCACGCACTTCCGTGGTCAGTTCGCGGGGATGATTCGAGTGGATGCTGATGAACAGCGGATGAAACTGCTTCAGCATGTCGCACAATTCCGGCGTGATGCGCTGCGGCAGAAACACCGGAATGCGCGAGCCGATGCGGACGAATTCCACGTGCGGAATCGCGCGCAACCGGCTGAGCAGATACTCGAGCTTTTCATCGCTGAACAACAACGGATCGCCGCCACTAAGCAACACATCGCGGACGGCGGGGGTCCGGGCGATGTAGTCGATCTGCCGGTCGAACTCCGGATGGAAATCGTAGCCGGTGGCGTTGCTGACCAAACGCGACCGGGTGCAATACCGGCAGTACGCCGCGCAGCGGTCGGTGACCAGAAACAGCACGCGGTCGGGATAGCGATGCACCAGACCCGGCACGGGCGAATGGGAGTCCTCGCCGCACGGATCGCTCATTTCCCAGGGGGCGGTATGGGTTTCCTCCAACCGCGGAATGACCTGGCGGCGGATGGGGCAATTCTCGTCCGCCGGATCGATCAGGTTGAAGAAGTACGGCGTGATGGCCAGCGCGAGCTTGGTATTGGCCAGTTGCGTGCCGGCGTATTCCTCCGGCGTCAGGGTGGGCATCAATTTCTCAAGCTGCGCCAGGGTGGTGATACGATGTTTAAGTTGCCACTGCCAACTATTCCAATCCGACGCCGGCGTCTGGCTCCAAAAGCCGCGTCCGGCAGGATGGAACTGTTTGAATTCGTTAAGCTTTTCACTATTCGTGGCCGATCCATTTTCACCGACTAAAGTCCTTTTAGACATTGTTAGGATAACTATAAAGGGGTCCGTTGGCGTGTCAAGGAGGCGGGCTGACTCAGCGTGATTCAAACGCGTTGGCCTGACTAAAACTCGCGGCACCGCGCATTTGCTCCCGGGTGGCATCCAAGACCTCCAGCGCTTTGACGGTGTCCTTGATTCGACCATCGTTCTTGGAGCGGTCGGGAGCCAGGGCGCGCAGATATTTGTCGAGCACGACATAATACTGATCGATCAACCCGGCCACTTCCGGCACGACGCGGGGACGCAGGGCCTGGAGTTGGTTCAGGATATGCCGGAGCACCGGCGCTTGGCGGGCGGGCTCCCATTGGGAAATCACCTGCTGCAACCGCACGTCGGTCGAAAGCGGTAGTTCCTTGGAATTGGTGCGGACGTCCACCGTGGTCAGCAGGCAGTCCTCAAGGCGCGCCTGGCTTTCCGCTTCAGGCCAGAGTGAAAATGGATCTTTGCCGGTCAGGTTGACCACGTTCAAGGCCCACCATTTGTCCACTTCCAAGAGACTCTTGAAGCACGGTTCAAAAGCGCGCAGAAAGGCGGTTTGCCAATTCCGGTACTGGTGCAGCCGGGCAAGCATATCCCGGAGGCAAGCCGGGCCCTGCTGCAAATTGAGCAATTCATAGACGAACAAATGGGCGCAGCTTCGATAAACCATGGCATTAGTGCCGTACCGTTGTTCCGCGGTGGGCCAGTTCAATTCGTCCAGAGTCAAAGGGGTGTTGGTCCGCAGACATTCCCGCACTTCCGCGAACGGATCGCGACGCTGCCCCTGAACGTCAATGCCAGTAAGCGGCTCCAACGTCAACGTGGCGAGCGAGGTCGCCTGCCAATGAGCGAGCAGTCCTTCGCCCAGCCAGGGCGGCAGTTCCGCCGGCCGTTCGCCGCTGCGGCGATTCGCCATCTCCATCAGCAGGACCTGCGTGATGGTTTTCAACACCCGCTGCTTGGGCGCGACTTCGGGCAATTCGACCCGGAAATTCCAACCGTCACGGGAACGGAGAGACGTGACGCGAATCGGCTCATTGTCGGCAACCACCGAGTGCAGGATCATGCTGATGGTGCCGTGCCATTGGTCGGACAATCCCAGACCAGTGAGCATCGTTTGTTTGACGCGCTCCGCGGAGACCGCCAATACGGACGGATCGAGCCGCACCCATTCTTTCGAGGAATTGGTTGACGCCATGCCGCGGGACCAACCGACCGGCAACCCCCGCACCAGGAACTGACCGGACTGGCTCCGGATAACCAGCGGATCCGCCGCCTTCACCGACCAGATCGCCCCCGTTAGGCAAAGCCCCAACCAAAGCGGTGTCAATGGGATCGGCGGTTTCACAACGCGGCGAAGTCAACTGCTCTTGGAAGTGGCCGCGGGCTTTTGGGTGGATGCGCTACTTGACGAGCTGTCCGCCTTGCCACTGGCGGGTTTGCTGTCGCTGCCGGAGGATTTGGATTTACCGCCATCCCCGTCGGCGGGTTTGCTGGAAGCCGCTTCCTGGCTGGCGGCTTTCTTGTAGCCTTCGCTGCGGTAGTCGGTAATATAAAAACCGCTGCCTTTGAAGAGTAAACCGGCGCCGGCACTGATGAGCTTTTTGACCTTGCCCTTGCCCCAGGTTTTCCGGCGGCACTTGTCCTTCGGGCAAACCGTCAAGGGCTTGTCCGCAATCGATTGAAACACTTCAAATTGTTCGTCGCACTTCGTGCAAATGTATTCGTATGTTGGCATAACCAATTGTCAAACCGTCAAACAGAGACGTGACATTGTAGGCATTGCCAGCTATTCCGCAAGTGCCGGCGTTGCTCGAAAACTTTCAAACCAGCTAACGCGGATGGCTTGGCTGCAACGCCTCCAGTTGGGCGCGGACTACGCTGCGAACGAGACCGATCTCAAACTGCGACAAACCGGCTTCCTCCGTGTTCACCGAGAATACCGGCAGCCAGAACTGATCCACCGGGCAGTAGTGCAATTGATGACGCAGGCGCATTTCCATATCGGCCAGATGCCCGGCGCCATAGATGATCGAAATCGAGGCCGGCGGATTTTTCTCCTGGAGCGCTGACTTGAGATCGGTGATCACCGCTTGATTGCGTTTCTGGATGAGCACTTCCATGAGTTGGCGCATCTCCGGCGGCAGAAACTCGGCGCGGCTCAAATCTCCCTTGAACTCGCCCAGCAATTGGATCATGGCCAGTTTGGTCATGGCCTGCAGTCGCGGGCTTTGGCCGACAAGTTCCACCACCGCATAAACCACGGCGCCGAACAAGGACGTACCTTGCATGGTTTCGACGAGGCTTTGAAACTCCGTTTCCGGCGGCGGGTCTTTGTCGGTCGTGGGGGTGGCTGGGCTCTTTTGCTGGTCCACCATCAGCTTTTGAATTTGGTCCACGGACAGATCGCTGTTGCGGAACTGTGGTCGGTTGTAATGCAGCGCCTGCAATTGAAATACCAGACCAAGAGCCTTGGCCAGGTTGACTTGAAGCGACGGGCCTTCGGTCGAATCGGACGGGTCGGCGGCAATCGATGCCTCCGATTTCGAAGCGGCTTGAGCAGGGGACGAAGGAGTCTTCCCCGGCTCGCCCAATCCCTTGACGCCTTCGAAGAGAACGAGCTGTTGCTTGTCCAGATACCGCTGCAACGTTTCGTAGTAACCTGGATCGCCAATGTGGGAAACGCCAGTCAACCAGATGACCGGCTGGTCAGGCCGTGCCGACACAAATTTGCGGACCGCGATCTGCAATTCCACCGTGTCCGCATCCGGATAGGCCACCTGGGTGTAAGGCTCCGGTGTTTTGGCCGGTCGGCGGCCGGTTTCTGGATTAACTGGACACGTCGCGCAGCCGCCGACGAACAGGGCGACCGCTGCGATCCAAAGCAATGGAGAAAATCGTTTAAAAGGTGAATCGGAAGGAAACCGTACCGTATCGAGTTGTTGCGCGTTCAGTCGCTCAACCGTAGCCGCCGACGTAAGTCGGCTCTGAATTCTTGTTTCGGAATATTGAGCGGACTCACGTCCGCTGCTACGTTCGTCGTTAAAGGGCTGACTCATTTGCATTTCATTTCGCCACACATTATCCGCCGATGCAACTCATGCTGCGGCTGGGTGATTCGAATTCCGGTTGGCCGATCCGGTGGCCTTTCTCTTTTTGCCAGACGACCCGTTGCCAATAATTACCGAGTTCTTCATCCGTGGCCCCGCCGCGCAACTGGGCGCGCAAATCGTGTTCGGTCACGCTGAACAGGCAGGTGCGGATCTTGCCGTCCGCAGTTAACCGGATGCGATTGCACTGGCCGCAGAACGGTTCACTGACCGAGGCAATGATGCCCACTTCGCCAGGCCCGTCCAGGTAAGTCCAGCGTTTGGCGGTTTCGGATTTATTGTCCGCCACCACGGGCACCAGCGCATAGCGGGCCTGCAAGCGCTGCACAATCTCCTTTCCACTCACTACCAGTTCCCGCTGCCAGGCATGGCCGGAGTCGAGCGGCATGAACTCGATGAACCGCATACTGAGCTGGTGACGTCGGCCAAACTCGGCCAGCGATTCAATCTCATGGTCGTTCAGATCGCGAATGATCACGGCATTGACCTTGACGGGATTCAGCCCGAGTTCCTGCGCTTCTTTGATGCTGGCCAAAACCTCATCGAGGGCATCGCGGCCGGTGATTCGCTTGAAGTTCTCCCGGTCCAACGAGTCCAGGCTGAAGCTGATCCGCCGTAATCCGGCGTCGCGCAGCGCCCGGCCTTTGTGTCGAAATAGGAATCCGTTGCAAGTCATTGCCAGGTCGTGGACACCGGGAATGACCGCAAGCCGCGCCACCAAATGTTCCACGTCCTGCCGGAGCAAGGGTTCTCCGCCAGTCAGGCGGACTTTCGTAATTCCCAAACTGGTGGCCAGGCGAACAACCCGTTCGATTTCTTCGAAAGTTAACAAATTGGCGCGCGGTTGCCATTGGCGCGCAATGGGCGCCGGCGCGGGAAGGTTGGCCCAGTGGCCGCGGTAGAAATTCTGCGCCGCTTCGGTTTCCGGCAGACAATACAGGCACCGGTAATTGCAGCGGTCGGTGACGCTGACGCGCAGATCGCGCAACACGCGACCAAACGAGTCCACCAGTTGGCCAGGCACGGTCATCCTAAGCAAACCGTCAGAGCGAGCATTGGTCCCAGTGGCCGGCTCGGCACCGATTCATACATGGTTATCAAGAACATGAGGAAAAGTGCGGGCAAGAAGGGCATTTGTCTAGCCCGTGAACTTACTGACAGTCGCGGCAGCGTCTTGGAGTGCGGCCGCCCTCTGCCGCCTTGCTTGGGTGCCGCGCGTTCGACAGCGGCAGAGGGCTGCCGCCCTCCGCGACCTGGCGGCCACACCGGTTGGGTAGGGCGAGACTCCGTCGAGCCCTGACTTCCCCTCGTCGCTTCCAAAAGCCGCAATCCGAAGCCGCGGGAAGCCTCCAGAATGCGCGGGCCCGAACGTCAAAGGTTTCCCATTTTTCATCACGTGTTTTAACACGGTGCTTCAGAAAAGTCAGGGCTGGGGAGCGTCCTACCAATCGTGGGCGCCGGTTGGCAATTCGGACCCGGAAACGGGTTGATCGCAAGGGCAGCAAAATTCAGACGATAATGTGCAACCTCGAATGAACGCCACCCGTCTTTTAACATTGTGAAAGCACGACATGTTTTGTGGAGAGGACTTTGTTTGGCAGGTTTTGGTGCAGTGTGGCTGACTTCGCTGCCGGCCCAAACGATTCAATTCACGGACATCCGGCGACTGACCAACCGTGAAATAGCTTTGACCATCAACGCACCGGTCGGTCGCGCGTACCGCCTCGAAATGGCGACAAACTTGTTCGACTGGACCGCACTCGTCACGTTCCCGACCAACACGACCACTTCCTTGCTTCACATGGATTCCGCCGCGCCATTTTGGGATCGACGATTCTATCGAGTGCAGCAATTGTCCGGCGATAACATCTTGGCTGGGGACCATCTGAACACCACCAATGGCGACGTCATCATCCAACCGCGCTATCACGCGACCTTCGTCATGCAGTGGCACGGCTTGATGATTTACAACGATCCAGACAGCCCGACGAGTTTATACAGCGGTTTGCCACGCGCGGATCTGATCCTGATCGGCCACGAGCACAATGATCATTTCGACGCCTCGGCCATCACGGCGGTGAAGAAGTCCAGCACAGTCATTCTCGCGCCGCTGGCCGTTTACAACCTGAGTGCCATGTCCCCGCATCGCAGCCAGACCACCGTTTTGGCCAATGGCGACACGACCAATCTTTTTGGGATCGAGGTGGAAGCGGTGCCCGCCTACAACTTCCCGACCAACCAAACCGTCTATCATCCACCTGGCAAGGGCAACGGGTATGTGCTGTCCATCGGGGGGAAACGAATTTACATCAGCGGCGACACTCAGGACGTGCCGGAAATGCGCGCCTTGGCGAACATCGATGTCGCCTTCATTTGCATGAATTTGCCCTACACCATGACCATGGAGGCGGCGGCTGACGCCGTGCGCGACTTCCGTCCCCGGGTCGTCTATCCCTACCACTATTCTGGCAGCGATGTGAACCGGTTCAAATGGTTGGTCGGCACCGATCTGGGCATCGAAGTTCGGCTGCGGCAGTGGTACTGAGTGGACTCCGCCTGGCGCGAGCATATTGGCCAGAGGTTGCGCCGGCCGCATTTTATCTGCACCGCCAACGTTTTGCGCTTCTCATTCAAGCCGGCGCGCGGCAGTTACTTATCAGAATTCACGGAAAGTTCTTTGGCTTTAGCGCGCAACTTTTCCCAACGAATTCTTTGGCAGGTCAGAACTGACATCCATGTGTTTCTCCGGATCAATTCTGAGCGTCGTCTCGATGAGAATCTTCGCGTCGTTGGTCCGTTGACGCTGGAGCAGATAATCCGCGTATCGCCAAACGGCGGCGGGATTGCACGGGCAGAGGGCGACGGCTTGACGATGCGCAAACTCGCAGGTCAGGACGCATGTTCGACTGCGCAACGTAGCTGTGACGGTTGGTTTTGCAGCGACCAGCCGCGCTGTCGGCACCCGGTCGCTCGTCGTTGCCAACCGATGTTTGGTTTTGTTAAGCTTCGTCATGAATTTCTTGGTAACTGGCGGCGCGGGATTTATTGGATCGCATGTTTGTGAACGGTTGTTAGAGACCGAGCATGCCGTGTGGGCGTTTGACGATTTAAACGACTTTTATGATCCCGCGATCAAACAGCAAAACCTGAACGAGCTACAGAGCCGGGGGCAGCGCTTTACCTTTGTGAAGGGGGATCTCACCGATCGTGCCGCGGTGGATGAATTGTTGGGCCGCGTCCAATTTGACCAGATCATTCACTTGGCGGCGCGGGCGGGAGTGCGGCCCAGCCTGGCGGAGCCAGCCCTCTACCAGCGAGTCAATGTGGAGGGGACGGTCCACCTGCTCGAAGCGGCCCGCCACAATGGAGTGAAGAAGTTGACCATCGCCTCGTCTTCGTCCGTTTACGGCGTCAATGCCAAGGTGCCGTTCTCCGAAGACGATCCAATTTTTTCGGCGATTTCACCGTACGCGGCCAGCAAGCTCGCCGACGAAGCGCTGGGACATGTTTACCACCATGTTTATGGCTTGGACATTGTGATGCTTCGATTCTTCACGGTGTATGGCCCCCGCCAACGACCCGATCTGGCCATCCACAAATTTGCCCGTTTGATTGCCGCCGGGAAACCGATTCCGGTGTTCGGCGATGGTTCGACGGCACGTGACTACACATACGTCACCGATACGCTGGAGGGCGTGATGGCGACCACGAAAAAGGAGTTCGGTTTCGAGATCATCAACCTCGGTGAATCGCAGACCGTTCAATTGTCGCGGTTGATCGAGTTATTGGAATCGGCTTTGGGCAGGAAAGCCATCATTGATCGCCAGCCACCGCAGCCGGGGGACGTGCCGATCACTTACGCCAATATCGCCAAGGCGCAGCGGTTGTTGGACTACGTGCCCAAAGTTAAAATCGAGCAAGGCATTCCCCGGTTTGTGGAATGGTTTCAAAACCATTCCCAATTGAGTGATGGGGCGGCGACATGAACGTGGTTGGGCACAAGCGTATCATCTTGGGGAGCGTTACCTTCGCCGCGGCCCTCGCCATGATTTATTGCTGTGCCCCCACCGGGGGAGACCCGCCGCTAAGGTTGTTCGCGGATTCATCACGAATCATTACACCGTTTTTCAAGGTGATTATGTTTGTGCGATCATCGACGTTACCAACATGAGCACGCGTGAGTTCGTTTCCCTGCCTATGAGCTGGCAGAATTTTCTAGTGCGGGATATACCTTGCACGCAATCTCCGAACGCATATTTTGCCTCTCGCGGTGGAGGTCTGGAGGCGCATACGGTGTCCGGTCACTCGGGATTCAGCTTTGAAGCCTTGGTCCGGCGCGATGCCACCAATGAAGCAACTCTATGCTTCTTGCCGCCCCCACGGCTTGTCTGGCCACTTGCTTGGCTACCCGTCAGCATCGCTCAGAAGCTGCCGCCCAAGCTGCAGGATTTCGTTTGGAGTTCACAGATCCCATTCAAGGTTTGCACGGAGCCGTTTACCATGAATGGCAGATTGAAATGAAGCCGAACCAAGGCCACTGGGCCGAACGGGTCAACCAGTTCTATCGGTAGTAGACGTGAATCCTTTGGCTTGGGTTGGCCGATCACCCCACCACGTTCTGCGGCTTGCCCTCGATGAAGGCCCGGAGATTGGCCACCGTGATTTCCATCAGCCGCGTCCGCGCCGCCCGCGTCGCCCAGGCATGGTGCGGGGTGATCAGGCAATTCTTGGCGCTCAACAACGGATGATCGGCTGGCGGCGGTTCGGTGGACAAAACGTCCAAGGCTGCCCCGGCTAATTGCCCGTCTTCAAGCGCCTGCGCCAGGGCGGGTTCGTCCACCAACGGACCGCGGCCCGTGTTGATCAGGAACGCCGTCGGCTGCATTTGGGCCAGACGGTCAGCATTGACGAGGTGGTGCGTTTCGGGCGTCAACGGACAGTGCAGGCTGATCACGTCACTGCAACGGAAAAGCGTGTCCCGTTCGATGAATTGCACCGACGCCGGATGATTAGCGGGCGGCGTGCGCGTATGGACCAGCACTTCCATCCCAAAGGCCAATGCCAGGTCCGCTACCGCACGGCCAATCTGGCCAAAGCCGACAATGCCCATCGTCAGTCCGTCTAATTCGATTAATGGATAGTCCTGGAAACTGAAGTCCGGGCAGCGCGTCCAGCGGCCCTCGCGCACCGCCCGGGCGTGGTCGCCGACGTGGTGCGTTAATTCCAACAACAACGCAAAGGTCATCTGAGCCACCGACCGGGTGCTGTAGGCCGGAACATTCGTCACGGTGATGTTTCGCTCGCGAGCCGCTTGAACCTCCACCACATTCACGCCCGTCGCCGTCACGCCGATGTATTTGAGCTGAGGCAGTTGAGCAATTAGATCTCGATTCAACAGCACCTTGTTGGTGAGTAAAACGTCGGCGCCTTCCGCCCGGGCCAGCGTGTCTTGGGGCGGCGTGCGTTCGTAAATCACGCAGTCGCCCAGCTCCTCAAGTCGTTCCCAGCTCAAGTCGCCGGGATTCATGGTGTAGCCGTCCAGTACCACAATTTTCATACGTTTATCTTCCAAACAACTTTCCCAGGTTGAAGTCGAAAATCAGTTGCAGGCCCGCGAGGAATGTCAGCACATAGACCGCCTTGAGGAACATTGACTCCGAGAACCGCCGATTTAGCCACACTCCCAGCCAGACGCCGAGCGGGACCAGGGGCGAATAGTACAGTCCGGTCAACAGCGTGTCGTGGGTGATAATGCCCTGCCAGGCGAAGAACGGCATCTTGATCCAGTTCACCCAGGCAAAGACCGCCACGGTGGTGCCCACATAGATTTCCTTGGGCAGCCGTTGCGGGATCAGAAACACCGCCACCACCGGTCCCGCGCCGTGTGCGAACGACGAGGCGATGCCCGTCCCCAAGCCGCAAGGAATGCCGATCTTGTGATTCGGGGCAAACGCTCCTTCGGCAGCGAAAATCTTTCCTTTCACGAATTGGAATACCACGAAAGCAACTGCCAGAATGCCGATGGCCAGGTTGAGTTGCCGCGGAGAGAATTGCCCGATGAGTTGCACTCCCCCGAGAACGCCGACCACCACGCCGGGTAGCAGGTATTTGAGATTCTTCAATTCCCACTTGCCCCAGTAATGGTACAGCGAGAACGCGTCGCCCAGGCATAACAGCGGGAGCAAAGTGCCGATGGCGAATGTGGGATTCTTGCCGATCATCCCAAAGGCCAGCACGCAGATGGGCGTGGTGAGCATGCCCAGGCCGCCGCCGAATCCGGCCTTGGATAGACCGATGAACAACACGCCAAATCCGGCGGCCAAGATGGTGGTCCAGTGTGTCACGGGCACCAACGATAACCGGCGCCGCCGGGCTTGTCAGCAGTCTCTTGGAGGAAGGCTCAGCGGGAAAAGATTTGGCGGATCACGTCCTCGATCGGGACTTCCTGGATGTCAATGTCCCGCACGGGCAGATGGTCCAACAGGGCTTTGCACGCCGAAATCACCGCGTCGCGTTTGACCTTGAATTTGATCAGCTCGCCGCTTTGGCTGACGACTTCGCCGTAGGGAGCGAGTTCGGCGGGCGAGTATTGGTCGGCATCATCGCAGCGGATGGTGACCAGCTTGAAATTCGCCACCCGGTCGCTGATCTCGCTCAGCGGGCCATCGAAATAGATCGTGCCATGGTCGATGATGATCACGCGCCGACACAGTTCCTGGATGTCCGCCATGTAGTGGCTGGTCAACAGGATGGTGGTGCGGCGCCGGGCATTGTAGTCCCGCAGGAATTCACGCACGATTTTCTGGGACACCACGTCCAGGCCGATAGTGGGCTCGTCCAAGAACAGGACTTTGGGCTGGTGCAGCAAGGCCGCGATCAACTCCATCTTCATGCGTTCACCCAGCGAGAGTTCCCGTACCATGACGTTGAGTTTATCCTGCACCCGCAACAATTCGGTCAACTCGGCCACGGTTCGCTCGAAGACCGGGTCAGGAATTCCGTAAATCTTGGCGTTGAGCTCGAGCGATTCGCGGGCGGGCAGGTCCCACCACAGTTGATTCTTTTGACCCAGTAACAAGGCAAACTGGCGACGATAGCCGTCTTCGCGTTTCCAAGGCACGTAATCGAGGACCGTGGCGGTTCCGCTGGTGGGATACAACAGCCCGGAGAGCATTTTCAGAGTCGTGGTCTTGCCGGCGCCGTTGGGTCCCAGAAATCCGACCAATTCACCTTGTTCAACCGCGAAGCTGACTTCTTTGACCGCCACGGTGGTTTCGTACTGGCGGCGGACGAGCCCTTTGAGCGCGCCGCGAAATCCCGGCAACTTTTTGTACGTGCGAAAGGTTTTGGTCAGATTGACTACCGAAATGACCGGCTGGGATGGAGTAGAGGCCGTGCGCGAAAGGGAATTTCTAGGAGCGGTCATTTAAGGTGCCGTCGCCGACGAGCGATAACTGCGGGGCGATGCATCAACGCGGCACGATTGCGAATTGTGCGGAGTCCGTCGCGCCAGCGTTTGGAGTGCGTCCGGCTTGCCGGCGCTTTCGGCATTAGCGAAACGCGCCAAGCTTTTCCGTGCCGGGATTGAGGGCTTGTGCCAGCGCAACTTCTGCCGAAAGCGGGAGCAAGCTCCACGCACTCCAAACGCTTCGCGAGATTGGGTGGACATGAGTCAATGGACGTTTCAAAGAGATCGGACACTCTTTGGGCATTCGAGACAGGGGGACGCCTGTCCTACGGGTTTCAGATCGATGACGGGCGGCCTAGCGCATCAATTGTTTTTCCAGGTAACTAACCACCTGCCGGACGTGAGCATCCATGTCCATCCGGTCTTTCACCAAGCGGAAGGCGTGCAAGACCGTACCGTGGTCGCGTCCGCCGAAGGCCTCGCCGATGGTGTTCAAGGAGCTTTCGGTGATTTGGCGCGACAAATACATCGCGATCTGGCGCGGGAAGGCGATGTTTTCTGGACGGCGTTTGCTGGCCATGTCCGCCAGGCGAATGTCGAAATGTTCCGCGACCTTTTTCTGGATCGACTCGATGGTCAGCGAAAAACGGCCTTCTTCGTGCAGGACTTCGCGCAGCAGATTCTCGACGACTTCCACCGTCAATTTCTTGCCGGTGAGCGAGGCGTAAGACGCCACCCGCACCAACGCGCCTTCCAGCCGCCGCACATTGGTGCGAATCCGGTTGGCGAGGAAGTTGATGATGTCCTCCGGGCAGTTCCACGCCCATCATTTTTTCCTTCTTGCGCAGAATGGCCATGCGGGTTTCGACGTCCGGCGGTTGCAGGTCGGTGACCAAGCCCCACTCGAAGCGGGAAACCAAGCGTTGTTCCAGACCCTGAATTTCGCTGGCGGGCCGGTCGCAGGTCATCACGATTTGCTTGCGCGATTCGTGCAAGGTGTTGAAGGTGTGGAAGAATTCCTCCTGGATGCGCTCCTTGCCGGCCAGGAATTGAATATCGTCGATCAGGAAGACATCCGTCTGGCGATATTTGCGGCGGAACCGGACGAGCTGATTGTTTTGGATCGCGTCGATGAACTCGTTCGTGAATTTCTCCGAGGAGACGTAGGTGACCCGCGCGCCTTTCTTGTGATTGACCACATGCTGGCCAATGGCGTGCAGCAAGTGCGTTTTGCCCAGCCCCACTCCGCCGTAGAGGAAGAGCGGATTGTAGGATTTTCCGGGGGCCTGCGCCACGGCCATGGCGGCGGCGTGCGCAAAGGTATTGTTGTTGCCGACGACGAATGTCTCGAAGGTATTCTTGGGATTGAACGACAAATCGGCCCCGGGATCCTGCCTTTCCCGCTTGTCGGGAGTTTCCTGGGGGGCGCCTTGGGTTCCGCTACCGGCGCGGCATGTCCTTTGAGAGTGGACGACGAGGAAACGATAAAGCGGGCCTTCAACGGCTGCCCAGTGGTCAGGGCCAGCACTTCATGAATCAAATCCTGATAATTGTCCGTTAGCCACACTTCGCAAAAATCATTCGCGACTTCCAACGTAATATGGTCCTCCTCCAGCATGTTGGCGCGTACCGGCGCAAACCACAATTTGTAGATGTCTCGATTGAGCATGGTAACGCAGTTTTTGCTGGGCCGTGCTCCAAATTTTTTCCGCCGTCGTATGCATATCCGATCCTTCTGAATTCCGTTCGATTTTAGGAATTATTCACTTGCCCAAGTTCACCTGTCTGTAACCTTGCTTTTGTCAACCAGTTGGAAGCGCGCCGCCTTTCCGGCGGTGTACCAATTCTACCGATTTCCGATCATTTAAGCGCCGTGTCCAAACATCCAAAACTTGCAGGCTATTGTAAATTAACAACTTATAAAATGAGCGATTCGCGGTTGGCAGCCGTGCCAAAAACCATAAACTGCCGGCTCCAAGCTGATCCCGTCGAATTGCGTAGTGCGTTTCTATGAAAAGGCCGGGTTGCTGACGAGGACAACATATTAACTCTTGTTCACGAGTTATTCACAGGGGGTTAAACGCCCTAATTTCCAGGCCTTTTCCTGAGCTTTCCACGCAAAATAATCTCGCTGGTTCGGCTCGTCATCATCCGAATTACACGTCGTAGTACAGGAAGAACTCGTACGGATGCGGACGCAGGCGCAGCGCGTCGTGCTCCTTGCGCTTGGCGCTGATCCACATGTCCAGGAAATCCTGCGTGAACACGTCGCCCTTGAGCAGAAACTCGTGGTCCTTTTCCAGGCAATCCAACGCTTCGCCCAGACTCCCGGCCACGTTGGGCACTTTCTTCAGTTCCTCGGGCGGCAGTTCGTAGATGTTCTTGTCCAGCGGTTCGCCCGGATCGATCTTGTTCTGCATCCCGTCCAGCCCCGCCATCAGCAGCGCCGCAAAGGCCAGATACGGATTGGCCGCCGGATCCGGCGGGCGATACTCGATGCGCTTGGCTTTCGGGCTCTCGCTGTAGGTCGGAATGCGGATCGCCGCGCAGCGGTTGCGCGCAGCTGTAGGCCAGGTTCACCGGCGCTTCGTAGCCCGGCACCAGCCGCTTGTAGCTGTTGGTCGTCGGATTGCACAACGCGCACAACGCCCGCGCGTGCTTGAGCAACCCGCCCACGTAATAGAGCGCCATCTGGCTCAGCCCCGCGTATTCGTTGCCGGCAAACAGCGGCTTGCCCTTCTTCCACAGGCTCTGGTGGGTGTGCATCCCGCTGCCGTTGTCGCCAAAGAGCGGTTTGGGCATGAACGTCGCCGTCTTGCCGTGCCGGCGCGCCACGTTCTTGACGACGTACTTGTAAACCATCATCGTGTCGGCCGCCCGCAGCAGCGTGCTCGAAGCGATAATCAATTTCCGCCTGACCGGCGGTGGCCACTTCGTGGTGCTGGCGCTCGATGTGCACGCCCAGTTCCATCATCAGCAGCACATCTCGGTGCGGATGTCCTGCTGCGTGTCGGCCGGCGCCACCGGGAAATACCCTTCCTTGTGGCGGATCTTGTAGCCCAGGTTGGGCATTTCGTCGCGGCCGGTGTTCCAGATGCCTTCCTCGGAATCCACGCTGTAGAAGGTGCCGTTGCTCTTGCTGTCGTATTGCACGTTGTCGAAGATGAAAAACTCCGCTTCCGGACCGAAGAAGGCCGGGTCGGCCAGGCCGGTGCTGAGATGAGGTATTTCTCGGCCCGCTGGGCGATGCCGCGCGGATCGCGGGTGTAGGGCTCCTTGGTGCCGGTTTCGGCGATGGTGCAGGTCAACGAGAGGGTGGGCATGGCGCAGAACGGATCGATGAACGCGGTGGCCGGATCGGGCATCGCCAGCATGTCGGAGGCTTCGATGCTTTCCAGCCGCGGATGGACGAACCGTCAAAACCCAGGCCCTCGGTGAAAATGTCCTCGGTCAGTTCGCGGATCGGACAACTGAAATGCTGCCAGGTGCCGAAGGTGTCGACGAACTTGATGTCGACCATCTTGGCCCCGGCCTTCTTGGCCATTTCGATCACGCTCTTGGGAGTCGGGGTTGCCGCGGATTTTTTTTCGTTCATAACAAGACCAATCGTAATTCAGTTTGAACCAAACAAAAGAATCCCACCACCATCAAAACCTTGATGAGAAACCAGAAATCAGACGGCTTTTTCGCCAGTCTCTTCCGTGCGAATGCGAATGGCGTTTTCGATGGGACTGACGAACACTTTTCCGTCGCCGATCTTGCCAGTTCTGGCCGCCTTGATGATCGCTTCGACAGCACTGGAAACCAGACCGTCGGCCAGCACTACTTCAATCTTGATCTTCGGCAGGAAATCCACGGTGTATTCGCTGCCGCGATAAATTTCCGTGTGCCCTTTCTGCCGGCCGAATCCCTTCACTTCCGAGACCGTCATGCCTTCCACTCCGAGACCGGAGAGAGCTTCTTTGACTTCTTCCAGTTTGAACGGTTTGATGATGGCCTCGACTTTTTTCATTTCGCGGGGGTGATATTAACAACCGACCGCGATGTGTAAACAGGAAATCCAAACTGCGCCGAAAATTATTTTGAAAATAAAGTTGGACAGTCGAACGCCTCAATCATACTTGGCACACACTCGTTCAACCTGACCATGAAAACGTCCTCACTATTCATCCTTCACCTGGCCGCAACTCTGTCGTTTGCCCTGACCAATGCTTCCGCCCAGGAGCCGTGGAAAGCGTTTGCGGACGGAGCCTTTGCCTGGAAAGCGTCAGATCCACTGATTGGTGTCGGTCCCGGTAAGACGGCCACGGATCCCCATGTTTCCATCAAAGATCCGACTGTTGTTTTTCACAATGGCCGTTGGCACTTGTTTGCCACGGTGCGCATGCAGTCCGGGAAAGTGGATATTGAATACCTGAATTTTGCGGATTGGTCCCAAGCCGACCAGGCCTCGCGCCATGTGCTGGCTTTGCACGACCAGTATTATTGCGCGCCGCAGGTGTTCTATTTCAGGCCGCACAAGAAATGGTATCTCGTTTTCCAATTGGCGGAAAAGAAACGCACGCCTCCGTTAGGCCCCTGTTTCTCCACCACGGACAATCTGGCCGACCCAAAGTCGTGGACGGCGCCGCAGCCGATGGTCACCAACGCTCCGGCGAAACCCAAGTGGCTCGACTTTTGGGTGATCTGCGACCAGGAAAAGGCCCATCTGTTTTACACCTCGTTGGATGGCCACGTCTGGCGTCGCGAAACGAAGAAATCAGACTTCCCGTTCGGCTGGTCGGATCAGCAAGTGGCGTTTCAAGGAGATGTTTTTGAAGCGTCACATACGTACCAGCTCAAGGGCCTGAAGCAATACCTGACCATCGTGGAAGCCCAAGGCGGAAGACGGCGTTATTATAAGGCCTACCTCGCTGACCGGTTGGAAGGACCTTGGAAAGGATTGGCGGACACGCTCGCCCATCCCTTTGCTGCAAAGGCGAATGTGCAACCGGACCCCGAGTGGACCGCCAACATCAGCCACGGCGAATTAATCCGGGCCGGCGTGGATGAACTGATGGAAGTGGACCCGGTCAACGTGCGCTTCGTTTTCCAGGGCGCCAGCGATGCGGAATACCGCAATAGCGGCGGCTACAGCAAGATTCCTTGGCGCTTGGGGATGTTGGAGATGCAACATTGACGCAACAGGTCGGTGGTGTCAGTTCGGTTTGAACTTGGTGCTTTTCAAGTTTTGTCACGCAGACGGGCCGCTGGTTCGAGCAACGAGCGACCCAATAGCCGCCTGATGAATTTCGTTGGCGAATCGCGCATCGCACTTCAACTTGCGCCCCTCCCATTGGTTCCGTTAAAGTGCCCTCATGTTCGACGTCATCAAAGCTCAGTTAGGCACCGCGGCAGACAAACTCTCGCATTTGCGGAGGTTTCTTTGACGTGCCGACAGCGCAAAAACGACTGAGTGAGTTGGAAGCGTTGATGGCGCGAGAGGATTTCTGGACCAACCGCGAGCAGGCCCAGAAATTCATCGAGGAAGCCAACACCCAGCGCAATAAAATCGATCCGCTTCGCCAGGTGGAGAAGCAACTCGATGACTTGCAAGTCATGGTCGAGTTGTGCGAAGCCGAGCCGGAAGCCGAGCAGGCCCAACATTTGCCCCAACTTGAAGGCGAGCTGCAACAGTTTACCCACGAGCTCGAGGATCTTGAATTGCGCGTCTTCCTGAGCGAACCGCACGACAAGAACAATTGCATCCTGAGCATCAACGCCGGCGCCGGCGGCACCGAATCGTGCGATTGGGCCAAGATGCTGATGCGCATGTATCAGCGCTGGGCGGAGAACCGTGGCTGGGGGTGGAAACCACTGACGTACTCGCCGGAGAATCGGCGGGAATCAAGAGCGCCACCTTGTTTCTCACCGGCGAGTTCGCCTACGGCTACTGCCAAAGCCGAACGCGGCGTTCACCGGTTGGTCCGCATTTCGCCCTTCGACGCCAACAAGCGCCGGCACACCAGTTTTGCCAGCGTGGACGTGATTGCCGAAATCGAAGAGGCGCCGGACATCGTCATCAATCCGGCTGAATTCGAGGTGGACACGTTCCGCTCCGGCGGCAAAGGCGGCCAAAATGTCAACAAGGTCGAAACCGCCGTGCGCATCACGCACCTTCCCACCGGCTTGGTCGCGGCCTCGCAAAATCAGCGCTCGCAGCATCAGAACCGCGCCACCGCCATGAAGTTGTTGCTCTCCAAACTGTATGCCCAGCGCATCGACGCGCAGAAAGCAGACATGGAACGATTCTATGGCGAAAAAGGCGCATCGCCTGGGGCAACCAGATTCGCAGCTACGTCTTCCATGCCGTACCGCATGGTCAAAGACCTCCGCACCGGCATTGAAACCAGCAACGTGCAAGGCGTGATGGATGGTGATCTGGATACGTTCGTGAACGGCTGGTTGCGCGCCGGATGCCCCACCAAACGGCATGGCCGGGGTGAAGGACGACGAGGAAGAATGATTGGCGACAATCAGTGGGCAAAAGTGAGTGATCAGTGACCGGTGATCAGTAATCAGTAGCACAACAAGATCAATGGTGAGTGGCAGGAGCGGTTCCTGTTCACATCCACCGACTACGGGCTGCCGACAAACAAATGAACATCCTCGACACCATCGTTGCACAGAAACGGCTTGAGGTCGCCCGGTTGCCGGAGCGCGAAGTGACCTTGCCGGAATTGCACGAAGCCATCCGGCAACATGGTCCACGCCGGAATTTTGCCGGGGCCTTGCGCCGACCGCAAACCGGCCGGGTGGCGTTGATTGCCGAGGTGAAGAAAGCATCGCCCTCCGCGGGCGTGATTTGCCCGGACTTCGATCCAGTGCGTATCGCCCGCGAATACGAAGCCGCGGGCGCCAGTTGCTTGTCGGTGCTTACGGACGAACAGTTCTTCCAAGGTTCTCTCGATTATTTGCAGCAAATTCGGAAAAACGTCCGTCTGCCGTTGCTGCGCAAAGACTTCATCATTGACCAGCGGCAGATCCTCGAAGCCATCGAATGGGGAGCCGATGCCGTGCTGCTGATCGTGGCCATTCTCAGCGATGAACAACTGGCCGCCTACGTTGCCCTGGCGGACGCCGCGGGATTGACCGCGTTGGTCGAGGTGCATGATGAGATCGAATTGAAGCGCGCAGTTGGTGCTGGCGCGCGAGTGATCGGAGTGAACAATCGCAATCTCAAAACCTTCCAGGTGGACCTGGCGACAACCGAAGGGCTGGCCGCCAAATTGCGCGCCATGCCCGGCGGCACTCGAAGAGCGTTGGTGGCTGAGAGTGGCATTCACACACGCGCGGATGTCGAGCGATTGGCCCAATGCGGCGCCCAGGCCATCCTGGTGGGAGAATCGCTGATGCGCAGCGGCAGTATCCAAGCAAAGATCGCAGAGTTGCTGGGAATTGGGTAATCGGACTCATGAACATTGTGCAAATCACCCCCGGCGCGGGCGGGATGTACTGTGGCGGTTGTTTTCACGACAACGCCCTGGTGATGGCCTTGCGCCAACTCGGGCAGGAAACGCTCATGGTGCCACTCTATCTGCCACTGACCCTCGACGAGCCAGACCAAAGCGCCACCACCCCGGTCTTCTTCGGCGGCATCAGCGTCTATCTCGAACAAAAACTCCCGTTCCTCCGGCACCTGCCCCGGCGATTCCGCCAAGTGTTGGCGTCCCGTTCATTCTTGAAATGGGCGGCCGGCAAGGCGGCCAAGACTCGGGCTGAAGAAGTGGGGGAGTTGACCCTTTCCATGCTGCGCGGGGAACACGGCAATCAGGCTTGTGAAATTGATGATCTGGTAACTTGGCTGCGATCCCACGGCCGGCCCGACGTGATTTGCCTTTCCAACGCTCTGCTCACCGGAATGGCGCGGCGACTGCGAGCTGAGTTGCACGTCCCCGTCGTTTGTTTGCTACAAGGGGAAGACAGCTTCGTGGATGGCTTGCCGCCGGGGCAACGCGAACAAGCCTGGGCAGCCTTGGCCGAGCGGGCGGAGGACATCGACGCGTTCATCGCGCCGAGCGGTTATTATGCCGAACGCATGATCGAACGGATGAAGCTGCCCGTTGGCAAAGTGCGTGTCGTCATGAACGGCATCAACCTGGAGGGCTTCGGAGCAGCCAATTCCCGAACGCCAATGGCGGAAGACCGCCAAGCTGCGCCTGTTGTGGGTTACTTCACTCGACAATGCCCGGAAAAGGGACTCGATACGCTGGTCGAGGCGTACCTGTTATTGAAGAAGCGGTTGGGGATGCAACCCGTGCGTTTGCACGTGGGCGGCGGGTGCGGACCGAATGATCAACCATTCGTCCACCGGTTGCAGCAACGATTAGCCGCGGAAGGCGTGGCGCAGGATGTAAGGTTCTTTCCCAATGTGGACCGGGCGGGCAAGCTGCAGTTCTTCGCGGAGCTGTCCGTGTTTTCGGTGCCAGCCGTGTACGGGGAAGCGTTTGGTTTGTATGTGCTGGAAGCTCTGGCCGCAGGCGTACCGGTGGTCCAACCACGTCATGCCGCTTTTCCCGAACTCATCGCCGCCACCGGCGGAGGCGTGCTATACGATCCGGGCACTCCGGAAGCGCTGGCCGATGCCCTCGAATCCCTGCTGCGGCAGCCATCCTGGGCCCAGCAGTTGGGTCAACGGGGGCAGCAAGTGGTGCATGAAACCTTCACCGCCGAAATCATGGCGCGGAATGTCTTGCGGGTGTTCGACGAAGTCGCCCAACGGAAGGCGGCGGGTGGTTAAGCTACAGCCACACCTTTGAATTGGCTAACTTTGTTGGGTTTCGATCCTTCGGCTTTCGGCCTTCTTTCTGCCTTCGGATTTCCCCCGCGTTACCGGTTGATGCTGCTGGTGATGGCGAACATCGCCGACAAGATGCTAAACAACAGGCCGCCGACGCCCACGGCCATGGCGATGATCATCGCGGGTTCGATCAGGTTGGTCATCACGCGCAATTGGATGCCCAACTCGTTCTCGTAGGTTTCGGCGATGTTTTGCAGGGCGCCCGGCACGTCGCCGGTGTCCTCGCCGATCTTCAGCAAGTCGATCATCAATTGCGGAAACAGTTTGCTGCGGGCCAGCGGTTGGGCAATCGTTTTACCGTCGGTCACGTCTTCCCGCGTTCGTGCAATCGCCTCCTTCACAATCACGTTCGGCACGATTTGTTCGGTGATTTTCAGGGCCGTCAGCACGGGCACACCGTTGATCAACAGCGTGGAGAGGGTGCGCGCGAACTGGCCAAACAAATTCAACCGCACGGCTTTGCCCAGGATCGGTAAACGCATTTTCCAGTCATCAATCTTGCGTTTGCCTTCCCGGCTGGCCTTGAACCGTAACCAGATTACGACAATCGCGGCGAGCACCAATCCGATCATGGCCCAGTGCATGGGATTGCCGAAAAAGTCGCCAAACTTGATGAGGATCCGCGTGGCCCAGGGCAACTCCACCTTCAAGCCCTGGAATATCGTCATGAACTTGGGCAGCATGAAGGTCATGAAGAAGATGATGATGATGACGCCCACGCACCCCACGATGGCTGGGTAGATTAACGCCGACACAAACTTGGACTGCACTTCGGCAAACCGCTCGTAGTGATCCGCCAACCGCTTGAGCACATCGACCAACGCACCGCTTTGCTCGCCGGCCCGGACCATGTTCACGTATAGATCTGAGAAGATCGCCGGTTGCTTGCTCATCGAGTCCGACAAGCTCTTGCCCTCCATGACATCCTGCTTGAGGATCTTGCTGACTTCCGACGGGATCCCTTTGGATTCCAAGTGCGACATGCTTTGCAGTGCCACCGTGAGCGGCATGCCGCATTTGAGCAAGTTGGAGAGTTGCTGGGTGAAGGTGGCCAGTTCCTGCAACTTGGGTTTGCGTTTGCGCTGGAGCATCCGTTGGACCCCGGCCGGCAGGACGTTGGTTCTTCCGGCGGCGCCCGCCCCAATCCGTTCGTTGGTTGCGGCGGCCACCGCGCCTTTGCCGGCATCCACGGAGATCGGGAACAAACCGAGTCGCTCGATATGCATCAGCGCCGTGTTTCGATCCGGCGCGTCGAGAATGTCTTTCACCAACTCACCGCTGCGCCGGCGCGCTCTGTATGCAAATTGTGGCATAATTTCTTATTTGATAACCTGTCAGCCGTCAAAGTTTCACGCTTTTGCGTCCGGACCCGGAGTGGCTGGTCCGCCCGGCGTGGCAATTCGTTCGTTGACACTGCCACGACGATACCCCAGCAAATCCAGGGTCACGTGCGCATAACCAAGTTTCCGCAGCGCCTCGGCCACCCGCACCGACGCTCCGTTTTCCAGGAACTTGGGCATCTCTCCGGCGCCGACTTCAATGCGCGCCAGCGCCGCCGTGGCCGGGGATGGCTGCTTCCGAAAATCGACAGCCAATGCGGCATTTGCCGGACTGGCCGGCGTGCTCGTTAACTTGGGAGTCAGCTCATGATGCCGGACCCGCACGTCATAAAATCCCATGTCGCGCAGCACATACTCTGCCTCTTCGATCATTCTAAGCTTTTCGGGCGTAACCGGTTCGCCGTAAGGCACCCGCGAACTCAGGCAGGCCATTTGCGGTTTATCGGCCGTCGGCAGGCCCATTTGGGCGGAAAGCTCGCGGATTTCGGCCTTGGTCAGCCCGACTTCTTTGAGTGGCGCCCGTACTTCGAACTCCGCAGCCGCCTTGGCGCCGGGACGAAAATCACCGACATCACTGGCATTTTCGCCATAAACAATCGCGGCAAATCCTTCGGCGCGCGCCAGGGGTGCCAGTTCGGTGAATAGCTCGTGTTTGCAGAAATAACAGCGCGTGTTCGTGTTCGAGAGATAATCCGGATTATCAAACTCCTGTGTGCGGACGATCCGGACCGGAAAACCAAATTGTTGTCCCAATTCGAGGGCCTCCGTGAGTTCCCGACGGGGCAGGCTGGGCGAATCGGCAATAACTGCCAAGGCCCGCTCACCCAAAACGTCTCGGGCAACGCGCGCCAGAAAGACTGAATCCACTCCGCCCGAGTAGGCCACCAAACAGGAACCATAGGACCGGAGCAGACCACGCAAATTTTCCAGTTTGCTCAACAACACCAGTAGAGTCTGCCATTGTCCCAATAACTTGTCGAGGAAGTCCAAGTATTATCATCTTGCCATTGCTGAGCTTTTGGGTATCACTATTCCTGTTTTCCACCCTGAATGGTCATGCCTATGCAAACGCTTCTTAACGGGAACCCTCATCGCCAAAGGTTCGTCACCGCGCCTTCAATTGCCAAGCACCGTCTGGCTGGCGTCATCCTTATTCTGCTTGTGATCGCATGCTGGCAGAACCGCACCATGGCCGCTCCGATCATGTTGCAACCCGCCGCTGCCGTGAACCTGGGAGCAGGGCCCCTGGACCTGGGTGAGCACGCCATTCCCTGCGTGGCCGATTGGAACGGCGATGGCCTCGATGACTTGATCGTGGGCTACAAATCGGCCGACAAAGTGGCCTTGTTGCTGAATAGCGGCACAGCCTCCCAGCCGGCCTTCAACGGATTTGTCAATCTGCAGGCCGGGGGTGTGGACATTTACCACTACTCGACCGGCTGCGGCGCGCCGGCGCCCTGGGTGTGCGATTACGATGCCGACGGCAGACGCGACCTGCTGGTCGGACGCGGCGCGGACGGGCAGGTTTATTATTACCAAAACACGAACACCGACCGCCAGCCGATCCTGGCGCCGGGCGTGCTCCTGATGATGGGCAGTTCGCCCTTGAGTGTTTTCTCGCGGGCCACTCCATACATCCATGACTGGGATGAAGACGGTCTGAAGGATTTGATCTGTGGCGCGGGCGACGGCAAGGTCTATTGGTTTCGGAATGTTGGCACCGCCCAGTCACCGGCCTACAGTTCACGCACGCCGCTGCAAGCGGGCGGAGCCGACGTATATATCGGCTCACGCTCTGCGATCCGAATCTGCGATTGGGATGGCGATGGCATCAAGGATCTGGTGGGCAGCGCCAGTTACACGGTGATCTGGTGCCACAACATCGGCAACAACCAGGCGCCCATCCTGGAGGCCCCAGTTCGGCTCGAGGCTCCGGAAAGCGGCTCCGGGCTGACGTACATCATGACGTGGACCTACCGCAATCGCCTCGAGGTGACGGATTGGAATCACGATGGCGTTCTGGACATTTTGGTGGGCGATTCTGACGGCAAGATCACCTTGTTCGAAGGTTATCACTTTGGCATTTCTGGCCTGACCCCGCTTCCCGATGGGCAATGCCGTCTCGAATGGAACAGCGCTGAGTTCCTGCACTACAACGTGCTGTTCAGTTCCACGTTGGATTGTGTCTGCCAGGAAGTGGCGTCCGGCTTGCCGGCTACGGGAAAGACCACCACTTGGACCAACAGCATGAGTGCGAGCGAGGGCCTGTTCCGGATATAATTGGTTCCATAAGCCAAACCGGGCCCGTCGCGAACGGGGCGACGGATCGCGATTCAAGCAGGAAACGGCCAACCGCAGGTAACATCTACGACACCAGTTTGGTAACTTTTACGACGCCAAAGAAAGCGGTAATAGCTGAGAGTCCGCTGCGACCAAAGGCCGAGAGCCATTGCGTGCGTCGTTTGGCATCGGTGGACTGGGACCGAGTTCGTGGAGTATTATTGGATCGTAAGCGTCAAGGGGAGCGCGCCTAGCGGGCCGCGGGCGACGTTGGCTACGCTGGCGGAATGAAACGATCATCGAGTCGACGCGTTCGATATTCTCCCGAACAGCGAGCCGCATGGGTCAACGAGTTCCGTGGCAGCGGCGAGACGCAGCAAATCTTTGCGCGGCGTCGCGGCATCAAGTGGACCACCTTCCGCAACTGGCTCTACCGTCGCAGCAGCAAAATGCCCGCCCGTCCCAGCGCCGTTGACTTTCAAGAGATCCGGATCGCACCCCTGCACTCACCGGCGCCCTGGAGTGCTGAGATTGCTCTGGGGAGCGGGACCGTGGTGCGACTGCAGGCCGGCGCGGACCCGCAATGGGTGCACGCCCTCCTTCAATCTCTGCGCCAGCCATGTTGAGCCTCAGCGCGGCGACGCGCATCTTTGTCGCCCTGGAGCCGGTGGACCTGCGCCAGAGCTTTAACGGCCTGCTGGCACGCGTCCAGTCGGTGTTGAAGGAGGACCCGACGTCCGGGCATTTGTTTGTCTTTACCAACCGAC
>CAWBHS010000100.1:0-95277 GCA_963788655.1 uncultured Verrucomicrobiae bacterium | reverse complement strand
GTTAGGCGACAAATCGTGTCTCATCTGTAATCTCCAACTGAAAAACCAAGGCTCTGAATGACTGCTGCTGTGGCAGGCGGAAACTCATGCTGATACGGGACTGAACAAGCGTGGCAACGTGTCGCGCCACTGGTGTCACCAACCTCTCTGCCTCTCCTGCCGTCCTGAATCTCGTAAACAGTGCCGCACTCACCGCAAACAAACACAACCACAGCACAGGCTGGACACTGCGAAAAGACCAACTCACCAACCTCGCAATAGCTGCATCTGTCAGCCTTCAGCGACCAAGTTGGTGGTGTGACGTCCATAGTCGCCTAACGACACGGATCACCGACCGCCGCCGGGAGTGGACGCTGGCTGCGAATCCAGTGTCCGAAGAATCCGGAGGATCGAAACTGAGAGGCGGGGCGGCGGTTCGTGTGCATCCGTTTTGTTAGGCGCATTTCGGTGCGTCAGGCGTAAGTGGGCGACTTCGGAGTTTCGGGTGTAAGAAGAACGTCGTCACCGCTCCAATGCCGACGATCGCCGTGACAAAGGGGAGCATCTGCTCGCGGGGGCCACCTGTCATTGCCAGTGCTGACGAGGCGTTGACGGCTCCATGCGCAAGCATGCACCAGGCGAGACTGCCCGATGCCATGCGGATGACTCCGAAGCTCAAGCCACAAGCGAATACAAATGGGAAAGTGGCAAGTACCCGAGGCAACAGAGCCGGTGCCGACATTCACCAAATGGACAAGTGTAAAACACGCCGAGGAGGTGAGAACCACCAGTCGCGGATGCGCTTTGGGAAAGCGCCGAAAAGCATAGCCGCGAAACACTAGCTCCTCGACGACCGCTGGTAATACTCCATCGCAAGCGAGGGTAAAGTGAGCCAGCAAGGGAATGGAAACGGGAAAGCGGCCAAAGAAGTAGATGTTGAGAGCAAGAATGGGAAACAACAGTAAAGGCGTCCAAGTGCGTGGGAGCCGAAACGAGCCGATGTCACGGAGCTGAGGTAGGACCAACAACGGCAATGACCAGACAACGATTAGCGCCGTTCTGCTCAGCATCTCTGCCACAATCTCATTGTACGAAACATAGCCGCTCCGGGGAATCTTGATCACCTGCTTGAGCCAGCCCGTTAACGGCCAGGACGCAACGAGTGTCGCTGCGAATGCCAGGCCCAGGGCCGCGATCAGGGCAATGCGACTCAAGGCGCTCATCGGGCTTGGGACAGAGTTCGTTCCACTGTCCGCGGGAATTCCCTCCTTCGACGGCGGCTCGGTGAAGTGCAGCGTCATGCGCCTAACGCAAAGGCCAGCGACGGGAGCCAGCCGCCGATGACGTTCGTTTTTTCTTGCGAGCTGAACGGCTGGCTCACGTTCGCTGCGCCGTCTGGTTCGGCATTTCTTTCTTTGAGTCTCCAAATAACATTCCCAATCACGGTAGCAGCCGACTCAGACTTATTCACATCGCCTTGGAGTTTCGTCAGCATCTGTATCGCCTCGTCCCGATCGTCGAACCGTACCAGGTAATAGACAATTCTTGAGTCCGCAGCGGTATAGCCGACCGCGACAGCACCCGCAGTCAGTCCTTCTTTACCCCCTTCAAACACATGGGTTGGATAACCTGGCGCCGATCTCTTAAGCTCGTCGAGTGCGATGATGCGGCGAACAGATCGTTGAAGCAACTTTTCCTCAAACGCTTGAACAACGGCCAGCATTTCTTTGCGCGTGATCTTTATATCGGACGCGGACGGCGCGCCTCCAAACCAAGCATCATTTTGAGTTCCGAACGCGGCTTTGCCGGAATGTAACTTCGTAAAGCAAGGACGGTCTCCAACCTTCGGAAGTGAAAAGCCGGGGCGTCCGATAACAACCAGCGTCAGGTCATCAACGTGGTTCTTCAAATCCTCAACGGCCAGACTTGCATCGCTCGCTAATGCAGCTTGGCCAACGAATATCAGAAATAAAGTGAGAACTCGCATACTTTCCTCATGTTGCCGAACGCCGAGATGACCGACAGCCCCGGAAGCGCCAGCCTCGACTGCAAATGTGAGTCTCAATTTTCATGATCAATGTCCGCTGCCAGGCGGGTGGGCTGTTCGGTCAATCGCACTTGTTGGGCCTTCGGTCGCGGTTCTGATCGTCGCATTCTCAGGAGACTGATAATCATGAATGCCGCAATGGAGAGCAAGCATGTCATTGCAATGATCACGGCCAAGTCTGTCTGGAGCTTCAATGGAAGAGCGCTGCAAAGGTACATCGCTGGAAGATGTGTGATGAACAAAACAAGGCTCGCAGGGCCGTCGCCTCCAATCCGAAGATCGAAGCCACCAATCATCAGTAGCATCAACTCCAGAGCGATCCCTATCAGGAAGGCGATCAAGATTATCGGAATGCGTCTCACAATTACTCCGCCCAACGACCGAACTGAGCGACAGCCGCCGACAGTGACGGTGGAGCGCACGAGGCGCACCCGAACTGCCCCTCAGCGTCAAGCGGAGAAGCGGGGCGGCTGTTCGCTCCAGTGATCTGGTTAGCCCTCGTTATCGTCGTCTCTCTTTCTGCCAATCCCAAGATGGCTGCTCCACCAAAATCTTCGGTGAACCTGCCTCCTGCCACACCGAATAGACAAAGGACGTGAACGTGTTCGTGCCTGGCGAAAGCGACAGCACGCGGTCTCCGACGGTCAGGGACAGGGGCGCGGCAGTCGCAACGAAAATGCGTAAAGTGTCTGTCCGCTCCAACTTTGTGAGGACGCATGTGCCGTTTGTGTCGGTCCAGCGCGAATCTGCCGTGGTGAGCGGATGGTAAGTGGTGCCAACAGGGTTCGTGATCTTATCGAACCGTGATGCTGGTCGGTCTCGATGAACGAGAGCGCCCGAAACGGGTCGGCCCGTCTTCTGATCGGTGACTCGAACCGAAACGCCGTCAGAACACCCCGCGAGAAACAGCACCCCCGCAACGAGCGAGCAAAGAATGACGGTCAGATGGCGCATGGTGTGCGAATGTGGGCTAACGCCAAGACCACCGACTGCCGCGAACCATGAAAAAGCCACAACACGAAACGCCAGCACCGAACGGCCAAGCGGATCGGCGGTTCGGTGCGTCGCCTGGTTCGACCTTCGTGCGTATGTTTAAGCCGCAGTTCGCTGGGCTGGTGCTTTCGGGTGAGAAATGCCAGACTGTGCGGCCCGTTCCGAAGCGAATGCCAAAGCCGGGAGACCGGCTCAGTTTACGGGGTTGGACCGGCGCCCCGTATCGAAGCAAGCAACGGGTGTTGCGTGAAACCAGGGTGGAATTTGTGGCGTCGATCCGTATCACCCATGAGGGCATCAGCTTGAACGGCCGACCGTTGGAGCATCCATTTAAATTTGCCCGCGCCGATGGCTTCAACACGCCCCAGGATATGCTGGACTGGTTTAACGCGACCCACGGATTGCCTTTCGAGGGCATCGTCATTTATTGGTCGAACTATTATTATGCGACCAGTGAACACATAGTGAACCGGCCAAGTTGTTGACAACAGGGCATTAAGGAAAAACCAGGGTGAGGCTGAGACGATACCACGGATGCAGGCGGTAACCCGGTTGAAGCATCTGTCCTTTTCCATGGAGCAATCCGATTGCGGTTGGCTCCGGCGTTCCATTCGCTTCCATCCTCAAGTGCCCGCCCCGGCGACCAGCGAATAAATACTGGAGGCCTACCTCTCCGACGTGGCTCGGCAAGGGATTTCAGCCTCAACCCAAAATCAGGCATTCTCAGCATTGGTGTTCTTATATCAACAAGTGCTGGAGTTGTCACCGAAAAAATCGACGCCCTGCCCGCCAAGGGGGCTTGCCAGGGTCCGCGCGACGCCCAATGCAGACGAGAATGTCCGTGCTGCAATCGGCCTCGGTGCGTGGCTTCCGGATTACGTGAATTTCCCGCTTCACCGTATTCACCTCCCTTTCCATCTGGACGGACAATGGCCAGGCGGTATTCTCGCTCAATGTTCAAACTTCAGACCACCCGCAACGAGCGGCCATTCGAAAGGAAACGGGTTGCAAATACCTCAGCCCCCTGCTCCGGCAAGGTGCCTCATTCAAGTTTGACGATTGGCCTATTGCTCGCAGTTACCTTAGCGTCCGCGGGACAACCGGCACCATCACCCGGCGACATTTTTCGAACTGCCGTTGCGGTTTGGCAGATGGCGGATCTCAACGATTCCGTCGGCAAGAACGGTCTTACGGCGGTGGGAAATGTCACGCTCGGAAAGCAACTCACGGGAAAGGAGCTCCAGGAATCGCTGGCCGGCGGCAATGACGGTATCGTCGCCGAATTTGATAGCGGCTATTTCGACGCCGGGCAAGGAGCTAACGGCGTGTTGAACGTCACAGGTTCCGCGTTGACGGTGAGCGTGCGACTGCGTAGTCCAGCCGCCACCTGGGAATTGCCGCTCTTCAGCAAGCACGGCGGTCATGACCAACTCGTCTATAATCTCTATTCCCTGTCGTCTGAAATTGGCTTCGAATTGGGGACCCGAGACCACTCGGGGGGGTGGCGGACCAAGGTGCCCGTTGCCAAGATCGGCGCCACCGATTGGCACACCGTCATCTGCCGCTATGATGGGTCGCGGCTGCAAATGTTTGTGGATGGAGTGTTGATGGATGAGGACTTTCCCCACGGTCCGCTGCGCGAGGGCAACACGGTGCCTTGCTTGATTGGCGCGGAATCGGTCAATGGCCACATCAAGACCGGCTGGAAAGGACAAATCGACCACGTCGCTTTATGGCAGCGGGCGCTCTCCGATACCGAGATTGAATGCCTCAGCGGCGGCGCTCAGCGCGTGGCCGCACGCAAGCCGACCTATTTGAAAAAGCCTTCCCTGCTTCCGCCGCCCGCCGATCTTTACCGCGAACAATACCGCCCCCAGTTTCACGTGACGGCCCGGCAGTGGACGGTTCGCAAGCTGAATCCCGGCCGTCAGGAAGAAGGTTGGATCAATGATGTGAACGGCCTCATTTACCACAACGGTCAATACCACTTGTTCGCTCAGCGCTGGGCGCGTTGCTGGCTCCACTTTGTTAGTCGAGACTTGGTCCATTGGACCGAATTGCAGCCAGCTTTCTGGGAGGAGAAACGGTTTGGCACCGGCGTCCAGTCCGGCAGCATCGTCTATGACCTCTTGAATGTATCGGGGCTGTCAACGGATCCAAAGAAGCCGCCGCTGGTGGCCTTTTGGAGCGGTTTCGACAACCGCAGCCAGTGCATCTCTTACAGCGTGGACGATGGGTTGACCTGGGCCAAGTATGCGAACAATCCGTACATGATCCGCGCCGAACGCGACCCAAAGGTGTTTTGGTATCCGCCAGGGCACAAGTGGGTCATGGTGCTCTATGCGGACGCCCACTACCACATCTTGAATTCAACCAATCTGCTGACTTGGACTGACCAGAAGCATCCCATTCCGGAATGTTTCGAATGCCCCGATCTTTTTCAATTGCCGGTGGATGGCGACCGCAATCACCTCAAGTGGGTACTGGTCCGCGGCAACGGCAAATATTCGGTGGGCGAGTTCGACGGCACCAAGTTCACCTCGCAAACCGGCCAATTGCCTTGCGACCTCGGCGCCAACTTTTACGCGACGCAATCCTGGGGTGACATTCCGGGCCAGCCTGACCGGCGCGTGCAGATCGCGTGGATGCGGGACGGCAAATATCCCGAGATGCCGTTCAACCAACAATTGACGTTCCCCTGCGACTTGACCCTGCGTTCCTTCCCGGAAGGGCTGAGAATTTGCCGAATGCCGGTCAAAGAGATCCAGAGCATTTACAAAAAGGACTACACCCGGAACAACCTGACCGTGGAAGCCGGCGCCAACCTTCTCGGGCAACTTTCCGGCGACCTGTTCGACCTTCAATTGCGGGTGGCGCTGGCGGATGCCCGGTCGTTCGGCCTCAAGTGGCGTGATGAAACCATAGCCTATTCCGCCGAAAAAAGGACCCTGACTTGTCTGGGCCGCGAAGCCGCAATCGACACACCGAATGACGAAATCACTTTGCGCATCCTCATCGATCGGATGTTCCATCGAGGTCTTTGCCAACGAGGGCAAAGTCTCCATGAGTTCGTGCTTCCTGCCGCGCCCGGGCCGTGCGAGTCTGGAACTTTCTTCCGAAGGCGGCCATCCCAAGATCCTGTCAATGACCGTCTGCGAACTGACATCGATATGGCCATCGCGCAACGCTAACGAGATCAAGTGACAAGTAGCAGATCGACGCAGCGTAACAGTGCCGCAAGCGAACTCTGGCAGGACGAGATTCCGTCGAACCCTCACTTCCCTGATTACGTCTTTCGCCAGACCAATCGCCGAATTTGCATGGCTGGGAGGCGTTTTCTTTTGGATGACCACCTCGTCGCTCGGCGGATGGTTGTTCAGTTGCCGTGCGGTCACATGCTAATTTTTTAACAATTACCGCTTGACCCCGGCGGCACCATCATGCTAAGAAGTTAGCACTATGGCACAGGAACCGCACAGCCGGTTGAGCCGGCGCGAACGGCAGATCATGGATGTCGTTTATCGAAAGGGCCAGGCGTCAGCGGCGGAAATCCAGGCGGGATTACCCGATCCCCCAAGTTACTCAGCCGTGCGGGCGTTGTTGCGCATCCTGGAAGACAAGGGGCATCTCAAGCACAAGGACGCCGGCGGCAAATACATTTACGCCCCCACTCATCGCCGGGAGAATGCCGGGTTGCACGCGCTGAAACGAGTGGTGCGAACGTTCTACGATGACTCGTTGGAAAAGGCCGTCGCGGCATTGATGGGCGCTTCCGGGGAACGATTGACCACGGAACAAGTAAAACGTCTGCAAACCCTGATCGAACAAAGCCGCAAGGAGGACCGATAAATGAAAACCACGTTCATGGAAAGCTTGCTCAACCTCATCTCCCCAAGCGGGGGACTGGAGCTGGGTTTGGATATGGCACTCAAAGGTGTCCTGTTGCTGGTGGTGGCAACATTGTGGGTGTGGGGATTGCGACGATCATCCGCCGCCGTCCGGCACCTGGTGTGGTGCCTGGCGGTGACGGGTCTGCTTTTGTTGCCCGTCTTGACGCTCATCCTCCCGCAATGGCGGCTGCCAGTTCTTCCAGCTTGGCGCCTCGCCCACGCAAACAATGCGGCGCGCGGATCAGGGAACGGGCCGTTCGAGAGCAGTCTGCCGCCAGAGTTGGCCTTGTCCGAGCGGACTGTGCTTGACCAACAATCCTCTTTGGCAGTCAGTCAAGGTCTTGGCGATGTGCTGCCGGGAACACTGGATCGAACGCATGACGGCTTGGAAGCCGCGTTTAATCCGCCGGCAGGGAACATTTCCTGGCCGGAAGCGTTTGGCTGTTTGTGGGCGATTGGCGTCACCTTGATGCTGCTCCCTTCACTGGTGGGCGCGCTGGCTTTGCGACGAATCCGGCGGCAGGCAAAGCGAGTCACTTCGCCGGACTGGCTGAGGCAATTGCAGGAAGCACAGGAGACATTGCGTTTGCGGCGGCGAGTGACGTTGTTTCAGAGCGGTCAAACGACGATGCCCATGACTTGGGGCACGTGGCTTCCCAAGCTGCTTTTACCGGTGGAAGCGGACACCTGGCCAGTCGAGCGGCGGCGAATGGTGCTGCTCCATGAATTGGCTCACATCAAACGTTGGGATTGCCTGACCCAGACCTTAGCTCGCGTGGCGCGAGCGCTGCATTGGTTCAATCCGTTGGCATGGTTGGTCGTCGGGCGGATGCGGTTCGAGCGCGAGCAATCCTGCGACGACTTGGTGTTGACGACCGGTGCCAAGGCCTCGGAATACGCCGATGAATTACTTCAGCTCGCCACCCGTTTGCGGGGTCTTCGCTTCGCCACGGGCGCCGCAGTAGCCATGGCCCGGCGGGCGACGTTGGAAGAACGGCTGCTGGCCATCCTGGACCACTCTCGTTGCCGCCGGTCAGTGACCCGCTGGACATTGGCGCTGGCGGTTGGGCTGATGGTCCTGACGGTGACCCCGCTGGCCATTCTGCACGCCGCAGCGCCGGCAACCGAGAAGGACACGAACACAACGGCGCCACCAGAGGGACTGTCGGCGGCTGAACTGCTCCCGAAGCCGCTGCCGCAACGTATTCAGAAATTCTTTGCCGCTAAAGCCCAACAAGCCCATGAGCTAGCTGCCGCTGAGCACCACAAGCTGCCGGAGGAAATTGAGGATTACTTCGCCGCGGCAGCCCGCGGCGACTGGTCGGGGCTCACAAACATTTACGCCCAACTCCGCCACCAAGCCCCTGGCGTATGGCGGCACCAATGAGGCGCTCGCCATTCCGGCCTTTGAAACCCTCGTGGAAACGTACGGTGTTTACGAGGCCTACGCCCAAGGAGAGCCAAAGTATCTCACTGCTTATGCCGAGGATATTATCGGCGCAATAACACCCGGAAGCATTTACTTGGGTGGCGCCGACTCCGGAAGGTTTCTGGTTATGGCTTTCAGTCAGGTACCGGCACAAGAGAACCCATTCTTTACGGTGAGCCAAAATGCACTTACCGACCCTGCCTACATGGACTATCTGCGCCAGATTTATGATGAAAAAATCAACCTGCCCTCGATCGACGAATGGAAGGCGGGCAATATTTTGAAGGGCCGTGCCTTCACGGATTTCCTGCGCCAGCTCATTGCCGGCAAGCAGCCTAAATTCAGTGACCAAAGGACGGAGGCAGAAGGACGAAGGACAGAAGGGAAACTCAAGTCTCGAGCCGGTGCCAGGATGGTCGATAGGCATTCCAAGAATCAGAGCCGCCTCTTAGAAATCAATTCGAAACTCTCCCATCTGCTGTTCGCGGAGAATCCGGATCGAGAATTCTACGTAGAAGATAGTTACCGAATTGGTTGGATGAGTCCGAGTTTGGAGCCGCACGGATTGATTTTGAGACTGCCACACAGGCCGACTGCATGGTTGAGCAACGAAGTGGTGCAGCGCGACCGCGAGTATTGGACCCGCTACATCGCCCCCATGATCGGCAACTGGCTGACGCCGGACACCTCAGTGAGCGAAGTGTGCGATTTTGCCGAGCGAGTGTTTGGTCGAAAAGACCTGGCCGGTTTCAAAGGCGACCCTAAGTTCGTCGGCAATGAATATTGCTGCCAGATGTTTTCAAAGCTGCGCACCGCGATTGCAATTGTCTATATGCAGTATGTCTTCCCCGATAACCTGGCGGCCAACGCCAAGAACAATGTTGTGGAACAGCAGCGCATGGCCGAAGCCGCTGACTTTGCTTTTCGGCAGGCGCTGGCGCTTTGTCCGCGCTCCCCGGAAGCAATCTACCGCTACATCTCCTTGCTCGTGAATCAAAATCGGATCACCGAGGCGCTGGCGATTGTCCGGATGGCGCAAAAGCTGGAGCCGGCTAATCGGCAGTTGGAAAATCTCCGGACGGAACTGGAACGAATCAACAAGCAAAACCAACCAGGCGCAGCCCCTTCCACCGGCTCTTCGAGGCGAGTTCAGTCGCCGTATCTGCTGGCCGACCCAGGAACAAATCAAATGACGCTGACCACCAACCGATTCTACTTCCGTTTGGTGAGCGACGATCCAAGTCAACCGGCAGATCTATTGCCGGACCCCAGGAACCCCGATCACAAACTTCGAGTGTTGAAGGCCATCTTGATGGACGAAACTGCCGTAGCCGAAGCTAACGTCTCAAAGGATCCAATAACCGGGCAACTGCGAATCAACCTCGAGCTGACGGAGTCGGGCGCCGAACGGTTCGCGCAGATCACTGCCGCCAATGTTCACCGGCAGTTGGCCTTGGTCTTTGACGGTAAAATCCTGACTGCGCCATTCGTCAACGAGCCGATCACCGGTGGCAGAATCGCGATTGCCGGGAATTGGAACGAGGAGGAAACGCGTGCGTTAGTGAAGGCGCTGAACCGTTCCGAAGCGCCAGCCGTCCGCTGAATCGGGCGGTTGCCGTACCCGGCATATTGCGGTTGATGTTGGTCAACGGCCCGGCAGTGAATAGCCTTGCCCAAGAGGGAGCCCGTGACGATTGATGACAGTAAAATCAAAAGCCATGTTCCAACCACCCATTTTCCTGTCGTCAGTCGAGCATGGCATTGATGCCACGCGAATTCTCCAATTCGCTACGGGATCTGCTCGATCTCCTTAAGGTCGGTCAGCGGCAGACGCCAGGTGCCCAACAGTGGTTCCTGGAAGGCCACTTCATTCCAGCCCAACGACAAATCGTTGCCCCACAAGGTCGAGCCGCTCAAGGTCTTGATCCGAAAACGTTGCCGCGCGGGATCCGGAGTGCCCATAGCGACCGCGATGACTTCGTGATTCACGTCGTAGGACCGAAGCCCGAACAGCACCGAACTGATCGTCACCCGGTCGTGCTCGAGGCTCCGAAAGTCGCCATCAATGAACTCGCCCGTGGTGAGCAGCACGCCGGGACGTCCCAGGTTCATCTTGGCGGCCAACCGGTCGGGCAGCCATCGAAATTGCAGGCTGGCCACCTGCGGCGTGGCAATGGGCGGGTGCCGCAACAACGAATAAACACTCACCGCGCCGTCGTCCGCGGACTGAATGCCCGCCACCACCGTCGAACCACTACGCAGGCTAACGCGGGGCCGGAAGGAAGTCAGCCGGACGGACGGAGCTTCCTGCACTTCATTGAAGGTGGCGTGGCTCAGTTGATCCCCGTTGCCACTGGCAACCGCCAGGCCGACATAGGTGGTTTTGTCCATTTCGACACGGGTTTCGCCCGCCAGTCGCCATCGCTTGCCGTCCCATGATTTGTAGCCGGTAAAGGTATCGCCCAGGCGTTTCAATCGGATCCAGGATGGAGCACGCAAGTCCGGTTGGGCCAGGGTGAAGGTGTCGGCACCAGTGGCGTTGCGCCATTGCATCCAACCGCGCTGGCGCGGGGTCACACCCAAGCACACATTGGGCGCGTCGGCGTTGAGGTCACTGCGGATCATAATCCCGGCCTGCGCTCGCGAACCGGTGTATTGCACGTGATTGATGCAGGCAACCATTTCGCTGTCGCCGACCACCGTTTTGTACACGAACTGAAACGCGTCGCTGCTCCCATGCGCGCCCGAACCGACGCCGCGCAAGTGATACACGTCCTTTTCAAAGGAGGCATTGCCCGGACGCGGCACGGCCCCGATGTCCTGGCTAAGCCATGGTTTGGGCAGTTGAGACGGGGGCGGTTCAGGTTCGGCTGGCAAGAGGGCCACGCCGTCATCGAGAAAAATCATGGCGTGCAAATTCGTCAGGTCCACTTGGGTCATTTGGCCCTCGCCAGCGTTGGCGATAAAGATGCAATTGGTCGCCAGCCGAATATGACCGGTATAACTCTGGCCGTCCCGCGTTTCCACTTCGCCCACGCGAGCCAGCAGTGCCAGCGGCGTCAGGAAGCCCATAAGGCAACCAGCCCTGCTGCCCGGGCCAGCCGCATCCGATGAAATGTCGATAGCATTTGTTTGCGCGAAAAACATTCCACCAAACCGAACCGCTCGCAAGGGGCGGAGTGTGCTGCCCGCAGCTTGCCGGCAGTTTGGAACGGCCCGGCCAAACAAGGCCCAATGACCAATGACACAATGACCACAGAATGACCAATACCTCAATGCCAGTTGCCGGGTGAGCAGCGGATCACACTTCATTTGGGCCTTGGAATTCTTGGCCATTCTCTGGGGCTTGCTCATTGAGGCTTGGTCATTCCCATCCCGACCGTGCTCTTTCATTCGTCCGTGACACTTGCATTCGTTTCTGCCGGCGAGACGCCGGCAGCACGTTGCAGCAGCGTGCTGCCGGCATCTTGCCGGCAGTTTGGAACGGCCCGACCGAACAAGGCCCAATGACCAACAACCCAAAGAATGTCCAATTCCTCAATGACCAGTTGCTGGGTGAGCAGCGGATCGCGCTTCATTTGGACCTTGGAACTTGGCCATTCTCTGGTGCTTGGCTCATTGAGGCATTGGTCATTCTCATCCCAACCGTGCTCTTTCATTCGTCCGTGGCCTTGCCATTCGTTTCTGCCGGCGGGACGCCGGCAGCACCTTACACGTATTTTGCCCCTTTGAGGGTTTGATAGATCTCAAACGCCTCTTGCGGAGAACGTTCGTCATGAACCACCGCGCGAATTGCCTGAATCATGGCGACCGGGTGTTCTGCCTGGAATACGTTGCGGCCCATATCGACGCCGGCCGCGCCTTGTTGAAGGGCTTTGAAGGCAAATTCCAACGCCTGATTTTCCGGCAGCTTCTTGCCGCCGGCAATAACGATGGGCACCGGACAAGAGGCGGTGACTTTCTCAAAGTCCGTTTCGCAGAAATAAGTTTTCACAAAGGTCGCCCCATTTTCAGCGCAGACCCGGCAGGCTAACGACAGGTAACGGGCATCGCGCGTTAGTTCCTTGCCGACGGCCGTCACACCCAAAGTTGGGATACCGTATTTGTTACCCAGATCAGCGGTCCGCACCAAGTTGGCAATAGTCTTCGCTTCGAACTTGCTGCCGATGGCGGCCATGACCGCCAGGGCCGAGGCGTTCACGCGAATGGCGTCTTCGATGTCCAGGAGACATTCGTCGTTCAAATCGGTCAGCACGGTCGTGCCCGCGGAATAGCGCAACGACACCGGTTTGTTCGAGGTGGGTGGAACGATGCTGCGCAATGCGCCCCGCGTACACATGATACAATCGGCGTGCTCGATGAGCGGTGGCATGGTCAGGTCCATCCGTTCGAGTCCCGAGGTGGGCCCCATGATGTAACCGTGATCGAACGCCAGCATGACCGTGTGGCCGGACTTGGGATTAAAAATCCGGCTCAGCCGGTCCTTCATTCCCCAATCCACGTGGTCCAGTCCCTTCAGGAAGAACGTTTGTTGTTTCACGGGAATGCCCAGTCCGTAATCGGCGGCGTCCTTGTTGGTGTCGTTGTCAGCCATAGGTTTGAATTTTTCGCAATTGGTTTTTGTTTTGAAATGGATTCATACCGTCTTGGTTTCACACCCTTCGCTGAATCCCTTGAAGAGCAACGAAACCGAAACCGCTCCCGGATCCGGATGACCGAGCACGCGGTCGCCCAGGTGGCGGGCGCGGCCGAATTTGGCGCGGAACTGTTTGGTGTCTTCGGCCCCTTTCGCGGCGGCGACGGTCGCTTGCTGGAGTGCGGAACGGATGCTGCCCGCGGGCGCCGCCGCTTTGAGAGCGTCCAAGGCGGGGAGGAAGGCGTCCATCATCGTCTTGTCGCCGATCTGGGCGCGGCTTTGTTTGGCCAGCTTGTTGATGCCGCTTTCAAACATCGCGACCATGCCGGCACAATCGAGTTCATGCTTGCCGGCGACGGCTTCACTCATACCCAGAAACAACGAACCGAGCAACGGACCGGTCGAACCGCCGTCACAACTCATCACGTCCCAGGCGATCTTTGTGAACAAAGCCTTGAGATCAGTGCCAGTATTTTCGGCGATCGCTCTGGTCACCGTGTCCATGGTGCGAAGAATGGTGGTGCCGTGATCGCCGTCGCCCACGGCGCTGTCCAGTCGGGAGAGCATTTCGTGGTGCTGGCGAATTTGGTCCGCAGCGGTGTTGAGCATCCGGCAGATTTGGAGATAGGCGAGGGTTTCGGGCATGGGATTGGGAATTAAAGAAAAGTACGACAACGCACATTTTCGAATGGCGGGAAACCCGTCGCGCCCGCGTTTGGAGTGCTTCCGGCTTGCCGGCGCTTTCGGTTCCGGCCAGGCGAGCCGACCTTTCCCGGACAGTTCATTGGCTCCAAAGCAAACCGCAGGCTTTGCCGGCGGACTTCCAGAGTTTGATAATCTCGCGAATTGCGAAAGTCCTCGAACAGTAGGCGCCGACGGTTCCCCTCACCCTGGCCCTCTCCCCAAGGAGAGGGAACAGCCGGCGAACGTGCCTTGTTCTTTGAGAAAATCGCGACCATCGCCACCGGCTTTTGAATATGAGCCTCGGCGAAGAAGCATAAGAGCGTGGCCGCTGTTCTGAGAGAGCGCCGATGTGTCCCTCTCCCCAAGGGAGAGGGTTGGGGTGAGGGGGAAGACGACGCCCGCTTGCCAATATGGCTGCAATTCGTCTGCGCGCCGGCTAACCAGTTCTGGCTTGGAACCGTTCATCGATTCAGGCCCCAGGCTTTGCTGGAGGTTGGCGACTCCTTGCGCGCATACCGTAATCTGACGAAAGCGGGAGCAAGCTCCGCGCACTCCAAACGCTGCGCGAGGTTCGGGGGACACTGGGCATTCAGCGTGTATAAGAAAGGACTGGACGGCTTTTGACCATTCGGGACAGGCGAGACGCCTGTCCTACCAGCAGCTTCACTTGACGGTGAGGGCTGGGGTTTGGCACGGGGCTTTCCAGTAGTGCAATAGTTCGTCATCCAGCTTGGCGACACACATCTGGAAGCCGGCCATTTCCTGGACGGTCAGCCATTCGCCGCAATAGGTCGCCGCGAGGGAAATCCCCTTCGTGTCGAGGAAGGTCTTGCAACCGCGCAACACGATGTAAAGTTCCATCAACGTCGTGGCACCGCTGCCGTTGATCACGAGCAGAATCCGATCACCCGCCTTGGCTTTAACGGCTTCGAGGAGGCGGGTGAGCATCAGCTCGGCAGTCTGATCCGCGGTCATGATTTTGCTGGGGCCAGTCCCCGCTTCGCCATGCTGCCCCATGCCGATTTCCATTTCGTCGTCGGCCAATTCGAAAATGGCCTGGCCGCTCGCTGGATGCGTGGCGGTCTTCATCGCCACGGCCAGCGTGGCCATGTTGTCGTTGAAACGGCTGGCCAGGGCGTGAACTTCCGCAAGGCTTTTGCCCGCTTCGGCGGCGGCACCGGCAATCTTATAGAGCGGAATGCAGCCCACCAAGCCGCGCCGGTCTTCGGCCGGGGCCGTGGCACCGGGAGCGATGTCTTCGTGCGTCAGCAGCAACTGATAGCGAATGCTTTCCTGATTGGCCATCTCCATGGCCATGTTGGCGCTCAGGACGTCTCCGGCGTGATTCAGCACAACGAGCAAAATACCCGCGTCACGTTTGGCCAAACGCAGTGCTTCGAGGACTTTGGGCGGTCCGGGTGCGGCGAAAATGTCACCCACCACGCTATAATCGAGCATACCTTCGCCGACGAAGCCGCTGAGGGCCGGTTCGTGTCCCGCGCCTCCCAACGTGACCACGGCCACTTTGTTGGCGGGCTTGGGCTGGACCCGGCTGACGATTTTATCCGAGTTCACCGTCACCAAATCGCTATGCGCGATGGCGAATCCATCGAGTAGTTCGCGGGTCAGGTTGGCCGGATCGTTGATGAATTTCTTCATGGTCTTAAGTGGTGCTGGCAATCAGACTGAATCACTTCGTGAACTCAAGAAATTCGACTGGGGCGTCGCCGTCCAGAATGAATGCCGCCCGGATGCCGGGCAGTGGTTCGAACGGCGGCCAGATCACGTTCTGCCCGGCGAGCGCGTCTTCCATTTTGTCCACGGTGTAGGCCACGTGCGCGGTGGTCTTCATTACCTCCGGAAACGGGCAGTCGGCTTCGGCGCGAATCCATTCGATGCGATGCGGACTTTTGGTGGCGTCGGTGATGTAGAGCTTGACGCTCTCGAGATAGATCTCGTCCGGGCGTCGTTGGGTGGTCGGGATGCCGATGTGATGAAATTCTTTGGTCATGTTGTTATGGTTGGAATTTAGAACTTCACTTGGGGATTGGTGAACCGCAGGCCGTCATTGTCATGGAAGGAAGCGTATTCGCTGACGATGCCGCCGCTGGGCCCGCCCATCATGAAGTGTTTGGCGGTCACCCGATTGAGCGTGAGGATGTCGCCCGGGGCTACTTCGGTGCATTGCTTCACGGTGATGAATTTCTCCTGGCTCGCCGGCAATGCCACGCCCGCCGGGATGTCGCCACCGGTTTCGCCGAAGCAATAGACGCTACCGTGGCGTGCGTGCCAGCTTTCCATCTTGGGGCGGGCTTTGTCCGTGGCCACGTGCGCGTGTTCCACAATCATCTGGCCCGGCAACAGATAAATCTCGTGGGCGAAATAGTTGAATTCCTGAAAATTCACCCAAAAGACACCGCCCATGCCCACGTTGACAAAATCGCCAAGGTTGAAATCGGTGACCCAAAAATCGGTCGCCCATTTCTTGGCGTTTTCGATGTGCATATTGTAGCCGTGCCGGGCCATCAGGTCGAAGTAGGCGGCTTTGGCTTTCTCGGCCTGGAACTCTCCGTTCTGGTAGAAGTCCTGGTTCTTGTACCTGGGGAAGTTTGATTTTCTTGGTGCTCATAGAAGTGACTTGGGCGATGGCCGTGCCCCCGCTCAAGGCAGCAGCCCCGGCGGCGGTGGCCATCAGTTGCAGATGTTGGCGTCGGTTCATTTTCATACGGGTCGTATTTCCAGTGCAGATTGTTTTGGTTGTGGTTGTGGGTTTTGAAGACTGCTGTTCGTCAAGGACGTCGAGCGCCCGTTCAGCGGGCCGCGGAAACTTGGGCCAGCGACGGTTCCTCGGTAACCACTACGCGGAAGCCCACGTCAAACACGCGCTGCCACGGTGGGAAACTGAGCCGGAAAGCCGAACGGGCGCGTTCGGGACGGTCGTAGAAGGAACCGCCGCGCACAACTTTGTTCCCCTCAGCCAAACCGTTATCCCGCCCATCGGCGGCGTAAGGATAGGGGCGATAGGTGGTGAGTGTCCATTCCGCGACGTTACCGTGCATGTCACAGAGGCCCCAGGCGTTGGGGGCATAACGGCCCACGTTGTCGAGGACGACCGCGCCATCGTTCACGGTGTTCACCGCCGGAATCCATTTGGGCGAATCGCCCCGGCAAATCGCGAGCAAGCGTTGATCGGCCAGGTTGGCCAGCTTGCCGAAGTCCACCGTGGCGGCGCCGTAATTCAACGGCGTGTCGGTGCCGGCGCGGCAGGCATATTCCCATTGGGCCTCGGTGGGCAGAGCTGACCCGCTTGCCGATTCGGTGCGACATCCACTTGCAGAACGCCATCGCTTGTTCCCATGAAACCCGGATCACCGGCTGGCGCGCATGATTGGCCGGCTCGCCGCGCGTGCTCTGGTCTTTGTTGAAGACGCTGATGCACGCCGTTGTCGTGGCTGGAATCAAACGCGGCGAACTGCTCGACCGTGACTTCGTGCACGCCGAGATAGAACGGCTGGTCGATCTTCACGACCGATGGCGGATACTCATCCCTTTCACCGTCCGCATCGCCCATCACAAACTGGCCGGCGGGAATCAGAGTCAGTTCCATCGAAACGTTGTTCGCCAATTCCACTTTCGTTTTCACCGGCACACCGACGGCAGCCTGCCGACGTTGCGCTTCAGCCGCATCAAACGGCCAGCCCACCAACTGCGGCTTCGCGGCATTGCGCTCGGGCAGGGGAGCGGGTTTAACGAATTGGACCGGCTCGTGTTTGATTTCGGGAATGTCCTCCAGGTCTTCCGGACGATTGGCGTATTTGGCGCGCAGTTCCACGCGGCGCTGCCGGAAATTGCTGGCGATGTTCCGGTGTTCGTGCCAGGTGCCATGGTCCGGCACGTTCAGATCAATCCAGGTGTTCAACCGGTCCCAGGCCTCGGCATCGAGCTTCACGTTGTGGTGGCCTTTCTCGAGCATTTGCACCAGTTGACTGGTGCTGGCATGCCATTCCAGCGGCGCCTGCAGATGGTAATCGCTTTCCGGGCCGGGCCGCCGCACGTAGGGGTGCAACGCCAGATATGACGGGGTGAAATTGCGCCAACCATTCTGGGCCTTGGCCGTGAAATCCGGAATCGACTGGCCGTCCGGACGCGACTGGCCATCGTGGCAACCCACGCAATATTTGTCCAAGACCGGTTGCACCTCGCGGGTGAAACTGAAACCGCGTGCCGGTCCATACCAGGGCTTAATGTCCACCGGCGGCTTCTTGGCCGCCAGAGTGGCGCCACTGGCCGCGGCGGAATTTTGCGATTCGTGGCAACCGGTGCAGGACAACGTTTCGCCCGGCATCGCGGTGAACCAACTCCGCATGACCTGGAGCGCCCGCCCGTCGGCGTCAAGCGGTTGCACGGCCAGGGGCGTGTTGGCCGGCACTTTGAACGCCGCCGAGCCGTCCGATTCCACCGGCACGGTGCCGACAATCCGATGCACGTCCCACGGGCCGTCCACGCCGATGTTGATGTGCCCGCCCATTTGCGGATAGGCATAGTGCGGTTCGAGAATGCGCAGCTTCTTGACACTGCCGCGCGGCACGCCAGCCAATCCGGCACCCGCGTAAACATCCGAAAGATAAACGATCCCTTCGCGGCTATTGGGATTCACCTTGTCCTCGATCACCGGCGGACGCGGCGTGGGCCGGAACGGTACCGGTTCCAACATCGCGTAGCCCGGCTGCTCGCAGACCAACGTGGCATTGTCGAAAACGTCCACCAGGTAAATCCCCCACAGCGACTGCGGCGTGGGTTGCATCGAGACAAGAAAATATTTGTCGCTCAGCGGATACGGGTGCAGGAATTTCGGCCAGGAACCTTCGACCAAGGTGTCGCGGATGATCGGATCCACCGGATGATGGTACCCGGGAATGCGTTGCACCGAGCCCGAACTCTCGAACCGCCCTTTGGCCGGATCGAACAACACCAGTTCGCCCATGCGCGGCACGCCGTGGTGGCCGGAGATGACGGCGACCACTTCGGTGGATTTTCCAGGAACGGGACGGGCGTAAAAAATCGAGTTCGGCCAATACGAACCGCTGCCGTAATACTCCATCTGGCCGGTGCCGTCGGGATTCATGCGGAACAACAGCCGCGTGAAGTAATGCGGCGAATCGGAATACTCCCAGCGCGAGTAGAGCACGCGGCCATCGTTCAGCACGGTCGGACACCAGTCATGATCCTGGTCGAAGCAAAGCTGGCGAATATGACTACCGTCGGCATCCATGCGGTAGAGGTTGGCCACCGTGTTGCCGCCGCCAACGCACGGCACGCCTTGAAAAACCGCCGTCGAGCCAAAGATGATCCGGCCATCGGGCAAGTAGCAGGGATCGTAGCAATCCACATCCGGTTCATCAGGGGTGAGTTGGTGGACTTGCTCGCCGTTGGCGTTCATCTCGAAAATGTGCCAGCGATTGTGCGTGCCCAACGACGAGAAGAGCAGTTTGTCCGCATCGAAATTCAAGTCCACGTCGCCCACGAATTTGCCGCCATCGGGCCGATAGAGGGTGTTCAGTTTGCCATCGGAGCGGACGGGCGAAAGAACGGCAATTTCGTTGTCATAGCCGTCGCGTGCCAACGCACAGTTGCCCTGCCAGTTCTGCGGCAGACCCAGCCGATTGGCGGCGCGTTTGACCAGCAGCAGCCGATCGAAGTTCAAGAGCGGATTGGCCAGCAAGGCAGACTGTTCGAGGGCTTTAAAGCGAGCGAAGGCGCCGAGGGCTTTCCGATCGCCGTGGGCCAAGGCGTCCTTTACCGCCGGCAATTCTTTTTCAAACGCGGCCAGGGCCTTCAAAAAATCGGTGCCGCCCCGGTAGGTATCGGGAAACGCTTGGGCCAAGTCTTCCACCGCCAAGCGCAAGGAGGTAGGATTGATCGACTCCACTTCGGCGCGGGCGCGATCAAAACCATTGGCCAAAGTCGCAAGCTCACCCAACAACGTCAGCCACTCCGGACTGTTTGGTGGCGTCTTCGCCGCGACCAGTGACTGAAGTTTCTGTTGCTCGGCTTCCACGCCCTGCAACCGTTGCAGCAAGGCCGTGATGGCGGTGTGTTCAATGCTCGTGTTGTCGGCGTTTTGGAACCAACGCTCGGCATCGGCATAACGGGAAAACAGGCTGGTTTCCAGGGGATACTTTCCGGCCACCTGCGTCAGGGTGCCCGCGGCCGAGTCGCCGGTGCTGTAATAAAAACCGCAGCCGCCGGTGCGATTGTAGATCTTGAGCAGCACTTCGTTGGTGCCCGGACGCAGCGCCACTTCCACGGAATCCTGTTCCGGAGCGATCACGCGGGGAACATCTTTGGACAACACCTTTTTTCCATTAAACCAGAACTCGATTCCGTCGTCACTACCGAGGCCAATTCGCAACTTGCCGGCGTTCTTGGCGACCACCGTGCGATAGAAATACGTTGAGGTGCCGTCGCCGGACTGCAAGGCGTGCGGCACGCCGTTGGGATACTGCTTGGATTGCCAGCATTTTCTGCCGCCTTGCTGAGCGGCGAGATCCACGCCTTGTTCCGGAAACAGGGCGTCGGCAAAAGCCTTGGCCGGCAACGGTCCGGTGGTGGACCAAGGAGATTCCTGCACCTGAAGGTTGGCTTGCAACGCCACCCGATTGGCCAGCATCAGGTCCACCCAACCCTGGTCGAATGAACCGGCTCCGGAGGCACTACCGGCAACTGCCAACGCGAGAACTGACAGGCCAGCGCAGAAACCGGCACGGATCGATCTGCCGAAGGATTGGTCGCGCCCGACCGAGCGGTTGCCTTTCCCCACCGTTACGCCGGGACAGCGGGGTCGGACTCGGAGTGCTGTGGGATTGGCCGACACTGAAGCGACGACATCAAAACGACGCGCCACAGTCGCTGGGATTAGGCAGAACACAATTTTCATGATTTCGGTTGAGCTTGTAAGATTAATACTCCGACGTCAATCTCACCGACGAACTTCAGGATTTTTAATTGCGCCACAAACCGTAGCGCGGACTTGCAGTTCGCTGGGCGGGGGTAACTTCCGACGCGCCCGGACCTGCGGACGCCCTGCCGATTGGAAATTGGCGATACAGCAGAATAGAATTCTGCGCCACGCCCGGCGGTAGCGGCGGCGGGCCAGTTGATGGCGCACACGGTAATTGTTCCTGCGTACCCGCGTGAACCGAAAGTGGGAGCAAGCTCCACGCACTCCATACGCTTCGCGAGGTTCGAGGGCCGCCAGCTAATCCCCTCACCCAACATTCGGCTCCAATCCTCGTTTCCTTGCCCGGCGTGGAACGTTTTTCGCTAACAATCGGCAGATTGAGTGGAAGCTGCCGGCGGACCGGCGTTCCGCAGAAAAATATGGCAAAAAAGGCACTGATTACGGGCATAACGGGCCAGGATGGTTCTTACCTGGCGGAGTTGCTGTTGTCCAAGGGCTATGAGGTCCATGGCATTATCCGGCGCGCCAGCACGTTTAATACGGGACGGTTGGATCATATTTACGCCGACCCGCATGCCAACGGCCTGGCGCTCAAGCTGCACTACGGCGATTTGAGCGACGCCAGCGCGCTGGCCCGGTTGATTGGCAAAATTGCGCCGGAAGAGGTTTATAACCTGGCCGCCCAAAGCCACGTGCGCGTGAGCTTCGACAGCGCGGAATACACGGCCGACATCACCGCCACCGGCGTGGTGCGTCTGCTCGAGGCCATTCGCGAAACCGGCATTCGCCCTCGGTTCTACCAGGCTTCGTCCAGTGAAATGTTTGGCAAGGTGCAGGAGACGCCGCAAACGGAGCGCACGCCATTTTACCCGCGAAGTCCGTATGGTTGCGCCAAAGTCTATGGCTACTGGATCACGGTCAATTACCGGGAATCGTATGGTTTGCACGCCAGCAACGGCATCCTGTTCAACCATGAATCTCCGCGCCGGGGCGAGACGTTTGTCACCCGCAAAATCACGCGGGCGGTGGCGCACATTCTGGCGGGCCTCCAGGACAAACTCTACCTCGGCAACCTGGACGCCAAACGCGACTGGGGTTACGCCAAGGAATACGTCGAAGCCATGTGGTTGATGCTCCAGCAGGATCAACCGGACGATTATGTGGTCGCCACCAACGAGACGCACAGTGTCCGTGAGTTTCTGGAAGCCGCGTTCAGTTACGTGGGCCTGGACTGGCAAAAGCATGTCCAGATTGATTCGAGCTACTTTCGTCCCGCCGAAGTCGATCTCCTGATTGGGGATGCGTCAAAAGCCAAACGGCAATTGGGCTGGGAACCCAAGACCACCTTCGCCGAATTGGTCAAGTTGATGGTCGATGCCGACCTCAAGAAATTGAAAGATCATCGGGAAGGGCGCATCAAAGTGAAAGATTAGCCCAAGGGTTGAAGAGCTGAGGAATTGAAACGTTGACACGACGGCGACGTTTTCGAAGTCGGGATTGAACAATCGCCGGACAATGGACAAGGGCCGACTTGAAAAGGCCGACCATGGTTAGGGCGAATCGGGTCCACCTCCTCACGTCGGCGGCTACGGGGGGGGCATGAAGTGTCCGGGCTATGAGGGTTCGCGGCGCATGACCTTTTGAAACCATTCCATGAAGGTGTCAGCGGCCGCGATGGAATTGAGCACCGGGATGCCACCAAGTTGGCGCACCCGGTCGGCTTCCGCTTCCTCGAAAACTCGCACGACAACCGGCACGCCGGGTACGTACCTGGAGCACCCGCACCGCTTCTTCCACCCGACGCATGGACGCCAGAATCAACTTGGCCCGCCGGGCACCGACGCGGTCCAACACTTTCTCGTCGGCGCCATCGCCCCGGATACAGGGGATGTTCATTTTCTGCAATTGCGCGATCACTGCCGGATCGTCATCCACAATGAGCACATCATGTCCTTGTTGGCGGAGCGGCTTGATCACCCACATCCCGCCGGCGCCGAAGCCCAACATCAGCACGTGATCCTGGCGTGACTCTTCCCCCTGAAGCAGGCGGCGCGGTCGATAGAACGGCAGCAAGAACGTGGTGAAACGGTCCGTCGCCACAAACGGCGTCAGCGTCATGGTGACCACCGCCACCATGCCGATCACGGAAAATGCCTCCCGCGAAATGTGGGCTGCCATCTGGCTGCCGGCCAAGCCAAGGACCAACGCAAATTCGCTGGTTTGCGCGAGGAGCAAGCCGCTCTCCAGCGCCGGGCGCGAGGTGAGTCCTTGCCATTCGGCGAGCCAGGCCACCAATGGCGGCGTCACCAGTAACACCATTCCGGCCAGCACCACGGTTTTAAGGATCAGCCACGGGTCTGGCAACAGGATCAGGCTGCCGAGGGTGGTAAAGAAGATCGCCAGGAAGAAGTCGTTCAATGAAAGCAATAGCCCGCGTACGACGCCGTTGGCCGGGAAATTAGCGAGCGCAAAACCGGCGAGGAAAGCCGCCGCCACCGGCGGGATGTGTAGTTGCCACGCCAGTTCCACAAACGTGAACAACAGCGCCAGCACGACCAGCAACAAGGTTTCCTCGTCCAATTGCCGCCGGATCAGGAGCGCAGGCACCAACCATCGCTGAAACCCCCCAGCCAGCCCGGCCAACGCCAGGACCCCGCCCAGGTTCATCGCGATCGCCCACCCACCGGCGCTCCAACGGGCCAGCACCACGATGATCAGGATCATCAACAAATCCTGGACCAGCAGCACGCCGATGACCAGTCGGGCAAACGGTTCAAACATCTGTTGCTGCTGTTTGAGGTGACTGACGACCACCAATGTCGAACTGGTGGACAGCGCAATGCCCAAGTACACGGCGTCCACGCCTTCAAAACCCAAGAACCAAGCGACTGCCAGGCCGAAACCACCAACGAGGATGAACTGGGCCAGACCAACCCAAAGCACCGCCTTGATCTGTTTGCCGAAACGTTCGGGATTGAGCTCCATACCGGCGGAAAACACCAGGAACGCCAGCCCGAGGATGAACGCGTCTTCGGTAAAATCCTGGCGCGGCAGCCAACCCGACACCGCCAGGCCAAGGCCAGCGAACAAGAGCAACGGAATCACCGGCAACCGCAGCCATCTGGCCAGACCATAACCGACTGCGGCCACGACCAGGATGAGCGCCAGGCCACTCATGATTTGAGAAAGCCTTGTTGCACCAGTTCCCGGGTTTGCAACTTGATCCCATCGACCTTGGGAATCATGAGGTAGTTGACATCCATTTCCAGCAACCGGTCCGTCACGGAAAGGTCCACCACCTGAATGCTGCACGGAATATTGTAACTGCGACACCGGTAGGCCAACAGATCGTTGGTGGGCTCAATGCGTAGCGCGGAGACGAGCAGTTTGGCGCGTGGCAAACCGGCTTCCTCCAGCACCGACAGATACTCCACATTGCCGTGCAGAGTTTCGCAGGGCAGCCCGGCCAGCTTGACCGGGTCCGTGTCAATGGCCAGCACTGGCTCGCCCAGTTCGTGCAGGCGGACGGCAATCAATCGTCCCAGGGTATTCATACCCACCACGATGACGTGGTCATGGTGCGGGATTTCTGTAGGAGGCGGTTCCGGTTCGGGCCGCGCGGCAAAGGGCCGCAATAACCTCAGCCGGTGGGCCAACCGGAAGACTGGTTCGCTGTAAATAATCAAACAGGCGGACACCGAGAACGTCACCAATCCCGCCAGGCCCACCAGCGACAGTGCCGAGGCATCGATCCACCCGCCGCTGGCTCCGGCGGCCGCCAGGATGAAGGAGAATTCGCTGATCTGCGATAGCGTCAGGGCGGAATGGAATGCGGTGCGTTCGCCGAACCGCAGCCGGGCGAGCGTCCACATTATGATGACAAATTTGCCAACCAACACGAAGGTGATAAACGCCACCGCCGTGCGCCATTGCGCGACCGCGGCGCCCAATTGCATCTTGATTCCCAGCGAAACAAAAAAGACCGCGACAAAAAAGTTCATCAACGGATGCACGCGCCGCCGAAGATCGTGGTTATAGGGAAGCTGGGCCAGGCTGAGGCCGGCCAGGAACGCGCCGGTTTCCGGGGACAAGTGCAACCAATGCGCGCCGGCAACCACGAAGAAACACCAACAAAGACTCCAGATGAGCAGCGTGCCCGGCGATCGCGAGGCCCAGGCAAACGGACGCGGCAACCAGAAGCGCGACGCAGCGATCGCCAATACCACCAGGGCGCTCATACCACCCAGCGCCTTGATCAGGTTTAGGCTGACGCTCTTCAAATCGAGCGCCGCGTTGGGTTGAAAGCCGGCCATCAGCGTCAGCAGGACAATGACCGCCAGATCTTGAAACAACAGAATGCCCACCGTCAGGCGGCCGTGCAGGCTGTTGAATTCCTGTTTCTCAGCCAGGAGTTTGACCGCCACAACGGTGCTGCTGAACGTGAAAGCCAGGGCCAGGAACAAAGACTCCGTGGCGCCCAGTCCGAGCAACTTGGAGATCAGAAAACCGGCCACCGCCGTTAGGCCAACCTGCGCCGCGCCGGCCACCAGCACCGCGTGCCCCATGCCCTTGAGTTTGTCGAAACTCAATTCCAGCCCCACCAGGAACAACAACAGCACGATGCCGATCTCGGAGATTAGTTCCAGGGACGGGGTCAGTTGCACCAGACCGGTTGCTGGCCCGAGCACCAAGCCGGCGAGCAGGTAGGCGACAATCGTGGGCAGGCGCAGCCACCGGGCGACGACGGAGAACACCGCCGCGGCAACGATGATCAGGCCCAAGTTGCGGATGAACAATTCGCCAAGCATAACAACGTGCGCGCCATTTGAACCGTTGTTGCCCGCCGAGGCAATGTAAAGTCACCGGGCGGGTGAGCGGTGGCGGAGGATCGCTCGGGTCTGCTGATCGAATGACAGGCTGGGAACTCGTGGTGAATGACCAAGGTCCATGGTCCAAGGACCAAAGAATGCCCAAATTCCCAAGCTCCAAGCCGAGCCAGAGCAGTCATCTGTTGGTCAAATGGTCATCGGTCATTCACTGCACATTGGGTATTGAACATGGGGCCTTCGTCAATGGCCCGTTCGCCTGTTCAGCAGGCAAACTGTCGCTACGTTTCCCGTTGGCCGTGAGCGGCCCCGGTAAACTCGTTTGACACAGACACGGGGCGGTTTCTACGCTGCTCACCGTCGTGCAGTCAGAATCCAGACCAGCAAGCCGGACTTCGCCGCGCGGTTGCGCAACAGGCAACCGTGGTCGAGGAGTGTATCAATGGTGAACTCGCTCACCGGCCCCAGCAAGCAACCGCGTGTCTGGCGGCAGGGGAAGGGACGCTGGTCCATGGCCCTGGCAATGACGTTGGCCCTTATCGGAGTAACCGGCCGCGCCGCTTCGCCGGCGAATAAAGCGCGAACGGTTGAGGAACTGGAGAGTGCGCACACGTATCCCGCACCACGGGCTTTTATCCGGGGCAACAACGTTCGTATTTACTACGCCATCGATGGTCGGCCGGTGGTGTTCAAAGCTGAATGGAAGAAAGCGCGGCTGGAAGGACGCGATTATACTTACCGTCTGGCCGAGTTGAACTATGACAAAAGTCCACCCCGCCTGCCCAGCCCGCACGGATTTTGGCACGAAGTTACGGTCCAGGGACAGAACCAGTGGACGCAGATGGCGCAAGCCGCCACCGAACGGTTGACCGGCCCAATCCCTTGGCAGGGCACGTTTCTGCAATTGCTCGATACCGAACGCGTGCTGTACCGGGACGATGGCGGCAACCTTCACGCCGTCAAACCCGACGCCGTCCCGCCCGAAGTCACCATGGTCCACCGTTACAACGCCCAGGAGTTTGCCACGACCATGTCGCAGGTGTTGGAAACCTCATTGAAAGCGACCGCCAGTGGTCAAAATTTCTTTTTGCTCGTGGACGCACCACCCGGGCGGATCATTCGTTTCATTTTGCTCGACGTGGCCAAACGTCGTTGTGTGTTATTGTATGCGCCGCGGATTGCAAGCGATCCCAAGGGCGGGCCGGAATTATTGACCTCAGCCAAAATGCTCGGTTCGACCCTATTCGAAAGCCACGGCGTCGCTTTGCTCAAGAATCCCGTGTCCGCTGCCGGCCGGCTGTTGAACGTAGGCTTTCGCAGTATCACCGGACTGTTCAGTTTGGGATTGCCCTCCTTTGAGGCGCCGGTTCCACCCGTAATCGACCGAGCGGCAATGGATGCTTCCGCGTGGGAGCAACGCCTGGATCACGTGCTGGGAAGCCCCACCGATTGCGGCTCGATGCAATACCTCATTAATGGGGAAGAATTCTTTCCCACGTTCCAGCACCGTTTGGCCGAAGCCCAGAAGAGCATTCATATTCTGGTCTGTATTTTTGACCGGGACGACGTGGCCGTGGAAATTGCCGACCTGCTCAAACAACGGTCGAAGGAAATCGACGTACGCGTCATCCTGGACCGGATGGCCTCGCAAGCCGCGGGCAACGTCGCGCCGGCAACGCTCATGCCGGCGGAGTTCGAACCGCCGAAGTCCATTGCCGCGTATCTGGAACACGATGCTCAAGTGCGGGTGCGGCCGTTTCTCAATCCGTGGTTCAGTTGCGAACATTCGAAGGTGTTCATCATCGATGGTCGCTATGCCTATCTCGGAGGTATGAATATTGGCCGCGAGTATCGCTACGAATGGCACGACCTGATGGTGGAAGTCGAAGGTCCGGTGGTGGCGCATTTCGAACGGGACTTTGAGAAAGCTTGGGCTCACGCCGGCCTGCTGGGCGACGCCGCGTTTGCGGAACAGGTGTTGTTTGGCCGACGTCCCCCGCGTTCCGACGGGCATTGTCCCGACTGGCCCAAGCTGCGCCGGCTGTACACCCGCACTGGCAGCCGGCAAATTCGCAGCGCGGTCATGGAAGCCTTGGACCGCGCACAACAATGCGTCTATCTGGAAAATCCGTATCTGTATGACAACAAGATCGTCAGCGCCTTGGCCGAAGCGCGCCGCCGCGGGGTGGACGTGCGGATCGTGCTGCCGAGCGAGAGTGATTTTGGGAGCGCGGACAGCAGCAATTACGTGACGGCGAATTATCTGTTGAGCAATGGCGTGCGAGTGTTCATCTATCCCGGGATGACGCACGTCAAGGCGCTGATTGTCGATGGTTGGGTGTGCGTGGGCTCGGCCAATTTCAACCGGCTCAGCATGCAATTCAATCAGGAGGTCAACCTGGGCACCTCCGATCCGAAACCGTCGAGCAACTGCGCCGGCGTCTGTTCGAGGTGGACTTTGCCAAGTCACGCGAACTCAAAGAACCGATCAAGGTCAGTTGGACCGACCGGGTGGCGGAGTACATTTTGAATCAGTTTTGAAAGCCTGTTCGAGGACCACCGAGGATTAATAACCAAGCACCAATGACCAAGGCCCAGAGAATGACCACATCCCAAAACCCAACGCGCTGGACAATTGCAACATGATGCGGCTGGTCATCGACCCAGCCGCGCTCCGGATTCGGTGACGGGTCGGACGCGTCACTCCATGCGCGCCGGCTCATTGGAGCGAGTCAAACTGGAGCTTTGTTTCCGCTGCCCATTGAGCCTTGGGACCTTGGATCATTCTCTGGGCCTTGGTCATTGCTGCATTGGTCATTTCCCAACGCGGCACCGTTGCAAGCTCATCAACGCAAATGCGGTCCCGTAGGGTTGATGATAATCGTAGAAGGGAAAATCCCACCAGGAACCATCCTTCTCCTGTAATGGGACGAGAATCGCCGCCAGTTGCCGGGCGTAGTGCGTCGCTTTTTCTTTCGGCAACTGCTCCAGGCACAACGCGGCGTAGTAGTGGCCGTAGTAATAAAAGTAGCCGGCCACCTGGAACCAGGATTCGTGCGGGACCGGGCGCTTGCGGCCAAACGACAACCATTCGTTGCGCTCAACTAAGCGGTCAAGCCAGGCAGTCAGGACTTCGTCGGTGATCCGCTTTATCGCCCCAAAGTCGCAATGCCAGGTTACAGGCTTGCGAACGTCCTTCGCTGCCGGGTGGCCGGTTGACGGGGAGCATGGGACGCCACTTCAGGTACTCGCCGTAGAGATAACTGCCGTCCGGCTTGCGCTGCCGATGGATCGAGGCCAGGGCTCGTTTGATGACGTCCTGTGGAAGTTCAACCCCCGTCGCTTCGGCATCATGAAACGCAATCAGCACGGTGGCTGAAACAAAGGACAACGTCCAACTGGCCGGTCGTTTGGCGCCGACCTCGAAGTCGTAATAACCCCAGCCGCCATCGACCGATTCGTAGCGTTTCAACAAATCGATTTGGGTGCGGATGACTTGCTTGATCTGATCCTGGCGATTGGTGCTCCCGGAGGCTTCCCGAAACATGGCTGCCAGCGCCTGAATGCCGTAGGCATGCCCCCATACGTTGTAAATGGCCACCGCATTGGCGCGTCGCAATTTCGGCAAATGTTCCAGGAGCCAGGCCTCGCCACGATCGAGGGCAGTGCGCGCGACCGGATCAGTTGCCGCGGCGTGAGTTTCAATCAGCGCCTCCACCACCAGCGCCGTCACTGCGCTCCGAAAGGCGTGGTGCGCTCCCGGCACCGGCGCATAGATATTCAGCTCCTTGGTTCGATGGGCGGAGCCCCAGGAGCCATCGCCGTTTTGATGTTCGAGAAGAAACGCGATGCCGCGGGCAATGGATTGTTCCAGTTTTTCTCGGCGAAGGGATTTCCCGCTCAACTGGACTCGCCGCTGGCAAATAACCCACCGCGCCAATCAGCAACAAACATCCAACCCATTGGACCAGACGCACGCCCAAGAGATTTCTGACCGGCCGCAACGACGGAATGTCACGATGCGCCGCCCCGGCAGCCGGAGGATGCTCTCGACTGAAAAACGCCGTGCGAAACCAGCCAGCAAGAGGAAGAAATTGCATGAACAGCCTATTCCGGTTTCTTGAGCAAAATCTGGTCGCCTTGAGTCAAGCCCTCCCGCACTTCCACCATTTTGTCGTCCGCGTCGCCGGTTTTGACGGCGCGTTTCTCGGGCTTACCTTCCTTCCGATACAGATACACATAACTGTCGCCGGCCTCTTCAAAAACCGATTCTTTCGGAGCCAGCAACTGTTCGCCGTCACCCGTTTGTTTGAACGTGACCTGACACGTCATGCCGGGTAGCAGGCGAATACCTTCATGTTTTTCCAAAGCAATCGAGGTATCGAATCCTCCGGTCACCAACGGCACGTAATTGATCGTTTGGAGTTTGACATCCAATTGCTTGCCGGGCGCGGATACCGGGGAAGCGGTACCGCTCAACCCAGCCTTCAACCGGGCGAGGGCATTTTCCGGGGCGACTGCCCGCAGGCGAACCAACTCGGGATTGACCACCGTCATCACCACTTCGCGCGGCGCCAGTTTGCCGCCGGGCACCAGCTTCTTGGAAACCGCAGGCCCGGTCGTCCATTTCCCTTGATCACAACTGCCGTAGTACACGATGCCGTCTCGCGGAGCGCGCACCCGCAACAACTTCAGATCTTTCTTCAGCTCCGCGAGTTTCTGGTCGGCGGTTTCTCGATCCCGCTTGAGTTTGGCAACCTCGAGCCGTTTCTTGGTCAGGTTCCGGTTCAGGGTTTGCTCGGCAAGTTCCAGCGCCAACTCCTGGTCGCGTTTCTGGGACAACAGACTTTCGTGCTCGCGCGGAATGCTGCGGGTCAAGCTTTGCTCGGCGTTGAGACGGACCGATTCCAGACTGCGCTCCGCCGATTCGACCTCGAACTTCTGCCGTTTCAGGATGATCTCTTCCGTCTCCTCGGTCAGGTCATCCGCTTCGTACATTTTTTTGAGTTGATTCAATTCCTCCTGGGCATTTTCCAGATAGTTCTCGGCTCGTTTCACGCCGAAGCGCACACCTTTTTCCCGTTGCGCCCGCCCGGTTTTCTCGAAGTAATCGTAATCCTCGCCGGACACGCGGTTGGACCGTTTGGCAGCCTCCAATTTGAGCGGTGTGGTTTTATCGAGATTCTCCAGCTCCGCTTCCGCAAGTTCCAAGGCCACTTTCGTGGCGGGCTGCTGTTGCTCCAATTCTTCGATCTGCTTCTCGAGCTTCTCGGTGTCGAGTTGGATCAGCGTTTCGCCTTTGGTGACCTTTTTCCCATGAGGCACCACGTCGATGATGGACAAATCCATCCAGGCCTCGGGAGTCAGGCTGATGGGCGACATTTCGGTGGCTTCGACGGTGGCGTTCAGTTCGGTCTTGAACTTCAATGCGCCGGGTTTGACCGTGTGCGTCGGCGGCGTTTCCTTCTTCTTTTCCGGCGCAGCGGATTGATCGTTGTCAGCCGCGGACAATCCCAAACTGCCGAGGAATAAGGCGGCCACCATGGGACCGAGGAAATGAATTCGAGGTTTCATTGGATTGATTCGATGCACGTCATGATTGGTTCGGAGCGCGAGGCTAATGTTTCGCGGGAGAATTTCGACCAAAATTTTTTAGAATTGCCGAACCCGAGCCAGGATGCGAATCTCGATTCCAATGGGAGGGTTGCCCCGGTAACCCTTCCCCAAGTCAATCGATGGAAGCATGCACGGGTCAAACCAAGTGAAACGGGACAAAGACAAATCCGACTTGATGCCGGGTTCGAAGGAACTGATCGGTAGTCAGGCCTTGATGTTTTGGGCCCGGGACGCGGTGGACACGGTAGATTGGCCGGGCAAAACCGCCCAGTTCCACGATTTCCCGGTGGCCGAACTCATGATCCTGGAAGTGTATTGCACCGCCAAAGGTGCCGTGGGCTCGGACGAAATGGAAGAATGGGTCGATACGAACCCGGTGCTGGGCGACTTGTTTCCGCAATCCCATCCCAAGTCAGCCGTGATCATGGCCTTCCGCAAATGCCACCGGCAGGAAATCCAAGAGTGCGTGGGCCGCGTGCTCGATACCGCCTTGAAAGCCCGCTTCGGCGACGACGAACAACATCAGACCCCGATTGATTATTGCGTGGTCCGCAGCCTGGACAGTTGGTTCAATCCCCGGTGCGGTCCCAATCCCGACCGGGAAGCCAAGGAACGGGTCGATATTTTAGGCTGGACCGACAGCATGTCGGGATCGTCGTAGGATTGGGCGACCGCTCATTGATCCAACCCTGCCAACAGGGCGGTCGTCGATTTTCCAGGTGTGCCCGGCAGAATGACAATCTTCCCACCCCGGCTCTCGATGAAGCGCCGTTCTTCCTGGTTGATCGTGTCAATGGTGTAATCGCCGCCCTTGGCGTAGATGTCCGGTTCGGCGCGTTCCAGGAAGCGAATGGCATTTTCGTCGGGAAAAATGCAAACCCCATCCACACTGGCCAACGCCGCGAGCACTGCGGCGCGGTCGAGTTCGGAATTCACCGGACGACCCGGTCCCTTGAGAGCCCGCACGTGCTGATCGTTCGTCAAGCCCACCAGCAGCGCATCACCCAGATGGCGCGCCGCCGCCAAATACGTGACGTGGCCTACGTGCAGAATATCGAAGCACCCGTTGGTCACCACCAAGGTTTGCCGATTGGCCCGCCGGGCGGCGCGCCATTGCGGCAGGTCGTCCCAGGCAATGATCTTGTCCCGAAAATTCATCGGCGGCATGATGCGGAGCACGGACTCGGATTGGCAATCATGATTTGGAAAGTTGAAGGGGTGAAGCGTTGATGCGTGAAGAGGTGAAGCGGCAGAAGAATTGGGCGACCCGTGAAAACTGCCTGGCAGCAGGTTGATTATCCACTGGCGCAGGATTCCACCTCATCACCTCGCCGTCGGTATTTCTCCGCCGCTTCAACCCTTCAACCTTTTGACGGTTGAACCCAAAACTTTGTCCTTCCCCTCCGCAAATCCCCGAGGCAGAGTCGGGGTTGCCCGGATCAATCTTCTCGCAATGTAGAGGGACTTGTGTTTTGGCCGGGCCGCAATAAACTGTATCTATGAAGAACGAAGTCGTGCCCATTGAAATCCGGGGGATTCTGCCGGCGAATAGCGGGTGCGCCATTTTTGTCGGCAATGACGAGAAGGTGTTTGTGATTCAGGTCGAACACAACATGGGGGCCATCATTGGCATGTTTCTGCGGGACATGCCCAAGGAACGACCCTTGACGCACGACTTGATGAACAACGTTTTCAAAGGCTTTGGCATCACCATCGAGCGCGTCGTCATCACCGAACTGCGCAACGGCACCTATTTTGCCCGGCTGATTCTTAAACAGGCCAACGAGTTGGGCCAGAAACTGGTGGAAATCGACGCCCGCCCCAGTGACTGCCTGGCCCTGGCCACGGCGCAGAAGAAGCCGGTTTTTGTCACCACCTCACTCTTCAGTCAGGTGGAAGACATGTCCAAATGGCTTGATGAGATCAACGAAACCGGCAGCAGCGACGTCGATTAAGCGCCCGTCCCGGCGAGGGCCAGCGAGCGCAAAATCGCCGGCGTCCCCGACCCCCGAAGGCGCGGAGGAAACCCGGTTGCTCCTGGTTCAGGGCACGGACGATTTCGCCGTCAAACAACGGGCGCGCCTTGTATTTCAGCAATGGTCGGAAGCGTTGGGGGGCATGGACCATGAAATCATCGACGCTCAAGCCGGCAATACCAATGAAGCCCTGAAAGCCCTGGGGCGTCTCCGCGAATCCCTCCAAACGCTCCCGTTTTTCGGCACCGGCAAAGCGATCTGGTTTCAAAGCTGCAATTTCCTCGGCGAAGAACGGACAGCCACCTCCCAAGCTGTCACCCAGGCGCTGGGCGAGTTGGCCGAGGAACTCAAACAGTTTTCCTGGGAGAACGTGCGGTTGCTCATCAGCGCCGGCAAGACCGACAAGCGCCGCAGTTTCTACAAAACCATTGAGAAGCTCGGGACCGTGGAAACGCATACGGCTTGGTCGCTGGATGACAAGGATTGGGCCTTGGAAGCCGAAGCCTGGACGCGGCGCGCGTTGCGGACCCGAAAGAAGGACATCAACGAGGAAGCCCTGGCCGAGTTGGTGAACAACGTCGGGCCGAACCGGCAGCAACTGGCCACGGAAGTGGAAAAGCTCAGCCTGTATGTCGGCGAGCGCGCCGCGATTGCGACCGCCGATGTGCGCGCCATCGTCACGCGGAACAAGCAAGCGCGGGCGTTTGCCCTGGCCGACGCGTTGGGTGCCCGGGACTTGCCCAAGGTTTTGCAGACCCTGGACAACGAACTCTGGAACCTGCAATTCGACCGCAGCCGTTCGGAGATTGGCTTGCTGTATGGGTTGATCAGCAAAGTGCGGGCGATGCTCTTCCTCAAGGAAATGATGCGCGAAGGTTGGGTGCGCGCGGAGGCCGGGTATCCGCAATTCAAAAGCCAGCTCGGTCGCGTACCGGCGGACTGCTTCCCGGACGACAAACGGTTTAATCCACTGTCCATGCACCCGTTTATGCTGCACCGGGCCTTGGGACAGGCCCGCAATTACACCTCCGCGGAATTGGTCCGCGCCATGGAATTGCTGCTGGAGTGCAATCGGCAATTGGTTTCACGCAGCCTGGACGAAGCGCTTGTCCTCCAACAAACGCTCGTGCAAATTCTGCGGCCCGACGCCTGAGGCATCGTTTCATAGACCATCCGAATGAGGAGACGTTGAGCAGGGAATCATGCGTCTGGACGGCTCGATCCACCCTGTGCCCAATGACCAGAGAACACCCATACTCCACGCACCAGTCGGAGATTGAACAGTTTTTCACTGGTCGGCTGGTCATTCATTGGCAATTGGTCATTCTCTGGGATTGGGACATAGGGCCTTGGGCATTCCATTTCACGCCCCGGCTTGACGGCTTCCAACGCCGTGCCTCATATTGCGTCCAATGACTTTGAGTCAAAAAGCAATTGACCCAGGCGCATGAGTGAAACGCTGACCAACATGTCGGTCTGGGTGGGCGATGAATCCGTCTGCATCAAGATCGCCGGACGCGCCGGGCTGCATTCCAGCATTGAATTCAAAGACGTGGTGAACCTGCTTCGCAAGAAAGGCCATGCCCGCTTTGTCCTGGACTTGAGCGAGTGCGTGCTGATGGACAGCACTTTTCTCGGCGTCCTCGCTCGTATGGGCATCAATGCCGCACAAACGGCCGCCGACCAGTCCGCCACGTCGATCGAGTTGCTCAATCCCAACCAGCGGGTGCGCGAATTGATCGATACGCTGGGGGTAACCGAGTATTTTACGTTTCTCCAAGGCCGCTACGACGGCCTTCAGCACCTGGAACCATTGGAGCAAAAAGTTGCGCCGGCGGATCCCAAAGAGCTTGCCCGGACCAGTTTGGAGGCGCACAACGCCCTGATGAAACTCAACCCCAACAATGTGCCCAAGTTCAAGGACGTGGCCAAGTTCCTCGCCGACGAACTGAACCATCTGGATAACAAGTAGGCTGAGGCTAAACACGGGCCGGCCGTGGGCGGTGGGAGCGTTGCTGTGGATCAAGCTCATCGGTTTACCTTTTCAGTTCCATGTCTTCGCCATTTTGCTCGGCAAACGCTTCCGATTGGGATTGGCCACCTCGGCCGAAGTCCGTAAGCAGGTTGATCGATCGCTGCTGCGTGGGCATCCGCGGCTGTTGTTAAGCGGGTAGCCAGCCGCACGAGCGAGGACATTCGATTCACCACTTGGAATCTGGTGGTACCCCGGGAGGGACTCGAACCCACAACCAATTGATTAAGAGTCAACTGCTCTGCCAATTGAGCTACCGAGGCAACCTGATGCCGGCTGATGACAGGGGGCAACAACCACTTCGTTGCATCCTGCCGTTCACGACTTCGCCATTGTATTCAAGGGCGAAGCCAATTCAAGCGCGAACTGCTGTAATGGCCAGCCGGCGCGCCGTAGAAGGTGCCACTTGTTGCCGGCGGCGGTATTCTTGCTCATGCACCCGACGTGACTCCGCCCGCCAGCGGCGCACTTTTTACGGGAGCATTCCGGCTGCTGGCAAGCTAAATTCGCATCCTCGGGATACTTACTCGCGGCTTATTGGTTCACGCCCGACGGCGCTAGCTGGGGCTTGCCCGCTTTCAAGTTCGGTTTAAACTTCTGCACGGATGCACCCGGGAGGGGGTTGCGCCGATCAAAATTGAATCGGACGCCAACCTGCCGGCAATTTTTGGGATGTCACCGTTTCCATTTCTGCTCCCCCTCAAGGGCGTCGTCGCGCTCCACACCAAGACTGAAACAGGTCTGGTTTATGCCGTGTTGAAGGATCGGCGACTGGTGCAATTTCGCGATGAGCGCTCCGGTGGTCGCCTCCTCACCAAGGAACTGCCCGGCGGCCAAACCATCTGGATGGATTGCGTCGAGTCCACGGTCCACGTGGTCAAGCGCCAGGGCCACCAAGGCCCGGTGCTGCTGTTCTCGTTCCCGTTGCCCGACGGCCCGCTGCGGGCCACGCACCTGGTTTCCGGGGCGAACGTGAGGGCGGTGCATGGGTGCGGCGAGGTAATTTTGCTGCTGCGGGATCCGGATGTGCGAGCGCACGCCTTGAACGATGGACGCCCACTCGGTCGCGCAGTGAATCCGCATCAATGGCTCAACGGCCGTTTCTTTCGCGGTCAGACTGGTTTCTATTTCGCAGCCTGGGATGGGCAGAACGTGAAGTTCGAACCGGTGACGTTGCCCAGCTCGATCGTGTTCAATGACATCGTCACGATATTCGACCGCCAGGGAATGGAAGGCCCGTGGCTGCTCAGCCGAAGTGGCGAACTGATTGTTCCGGTAACCGGCGAGCGCACCCCGTTAAACTATGCCATGGACGTCGATCTGGATTTCAGCCTGGTGCGCGTGTACCAGTCCGGTCATCGCCTGTTCGTGCCGCAGACGAACAACCCGGACGAGGGCAGACGGGACGGCTATTACTTCAACCTTTCCGCTGGTGCGTCGCACCATCTCCATTGGAGTCCGAACGAGGCACCGTTTGACCAACCCGCCACGCCAACGTGGCACCTGCACTACTTCTTCGAGGCTATCGCGGCCACGCCGGATGGCCTGGCGATGCGTGGCCGAAACAACGGCTGGCAGAAAATCAACCTCAGTCCGCTCGGCACCCTGGTTATCCGCGACCTTCCGGCTCGGGAAATTGGCGAGCCGTCGATGCCGATCGAGTTCGCCAGCGAGGCACGGCCCACCCATCGCGGGGGCCGTCTCCGGATCTCGCACCCAGGCCGACGGCGGACGTGGGTGAACGACTTCGAAGATTGGGCCAACCGCCAGTTGCGCCGTCTGAACGAACAAGGTGAACGGATCCGCAACCGGGAAATTCACCGTTTGTTGCATCTGTTCGACACCGATCCGGAGGCGGCGTTGCGGCATGCGATTCCCATGAATGCCTTCCCTCACCGAGGGTTGGCGCCGCCGGGGACGGGGCTCGGTTCGCGCCTGCCGAATTTCGATTTGAGCCGATTGGGGGGGCGCGCGGCGGATTTCTGGAACGTTCCGCCGAACGTGCAAAACCTCCTTCGTCTCCGTTATCGCGAAATGGCGGATCGCGAAATGCAGCTCGGCCGGCACCGCCGCGCGGCGTACATTTACGCCGAATTACTGGGTGACCTCGTCTCCGCCGCGAACGCGCTCAAGCAGGGGAAGCATTTCCGTGAAGCCGCCCTGCTGTACGAGGAGCATCTCAAAATCCGCTGCAAGCCGCCCGCTGCCTGGCCGACGGAGGCTTCTTCACCGAAGCGATAGAACGCTACGAAAAACTTGGGCGTTGGCTGGAGGTCGCGGACTTGCACGAGCGCCTTGGCAATCGCGCCGCGGCGGAGGACGCGGTGCGTCGAGTCGTGAACGAACGGTTGGCGCAAGATGATATCCTCGGGGCGGCGACATTGGTGGAGGCGCGTTTGCACGCCGCCGATGAATCGCTCGACCTGTTGCTGGGCGCATGGCCGGCTTCGCGGCAGGCGGCGGGCTGTCTTGGCGCGGCCTTTCAACGGTTCGCCCGTTTGGGCCGGCACGAAACGGCCTTGGAGCGTCTCGCCCAGTTGACTTGCGAGCCAATACCGACGGCGCTGGTGTTGCCGCTGCTGACGACATTGGGTGGTCCGGCGCGTCATTATCCGGACGACCGGGTGCGCCATAGCGCGGCGGATTTCTCACGCGTGTTGATTGCCCGGCAGCTTGGCCAACCAACGGTGTCCAGCGACGAAACGGGGCAATTGATGGAGTGTTTGGTTCGTCTCGCACCACAGGACCGGTTACTGGTGCGGGACTCGAACCGCTACCTCTTGGCACGACGGGACCGGGAGTTGCGGGCCCACCGCGTCACCCCCAAGCCCACGACCGGTAACCGACCCGTGGTAGAGCGGCGCTTTGAATTGCCCCGGCAGATGGAGTGGCTGCAACTGCGCAGCGAATGGCATGGGTTCTTTGCGCTGGGCGTGACCGCCAAACGGCTGACCATGGTGCGCGGAATTTGGGAGGGCGAAATTCAGAGCGTTTCGTGGAACTGCTCCGCGGTGCTGGTGAGGAATGCGGCGTTGGTGTTCGAGCCCACGCGCGAACAAGGCCGTGAAGTGGCACTGGCCATCGCCAGCGGGGTGCGGCTGGAGCCAAAACATTTCCCGGCTTCCGATTTGTTCTTTGGAAGGGATTGCGTTGCGGGAACACCTGATTGGTTACCCGAACATGATTTTCCCATTGCCTTTGGAGAAGAAACCGTGTGGTCCGTTCACGTGGCCGTAGGACGGGCGGTTCTTTCGTGCCACGACCAACGCGGCACCTTGAGACGCACGATGGACGTGACGAGCGACCTGTTGGCTGAAGCCGACCGCACTGAGCGAAGCCGCCTGTGCCTCAAGGCGATTGGCAATAACGCCGCCATCGCGTTGGGCAACCGCCTGGTCCTCACGCGCAGCGATGGCGGACTGACGCGCGTCGAGTTACCAGGCCAGGTGGTGGGTTTGCTGCCCACGCTGCCTCACACACGGCCCGGTGTGGCCGTCATGCTCGAACACGGCGCGGCCATGCATTGGGTCGGCGCAACCGACTTGATCGGACTGGATCGCGACCTCGCCTCACCTCAAGGCACCTTCGTGCCGGGTGGTCCGCTGGTGCTGCTTTCCCGTTTTCAACTGTGGTTGATCGAGGTGGATTCGGCCGGGGTTCACCAAGTCACGCGTCTTGAACTGACGGGACAACATCCCATCGCGGTGTGCGCGACCAGCAACCCCGGCCAATTCGCCGTGCTCGGGGCCAAGGGTGAGATGACGGTGTATCGGGTGCCGCGGTAGCCGTGGGCGTGACGATTCAAGTTCTGGCGAGGTTGGATGGAATTACCAGGGCCATGCAAATTCTCCGCCGGTTCAATCCTTTAATCGTTCGACGGTTTAACAACTCTGGCTGTGGTTCCACCGACTTGATGTCCTTTCGTACGGGTCAATGAGTTTGATCAGCGCATGAGCGCCAGGATGATTCCTCCCAGAATGATGCGGTACCAACCGAAGGCAACAAACGTGTGCGTTTGCACGTAGCGCAAGAGCCACTTGACCGCCACAAACGAAACGAGGGCCGACACGATGGTCCCCAGGGCAACCATCACCCAATCTTCGGGAATGGCGCCGGGCGGCGGATGATGGAGGGCTTTAAAAATCTTCAGTCCACCGGCGGCGAGCAGCGTGGGCACGCCGACGAGAAAAGAGAATTCCGTGGCGGCCGGACGGCTGATGCCAAATGCCAGCATCAAGAGGATGGTGGCGCCGGAGCGGGACAAGCCGGGAAAGACCGCCGCCAGCAATTGACCGCCTGCCACCAGCGCCGCAATGCTCCAGGGGATTTCGTCGTGAAGGGTTTTGCCTTTAAGCCAACGCTCGATGACCAGGAACAGGACGCCGCCAACCAGGAGGGCCAGCGCAACCGGATAAACAGTTTCGGGCAGTTCGAAGTTCAATTTGTCGAGGATCAATCCGCCAACGCCGGTCAGAAAAAAGCACAGCCCCAGTTTCAACAGATAGTTGCGGGCGCCCGGATCGCGCCAGCCAAAGAGCACCTGTCGGCAGCGTTCGGGGAACAGCGGCAGCACGGCAATCACGGCGCCGCATTGAATGACGATGTTGAACAGGTCGCTTTGACGCGGCAACCATCCTTCGGCCAGTAGCAAGTGGCCGGTCGAGGAAACGGGCAGGAATTCGGTGATTCCTTCAATGAGTCCCAGCAAAATAATAGTGATCCAATCGGGCACGGGCTGGTTAGACGCCAAAGCGAGCGGATTGACAAGCCGGAAATGGCGAAATGAGGAAGGCGAGTTGAAGGGTTGAAGCGTGAAGGGTTGAAGCGTGAACAATGAAGGGGGAAGGGATGTGACGGGGGCAAGAAGGGCCTGGAGCGTTCGCAACCTTTCCTCAGCCCCACTGCTGTTGAATCGAAACGGGTCGCGGGATTTCCGCCAGGTTCATGCTCATGCTCTTACGCTTGCTCTTCTGCGACGAATCGAGAGCAAGAGCAAGAGTAGGAGCAAGAGCACGAAAGACGGGGCGCAGGCTCCGCACAAGTCAAACGCTTCACGAACTTCGGCAAGGCCAGCGAGAAAACTGGCGGCTTAAATTTGTCCTCTGATGCGCCCGATTCAGGCGGCTTTCTTGCCACGGAACCAGGCGCCTACGCCTGCATTGGAAGAGACTTGCTGCTGCTTGACTTTGAGTTGACCCAGAATGCACTGCCAGCCAATGAAAATCTTGTGCCAATGGTTTTCGAGGTTGCGCAGGGCGTTCTCGTTCATCTCGCTCAGAAAACGGATGGACGGGCCGGAGGAAAGCAAGGAGTGGACGTCGTCGCGGCTCACCGGGCCGCAATCGACCCGCGAGAGAATCAGTTCCAGTTCCTGGGTGAGCATACTCTTGATTTCCAGGAATTGGTTTTCGTCCTCGTTGGTGAATTTCTTGGAGCGCGCCATGTTCATGAAAGCATTGTATTGCTTCCAGCACTCCAGATAGCTTTCCATGCGGATGATGAGATCTTCGAGATGGTTTTTGGTCATGGGAACACCACGTCAGTTGAGAGCAGTTTTCAACGGTTTTACCGGTTGGTTCAGGGCCTGAGGCATCAAATACACAATCGCTCCACCCCGCAATTCGCGCGCCAGGATGCGCAGCGCGGCGTAGGAAATGATGATTTCGGCCAACGGCATTTGCGCCGCTTGCGCGGAGGCGAACGTAGCCAGCACCTTTTGGGCGATCTGACTCATGTGCGCCTTGGGAAAGGAACTGGGCAACGTGGAGGACATCACGCGGCCTTCCCGGTCGAGGGTGAAACTGCCGGCCGGCAAATGCAGCAGCCGGGAGTATTTGGATTTGGGAAACAAGCCTAGGAAGCCCATTTGGTGAGGATGGTTTTCATGGTTTCGCGCACCGACGTCCGCCGGCAGCGCCGGGGTGAAACCGACACACAATTGGGACTGACCGGAGTTGGCCAGTGCCACTTTGCGTTGCGGACCGGTGCCGATGATTTGTTGGAGTTGCCCGACTTGCAATTGTTCGCCCAAATCGTTGAAGCGTTGCAACGTCGCGTGCGCCCAATCGGCCAGGGGCTTGGGATGTTCCAAGCCCCAATAGTTCTCTTTGCTGTCCTTGTCGGCCCCGCCAGCCAGCACAAACTCGACGCCCGGGAATTCGGACAGTTCCGCCAGGCGCATGGCCGCGTCCGGAACCGGATCCGTCGAGGTGGGGCGCAGGGTGGGCATTTGCGAGGCTTCTTCATCAAGGGCTTGCGCGGTGTTGAGCAGCAGTCCTTGGTACGACGTAAAAATGGTACGCGAGCGATGGGGATCGCCGGGGAGAATTTCGAAGCTGCCGGCTTTCCAGGACAAGATGCGTTGGAAGGCCGGTTCCGCGGTCAGGCCCAAGGCTTCGGCGTCGGTCACCTCGCCGCTCTGGATCCAAATTCGCCCTTCCACGACCCCGTTGATGATTTTCAGCGTCGTGGTGCTTTGCGACAGGCACTCCAATTGAATGATGTCCACGAGGCTTTTGCTTTGCACACCCCGGAAGCCGCCCTGGTCCTCGCGGCTCAGCAGCGACTCGATGGACTCCATGAACAAGCCCAATTCCTGGTCGGATTCGGGTTTGATCCAGTACTGGTCCACGCCCATGGCGTAGGCCCGGGTGCGGAACTGTTCGTCGCGAATGCCGGTCAATACCACCAGGCGCATTTGCGGGTATTTACGGCGGGCGATGGAGAGCGTTTGTAGCCCGTCCATCTTGGGCATGTTCAAATCCGCGACCATCAGATCAAAGGCATCCGATTCCAGCAGCGCCAGGGCCCGCGAGGCATTGGAGGCCGTTCGCACCTCCGGCAAACTGGGCAGGTGCTGGCTGAGCATCTCGCGATAGAGATCCAGAATGCCTAGATCATCGTCGAGCAGCAGGATTTTCGGATTCAATGGCATGTCAATGCGCTACTACTTACCGTCATCATCGTCAGTACCGGATAAACAATTAAGCAAAAACCAAGCCGATACCTGTTCCCCTTAAGAGATGGCTTGTGACCTGCTTCGCTTGGTTTCAAGGTTGCCATGTTTAGTGCCCTAAAAAGACTGTTTGGCAGGTCTCCGGCTCCTGAGCCCGAGCCGCTGTTATCTGTTCTGCCGCATCCGGAAACCGCGGATTCCGATGCTGGCGGCGTCGCTCAATCCGAGCTGCCTCCGCTGCCGAATCCGGAGTCGATGCCGATCGGGCTCGATCCGCTGCAGGTGCCCTACGCCGCCATCGTGCAGCAGGTTCCCCGTGAGTACTGCGGCAAACTTGCCCCGGCAGGATGCGCCGGGTGCAACTTCACAATCCCCAAAGCCAGCGTGCTGGAACAGTTGCCGCGAGGGGCCGTCAAGGTGACCATCGGCGAACTCAAACGCGGCGTTCCTTATGGCGTCTTCGCCGAAAGCCACGAACACGACCAACAGTGGGTCGATTTGCCGCTCAGCTATATTTTGCGCCAACTGAATCCGGAAGACTACGCGCCCAAGCCGGTGCGGCAGGCGGTCGAAGTGCCGGACGAAATCGGCGACGTCTTTGACGCGCAAGGTAAACCTTCCGCCCAGGTGCAGGCGCAGGAAAAGAACGAGACCCCACCAGCGCCCGCGGCTCAACCGGCACCACCCCGCCCCCCTGCTCCACCGTCGGCGCCGCCTCCGGGAACCCCTCCGGTTCCATCGGCGACCAGGCCGATGCAAGCGGGGCCTGGTCCGACGCCATCGTTCAATTTTGCCCCGACGATTCCCGTCCAGCCCGAAGCGCCCGCCGCAGCGATGCCCTCCGCCCCGTTGCCGCCAGCAATGCCGCCCCCGTCCCCGGCACCCTCTTCCTTGCGTGCGCAGACCTTTCTCATTGCGTTGGAAGAAATCGCGGTCGGCTGGCCGGACGCCATTCGCGCTGAAATTTCCCAACTGAAGGTTCCGTTTGCCAAGTGTGCCCTGCCCTCGCCGGAAATCTGTGAGGGGCTCAAACGGGGCAAGCTGCAATATAACTGGGGCAGTCTCCGCTCCCGCATTCTGCCAATCCCGTCGCAATCGTTGCCGTCGCCGAATGCCGACACGGTGCTCGACTTGCCGTTAAACGTCGTGACGCCCTTGTTTCTGGATTTCATTCGCTCCACGTCGTCCGGCCAACCCGTCGATTCCAACCACGTTACCGAATTCTTCCGGAAAGGCGGCAAGATCGAAGCGCCACCTCCGCCGCCCGTAGTGGCAGAAGTGGCAACGCCAATGCCCGCTGCTTCGGTCATTCCTCCGACCGCGGCGGAACCGGTAGCACCTTCCACCGCCAATCCGGCGTCTCCCGCGAACGTGCCATCGCCGGTAACTCAAGCTGCTCCTCCGCCCGTTGTCCAAGCAACCGTTCCGCCGCCACCTCAAGCGGCGGCACCGGCGGTGCCCAGTATTCCTCCTCCCGACGTTGCGCCCGCGGTTCCGGCACCGACGACCGGTTCGGATACGGAGCACACCCCAAAGATCATTGAAGCCAAAGGAGTGCTCAGCCTGCCCTTGAACCTGGTACTCGGCGCCTGGCCCGAACCGGTGCAGAAGGAGATCGCCCAACACGGTTCTCACGGCCTCGCGCATTGAAATTCCTTTCCCAGCCATTGAACCGGCGTTGCGCCAGGGCAAGATCGAATATCTGTGGCATCAAATTTGTTCATGGCTCAATCCCGGGCCGCCAGAAACCTACGATTCGCCTTACGGGGAAGCCCGATTAACGCTGCCGTTACCGATTGTGGCGCCGTTGTTCCTGCGGCAGAAAACCAGAAAACCAACCGGTCCCAAACCGGCGGTTCCCAACGAAATTCCTGATCTGTTCAGCGTGGGTACCAGCCCGCAGACCGTTTCACCAGAGCCCGCGAAAACAACCGCGCCGACGCCGCTCCCAGCCACAGACGAAGCGGCTCCCAAACCAGTGGATGCCCCCCTGCCGGACGCCGCCCCTAAACCGTCGGCACGGTCCGGCAAAGGCGGCAAACGTCCGGCGAACCTGGCGGAGTTGTTTGGCGAACCCAACAAACGCAAATGGACGCCGAACGACATTGTCAACAAGACGGTCGAGTTGCCCGGAGTGGCCGGCGCGTTGATCGCCCTGCAAGATGGTTTGCTGGTGGCGCATTGCATGCCGCCCGGCGTGAAAGCCGAAACCGTCGGGGCCTTCCTGCCGCAAATCATCGGTCGGATGAGCCAATACGCGAAGGAATTTCAATTGGGCGGATTGAAGAGTGTGACGCTGACGATCGACAAAGGCCGGCTGCAAATCTATCACCCCGGCGCCATCTATTTTGCCGCGCTGGGCCGGCCGCAAGACGAATTGCCGCAGGACAAACTGGATTTCATTGCCGCGGAACTCAGCCGTCGGGGCAAATAGTGTTGTATTGACTTATGGCGATTATCAACCAAGCAACGAAGGAACTTCAGGTTAAAATCGTGTATTACGGGCCCGCCCTCGGGGGAAAGACCACCAACCTGGTGCAGGTCCACGAACACGTCCAAACGGCGCAAGGCAGCAAAGGAAAGCTGGTGTCGCTGGCCACCAATTCCGACCGGACGCTGTTCTTTGATTTCCTGCCCATTGAAGCCATGGCCATCAAGGGCTTCAAAACCAAATTCCAGCTTTACACCGTGCCCGGCCAGGTGATTTACAACACCACGCGCCAATTGGTGCTGCGGGGCGTCGATGGCCTGGTATTCGTGGCGGACTCCCAGTACGACAAGATGGAGGAAAACGTGAAGAGCTTCGGGAATCTCCGGGAGAACATGAAGACCTTGAACCAAAACCTGGCCGACATCCCGTACGTGGTGCAGTACAACAAGCGCGACCTCCCCAACGTCGCGCCGGTCGAGTATCTCGAGTTTCTGTTGAACAACGGCGAGCAGCAGGTTCCCTCGTTCACCGCCTGCGCCCACAAATGCGAAGGCGTTTTCGAATCGCTGAACATGATCACCCGGCTGCTGCTCCACAAATTCATCAACGCCGGCAACCGCAAAGCGGCGTGATATGCCCACGCTTCCCCAACTGATCGAGGAAGACGTACAAGCCTTCACCGAGGCATTGCAGGAGCTCTTGGAGCAGAGTGAGGCAACCGTGGCGCTCATCATTGACAAGGGCGGTTTCTTGATCACGGAATGCGGCACGGGAGATTTTGACACCACCACCCTCGCGGCGCTGGCGGCCGGCTCCTTCGCCGCCACCCAAAGCCTGGCTGACCTGGTCAGTGAGAAGAATTTTAGCAGCATGTATCAGCAGGGGGAAGCCAACAGCCTGCTGATTATGAACGTGGACGAATATTGCTTGCTGACCACCATCTTTCCCGCGCGCGTCAGCGTGGGAGCGGTCAAATACTTTGCCTTGGATGCCGGTAAACAGATCGCGCGGCAGCTCAAGAAAGCCAAGAAACGAGCGCCCGAAGAAGGGCTCGACCTTTCGATGCTCAATCTGGCCGACGCCAAGCCGGTGTTCCGCAAGCGGGTGGCGTAACGGGATGCGCACCCTTCGGTCGTAATCCCCAGCGTCGCTCCTGGATTCGGAACGCAAAGGCCTTTACCCCCCGCGTAGCTTGGCAATTTTCCTTCAAATGCAATTGCAACGTGCCAAAAGCGGCGACTGTCTTGGGTGCATTTGAGACACCCGGAACGGCTGGCCTGCGGGTCGCGAAGACGGATACATTTCGCAATTACAGAATCGGTGTAAAGTAAAGGAGCGCCCTGCCGGGGGACCGAAGCAACGCGTGGCAGCGGAAAACCGCGATCCCGGCCGGGCGACAGCGACACCACAAAGGCTATTCGACGATTCATGAGCGAGAACAACGTCATCCATCTGGACCTTGCGATTTTGGGCGGGGGATTTGCGGGCGTCTATTGTGCGAAAACCCTGGGCCGCCAATTCGGCCGAAGCTCGCCACCGCGAATCGGCCTGATCTCGGCGGAGAATTATATGGTCTTCCAACCGATGTTGCCGGAAGTGGCCGGGGCATCAATCTCGCCGCGGCACGTGGTCAATCCGCTACGTCTATTGTGCCGGAATACCCGGGTCTTCCGCGGCCACATCGAAGCCATCGATTGGCCGGGCCGCTGCCTGATCCTGAATGCGGGCCCGTTCACCGGCAACTTCACCGTGCGTTACGACCAACTCATTTTGGCGTTGGGCGCGGTGGTGGACTTGAAACGCATTCCCGGCATGCCCGAGCACTCCTTTCTCATGCGCAACGTCGGCGACGCCATGTTTCTGCGGGCAACCATTTTGGCGCGCATTGAGGAAGCCAACGTCGAACCGGAACCCGAATTGAAACGCCGCCTGCTGACGTTCGTCGTGGTGGGCGGCGGCTATTCCGGCGTCGAAACCGCGGGACACATCCTGGATTTGTTCCGCTCAATTCACGTCTATTATCCGTCGATTGGCGCCCACGATTTGCAGGTGTATCTCGTTCACGGTGGTGACCATTTGCTGCCGACACTGAGCCGCAAGCTGGGCGAATATAGCGCTCGGAAATTGCAGGAACGCGGGCTCAAACTGGTGCTGAACCAGCGGGTCAAAGCCGTCACCGCTCATCGGGTATATTTGGAGGATGGTTCCCCCATCGAAACCAACACGGTCATCTCGACTGTCGGCAACGCCCCCCACCCGCTCATCGTTCGGCTCTGCGAACAGAACGGCTTCGCAGCGGAGCACGGTCGCATTCTCACCGAACCAACGGGCCAAGTGAAAGGGCAGTCCAAGTTGTGGGCCGCCGGCGATTGCGCGGCCTTCCCCCTGGCCACCGGCGGCTATTGTCCCGGCACCGCGCAATTCGCCTTGCGGCAGGGCGTTCATCTGGCCAACAACGTGACCCGGCTGCTGCGGGACCAACCGCCGCAGCCGTTCACGTTTCGTGGCCAGGGCGAGATGGCCTCCATCGGCCATCACGTGGCGGTGGCCAACATTTTCGGGATCAACTTCTCCGGCTTTCTGGCTTGGTGGCTGTGGCGCAGTGTTTATCTGGCCAAGCTACCGCGGTTCGACCGCAAGGTTCGGGTGATGCTCGACTGGACCTTGGATTTGTTTTTCCCGCGCGACATCAACCACCTGAGTCCGCGCTTCACAAAACAGATCAAGGAAATCTTCCTCGAACAGGATGACGTGCTCTTCCACACCGGTGAACCCGCCTTTTCGTTTTACATCGTCAAACAGGGCTGCGTGGAACTGCGCGAGGACGGAGAAATCATGCAACGCGTTACTGCGGGCGGTCACTTCGGCGAACGAGCCCTGATGGAGGACGGCATCTGGCATTATGACGCGCGCGCCGTCGAGCCGTCGAAACTGGTGTCCATTCCGGGCGGCGTATTCCGGCAGATTGCCAGCGGCGCCGGCTCACTGGGACAGTTCTTCCAGAAGTCGGCAAACAAGTTTCAGTCCCGCGAAATGGTGGCAGCCGTGGGGCGCAAGCTCCCGGCGGAATGGGCCGCTCAACCGGTGTCGGCGCTGATGGAGCGCCACCTGCACACCTTCACTCCGGCAACCACCGTGCGCGAGGCGCTGGCGGTCGCCCAAGGTCATCCGCGCAGTTCGTATCCCGTGGTGGACGGTGACGGGCGCGTCGTCGGCTCCGTCGTCCGGGAGGATTTTTACGAATTCCTCAAGCGGCCCGAAACCGGCCTCGACACGCCCTTGAACCAAATGCGTCTGGCAGCGCAGCCCACCATCGGCGCCAACGTCTCCGTGGGCGACACCATGAAGCAATTCATTCGCAGCGGCTCGAACAAGTTGCTCGTGGTCGATGCGGATCAACACCTGCAAGGGATTGTGACCGTCATGGATTTAGTCACCGCGCAGGCGAAGACTGGTTCGACTCCGGAGCAATCCCCTTCGCAGGCTGGGGCGTCATGAAGGTCGTCATTGGCTCCGTGGAGAACCCCCTGGCTTTGCCGGAGGTTGCTGACCCTGCATGGATGCAATTAACACTACCGCGACACTTTCACCGATAGGCGCGCGGCCTTTAGGCCGCTTCAAGCACCCAAGGCCAACCAGCGGCTTGCGGGATAGGACGGTGAAGCGGCGTAAACGCCGCGCTCCTGCCGCGATTCGCGGGAACTGTCGCTATAGTGTAAGTCGGCGCCGCCCATGCGGGCTGTTTTTCGAAGAAGAAAACTCGCGCTAGCGCGTTACGGCTTTCGCGCGTTTCCGTTTGCGCGGCGCGCGGATACATTTGCGGATGGCCGCCACCACGCTGGCGGCCGAATGGGTCTTGTCCAGAAACTGCGCTGCGCCGGCGGCGTGCAGGGCGGCGCGGTGGGACTCGTCCGTGCTCATGGACAACCCCACCACCCGCACCTGCGGGAATTCTTCGATCAGCCGGCGGGTGGCCTCGATGCCGTCCATTTTCGGCATCGCAACATCCATCACCACCACGTCCGGGCGCAACCGCCGCGCTTCGTGGATTGCTTCGATCCCATCGGCGGCTTCGCCGACCACGTCAAGGTCCGGCTCGTCCTGAAAGGCCCGTTTCAATCCGTCGCGGATCACCGCATGATCGTCAGCCACCAGGATGCGGATCTTGCGTATCTCAGGAGACGCTGGGGCTTGGGAAGCGGGCGGGGCGACCGTCGTGGCGTGGCTGTCCGGCAGAGAAGTCGAGAGTGGCGCGATGATGGTAAAACGGCTGCCGCGGCCGGGCACGCTGTTCACTTCCAACCGGCCGGCGAAGGATTCCAGCCGCTCGCGCAAGCTGAACAGGCCGAAGCCCCCTTCAGTGCCCTCCCGCGCCCGAACTTGCGCGGGGTCGAAGCCGGCGCCCCGGTCGCGCACCTCAATGCAAATCATTCCTTCGGGAGTCTGGCTCAAGCGCACCCGGGCCGTCTTGACACGGGCATGTTTAACGACGTTGAACAGCAGTTCACGCACGGATTGGAACAGGGCAATACGGATTTCCTCCGCCGGCACGACAGCTTCGGCCTGGACGATCACGTCCACTTTCAGACCCTGCTGTTCCCGGAACCAGCCCCCCAGCCATTTGAAGGCCGCCGCCAATCCTTCCTGCGAGAGCACCGTTGGACAAAGGTCGGCCGTGAGCGAGCGGGAAACCTTGATCGATTCGGTCAGCAGGTCGATGACTTTCTCGAGATCTTTGGCCAGCGTCGGATCCGCGACCCCGCTGCAAACGACGTCCACATGAAAGCGCGCCCCAACGAGCAGTTGTTGCAAACCGTCGTGCAAGACGTGGGCCAGCCGTCGGCGCTCCTGCTCCTCGGCGAGGGTTAGTCGCCCGGCCAGCGCGCGCAGTTGCCGCAACCGCCGGTTCAATTCGACCGTCCGTTCCTCAACGCGCAGTTCCAGCGTATCGTTAACGAGGCGAAGTTCTTCATTGGCGGATTCGAGTTCCCTGCTGGTGCTCAGGAGCTGCTCATTCGCCGTTTGGAGTTCCTCGTTGGCGGCCTGCAATTCCTCGTTGGCCGTGTTGAGTTGTTCCACCGCTTCCTGAAGCGCCGCTTCACTTCGGCGCATGGCGGCCTCGGTTTCCTTGAGCCGGGTGACATTTTGAATCGTCACCAGCACCAACTCTTCGCCGCGGATGATAAGTTTGGCAGTGGATAGCAAACCGATGGCCTGCCGAGATCGCTTGCCGTCCGAAACCACCAGATTGACCTCCACTTGTTGCTGGCTCTGGCCGGTGGTGAGGGTTTCATGAATCGCGCGGCGTACCGGACAATCGCGGCACGAGGGGCCGAAACCGCAACCCCGGGGATCATCGAGCACATGTTGGCATCGCAGGGCTTCGCCCGCGCGCAACCCGACGAGGCTGGCGGGTTCCGCCCCGCCGAAGTGGGCGGCGGAGCGGTTGGTTTTGCGGACGCGGTACTCGCGGTCCACCAGCAGCAACACCAACGGTGCGTGCTCGTAAATCGTGGTCAGTTCCTCGTCGCGATCCCGGATCTCCCGCTCCGCTTGCCGATGCTGACGGCGAATCCCGGCCTCGCGCAACTCCCGCTCGACGGCGGAATTCAACCGCGCCAGGTTGTCTTTCAGCACGTAATCATGGGCCCCGGCTTTCATGGCTTCGACCGCCACTTCTTCGCCGACCGCTCCCGATACCAGAATGAACGGCACGTCCGATCCGAGTTCCTGCACCAACTTGAGCGCGGCGAGGCCGTCGAACTCCGGCATCCGGTAGTCACTGATGACCAAATCCCAAGCTCCTTTCGCCAGCGCCGCAGTGAGCGCGGCGGGGGTGGCGGCCCGTTCCGACACCGGCGCATAGCCGGCGCGACGCAGATGGCGCACCAGCAGGAGGGCATCGTCCTCCGAATCCTCGACCAACAAAACGCGCAGCGGTTGCTTCACAACTTGTTCCTCAAGCTTGGCACGGGCTCGTTCACCATCAGCCAATACAAGCCCACTTGCCGCACTGATTCCATGAACCGAACAAAATCCACCGGCTTGCGCACGTAACTGTTGGCGCCGTGGGCGTAGCTGTCCACCAAGTCGGACTCGGTCGTGGAGGAGGTGAGCATGACCACCGGGAGAAATTGGGTGCGCGGATCCTCCCGAATGCGGCGCAGCACTTCCAGTCCGTCCAGTTTCGGCAATTTGACGTCCAGCAGCACCACCTCCGGCAACACAGTGGGATCGCGACCCGTGTAGGCGCCGGTGCCAAAGAGATAATCGAGCGCCTCGGCGCCGTCGCGCGCCACCACCACGTTGTTCTTGACGTGGTTTTTGCGCAACGCCCGCAAGGTCAATTCCTCGTCGTCGGCGTTGTCTTCCACCAAGAGAATGATTTTTTCAGGATCCATGAGCTTCTTCCTTTGTTGGTTCAATCGTGAAATAGACCGTCGCGCCGTGACCTACCGCGCCTTCGGCCCACAACCGGCCACCATGCCGGTGAATGATGCGTTGGACATTGGCCAATCCGATGCCGGACCCCGGAAACTCGCTGGTCCTGTGCAGTCGTTGGAACGGCCGGAACAGCTTCCCGGCGTAGGCCATGTCAAATCCGGCGCCGTTGTCCCGCACGAAGAACACCGGGCAATCCGTGCCCGTGGCGGATTGCCCGGCACTGGCGGCGTGACCATCCTGGACGCCAAATTCGATCACCGCCTCCGGCCGCCGGGCCGTGAACTTCCAAGCGTTTTCGAGCAGGTTCCACAACACCGCGCGCAGCAAATTCAGGTCGCCTTCCGCGGTGAGGTGGTCGGCGATGCGGAACGTTACGTGCCGGTCAGGTTGCGTTTGCTGCAACTGCCGGGCGGCCTCCCGAGCCAGGGCGGTGAGATCAATGCTTTGGCGGTGCAGTTCGGCCCGGCTCAGCCGGGACAGGTTGAGTAAATCATCGATCAATTGGCCCATGCGCTGGCAACTCCGGCGGATGCGTTGGAGGTAACCCTGGCCTTCGGCATCCAAACGCTCGGCATAATCCTCCAACACCGCCTGACTGAAACCGTCCATCGTCCGCAACGGCGCGCGCAGGTCATGGGAAACCGAGTAACAAAAGGCCTCGAGTTCTTTGTTGGCGGCGGTCAAATCGCGGGTCCGGTCCTGCACGCGTTCCTCAAGTTCGGCGTTCAACTTTTTAATACGCTCCTCTGCTTCGATGCGTTCACTGATGTCCGTGTTGGTGCCGAGCCACTGGAGGACGCGTCCCTGCGCATCCTTTAAGGGATGGCCGCGGGTCAAGAACGGGCGGAACCGGCCATCTGCCCCGCGCAGCGGAAACTCCATCTCGAAGGGTTCACCGGTGGCCAGGCTGGTTTTCCATCCTTCGATGACGTGAGGCAGCGCCTCAGGATCATGAACCTGCTGCCAGCCCCAACCTTCCATCTGTTCCAGCGTGGTGCCGGTGTATTCGTACCAGCGTTGATCTGTACCAGAAGATATGACCATCCGACCGGGCGATCCAGGCAAGTTGCGGCATGGCGTTGGCCAGCGTGCGGAAGCGTTCTTCACTTTCCCGCAACGCAGTTTCAGTCTGCGCGTGGGCGCGGCGGAACCGGAGGATGGTGATGCCATGCGCCAAGTCATCCGCCAACTCGGTCAGCAATTTCTCCTCCGCTTCCGTAAATGACTCGGGCTGCCGCGAGTAAATGGTCAGTACGCCGATGGTCTTTTCGCCGGTGCGCAACGGCAGGGCAAGCGACGAAGCATATCCGTGTTTTTCCGCCTCGGCCCGCCAGGGCGCGAATAGCGGATCCGTGAGCATGTTGCGGCACCCGCAAGGTTGGCCGGTACGGATGGCGGTGCCGGTGGGGCCGCGCCCACGGTCCGTGTCCGCCCAGGAAATACGCAGAGTCTCGAGATACCCTTCCTCGAAGCCCGCCTGCGCTACGGGACGAACGGTGCGGACTTCGTCTTCTTCCGCGTAACCGATCCAGACCATGGCGTGGCCGCAATCCTCGACGATAATCCGACAGACCTCCTGCAAATAGGCCAGTTCCTCGGTAGCGCGCATCATGGCCTGATCGCTCTTGCTGCGCGCCCTTAGCGCCCGATTGAGTTTGTGCAGTTCGGCTTCGGCTTGTTTGTGCGCGGCGATGTCGCGAATGATTTTCGACGCCCCAACCAACTGCCCCTCGCGGTCCCACAACGGCGAGATGGTCAGCGATACTTCCAATGGCCGCCCATCCCTGGTCACGCGCACCGTTTCGTAATGTTGGACGCGCTCCCCGTGCTTCAATCGCTGGAGAATCTGTTCCTCTTCCGCCAGCAACTCCGGCGGTATCAAGCGCGTGACTGGTTGGCCGAGGATTTCCGCGGCGGGCCAGCCGAACATCCGCTCCGCTCCGGCATTCCAAGTCAGGATGGTGCCATCCAGATCCTTGGAGACGATGGCGTCATCCGTCGATTCAACAATGGCCGCTAACCGGGACTTGGCAGCTTCGCCACGCTTACGTTCGTCCACCTCCGTCTGGAGCAACCGGTTCGCCTGGGCCAGTTCCTGCGTCCGTGCAGTGATGGCTTCCTCCAGGCGGTCCCGGTGCTGCCGCAATTCACGTTCGGCCCGGAGGCGCTGGGTGTTTTCCCGGCGCAGAACCATGAATACCAAGCCAAGGATGGTGACGCTGAGCAAACCGCCCGCCACCAAGGCTTGCAGGGTCCGGCGGTTACCGGTGTTTTTCGCACCGACGCGCTGTCCCAGCAACTGCGTTTCCTCCGCCTGGATCTTCGCCACTTGCCGGCGCAGGTCGTCCATCAACCCAGGATCCAGCGCGGCCAGGGCCAGGTTTCGGGCGGCGGTGGGATCGTTGGTCTTCCGCATCTGGATCACTACGTTCAACTCCGCCAGCTTCCGCTGGATCGGTCCTTCCAGCCCTAATACGCGCTCATGTTGAGCTGGATCGTCTTCGACCATTTGCTCGAGCAATGGCAACATCTCCCCCACCACCCCGATGGCCTGATGATATGCTTCCAAAGTTCGGTCGTCGCCCGTGAGCCGGTACCCGTGAGCCGCAGCTTCCGCTTCGTTCAAGCCACCGAGCAGCCGATCGAGATCTTGAATCACCAAGTAAGTATGAGTTTCCCAGTGGTCGGCCTCGACGGTGGCGGTCATATTCCGATAGATCATCCAGCCAACGCCCGCAAGCATGATGACCGCCGCGGCGAACATGGCCTTGACCGGAAAGCGGGCCTTTAGTTTCTCCCGGGCAAACCGTTCCTCGGCATTGCCCCGTATCCCTTCGGCCGGTGGGCGATCGGCAGGGGAGTGCAGCTCGGCCTCAGCCAGGCGGGCGCAGGTCTGCGTGCGATGCATCCCTTCGACGACCAGCGAGAGCAACAAGCCGTTGGCGAGGAAGACGGCCAGCCCCAGCCAATCCGCCGATGCACCGATGCTGAACAGACCGACCGGCTCGACCCACAAGCAACCAGCCGCCAACGCCGAGAGCACCGTCGCCAGGATCCCCCCCACGCGCCCCCATAGAGCGCGGCGAGGATTACGGCCGGATATAATGTCAGGTAGGGAGCGCGCGTTTCCAACGCCTGCAAGAACCCAAGTCGCATCCCGGTCGCCGCCCCCACCAGCAAAAGGGCGGCGAAGCCGCGTTGCCAATTGCGTTTCACGTGTTTGGGCAAAGTCACCATGACTTTCGAAAGCCGCGCCGGAGCGGCCAACCTAACTCTGCTGAGTTTACTGCATTGCGTCCCTCACCGGACGGCCCCGCGAACTCGACACGAATTTCCAGGCTCATGCACACTGAGGCTATTCGTGGGCTTTCAAATTGCAATCATATTCGAATTTAACCCCGGTCGTTGCATTTTTCCTGTAATCCCCGGTGGCGGCTTCTTCTTTACACCATAGAAACAAACGAACGAATCGGATCCGGTTCCAAACTGGATGACAACCAATCAACACCGTTGAACTATGAAATCGCAAACTGAGCCCCAATCCCAATGCCAATTCAATCGATACCGCCGGAACCCCTGCGTTCAGGCGTTCGTCGTCGCCTGCGCCCTCCTGTTGAGTGGCGCTGCCGGTCTGGCCGAAACCTTGCTTTCCTGCACGGGCCTGCCGGGCGGTGATTTTTATGACCGCGGTTTCTACCTTCCCACCTACCCGGGCAATAGCCTTGACTCGGTGCGCCTGGAGTTTTCCTCCACCGACACGGGCAATTACAGCGTCACCCTGACCGTGCGAAAAAACACCTACGACGGCACCGTCCTGGCCGCCTCCACCGCGAACTTCACGATTACCGGAACCTATCCCCAGAACGAACCCGTGACGTTTGTGTTCCCCTCGACACGCATCGCCAAGGGCAGCCGGATTTGCTTTTCCATGTCATTGGATAACGCGCCGGGCACCACCTTGTATTATTCCGTGCCCGGCTTCACGGGCGGTTGCACCTCCGTCGGTACAGACCGCAGGCACCAACCCGCCGCTGAGCACGTTCCGGCGCAACGGCGTCAACATCACGGTCACCGGTCAGGACACCTTGATTGTCGCGGGCGGGGAATCCATTCAGGCCGCCATCAATGCGGCGTCGCCTGGTGACACCGTAATGGTCGATCCCGGCACGTACACGGAAGATTTGCACCTGCGGAGCGAGGTCAGCGTGATGGGCGCCGGTTTCAGTGAAACCATCCTGAACGGCACTGGCGCGGGCAGCGTAGTCAGCGCGATCAACGTGACCAATTGCCAGTTCGAAGGCTTCAAAATCACCGGCAGCGGCACCGGCACGAGCGACGCCGGGGTGGACATCCGGGGCGGTGACGTGTTGTTCGGCAACAACTGGATCATCGGCAACCGTAACGGCGTGCAGATTTACACCGAGAGCAGCGCCATCGTGCGCAATAACATTGTGCAAGCCAATGGCAACCTGGGGGACGGTTATCTGGATTACGGGATTATCTGTCTGCACTCGACGCCGCTGATCGCCAACAACGTGGTGGTCAGCAACAACGGCGCGGGGATTTACATCGGTTGGACCAACTCGACCGGCGCGCAGATTATCAACAACACCATCGTGGACAACAACGACGAAGGCATCTGGTGCTACGCGGGCGCCAACGCCATCATCAAAAACAACATCAGCACGGGCAACAGCACGGGCATTTCCGCCAGCCACAGTTCCGTGCCGCAGATTTCGTTCAACGACGTCTGGAACAACCGATGGCATGATTATGATTCCCAATCCGCGGGCGTGGCGGCGCCGGGCTTGGGCGACATTTCGGCCGACCCACTCTTCGATGCCACCGCCAGTCCGCCGTTCGCGCTGTTGGAAGGTTCGCCCTGCATCGACGCCGGCGACCCCGCGCCGATTTACAACGATCATGATGGCTCGCGTAATGACATGGGGGCTTTCGGTGGCCCGACCGGTTTGTTGCCGGGATTGGGCAGTGCCATCACCAGCGGTTTCCTGTTCAACAACATTGGCAAGATTCCCACCTCGGAAATCACGCAAGGCGGTTCACTGGCCGGGCTGGCCAATGTGTCGCCCGCAGTCGCCAGTGCGTTGAAAATTTATCAGTACAAAGACGCGCCCTTCGGCGGCAACCTCTGGATTCACGGGCTGTTTGGCATGAGCGACACGGCGGTGCATTACTACCGGGTTTACGCGGGCAAATGGAACGGCAACACGCCGCCGGGACCTGGGGATTTCCAACCGATCACCGATCCGTTGTCCAAGATCAAATACACCGTCCATTCCGGCGGTACCGTCACCACCTCGCTCGAAAACGTGGGACCGGACGCCAATGGACTTTATCTGCGCACGGATCGACCGGACTCCGGTTATTGGGCGCACCCCGACCTCAAGATTATCTGGAACACGCACGGGGTCGCGGACGGCCGCTATGATCTGATCTGCAAAGGCTACTGGCTGTTTCTGGGAATTCCGATTGAAGTCTCGCTGCCGCCCAACGACCTGAGCCGGATCACGGTGTATGTGGACAACAAAGGCGTGACGGCCACCATCGACTCGGTGCGCGACCATTTCGGCAACGTCATCCCGGAGTGCGGATTCATTCCCTTGCTCACCGACCAGCAAGAAGTGCAGTTCGAAATCACCGCGTCCCATCCGGATGGCTTTGTGCGGAACTACACGCTCGACGCGCTGTATGGCCGGAACCATAACGCCGGCGTGATCGCGGCCGACCAATACGCCGGCGCGAATGACAGCTCGCGTCCTACCTGGAACGGGGTCACGTCATTCATCACCAGTTCCGTGCCCGCCCATGGCACCGGGGCCCTGACGCCCTGGACCAGTTGCTCGTATCAATTCCGCCTGCGGGTTTGGGCCCGCACCACCGATGGATTCAACCACATTTATTGGGACACCTTCAACGACCACTACTTCCTCAGCGTCGGAGGCGGCGGTGGCGCGACTTCGGCCTGCGCTGCCGACCTGGATGGCGACGGCGACGTGGATGGAGCCGATCTGGCCATCTTCGGATCGCAATTCGGCCAGACCAACTGCGTGAGCGTGACTACCCCTTGAGGGAGCGTGCGCAACTGACAACCAGCGAAACTTTACGGAGACAAACTATGAAAACAAAAGTAAGCCCTGCGGTGTGCGGCCTGATCCTGGCGGCCAGTCTATTGGGAACGGTATCCGCCCACGCCATGGTACGCGTTTACGGCGTCGCATCGTCGTCCGGGGAATTCGTCACCGCCCAAATTTTGGCGGACATCACCACCGACCCGATTGTGAGCTTCACCTGCAAAGTGTTCTACGATCCGGACCTGCTGCATGTCGTCAGCGCCACGCGGAACAGCGCGGTCTGGTATTTGTCCGACGGAACGAGCGACATTCCTTACCAGGCGCCCGATGCATCCCATCCCGGCGAAGTCTTGTTCCTCGGTGCCAAAATGGACGCGCGCGATCCTCAAGTCGGGCGTGCTGGACAATGGCGTTTTGCTGGGCACCGTAGTGTTCAGCCGGTTGCGCACCGATACGCCGGGATTCAATGTGGCGATTGGGCGGCCGGCCGAGTTTGCCAGTTTCGTGACGATCCAGGGGGCTGTTTTGGAGGCCCAACAAGGTGAAGTAGTGTTTGATCCCGTTTCGCCCACGCGCGACGACCAGGATCTCGATGGCCTGCAAGACCGCTGGGAAGAACAGTATTTCAAAGATCCCAAAGAGGTCTTCTACTCGGACGACAACGACGGGGACGGCGTCAACGCCCAGGGCGAAGAAGCCTTGGGTTCCGATCCCACCGATGCCGCGTCCAACCTGCACCTCGAAGTTGTCCACAAGGCGGACGGTGTGCTGCTGAGTTGGACCAGTTTCGAAGGGCGCACGTACACGATTGAAGCCGGCGAAGACATGCACCGTTTCCGAGCCGTCGAGTCAGGCCTCAAGGCCACACCGCCCAGCAATACCTACGAGTTGAAACCGGAAACCAAGTCCAACGTGCAATTCTTCCGCATTCTTTTGGAACCGGCGGGGCGGTGAATGGACGGGGCGGAGTCCGCATCCGTTGCGGCTGCCGACCTCAATCAAACTCCCGAAACGGCTGTCTGATCACGCGGGACAGCCGTTTCGGTTATTTGGGAGTGGCTGCGTGAACCGTATCCGCGCAATTGCGATAGGGGAGCGCCCCCGCCTCGGGCGCTGTGGTTGGCGCCTCGCCAACCACTTTCGAAGGTCCCAAGGGATTCACTGTTCAGTGACTGCTCAGTCGCGCGGCCAACCGGCGAGGGCGCGCTCCCCTTGTTGACTGGAGCATTACGGCTTAAGGGGAACTTCGAGATGAAATTCCAACTTGCCGCAAATGCTGATGGTCGCGACTCTGCCCCAATGAACCTCAACGATCCCTCAAAAACAGGTTGGGCATCGAGCGCAATCCGGAGATCGATTTCAACTCGATACATGAATTCTCCGCGAGTGGAATTCCTGCTTTTGGCAATTGCTTTGACACTGGGGCTACGCTCACTTCTGGCCGATGATCCCCTCGCCGAAATCACCCGGCATATCGAAGGCAAAGCACGGCGGGCTTCCAGCGGCCTGTTCGATCCCGAATCGAACGCGGACGCCTACCATATTGCTGCCGGCGAGACGGTCGAGTTGACCAGGCTCAAAGGCCCCGGGGAAATCCGGCATATATGGTTCACCATTGCCGGGCAGGACCGGCGATGGCCGCGCACCTTGGTGCTCCGTATTTACTGGGACGGCGCGAAAGTGCCGTCGGTGGAAACGCCGATCGGCGATTTCTTTGCCGCCGGCAACGGAACGCGCGCCAACGTGAACACGCTGCCGATCCAAGTCACCTCGTACGGCCGGGCGCTCAACTGCTATTGGCGGATGCCGTTCCGCCGGGAAGCACGGATCGAGATGACCAACGAAGGCGACCACCGATTGACCGTGTATTGGCAGTTCGACTGGATGGAACTGCCGCGTTTGCCGGACGACATGCTGTATTTTCATGCCCGCTATCGTCAGGAATTCCCGGCCAAACCGTTTTCGCCGTATGTCATTTTTCAAGGTCAGGGGGAAGGACATTACGTGGGTACGGTGTTCTCCATCCAGTGCAGTTATGGCAGTTGGTTCGGCGAATCGGATGACCGGTTCTACATTGATGGCGAAACCGAGCCTTCCGTTGTGGGAACGGGCTGCGAGGATTTTTTTAACGATGCCTGGAATCTTCGGCTGTTTGCCAATCCGAACACCGGCGTGACCATCAAAGAGCCCAACGGCGAAGACTGCCGCTTTACTGCCTACCGTTGGCACGTCCAGGCACCGGTCACATTCAGCAAATCGCTGAAAGTGGAAATCGAACGACGCAGTTACGCGCAAGTGACGAATCCGGAAACCGGCGAACGAACCACCTACGACTTCAAATATCGACCAGATTTCTGTTCGTCGGTCGCGTTCTGGTATCAGAAAGACATCGCCCAACGGTTGGATCGGTTTCCCCCGGTTGAAGAGCGGATCAATCCTGAAATCTTTCTCGAAACTGCGGACATGGCGTCCGAGATCAATTCTTCCGACGGCACAACAGTCCGGCGGCACAGCAACCGCGTCTGCAATTTGAAGCGCGGTCTTTATGTGGACAATTCCCGCGTCGGCGGTTGGTTCGAAGTCCCCTGCCACGTCGCGGAGGAATGGCCGTATTCGATTTCCGTTTTTCAATGCCTGTATCACAGTGGCGGTATCTGGAAACTGACGCTCAAGAATTCGGGGGAAGAAATCCTGCTTGATCCGGCCATGGATTTCTACGATCCCTACCTGGCTTGGCAGGAGAATCGTCCGGAGAATTTCCTGTATGGAACGTGGTTCGAGAACAAGGTCGGCATCCACAAGCTGGCAGCGGGAGACTACGTTTTTCGATTTGAATGCGTTGGCTCAAATCCGTTGGCCAGGGGGGACAATTTCAAGGAACCAGGGCTGAACTGCCGTTTGGATGGCATTTCGCTGCGTCGGGTTCCGTGGAACGACCTCTATGGCCAGATGCAGCAATACCTGGCGGATGAGAAAGCGCGTTTTGCGGTCATGGTGCAACAGGCTCAGCAAACCGTTGGAAAATTGGATGCCGCCATTAAGCGATTCCAAAAGGAATTGGGCGAGTCTCCGCGCAACCTGGAAGAACTGGTGCGCTGTCCCAACCGTTTGCAGGCGACCGAACGCCGTTGGCCGTACGTGAGGGAGTTGCCAGTTGATCCCTGGGAACAACCGTATCGTTATGCCCAACCAGGTAAGTTCAATCCACAGAGTTTCGATGTTTATTCCATCCACGGCGATAGTCGTAACCCTGGCGGATGGATCGGCAACTGGCCCAATCCTTTTCGGATCGAAGGCGCCCTGGAGGCCGAAGAGTTTACGACGAAAGCCAAAAGTGACGGTGTGACCGTGACGAAGCAACGCGTGGGAGTGACCTCCTTTCCGCCGCTTTCAGCCGAACGCTTGTTGTTCATTCGAATGGGCCAGCCGGGAGACTTTATCGATCTCCTTCTTGTGGATTCTGTGAAGCCTGGTAGATACGCCCTGCGACTTCGGTTGGTGACCTCTTGGGACTACGCCATGGTTCGCCTGCAATTCAATGACACGCTCTTGAGTGATTCCCTCGACACCTACTCGCCGGAGGTGGACACCAAGACGGTGGAGCTTGGAACGATTGAAGTCCGGCCAGGAGAGAACATCCTGCGTCTCCAAGCCGTGGACCAGAATGCCAAATCCAGCGGCTACTGTGCGGGCATTGACGCGGTGATACTAGCGCCTGTCTTAAGAACGCCAGCCGGTCCGTAGCAGCCGACATAAGGAGGCTCATCCTTTTTCGGAAAAGCGTGTTTTGACTGGCCGGAATGAGCCTTACGTTGGCTGTTACATTTTTATAATCGGTTCTTACTGATGGGAGCGCCGGATGGGCTACAGTTTGCCGTAGCGCAGATTTTTAATCTGCTGTATCGCCGAATTGCATTCGGCAGGCCATCCGTAGCTCCGAGGCCAGCGGGAGTTGGTGTGGCGCGCGGCAGATTGCAAATTTGCGCTACAGGTCTGGCGCCATTCTGTGGCCCATGCTACTAATCGATCATTACCGCCGCAACGGTGACCATTCATCGTAACAAAGTGAAGACGAAAACAAACATGGCAAACTCAGTCAGTCAGGCATTGACCGCCGGTGTGATTTTTTCCGCTGTGTTCCTGAGCCTCAATCCTTCGGCTGCCCAGGACAAGACGGCTGTTCGTGCCGCAGCAGGTTCGTCAGCCGCCGTGAAACTACTCCGGGTCCATCCGGAAAATCCGCGTTATTTCACGGATGGCAGCGGTAAGGCAATCTACCTCGCCGGACATCAAAGTTTTGTGGATTTGCAGGATAATTCCTTCAACAAGCCCTTCACCCGCAGCCGGCAGCGGAAGCTCGACTGGGACGGCTACCTGGACTTCCTGAGCGAACACCATTTCAATTACCTGCGCAATTGGGTCATCTGGAGCACCGGGAGCGGGTCCATGGCGCCGATCAACCAGGCGATTGCATTTCCCATGCCTTACCAGCGCGTGGCGAGTAAAGGAAAAGCCCGTGACGGCGGCAACCGATTCGATCTGAATCAATTTGACGAACGGTTCTTCCGGCGGATGCGGAGTCGTTGCGAGGATCTTCAGGAACGAGGGATTTACGTGTCGATCATGCTTTTTGAGGTCTATGGCTTCCTTGAGGGCGAGGCCTGCGGGACGCCGCGACAGACGCTGTGGGACGGTAACGTCTTCAACCGCGCCAATAACGTCAACGGCATCGACACGGACGACAACGGCGATGGCAAGGGGATCGAGTTCTTTTATACCACCGACGAGCGGATTCTCACCCTGCAAAGAGCCTACGTCCGAAAAGTCATCAATACGGTCAACCCTCTGGACAATGTATTCTTGGAGATCGCCAACGAACTGTATGCCCCGGACTGGCAGCGCCGGATGATCGAGTTCATCAAGGACTACGAACAGGGCAAGCCCAAGCAGCATCTTGTCTTAATGTCACCGGGTGGAAGAACCCGCACGGGCCAGTGGCATCAGATGTCCCGCGATGTTTTGCTCGCCAGTCCGGCCGATTGCTTTGCCGTGGCGGGCAGTTGGAACTCGGGTGCCTACCGCCGGAAAAATCCCCCGCCCAATCATACCGGGAAGCCGGGAATCGTCGATATGGACCACGTTGCGGCCGGAAGCAATGATGCCGGATTTGTTTGGAGCGCCTTCACGCGGGGTTATCATTTCAATCTTTATGACAAGCCCTTTGAACGCCCGGATGCCGAGGGACCTGAGTGGCGCCGGATTCGACAGAATGTCAGCCAGGCCCGGGCGTACGCGCAATGCATGGATCTCGCCCACGCGGTCCCGCGCGGCGATCTGGCGAACACGGGCTATTGCCTGGCCAATCCCGGCAAGGAATATCTTGTCTATGCTCCCAACGGCTGGAAAATAGTGGTTGACCTTTCCAACGCCAAAGGTGAGTTGCGGGTAGAGTGGTTTGATCCGACACAAGCGAAAGCAACCGAGGCTGGCAAAGTGCGCGGTGGCAGTCACCGACAGTTCACGGCGCCGTTCAATGGGCCAGCGGTGCTTTACCTGGCCCACGAATCCAGTAATCCCAAGGAGAACAACTGATGAGAAAGCTGCTGGCATCCATCTGGGCGTATTCGGTTAGGAAAATCCCATTCTTTCTATGGGCGGCAGTGGCGCTCCTGGGAACGCCCGATCCGGCGGTGGCGGCCACCCCGGTCTTGAAGATTGCCACCTTCAATATCATGTGGGAGGAAAACGGAATCCGCGCCGGTAATTTGGCGTTGCCCGTCTGGAAAGTGCGCGAATCCTCCATGATTCAACTCCTGCGAGAAGCCGCCCCGGACATTGTGGGGCTGCAAGAGGCTTCGCCCGAACAGCAGCGCGGTCTGGCAGAGGGCCTGACGGCCTACACGCTCATTTTTCATGCGGCCACCAACAACACCAATCCAATTCTGATCCGGAAAAGCCGGCTGCACGTACTGGCCTCGGGTGCGTTTACCCTCAACGCCGAACCGGAAAAGCCAGGGACCAACATCGGCATTCGCAGCGCCACCTGGGCAAGACTGGAGGACCGGGAAACGGCCCGCCAGTTCACGATCTACAATTTTCATCTCGACCACCGAAGCCAGGGCCCGACCCGGCAAATCAGCGCGGTGCGGCTGGCCGAACGCATGGCCAGCGAAGCTGGGGCGCACCTTCTTACCGGAGATTTTAACACCACCGAGTCCAGCCCAACCATGACCTTTCTTTACGGGAAGACCCTTTTGAAAAATGACGCCGGTGTGCGGATACGAAATCCGGCTCCGGTGACCGACACCTACCACCGTCTGTATCCCGACCAATCCCGTCGAATCATCGACCATGTGTTGGTGAGCGGTGAATTTAAAGTCCAAGAGGCGGGGAGGATTCCCAGCCAGGCGGCATCCGATCACGATCTGTTCTGGGCGTCGGTGTCGCTGTCCGACGGCGTGCCCCGGGAATCCAATTGAAGCCAGAGACGCAGCAACGCATTCACATTGGCCACGCGCCGATCTGCAGGCGCTCTGCGATTCACCGCACCGTCATCAGAGCTGCAACCAGCCGCGTAGGCGATGGTCGAGGGCAGCCCGATCTCTCGCCGATAAGAATCCCACCGATTTGACGACCAGTCGGTTTTCGATGGTGGCAAGCTGCGACTTGATGCCACACGGAACATTTAATCCGGCTGCTTGCCAATCCTGGAGCACCAAGTCCACATTCTGCTGCTGTGAAGATATTGGCGCAACAAATAGGTCGCCCGCGTAACTACTGAAGCCAATGATAGCCGCTGGCCGGACTTTACGGCTGGTCAGGTCAGTGAAGGGAATCGGCAACAGGATGACCTCATTTCGGGAGAAGCTCATTGAAAACTTCGTCGTCGAGATTATCCCAGGTTTTCGTCAGTGCGTCTTCGGAAAGCTTTAGCCAAGTGGCGCGTTCGCTTTCCGCTGGTGATGGAACGTCGGTTTGAATGGTTACCATGACGTGAGCTTGATCGGGCAAAGGGAGTGCCTGGAACAACTTTAAGGTGCCCTTTTCGTAAATTGCCTCGACAGTAGTTGTCATGCGCCGAAGTTACCGTTTCTGAACTGCTTTGGCAAGAAAACGTAAACGGACCGGTTCTTTATCGAAGTTTCGTCCACCAGATGAAAATGATTGGGCATCAGACACCACGCATGCGCCTGCCATTCGGTCTTGGCGCATGCAGTTCCCCCAGCGTGTCCAGGAACTGCTAACGGAAACCTATCGCTGGTTGCACGCGCCTCCGGGTGATGCCGATTACACGTTGGGCTGGGCGGTTTACCGATCGGCATGGGCGGGCGGCGTTCTGCTGGCGCACAAGGGCTCTAACCGGTTCAATTTCGCTCAGATCCTGATAATGCCAAAGAAGGCTTTGCGGTGCTAGTCTGCACGAACCAGAATTGTTCGCAGGCCTCGGACGACGCGGCGGCAATGCTGATCGAAGATCTCAAGAAACCGTGATCCCGTTGCGGCGAGAACGGTTTCCAAGCCGCTGGGAGGCGGTCTAATAGATCCCAGCGACGGTTACTGCTTTGGGTGAGCCCCTGATTGACATCACTCCCTAAGGGCCATTCGGGTCAGTCCTCACTATTGACAGTAAACGCCGTACCGATCAGCTATTTCCATGGCCCGCAAGCTCCAACTCAAGCACGAAAGTGCCATCTATCATTTCATGAGCCGGGGCGAACGTCGCGCGTCGATCTTCCATGATGATCACGATCGGGAATCGTTCATGCAAATCCTGAGCCGATGCTGTGAACACGTCGGCTGGCAGATGCATGCGCTGCGCCTGATGCCCAATCATTTCCAATTTGAAGCCTCCAGGCCAAGGGCGGCCGTGGCCGCGAGAGGACCGCTTGCTGGCGCAGCGCCTGCGCCGGGAAACAACGGTGACGTACGAGTGGATTGCCCGGCGGTTGGCGATGGGCAGCCGCACGAACGTCTCAAACTTAGTGTATGCAGAAGTAAAATGTAAAAAGGGAGAACTTAAACCCTTGCGGTAACCAGGTAGGGCGAGACTCCTTCGAGCCCTGACTTCTCCGCATCGTTCTTACCGATCCAGCAGCGACAACAGGGGAAACCGGCAGTGTTTGGACATAACTGGTTTTCCCTTTGGCTGTCGTTTGGTTGGAGGACGCACTCCGGGGAAATCAGGACTCGACGGAGTCTCGCCCTGCCCGGCGGTTGGTTGCGGTGCTGCAGGGCTGGATTCTCCGAAAAACAGAAGAATTGACACCTTTGCGCTCGCGCGATGTTGGCAGACGCTTCGGGCGGTTGGACGTTTGGTAATTGGCGAAAGGCCTGTTCCAAACTGCCGGCAGGATGCCGGCAGCACGTTGGTCGTCGCGCCAGCGTTTGGAGTTCGTGCGGATGGTTCCTTCAATCGCAGACCTCGGGGCAAAATAACCGTGGCCGGTCGAGCACAATCCAATTAGTATCCGGTCCAGCGTTATGCACCATAAGCTATTAATCTGCGCACTGCCGTTTCTCGCCTTGGCCGCAACGGAGCTTTTAGCAACGGATAACGCCCCGCCTCCCACGCACCTCCAAATTGAAGCCGACTGGTTGCGGCAGGATGTCAAACGATTGGCGCCGACAGCCGGCACTTCCACCGTCACCCGCGAAGCCGACGCCGCCGGCGCGGTGGACGGCGTGAAGAATGGTCAATGGGGATTTCACACTGCGCTCGAAGCCAATCCCTGGTGGCAGGTGGATCTCGGCGAAGCCATGGCCCTCGAACGGGTCATGCTTTGGAATCGTTGTGACGGTGGTTTTGCCGCCCGCAATGGCCACCTTCGAGTGCTGCTTTCCAGCGACGGTCAAAGCTTCGAGCAAGTTTATGCACACGACGGCACGGCGTTTTACGGCTATCCGGATCAGAAACCGCTCATGGTGAAACTTAATGGCGCCCGAGCTCGCTTTGTTCGCCTGGCCTTGCCGGGACAAAACTATTTCCACTTGGACGAAGTCGAAATCTATGCCGTGGGACAAACAGCCAATGTCGCGCTCCACCGACCGGCCACCCAAAGCAGTACCAGCCAATGGTCGGTTTGGCACGCGCCGCCACTCGCGGCACACGAACCGGATTACCCGATTGCCTTGACGGTAAAACGCGGGCTGAAGCTGGCGGAAAGTTTGCAACGTCTAGGCGTGGACGTGACCACGGAACAAGCAAACTTGCGCGAAATCGAATCGCTTCGGGACAAGAATCCGATCATCCTCGGTTCAGAGAAAAATAGTGTATCCGTCGCACCGAATTCTTCGGCCGACCCATCGAACGCATCAGATTCCGATCAGCGTTTCCAGCAACGCGACACTTATCTCCGCACCCACTGGATCATACGCCAACTGGCGCTAAAGAATCCGCTGCTCAATTTCGACTCCATTCTTTTCGTTAAACGGGCGCCCACGATGTTCCCCCACATGTCCGACCAGCACTACGGCTGGTGGTCGCGCGGCGGCGGCGGCATCTACGTGCTGGAAAACTTCAAGACCGGCCAAGCGCGCGTTCGTTGCCTTACCGACCGTTTTCCGGAGGGCAATTTCGCGGGACCGGATCTTTCGTTCGACGGCACCAAAGTGCTGTTTGCCTATTGCAAGTTTTACCCGGACCTCCAGAACGAACGTAACAAGGCGGATAAAACCAACGTGCCCGAGGACGCCTTTTATCACCTCTTCGAAATGAACGTGAACGGCTCCGGGTTGCGGCAGATCACGCATGGCAAATACGACGACTTCGATCCGCGCTATTTGCCCAGCAGCGACCTCCTGTTCCTGTCCACGCGCAAAGGGCAAGCCCTGCAGAGCACGATGGCCTTTGCTGATTCAACGCGCCAAGCGAACCTGCCTGACAGTTACGTTCGTTGCGGCGGCGACAATTGGCGTCCGGTGCCGGTGTTCACCCTGCACGGGATCAATGCCGACGGCACCCGCCTGCGGCCGTTGTCGGCGTTCGAGAATTTCGAATGGGCGCCGTCGGTGGCCGGCGATGGGCGAATTCTCTACACGCGCTGGGATTACATCGATCGGTTCAACGGCCATTTCTTCAGCCTTTGGTCGGCCAATCAGGACGGCACGAATCCGCAGCTTGTCTATGGCAATTACACGACCAAACCCCAGGTGGCGCTCGAAGCGCGCTCGATTCCCGGTTCGGACAAGCTGGTTTTCACCGCCAGCGCCCACCATTCCATCACAGGTGGTTCCCTGTGTTTGCTGGATCGCAACCGCGGTTTGGAAGGCGCCGCCCCCATCACGCGCCTGACGCCCGAAGTCTGTTTCCCTGAAACCGAAGGCTCGCCGGAACATTACTACGCCAATCCGTGGCCGTTGACGGAAGACTATTTCTTGGTCGGCTGGGCGGACGCCAAATTGCCGCCGCATTCGTTGGTGAAGGACAACCGAAATCCGCCGAACGCCATGGGTATTTACCTCTATGACGCTTTCGGCAATTTGGAACTACTTTATCGCGATCCGGACATTTCCAGCATGAACCCGATCCCGGTAACGCCGCGACCGCGGCCACCGGTTCAAACGATCATGGCCGATTGGCAGGGGACGCAGGAAGGCCGTTTCCTGGTGCAGAACGTTTATGAAGGCCTTGACGGCGTGGCCCGCGGTCGCATCAAACGACTCCGCATCGTGGGCGTACCGCCGAAGGTGCAGCCGCAGATGAACAGTCCCGTGCTGGGCGTGTCAGCGGAAGATCCGGGTAAGTTTGTGCTGGGTACGGTGCCGGTCGAGGCGGACGGCTCCGCTCATTTCCGCGTGCCCAGCGGGGTGCCGGTGTTCTTCCAGGCGCTCGACGCGGACGGTCTGGCGGTGCAAACGATGCGCTCGCTCACTTACACCATGCCGGGCCAGACGCTTTCCTGTGTGGGTTGCCACGAACATCGCGACCGCGCACCGGCGACCGGTCCACCGGCACTGGCCGCGTTGCGCGAGCCTTCCAAGCTGACGCCCGGCCCCAGTGGTTCGTGGCCGTTGCGCTTTGGCGAACTCGTGCAACCAGTGCTCGATCAAAAGTGCGTCAACTGCCACTTCCCAGGCAGTGAGGACGCAGACGCCGCCCAATTGGATCTAACCGCCGCCAAAGCCTGGCAGTCGCTAATGACCTTTGCGAACGAGGATTTGAAGAAACAAGCCTTCGAACGCGACCGGTCTCTGCCAGGAACCGGTACCGCGGCCAACAGCAAGCTCTGGAAATTGCTCACCAGCGTCAGCGGTCACAAAGACGTGGCACTGACAGCCGATGATCGAGAACGACTGGCCACGTGGATGGACACCTACGCGCAGCAGTTGGGGTATTTCAGTGCGGCGCAGGAAAAGGAACTGGTGAGCTTTCGCCAACGAATGGAAGGTCTGTTTCGTGATCGGGTTGCGAGATAAAACGGCATGGGGTCGCCAGACAGAAGTTGCGCATCGTTACCTTGGTGAGCTTCGGCGCCACTTCAAACCTCGCGAAGCGTTTGGTGTGCGTGGAGCTTGCTCCCGCTTTTGTTCGACGGACAACGCGTAACAGCCAAGGCAGCGCCGCGAGTTCGGTCCCCCCCCGTGCCCTTCGAAAGCGCCGGCAAGCCGGGCGCACTCCAAACGCTGGCGCGCGGTTCACCGCAGTCCCCCTCAAACCACGGCTATCGACCCTCGCACCGCCGAGCCCGTGTTAACGGGGGAGCCTTGGGCATTGGTTCGGGACCGTTGTTCCAAAACTGCCGGCAGGATTCCGGCAGCACGCTGGTAATCGCGCCTGCGTCCGTTACATCAGCCGTTCGCGACCAGCGTATCCGGCGTCCAAGTCGTGCCAGAATTCGATGTCGTCCTCGTCCTTTTCCCAGCACAAGAACACCTCCCGTCCGCCAATCAGGGCGGGGAAATCGATGATGCCGCGGTCCAAGTCTTTCACTTGAATCTCGCGCTGTTGGAATTGGGCGAGTCCTTTCTTCAAGGCACACACGGCGCGGACCCAATCGTTGGCAGTGTTGCCACCTACGTCACAACCCCCGGCAAACCGCTGACTGAGCCGCTGGTCCAGTTGGCCGAGTTGGTCACGGGTTTCCACGAGAAGTCGCAACCACTCCCGCAGTTGCGGGATCAAGGCGCGCGCCTCGGCGCGGGTATAATGGTGGCGGAACTGATGCCCCATGCCTCGTTAGTTCGACGGGGAATTGGAAGATGTCTCGGCGCCGGATTTCAACGCGTTGAGCTTCTTCTGGATCGCTTCCTTATGCTCATTCGGTTCGATGGTGAGCGCCTTCTGCCAAGCAGTACGCGCTTTGGTGGTTTGCTTCAGCGCCAAATAAACGTCGCCCAAATGGTCGTGGAGCGTGGGGTCCGGTTCGTCGGCGTACTCCACCGCTTTGAGCAGAAAGGGTAACGCATCCTTGGGTTGGTTCAGCCGGTATAGCACCCAGCCCATGCTATCCAGATAGGCCGCGTTCTTGGAGTCGAGTTTGACGGCCTTCGCAATCATCTCGCGGGCTTCGTTGAGGTTCTCACCCCGCTCGGCCCACATGTAACCCAGATAATTCAGGGCTTCGCTAAAGTCCGGCGCCATTTCCAGGCATTTGCGAAAGCTTTTGACGGCTTCGTCGAACTGCTGGTTGCGCTCATAAGTAGCGCCCAATTGGAAATAGAATACTTGGTTCAGCCGGTTGGTATCGGTGGCCCGCGCCACCACCTCCGCCGCCACCAAGTGCTTGAGCGACTCGTTGTAGTGTTTCTGCCGGCTGTAGGCCATCGCGGAGTAGAACTCGCAAACGAAACTCGGTTTAAACTTTTCCCGCGCCTGGTCCAGCACGGTCAGGGCATTCGTCGGCTGGTTCAAGTTGATCAGCGCCCCGGCCAAGTCGTAATACGCCGGCTCGAAATCCGGGTTGAGCAATTTGACCTTGCGAAAACATTCCTCTGCCCGCGGCATGTCCTTGGCCTCATAGGCAATGCTGCCCAGCATGTAATTGGCCTGGAGATTGGTCGGATCGCTCTTGACGATGGCTTCGAGTTGTTCAGCGGCTTGCGAATAATCTTTGTTACGCAAGTAGAGATCCGCCAGCTTGACCCGAATCCCCGGCAGTTGGGGCAATTGTTCGAGCAATTTGCGGTACAGTTCCGCCGCTTTCGCGATCTCGCCGACAAAGTTCAAACCATCCGCCAGCTTCTGCAACACGAGCGGATGAGTGGGCTGCTGTTCGGCGGCGCGCTCGAACACCTGCTTGGCGCGCGTGCGGGCGGCGTCGTTGGTCCCCACCCGATTGAACGCAAGATAAAACTCCCCCAGTTCCGTCAGGAACAGCGCACTGGCCTCCGGCTGCCGGGCCGCCTGGTCCAGGACCTCCAAACCTTTCTCCGGCTGGCCGTCCTGGAGATAAATCTGCGCCAGATGACGGTAACCGGCCAGCAGTTCGGGTGATTTCTGGATGGCGGTCTGGTTGGCCTGAATGGCGGCTTCCTTTTTGTCGGAAAGCGAGCAGATCAATCCCAATTGGGCGAACAACATGCCGGAAGCATCCGGTTGGGCCGTGGCTTTTTGGAGCAACTCCAGCGCCTTGCCGGTTTCTTTGAAACGCAGCAAGCGCGTGGTGATTTCCAGAACCAGCGGTTCGTTGGTGGGATCGGCCAGTCCGGCTTTGAGGTATTCCTCGGCGGCCTGCGGTGCTTTGTCGTCCAGGTCGTAAAGAAACCCGGTGGCAAAACGAGCCTGCACCTCGGTGCGGTGCGCCACCGCTTCCGGCGAGTAATCGGCTTCGTCGGCGCTGGAAGCGTCCGAGCCGTCCGGAACGGGCGAGGCGGAAGTCTGGGTCGATTGGCGGGAAGCCGTGGAGCAACCCGCCACCGATAATCCTGCCAGGAGGATACTTGTTAATCGAATGCGTTTCACCGGATAGAAAAATACTAATCGTCCTCAGGAAAGCAACTTCACCGGTCAAGAAAGAATGACCTGCGCACGCCACGCAAACCGCCAGGGAACGGCCCCAAACAACAACCTCAGCCGCCAAGGGCCAGGCGCAGGCCGGGATCCCTTGACGGCTGGGAACAAAACAGTTCGACCGCCCGGCAAACGCCGAAGCGGGCGCGGCGTCGGCAATTACTTCTGCCAGGTGCGCTTCTTATGACGATTGGCGCGCAGTTTCTTGCGACGTTTGTGTTTATTTATTTTCGTCTTACGACGTTTCTTCAGTGAACCCATAGTTATTCAGATTGAGGGCGGGCGGTGCGGAGGGACGAAGCGGAGTCTTTTCGGAGCAACTCCAAAACGTCGAACCGGGCGCCAACTCCCCGATGCTTAGGCGGTCAATATACGACTTTGTTCAACGGATATTCAATAATTCCTTCAGCCCCGGCGGCCTTGAGCTGCGGGATGAGTTCCCGGGCGGTGTGTTCGTCAATAATGGTTTCCACGGCCAGCCAACCGGGCTGGCTCAAATGAGAAACCGTCGGCCGGCGCAAAGCGGGCAGATTCTTGAGCAATTGATCCAGGTTCTTTTCGGCGATGTTCATCTTCAAACCCACCTGCGCCTCGGCCTCGAGCGCGCCCTGGAGCAGCAGCGCCATGGTCTCGATCTTTTGCCGTCGCCAGGGATCGTTCCAGGCGGCATGATTGGCAATCAACCGGGGGGTCGAGGCCAGCAAGGTATCCACAATCCGCAGCTTGTTGGCCCGCAGCGAGGAACCCGTTTCGGTCAATTCCACAATGGCATCGACCAATTCGTGGGCCTTAATCTCCGTGGCGCCCCACGAAAACTCGACGTGGGCTTTCACCCCGTGCTTGCGCAGATACTTCTTCGTCAAGTTCACCACTTCGGTGGCGATGCGTTTGCCGGCCAATCCTTTGGGGGACTTGATCGGCGATGATTCGGGGACGGCCAACACCCAACGGGCCGGCTGCCGCGTGGCTTTGCTGAACAAAAATTCACCGACTTCATGCACGTCGGAACCGTTCTCTTCGATCCAATCGTAGCCGGTGATCCCGCAATCGAGATAACCCGCTTCAACGTACCGGCTGATCTCCTGGGCGCGGATGAGCCGCATTTCCAATTCCGGATCATCGACATACGGGATATACGACCGGCTGCTCACGGAAATGTTCCAGCCAGCCTTGGCCATCTTCTCGACCGTCGCCGCCTGGAGACTGCCTTTGGGCAAGCCAAACCGCAGTTTCCTGGCGGCCGCCGTCTTTGCTTTCTTAGTCTTCGTTTTGCTCTTCATCTGATTCTGCTGCCCGTCGCAGGTGGCGACGGCATAAACTCATTGCCCGCCGGTTTCGTTAATATCTTAGGGCGCGTATGGTGCCTAATTCTCCACGGATGGCCCTGAAAGGCGATGCTTATCTGTGACCACTGCACCGCAAACCATGCCTCGTCCGGCTCAAACCGACCGCGGAAAAGGTGGGGAACTTAGCGTAGCTGACAACGCAACGCAACAACCGTTACCGCCGGAATGAAGATTATTTTTCAGGCTTGCCAGACGGTCTGACGGCCATTGACCTTGACCCTTCCTTCCGCCAGGGCGCCCACCACGGCCGGATACAACCGGCGTTCCGCTTGTTGAATGCGTTCGTGCAGAGTAGCCGCAGTATCGCCGGTCAGCACCGGTACAGATTCCTGGCCGATAATCGGTCCAGTGTCCACGCCCTGATCTACAAAATGGACGGTGCAACCGGTAACTTTTACGCCGTAATCCAGCGCCTGTTTCCAAGCTTCCAGTCCCGGAAACGAAGGCAACAACGACGGATGAATATTGATCACCCGCAGCGGGAAAGCCCGCAGGAAATCGCCTTTAAGCACGCGCATGAAGCCCGCCAAGGCCACCAGGTCCACTTCCGCGTCCTGCAACCGCTGCACGTAGGTGCGCTCGGCTTCTTCGTCCAGCTTCGTGCGAAATTTCCCCGGCGGCAGGTGCTCGGCCGACAAACCGAGTTCATCGGCACGATCCAGGATTCCCGCGTCCGGCACGTCACTGAGCACGCAGACAACTTGAGCGGGAATCTCTCCGGCGGCGCACGCCTGGGCGATGGCGACCATGTTCGAGCCTTTACCCGAACCCAGCACCCCCACCCGCAATGGTTTTCGACTGTTCACGGCCATTTGATACTCGCATTAGCCCGGCGCCGGCAAGCCTTTGATGACTGGCAGCAAGACCGCCGTCCTGGCTGTCCCGAACGAAAGGAACACATTCAAAGACAATAGATCGTTTCCTCAGGTAGTGGGCTTTGATGGCACACTCGGGATAGGCGCTGGAACTCTGGTCAGCTCAAGTGATGATTTACTGGCAGAAGTGCGGCCATTGACCCGGTTACCTGACGATTTAGAATTGAACGGGCTACCTTCCCACTTGCGGTTCAGTAACAATTTCGATAGTCTTGCACCATGAGCGTTCAGGAAATCAAAGACACACTGGCGACGCTGCCGCGAAAGGAGCAAGATGAGGTGATTGCGTTTTTGTTCCATCTACGGCATTTAAAGGAAGGAGATTATGAGGGCAGTGTGGCGCACAGATTTCAGGATGCAGAGCCCACGCATTGGTTGTCTCCCGACGAATTTGAGCACCGACTTGACGGTAGGTCCAACGGCTAGATGGAGGGCTATAAAGTCTATCTGCACATTGACCTTCTTGAGGCGGTACCGGCACGAGGTGCGCAGCGGAAGCTGATAATGGACTTCGTTCGTTCACTCGCGGAGGCTCCGCATACCCATGGAGACTATACGGATTTGGACGGAAGCCGACGGATTCGACAGATCAGAATTATCGGACGCTACGCTATCACGTTTTGGGCGGATGATGCGGTGAAGACTGTCATGGTTGTGGATGTGCGGCTGGCGGATCGATGAAGCATGAAAACCCGGCTCAGGCAATGCCCCGCACAACCAGCCATGCCACCGTTTTTGGCGGTTGCGTTTTGAGCAACTGCCGTTTAGTTTCCCGCCATGAGCTTGCCTGCGGATTATCATACGCACACGCCGCTGTGCAGTCACGCCACGGGCGATCCGACCGACTATGCGCAGCGGGCGGTGACGATAGGCTTGCCGGAGATCGGTTTTTCCGACCACTCGCCCATGCCCCGCGATGATTTCGATAATTGGCGCATGCGCTTCGATCAACTGGACGACTACGTGACCCAGGTCGAGCGGGCGCGCGCCGATCACCCCAGTCTCGCCATTAAGCTAGCGCTGGAAGTGGACTACCTGCCCGGCCACGAAGCATGGATTCGCAAACTGGCGACGCGCCATTCTTGGGACTATCTGATCGGCTCCGTGCATTACGTTTCGGACAGTTGGGCAATCGATGATCCGGGCAAGATCTCGGAGTGGAAGAACCGTGAACCCGACGAAGTTTGGAGCATTTATTTTGACCGACTAACGCAGGCTGCGGCTTCCGGTCTGTTCGACATAATTGGCCACGCGGATTTGCCGAAGAAATTCGGCTTCCGTCCTCATGGGGATTGCCGGTTTCTATTCGAACGTTTCCTGGAAGCGGCCCAAGCGGCCAACGTGGCCGTGGAACTGAACACCGCCGGTTTGCGCAAGGAATGCCGTGAGATTTATCCCAGCCCGGACTTCATCGGCCTGATGGCGCAAGCCGGCGTTCCGATCACCTTTGGTTCGGACGCCCACGCCGCGCTGGAAGTTGGAGCCAACTTCGCCGAGGCCGCGCAGTTGGCCCGCAATTTCGGTTACACCCAATGCTGCCGCTTCAACCAACGTCAACGGACGATGGTGGACATTTAACCAAACTCACTTGCTCAATCCCCGTTCGCTCGAACGGCCAAACTGGACGAGGTGTTGAACCTCCGGCAAAGTGGGCAATTCGGCTTCGATGCGGGTTAGCGCGTTGGAGATGGTCAGTTTGTCGCGGAACAGAATTTTGTAGGCCTGCTTGAGCGCGTTTTGGGCTTCTTCGCTCACGCCGTTACGTTCCATTCCAATTTTGTTGATGGTGCGGGTTTGGGCAGGATTACCGTCGGCCATCATAAATGGCGGCACGTCCTGCACCACCTTCGAGCACCCCCCGATAATCGACATCCGGCCAATGCGGCAGAATTGATGAATCGCAGCCAGACCACCAATGACCGCATGATCCTCCACCAGCACGTGCCCCGCCAGCGTAGCCACATTGGACATGATCACATGGTTGCCGAGCACCACGTTGTGGGCGATGTGACTGTAAGCCAGGATATGATTGTCCGAACCCACCACGGTCGTTTCGCCGTCGCCAGTGGCGCTGTTGACCGTGACATACTCGCGGAAGGTGTTCCGGTCGCCGATCTGCGTGCGGGTGAGCCCGCCCTGCCACTTCAAGTCCTGAGTTTTGAAGCCGATGCTGGCAAACGGAAAAATCTCGTTCTCGTTCCCCAAGACCGTGTGCCCGTCGATGACCACATGCGAATGGAGTTTGCAACCATCGCCCAGAACGACGTGTTCGCCCAGCACACAGTACGGCCCAATGAAGCAACTCGCGCCGAGCTGCGCTCCGGGGTGAACGATGGCCGTGGGATGAATGGCCTTCATGGGCTCAAGCAGCCTGAAGCACGAACGTCACTTCCGCCTCGCTGACCGGTTCGCCGTCCACCAAACAAACGCCCTTGGCCTTGCCAATCTTGCCGCGTGATTTGACCAGTTCGACGTCAATGTGCAACACATCACCCGGCCGCACCGGCCGGCGCCACTTCACGTTTTCGGCCGACATGAAATAGGCGATCTTGCCGTAGTTTTCCGCCTGTTTGAGCATGAGAATCCCCGCCACCTGCGCCATGGCTTCCAATTGGAGCACACCCGGCATGATCGGGTGATTGGGGAAATGGCCTTCGAAAAATGGTTCGTTGATGGTCAGGTTTTTGACGCCGGTGATTTTGTTGCCCTGGATCTTGATCACTTTGTCCACCATCAGAAACGGATAGCGATGAGGCAAAATCTTCATGATCTGCATCACGTCCAAGGTGGCGCCATCGCGCACCGCCTCAATGATGTCCTTGGACGGAACTGGCATTTCGGCCGCGGGCGGATTCGGGAGCGGCGCCGGTTTCTCAGTGCTGGACGAAGCGGAGGGCGCGGGCTTCTCCGCCGCCGCGGGAGCCGGCTTTTCGTCCGGAGGCTGCGGCGGGGGAGCAAACGTGTGGGTGGCAACGATGGGTTTGCGCATTTGGTTGTAGATGAGTTTCGTCAGTTCGTAATTGGCCGCGTGGCTCGGTTTCACGGAAATAATGTGGGCCGCCAAGGGCCGACCCAGCAACGACAGATCGCCCACGATATCGAGAATCTTGTGGCGGACAAATTCCTCCGCATACCGCAACGGTTCGGTGGTCAGCACCGCGTCTTCGCGGATCACCACCGCATTCTCCAAACTGCCGCCCTTGATGAGACCGTTACGGATTAAGTGTTCGATTTCCTCGTAAAAACAGAACGTCCGGGCCTGGGCCAGGTCGCGCTTCCAGGTTTCCGGGGAAAGCTCCACCGTGTAAAACTGGACAAACCGCCCGCCCTTGTCCGCGCTGGTGCAGGTGATCTTCAGCCGGTGGTGCGGGAAAACCGTCACCAGGTTGTCGCCGCTCACCAGTTCCATTGGCTCGCTGACCCGGTAAGGCTCCCGCTTGCCTGCCTGGGCCACCAGGCCGGCCTCTTCAATCATCCGGGTGTATTCGCGGGCGCTGCCATCGGCAATCGGCGGTTCGTTGGCATCGAGTTCGATGACCGCGTTGTCCACTTCCAGCCCGGCCAACGCGGCCAACACGTGCTCGACGGTTTGCACTTTGACGTTGCCTTTGGACAGCGTCGTGGAGCGCGTCGTTTCCGTCACGTACTCGAGGTGCGCTTCAATTTCCGGCCGGCCGTTCAGGTCCACACGCCGGAAACGGACGCCCCTATTCGTCGCCGCCGGCAGCAACGCCATATTAACTCGGTTCCCACTGTGAAGGCCGAAACCGGAAAAACTAACGCCCTGACGTAAGGTCTGTTGTTGTACCACGCCCGTGATTTAACAATTTGTCCGCCGCTTGGCAAGCGCGAGAAATGGCGCCCGGCTGGAGCGTCTGGAAGTGCTCATTCTTGGTAACCATCCGTATTCAGAATTATGTGAGCTTCCCACTTTCCCATTGCGAAAATCCCTCGTCCCGGCTTTAATCCCGCCATGCCCGGTTCCCAAGGCGAAGCGGTTTCTCGCGACCTGCCTGACAAGGCGCTCGAATTTGGCGGATACAAACTACTCAATCCGCTGCGGGTCCGTGCTGTGCTCGCTGCTGCCAGGGGCGCCAATCGATTGTTCGGCTCGTAATTAGAAATGCCACCCTTAAACAAAAAATTACTTACCGAAGCCGATATCCGGACCAAATTCATCACGCCAGCCATCGTTGGTCCGGGCGGCTCCAAATGGGATGTCATGACCCAGGTCCTGGAAGAACGCCACTTCACCAAGGGCCGGGTGATCGTCCGCGGCAAAACCGTGAAACGCGGCGAATCCAAAAAGGCCGATTGCGTTCTTTCCCCCCTCGCCGAACAACGCCGGATCGTGGCCAAAGTGGAGCAACTGATGGCCTTAGTGGACGCGTTGGAAACGCAGCTCGCCGCCGGCCTCGTCGCCGAACTCACATTCGCCAGCGCCAACGGCGCGTCTCCATCCCAGCCTGGGGCAACGCCCCAGGGCAAAGGCCGAAAACACAAAAAGGGCTGAAAGCCCGGTCCATTATGCCAACGATCAATCAACCATCCCACGTGTGGAATTCCGCCGCCGGTGGTCCACCCCTTCAGGCTCGGTGGTTGTTGGATCCTCAATTCCTGGGGCGTTGCCCCAGGCTGACATATTGCCGGGCCGTTGGCCCTTTCCATTGGCCGAACAACGCCGGATCGTGGCCAAAGTGGAGCAACTGATGGCCTTGGTGGACGCGTTGGAAATCCAGCTCGCCACCGCCCGCGCCACCGCCGCGAACCTCCTCTCCGCCCTCGTGGCCGAACTCACGTCCACCAGCGCCAACGGCGCGTCTCCATCCCAGCCTGGGGCAACGCCCCAGGGCAAAGCACGAATGGATCGCGCCGTTGGCGCTTTGGGATATTGTGTTTGTCGGAATCCTGGGGCGTTGCCCCAGGCTGGAATCAATCGGGCCTTTGGCCCTGAACCACCATCGTCATGCCACAATCATTGAGCCTCGTCATCGTCCACGTCATCTTCAGCACGAAGGAGCGACATCCCTTCCTCGATCCCGACACGCGCCCTAAAGTCCACGCGTATCTTGCCACCGTCGCGCGGAACGCGGGTTGCGAGGCGTTCCGTGTCGGCGGCGTAGCGGACCATGTTCACCTCGCCATTCGACTGTCGCGCACCATCACCATCGCGAAATTGGTGGAGACGTTGAAAACGGCATCATCGAAATGGTTGAAGACGCAATCGCCCAACCTCGCGGCGTTCTCGTGGCAACGTGGCTACGGATGTTTCTCCGTTGGTCCATCGGATTTGGATGCGTTAAAGACCTACATTGACAGTCAGGAAGAGCACCACACGACGCGAACGTTTCAGGATGAATTTCGGAGGTTCCTGAAAAAATACGGGGTGGAATACGAGGAGGCTTATGTTTGGGATTGAAAGATGGAGCGGGCTTTCAAACATGCCTGGGGCGTTGCCCCAGTCTGGTATGAAGTCGGGGCGTTGCCCCTCATTCCCATCCCACCCCTCGCCGAACCACACCGGATTGTGGCCAAAGTGGAGCAACAGATGGCCTTGGTGGACCAATTGGAAGCCCAATTCACCCGATCCCGTTCCACCGCCGAATCCCTCCCTGACGCCCTCGTCACCAAACTCACTGCCTCCAGCGCCAACGGCGCGCCCCATCCCAGCCCAGGGCAACGCCCTGGGAAACCGGATTCCAAGCCACCCAAGGGCTGAAGGCCCGTCCCATGACAACACCCGTCAAGACATTCACCCCTCCGTTGAATTCAGCCGGCCGCAAAGCAACGATCCCCAGGTCGTTGCCCCGGGCTGAAATATTGCCGGGCCCTTGGCCCTAGCCCTCGCTGAACTCACCGCTGCTTGAACAACTGCATCCCCTACTATGGCCTTTACCCACACTGAAATCGCCGAGCACACCACGCTGATCGAGAAACTCTTCTGGTCCCGTCGCCGACCTCCCTTGCACCTCCGTGACAAGGTGCTTGAGGGCCAGCGCTTCACCGGACACGCCATTGAGCTTTTCTTCATGCGCCCCGCCTTTCGCCGTCCCGATGAACAGATCGAGGAATCCATCGCCAAGATCCAATACGTCCGCACCCGCCAGGTCTGGCGCCTCTCCTGGAAACGGGCCGACGGCAAGTGGCATGGCTATCAACCTTGCTTGGAGGTAGAATCACTATCCGAAGCCCTCCGCATAATCGACAAGGACGCTAACCATTGCTTCTTTGGCTGACCGTTCTTCATGCCTGTCCGCCCCCTCGCCGAACCACACCGGATGGTGGCCAAAATGGACCAATTGATTTTGCTTCACTCATGACTGCTTTCATCCTGCCCCTCGGCTACCATCGCATCAAGGTGGTGAGCAGTTTCCAGGAACTGGTCACCACCCCTTTCGGCCGCAACATCAACGCGCTCTGCTGGCCGCGCACGTTGCCTGGGGATTTTGGCGAGGTCGTGGAACAGCTTGGCGTCGGCCCAGGGATCACTACTCTCGAAGAAAACCAACTCCGTAGCCTGCCCCTAAGCGCAGCAGGCCGGGTCGCCATCGACGTTCTCCTCGAAGACCTGAGGCGGCTCCAGGAACTCGACTTGGACCCCGTCCTCGACTGCGTCAACGGTTACCTCCGCGAGGAGAATCCCGGGCCCGTTCCCACCGATGTTTACTCCTTCCACGTGGACAGCGCCACGGTGGAAACCGACACCTGGCTTTGCACCTACCACGGACCGGCGAGCGAGGGCTTGCGCATCGACGAGGCGCGCCGGCGCGTGGACATCCCCGAAACCCGCGCCGAACTCCTCCAGTGCTTCGGAGGAAATGACGACGACGATTTCCGCGAATATCTGAATGAACACTGCTACGACCTCCACTATGCCCCGGTTCCGCAGGCGCGGCCTTTTTCCTTCGGCCTGGGCAACCTCTGGCGCATCGCCGTGGCCTATCCCGGCAGCCCCGTGCCCCCCTGCATCCATCGCGCCCCCGAAGCCCTTCCCGGCCAACCGCCGCGGTTGCTGCTGATCAGTTGAAGAACTTTAAAAGCGTATGAAAAGGAACCGAGAATCCTTGCCGCTCGACGTGAGCAAAGCCAAGCTCGCCGCTCAGACAGATGACCAAAGTGGATCAACTGATGGCCTTGGTGGACCAATTGGAAGCCCAACTCACCCAATCCCGCTGCACCGCCGAATCTCTCGTCGCCGCCCTTGTCCCCGACTTCATCGAATGGTGCGAAGCCACCGCACGGGTGCAACTGCCTGAGGACTTTGAATTGGGATGCACGGCCCCAAGCCCGCACGCATTTTCGACGCTTGACCTGCCGGGGGATCAGGCGTTAATTCCCGTGAACATTCGGCAGTATTCAAATCCAAAAATGAAAGGTTTTTGGTTATGAAAACGACACATCTATTCGCCACTATTCCCGCGTTGGTAGCCACGCTTTTGTTCTCCCCTCCATCACCGGCCGTTGCCCAATTGCAACGGCCTGTCATCCAGTCCATTCAGCCGGACGGGAGCGATATTGTGGTGCAAGTTCAGGTGCCTTCCGGGGTGCGCCGCGTGACCCTGGAAGGCCGCGAACGCGCCGGTCGCCAGAGTTGGGAACCCCGCGCCGTCGCCCGATTGGATGGTTCCGGCGGGACCATTACGTTCCGCCTGGCCCGCACGCAAAAGCTGGCCTTGCTGCGCGTGCGGGGCGACGCCACCGAACCGTTGCCAACCGCGTTTTATGCCGGCACCAACTCGTTCCTGGGCGAAGTGGTCGCCGCCACCGACGGCACGGCCGCCACCCCGGGATCGTTTGTAACCTACTCCTCCCTGGACAATCGGACCGACCTCACCGCCACCCCCACGGCTTCGGAAGGCGATTCGCGCGAAGTCGTGGAATCCGACATCTGGAAAATCCGCGGCCAGACGCTCTATTTCTTCAACCAATACCGCGGCCTGCAAATCATCGACCTGAGCAATCCGGACAACCCGGTCGTGCGAGGCACCCTGGCGTTGCCGGCGGCGGGCGAACAGATGTATCTGCTCGGCACCGATCATGTGGTGCTGTTGGCCCGTGACGGCTGCAATTATGCGCAGAGCCAGGTTCTGGTCGTGGCTGATTTGCCCGCGGGCCCGCAAGTGGTCGCCAGCCTGCCGGTCACGGGCACGATACAAGAAAGCCGCATGGTGGGTACCGCTCTTTACGTGGCGTCGCAACTCTATCGTTCCGTTGCCAACAGCAGCGGCACCACTTGGGAATGGGGCACCCAGGTGGCGGCCTTTGATTTGTCGGATCCCAGTGCGCCTGTGGCGCGCAACACCCTTTGGTACGCCGGCTATGGCAATGTAGTGGCGTCCACGGACATTTGTTTCTTCATCGCCACGCAAAACGTAAACAATTATTGGCAGTCAACGGTTGGCATCATTGACATCACCTCCCCGGACGGAACCATGAACCGGTACGGCTCCGTGACCACCGCGGGCCGGGTGCAGGACAAATTCAAACTCAATTACCGTGCCGGCGTGTTGACCGCCATTTCTGAAGACTGGCATTGGGACGGCGGCCAGCGATTGGTGACCAAGCTCGAAACCTTCCGGGTGCCCGATCCCCGGTCCCTGGGTCCGCTGGGAATTGGTAAACTCGGTGAACTCGAACTGGGCCGCGGCGAACGCTTGCGCGCCACACGCTTCGACGGTGATCGGGTCTATGTGGTGACCTTCTTTCAAATTGATCCGTTGTGGGTCGTCTCACTGGCGAATCCGGCTCGACCGGAAATTGTTGGCAGTGTCGAAATTCCCGGCTGGTCCACCTACATCGAGCCGTTGGGCGACCGCCTGGTCACTGTGGGCGTGGAGACCAACCGCGTGGCGGTGTCGCTGTTCGATGTAAGCGATCCGGCGGCGCCCACTCTGGCCAGTCGCGTGTTGCTGGGGGAAACCCATTCCTGGAGCGAAGCCAATTACGACGAAAAAGCCTTTACGGTGTTGCCGGACGCGAACCTGATTCTGGTGCCGTTCAACGGCGACGTTACCAACGCCTATGTTTCCGCAGTGCAGTTGATTGATCTTAACCGGGACACACTCGTGGCTCGTGGGCAAATCACCGGGGCATTTGGCTTCCGCCGCTCCACAGTGTACCGCGACCGTATCCTGTCAATTTCCGGCTGGGAACTGGCGACCGTGGACGCCACGGATCGCGACCAGCCGGAGGTGGTGAACCGCCTGGAATTGGCGTGGACCATTGATCGCGTCTTCTTGAGCGGCGATTTCCTAATCGAGGTGCAAAATGGAGCGAGTTGGGACAATTTCAACGGCCCGGCATTGCGCGTAGCCCTGGCGGCTGATCCGGACACAATGCTCGGCGAGCTTACTTTAACCAACCTGCCGATCCTTGGCGCGACGTTGAAGGGCGAACAGCTTTACGTGGCGCAGGGTCAGGGCGGTTATATTTATCCTCTGCCGTTGGTGGGCACCGCCAATGGTGCGACAACCGACGATTCGCCAGACAACCCGCCTAATTTTGTACTGACAGTGGTCAACCTGGACAATTTGCCCGCGCTGAGGGTTGCCGGGCAAACGGCGCGCTATGATCCGAACTTGGGTTGGGGCAGCGACTGGCAAGCGGTTTGGCCCAAGCCCGATGTCTTGGTGTGGGCAGGCGGCGGCTATGGTTATTATCGTTGGTATTATCCGATGCCGGTCATGCCCCTGACCGGAGTCCCCGTAGCCGGCGGTGGCATGGTGGCGGACGCGCGGTTGATTATGCCCTGGCCTTACTGGGGCGGCACCGGTGGGCAGTTAATTACGTTCGACGTCAGCGATCCAACCGCGCCGCAATTCGCCTCCGAAGTCAATCTTACGACCAACAACTGGTGGAGTTTCAGCAAGGCCTTTGCGGCCGATGGCAAGGTCTATCTGAGCCATCAGACTTCGGAATGCCTGGATGCCAAGCTTCAGCCCGTATCGGATCCGGAGGGGAATACTACGGTGAGCGATGGGACGGTGGCGCCGTCCGGCGGGGTGGTTTATCCCATTCGTTACTGGGTGCAACGTTCGTATTTGGACGTGGTCGATTATGAGAATCCGACTGACCCACGGGTGCGCCGGCCCGTCAGCCTTCCCAACACCCTGACCGGGATCGGCCACGAAGGCGATTTGCTTTACACCACCGGACCTCATTGGAACAACAGCACGGCCTACGATGGAACCGAATACCTCGATGCGCTGGCATACGATGGCGTTTCGGCGCACTTGGTAGATTCATTGGTCCTCTCCAATCTCTGGCCGCATCCAGTGCTCGTGGTCGGTCCCAACATTTTCGTTGGGCGCCCTACTTCCACCGTCAACAGTGCCGACGCGGCGGCGAATTCGTTGGAAAATTGGACCCTGTCAGCAACGGGCAACTTTGAGCGTCTCAGCAGCGTACAGTTGGGTTCGCCGGCGAACGTGCTGCGGGAGTTTAGTGGGCTGCTGGCTGTGCAGGAAAACGACAGCACCGTGGAGTTGTTTGCCATTGGCAACGCGACGGCGTTGCCGCGAGTGGGTAGCGGTCAACCCGGCGGTTGTACTTGGTTTGACCTCAGCCGCGCGGATGGCGACTTGATGCGTGGTTTATGGGTGCCGCTCGGGCTTTATGGCGTCGGCCAAGTGCCGGTGAAGCCGTGAGCGTTAGCCCATGATTGAGGTGGGATGTGTCCCAGGTGCGGGGACTATGCCGGACGTTGGTCAGGTCACATTGCAGCCTTGGCGCTATTCTGTTTTGTCTGGATACGGGCAGAGCGCGTCGAGGGGACAGTGGGGGCAATCCGGTTTCTTGGCGACGCAAATTTGGCGTCCGTGAAATTGCAGCAGATGGCAAAACGTCACCGCGTCCTTTGCGGGAACAATCTCCACCAGGTCGGCTTCGATGTCGTCCGGCTTCGTGTGGCGCGTTAATCCCAAGCGCTGGGAAAGTCGGCCCACGTGGGTATCCACGCCGACAGCCGATTGGCCGAACGCGTTACCCAAAATGATGTTCGCTGTCTTGCGGCCTACGCCGGGCAATTCAAGCAACGCCTCCAATTTGTCCGGCACCCGGCCATCGTGATTTTCCACCAACGCCTGACACGCCTTTTGAATGGAACGGGTCTTGTTGCGATAGAAATTGATGCGGCGCAATTGTTCTTCCAGCTTCGCCGCCTTTTCCTTGGCCCAGTCGGCTGCGGTGCGGTAATTTTTGAAGGCGTCTTGGGTCACGGAGTTCACCAGATCATCGCGGGCTTGCGCGGCCAGGATGAGGGCAATGAGCAGCTCCAGGGGATTGGAATAATTCAGAGCCAATCGGGCGTCCGGGTAGGTTTTCTTTAATTTCGTAATGATCTTCCGCGTCCGGCCACGTTTCTGTTCCAGCGATTCCATAGCCGGGAGCGTATGCTGGCAGCCGCACCGCGTCAATCGGTCGCGGCGCATCGTAAGTCAAACGTCTCATCTCTTCCAAACCGGCAAGGCAACCTCCGCGCAATCACGACAGTCAATGGCCAGTGAACGGATTCATGTCATTCGGGACCGCTGAGACGGCTGTCCTACTAAAGTTTGCTTTGCCGTCGGTCGCGGGTTACAAATCGCCCCATGGATGCATTGTTGAAACTGTTGCACGAAAACGCCGCCATCAAACCCGCCGATCTGGCGGCCCTGTTGAACCGGCCCGAGGCGGAGGTGACCGCCAAAATCAAGGCCTACGAAAAGGACGAAGTTATTCTCGGTTACCGCACTATTCTGAACGAGGAAAAGCTCGGGGTGGACCGGGTGCGCGCGGTGATTGAAGTGAAGATCACGCCCGAGCGCGGCGGGGGTTTCAACCGAATGGCCGAGCGGGTGGCCAAATATGATGAGGTCCGCTCGTGTTATCTGATGTCCGGCACCTATGATTTGATGGTTATCGTAGAAGGTGAGTCACTGAAAAACGTCGCCATGTTCGTCTCCGAAAAACTGGCCACGGTGCAGGGGGTGCTCTCCACCGCCACGCATTTCATGCTCAAGCCCTACAAGGAACAGGGCGTCTTGATGAAACCGGAGCGCAACGAAGAGCGGTTGGCCGTCACGCCATGACCGAACCGCGCGGCAAAACTCCTCGTGACAGCGCCGTGGAGGCACGCTACCTGATGATGCCCCAGCACGCCAATGATCTGGGCATCGCCTTTGGCGGTACCATCATGTCGTGGATCGACATGGTGGCGGCCATGGTGGCCCAGCGCCATTGCGGGCTCAAAGTGGTGACCGTGAGCGTGGACCGGTTGTCTTTCCTCGCGCCGTGCCACATTGGCGATCATGTGGTGCTGCGCGCGTCGGCCAATTACGTCGGGCGGACCTCGATGGAAGTTGGGGTGCAGGTCATGAAAGAAAATCCGTTCACTCAGGTGCAGACCCGGACCACGACGGCCTATCTAACGTTTGTGGCCTTGGACGCCAACGAGCATCCCACCGCCATCCCGTCCATTACTCCGGAAACCCCGGACGAAATTCGCCGTTACGAAAACGCCCGGTTGCGCGTGGCTTCGCGCAAAGAATTGCTGCAGAAATTGCGTCCGAGAATGTAGCCAGAACGTGGGGGTGGCATCCGGCCGTGATTGGGATGGATACCAACCAAACCATTCACGCCCGTTTCATGCGGCCGCCCGCGGTGGCCGCCATTGCCAAAACCGTGAATGGTGTAGGCCCTGCTCACGTTTATCGCGCTGGCGGAATGTCCCCTACACCGTGCAATTTTCAGACGATCTGAACCCCAACTCGTGGCTCGCTCTCACCAATGTGTCGGCCCAACCGGCGATGACCGTCATCACAAACCGCGAACCGTTCATGCCGGGCCAATCCCCGCGTTTCTACCGTGTGGTGCCGCAGTGAGCGGGGGCGGGCAGAGCAAGAGCGCGGAGGGGCGGAAGCGTAGGCAGCGAACGCGGAATGGGGCGGGCAGTAAGAGTTGGAGGTAATCGAATCCGATCTGCGCGAACAAGGATTGAAGGATGCCTGGGGTATCCTGTAAAAACAGGCCATGAACTCTGTAACCCTGTTTGTTGTAGGCTGTTTGTCTGTCCTTGGTTTCGGCCCCCTCCTGGCCGCTGACAGTCGCAACGCCAATATCGCTTCCCAGCTCGGTCTTTTCATCGCGCAGCAGGACGTGGGCAACTGTGAACACCGCGGCTCGGCCACCTTTGACAGCAACCAACGCGCCTACACGGTCACCGGCGGCGGCGAGAACATGTGGTTTACCAACGATGCGTTTCACTTCGTCTGGACGCAGGTGACGGGTGACGTGAACTTGTCGGCGAAAATCGCGTTCGTCGGTTCGGGCGGCAATGCCCATCGCAAGGCTTGCCTGCTGGTGCGCCAGGATCTGCACGCCGGTTCGGCCTACGCGGATGCCGCATTGCACGGCGACGGGCTGACCTCATTGCAATACCGGGAAGTACCTGGAGCCCGCACTTACGAGATCCAGGCCAACGTGTCGGCCCCGGATTGGCTGCGCCTCGAAAAGCGGGGCCGTTATGTGTCGCTGTCGCTGTCACTGGACGGCCAAACCTGGCAGCCAGCAAGCGGTTCGTTCCGACTGATTCTGAAGGATCCTTTCTATGTCGGCTTGGGTGTCTGCGCGCACGATAATCACACCACGGAAACGGCGGTTTTTTCCAACGTGCAGTTGGCGACCAACCTACCCGCCCGAGCCGCTCCGACTCTGTTCAGCACGCTGGAAACCGTGAACATTGGTTCCAAGGACCGACGGGCCGTGTACTGCACCACCAACCACCTCGAAGCTCCGAATTGGGCGCCCGCTGGCACGCACTTGTTGTTCAACAGCAACGGCCGCATCTATCGGATGCCAGTCAAGGGTGGAGAGCCCCAAGTGATTGATACGGGTTTTGCCAATCGCTGCAACAACGACCACGGTCTCTCGCCGGACGGCACGCAATTGGTGATCAGCGATCAGTCCCAAGCCAGGCACTCCTTGATTTACACGTTGCCCGTCACCGGCGGCGTCCCGCGGCAAATCACCCAGCGCGGACCGTCCTATTGGCATGGGTGGTCACCGGATGGCCGGACCCTGAGCTACTGTGCGGAGCGCAACGGAGAGTTTGATGTTTACACCATACCCGCAACCGGCAGCGCAGAAACCCGCCTCACCATTGCATCCGGTTTGGATGATGGCCCCGAGTATTCGCCGGACGGTCGAACCATCTATTTCAACTCCGAACGCAGCGGAACCATGCAGATCTGGCGCATGCGACCCGATGGCTCCGATCAGGTTCAAGTTACCGCTGACGCTTATAACAACTGGTTCCCCCACCCTTCCCCAGATGGCCGGTGGATTGTGTTCCTGTCATACGAAAATGATGTCCAAGGTCACCCGGCAAACCAGGATGTCACTTTGCGGATCATGCCGGCAAATGGCGGCTCTCCGGCGGTGCTCGCCAAATTGTTCGGTGGACAAGGGACAATCAACGTCCCGTCGTGGTCACCGGACAGCCGGCAGATCGCGTTTGTGAGCTACCAGTTGAGATGAACAGTGAAATCTGCCAAATGGTGGTTGGTCGTGGACATCGTAGCGCAAGCATTCACGCCGGCAGCCATGGCTTTGGCCGGGGGTGTAAGCGGATTGCAGACATGAGAGTTTTCGAGCAACCACGCGCGGCCGGGTGGCTTGGCCTCGTTCTGTCTCTGCGCAGCCAATGTAGCAGCCGACGTGAGTCGGCTCATTTTTTCCGGTGGTTGTAACGACTGGCAACATGGTCACACTGACACAGCAATTGCCGCCCATGGAGTAGCTCAACCGCGGAGCACCAAAAGGCAATTCCTTATCTTACGCCCAATCTTTCACCTCGTTGTCCAAACCCCGACGACGACGAACAGAGGCGCACCTTGTTATTACACCGACGTGAGGAGGTGGACTCTTTGACGACTTGGCGCTGGCGAATTCGCCTCGCATTACAGCGACACTTTCCACAAATCGCGGATGGAGCGCGGCGTTTACGCCCTTCACCGTCCTATTCAATAAGCCGCTGGCAGGTTCTTGGTGCTTGAAGCGGCCTAAAGGCCGCGCTCCGTTCTTCGGAAGTGTCGCTGTAGTGCTCGTTACGTTCTTGTAAACACGCTCCAAGTTTTCCTTCTTGTAGTGAGACGCATCAGGATAGAACATTGCTGCCATTGTTTATGAAGCCGATGCCCACATGAGAATCTTCGATCGACCGCGCGCGGCCGGATGGCTGGGCTTCGTTCTGTCTCTGCTCAGCCTGGTCCAGGTGCGGGCCGCTGACGAGGTTGGGACCACCTACTGCAATCCAATTGGAGGGTCCATTACCATGGGCGATCCGTTCGTCCTGGTGGCTGGCACGAGGTTCTTTCTCTACGGAACCACCGCCGTCAACGACGGCTTCAAATGCTGGTCCACGACGAATCTGACGGATTGGACCGAGCACGGCCTGGGGTATCGCAAACAGCCCGGTTCGTGGGGTGGCAAGACCTTCTGGGCGCCGGAGGTCATCCGCTATGGCAATCGCTATTACATGGTGTTCAGTTGTCAACCGGCGGCGAACGAGGCATTTTCCGCCCGCATTTGTCTGGCCGTGAGCGAACAACCGGATGGCCCGTTTACCGATTATCGCGCCCCGCTCCTGGACAACGGTTGGTCATGCATCGACGGCCATCTCTTTGTTGACAAGGACGGTGCGCCGTACCTCTTTTTCAGTAAAGTGGGGGTGTGGGAGCGGCCCAGGAAGCGCTACCTCTCCGGCGAAATTTACGGAGTGAAGCTGAAGCCGGACCTGACCGGAATCGATGGCAAACCTGTGCTCTGTTCACGAGCCGATCAACCCTGGGAACTGCCGGAAGCGGGCCGCTCGCGTTGCAACGAGGGTGCGTTCGTCTTCACGCGCGGCAGCACCTACTACCTTACCTATTCGGCGAATCATTATGCCGAACCATTCTACGGTATTGGCTATGCCACCGCGCAATCACCATTGGGCCCGTGGAAGAAAAGCAGCGCCAATCCTCTTGTTTCACAAAATCCTGCCCTTGGTATTTCCGGTCCGGGACACAATTGCGTCATCACCTCGCCCGACGGCAAGGAAATGTTCATGGTCTATCACACCCACGCCGATCCAAAAAATCCGGGCGGACGTCGCGTCGTCAATCTCGACCGGTTGATCATCAAGCCGGATGGCAGCCTCAAACTGCTCGGCCCGACTCGAAATCCGCAGCCCCTGCCGTCCGGGCTGTGATAGCATTTTCAACTGGCAGTGGCCCAACTTCCCCATTTCCATTCCGAAGTCCCTCCAGCGTTGCTCCGTGAGCGACGACGGGCGATGGCGTTTAAGGGGGCTGTCACAAGGACCGTTGGTCGCAGGCCGCGGCGAGTATGCAAGAATTTACTTGCGACGTAGCAAGTAAATTCTGCGCAAGTCATTGCTATTCAACAGGATCATTTCGAATCATCGGGAGCTTAGGTTAGGGCGAGATTCCGTCGAGCGTTGATTTCCCCTCCGGGCATTCCCAACACATATCGCGTAAACCTGGGAGGTCCTTGACGTTCGAACCGCCTGCCACTTGCCGCGGTCAATGTCTCGGATGTTTGGCCGCGATGAGGGGAAGTCAGGGCTCGACAGAGTCTCGCCCTACAGTCCGCTTGGTATCCGGTATCCGGTATCGTATATCCGTGCCCGCCGCTCGCCGAGGGTTGGACTAACTTGACTAACTTTGAGTAGGATGGCAGCCTGCCTCCGATGAAGACCATCACCACGCATGAAGCCAAGACGCATCTCTCCCGGTACCTGGCCGAGGTGGAGAAAGGTGAGCGCTTCACCATCGCTCGGGGAAAGACCGCCATTGCCGTATTGGCGCCGGTCAACCCGGCCAGGCGCCGTTCCCGCCCCAAGGTCGGCAAGATCAAGGGCGAACCCTTTGAATTCCCGGTCGCCGCCTTGGCGCCAATGACGCCGGACGAACTCAAGGAATGGGGTATGTAAGTGTCTGCTCGACACCTGCACGTTCCTGTGGCTCGCGCAGCAACCCACCATGATTTCTTCAGCCGCAGCCGCCGCGATCAACGACCCATCGAACGATCTGTGTCTGAGCGAAGCCAGCATTCTCGAGGTGGTGCTGAAACATGCCGCGAGCAAGTTGCCGATTGACGAAGCCACCGGGGGACTTAGTCTGTGGCCGTATGACAATGGCACTCGATGAACTGGTGAAATCGCCTCGGCTGCCGGCTTACGTTGACGAATTACAACGGATCTTGAAGGAGGAACAACAGCGGCGCGAGCGGTTTTATTCCGAGCTGAATGAAGATGCCAAAGCAGAGTTTATCAATGGGGAAGTATTTATGCATTCACCGGCAACGTATGCCCACACCATGGCGGTCAAACTACTGACCAAACTTTTGGACACTTACGTTGAAATTCGTCAGCTTGGCTTTGTTGGGGCCGAACACGTATTGGTGGTGTTGCCGCGCAACGATTACGAACCGGATGTCTGTTTTTTTGACCGGGAAAAGGCGGCCCAATTTCGCCCCGACCAACTCCACTTTCCGGTGCCTGATTTTGTCGCCGAGGTTCTGTCACCCTCCACGGAAATGCTCGACCGCGGGACCAAGTTTGAAGATTACGCCGCCAACGGTGTGGCCGAGTATTGGATCATTGATCCCGTCATTATGATGGTGGAACAATACGCTTTGCGCGACGGCAAATACCAACCCTCGGGCAAATACGCCGATGGAACCATTAAGAGTCTGGCCGTCGCTGGCTTCGAAATGCCCGTGCGCGCCATCTTTGATCCGCAGGTAAACCTGCGCGCTTTGGGCCGGATTACCTCGAGTCTGAGCCGTTTTCCGCAGCGGCGATGGATCCTTGGCATTCGAACCGCCTCAGCCTGCACTTCCCACCTCCTCTTGGGGGAGCGCTGGCTTGCAGCCGGCTTTGCGTGTCCGTCTATCAAGAGCCGGCAAATCGGCGCTCCGCAAAACTCGAACTGCTGCCTATAGAGGATGTAGTTAGGATGTAGTTAGTCCCTTACCGGGAAAATCCTGTGCAAGAGGCGCAACATATTTGAGGGTTTATGCGCTGGCGTTGGCCAACCCTGGGACGATCAGGTGTTCCTTGAGTTTGAGTCCCACCAGCACCGCGCGCCGTCCCAGTTCCGTCAGGTAATACTTGTAGGTCTTGCCGTTTTTTGATCAATCCGTGCAGCCGCAGCCGCTTGAGGATTCGCCCGATTGTCTGCTGCTCTTTCCTGGCAGCACCGCTTGCAGCCGCCGGTTGCTCATCCCGCTGATTTGATACTCGCCGCGCACGATCCCCAGCAGCACCGTCAGATCGTGCCCGAGGAAAAAGTTGAACCCGCGCCAACTCCGCTCCCAGTCGATCCGTCACTGGCCGGCTGATTTTATCCAAGTTGGTCGGCCCGCCGCTGCGGTCTTCCAACTCTCCGATAAACTCCAGATACCTTGCACAGCCGGCCCGCATCAACCCGGCCAGATCGCCCAGGCTGAAGATCGATTTCTTTAGGTCCGCCACCCGATAGTCGCTGCTGCCATCCCGATGTTCCACCTTGCGGTGGTGTCGATAGAAAGCTCACGTCGTTGTCTCACGCATTCCAGGCGCAGCACGCGTCCGGCCTTGTCATACATCTTGATCGCCTGCCGGTTGAGCTGGTGTTTGATGCGCGTGCCTTCGACGCGCGTATGAAAGTCGCTCCCCTGCGCCGTTCAGCCTCCCCGGACGAAGCCGCTTGTTCAGGAACCGGGCGAGTGTCCGGTGCCTTCACCGTGAAGATGGCCTGCCGGCTGATCTCCTGGTAAACCGGACGCAGGCAGCGGCGGCGCGCTTGAACACCACGTCCAGCGCATACTCCACCTGCATGAGACTCCAGTGGTAGCCGCCGCGAAACTGTTTGCACCACCGGCAAAACTCCTCGGCCAGGGCGTGCAGGCGGGCCGCCCAACACTTTGATCTCTCGAAAGCTCGTAACCAACGCCTGGGCCTTCGCCCAATCCCCGCAGGAGACAAACGTATTGTCGGCCAGCCCATGGGGGATCCGCCGTGCGTGCGCAATTGATTGGCCAGCCAGGCGTGCTGGTTGAAGTAGACTTGCAGCCGGAAGGGCAGCCAGGTGGGCACGCGCATGTAACCCCAGGCCCAACTGCTCGTCGATAAAATAGAAGTAGTAGTGCAGGCACCCGTCCGCCGGTGAGCTTGCAGTCCCGTGCGCCCGGTCTTCCGGTCGTGCCAGGGCTTGAAACATTGGCACGATCTCATGGCGGAGAAGATGTGGACCAGGCCGGGATGCCGTCCGCGCTGTTCAAGAATCTCAGCGACCCGCGCTTCCTTGCGCAGCCCCTTACGTTCCAGAATAATGTGATTTCCAGACCGGCCTGACGGGCCAGCAGGATGGCGTTATCGCGCACCTGATCGCCCAAGGGTTCGGCGAAGACGCACCAGACCAAAGCAGCGGATATTCAGATGCCGAAGCTGCTGGCCGTCATGGCGTCGGGATGCCCCACATCGACCGAGCATACCAGTGACAATGAGACGGTCGTAGCAGCCGAGCGTCCCCTCAATATCTTTGGCGTAACGTCTGTCCAGCAGTTTGGATTGGAGATCACTGCCCGCTTTGATCGGTGCATTCATGCACCAACTTTACCCAAACTCTTGGTTCCGGCTACGCCGGGTTAGGATCAGCGAACGACCAGACGCCGAAAAGAGCCCGAATCGTTCCAATCTCGAGCGGCAAAATCCGGCGAAATCCGAGAAAACGGGATGGAACCGCGGATTGCCCGGATTACACGGATGGATACCAAATCGTCGGGATAGGGCGAGACTCCGTAGATCCCTGATTTCTCCTACGCTTTATCCAGCAATATGCTGAGTCGAGCCGCCAGAAGGGCACGGCCACGTATTGCTGAAGGGAGGGACAGAGCTGTTGGCGGCTGGATGTGTCATCATTTTCATGCTGCAATCTCCATTTCGCGGGTCTGTCGGAAGAATGCGAGCTGATCCTCGAAGCTCATGGCGTCATGAGCGGCAAGGGCATATGCCTTGCGTTCGGATCGGCTGGCGTAGGATGCCCATTGCGGGGCCTCGTCCATGACGCGCAGAAGTGTCGGGAGCGGCCTTCCAGCTGCGCCAGTGGCGGCAATGGCCACCATCTCGATCTGATCAGGCTCAAGGGATTTCAGGGCAGCGAGGGCCAGCGATGCGCGCTCAGCGTCGGACAGCCGCGCAGCTACCCCGGCGGGAAAAATCCGCCCAGCCGTCGAAGGTGCCGAGGGTCAGCGCATAGCCCAGAGTTCGCGACATGCGCTTGTGCGCAGGGGCGATATATTGGCTGAGGTTGGAGCGGTTTTTCGCGTTGGACAAAGCAGAGATTTCCGCTTTGTGTTCAATGAAGGCAATCCGGTCAGTTGGACAACCTACCCCATTGTTATCGCTGGAATCTGCAACAACCCTGCGGGCTGCCACTTTTCCTGTTGTGCATGATTTACATTTTAAATTATGCACAACGGAAAAATTCCTCTCCCAGCACGTCCGCAACCTCGAATTGGTTCTGCCCGGAATACACCGGTAGGTGCTGTCAGGCGAATTCGAACCAGTCTCAGCTAGGAAATTGCCCCTGCCGCTTTTGACGAAAAAGACTGCGCCACTCGTCAAGGGCGGCGGTTCGGTTGGTCTTGAAGATGGGTCTGCTAGAGAAGCTGCGGTCATAGTTAAAGTGGTTGTAAAGTGCCCCCACTGAAGTTCTCTAATCGCATTGGTCAAGTTGTTTGATTTTTGCCTTGGCGTGCGCCGGGTTCATGGTTCTCTCCGCGGTCGATCTCGACGGATCGCCGCATGTTGGCGTCGGATGGTCGGATCGACCTAAGTGGTCCTCGCACTTGCTTCATTGTGCAGTGCATTCAGAGGGACGGTCTGATCCGCGCCATACGTCCCGGCGGGGACGCGTCCGTTGGCTTAGTCGAGCAATTTATCCCTGATCATGCTGCCGACTGGGTCCAGCGGAATGGCGTGTTGGTTTTCCACATTGCGTGAAGAACCACGGCAAGTTTTCGGGCAACCGCAATGCGCGCCTTTTTGAAGCCGGACACTTTTGCCAACTTCATACCCCAGATCTTTAAGGACGAAGATCGCAAGTTGCGCGTCAGCAAGGTTGTTGCCGCCTCATAGAGATGCTTTCGCACCATCTTGTCGCCCTGCTTCGAGATGCGTCCATTTCTGCTGGTTTCACCGGATTCGTATCGTCTTGGCGTCAGCCCGAGATATGCGCCGACACTTGATGACCTTTTGAAGCGTGAGGCGTCATCGAATGCCGACACAACTGACAGCGCGGTAATGATTCCCACACCGGGCGCAGTCATAAACAGCTGGGCGGTTGGGTTCGCTCTGGCGATCGCCGCAAGCCGTGTGTCCAGAACCTTGATTTGATCGCATACGGACGCTCTGGCCTTCATCAAGGTTTCCGCAATAATCCGCATTTCTGGCGACGCTTCCAATTCACCACAAATGATCTCATGGGCGCGCCCCGTGAATCCGCCCACGCGCTTGCCAAACAGAACTCCAAATGTCCGCAGAAGGCCACGGAGCTCGTTCTCGATCTTTACCCGGATGCGCACCAGCGTTTCACGCGCTGTAAGCAACGAACGGACCTGATAGCAGTCATGGCTCTTGATCCGCACTTGTTTGAACCAACCGACGCGCATGATCTGAGCCAAACCGGCCGCGTCGTTTCGATCCGTTTTGACAGGCCGCATCTTCAAGGCTGCATTGGCGTGGCGGGCATCGATACATAGGACAGGCAGTTGACGTGCCGCCAACTCGTTCCACAGCCAGACAGCAAGAGGGCCTGTCTCAAGACCAACACGTGATAGGTTCGGTGCTTTGTCTTTCAGAAAGTTTGTGATCCCGTCGGGACACGTCGCAATCGTCGTCTCTGCAATAATGGTGCCATCGTCATCAACAACGCAGATGGCCGTCGTCTCCTGCGAGACATCCAGGGCGGCAAAGCATGGCATGACAGTTCTCCTTTTCATCTGAGCATTGGCCAATCAGTTTCCGTTTGATCAGTTTGAAGCAGGGGGCCTTGGTCGAAAAGAAGCGCCACCCGCGATTACGCTAAGTGGT
>CAWBHS010000099.1:0-138270 GCA_963788655.1 uncultured Verrucomicrobiae bacterium | reverse complement strand
TTGTGACATGAAGTCGCATTCATCACTGCTGAGCATGGGCAACCTGACTCAGTCCTGCCTTTCGCGGCAGGTATTCCAAGGAAGCATGCGTTAGGCGGGCGGCCGCAAGGCTACTGTCCAGGGTGTGAAGCCTTCCCGACAATGTAGCCAGCCTGGGAGCCTCAATCCGGGTGCGGCGCTAGAATTGGATGGTAGGGTCAACCCACGTGAACACTCGCAAGCATCGTCAGAGGAACGAGCCAGACGAGGCTGTTTTAAGGCTCCGGCCAAAATAAGGCCAGCGGTCAGGTTCGGGCTGTCTAACGTGGCCCGACGCGAATGGCGCACCGCCGGTGTAGAGAGTGGACCTAACCCATCTCGTGATGAATGCGGAACATGGAAAAGCTGCGGGTATCCCGCCTGGACGGTTTCCAGGCAAGCCCACCGCAAGGCCGGCTCAGGGGAAGCAGCTTTGAGAGGATCGAAAAAGTAAAAACCGGTCTGTAATGGATCGGATAGACCCACTTCGATCGGGTCTTTCTTGGCAAGAGAATAGGTAGAACCGATGCAGGGGGAGAAGCAAATGACGGTTGATCTTTCGGGATCGACTGGTGCGTCCTCCGGTCGCGGCACCGCATGGAAAGCCCTGAACTGGGAATCCGTGCGCGCCTCGGTCAAACGGCTGCAGATGCGTATTGCCAAGGCGGTCAGAGAAAACGACCACGGCCGGGCAAAAGCCCTGCAGTGGATTCTCACGCACTCGGGCGCGGCCAAATTACTGGCCGTTCAATGGGTGACGAGTAACAAAGGACACGCCACGCCCGGAGTCGATGGACAGGTCTGGCGAACCGATTCACAAAAGTTCGCAGCGGTATCGCGCCTCAAACAACGCGGCTATCAACCGCAACCCCTGAGGCGTCTCTACATCCCGAAAAAGAACGGCAAATTAAGGCCGCTCAGTATTCCGGTGATGACTGACCGCGCCCATCAAGCCCTCCATGCCTTGGCTTTGAAACCGATTGCGGAGACTTGCGCTGACAAGAACTCCTATGGTTTCCGGGAAGGCCGTAGTTGCGCCGATGCCATTGGGCAGTGCTTCAACGCACTGGCCAAGAGCTACGCGCCGGTCTGGGTTCTGGAAGGGGATATTAAAAGCTGTTTCGACGAAATCAGCCACGACTGGTTGCTCCAGCACATCCCGATGGATCGCGAGATCCTGAGCAAATGGCTGCGCGCCGGTTATCTGGAAGCAGGTCGGCTCTTTCCGACCGAAGCGGGAGCACCGCAAGGGGGCATCGCCTCCCCTTTGTTGGCCAACCTGACCCTCGATGGGTTGGAAGTCGCCATCCGGGCGGCGATCCGACCGCGCCATGACAAGGTCAACTTCATCCGCTATGCGGATGACTTTGTGGTCACGGCGGCACGTCGGGAAACCCTCGAAGACAAGGTCAAACCGGTGATCGCCTCCTTCCTGAAGGAACGGGGCCTGAGTCTCTCAGAGGAAAAGACCAAGATCACCCATATCGAGGAAGGTTTTGACTTCCTGGGACAGAACCTGCGCAAACGGGGAAAGAAACTTCGGATCACTCCCTCCCGCAAGGCGATTGCCGGGATACGGGAGAAAGCCCGACAGTGCATTCGGCAAGGTCGGGGTCTGGCGACCGAAGTGTTAATCCGAACGTTAAATCCAATCCTGCGGGGGTGGGCCAACTACCACCGCCATGTCGTCGCCCGAGAAGCATTCTATCAGGTTGATCGGTACGTGAACGACCTGCTCTGGCGATGGATGAAACGGCGGCATCCCAAGAAATCCTGGACTTGGCGACGCCGCAAATATTATCCCGCCGCTGGCAAAGGCTGCTTTTCGACTTGGGTTCGCACCCGAGACGGCGAGCCGCGATTGTTGAAGCTGCGGAATCTGCTCCAGACGGTGATGGATCGGCACATTAAAGTGAAAGCCGAGGCCAATCCTTATCATCCGGACTGGGTCAAGTATTTCGAGAAGCGTCGGTGCTTTGCCTGGCGCAGTTACCCCGTAGGAAACGGCTCGCCTCGGGCGACCGGGGGCGTATAATCGGCTCTCGAAAGGCTTGTTATTATGGCCAAAACTCTGATAGCTGGGTCGTCCGGATCAACGACGGCCTTTGAAAGGCTTGAGCCGTATGAAGGGAAACTTTCACGTACGGTTCTTAGGGGGGCGTCGGCGGGTAACCAATGACGCCTACCCGGTGCGTCATAAGAGGTTTTGCTATGCTACCAGAACCATTAGCCGTCGCTGCCCGCCGTGCGCAAGCACGCTTACAAGAAATGGGTGTGCGCTCACGCAGGGTGCAGCACGCCGAGTGGGCGACTTTGCCGCCGGAGGTTCAGCGGCTGATTCCCGCATGGATCCCAGAGTTGATGGAGCAACACGCCCTGCTCGGCCTCGTGATGGAGATGCCCCATAAGACATGGAGGCGCTTTTACCCGTTCTGGTCGCCCGGCGACTTTCGGGATGTCCTGCTTTCGGGCGACCCAATCATGGAGGAGGAAATCATTACAGAGGGTTTCGTTCCGATCTCGAACGAGAGCGACGGTGACCAGTGGATCACCCGATTGGATGGCGACGCCAACTCTCCAATCCTTCTGTTCAGTCTCACCGCGGCGGAAAGACTCCCCGTGTTTGCCAGCATGGCAGAGTTGATGACACTGATGTCGGTCAGTGAGGAGACAAAATCGGTCGAGCGATCAACAAGTTTTTCATTTTTTCTTCGCAGCTTTGGTGGCCTTTTTCTGGCGGCTGGTGTAGGGATTTTTGCCTAACTCAATCTGATCGAACAACGCCACGATCGGAGTGCCGTGGCGGCGCAGTGCCGCCTCATAACGCGCCTCGTCATAGAGCTCGTGGCGCTGCCCGCATCGCCAGAAGATCCGCTGCCATTGGTGGGCCAGTGCCCGCACCGCGGTTTGGCCGAAAGAAACGAATGCCGGTGAAGGAGGGTTCTTCGGCTTCTTCGGTCCTTTCGGCCAGTTGAATTTGGTGGTTTCAAGACGCTTTTTCGAGGTGGGGATTCGGATTGACATTACCCGCCGGATTACGTATAAACACCTCAACTTACAAGAGCCAAGGAAGGGCTTCTCAGCAAAATTGCGGCAGCGGGCCACTCCTATGCCGCGGTGCCTCGTCATCCAGGATGTACTCGCTTGCGTGAGTTCCCTGCGAATGCCGTGGTGCGTGACGCTGCACTGGATTCGCTGCCAACCAACGAGTTCAGGGCCGCCGCCGGCTGAATTCAACGTAAAGGACGCGGGGATACTGGATGAACCAGATGTTTGTGCGCGGTCTATGAATAATCTAATTACCAAGCGGACGGGGCTCACCCTGTTCCTGGCCTGGTTGCTGGCGTTTTCCAGTTACGGAGCCGACCGGAGTTTAACCGGCACTGACCTGCTGGTTGCGCGCGGTCAAACCAATTGCCTGACGGTCGTCTTGAATTCTCACGGCGACGAGAATGCGCTGGGATTCAGTTTGGGATTCGACACGAATCGGTTGACGTTTTCCTCGGCCCGACTGGGCAGCGGTGCGAATGGCGCGTCCTGGTTCGTCAACCAAAGCCAACTGGCGCAGGGGCGGGTCGGCTTTGCCATCGGGTTAAGCTTTGGCCAGGTGTTCCCGGCCGGATCCAACGCCGTCCTCGAAGTTTGTTTCGCGGCCGCGCCGGGCGGTCCCACCGTCATGACGCCGGTGCAGTTTGGGGACCAGCCGATCGGACGCGAGATTGCCGACGCCATTGCCGCAACGTTGACTGCGGATTACACCGACGCCACGGTAACGATTCAGGGAGTATGCCAGTTTGCGCTTACCACCAATGCCGTGAACATTTCGGCGAGCGGCGGTCTGGGTGGGGTGGGGGTCACCACCGACACCGGCTGTAATTGGAGCGTGAGCAACACCAATAGTTGGATCACGATCACGTCGGGCACGAACGTTACCGGCAGCGGGAGCGTGAGCTACGCGGTGGCGGCAAACCCGAATGAAACTGAACGGATCGGTCGGGTGCAGGTTGCCGGTCAGACGTTTACCATCACGCAAGCGGGGATTCCAACCGGGGGCATGGATTATTGGGCCGCCAATCCGACCGAGCTCGCTGAAGCCGTTTCACTGATGCGTCCTGGTGACACGGTGATCCTGCGGCACGGCGTCTGGTGGGATGCAGACCTGCTGTTTCACGGCAACGGCACCGCGGCACGACCGCTCACATTGCGGGCGGAAATTCCCGGCCAAACCATTCTGAGCGGCAACTCAAGGTTGCGGTTGTTCGGGAACTGGCTGGTCGTCGAAGGACTGATGTTCACCAACGGTTACGCCGCCACGAGCGATGTCATTGCCTTTCGTGAGGACAGCGGGTTGGTGGCCAACAACTCCCGGCTGACCGAGTGCGCCATCATCAATTACAATCCACCCACCATTGCCAACGATAACAAATGGGTTTCCCTGTATGGGGTGAGCAATCGGGTGGACCATTGTTACCTCGAAGGCAAGACCAACGAGGGCGCCACGGTGGCCGTGTGGGTGGACAGCCAACCCAACTACCATCGGCTCGATCACAATTTCTTTGGTCCCCGTCCGGCCCTGGCCGTGAACGGCGGAGAAACAATTCGGGTCGGCACCAGCGACGTGTCATTGAACGTCGCGCGTTGCGTGGTCGAACAAAACTATTTCTACCAGTGCAACGGCGACGCGGAATTTGTCTCCAACAAATCGTGCGAGAACACGTATCGCTACAACACGTTTGTCGAGTGTGAAGGCGCCCTGACCTTGCGGCACGGCAACCGTTGCGTGGTCGAGGACAATTATTTCTTCGGCCACCTCAAGCCACTGACCGGCGGGGTGCGGATTGTGGGGGAGGACCATCGGGTATTTAACAATTACTTCGCGGAACTGTCGGGCACGAGCAGCCGGGCCGCGTTGAGTATCATGCAAGGATTGGAAAACAGTCCGCTCAATGGCTATTTCCAAGTGCAGCGTGCTGTCGTCGCCTTTAACACGTTGGTGGATTGTAAAGCTACTTTCGTGGTCGGACTGGCGGGCACGCTTACCGGTTCCACCGAAACGACTACGCTGCCGCCGGTGGATTGCACCATCGCCAACAACCTGGCGCAGGTGAGTGGCCGCCTCATGATTGACCAGCGCATCGAGCCGGTGAACCTCGTCTGGCAGGGCAATCTCCTGCAAGCTACCACGCTGGGCATCCCCACCAACAGCGGCATCTTGCTGGCCGATCCCCGGCTTCTGTTTGATGCCGATGGCTTGTGGCGTCCGGGCCCGGACAGCCCGGCCCTGGGCACCGCACAGGGCGTGTATGATTTCGTGACTGACGACATGGAAGGACAAATCCGACCGTCAGCCAAAGACATTGGTTGCGATCAAGCCTCGACGGACCCCGTGATCAACCCGCCGTTGACCGAGGCTGAGGCCGGGCCGGCGTGGCGGCGCAAAAGCCTTCCCGTCCTGGACTGGCCCGCGCCCACGGACATTACTTTTCCAACAGCGTTGGGCACGATTCAACTGAATGCGACCGCCAACGTGCCGGGGACATTTGCCTACGAGCCTGGCCTGGGAACCTTGCTGACGGCGGGCAACGGCCAGCAGTTGTCGGTGACCTTCACGCCCACCGATACCGAGAACTATTCGCCGGTCACCCACACCGTGACGATCAATGTGCTGAAGGCGAATCCCGTGATCGCCTGGGCCAATCCAGATGCCATTGTTTTTGGCACGCCCTTGGGTGCCGCCCAATTTAATGCCACCGCAAATGTGTCGGGGACATTCGTCTATAATCCGCCGCTGGGAACGATATTGAACGCAGGCTTAGATCAACTCTTGTCCGCCACCTTCAAGCCCAGCGATCCAAATAATTACCATCAAGCCACTCGTACCCTGACGCTCGATGTGCTACCGGCGCATCCGGTGATCGAGTGGTCCAAGCCTGCCAATATCAGCCGCGGCATTCCGTTGGGCGCTGCCGAACTCAACGCCACGGCCAGTGTGCCGGGGGCGTTTGAATATACGCCACCGTTGGGCACAATCCTGGAGGCTGGTTTGGAACTGCCATTGTCGGTCCGGTTCACGCCGGACGATACGAACAATTACACCATGGTGACGGCGACGGTTTCCATCAATGTGATCGATACCGGCCTGCTGGTCCCGCTGGTCACCTGGCCCAGGCCGGCGGACATCTCCGTGGGCACCGCGCTTTCCGAACTTCAACTGAACGCCACTGCCGATGTGCCGGGAACGATGACCTACACGCCGCCGCTGGGGACAGTGTTGGCAGCGTTGCACGGGCAGACGCTCTCGGTGCGCTTCACGCCGGACGATACCAATTACTACATGACCGCCACCGCGACCGTGCCGATCAATGTGCTGCGTCCGGACCCAATGGTGCGGGTCGGCTATTTGATTCCCGCCAATCGAACCGCCCAAAGCAACGGCGTCACCAATTTGCAATCCGCAATCCGTATTTACCGCGACTGGTTCCGCGATCAAATGGAACGAAATGGTTTCGGCAGGAAGACCTTCACCATGGAAACCGAAGCCGACGGTTTGACCCCGATGATTCACACGGTGTCACTGCCGCAAACTGACACGTTCCTGACCGGCGATCCTGCGGGTGACCGGATTATTAATGCCGCCCGCGCCGCCGGTCTGCCGGTGGGCACGCCCGGCCAAATCTGGTGGTTGGTGGCGGAGACGCACCACCAGAACGCGGATGGGTCCGTCATCGGTGGATGGCAGGTGAGCCACAGCGACGGCGGTTCCGAGGATGATCCGGGCTGGACGTTGATGGGCGGGGACGCGCTGGCGCTCTATTCCGCGGAGTATATGACCAACACGCTCGTCTATGATGGCTTCGTTTTAGACAACGTCGGGCCCTATCCAATGCGGCAGAGCGTGACCTTTCCCTGGTACGAGGGCACCACGCTGAGCAGCGTTAGTTCGTCCGCGCTTGGGGCGGGTTTGCGGGGGATTGCGGAGGCGATGGGCCTGGATCACGATTACCGCAACGACGAAAACTTCGACGGCAACCTGCTGGGCTTCGGTTACCGCGGCTTCCGTGGTGTGCTCGAACCGCAGTTGTTTGCTTACAACAACACCCGCCTGGCGTACGGCGCGGCCTTGGCCTTGAACGTCTGTCCTTATTTCAATCCCGGCCGGCCATTCACCGACAACACCAAGCCGCACGTGACCATCAACGTGTCCGGCGCCATCACTCCGTTGAATGGGGTGGTGCGAATCCCCTTTTCCGCTACCGACAGCGGAGGACTGGCGGCCGCATTGCTCTCGTGGAAACAAGGCTCCGACGAAGTGCTCGTGGGGGAAATGATCTTGTCCGGAAAAAGCGCTACGCCGACGTTGGCCATACCCTATTATGACGCCGGGCAGACGAACGAATACACGCTCAGGGTCATCGATCTTCAGGGCAACCAAGAACGGGTGACCGCTACCCTGGTTCCGGCCGTGACGGTCAATCACGCGCCGTTGCCGTTCATCACGGCCACCCCGGTCACGGTCGGCCTTGGCGAGGACGTGTTGTTGGATGCCTCAGCCACGTTTGACGCCGAGCACAGTTCCTCACTCTTGGAAGTCGAGTGGGATCTGAATGGTGACGGAATTTTCGACACGCCCCCGAGCACGTTTCCGCGATACACGACGCGGTATCTCACCGTGGGCAGCCGATTGGTGCGGGCGCGGGTGGCTGATCCGGCCGGGGCTGAAGCGGTGTCCGCGCCCGTAGCCATTCGGGCGGTGCTGTGTTCGACGGTGCTCTCGCCGCCGGAACGAACGCACGGTTACGGCACCAGCACCGGAACGGTCAACGTGGAAACCACCGCCCAGTGCGTGTGGGATGTCATCAACACGAACGATTGGATTACGATCACTTCCGGTACGCATTTCACTGGCAATGGCAGTGTCTCCTACGCCATTACGGCCAATCCCAGCATCAAGACTCGGACCGGGTATCTGCTCCTGGGCGACCAAGCATTCGCTCTCACGCAGGAGGGTGTGCTCTGCACCTTCACGCCTTCACCGGCGCACAAGTTTCATGGTTACGGGACGACCGCGGGATCGACCAAAGTGACTACCAAAGGGGACTGTCCGTGGACGGTTCTCAATACCAATGATTGGATCACGCTCACGTCCGGAAGCAACTACGTCGGGACCGCCGACCTCACTTACGCCTTGACGGACAATCACACCGCTGATCCGCGCACCGGTTTGCTGCTCGTGGCCGACCAGGTATTCGCTATCACCCAATGGGGAACCAATTGCGGTTACGAAGTCGCGCCGCTGGTTCGGCAACACAGCGGCGCGCCCGAATCCGGAGAAGTCAACGTCTGGACGAGCAGCGCGTGCTCATGGAGTGCGGTGAACACGAACAATTGGATTACCCTGACTTCGACTGCCACCGGCAGCGGCAGCGCGGTCGTGACCTACACCATCCCCGCCAATCCAGGACCGACGCGGAGCGGTTACTTGGTGATCGCGGGCCAGGCCATGCTCGTGGAACAGGTCAGCCGGACGCGGGTCGTCAGCGTCGGCGACGCGACGATTCTCAGCGGACAAACGGGCTGTGTGCCGATCTTCCTGGAAACCCAGGGTGGCGAGAACGCACTGCGTTTCAGTTTGGATTACGATCCCGGCGTGCTCGCCCTGGTCTGGGCCCAAGCAGGCAGTAACGTGAGCGTGGCCACTTTGGAGGTGTTCACCAACCAACTCTCGAGTGGTCGCGTTGGCTTTGCGTTGACCCTGCCCCCCGGCGCAACCTTTCCGCTGGGCGTCAACGAAGTGGCCGAGGTCTGTTTCCAAACCATACCCAGTGCCGATACGATGACCTCGCATGTCACCTTTGGTGATTTGCCGGTAGCCGGTGAGTTGTTGGGAACCGATGGCGCAATAATTCCGGCAAGCTTTGCGGGCGCGAATGTGAGCGTGGCGGGCACTTGCAAGTATGCGTTGAACGCGAACGAAGCGTTCTTGGACTCGACGGGGGGAACTGGCTCGATCGATGTGACGTTCGGGCAACGGCTGTGCCTGGACTGTGGTCAACACGAACGATTGGATCACCCTGACCACCGCGACCAACGGCACCGGCAATGGCGTGGTGAGTTACCTCGTGACCGCCAATCCCGACCGCCTGGTGCGAAGCGGTTCCCTACGCATCGCCGGGCAGATGTTTAGCGTGAATCAAGCCGCGGCGCCTTGCACGTTTGTGCTGACGCCCGATCACCGCGTCCATGGTTACGAGGGCGAAACGGCCACGGTGAACATCACCACTTTGAGCACGTGCGATTGGGAGGCGCTCAACACCAACAGTTGGATGGACATCAAAATTATTACCAACGGCACCGGCAGCGACACGGTGCGGTACGCCGTGTTCCGTAACCCGAATCCCGTGCCGCGCACCTGCGTGTTCACCATCGGCGGCCAACCGTTCACCGTGATTCAACAAGCCGCCCCATGCGAATATTTCGTAGCGCCCAGCGAGGCGACCTACGGGGCCCAAGGGGGAAGCGGAAACTTTCGCGTGTTGAGCAGCCCCGAGTGCGGTTGGACGATCGTCAATCCGAATCACTGGATCACCCTCCATTCCCCGACCACGGGGGCCGGTGACGCCGGTGTGGATTACACGGTGGCTCCCAGTCTGGATCGTAATTTGCGCACGGGGGTCGTGCTGGTGAACGGCCAACCATTCACGGTGACGCAATTGGGTTCGACGTGCTACGCCACGACCACGCCCGGTAGCCGGACACACGGATACGGCGATATGACCGGGACGGTGAATGTTTCCTTGCATGGCACGTGCAGTGGCATCGTCTGGCACGTGGTGGCCACCAACGATTGGATTACCTTCACCTCCGGCACCAACGGCACGGGCAACGGCACGGTGAGTTATGTGTTGGAACGTAATCCCACGGGTGTGCCCCGCACGACGTTCATCGAGATTGCTGATCAGCCGTTCGCGCTCACGCAACTGGGCGCGAATTGTTCCTACACACTCTCACCAACCCAACGCAGCCACGGCGCCGGCATCGAGAACGGTAGCATCGCCGTGACGACCAGCAGCGATTGCGCGTGGGACGTGGTCAATACGAATGCCTGGATCACTCTCGCGTCGAGCCCGGGCGGCACCGGGTCCGGCACGGTGAATTACACCGTGAACGCCAATCCTGGTCCCGCTCGCACTGGAACCCTGGTGATCGGTGGCTTGAGATTTACCGTGAACCAAGCCAGCGGCTTGCGATTGGTGCGCGCCGGAGACATCCAACTAACCAGCGGCGAACCCAATTGGTTGCCCGTGTTGCTCGAAGCGCGCGGTGGCGAAAACGAACTCGGCTTCAGCCTCTGTTTCGATCCCTTGCTGGTATCGTTTGCCGGCGTCCGATTGGGGGAAACGGCCAACGCCAGCTTGATCGTTGATACCACCCAGGCGGCGGTGGGTCGGGTAGGCGTAACCTGGGCGCTGCCCGACGGTCTGGCCTTGAGCGCGGGGACCTACATTGTGGTCGAGGTGGCGTTCCAGGGACAGCCAGTGGTCCGGACGGAAACGGTCACCGTAGCGATGTGCGACCAGCCCACCCGGCGCGCGTTATTTTCCGGCAACAATGAACTGTTCGCTGCCGAGTACGTCGGCGGCACGGCTCAGGTCATCCGCGAATGTTTTCTTGGAGATGCCCTTGATGCGCCGGACTTGGAATGGACCAGCGATGGTCGCGCCCCGCCGTGGCAGTGCGAAACCGATGTGACGCTTGATGGAATCGAAGCCGCGCAAACGACCGTGGTCGGGGACAGTCAGTATGCGTTTATCAAGACGACCGTCGTCGGCCCGGTGCAGGTGAGTTTCTGGTGGAAGGTGTCCTCGGAAGCCGATCATGATTGGTTGCGGTTCATGCTGGATGCGGAAGATCAATTCCGCATCTCCGGTGAAGTGGACTGGGAATGGCGCACCTTCGACGTGCCAGCAGGCGAACATGAATTGCAATGGCGTTACTCGAAGAACAGCAACTCCCACGCCGGGCAGGATCGGGCCTGGGTGGACCAGGTGCGTCGGGGGCCGCCACCACCGATCGTTCTCTCCCAGCCAGCAAACCAAACCGCCGAACTGGGCGCCACCCGCACGTTTACCGTGGTGGCCGCCGGGGCGGGACCGTTGAGTTACCAGTGGCAATGGAACGGTATGGATCTGGCCGATAGCAGTTCCGTGAGCGGTGCAACGACTGCGACGCTGCGGTTGACTGACGTGCAGTCCGCACAAGCCGGCCTCTATTCCGTGCGGGTGACCAACAGCGCCGGCAGCGTTGTCAGCTCCAGCGCGCTGTTGACGGTCAACGCCGCTTCGCTGCTGGCCGAAGCGGTCGATGCGCCCGGCCACGTGTTCACAACCGGCGGTGACGCCGTGTGGTTCAACCAAACCTCGACGACGTTCGACCAACAGGACGCCGCGGAAAGCGGCGACATCGGCAATCGGGACGCCGTTTGGCTGGAAACCACGGTGGCCGGACCGGACACGGTGAGCTTTTGGTGGAAGGTCTCTTCCGAACAAACCGATGATCCTTTGATCTTCACCGTAAATGGTTCGGAGCAAGCTCGCATCTCCGGTGAAGTGGACTGGCAATGGCGATCCTTCGATCTCGGCTCGGGTAACCAAGTGTTGCGTTGGACGTATTCGAAGGACCGCTCTACTTCGCGCGGCCAGGACCGTGGCTGGGTGGACCGCATTCAATTCGGCCCGCCCATGCCAACGATCATCCGTCAACCCGCGGGCCAAACGGTGGTGGTCGGAACGACCGTGACGCTGACCGCACTGGCCAGCGGTGCCACGCCACTAAGCTACCAATGGCAGTATGATGGCGAAGACCTGGCGAACTTCGGCAACGTTAGTGGCGCCACCACCCCAACGCTCCGAATCACCAACGCCCAGCGGGAGCAGTCCGGTGTTTATATCCTGCGCGTCAACAACGCCCTGGGCAGCGTGGTCAGTTCCAACGCAACCGTGATGGTTCTGACGTTGCCCGATGCCGTGAACGCTCCCCACTTGACTTGGACCACGGGTGGTTCAGCTCCCTGGTTTCCGGAAGGCGAGGTGACCCATGACGGTCTCCACGCCGTCGCCAGCGGCCCGACCGGACCGACCCAATCCTCCTGGCTGGAAACTACCGTGTTGGGTTCCGGCGTGGTGCGGTTCTGGTGGAAAGTTTCCTCGGAAACAAACGGCGACTGGTTGCGGTTTTATGTCGATGACGTGGAATGGGCCAACCTCAGCGGGGAGGTGGATTGGCAGCAACCCACGTTCGGCTTGCCCGCCGGCAATCATGTGCTCCGCTGGATCTATTCCAAAGACTACCTGGGAGTCAAAGGCCAGGATCGGGGCTGGCTGGATGAATTCCAATTCGTCCCGGGCACCGGCCCGATTCCGCCCAAGATCACGTTGCAGCCGGTGAGCCAGGACGTGGCGCCGGGCGCGACGGTCACCTTTGAAACCAAAGCCATCGGCACCACACCGATGAGTCACCAATGGCGTTTCAACGGACAAAACCTGGCGGACGGCGCCATGGTGATGGGCGCCACCAGCCCGAGGCTTACGTTGCTGAACGTGGGAGCGGCCAATGAAGGCGATTACACCGTGGTCGTGCAAAACGATTACAGCCTGGACGTCAGCGCCAGCGCGCGGTTGCAGGTGATTCCCGTGATCAGCATTCCCGAAGCGGTGGATGATCCGTACGGGCCGTGGACGCTGGGCGGCGCGGCGCCATGGTTCGGGCAGGCGGCGGTCACGCACGATTGGCGGGACGCCGCCGAAAGTCCTGAATTGGCCAACGGCGCCACTGCTTGGATGAAAACCACGGTGACGGGACCGGGATCGGTGAGTTTTTGGTGGAAGGTTTCCTCGCAGTCCGGCCGCGACTATCTCCAGTTCCTGGTGGACGGCGTGGCACAGGCCAACCTCTCGGGCGAAGTGGATTGGAACTGGCGAACATTCGATTATTGGGAGGGAACGCACGTGTTCCAGTGGGCCTACACCAAAGACAGCAGCGGGTCGTCGGGACAGGATCGCGGCTGGGTGGATGCCGTTCACTTCGGATCGACGGCGCCGAAGGTCAGCGGGCATCCTGATAGCCTGACTGCCGACACCGGCGCCAATGTCACGTTCCACGCGAGTGTCACCAACACGCCGATTGTCCAGAACCAGTGGCGGTTTAATGGTGTGAACTTGACCAATAGCGCGACGATTGGTGGCGTCACCTCGAGCAAGCTGATCCTCACCAACGTCCAACCCGCCCAGAGCGGCGCTTATTCGGCCATCGCGGAAAACGATGGTGGCCGGGCCATCAGTTCCAATGCCGTTTTGACAGTGTTGACCGGGAGCCCGTTTGCCGATGCGCTTGAAACCACCGGTTGGGGCACGCCGTCCAACAGCGTGTGGAGTTCGGGTTGGATCACCAAGGGAGATTCCATCTGGACAGTCCAAACCAGCACGACCCACGACGGGGTGGATGCGGCGCAGAGCGGCCCCATTCCTCCGACCGGTGAAACGTTGTTGCAAACCACCATCGCCGGTCCGGGGCGGATCAGTTTCTGGTGGAGCGTTTCCTCGCAGGCCACCAACGACCAGTTGCGATTCTACGTCGGGAACGTGATGCGGGCGAGCATCTATGGCAATGTGAGTTGGCAACAGGCAACCATTGACATTCCGCTCGGCCTCCAATTGTTGGAATGGCGCTACCGCAAAGACCTGCTCTTGACCAGCGGCCAGGACCGGGGCTGGCTGGACCAGGTGTCGTACGTACCGACGATTCCACCGACCATTACCCAGCAACCGGCCAGTCAAAGTGTCGAAGAAGGCGAAACGGTTACATTCTCCGTGCATGCCACCGGCACGTCGCCATTTTCGTATCAATGGCGGCGCAACGGCGTCAACCTGAGCAACGGTGGTTCGGTGAGTGGCGCCACCACGGCGACATTGCGTCTGGCCAATGTCACGCCGGCACAGGCTGGAACATACTCGCTGACCGTCAGCAACGCGGCTGCGCTGGTCGTTAGTTCCAATGCCGTTTTGACGATTTTCCCGCTGGTACCGCTGGCGGAGGCTTTGGACGCGCTGGATTGGAATTGGTCGGTCAGCGGCTCGCCGACGTGGGTGGGCCAGACGCAGGTAACGCACGATGGAGTGGATGCCGCGCGCAGCGGCAGCATTGGCAACAGCCGGGACACCCGGTTTCAAGCGACGGTAGTGGGACCGGGAACTCTCAGTTGGTGGTGGAAAGTTTCTTCGGAACCGAACAACGACCGGTTGCGTTTCTACCTCGATGGTTCGAGCCCAACCGAAATTTCCGGCGAAGTGGATTGGGTGCCACGGACGTTTAACATTCCCGCCGGCAGCCATACGGTCCAATGGCGCTATTCGAAGAATGGCAGTCGCACCGCCGGGCAGGACCGTGCCTGGGTGGACGAGGTGCAATTCGCGCCGCAGCTTCCGGCGATCACCGGTCAGCCGCAAAACACGACCGTGGACGAAGGCGCGACGGTCACCTTCAGCGTGCAAGCGAACGGCACACCGCCCTTGAACTACCTTTGGCGGCGCAACGGCCTCACGCTCGGTGACGTTGGCTCGGTCAGCGGCAGCCACACGCCCACCCTGCGGCTTGCCAATGTGCAAGCCGCCGATGCGGGCCTCTATTCGGTTCAAGTCGTCAACGCCGTGGGCAGCGTCCTCAGTGCGGATGTGCGGTTGACCGTCATTCGCCTCCTGCCCTTGGCCGAAGCGGTGGATACGCCGGGATGGGAGTGGGCCGGCGCGGGCGATGCGTCCTGGGTGGGGCAACCGACGGTTTCCCACGACGGCGAGGATGCCGCCCGCAGCGGGGCGATTGTCGATGGCCAAAACACGCGGCTGGAAACGCACGTTACCGGCCCCGGCACGGTGAGCTTTTGGTGGAAGGTCTCCAGTGAGCCGGACAACGATCAATTGCGTTTTTACATCGGCGACGTTGAACAGGTGCGCATTTCCGGCGAGGTGGACTGGGAATATCGAACGTATGAAGTACCGGTAGGCGATCAATTGTTGAAGTGGCGCTATTCGAAGAACAACCGCACCACCGGCGGCCAGGACCGTGCGTGGGTGGACCAGATCCAATTCTTCTTCACCGGCAATCCAGTCGCGCCGGAAATCACCAGCCCGCCGGTAACGCAGATCGCGGGCGAAGGCGACACCGTGAATTTCGACGTTGGCGTCACGGGTTCCGCCCCGTTGAGTTTCCATTGGCAATTCGACGGCACGAATTTGGTGGATGGCACGAACGTGAGTGGCGCCACTACCGCGAGGTTGGTGCTGGTCAATGTCCAACCTTTTCAGGCCGGCACCTATTCGGTGCTGATCAGTAACGAGGTTGGCAGCGTAACCAGCCCGGCAGCGCAACTCACATTGCTCACGCTGGGCGAAGCGGTGGATGCGCCGTCCATCCACTGGCAGATGGCCGGATTTGCTTCGTGGATCGCGGAAACCGACGTGATGCATGACGGGATGGATGCCGCTCGCAGCGGGGTGATTGGTCCGGGCGAGAACACGCGGTTGGAAACGTTTATCATGGGGCCGGGCACCGTGAGTTTTTGGTGGCGAGTGTCCAGCGAACCCGACAAGGATCAATTGCGATTCTACGTCGGTAGCACCGAACAGATTCGCATTTCCGGCGAAGTGGACTGGGAATTCCAAACGTTTCCCGTGCCCGCCGGCGTGCAATTGCTCAAATGGCGTTACTCGAAAAACGATCAAATCACCGCCGGCTTGGACCGGGGCTGGGTGGATCAAATCCAATATGTGCCCGACCAACAAGGCTTGCCGATGGATACCAACCAAACGCCACCGGCGGTGCGAATCACCGTTGCGGCTGGTGGCCTAGTATCGCTTCGTTGGGATGCTGCACCGGGCCGGGTTTATCGAGTGGAATACACCGTCGATCTTGCTCAACCGGCGTGGACCGCGGCAGGTGGCGACGTTACAGCGACAGACCTCACCGCGCAAGCAACGGAGCAAGTATCTCCAAGCGGTCAACGCTTCTACCGTGTGCGGCTGGTTGAATGATTGGCTGGGGCAACTGATGGACGGTGCTTGCGCACTGGCAACCGTCTGCTTATTGAGCCACTCGCACCAACCGACAGCCCCCCGGTAACAGGTGCAACGCCATTTCTGATTTGCCCACCGGGCTCCATTTGGCGTTGGCGGCATCGAATGATTCCAGGTTAGTTGGCCCCGCCAGTGCCGTGTTGATTTCGGTCGTGTAATCCAGGTTCACGACCACCACATGCGTCGGTTTACCCTGCGCGCCAAAGTAGCCGAGCAACAAACCACGCGGCTTGAGCGGTGGCGCCGAGGCTGCCACCCGAAACGGGGCGCCGGCCGGCAGCGGTTGACAGCCAGACTCCTGCATTGACGTGTGAAAGACCGCGAGCGAGGGCAATGGTTGCAGTTCCTTCGCCAGGGCGACGAATTCAGGATCTTACGATTTGAGCGCCTGGTAAAGCGGTCCGGGCGTTCCGTCCAGACCAACGATGCTGCCCTTGTGATTGGCACACGCATAAACGTAGTAACTGATTCCCTGCGCGCCATAGGCGGCGGTGGTGGAGACCAGGTAACGCAGTTCGTCCGGATTGGGCACGCGCATCGAATCCGGTGCCCAGGTGCAAGCCTGGACAATGTTGAGAAACGGCACGCCCGCGTCCTGCGCCGCGCGGCGAATCAGCGACAGGTTGAGGAAATACTGCTGGCTGTCGTCCTTGATCCGGAATTGATAGTGGTCGTAGCTGATGAGCGCGGGCTTCACGATCTCGACGTATTGCTGTAGATATTTTTGATAAGCTGTCGCCGTGTCGCCCTGGGTGCCCAGTTGCTGGTTGTTCGCATAGGTGGGGAACAAGTTGATGTAGGCCAGGTGCGCGGGGTCGCGTTCGCGCAGGTGCGCCACCAGCCGGCCCAGCGCGGGAAACTGCGCGGCGCTCGGCTCGTCGAGGAGGTAATAGGCATACAACGCCGGATGCTGGCGAACGCGGTCAATGAGGGCGTCGAGCTTTTCGAGTTGCGCGGGATTGTCGAGTGACGCGGGTGAGAGCAGCTCGTCCGTAAGCAGCGCCCGCAGGCCGTGCTGGTGAGCGACCGCAAGCTGGCCTTCGCCGCACCAGACGAGGTTGAAACCACCTTCGGCCATCTGTTGTGCCGCCCGGTCGTCAAGCGAAGGCCCGCACCAGTAAGTGACAATGGGGGTGCCGACTTTCCAGTTGGATGCGACATTGACCTCGCCGGCCTGGAGCGTGGTGCCCAGCAGCAGCGAAGTGAGTACAGTTGAGGAAACCAGAGGCGAATTCATTATGAACAGGCGGATTGATGTCATTGCGTGGAATTCTAACTCTGGCGATTACACGTGACAAAACAAATTCGAGAACCAACCACCACTCAGGCCGGAGACCGAATCTGATCACGCCAGGCGAAAATTGAGGACGACCGAAGTTGCCGATAATTTGATCCCGCCCTTGCTCGAGACAGAGGCGGAATGACAAAAGCATTGCGGGGTTAGCCCATGCCGGCCTGCCAGGGCGGACTTGTGGGCGCACCCTTGAACGGGCGTAGGCAAACCCGTTTGGGCCATGGTCCGAACGACGGTGCCTAAAAAACCACCAGCGATCGCAGCGGATAGGCTTTCAATTTCTCCCGCCCTTGGAGAAAGGCCAGTTCGATGAGGAAGTTCACGCCCAGGATTTTGCCCCCGGCTTTTTCGACCAACTGCGCCGCCGCCCGGGCGGTTCCGCCGGTGGCCAGCAGATCGTCAATCAGCAACACCCGGCTGCCGGGTTTGAAGGCATCCACATGAATGGCGATGGTGTTCTCTCCATATTCCAAGGCGTAGCTTTGCTCGAACGTCTGGTAGGGTAATTTGCCCTGTTTGCGCACCGGCACAAAACCCGCCTCCAATTTCAGCGCCACGCCGGCGGCAAAAATAAAACCGCGCGCATCAATGCCCACCACCGCATCCACCTGTCCGGGCTGGAAATCACCCGCCAGCAAGTCGATGCTGCCGGCAAACAGGCGCGGGTCCGCCAGGACGGGGGTGATGTCTTTGAATTGAATGCCGGGTTGCGGAAAATCGGGAACGTTGCGAATCCCGTCTTGGATTTCGGCGGTGGTCGGGGCAGTCGGGTGCATCAATCGGGAGAGAGTTACTTTTGAACGGCTTCGAGTTTTTCGATCATTTTGCGGAGCTTGTTGAGCGCAATGTTCTGAATCTGCCGCACCCGCTCGCGCGTCACGCCAAATTTCTCGCCCACTTCCTCGAGGGTCTTCTCCGTCCCGCCGTCCAGACCGAATCGATACCGCAGAATGGTGGCTTCGCGAGGGTCGAGGGTCGTGACCATTTCCTGCAGCATGTTCGTGACAGTTTTGTCCTCGAGCTGCTCGTAGGGCGTTTCGGCGCTTTCGTCCTGGACGATTTCGGAGAAGTTGTTCGAGTCTTCGTCGCCGATGGGCGCATCGAGCGAGGCCGGGCGAATTGCCGCCGTCCGCATCTGCGGCCACCCGGGTGGACGTCATCCCCAATTCTTCAGCCAATTCCTCGTCAGTCGGTTCGCGGCCAAATTCCTCCTGCAAGCGCATCGCGATGCGCCGCATCTTCGAGATTTTGTCCACCAGATGCACCGGCAAGCGGATGGTTTTGGACTGGTTGGCGAGGGCGCGTTTGATGGACTGCTTGATCCACCACGAACCGTAAGTGGAGAGTTTGCCGCCTTTGGACGGATCAAACCGTTCGACGGCTTTCATCAGTCCGATGTTGCCCTCGCTGATCAAATCCAGCAGCGGCAATCCGAAGCCCTCGTAATCGTGGGCGATCTTGACGACCAGGCGCAGGTTGGCCTTGATCATCTGTTCGCGAGCGCGCTTGTCGCCCTTCTTGATGCGCGCCGCCAGTTCGATTTCTTCTTCGGGAGTCAGCAACCGCACCTGGCCGATTTCTCGCAGATACAGCTTGATGGCCGTGTCGGCATCATACGCCCGGGTCCGCTCGGGCGGCAGGGTGTAATGCTCCGTTTCGGAAGACGCCGAGGGCTTTTTCTTTGGGGCCATCGGTTCCGGGAATACCTCCACCGCCGGCACCGTCTGCTTGCTCTTGGCGGGGTCTTTACGGCGCGAAGAAGCCGGTCCCGAACGCGCGGTGTTGCGCGCCGCCGCCTTGACTTTAACTTTCCCCGTCTTCTTTTTTCGCACGACCATATTTTGTTTCCCAGTACCTAGGCGTCGCCGGCATTGATGCGCAAGCAAATTAAATCCGTGAGCAAACGCTCCAGGACTTGCTGGCGACCGACTTCATCCATCCTATCGGTTTCTCGCCGACGCGAATCAATGGTTAAACGCAAGTTAAATGCCTAACGTCGCGGCAGTACCAGTAAATCTTGCGGCCGCACGTGGACGGTGAAGACCGTGCCCACCCGCCGAATCTCGAGCGGATTCTGCTCGAACGCCTTGATCGTTTTTCCCGGCGCCACTTCCAGAACGTATTGCTCGATCTCGCCCAGGTAACTCACCTGCACAATGGTGGTCTGAAAACAATTCACGTTGGCCGATCCAATGACCACCGCTTCCGGCCGAAATCCGGCCCGGACTTTGGTCCCAGTCGTCAGTTCCGGCCTGGCAGCGGCTTGGAAAATTCCCAATTCGGTTTGCAGGCGCAATTCACCCGGCGTTCCCGTCAACACCTCCGCATTCAACCAATTGGTTTCGCCAATAAAGTCGGCCACGAAGTGGTTGGCCGGCGTTCGGTAAATGGTCCGGGGATCGCCCACTTGTTCCACCACCCCATCCCGCAGGACGGCCATTCGATCAGCCAGGCTCAGGGCTTCCTTTTGATCGTGCGTCACGTAGATGGTGGTAATCCGAGTTTGCGCGTGAATACGGCGAATTTCCTCCCGCATTTCCAGACGCAGTTTGGCGTCGAGGTTGGACAACGGCTCGTCCAACAACAGGACATCCGGTTTGATCACCAGCGCCCGGGCCAAGGCCACGCGTTGTTGCTGTCCGCCGGAAAGCTGATTGGGCGTCCGACCAGCATAAGAATCCATCTGGACAATCGCCAACGCCTCGGCCACGCGCTGTTTACGCTCCGCTTCCGGTACCGCCCGCGCTTCCAAACCGTAGGCGACATTCTCCGCCACAGTCAGATGGGGCCAAAGCGCGTAATTTTGAAACACCATGCCCGTGTTCCGCCGATGCGGTGGCACCCCCGCCATGGGCTTGTCGCCAAAAAGAATTTGGCCCGCCTCCGGTTGATAAAAACCAGCGATCAACCGTAGGAGCGTGGTTTTCCCGCACCCAGACGGGCCCAGCAGAAAGAACAGTTCCTGGGATTGGATTTCGACCGAGACATTCTGAAGCGCCGTGGTGTCGCCGAATTTCTTGGTCAGGTTTTGGATTTGCACGCGCATTGCCGCGCCCGATCAAACGGCATTCCCCACGCCGAGCAAAGCAAAATGAGCCGGGAAGCCCCGAGCTGGCGTTCACGGCGCTGCCAGTTTGCGGTATTTATCCTGCGCCCCACTCTGCCATTCGATTCGTTTCGCGTTGCGCAGCGCAGGGTCTTTCCACGCGCCGGTGGCCAGGGTCAGGGCTTCTTTCTCAGTCACCGGCACCCGGCCGAATTCGACCAAGTCAGCTTCCGGAAGTTGGCGTTGAATCAGACGGCGCCAGGCGGCTTGCAGTTCCGTGTGAGTATCCACGAACAACGCTCCCACCAAGTCCGCCACCACGCTGCGACGCGCCTTGCTCAACTCGGCGTTGTAACGGAACGTCTGCTTCAAGTCGAAAGGCGAGAACTCGATGTTGCTCTCGGTGCGATAGCGTTGGTAAAGATCGGGACGCACCGGCATTCGTTCGATCGAATGGGTCTTCGGTCCTTCCGGATGTCCCTGCGGCAGGAACCAAAGCTTTTGTCCTTCCTCCGATAATACGAAATTCACGAACCGCTGGGCCGTTTTCAAATTCGGCGCGCCCTTGAGAATGGCAATGCAATCCGGATTCAGCGCCGTGAAATCCTGGGCGAGGGCAAACGTCAAATTGGTCCGCCCGGCGTAAGCCACCTGACTGATCCCATAGAAATCGATGGCGAAACCGTACGCCGTTTCTCCCAGGGTCACGTCTTTGGCGGTGGTGCTGGAGGCGCGGTCAAACTGACGCACGTTACCGGCAATTTGCGTCAATACCTGCCAACCGCGTTCCCAACCGTAATACTGGAGGAAGGCCTCGAACATGACCGCCATGGTGCCACTGCGGCGAGGATCGCCGGCGCCCACCCATCCCGCGAGGGCCGGTTGCGTCAGCTCGCTCCAACGATGAACAAACGGCAACTGCATGACGGCTTGCACCCGGACGTTCTGCAAGATACCGAAGCTCGAAATCACCGTCCCAAACCACGTGTAATTGGGATCATAAACATCCACGCCGTTGATGTTCTGCGGAATGCCGTCGATGATTTCCGGCGGCGGCTGGTAACGCAGCGCCAGTTCGTCTTCCGCCAAAATGAGGAACGGTTCCTGGCCACCGCCAAAAAAACAATCGATGCCGATGCCGGCGGGTTTGGATTTGAATTCCGACCGCACGAACCGCAGCGAATCCGAGGTGCCGCCGAGGTAGCGCCATTCGACATGGGCCGGTTTTCCGAAGTACCGCTGGTGCCAGTCGGCAAATCCGCGTCCGAACTCCACGCGAATGGCTTCGACGTGCGGAGTGATAATGACCACCTGAGGGACGGCGCCGGGTGCTTCGCCGGCCAATACCACCAGCAGCCAGACGCCGATCAAACTAACTCGACAGCAACCAACCGGTGTTCGAAAAAGCCAACGCCACGTGACAGAATTCATTCACCGACAACGTAGCGAAGGCCGGCGGCTTCGACAACGCTCTGCTGACGGATCACCGATTTCGCGAGAGCAGAATCAAATACAGCAACTGCAGGATCGTGGTCACCATCGCGGCCACATAAGTCATGGCTGCGGCATTGAGCACTTTGCTGACCCCGCGTGATTCTCGTCCAGACACCAATCCCAGGCGCACCAGTTGTTGTTTGGCCCGGCTGCTGGCGTTGAACTCGACGGGCAGGGTGATCAGTTGAAACACCGTCAATACGGCAAAGATGGCCACCCCAATACCCAGGAATTGGTAAAACATCCCGGTAAACAAACCGAGCAGCAGAATCCCCGACCAGGCAAAACTGGCGAATTGCGTGATCGGCACCATCGCCATGCGCCAGTTCAATGGCGCGTACGCCGCCTTGTGCTGCAAGGCATGTCCCGGCTTCGTGCGCCGAAACGCCAACCGCAGCCAACGAACGTCCATGAAAGTTCTCCGACGAAAGGAACAGGGCCTTCTTGATCGGGTCGTAATGATCCGTCAGTTGCCCCCGTATCTCATTAACGGGCACATTGTGCAATCCGGCACGATCCAGAATTTCCCGTGCCGCTTCCGCGCCGCTAATCCCACTTTCTGTCGGGACACGCACGTAATGCTTGTACGTGGACATCAACTTGAATTGGGCGGCCAGACCCAGAATCAAGCCGGGAATAACAAACCAAAACCAATATTCTCCAAATATCATAATCTCTGTGTCATCAACATTGTGCTTGGCCGCATTTGGGCCAAAACCACGTTCCGCAACGCGATCTCGACTCTTCGCTTAAGCGGGCGGCATGCCGGAGACATGATAGTTGAGTTTGAATGGGTTGCAAATCTTGCCCGGCGGTCAGCGTGTGCCACAATGGCCTTGGGTGTGCCAGAATTTTCGCCGGCATGGCCGCTTGGATTGGATGTTTCGCACTCGTCGTAGCTGTAGATGTAAGGAAGCGGAATACGCGCGAGGATCATGGGGTTGGCCTCTTTGATTTGGCAGCTATTACTGGCGGCTACCGCTTGTCGATCCTGTGATCGGGGTGCAAAAAATCCGCGTCAGACCTCGAAGGTCTTTTCAAATTTCGTGAGGTTCCGCACGCCTTTGGGTGTCAGCCACGCCATATCTTCCAAGCGGACACCGCCCAATTCCGTATAGTAAAGCCCAGGTTCCACCGTAACCACATGCCCGACTCGCAGCACATCCGGTGAATTGGCCCCGAGATGCGGTGGCTCATGGATGTCCAGACCCACTCCGTGCCCGGTGCCGTGGAAGAATCCCTGCATTCGGCCGTTCCGCTTGCGGGTGGGATAACCTTCTTTTTTGAAGAACTCCTGGACCCTACGATGCACTGCCTGGCCGGCCACTTTTTCGTGGAGCTGTTGAAAGGCCACTTCCTGGGCGCGTTCGACCGTGTGATACATGCGGCGCAGCGCTTCGGTCGCGCGACCTTTGATGACGGTACGGGAGATGTCGCCGAAATAGCCGGTCCGCTGGGAACGGGGAAACACATCCAGCACAATCGGTTCGTTGGCGCGCAAAGCCCCATGGCCTTCCTCGTGCGGGTCGCAAGCCTGCCGACCGCCGGCGACAATGGTGTGTGCCGGCAGACCGCCCACCTGGATGATGGCCGTGTCGATGATGCCCCGCAATTTTTCGGAGGTCAGTGGCACACTGTGGTAAAGCAAGCGTCGGTTCTTGCCGACCTTCGAATTCTTCACCGCCTGAATGCCTTCCGCCAGCCCCACTTCCGCCATCATCAACGCGGCGCTGATCTTTTTCAATTCCTCGGCGGACTTGACGGCGCGCTCCGGAAAAAACGGGTGGTTTCTGAGTTTCAAACGGACGTTGAGTCGGCGCAGTTCCCGCGCCAGCGCCAGCGGGAAATTATCCGGCACGAAGACCTTCTTCAGTCGCCGGCTTTTGAGCAGCCAGTGAATGACGTGCGCCAGGGTTGGATTTTCCACGCCGTCGTTGCGCAGGGTGCGCAAGCATTGGTTCAAGGAAACCACCCGGCAATGACGGGCGCCCTGGCGGCCCCGGTCCATTTCGAGGTCATTCAACACCAAGTGGCCTTTGCCCTGGACAGACAGATAGATGAAGGGATCCGGCACGAACATGCCTACGGCATAAAGCATGTTGGCGTCGCGTTCACTGTCGGCAAAGATCAACAGATTGTCGCGGCTCATGAACTCAGGGTGGAAGACACTATTCGACCTGCCGGGAAAATGACAATCCAATTCTTCCACCGAATTCGCTACAAGCTGGCATACGCAGTGTTGCGCACCGCGATTATCGCCGCAAACCCGTAACGATTCAGTTTGAACAGGGAGAGCGCGCCCGCCTCGGGCGCCGTGGTTGGCGCCTCGCCAACCACTTCCGCCCCCCAGGTGGCTCACGATTCAGTGACCACTCAGGCACCGGGCCAACCGGCGAGGGCACCGGTGGGCAACGCCCGAGGCGAGCGCGCTCCCGATACGCCATTGCATAGTCACAGCTAAGAGCCTGTTTTAAAATTGGGCGAGGTCCTGCGGCGAGGGATTTTGGACGCGGGCGAGGCGGCGAGGTCCGCGCATCCCCGCAGCGGGCTGTAAGGATCGAGCCAACGAAGCCCGCGTTCAAAAGACCCGCCGCCCTTCGGGTTTTCGCGGAAAAGGCCGGCTGGCGACGCGCTACGAACTCGCATACGACCGCAGCGGTCTGTATGCGCGTTCGCAACGCCGCCAGCCGGCCTTTTCCGCGAAAACAGGACCACGCCGAATTTTAAAACAGGCTCTAAGTCGGAATGTCGAGTGGCCTTTCGTCAGCACACCGTCACATCGTAGTTTCGCCGTTTTGCGCTTGCACCGGCTTCCATTCTCCGCCTACAAGAAGGCTCCGCTTGCGGGTCCAAACGGTGAAGATAGCGCGAACATGGATTGTGATAATCTTGAGCATGCTGCTTTTTCAGGAAGCGGTGGCGCAAGAGCATCTCCAATGGCATCGCTTCCGATTCTTCCTGCACCCCGACCTGGCGAACGGGCTTTCCCCCGGTGAATTGCAGCGCCGGCTCGCGTTGTATGTCGAGGATCTGAATACTATTTTCGCCAAACAAACCATCCGGCGTTTTACGTTCGATCCCACCGCGGACGTGACGATCACCGCCGGACTTCCTTACAGCGGCCATGCCGGGAATTGTTCCGATCCGAACTATGAAATCTGGGCGCACGTGCTGCCATCCAGTCTGCCGGGCTTCACCAGCTACGGTGGATTCATGGCGTTCGATGACAGTTGCGCCGGCGTGGCGGCAGACCTCCATTGGGATGCGGTACATGACCGATCGGCACTGAAAAACCAAGCGAGTTCGGACGGACTGCTGGAGTATTGCCGCCAGTTGCACCATTTGATCCACGAGATCGAACATATCTTCGGGGCCGGAGTCGGGGAGTATTACAACCTGCTCACAGTGAATGATCCCACGCCGGACTTGCCGCAAGTCTCGATTGACTTCAGGCAACCCGACGATCCGTTTTGGTCAATGCACGCCGATTATCTCGCTGATCCGCTCACCCTTTTTCAAACGGCCTCGACCTATTCGAACCTGATGACCCAGGTGCGTTTCGCGGACGTCACGGCGGCAGTGATCAATGCGCGCGTGCGGTGGTCGCTGAACAGCACATTGCCCGAGCTCAGTCGAACTCGAGTGCTGGTGGCTGACACCGTGACCGGGACCCCGCTGGCCGGCGCCCTTGTCAAGGTATGGAAGGTTCGAAGTTTCCCGCCCTACGAAAGTGAATTGATCGTTGATCAGCGCACCGACCCGGCTGGCCGGGTGCAATTCGCCTGGGACGCCGGCTTCAACAACTACGATCATTTGCTGTTGGTGAAAGCCAGTCACCCTTCCACCTCGGCGTCGGCGGCACGATGGGCCACCATTTACGACGCCCAGGAGGCCAAGTTACTCAGGAACGAGGAGACGTTTGAGGTGCCGGTCTTGCTCGCGTCGTCGCCCCGGTTGCAGATTCGCCGGCTGGGAGAAACCGCATTGGTTGAATGGCGGGCCGAAGCCTCCAATGTCGTCCTCCAATCCGCCAGCAGTCTGTCGGCCGAGGACTGGAGCCCCGTATCGGGTGCGGCAGCGTTTGCGGGTGGCAGTCAATCGCTGATCGTTCCGCTCTCAGGACCGCCACGGTTTTTCCGTTTGGTGTCCAAACCGTAGCGAACAATGACCAAGGTCATGTGCAAGGAGAAGGAAGAGATTCCCTCCTCGCGTGCCCAGTTTTTTTACGCGTTCCTAGCTCATCAACGTCGGCGGCCAGCCGGCGGGTCCTGTTTCCGGGACTCGACGTAGCGCGACAAGACTTCTTTGTTGCTGGTGAAGCTGAAGGCGTCGTTCACCAGAAAATACTTCTCCTGGTCGAGCGTGTAGTCGTAGGCGAACTTGGCGAATTCCAACCGGGCGTTGTCGAACGAAAAACAAGCGCAGAGCTCCTTGATTTGGCGTGACAGGAAATTGCCTCGACTGCTGCCCACGATCTGCCGGGCCAGTTGCATTTTAGTGTTGTCGAAGGACTCCTTCCGAATCGCGCCAAGGATGTCCTTCATATCGTCATCCGAAATGACCCGCGGCACCATTACCACCGGAGCCGTAGCCGGTCGGTGCCGGGACTGAATGCGGTCGTGCAGCCGCATGACGTGAGAAAACGTGGTGAACGCATCGTACACGTCATAGAAATTCTCCGGATCCACCGTAAGCGGATAGGCTGCCGTGGCAAAATCGAGACGCGCCGCGTCATCCTTCAACTGCGCCGCGATGGCCTTGACTTGTTGGCTGGAAAACCGATGGCCCGGAATCATGCCGTGGGCGCGACGCTGTCGTTCCTCAGCCCGGTGCTCGTTTTTCAGGGAACGGATTTGTTCCTGGAAATCTTTATCATTGAACGTGGGGCGCTCAGCCGCCCAAGTGCTGCCGGCGAAGATCGCCACCATCATAACCGCATAGCAAATCCGCATCATCATCATGTCCTCCGAATTGCGTTGTTGATTCTGCTGGTCTGACGGCATCGTGGGGAGGCGTATTCAAGGCAGCGCAAGGCAGCGCCCCGGTGGGACGAGACTCCGTCGAGTCCTGACTTTCTCGCATCGTTTCAATCGCCCCGGCGGGGTTAACGCGGAAAGTCATCAGTATTCGAACATCAAAGATCTCCCTTTGCTTGGCATTCCATTGGCGAACGCACCCCGGGGAAGTCAGGGCTCGACGGAGTCTTGCCCTACCATGCTGACTCGGGGTTGAGCAACCATCAGCCGCAGAGTTCACTTTACGCGATGCCACCACTGACGCTAACTTCACCGAAAAAACGAAACACTCATGAAGTCACCTCGCCCACCATTCCGTTACTCGTTGCGCTTGTTTGCCAGTTTGTCGCTCGCGGTGACGGCCTTCGCTGAAACGCCGCCGGACCAGTGGACGCCACTATTCAACGGCCACGATCTTTCCGGGTGGACCGTCAAATGCCAACCCCAGGACCTGGGCAAATCTTTTTGGAAGGTGGACCAGGGCACAATCCTTTGCGATTCGATGGGGCGTAAAAACCACAACTATGTCTGGCTGCTGAGCGACGCGGAGTTCGGCGACTTCGAGTTGCAGCTTAAATTCCAAGCTTACAAGGATTGCCCCGGCAACAGCGGCTTGCAATTCCGCAGCCGGTTTGATCCGACCGCCAATGGCGGCTGGTTGGACGGTCCGCAGGTGGACATCCATCCGCCGCCGCCCATGTCCTGGCGCACCGGGCTCATCTACGACGAGACGCGCGAAGAACGCCGGTGGATTTCTCCCAGCCTCAAAAACTCGGCGATGGAGCCCCGATTCAAGCCGGCGCACTACGTGTTCAAGTATGCCGAAGACGGCGACGGATGGAATGAACTCACGCTCGTCTGCCAGGGAACCCACATCAAGACGCTCCTCAACGGCGTGGTTATGACCGATTGGAACGGCCAGGGGGTGCTGGACAATGCCGCGCACGTCAAACACAACGTCGGTCGCGTGGGCCATTTCGCCCTGCAACTGCACACCGGTGACGAACTGCGGATGCGTTTCAAGGAGATCCGGGTGCGCACACTTTAGCGGCGGATCAACCCGCGGAGAGCGACAAGACTATGGCAACCATGCGTCTGCAAAAATACTTGGCTCAAGCCGGCGTGGCCTCGCGCCGCGCGAGCGAACGTCTGATTGTCGAGGGGCGCGTAACTGTCAATGGCCACGCCGTCACGGCCTTGGGCTCCCAAGTCGATCCCGAACATGACCGGGTGGCCGTCAATGGCGATCCGGTCCGGGCCAAACGCCGGCTGTATGTGGCACTCCACAAACCCCGCGGCTACATTTGCACGCGCCGCGACCCGGAAGGACGGCGCACCGTCTTCAAGCTGCTGCCAGAGGAATGGTCGGACTTGTATCCCGTTGGCCGGTTGGATCGCGACACCGAGGGATTGCTCTTACTCACCAATGATGGTGAATTCTGTCTGCGCCTGACGCATCCCCGCTATGGCATGCACAAGACCTATGTCGCGGTTGTGGCCGGCCGGGTGGAAGCGGCTGTCCTGCAGCCGTTGACCCGGGGCCTCCGTGACCAGGGAGATTTTCTGAAGGCCGAGCAGACGCGCTTGTTGGAAGCCAACAATACCCACAGCGTCGTCGAACTGATGCTCCGGGAGGGCAAGTATCGTGAAGTCCGCCGGATGTTCACCGCGCTGGGCCTGACGGTGGAGGCCTTGCGCCGAATTCGCATTGGCCCGATCAAGCTGGGCGAGTTGCCGCCCGGCAAATGGCGCGTGTTGACCGCCGCTGAAATCCGCAGTCTGCTGTCGTCCGCCGCTCTTTCCACCCATCCGAAGCCGCCAGTGCGAAGTGGTGGCTAACTTCCCGGACGGGAGGTGAATGCGATGCACGATAGCCGTCCCGGTTGTTCCCCATCACCGGAACCGCTCCATCCAGCAGTAATCGTTTCGCAAATATTTTAACGCGAATTGGAGTTTTTGGTGCTGGCTACGCCAAGTTAGGATTTCGGCTTCCGTTCGGATATCGGCCTTTTGATTTTGGGCTTCAAACGCTCTTTTCCGCAACCCATCATTGCACGGTGCCTCCGGTTTGTTTAGGGTTTTGCCATGGTTTTTAAATCGTGGTTCGGCGCCGCCTTGCTGGCGATGAGCCTCTTCCTGGGCGGGTGTTTTCCCACTGCCAGCACCCAGGACGAGGAAAAGAACCCGTATTTTGTGGCGGGCAAAGATCGCGCGGCGGCGCGTGATTACAAAGGCGCCATCGAGGCCTTCGAAAAAGCGTTGGAAGTCAATCCGCGATCCGCGCTGGCGCATTACGAATTGGGGGTGCTGTACGAGCAGCACGAGAATGACTACCCGGCCGCCATTTACCACTACAGCAAGGTGCTCAAGTTGCGCCCGCACAACGCCTATCCCGCGCAAAACGCCCGGCAACGCATTCCGGGCTGCAAATTGGAAATGCTCAAGGACGATACCCTGGCCACGTTGAATCCGACGGCCATGCGCGAGATCGAGCGGCTCCGCAAAGAGAACCAACAGTTGCGGCAATACCTGGAAGGCTGGGCCGACTGGTGGAAACGCAACAGCGTCCGGCTCCAGCAAACTTATGCGCCCCGGCAAACGGATGGAGCGTCCACCACCCGTAACCACGATCCTGACTCGGAACGCGCCAGTGCGAACCATCGGACGCGGTCGAATCGCAACGAGTCACGTTCATCGACTGACGAAGCTGCCTCCGCCCCCGGTACGAAGAAGATCCATCGCATCAAGAAAGGCGAAACCCTCATGGCGTTGTCGCGACGCTATCGGGTTTCGCTCTCCGCGTTGCGGGCCGCCAATCCGGGATTGGATCCCCGGCACATGCTCGTCGGGCAGTCGGTGAATATTCCTTAGCTCCGGCATGCGATTTCGCATTTTCTTCTCCTTCGTGACGCTGTTCTTCCTCGCGATGAACGTGCTCTTGTGGCGCTCGGAATTCAGCCCGCAAGGGCATTTCACCACCCCAGTACCGGCGGAAGTCGTCTGGCGCAAGCTGCTCACGGCTCCGGAAAACTCCCGGCTGGCCATCGCCTATCGAGACGCTTCCATTGGCTATTGCACTTGGGCGCCCAATGTGAGCCAATCCGCCGCGACCGGCCCAAGCCTCACCGATGAACGGTCGCCGGAAGGCATGGTCAAACGCTTGACGGGTTACACGCTGGACGTGGACGGAAACTTGTCCCTGGGCGAAGAGCGCCGTTTGAAGTTCAGTCTGCACCTGCGCTTGAACACCAATCAAGCCCTCGAAGAATTCGTCGCCGTGATGCGGGTCCGTCCGGAAGTTTGGGAACTCCGCGTGAATCCCGCCCAGCAAACGTTGCACTTCCGCCATGACGGCGACGGCCAACCGGTAAATCGCGACTACCGGTTGTCCGACCCACGGCATCTGGAAAGTCTGGTGAACGACGTGGGATTGCCCCTGCCCCCGGGCGTGCTGGCCACGATGGGCCTGCCGTTTGGGATGGGCCAGGTTTCGCTGGCCACGCTCGGGCTCGAATGGGAAACGCGCAACGATTGGTTGCAGTTCCGCAATGCGCGCCTGCGGGTCTATCGCGTGGACGTGCGGTTGCTCGGCAAATACCGGGCCCGGTTGTTCATCAGCCCCGTCGGCGAAATCATTCGGATCGAATTGCCACCCCATATCCTGCTGTATAATGACGGGCTGATGGGTCTTCAGTAATCGCTGCCATGATCGAACTGCTGAACATCTCCAAGAAATTTGGCGACCTGGTGGCGGTCAACGACCTGTCGCTGACGGTTCCGCAGGGTGAATTCTTCGCCCTGCTCGGCCCCAACGCTGCCGGCAAAACGACCACCATCAAGGTCCTCACCGGCCTGATCAAACCCACGTCCGGCACGGCACGGGTCGGCGGCTTCGACGTGCAGGCCGAACCGTTGGAAGTCCGCAAACGGTTGGCCTACGTGCCGGATTTTCCGTTTCTGTATGACAAATTGACGGCGTGGGAATTCCTGCGGTTCACGGGCCAAATGTTTCGCATGCCCGAACCGCGAATTGCCTCGGCCGGCCGTGAGTTGATCGAGCGGTTCAATCTGGTTCCCTTTGCCAACAAGGCCATCGACGGCTTGTCCCATGGCACCCGCCAGCGCGTGGCCATCGTCTCCGCCCTGTTGCACGAGCCCGAGGTATTTGTGATTGACGAACCAATGGTCGGTCTGGATCCCCATCACGCCCGCACGGTCAAAGACGTGCTCAAGGAACGATCCCTGGCGGGGATGACGGTCTTCCTGTCCACCCATCAACTGAGTGTGGCCGAGGAAATGGCCGACCGGATTGGGATCATGCACCACGGGCGGCTGATCGCGGTGGGCACGCGTGAGGAACTGCGGCGGCAAAGTGGGGCGGAAGGTCCGCTTGAGCAGACGTTCCTCGCCCTCACCGCCCAGGAGGCCAACCTCCTTGAGGGAACTGTTAATCGTCCAACGTCGTAAGCCGTATCAATTCAGTGGCTGGTGCTGCGATGAGGCAGTTCGGCGTGGTAGGATAGGCGTCTCGCCTGTCTCGAATAGCCGAAGGCATCCTCACCGTTTGGTGACATAGAAATACTCACGGCGCCGTGATACAAGTTGTTGGTTTGCACTCGTTCGGGACAGGCGGGACGCCTGTCCTACTGAATAGTCACGGCTAAGGGATCCAATCTCAGTTTGGCGCTCAGTTGATTGTCGCCGGGTTGGAAAGCCAAGGCGTCGAATTGGCACATCCTTATCCGCTCTAAGAATCTCCCTTAATGCCAATGCGGACGAAGACCGCATTGCTGTCGGCGGAAGCGTACGAGTAGGAAATCCAGGTGTGGGGCAAGACGGCCCTCGCCCGGACGGGCGCATGACGCGTTCACGTGGCGACCGCTTGCGCGCGCAACTGAACTTGATAACGAGCGAACGAACGAGCAAGACCAAACAACTGCCCAACGTGTTGGGAGCCATGCGGCACGAAGCACGAGCCTCAAGAACCAGAGATACAAAATATGAAAATGCAACAATGGATTCCCCTTACCGTATTCATCACCTGCGCGACCATCGGGGCAACGGCTGGTTTCGGCGCGGAGAAGAGTGCCCAGGCAACCTGGGATAAAACCTGCGCCAAGTGTCATGGCAAAGACGGCGTACCCACCCGCATTGGAGCCAAGCTCGGCGCCGTGGATTATACCGATCCCAAGGTGCAGGCTTCGTTTACGGATGCAGAGGCGGTTATGAAAATCAAAGACGGTGTCGAGAAAGACGGCCGGAAGAAGATGAAGGCCTATGGCAAGAAGCTTTCCGACGAGGAAATCAAAGCCTTGGTTCAATACCTCCGCGATTTCAAGAAATCCTAGTCGCCTCGGGACTTTCCCGAAGAACCACTTAAAATTCACGTTCCGTTCGACGATGGGCGCGAAAGCTCACAACCCGACGATGGATCCGGTCCAAACGGAGCCACCCCAGGAACCAACCGCAACTGACCTGGGGCCGCACAAGGCCGGGTGCCAAACGCCGAGCGAGCCGCTTCCCCCCAAGGCAATCTCTGAATTCCCGATTGCTTCTGCGGGCAGAATTGCCCAAGATTTCTTCCGACGGGTTTGGCCCGTAGAAGGGAGCACGTCCGGAATGGAAGGTCCAAATCAGAAACGAAACAACCAAGCTCTGCATAAATCGGAAAAGGCCGCCCAACCTTTTACTGAACTGAAGGGGGATCGCAAACGACCGCCGTCCCGGACGGCCGTGTCCGCGCGGTCGGCAGCGCCACAATATCCCAACTTTTCCGGCGATAAGATTATGGCCGTGGACGGCGACGGACGAATCGTCTCCCCCAGCCAAACGTTGCCGGCGGAGGAGGCTTGGCGTCAGCAAGCCCAAATCATCAGCCAGATTCACGACGCGGTCGTGTCCACCGATCTGGACGGCCACGTAACGAGTTGGAACGGCGGGGCGGAACGGATGTTCGGCTACCCGGCAAATGAGGTCCTGGGCCAGCACATCTCGTTCGTTTACTCGCCGGAGCAACATGCCTATCTGCAAAATGAGGTGATCCAGCCGCTCAAAGCTAGAGGCCAACACAACGTTGAAGTCTGGATGCAGCGCAAGTGCGGCGAACCATTCTGTGCCGACCTTTCACTTTCCCTGCTCCGAAACGCCCAGGGGATGGTGACCGGAATGATCGGTTACTCCAAGGACATCACCGCCCGCAAACGCGTCGAAGAAGCGCTCCGCCAGCGTTCCCACCAACAAGCCGCCCTGGTGCGCTTGGGCCAGGAAGCCCAGGAGTTCAAGAACCTCTCCGACCTGCTGGACCGCGCCGTGGTTCTGCTCGCGGAAACACTGGAGGTTGAGTTCTGCAAAGTATTGGAGCTTCAGCCCAATGGCAAAATGCTCCGGTTGCGGGCCGGCGTGGGCTGGAAACCAGGTCGGGTCGGCCATGCCAAAGTCAGTTCCGGTTACGAATCTCAGGCGGGATACACGCTTTGGTCGGCGGGACCGGTCATTGTGGACGACTTCCGCTCCGAAAAACGCTTCCGTTGTCCGCCCTTGCTGCGGCAACACGGCATGGTCAGCGGCGTTAGTGTCATCATTGGCGGTCACCCTCAACCTTTTGGCATCCTGGGTGCGCATTGCACCCAACGACGCCAGTTCACCGCGTACGACATCCATTTTCTACAAGCGGCGGCCTACATTCTGGCGCAATCGATCGACAGCCACCGGGCCAACCAGGCTCTGCAAGAACGGGAACTGGCCTTCCGCACCTTGACGGAGAACCTGCCCGGAATCGTCTTTCGCGTGTTCGCCCGCGAAGGCAAACAAATCAAGTTTTTCAGCAAGGCTTCCGAAGCGATTATCGGTTACCCGGCGGAAAGCCTGTCGCGCGGCAAATGCTGTCCGCTCGAGTCGATCATGTTGCCCGAAGACCGTCCGCGCGTGCGGAAGTTGCTGAAAGAAGCTGCCCGGCTGAAACGCCCCTTCACTTTGGAATACCGCATCCGGCATCCAGATGGAGCCGTGCGCTGTTTGTTGGAGCGGGGCACGCCCATCAGCGATGAGGAGGGCAAGCTGCTCTATTTCGACGGCGTGATTCTTGATCAAACCGAGCGCCATCAAGCGGAAGAAGCGTTGCGCACCGAACACGCGTTTCGCACCGCCGTCGAAAACTCAATTCCAGCAGGGATTGCCGCGGTCGATTTGGACGGACGATTGATCTATGTGAACCCGGCGCTTTGCACGATGCTTGGCTGGAGCGCTCACGAGTTACTGGGATCGCGAACGCCTTATGTGTTTTGGCCCCCGGAGGAGCTGGAGCGGATTGGCCAGGTGAATGATCTCATCACCATGGGTGCGACGCCCCGCGATGGGGTGGAAGTGCGGCTCCAACGCCGCAATGGCGAGCGGTTCTGGGCGTCGGTGACTTCTTCTCCGCTGATCGACCGCGCGGGAAACCGAATTGGCGCGGCCGGCACGATCTTCGATATAACCGAACGCAAGCGATTGGAAGAGGCCGTCCTGGAGATCAGCGAACGGGAACGGCGACGCTTCGGCCAGGATCTGCACGACGGGTTGAGCCAACATTTGCGAGGCATCGCCTACCTGAGTCAGGTCCTGCATGATCAATTGGCGCAACGTGGTGTGGCGGAAGCCGCCGATGCCGCCCGTATCACGCACTTGCTCGATCAAGCCCTGTCCCAGGCCCAACACCTGGCGCGCGGATTGCAGCCGGTGGACATCGATGAATATGGACTCATGGCGGCGTTGCGGGAATTGGCCGCCGGCGTCAGCAACATCTACCCGGTCGCGTGCCGCTTTGTCTGCCCCCAGCCGGTGCGGATTCAAGACAACGCCACGGCCGTGCATCTCTTTCGGATCGCCCAGGAAGCCGTGCAGAACGCGCTCCGGCACGCCCAAGCCAAATGCATCCGGATTCATTTGGCCCACCGGGCAAACCGGGTGACCCTAACGGTGCAGGATGATGGCCGGGGCCTGCCCCGTCGCCCACCAGCGCATGGAGGCATGGGCTGGCGGACCATGCAATACCGCGCCGCCACCATCGGCGCCACCGTTCGTCTGGAGGCCGCGCCGCGAGGGGGCGTCTTGGTAACTTGTTCGCTACGCATCGGAACCGCCCGCGCAGGAAAGTCCACCTCATGACCAGCAATAAAGCAGTTCCCAAAAGGGCGGCCTCGAAAAGACCCACCAGTGCCCAACCTAAGAAGGCCCGCATTCTGGTGGTTGATGACCACCCCACCATGCGGGAAGGCTTGACCTCGGTGTTGGAGCGCGAACCGGACCTGATGGTTTGCGGGCAGGCCGCTACCATCCGGGAGGCACTCGCGGCCGCGGAGAGTTCCAAGCCCGACCTCGCGGTGGTCGATATTTCCCTGGCCGGCCAAAATGGAATCGAGTTAATCAAGGATCTGAAGATCCGTTTTCCCGAGTTGCTGGTCCTGGTTCATTCGATGCATGACGAAACGGTGTATGCCGAACGCGCGCTACGGGCAGGTGCCAGGGGCTACATCATGAAACACGAGACGCCGCGCAAACTGCTGGTCGCCATCCGGCAAGTTCTGGAGGGAAAAAGCTACCTGAGCGACGCCATGACCGATCAATTGCTGCACCGCATGGTCACCCCCGAGCAGCGGCACCACAAGACTTCCCCGATTCTGGAATTGACTGATCGCGAGTTTGAAATTTTTGCCTTGATCGGCCAGGGACTCCGCACCGCGCAAATCGCCGAGACGCTGCACTTGAGTCCGAAAACGGTGCAAACCCATCGCGAGAACATCAAACAGAAACTCAGCCTGCGGGACAGCGCCAACCTGGTTCAATATGCGATCCGCTGGGCTCAGGCCCCAAGCTGACACTCTTGGCGACACATCAACACTCGCCGCAGCGGACGTGAGGGTTGATTGTGCAACTGTTCATGCGCTTGCTCTTGCGCTTACTCTTAATCTTTAAGCCTCCCCAAAAAGAGCAAAAGCAAGAGCAAGAGTAAGAGCAAGAATGAGAACCTGGCAGTAGTCCAGCGACTCCCGTCCTAGGATTGACCGCGCGCCAATTGTTTCGCCAGACGCAGGGCGGACACCATGCTCGCCGGGTTGGCGACACCTTTACCCGCCCGATCGTAGGCCGTGCCGTGATCCGGTGAGGTGCGGATGAACGGCAAGCCCAGCGTCCAGTTCACGCCCGTATCGAACGCCACCATCTTCAACGGAGCGAGGCCCTGGTCGTGGTACATCGCCACCACCGCGTCGAAGTCGCCCCGATAGGCGTAGTGGAACAGCGTATCGGCCGCCAGCGGTCCGACCACGTCCAAGCCCTGACGCTGCGCCCGGCGAATGGCCGGCGTAATGAGCGCTTGCTCTTCCGTGCCTAATTCCCCGCTTTCCCCCGCATGGGGATTCAGTCCACAGACCGCTATGCGTTGTCGTTCCAAACCCAGTTGCCGGCAGGCGCGGGCAGCCAGTTCAATGGCCAGTTGGACTTTGTCCCGTTCAAGCCGTTCGGCCAGCAACTTGATGGGCACGTGCGTGGTGGCGAGCGCCACCCGAAGCCAGCGGCCCTGCGCGTCGGTTCCCAACAGCATCATGATGGTCTGATCCGTTCCCGCCAATTCGGACAGATACTCCGTTTGCCCCACGAACGGTTGGCCACTGCGGATAATGGCAGCTTTGTTCACGGGCGCCGTTACCAATGCCGCCGCATCCTGCCGCAGGCATCGCTGGGCACCCTCTCGCAACCAGGTCACCGCCGCCCGCGCTGCCGTGGGATGCCCGGGCGTCAGCGACGCGACATCCGGCAAGGCGGCGCCCGGAGAGCAAATTGTCAGTCGTCCTGCCACCGTGGCTTCTTCCTCCCGCTGCATGGGCAGGTTCAATCCGAGCGCCCGGTTCAAATTCAAGAGGAGGTGCTCATCGCCAATCAGCACGTAACGGTCGGCGTCGGCGTCCCATTCCTGGGCCAGGGCTTTCAAGGCAATTTCCGGTCCGATGCCCGTCGGGTCACCCGCAGCAATGGCAAAGAGTTTGGCCATAAAAACCTGACTCAAAGAGGAGCGGCTCCCGAAGTTGGTAGAACAACAGTTCCGTGGACGGGCATGGTTCCCAACCCCTCAGAAGTAGCGCACAAACGATTTGGCCCGCAGCCGGTTCAGCCACTTCTTCCGCAACCGCTCCGATTCTTTGCGGAGGAGTTCCTTTTCAATTTCATCTTGCACCTCGGTCAAGTTCTGAGTGTGGGCGGTTCGTTTGTCTTCGACCTTCATCAAATAATAATACTGCGGTTCCAAACCTCCATCCGCCTTGGGAGGATCGAACTTGGTTTCGTGCAACAACGTCATTTTAGCGCCTTTAACGCTGCGCCCATACCGCCGCACCCACTGGGTGTTGCCCTTCGCGTCGTATTGGATCACTGAATAATCGTCGTCGCTGTCGTGCCGATAGCCGATCAGCGCACTGCGTTGACCCGGTTCGAGGCTGAACGCAATATCCGAAAGCCCTTTCTCGAGAAAGGACCGCTCGCGCCAGCCCCAATCACCGCCTTCCACCCGCTGCGAACCTTCCGAGTACACCGCCGCCATCTCGCTGAACGAAGCCCCGGTTTCAATTTTCCGGATGATCTCGAGCATGAGATTCCGGACCTCGGGCGCCGCCTCCGCCTCCGGCACGTTGCGGACCAACATGCGGATTTTAACCTCATCACCCACCGCATAATTGGTGACGTTTTCCCGGTAATACCGTTCGATCTTGGCCGGGGAAATAATCAACGCCGTCGAGACGTTCCGCTGGCGCATCGCTGCGGTGATGAATTCTTCGCGCAGGCGTTTGCGGTATTCTTCGAAATTCATACCTTTGGCCTGCAATTCCTTGGTCAAGTTGGCCCGGTCGCCATACCGCTCACGAATGCGGCGCTTGATTTCGTCCTCGATCACCGCTTCGGGAAACTGCAAGCCGGACGTTTGGTAGTCGTGCAGGATGAGCTGCTGGTCCACGAGGCTTTCCAGACTTTCCTCCATCACCGTGCGCGATTTTTGCTCGGCGACACTGGGCTGGTTCCAATAATTCCGCCGTACGCTCTCCAGACTCGCCAAGGCATTCATCTTCACTTCGTTGTAAGTGATCACCGAATCATTCACAACGGCCAGAATCATGCTCGCCACCGTCTTTTCCGCAGCGGCAGAAAAGGGCATCAACATCGCGGCCAAACAAATCAAAACCAATATTCTCATGTCAGAATCGTGGCATACTAGGCACTGAGACCGGAGGGGTCAAGGTATCTGCGGTAGTGCATTTTGCCGCCCCAGCGTGCTGCCGGCATCCTGCCGGCAGATTGGAACGGAACGTCCGCTCTCCCACGGTGCTCAAAATCGAACACTGATCTTTCGTTCGTTTCTGCCGGCGGCACGCTGCTGGCCACACCATCCTCCGGACAGCCGCGCTTGAGTCTGCGCTCCAATTCCTTAAATTCCCGCCATGAAAATCCGATTTGACGTGCTGGGTTTGGGTTGCACGGCGGTGGATGATTTATTGTATGTGGCCGCCTACCCTCCTGCCGACACCAAACAACCAGTCCTGCGGCGGGAAAAGCAATGTGGCGGCTTGACGGCCACGGCCTTGGTGGCGGCGGCGCGTCTGGGAGCCCACTGCGCTTATGCCGGCACTCTGGGTGATGACGAAGATTCCCGTTTCGTCGTGGACTGTCTGCAACTTGAGGAAATAGACGTACGGCATCTGGTCCATCAATCCGCCGCCAAGCCGTGCCGCTCGTTCATTGTCGTGGATGAAACCCGCCAGACGCGGAATATCTTCTACGACACCCAGGATACGATTGGAGCCCATCCGCGACGGCCCGCGCGATCCGTACTGCAATCCACTCGTGTCCTGTTGGTGGACCGGTTCGGGGTGCCGGGAATGATCCGCGCCGCCCGCGTTGCTCGCGCCGCGGGAATCGCCGTGGTGGCGGATTTCGAAAACTGTGACTGGCTTGGCTTTAAGCAATTGTTCGCCCTCCCGGATCATTTGATTCTGGCCGAGGAATTCGCGTGCAAGTTGACCCGCACCCGGACGCCGGCCGCGGCGGTGAGCAAGCTGTGGTCGCCATCACGGCAAACTGTCGTGGTGACGTGTGGAGTTCGCGGCTGTTGGTTTCGGGACGAGCATCAACCCAAGGCAGTCCACCAGCCGGCATTTGGTGTGAAGGCGGTGGACACAACCGGCTGCGGCGACGTCTTCCATGGAGCTTACGCGGCGGCGCTGGCACTCGGGCTTCCCCTGGTTGAACGAATTCGCATTGCTTCCGCGGCGGCCGCCCTCAAAGCGACCCGGCGCGGCGGCCAAGCCGGCATTCCAAAATGGCGCGAGGTCCAGCAATTTCTCACCAAGCAATAACTGCTGGCAACGTGCTGCCGGCATCTTGCCGGCAGATTTGGAACGAAGGCTCCGAATCAATGCCCAATGACCAATGCTCAATGACCAGAGAATGACCAATCCCCAATGCCTGAGAGTCGCGGATCGCAACTGTGCTTGGGGTTTGATTGTTGGGCATAATGCCAGCGTGACGTCCAACCACAATCATACGCGCCGTTGCATGCGTCTGCCGGCGGGACGCCAGCAGAGCAAAGGAAGACACCCCTGCGAATTCGCCAAGTGCGTTGAGCGCATCAGAAACCTTGGAAACTGGAGTAGCTCCGGATAGGCTACAAATAATGACTAATGACCAAGGCCAAGACCCAGAGAAAGTCCAAATACCAAGACCCAATCTTGCGGCGATCACGCACGGTTAATGCATTGGTCCTTGGAGATTGGGAATTCTCTGGTCATTGGTTGTTGGTCATTGGTCATTCCCAACCGGTCTTTGTTAAATGCTCTGTATTGATTCAAAGCCCCCACGCATTCGACCGTGAGTGCTCCTTCGTTTCTGCGCGCCCGGCAGCACGTTGCCGCTAATCAGAAAACAGTTCGGCGATGGAAAACTCAAAGCCAGCAACGAGGCGTTCCTGCAAGAGATCCCTTCCGGCCAACACCTCCCGCAACGCCAAACCGTATTGGGTGCCGTGATACACTTCCACGTTGTCGTAACGTGGATCCACCATCCATAAGCGCGGCATTCGCAAATCTTCGTACAGCGATTTCTTCGTGACGGTGTCCGTGCTGTGATCACTGGAATCGATAATCTCGGCAATCAGCCAGGCTTTGTTGGTCGCCGTCGCCATCAGGGCCAGATCGGGACGCACCAAGGTGCCGGTCGCCAGCTCGACAATGCTGCGGGGCGACAGCAAACGCATGGTGGCCGACCGGGCCACACACATGGCCATCCGCTCGTGCAGGCGGGCACAGATCATTTCATGCCGCGCGCCGGGCGCCAGCCGGAGCAGGGTCTCCCCCTGCACGATTTCCTGATAGGGTTCGCTCATGGTTGGTTGCAGCGTGATTCGTTGAAGAGTTTAAGCGGAATCTGCCATTTGGCAACCTTCCGGCCTTCCAACCTTCCGCCGGCGCACGCCTCGCTCCGATTCCCGCTTTTGCTACTACCCTGGCTCTGACTCCCGCGCACCCACCGATTTCGGCAATTCACAAGACTTCGGCAATCAGCGGGGGCAGGGATGGCTCTGTCTCCGCAATCACAAACGCCTTGATGAGCCGTTGCCGCGCCTGTTCGGCCTGGCGCGAGTCCGCCGCATGTACCCGGGCCAACCAATCGCCCTCGGAAATGGTGTCGCCCGGTTTGGCCATGGCGTCGAGTCCGACCTCGTGATTGAGAATCGTGTCTTTGGTTAACCGCCCCGCGCCCAAGTCGCGGATGACTTCGCCAATCGTTCGGGCATCGCAACCAACGAGATAACCAGGTCGCGTGGCCCTCAATTCGACGACCACAGGCGCAGTGTGGTCCGGTTGCAGTTGCCGGTAAAAGCCATCCAAATCTGCGCCTTGAGCGGCGAGCATCTCGTCCCATTTGCGACGGGGTTCGCCAGATAGCAGGCATTGGTTCGCCTGACTTCGGGCGGCTGCCAAATCGCCGACGCGCTGGGTTTGCACCAGCAGTTGAGCGGCGCATTCGATGACCAACTCGCGCAGATCCTCAGGTCCATTCCCTTCGAGGCAGGCCACCGATTCTTTGACTTCCAGCCAGTTGCCCGCGGCTCGGCCGAGGGGGATATTCATCTCCGTCAGCAACGCCCGCACCTTGACGCCGCACTCCACGCCCAGACGCACCATGGCCTGGGCCAGTTCACGCGCTTGTTCACGGGTCCGCATGAAGGCGGCCGAACCGAATTTGACATCCAGCACCAGCGCCGCCAAACCTTCGGCCAATTTCTTGGACAGAATGGAAGCGGTGATGAGCGGGATGGAGGGCACCGTGCCGGTCACGTCGCGCAAGGCGTAAAGCATTTTATCCGCCGGCACCATACGATCCGTCTGGCCGCAAATCACGACGCCGACTTGCTGAACTTGCGCCACGATTTGTTCGGCCGTCAACGCGGTGCGAAAGCCGGGAATCGATTCCAATTTGTCCAACGTGCCGCCAGTAATACCGAGGCCGCGACCGGAAATCATGGGTACGCGAAATCCCAGGCAAGCCAGCAAAGGTGCTAACGGCAACGATACCTTGTCACCCACGCCCCCGGTGGAGTGTTTGTCCACGAGCGGACGTGGGTCGTCCGGAAAGTGGAGCCCATCGCCGGAGTCGCGCATGGCCAGCGTAAGTGTCCGGGTTTCACCCGCATCCAGCCCGCGAAAAAAGACCGCCATCAGCAAGGCAGCCATTTGGTAATCCGGCACGTGGCCGGCAACGAATTCGCGGACGAGGAATTGGATGGCCTCGGGCGAAAGACACCTTCCATCACGTTTCGATTCAATGAGGGAAAGGAAGTTCATAATATGCCACCGCAGCTACCGCCAACGTGCTGCCGGCATCCTGCCGGCAGATCGAACGGGGAAAACCCCAACGAACGGTAGTTGCAGTCTCGAGCGCACCCGCCGTACCCGTTTCTGCCGGCGAGACGCCGGCAGCACATTTGCCCAACGTGCTGCCGGCATCCTGCCGGCAGATCAAACGGGGAAAATCCACCGAACGGTGTTTGCAGTTTCGAGCGCACCCGCCGTACTCGTTTCTGCCGGCGAGACGCCGGCAGCACGTTGGCGCCCGCCATTACCCCACAAACTTCTTGACCACCAGACTGGCATTGTGGCCGCCGAAGCCGAACGAGTTATTGATGACGGCGTTTACTTTGGTTTCCCGAGCCGTATGGGGAACGTAATCCAAATCGCACTCCGGATCGGGATGATCAAGATTCAGCGTGGGCGGTACCACTTGGTTTTCAATGACCTTGCAGCAAATGGCCATTTCAACTGCCCCGGCGGCGCCCAACATGTGCCCTGTGGCACTCTTGGTGGAACTGACCGCCACCTTGGATGCGTGCGGTCCGAAGACCCGTTTGACGGCCCTGCTTTCGGCCACGTCGCCGAGCGGGGTCGAGGTGCCGTGAGCGTTGATGTATTGAATGTCCTCCGGATTCAGCCGGGCATTGCGCAGTGCCATCTGCATGCAGCGCGCGGCGCCATCACCTTCCGGATCGGGCGCGGTCATGTGATTGGCGTCGGCTGAATTGCCGTAGCCGGTCAGTTCACAATAGATTTTTGCGCTCCGGGCTTTGGCATGCTCCAGTTCCTCAAGGACGAGCACGCCAGCACCTTCACCCATGACGAAGCCATCGCGGTCGATGTCGAATGGCCGCGAAGCCTTTTCCGGTTCGTCATTGCGCGTGCTCATGGCTTTCATGGCACAGAAGCCGCCGATCCCGAATTCGGTGACGGTGGCTTCGCTGCCCCCGGCCAGCATGACTTGGGCGTCTCCCATGACGATGGTCCGCCAGGCTTCGCCCAAAGCGTGGGAGGCGGTGGCGCAGGCGGTGCAGGTGGCGAGGTTGGGGCCGCGCAGTTTGTAGAACATCGAGATCAGGCCGGAGGCCATGTTCAGAATGAGCATGGGAATGACGAACGGTGACATGCGACCCGGTCCTTTATTCAACAAGACCAAGTGTTGTTCTTCCGTGGTGCGCAGTCCGCCAATGCCCGAACCGACGAAGACGCCGATCTCATCCCGATTCAAAGCGTCAAGATTCATGCCCGAATCCTGGAGGGCTTGGTAAGCGGCATTGACGGCGTAGAGTGCGTAGCGATCGGCGCGCCGGGCATCTTTGGGGGAAGGAAAGGAATCGCCCGGAGTGAAATCCTTCACTTCGGCGGCAATTTGGGTGTCATACTCTGTCGGATCAAACCGCGTGATGCGCCCGATGCCGGAGTGGCCGGCGAGCAGATTGGCCCACAAGTCGTTGATATGGTTACCGAGGGGCGTGACAGTGCCCAAACCGGTCACGACCACCCGTCGCTCTGTCCAATGACGTGGCATAAAGAAAACAAACGGGGCAGCCTGGGCTGACGCCAGCCGGAGCTGCCCCGGGTAGGGATCACAACAGGCCTATTTTGACCGAAGGTCTTCGATGTATTTGACGACGTCGCCCACGCTCAGAAGTTTCTCGGCTTCTTCGTCGGGAATTTCATGGTCAAACTCTTCTTCCAGCGCCATGACCAGTTCCACGACATCCAGGGAATCGGCGCCGAGGTCTTCGATAAACTTGGCGTCGAGCGTCACTTGATCGGGATTAACGTCCATTTGTTCGACGATAATCTCTCTGACTCGTTGCTCTACTGATTTTTCTGCCATGGTATACTCCGGTTATCTTGTGGTCTGTCTATGTCACGGTCCAACAGGCGTCAAGCCCTGAATCGCGAAATGATTTGGTTTCGATTGTTTGCTTGCCTAACGGTTGTAATTCTTAAATCGCCGCTTTGTCTAGCGAGCGGGCCGCGCCCTGTCCAGTGTGAATTTTCGTAATTTTCACATGACCATCCCGCCATCCACCGCCAGCACCTGGCCGGTTACATAACGTGCCGCCGGGCTGGCGAAAAACAGAACCGCGTTGGCCACGTCTTCGGGTTGCCCCAAACTGGCCAATGGAATCTGCTTGAGCAAGGCATTTCGCATCTCTTCGTTCAGGGCTTCCGTCATCCGGGTTTCGATGAAACCGGGAGCGATGGCGTTGGCCGTAATGCCGCGCGAGGCCAGTTCCCGGGCCACGGACTTGGTCAAGCCGATGACCCCGGCTTTGCTGGCCGCGTAGTTGCACTGGCCGGCGTTGCCAATCAAGCCAATGACCGAGGCAATATTCACGATGCGCCCGGATTTCTGCTTTAGGAACGCGCGCGCGAAGGCCTTGGTCATCAGGAAGGTGCCCTTCAAATTGATGTTCAGTACGGCATCCCAGTCCGCTTCGCTCATGCGCATCAACAAGGTGTCGCGCGTGATGCCGGCATTATTCACCAGGATATCCACGCGACCGGGCTCCTTAAGTATTTGTCCCGCCGCCGCATCCACACTGGCGGCGTCAGCCACATTGGCGGCCACGGCCCAGGCTTTACGCCCGAGTTTTTGAACTTTGCCCACGGTTTCGCTCACAAAGTCCGCCTGCAGATCGACGCACACAACGTCGGCACCTTCACCGGCCAATTTCAAGGCAATCGCCTGGCCAATCCCGCGCCCGGCACCGGTCACCACCGCAATCCGATCATTTAAAAGTCCCATAATCGGCGCTCGTTTTCCGTTGTTCTCCCCGGAATGTCAACCCATGAAATTTCGAGGACCGACAAGAGCGCTCCATTACCGAGATGGTTGATGGTGGCAAAAGTCCAATGACCAATGACCAAGCTCCAGAGAATCTCCAAATCTCAAATTCCAAACAAAAGTAAGGGGCCTCCCGCCGGAGCCCCGGTCCTTGGGAATCGGTCATTCTCTGGACCTTGGTCATTGGTCATTTGCCGCTCCCGACGACCTTCAGCCCTCAACCCTCAACCGTTACCACGGTGTTGCCGGCGGCGGGTAAGGTGAGACTCCGTCGAGCGCTGATATTTCCGCATCGTTTCCGCATTCCCGGCCGCGTTGGCGCGGGAATCCTACGGCGTTCGAGGATCAAAGGCTTCCCCGTGCCCGACATGGGGTTGCACCCGGTGCGCTGACTGGCGTTAAAGACCTTCGGCTTGGCCAACGGGTGGCCCGGCTTGTTGCCGGAGAGCGGTCTTCAATACTTTGCCGGTGGCGTTGCGCGGGAGCGCGGGCAGAAAGTTGATTTGCCGGGGCACTTTGTAATCGGCCAAACGCTCGCGGGCGAACGCGAGCAAGGCCTTGGCATCGGTGGCTTGGCCCTCCTGGAGCGCCACAAAGGCCACCGGGTGCTCCCCCTTGCGCGCGTCCGAAACACCAATCACGGCGGCTTCCCGCACGCCGGGAAATTGGTAGAGCACTTCCTCGATTTCGCGGGGATAGACGTTGAGGCCGTTCACCAGCAGCATATCCTTCTTGCGATCCGTGATGTAATAATAACCTTCACCATCGCGATACCCGACGTCGCCGGTCAGCAGCCAGCCATGCCGGAGGCATTGGGCGCTTGCCTCCGGTTGGTTCCAATAACCGCGCATCACGTTGCCGCCGCGGACGCAGATTTCGCCGGTCTGGTGCGGCGCCAGGAATTCCCCGGCTTCGTTGCACACGCCAATTTCCACGCCGGGAATCGGCACGCCGACGGATCCGGCTTTCCAGGGGCCCGCCACCGGATTCAAACTCACCACCGGACTGGCTTCGCTCAAACCGTAGCCTTCGATCAATGGCATGGGCATCCGGGCGTTGAACTCGCGCAGGATTTCCCCCGGCAACGGGGCGCCGCCGCTGATGCACAATCGCAGTGGCAGTGGGCAGGGCAAATTCGCGTGCGCCAACGTCCGGAAGAACTGGGGAATGCATGGCAGGATGGTGCCGCCGTGTTGGATGATTTCCTGGATGATGTTTTTCGGTGGGTGCAGGGACTTGATCAGCACCAAGGATCCGCCCACCAGTAACGGGAGCAACACCCCCACGGTAAGCATGAAACTGTGAAACATCGGCAACACCACCACAAACCGGTCCACATCCATCGCGGACAGCACCAGGCGGCAGCTCTCGACGTTGTGCAGCAGATTGCCATGGGAAAGCATGGCGCCCTTGGGATGCCCCGTGGTGCCCGAGGTGTAAATGATCAACGCCAAATCCGATTCGCGCGGAGGGCGAAAACCGGAACGGACCGGCGGCTGGGTCTGGAACGAGGGGGCATTAAACTCTTCCACCGTCCAGAATTTCAATTGCGGCCGGGCCTGCGTCAGCTTCGCAAAATGCTCCTCCATGGACGCATCGGTAATGACCAAATCAATCCCGGCATCCGCCAAAATGAAACTGACTTCATCCGGTTTGAGGAAATTGTTGATCGGCACGACGACTCCGCCGGCGTGTAAAATGCCAAACAGGGCGGGAATGAATTCGGGGCAGTTTTTCAGCCAAAGGGCAACCCGATCCCCCGGCCGCAGGCCGCAGTGCGCGCGCAGGTGGTTGGTCAATCGCTCGGTCTGTTGCCACAGCAACTCGTAGGGAAACTGCCGTTCCCCCCAGAAAATGGCAGGCTTCGGCGCATGTTTCCGGGCGGAAACGCAAAATGCCGTTGCGAGATTCATGGGGTGGTTATACCGGCTCGCCCGTATTTTGAAAGCTCCTTTCATCAGGCTGGTTTTAAATAGACCGCCGGTGAAATTGGTTTTGCCTTTTTCTGGTTTTCGCCTTCACTATAGTTCCGCCGCGTGATTGATACGCAACAGAAACTGACCGATTTCGTGCCCCGCCTCCGGGAAGCCCAGTGGATCGCACTGGACACCGAGGCGGACAGTTTGCACGCCTATCCCGAAAAGCTTTGCCTGATCCAGGTCAGTTTTGAACAACACGATGTGCTCTTGGACCCCCTGGCCGGGGCGGATCTCACCCCCGTGCTCAAGGAATTGCGCCGGCACGAATTGATCCTGCACGGCGCCGATTACGATCTGCGGTTGTTGCAGCGGCACTGCAACTTTGTGCCCAAGGCCATCTTTGACACCATGATTGCCAGCCGGTTGCTGGGCCAACGTCATTTCGGCCTGGACAGCCTGGTGTCCAAATATTTGGGAGTGACCTTGGAAAAGGGGCCGCAAAAAGCCAATTGGGCGCGTCGTCCGCTCACGCCGCGGATGGAGGCCTATGCCCGGAACGATACGCATCACCTCAAATCGCTGGCCGACATTCTCCGCGCGGAGTTGAAGGAGCAAGGTCGGCTGCACTGGCACCGGGAGAGCTGTGCCCGGTTGATCAACGAATGCGCCCAGTTGCGGGAAGTGGACCCGGATCAACAATGGCGCGTCAAAGGCAGCAGCCGCCTGGCTCCGGCGGCGTTGGCGGTCGTGCGCGAGATCTGGCGCTGGCGCGAAATGGAGGCCGTGCATGCCAATAAACCGCCATACTTCATTCTGCAGCCGGAAACCATGGTGAGCCTGGCCACGGCGGCGGCGGATGGTTCGCCGGTGGAAGAAATCATTCCGCGCCATCTGACCAACCGCCGGCGACAGGGAGTCACCGAGGCCATTACCAGCGGCTTGGCTTCCAAGGAATTGCCGCGGATTTACAAACCTCGCGGGCGCCGGCAAACGGAAGCGGAAAAGAAACGGCTCCGCGAACTGGAGCGCCGGCGCAACCAGCACGCAACGGACCTGGGCCTGGATCCCAGTCTTATTGCCAGTCGCGCCACCCTTGTGCAACTGGCCCACAACTGGGACGTGAACTCCAAAGAGTTGATGAACTGGCAGCGCGAGTTGCTCGAAGGCTGAACCGGCAGGCCACCCGTCCCGGCTGTTCCGAATACACCCGCATCGCTCCTGGGACAGCGAACGTCTTGCAGAGAGCGTTCGCCCTCAGACGTTCGGGACGGGCGAGACGCCCGTCCTACGTGTTCGGAGCCATGCCGGGGAGAGTCATACACTACCCAGCCGAGCTTGATTGAAGCCCACTTCCAAAAACTGTGTCGGCAACTGTGTCGAAGTCCGGTTCCATTCGTGGTTATTGGTGGTTTGTTGCCGAATTGATACCGCTCAGCAGTTCAACCGCACAACCTTGCCCTCGGCTAATCCCGTTGTTAGGATGCCTGGATGCGCGCTGAGCAGTTGTGGCCAAAATGGCAGTTTCGTCACTGGCCGAGCCGGTCCCGGCTTCGGTCCCACGATTACTGCCATGGCAAAACGAACGAAAAAGTTGATTCGACGGGAATATTTTCCCGCACCACCCGTCTCACGCCATGAGCACTGACCTAATGACCGTTACTGAAGCCAACGCGGAAGCCAGCGCCAGCAAACCGCAATTCACGGATGGAAGCGCGGTCGTGGCTGTGCGCGGCTTGACCAAGATCTTCAAGGATTTCTGGGGCCGGCCCAAGGCCCGCGCGGTCGATAACATCGATTTCGAGGTGCGGCGCGGCGAAGTGTTTGGCCTGCTGGGTCCCAACGGCTCCGGAAAATCCACCACAGTGAAAATGCTGTTGGGCCTTTTGTATCCCACCAAGGGACACATCGAAGTGTTCGGCCATTCGCCCCGGCATGTGGCCACCAAGGAACGCATCGGTTACCTGCCCGAGGAATCGTATTTGTATCGCTACCTCGATTCGCGCGAAACCCTGGAGTTCTTTGGCGATCTGTTTCACTTGCCCAGTGGCGAACGGAAAAAACGCACCGAGCAATTGCTCGAGATGGTCGGCTTGACCCAGACGCGGACGCGGACGATTGGGGAGTTTTCCAAAGGCATGCAACGGCGCATCGGGCTGGCGCAGGCGCTGATCAATGATCCGGACCTGGTGATTCTCGACGAACCGACTTCGGGCCTGGACCCCATTGGCTGCCGGGAGATCAAGGATCTGATCCTCGCGCTGGCCCAACGCGGCAAGACCGTGATTCTCAGCAGCCATTTGCTGGCGGACGTTGAAGACGTGTGCGACCGCGTCTTGATTCTTTACGGGGGACGCATTCAAGCCCAGGGCCCGTTGCAGGAACTGCTGGCCCGGCCGGACGTCGTGCGGATCACCATGCCGCCGGTGCCGCGCGAAGATATGGAACAGGTGCTGGCCATTCTCCGGAAGGATGTGGATCCGGACAAAGTCCGCGTGGACACGCCGACGAAGAACCTGGAGAGTTACTTCCTGGATGTGGTCCAAAAAGCGCGGCAGTCCGCCACGGCAACGTCCGGCGCCACATCCGGTGGCCGGGTGGCGGCATATTTACGGGGCGAAGCGGAAACCCAAGCCGCTCCCGATCGTTTTCTGGAGCGGTTGACCGTAGCCGCGGCGGCGCCTCGCGAGGAAACGAAACCGCCCGAACCCGTGGCCGCCGCTCCCATCGACCAATCGAAGTTGGCCGCGCTGGCCCAACCGGAAGCCCAGCCCGCGCCCGTGCCAGAATCCAAAGCGCCCGCCACCGATAAGCCCACGGAAAAGCCGCGACCGGCCGAATTGGAAAAGGCCAACGAGAAATTGTCCTCACTGCTGCAAAAACCGAAATGAATCCCTCACCCTCACCGTTTCGGAACCTTCAAGTTCCAGCTTAGCATCGCATGCAACGGATTTGGGCCATCGCCAAGCTCACCTGGAAAGCCGCCTTCCGGTTTCGGCTGTTTTGGGTGCTGGCGGTGCTGTTGCTCGGGTCGGTGATCGGGCTGCCGCTCATTCTCAAGAGCGACCAAACGGCGCGCGGGTTTGTGCAACTGGTGCTGACCTACAACTTGAGTGTCATCACCATGCTGCTGGGCCTGGCCACGCTCTGGTTGTCCTGCGGCACTCTGGCGCGTGACATCGAAGACTGCCAGATGCAAATGATCGCCGTGAAACCCATTGCCCGCTGGCAAATCTGGCTGGGCAAATGGCTCGGCATTGTGCTGCTGGACGCCGCGTTGTTGGCCCTAACCGGCGGCAGCGTGTATTTGCTCCTGCAATGGCGGGCCAGCCGGTTGCCCGCGGACCAACAGGCCATTTTGCACCATGAGATTTTCGTGGCGCGGGGCGCGTTGAAGGAGCCCATGCCGGACATCGACAAATACGTGGACGCTGTGTTCCAGAAGCGCATCCAGGAAACCGAGGTGCCGCCCGACCAATATCCCCTGTTGCGCAAACAACTGACCGAACAGGTCAAGGCCGGTTTTCAGATTGTACCGCCCGGTTTCCAACGGGTGTGGACGCTCCCGCTGGGGCTGCGCAAGAATTCATTGCACAACGACCCCCTCTACCTTCGGGCGAATTTCCACGTCGCCCAGACCAATGAGAGCGGTTTGTATCAGGGCGAATGGCAAATCGGCGTGCCGGGCAAAACCCAGGTGGTGGTGGACCGGCAAAGCATGTCGGCGAACACGTTTCATGAGTTTGCCATTCCGCCCAATTTGTTCGACGAGAATGGGGTGCTCACCGTCTCCTTTATCAACCGCAACCCCACCGCGCTCCTGTTCCCGTTGGAGGATGGTTTCGAAGTGCTTTACCGCGAAGGCGGATTTGCCCTGAACTTCGCCCGCGGTCTGATGATCATTCTTTTTTGGATGGCGTTGTTGGCGGCGCTGGGACTGGCATCGGCGAGTCTGTTATCCTTCCCGGTAGCCGCGTTTTTCTCCCTCAGTCTGTTGGTGGTGTCGTTGTCCACGGGTACGCTCTCCACCGTGGTCGAGGAAGGCACCGTAGTGGGTGCCGACCATGAAACCGGTGTCAGCGGGGGCAGTTGGGTGGACGTGATCATGGTTCCGTTTTTCAAAGTGTTGTTGCGGATCGTCAACCTCGTGCGGGTTTTTTCGCCGGTGGACGCGTTGAGCACCGGGAGAAGTATCACGTGGGGCACCTTGGGAATTGCCTTTGCCCAGGTGGTCCTGCTCCTGGGCGGCATTTTTGCGGTGGTCGGTATCATCATTTTCACGCGGCGCGAATTGGCGACCGCCCAAAGCACCACATGACCACTGACCGCCATCGCTTCTACAAACCGCTGCTCGCCCTGAGCGCAGCGGTGTTGCTGGCGCTGGCCGGTTTCTTCCAGCACCAGCTCAACGGACAGCGCCGCGATCCGAAACTGGGCCTGAGCTATTTCACGCAATTGGATACCGCGGGCGCCCCACCCATGCTGACCTTTGTGACCGTGGCGTTGGGCAGTTTCCGGGGATTGATCGCCAACGCGCTGTGGATTCGCGCCACCGATCTCCAGGACGAAGGCAAGTATTTTGAAATGGTCCAGCTCGCCGATTGGATCACCAAACTCGAACCCACCTTCGTGCAGGTCTGGCTCGTGCAGGCCTGGAACATGGCCTACAACATTTCGGTCAAGTTCACCGACCCGGCGGACCGCTGGCGCTGGGTGCAGCGGGGCATCGAGTTGTTGCGTGATGACGCCATTCGCTACAATCCCACGCAGGCGATGGTCTATCGGGAATTGGCCTGGTTCTTCCAGCACAAGATGGGGCAAGACCTCGATGACGCCCATCGCTATTACAAGACCGAGTGGGCGCGCCAGATGACCGCGCTCTTCGATGGTCCGCGCCCGAACTTCGCCGAATTGATCCATCCGACCACCGCTGATGAGCGGAAACGCGCGGAGTTGCTGCGCAACAAATACAAGATGGACCCGGAAATCATGAAGGAGGTGGACACGGAATACGGCCCCCTGGAATGGCGCCTGCCCGAAGCGCACGCCATTTACTGGGCCTGCGTGGGATTGCGCAATTCCAGCAACAGCAATCTCGTCTTCCTGCGGCGGGTGATTTATTCCTCGCAACAAATGTCGGTCTTCGCCGGACGCGTGGTGCGTCTGCCCAAGAACGGGTACATCATTACGGGACCGGACCTCGATAAGATCGGACGGGTGAATGCCAACTGGGAGAAGCTGATCCAGGATGAACAGCAGAACAAGGTGCCCATCGAACGGGCGCACAAGAATTTCCTGCGCACCATCGTTTACATGCTCTACACCCACAACCGTGAGACCGAAGCCAAGTATTGGTTCGATTACGTGCGCCAGAAATACCCCGATGCCATCCCGGCCAAAGACACGTTGGAAGAATACGTGTTCCAACGGCACGTGGAGGACATTGGGACGATGAGCTATGACAAATCCATGACCGTGCTGGAAGGCTTTATCGGCGACGCCTACCTCGCCATGGCCATCGATAACGATGACCGCGCCGCCGGGATGATGGCCATGGCGCTGAAGTTTTGGAATTATTGCCGGGATAAAGCCAAGGGCCAGGAACAGCGCCTGGGCTTGCCGCCCTTCGAGGACATGAAGAAAGACGTGCTTAACCGCTTGTTGGCGCCGGACAGCCGGCTGGCCCCGGAATTCAAAGCTCGTCTGCGCACGAAGTTGAACTTGCCGGCTCCTTCAGCCACCGGCACGAATGCGCCGGCAAAGGCAACTGGGACCGGGCAGTGAGGGGTGAAGCGTTGAAGTGGGCCGATGCGACCGGTGAAGATGCCGGATGCCCGATTCTGGATACCCGATTGTTAACACGCCATGGTTAAAACAAAAAGGACCGGATTGCTCCGGCCCGAATTGTGTTTCTTGGTTGGAGCCGGCTAGGCCCGCCACTTCCGACGCAATGCTGCAAATCCCGCCAAGGCACTTCCGAATAGAAGCAGCGTCGCCCCACCATCCGGCACCGAAGCAGCGGAGGCTTCGAAGTTGTAGGTGGTGGAATTTACCCCGAAACTTAATACTAGATCGTCGGCAAAGGCATGATAGGTGGATCCCGCGGAAGAGCCAACCCCGATACTGACGCCGGCAATATATGCGTTTGCACTGTAACCGAGCGAACTCCAATCCGATATTGACCGGTTGTAAATCAGGCTGTCGCCAACTCCCGCCACATACTGCGAGAAATTGTCATCGGTGCCGGTGGAGTACCACATGCCTTGGACCACCGTAGTTGGACCATTATACGCGTTTTCCCAAATGAGCTCACTGCGTTGGGCTCCGTCCCAAATGTGCAGCCTCAACGCCGGCGAGTAATTGGGAGTCGTGCCCTGCGAGCTTCCGACTGCGACCGACCAATCGAACCTGAAGTCAGTCAGGTCACTCAACAATCCGAGATTGCTTGTGGAATCATACGGATTGCCTAGACCAAAGAATCGGGTGCGATCGCCCGTTAATTCCAACGAGCCATTGCCGGAGCGCGGAGCCGATCCGGTGATGGCGCTGGAATCCGCCGCCTCCGTTTTCGCCTGCCGGATTGCCCCAGTTAGGGTCACTGGGAAGTACAGTGACGGTTACTGCCGATGCAGTCAACGCCGAAACGCCAACGAGAATCAATGAGTTGAATAGTGAATGATGTTGTTTCATAGCCAAGTTTTGTTGCAATAGGATGGTTTTTATAGCTAAGTGCGTGCCAGTATCGATGCAAGCCTGAATTGTCGTCGTTCTAAATGTGTTCAAGCCGCTTGTCATCAATCATTTAAAATCATACTGATGTCGCCTTACTTCTATTTCAAGAAATAGCCTTCCGACTAAAACTGTAAGCTATTCCAACTCTAAAACCACGCAAATGGCCAGTTCAGCGGCTGTTTTCATAGTTATCCAAAAGGATTTGAACAATTTCAAACTCTGTAAAGAATCTCGACGTGTGAGCAAGACTATCACGCATCTCCTAGCCCGTACCGGCAGCGGCGTTGGGAGCCTTCAACGCCCGGGCAGAGTGCAACTCCGTGTTAGAACAAATTGAAAGTCGGCATCACTCCTGACGGTCCTTCGCGCAAATAAAAGCATCCGCGCTCCCAGGAATTACCCCTTTCCTCCACCTCGACTCTTCGACGTTTCACCCCTTCATGCTTCAACTCTTCTTTGGTTGAAATCTGCCGTGGCGTGGATACAGCTTCGTCCCGGCTCCACTAGGTGGCCATTGGAACCGAATATTCGAAACGGCATTGGTGCCGGGGGGCATGGGCGGACGTTCGTTGGATGGCGAATGAAACAACCCGTCAGAAATCATGAAGCAGAACAAACGAGTCAAAACGGAAATCGGAAAACTATCCCGGCCAACGAGCCGGGCTGGGCGACGCTGGTTCCTAGGGCTGGCGGGAATGATCTGCCTGGTGCTAGCCCCATCGCTTGGGGCCAGTGAGAACGTCCCGCACGCACCATTTGCCCAATGGGCGGACGTGCCGCAACGCCGTCAGTTTGTCGTCGGGGCGTTCTACCAGGAATCCGAGGCCTACCACATCTGGGTCAAAAACGAATACCAGGATGTGACCTGGCATCGAAACGGGGAGCGTTATGGCGTTGACACCATCCAGGGTTACCTGACGCTCCAATACGGTATCACCGAACGGTGGGCGGCGGATTTCGCGCTCGGCTATACCACCGTTGGGTGGCGGTATTTCTCGAACGACAACAATCCCAATGGTTATTCCCGCTCCACCGGTGGCCTGATGGACACGGCGTTCGGCGTGCGCTACCAGATTCACAATGAGGCGAGCTCCCAATCCAAATGGATCCCCACGTTGACATTCCGCGCCGGGGCCGTCCTGCCCGGCACCTACAGCCAGGGATTTCCGTTTGCGCCCGGCCTCCGCTCGGTGGCGATCGCGCCCGAAGTGCTGACCCGAAAACATTTCGGCTGGACGGGATTGGGGGCTTATGGTGACGCGCTGTTTCGCTGGAACCGCACCACGTCCAACGACCAGTACATTGTGGCGGCCGGCTTGTTCCAACAGATCAAAGGGTGGGAACTGCAGGCGGGCTACCGGCACCTGGGAACGACCTCGGGGGACGACATCAGCTTCGATCCGGCCACGCGGTACATCAATTATCCGGTGGCGGTGCGTGAAAACCGCGATGCGATTGAGGCAGGCTTCAATTACACCACCTCCAAACGGAAATGGCAGTTTGGATTCTACAGCCGCACGGTGGTGGACGGGGCCAACAGCGACGGGAAATTCTGGTTTGGCGGCTACGTGAACATTCCCCTCGGCGGCCCGTGAGCGTTGCTTACGAGGCCGGCTTGCCGCGTTTGATTTCCGGGTCGTGGCGGATGTCCTTGGCCTCGCAGAGATAAACCACTTCTTCGGCAATATTGGTGGCGTGATCGGCGATGCGTTCGAGGCTCTTCGATACCACCATGATGTGCAGGCACCGGGAAATGCTGCTGGGTTTTTCGACCATGAAACTGGCCAGTTCACGGTACAATTGCTTGTTGAGCGCATCCACCTGTTTGTCGCGCGGGATCACAGTGCGCGCCTTGATCGGATCGCGATCGACAAAGCTTTGCATGGCGTCCTTGAGCATTTCCAGCGCGAGCGTGGCCATACGGGGAATATCGACGTAGGGCTTGAGCTGCGGTTCGGCGTTTAATTCCAGAGCCCGCCGGGCGATGGTAGTGGCTTCATCGCCCACGCGCTCGAGGTCGTGCGAGGCTTTCATGGCCACAGTAATCAACCGCAGGTGCGAGGCCAGCGGGGCCTTGGTCAGCAGGTCAATCGCCAGTTCGTCGATCTCCATCTCGAATTGGTCAAGGATTTTGTCTTCTTCCTTGATGCGCGCCGCCAAGGAGTCGTTGCGCTCTACCAAGGCCTTCATGGCGCGGGTGACGGCGGTTTCGGCGGCGACCGCCATGCTCAGGAGCTTTTCTTTCAGGGTATCGAGTTCTTGTTCAAAGTGAATCATAACAGTAGCAAGGTGAGAGGTTAGTCATTAGCCATCACAAATCATCTATAGCGCATCGCACATTCGGTAGCCAGTAATCAGTAATCAGTAGCCAGTATTCAGTATCTGGTGCCCAGCGTCAGGTATCTGGCATCCGGCATCCCATTCCCCCGTTGCTCATCCAAATCGTCCCGTAACATAGTCTTCCGTTTGTTTCTTGGCCGGATTGGTAAAGATCTTTGCGGTGGTGTCGTATTCGACCAATTCGCCCAGGTAAAAGAAGGCGGTAAAATCCGAGATGCGCGCCGCCTGTTGCATATTGTGGGTCACAATCACGATGGTGAATTCCTTTTTCAATTCCAGGATGAGATCTTCGATCCGCGCGGTGGCCACCGGGTCGAGCGCCGAAGCGGGTTCGTCCATCAGAATGATTTCCGGGCGGATGGCAATCGCCCGCGCGATGCACAGGCGTTGTTGCTGACCGCCGGATAATCCCATGGCACTGGCTTGGAGGCGGTCCTTGACTTCATCCCACAGGGCGGCGTCGCGGAGACTTTGCTCGATGAGCCCGTCCAGTTCGGACTTGGCCTTGACGCCATGGAGCCGCAGCGCATAGGCGATGTTGTCGTAGATGGATTTCGGGAACGGATTGGATTTCTGGAACACCATGCCAATGCGCTTCCGTAGTTCGATGACATCCACTTCGTGGCCGTAGATGTTCTGGCTGGCAATGTGGATGTCGCCATCCATCCGCACGTGGTCGATCAGGTCGTTCATCCGGTTGAAGCAGCGCAGAAACGTGGATTTGCCGCAGCCGGACGGACCGATAAAAGCGCTGACGACGTGTTCCCGGATGAACAAGGTAATGTCCTTGAGCGCCTGGTCCTTTCCGTACCACAAGGAGAGGTTCTTCACGTCGATCAAGGGCGCGTGGGCGGAGGTGTCCGCCGCCGGAGCGACCGTCAATTTGGAATCCAATTTAACGAGATGGGTTGGGGTTGCCGTCATAGAATTGAGGTTCACAATTATTGCATGGCCCGCAGGCGGCGGCGCACTTGCGCCCGCACGAAAATGGCGACCACGTTCAAGGCAAAGGTCAGCAGCAGCAGCACGACCACGGTGGCGTAGAGGATGGGACGCGTTTGATCAATGTTGGGCGATTGGGTGGAAAGCACAAACACATGGTAGCCCAAATCCATGAACTGGTCGGTGAGCGACTTGGGCAGGTGGGCCATGTAATAGGCAGCGCCGGTGAACAGAATGGGCGCCACTTCACCGGCCGCACGGCTCACCGCCAGAATGCCGCCGGTCAGAATTCCGGGCAGCGCTTGCGGCAGGACCACGCGCCGGATCGTTTGGAGTTTCGTGGCACCCAAGGCCAGACTGCCTTCGCGCAATCCCGGCGCAATCGCCCGCAGCGATTCTTCGGTGGCTACAATCACCACCGGCAGCGTCATGACCGCCATCGTCAGCGAGGCCCAGATGATGGCCGGCTTGCCCCATACGGGCTCCGGATTGTCCGGCGAAAACAGTTGGTCCAGGCCGCCCCCGACGAAACTGATGAAGAAACCCAGGCCGAACAAACCGAACACGATGGACGGCACACCGGCCAGGTTGTTGACTGCGCCACGAATAATGCGGGTGATCGGTGAGGTGGTGGCGGCGTATTCGGTCAGGTAAATGGCGGTGATGACCCCGATGGGAATGACGAAAATGGTCATGAGAATTACGCGGGCGGCCGTGCCGAAGATCATCGGGAACACGCCGGCCTGGTTTACGTCAAACATGTTGGCCGAACCGGAGAAGATGAAATGCCAGGAAAGTCCATCCAGACCGTTCCAGACAACGTTGATGATGATAAACGCCAGGATGCTCAGAATAAGCGCGGTGGCCGCGCCCGTCAGACCGGTGAAGAATGTGGAGGGCATATTCGCCCCGGAACGGCGGATGTCCCACGACAGATGCTCATCCTTAAGCAGCATCCGTTGCCAGCGGCGCCGCTTGTGGAGCCGGGTGTCGAACGATTCAGGACGGATTTTAACTTTGCTCACTTGGCGCCCTCCAGTCTGCTCTTCAACCGGTGCATGACGAGATCCCCGATCATGTTCGCAAGGAACGTCACGATGAACAACAGCGCGCCGATCAGGAAGAGCATGCGGTAATGCGTGCCGCCCACCACGGTTTCGGCCAACTCCGCCGCGATGGTGGCGGTCATGGTCCGGGTTGATTCAAAGATGTTCCAGGAAACGATGCTGGCATTGCCGCTGGCCATCAACACGATCATCGTTTCTCCAATGGCGCGTCCGAAGCCCAGCACTACGGCGGCGAACACCCCCGGCATGGCCGCGGGCAACACGATGCGCCAAGCCGTATGCCACCGGGAGGAACCCAGCGCCAGGGCCGCATGCACGTAGCTACGCGGCACACTGGTCAGGGCATCCTCGGAGATGGAAAACACCACGGGAATGACGGCGAAGCCCAGGGCAATACCGGCGACCAGGGCATTCAGCCGATACTGGGAACCGAAGATGGCCTGGAGGACCGAGGCCATGACGATCAGCGCAAAGAAACCCAGCACTACCGACGGAATGCCGGAGAGCATTTCGATGGCGGGCTTCAAGTATTCTTTCCATTTCGGAGGGGCCAATTGCGAGACATAGATCGCGGCCCCGAGGGACAACGGCACCGCAAAAAACAGCGCCACGAGCGTGGCTTTGAGGCTGCCGATGATGAGCGGGATAATGTTGAACTTGGGAATCTTGGAAACCGGTTGCCAGATGTATTCGGGTTTATCGTAACCGGTCCACTGGTGCGGATGAAGGATATACTGCCAACGGGCAGTATTGAGCCGGGCATCCTTGTCGTCCGGTCGGGCTTGCAATTCCTCGGCCTTGACCTCCATGAGAATGCGCAAGGTTTGTGGATCCATGGAGGCGAGTTCTTGCGGTTTCAAATCCAGATAGGCGCACAACTTCTCCGGCGCCACTTGGTCCATATCCGCCACCGGAATGATTTCCTGATTGTGCGCGGTGTTCATTTTCCTCAACGCCACCGGCAGTGCTTCCCGGCCGACGAACAGGAAGATCAGGAACACCATCAGGATGGCGGTGAGCGCCACCAGCAGGATGCCCTTCTCCGTCAGCCATTCACCCGGCCGGGATTTGACGCCGCGTTGAATGGCGCTCCAGTCGGCGGTGCGTTTGGGTGATTGGGCAGCAATGGACATAGGATTCACGATTGGGTTAATTGCGGGCGCGGGAACAGGCCAGGTTTTGGAATTCGCTTTCGCTCCGGAAGTGGCCGCGTAGCAGCCGGGGCCCATTGTCCTCCATTACGATTACTTGATCCGCATGTGAGGCGGCAACGGGAAATAGCCGACCTCTTTGACGATCTTTTGGCCTTCGTCAGTACGAATCCAACGCAGATAATCGGCCACAATCCCGCGATCGAGTGCCGGATTCACGTAATTGTAGCAGTAGCGCCAAATGGGGTAGGTCTTGTTCAGCACCGTTTCCTCGGTGGGCGCAATGGCGGGAGAATTGTCATACTGTTTGACTTTGAGAATCTTGGTGCCTTTGCCGTAAGCGACCCCGCCGTAGCCGATGCCGTTCTTGTCCTTGGCCACCGCCTGAATCACGGCGGCGGTGCCTGGCATGGTTTGGGTGCGTGCGGTGTAATCCTGGCCTTCCAGCACGTGTTCCTTGAAGAACTCGTAGGTGCCCGAACTGTTTTCCCGGCCATACACATTGATGCGCTCATCGGCGCCGCCCAATTCCTTCCAGTTTTTGTATTTGCCGGTGAACACCCGTTCCAATTGGAAGATCGTCACTTCGTTGAGCGGATTGTGTTCATTCACATAAACGGAAAGTCCGTCGAGACAGACCTTGTACTCGGTGGGCCGGCGCCCAAACACTTTCACGCAATTGGCGATCTCCTTGGGTTTCATCCGGCGCGAGGCATCGGCGATGTCCGTGCTCTGGTTTTGCAGCGCGGCCAGGCCAATACCGCTCCCCCCGCCCGTGACTTCGATCTTCACGTCCGGGTGTAGCTTCATGTACGCTTCCGCCCATTTCTGCGCGAGGATGACAATGGTGTCCGAACCTTTGATGGTAATACTGTCCGCGGCGGCTGCCGTACCTACTCCAGCGGTCAGGGCGGCCAGCAGCAAGATGTGTTGTATTGTTCTCATAGTGTGTTGCATTTATTGTTCGCTGCGATTTGTTACTCCTAATGATGTACGCGAATGAAAACTCCCCATGGCGGGCAGGTGACGATTGTGTGAACTTGACCAATGTTTGACGGCACGATCGGAAACAAGCATCCGCGCCTTGGTTCCCAAAAAGGTCATTGCGCCCGCCCACGTTGGTGGCTCGGTTCGGCGATGCCCTCCAATCAAAGCCGCGCCGGTGAGGGAACACTGGAACAATTGGACCAAGCCTCCAATGCCCTCCTCAAAAAAACAAACAAGCCGGGACTAAACCAGTCCCGGCTTGCAACGGCAACGGAGGTCGCAGGAGGTCGCGCGCTCCGCTAATTTGGCAACCAGATCGCGGAAATCAGAACTTCCATTGTGCATCCACCTGCACGCGCAAGGTGTCGCTGTTGTTATGGGATACGGCCGGCTTGTCGATCAGTTCGGTGACAAAGGCGGTGGCGGCCAGGGTCAGCGAGTTGAACGGAGAATACGCGAGGGAGATCACGTGGCCACGCACATTCGTGCCGGCGCCATAGCCCTTGGTTCCGTTGAGCGAAGTGCCCGCATAATAGGCGCCGAAGTCCGAGTCCACAAACTGCTCATACCAGGCGTCGCTTTCCAAATATTTGTAATTGTAGGACAGTTCCCACCGCCGGCTTTTGCCCGCCTTGCCAAACGTGACGCCGACGTTCCAGCCCGTGTTGCGCGTGCCGGCGGCCGGGTTGTACATGTACTCGCCCCCGACCACAATCGGGAATGGTGCGTTATACATCCAGAAGTCTTCCAGCGTGTAACCAACCGAGGCATCGGCGACAATGGGATTGAATTTGTTGGCCAGGGTTTCGTAGGAAGTTAATGAGTTGGTGGTCACGCCGACCGAAGGATCCAGTGACACGACTTGCTTGGTCGTTGGGATCCGCGTATTCCCGGTGTCAACATTCGGCACCGCGCTCCGGGTCAATTGGTTGGCATTCTGAATGGTCAGAAACGCCACGCCCGCTGATACATTCCACCCGGTCGGCTTCAGTTCCTCGCCAAATTTGCCTTCCCATCGCAATTGCGCCCCCAGCAGATACGGGTCACTACTGCTGGCCTTGAGTTCATCCAGCACAAACGCGCCGAGATTCAACTTGAGGACTTGGGCTTTGACCGGATCCTGGTTCAAATTGAACTGGTACTGCATGGCGCCACCTTCCGGCGTGTAATCGTGGTCAAAAACCATCGAAGAAAAATGGAACGGATTCTTCATCTTGCCGAAGGTGACGGACCCGCCCACCGTCGGTCGGTTGAGCAGGTAATACTTCCCGTAGGCCAGGTCGATGCCGATTGGTTTGGGCGCGCCATTGTCACTGAGGGTTGTGTTGCGGGAAATCGGATCATCGTTCCCCGAAGCCAGCCGGAGTCCGACTTCCAGGTTGTCCAACATCAGCGCGGTGAAACCGAACCGCAAACGGTAGCGCCAGCGCGGGCGGTCAATCTGGGCCGGGTTGTCCACATAAATTCCATCGTAACGGCCCCGGAAATCGCCGCTGAATTTCAAGGCCGTGACCCATTCGGGCATGCCGCTCTTGGCGGCGTACGCCCGCGTAAAATCCTTATCCGCTTCCGCCCGCAGTTGTTTGGCTTCATCCAGTGTGAGCACCCCTTTGTCCACCAACACGTCGATCAAGGTGTCCGATGATTGTGCGGATGCCGTGGTCACACTGCCCAAGGCCGCGAGCGATCCGGCGGCCAGCGCCGCCCAAGTGAATTTTGTGTTCTTCATAGTATTAGGATTGATTAGTTACGCGGTGACACCATAGGGAACGTAAGTTACACGTAAAGGTCAATTAGGTGACAAATTGGTGACAATCTCGTCGCTGGAGGCTGGGACGCAAGCGGCCCGGTATTGGCGCGAAGCAGTCAGCGGTGACGACGGCCTGGGGCGGCGGGCCGTCCGCATCAGACGTTTGTCAGGCAAGGTCTTGTGCGCCTTGAAAGCTACCGGGATCGATCGCCGACGCTGGGCCGCTGCTCCTGACCTACGACTCAGAAACGGTGTTACAGCCCGATGACGAATCGATGCCGCCTCACGGCCAATCGCTGAGCTTGCACTCCAATTTCCGTGTCCGATTACGTATCCTCATCTATTTCATAACCTGACCGCCAACCGCGCCGGCCGGCTGATGACTCTTCGTCACCAGCTTGTTGCCGAAATGTCGCCGGGCTGCCCTTGCAGTGTAACCTGCCCATGCCAAATTCGCAGGGTTCTAAAGAAAGTGAATCGTCAAAGCCATCTCTCATTGTATGAAGAGAACCTCCCGCCTTCGGGCGAATGGAAGGCGGAGTTTGCGTGCTGGTGCTTCCTGCGGCTGAGCACCGGTCGCGGCTATTGGTTGAGAGCGGGGGAAGTGATCGAGTTGGATGAGGGAGATGCCTTGATCGTAGTACCGCACCGGCCCGGGACATTTCGTGCCAGCCAACTGGGGGACGCGACCTTAAGCTTCTTTCTATTTTGTCCCGAGTTATTGCCGGGCCTGCTGACGCTGGACGAATTGCGGCAACTGGAATTGTTACCCTCACGGAAGAAGCCCGTTGCGCGCCGCTTCCGCCCCGGGGATCCGCTCGCCGACACTTTTCTCCGCTTGCAGGCCCAGGTGGCACAACGTCAGGGCCTGCTGGCCCGATGTCTGATGCTCCAGATCGCCGCGTTATTCTTCGACCGCGAATGCCGGCAGACGCGCACGCCCGGCAAAACGTTCATGCCGGCCAACAAACGTATCCGGCTGCTCCTCCAGCAACTGCCCGAGGCAGAAATCTTGGAATGTTCCGTCACCGAATTGGCGGCCCGTTGCAACTGTGGCCCGCGGCACTTCAATCGGTTGTTCATTCAGAATGTCGGCGTGTCTTTCCGCGCCAAACAGGCGGAAATCCGCATGATCAAGGCCAAACAGATGTTGGCGGAAACCAGTGAGAAGATCGCCACGGTCGCGTTGGCGGTTGGCTACCGGCATCCCGGCATCTTCAACACCACCTTCAAAAAGCAGTTCGGCACCAGCCCCAGCGAATGGCGGAAACGGTTGGGCAACCGCGCCAATCCCTGTGCGGTGGGCGACGAGCCGGCTTCTCCGGCAAACTAGAGGAAGTGTAGTATGGACCGGCAACGTGCTGCCGGCGTCCCGCCGGCAGAGCGTGTGCAAGAGCAAGTCTCGAACTAATGCGCGCGCCCGAGGTGCCACTGACCAATGGCCAAGTCCCAGAGAATGGCCAAGTCCGCAATGACCCTACCGAAATCAAAAGGCGGATGCCGGAGTGATGGGCATTGGGCATTGGTCATTATTTGAAGCCGCCGTTCCAAACTGCCGGCAAGATGCCGGCAGCACGTTGCCGCACTCCAAGACGCTATCGCGCCGGCGCCAGCGCTAGCGTCTTAAGCTACGTCCCAACGCCTGCGGTAGCACCTTGGCAACGTGTTGCCAAGGATGGCATTAAATACCAAATATCGGCCGTCCCATCGTCCAATTCGTCGTGACAGAAAAGTAACGGGACTGCCATGGGTTTGCCACAGCTCATCCTTAAGTTGGATTCAAATTTCACGATGTGTTGGACACCGCAATTTTGGACCGAGCCGCAAGCCCCCCGGGCAAGCGTGGTGGTTCGTGCGCGTGGCCAGAAACCGGAACCGAATGAATTGTGACCTCTGATTAATGATTATGGAAGCGCACGACCTGATCCCGATGTTTGCGAACGCCGTCTCCTTCGCGGTGGACAAGCTGACCACCGAAGGCAAAATGACCATTGTCATGCTGATCTTCCTCTCCCTGTTCAGTTGGACGGTGATGATCAGCAAAGGCCGGCAGTTGATCAAGGCCAGCACCATGGCCCGGAAATTTTTCAGTGCCTACCGGGCCACGCGTGAACCCATGGAGCTGTATAACAAGGAGCAGGAGTTCGTCGGGGCACCGGCTTACGAAGTGTACTTCACCGGGGCGGAGGAATTGGCCTACCATCTGAAAAACAATCCGGTGATTGTGAGCCAGGTGGACGCGGTGAAATCCGAGAATCCGGACGACCTCGCCAAGCATGCGGAGACGGATTACTTTGCGCGAGCCAACACCGTCAAGATCAGCGGGGCCTCCTTCGAATCGGTTCGGGTGGCCCTGGAACGCGCGGTGAGCGCCCAATCCATTTCGTTGGAAAAAAGCATGATCATTCTGTCCACCGCTGTGGCCGGCGGGCCGTTCATCGGGCTGCTGGGCACCGTTTGGGGCGTCATGGAAACCTTTTCCGGCATTGCCCAAGTGCAGGCGGCCAGCCTGGCGGCCATGGCGCCGGGCGTGGCGGCCGCGTTGCTGGCCACCGTCACCGGCCTGTTTGTCGCCATCCCCGCCATGTTCGCTTATAACTACATGATTACCACCATCCGCGCCATCACCCAGGAACTGGACAATTTCACCGCCGAATACGCCACCGCGATCGAACACGGCTATGTGGACCATCGCCCGATTGCCGATGAGATTGCCGACGCGCTCAAGAAGATGCGGGCGGAGGGCCAAACCGAATCGTCGTTTGCCAGCGCCTGAGGTCCACCCGGCTCCCGATTTGCTTTCCGGCTTATGAAAAAGTATTCCGCCTCCAAACATGGGACGATGCACGAGCTGAACATCACGCCGTTGCTCGACCTGGCGTTTGTGTTGCTCGTCATTTTCATTATCACGACGGCGCCCCCCGTGAATGAAGTGAACATCAGCCTTCCCTCCGCTACCCCCAATCCGAAGGAAGAACCGACCAAGAAAGCGAACTATGTCTCGGTCGATAACCAGGGGAAGATCTTCCTGAACGGCGTGGAAATGAATCTGGACCAACTCCTGCGCACCCTCGTCGAGTTCCGCAAGCAAGATGAAGATCTGAATGTGGTGGTGGCCGGAGACCGCGCCATCAACTACCAGCGGATCATGGATGTGCTCGACGTGCTGATTTCGGCCAACATCAACAAAGTCGGTTTGGCCACCGATACGGGAGGAGCCTTGCGATGATGCGCGGCGGGCCAATGCCGGTCCCGCCTTGCCACCGACTGAAATGCTGGCCGTTCCCGAATCGGACAGATGCCCCTCTAATCTGGAGCTTTAATGCCTCGTAAGACGAAATCCAAGAAGGACCGCACCGGAATCATCATTTCCATCGTGGCTCATGTAATTCTGGTGGCCGGGGTCCTATACTGGGCGGCGCATACGGAAAAAGGTAAGGAACTTTTGGATCGCTACCTGAAGTTTATACGTTCAGAGAAGAAACGCCGTGTTGAAGAGGCAACCACCAGGAAACCGGAGCGCCCGCCACCGCCGCCGCCCCCCAGTTCCCAACTGCCCAAAAGCCTCACCCCGCGAGCCAGCAGCGGTACCCGCCGGGCCGTGGCGGCCGACGCGCCGGCCGCTGTGGGCCAGACCTTTTTCACTGACACCCGCAGCCAGACCGGGGGCAAGTCCAAAGGCGGGTCGGGGGAAGCCCAGGAGAAGAAACCAACCACGGAACAACGAGCCACCCGGCGCGCCGCCCCTCCGCCGCCGAAGCTCTCCATCTTCAAACCGCCGCCCAGCACCATCTCCGCCGTATATCAAGAACGATCCAAGTCCGCGGCTGGCGTGGAAGCGGTAAGCTCCGAGCAGATTTCTAAATCGGGCGTGTCCGATGCCGCGGCGATTGTCAGCAAAGTCTCCGGCGCCGCGGTGTCCAGTGAGGGCTATGCGGTGATCCGCGGATTGACCGACCGTTACAGCGCGGCCACGCTCAACGGAGCCGAACTGCCGTCCTCGGACCCGTACCGGCGTTCGGCGTCGCTGGACATGTTTCCCGCCAAGATCATCGACCGGGTGGCAGTCACCAAAACGTTCACTCCCGATCAACCGGGCAGTTTCACCGGTGGCAACATCAACATCATCACCAAGTCGTTTCCCGAAAAGCCCTTCTTTGGCCTCGAGGTGGGAGGCTCGTATAATACCCAAGCCAGCCTGAACAAGAACTTCCTCACCTATCCGGGCGGGGGCACCGATTGGCTGGGAATGGACGATGGCACCCGACAATTGCCGCCCGAACTGGAGGCGGAGAAACGCATCGGGTTTCCCCTCGGCCGGCAGACCGTTCGGATTACAACGTCCAACCCCGCCCAGGGCACCCGACTGCTCGAGGACAATTATGCGAACGACCGCTTGACCAAGATCCTGGGTCCGGCGGCCTTGGGCCCCACGACCACGATGTCGCCGCTGAATCATAACTTTTCTTTGTCCGGCGGAGACACCGCGCTGCTGTTCAGCCGGCCCGTGGGCATCTTTTTCAATCTGCCTTACAACCACTCGTATTCGTTCTACGACAATGGCGAGGTCGGTCGGTACAAATACGATTTCAGCAAAGAACCGGGAGACCTGGAGCAAATCAAAGGATACACCGAGGCCAAATCCAAGGAGACGATCAACTGGTCGGGCTCCGTCAGTCTGGCCTACCAACTCAGTGATGATCACGAGATTGGGTTCAACTTCCTTTACAATCAATTTGCCGAGGATAGTTCCCGCATGCGCCAGGGCTTCGACCATACGGCCGGAGATCCGATTGGTGGCAACCAGTTGGTCGAGGACCGGTTGCAGTGGATCGAACGGAACCTCACTATGTTCCAATTGAAAGGCGGCCACGTGTTTGACCTGACTCCGTCCCTTCAGGAACGTCAAATTCAATTGGCTGGCCACCCTGACCGATACCACCCAGGATGAGCCCGACGTGCGTTTTTACGCCGCGCGCTCGGGCAACTTTGGCGACGCCAACCTCGATCCTCAATTTCCCCGCCGCTTCTTTCGTAACCTGGATGAAAACAATCTGAACCTGAAATTCGACTTGGCGGTGCCGTTCAGTCCCTTGTCCTGGAATCCTGGCGAGATCAAGTTTGGTTACTTTGACAGCCAATCCACCCGTAACTTCAAAGAGCGTTTCTATCAGTATAAATCGCCCGACAGCAAGTTGGCGAACCCGGATCCGAACGAGTATCTGACCCCCGCCAATTTGGGCATCGCTTCCGTCACGACCAACGTGACCAGCCGGAATACCACCTATGCGTTTGATTGGAACACCTATTTGGATGCTCCCTTCGACAATCGCTATAGCGGGGATCGCTCCATCACGGCGGGTTACCTGATGACGGATCTTCCCGTGGGCCGGAGACTGCGTTTCATTGGTGGAGCACGCTACGAAACCACCCAAATTGACATGGTGTCCAGCAGTACCATCCCGGGCTTGAATGGCACCAGCGGAGAGGATGTCCCTTCCAGTCTCGACCAGGCCCATTTGCTGCCCGCGGTCGGGCTGGTCTATACGCTCCGCACCAATATGAATCTGCGGCTTAACTATGGCCAAACCATCGCCCGGCCCTCGTTCCGCGAACTGGCTCCGATCCAGAGTTACGATCCCGTGCTGGACGTGTTTCTGACGGGCAACGCCGATCTCCGCATCTCGCAAATAAAAAACTACGACTTGCGCTGGGAATGGTTTCCCAATCCTGGGGAAATATTCTCGGTCGGCATTTTCTACAAGGATCTGAAGGATCTGATTGAAAAGCGCGCCACGGACAAGGTGGGTGACTTTGTTGGATACGTGAACCGCGATAAGGGCACCGTCTATGGGGTGGAGTTTGAAGCCCGCAAGTCACTGGCATTCCTCCATCGCAGCTTGCGTCATTTCAGCTTGGGCGGCAATCTGACCCTGATTGAATCGGAGGAAGACATTCCGGATGACGAGCAAAACTCGTTGCGCAAATTTCGCATCGATGACACCACCCGCCCGTTGGAGGACCAATCTCCCTACATCGCCAATGTGGATTTGAGCTACGACAATCCGCGTAGCGGCACCAGTGCGTCGCTCCTGTTTAATATCTCCGGGCCGCGGCTGGTCATTACCTCCCAAAACAGCCCGGACCTCTACGAGCAACCGGCTCCCGGCCTGGACTTCATCATCTCCCAACGCCTCGGGCGAAACATGAAGTTGAAGTTTTCCGCCAAGAATCTCCTGGATCCGAAACACGAAATCACCTACGGCAAGAACGGCTCCGCCACGTATGCCGCTTACACCAAGGGCATCACCCTCGGCCTCTCGTTCGCCTACGAATTTTAGCGGGAAAATGCAGGCCTGACAGCGTGCTGCCAGCATCCTGCCGGCAGATCGAACGTGCAATTGGCGTTCGAACTGAGGGTAAATATTCGCGCGCACTCATCGCCTTCGTTTCTACGGGCAGGCGGTGAGTGTATCGGGGAACGTATCACGTTGGTTTCCGCACCTCGCGCAGCGTTTGGAGTGCGTCCGGCTTGCCGGCGCTTTCGAAGAGAAAAGGTCCGCCAGATGCCTGCAAACGATTCTGTTCATTGCGGTCCACCTTCGTCCAATGAAAGCGGGAGCAAGCTCCACGCGCTCCAAACGCTGGCGCGATTTACCGTTGCCCATTCCCACGTGCGTCCGGCTGCTTGCCGGCAGCACCCGATTGGGGACTTCAGAAAAATTGACGATTGTTTGACGGCACAATCCCACCAAGCCGGGCAACCTTCGCGACAACCTCAGTCGGAAGTCTGGAACCGGCTTCCACTCAATCCATCGTGGACAATCGCGAATAGTTGGTGAACGTTCTGAGCAGGATGCGACGAGTAATGGGCTGCCAATCGAAGCGCCGGGCCGACGACACCGACCGGTCCGGGGGTAAATTGAGGCTGGTGTTCGGTTGCACCCTGAAGCCGTGCCGGACCCTGGGGCTCCGGGCAAAATGGATCGAGCAAAGGTGATATTGAAATTATGACGCTCTCTTGGAACCTGATCACGAAACGTGTTAGTCCCCGCCAACAACTGCTGTCGAAAATCCACCAGAAGATTTCCAAATTGGAGACGCATCTCCAGCACTTTCCGCCGGATGCCGTCCACTTATTGGTCAGCCTGGAACGGCATCCCAAACGGCAGCATTTCACCGTAGCCCTGACGTTACGCCTACCTTCAAACATCCTGCACACTCACAAGGCCGCGGTGGATCCCATCACCGCGTTTGACAAGGCGGTGGCGGCGCTCCTGCGGGAGTTGGGGAGCTTGAAAGCGGAGTTGCGCCGCGAACAGGATTGGAAGCCTGCGGCGCGGCGGGAGCTGGTGCCGGTGGACAACGCGTTTCGGTTTGCCGCTGAACCGCATCCCGAAGGCCCCCAGTCGCTCGCGGATACGCTGGCGACGATGATTCAGCGGTACTATGGCCGGTTGCTGTACCATGTGCAGCGGCAACTTTCCCGAGCGCATCTTTCCGGTCTGGTTCCCAAAGGCGCCATCACGGCTGAGGCGGCGGTTGACGAAGTGGTGCGCCAAGCTTTGGCCGATCCGGAAGCCAAACCGCCGGAGTTGAGTTACCGGCTGTGGCTCTTTGATCTCCTGCGCCAGGAATTGGCGCGCCGATACCGCCAATTGCGCGTGGAAGGCCAGGAATCGGTGCCGTTGGACGAAACCCAACCGGTTGCCGACGAGGCCGAGATCGTGGAAGGATACGACGCGGAGAATCCGTTGGGAATTATCGAGGAAAACCTTGAACCGACGACAGCGCGATTGTCCGATCTGGTGGCCGACCGCCGAACGGAGAGTCCTGATGCCATTGCCATGGAACACGACTTGGTCCATTACCTGCACGAAGTAACCGCCTCGTGGCCAGTCAAAGAGCGCGCCGTGTTCGAGTTGCACTTTTTGGAGGGCTTCGAAGCGGATGAAATCGCCATGCTGGAAAACTTGACGGTAACCGAAGCGAGTGACCTGATCACCGGGGTGCAGGCACGATTGCGCCAAGTCCTGTTGGGAGCCACCGACCGGTGGGTAGAAGCCAAGGCGCCAATCGCCAAGAAATAGAATCCGAAGTCCGAGATCCGAAAGAAACCCGAAACCCGAAGGCCGAAAGCAGTTCTCATCGTGAATGGCTGCTCAATAAAGCGTCTCGGGTGCAATTACGTTCGAATTTCGGCCTGCGGATTTGCCCCAGCCCTGCTTCTACCGTTTTTGTGCAACTGTAGCTTGCGCTGGTGGACGCTGTATTTAGACTGGCGAGATGGGATTAGATACGGATCCATCCGTGACTCCAGTCGCGTCCGCTCTCGGTAACGCGGAGAAAGTCGGCCAAATCGTGCCGGAGACTTCGTTTATATCTGCCGGAACGGCCCATCCCCCGGGCGCCAACTACGTTAATTTGCTGGATGTCGGCTATGTCCATTGTCAGACCGGCGATGGCGGGGATCTTTATCTGACGCAATTCGGGGTTCCGTTTTGGGAGCACTTGCTGCCCGAAAACTGGTACGCGCGGGAGTGGTTCGAAGCGAAACGCGAGCGTTTGGTGGGAACCAGTGTGGTGTATAAAGTGCCCACCCGCAGCGTCCGTGGCAAACGACTGCACTTGGTTGTGAAATGGTCGCGGGTGGGGGAAGAGGTGCCGGTGGACACGTTGACGATCAACAAATTCATCAACGCCGAGTTTAACAGTCCGTTCGAGGAGTTTTCGCTCTTGATGGAACTACGTTCCGGGGCTACCGGCCCGCGCGGAATTCGCATTCGCACGCAGCGGCCCCTGGCGATTTACGTACCGCCCGAACGGTTTCAGCTCTGGCAAACGGGGCGTTCCGAGAGTAAGATCGCGGCCAAAATCAAGCAATCCCCCGGCGTCGAATTGGACATCCTGCGGCAATACGTCGTCCTGTACGGTTGGGTCAAAGGGTTGGACATCGTCGATGTGGCCGACCTCTGGCAACTCGATCCGAAGGAGCGCGAGGAGTTCTATGCCAGCACCACTAGCCTGGTGAATCATGAACTGGAACAAAAGGGGTATCGCGTGGTCGATATGAAACCGGCCCATATCATCGTGCGGACGAAGGCCGATAATCGCACGTTCGTGCGCGATAAACACGGTCAACTCGTCTATGCGGTGGTGGATTATGAATTGCTGGAGCGCACGCCCGATCATGAGGAGGCGGTGCGCAAGGTCCATCGACGGCATTATCTGCAGCACATGGCCAAGCGGTTCGAGGCGCTGACCAGCAAACCTTTGCCCGCCCATCTGAAGGCAACCACGGTATCGGGCGTGGATTACATTTTTGGCCATGCGGAAAGCACCGGCGGCTTGCTTTGGGTGGTGGGGCGTGACCCCGACTTGTTCAATTACTTCCTCCCCGAACGTTGGCGACGCACGCGCAAAACTTCACTTTCACCCAGCAACCAGGTGTTTTACACCCGTACCAAGGACAACATCCACCTGGTCTGGAAAATCTCCCGCATGGGCGACGCGCCCGTGCTGGTGGGCGATAGCGAGCAGGCCCAGCACATTTATCAACACGGGTACAACACACCGTTTGAGGAATTCGCGTATGCGTTTCGGATCGGTCAGGGCAAGCTGAAGACGGTCTATCCGCGGGCGATTTACATGACCGGCCATAAGACGGATGCGGTGCGCAAGATATCCGATCACCATCGGTACGACCGTTTCCGAGATTTGCTCACGCCGGATGGCAAACCGGTATTGCGGGAAGACCACGATTACATCACGATCTGGGGTTTCTGGAATGGGCCCGATGAACTGTTGGCCGCGCAGGACATGCAGTACCATCAGGGAATCAATGCTGAACAGGCCCTGCTGGAGGGACGTATCACGGAGACGATCCAAACTGAATTATTGCGAAGCACCGCGGGGCGCCTTGGCGAAAGCGGCGTTGAAGATCTGAATCTGAAACCCGATCATTTGCTGCTCTCCGTGGGCCCCGACAACGAGCTGGTCTTCAGCACCCTGGGCAAACCGGAGGTGCGGATTTGCAATTTCGAGCTGATTCGCGAAATCCAATCACAATGCAAACCGGCGGCTACTACCGAGGAGTAATTGGGGGCATGTTTCGGAGAAATGAACTTCGCGAATTTTCACGATTTGCGGTTTGTCGGCATTTGGAAAACGGTTGATTCGCGGGGAATCGCACGTTGACGGAAACGGTAAAATGATTTTCCGAATTTTTTACTCGCCAAAAAGGCGGAATTCTCCTTTCTTTCAAGCCTAGTTATACCAACTTGGTAGAACACATCGGCGACCGCCGGCGGACACTGTGTCACGGCGGTCTTTTAATGGTGAACACTTACCCGTAAACGCTGAGCCAATATGTCCGAAAACAAAACTGTGGCGCCGACAACGAATGCGAAACTCCTCGCTTGGGTTGAGGAAATGGTCCAATTGTGTCAACCCGCCAACGTCCATTGGTGTGATGGCTCCGAAGAAGAATATGACCGGCTGTGCGATTTGATGGTGAAGAGCGGAACCTTTACCCGTCTCAATCCGGAATTGCGTCCTGGCTGTTTCCTGGCCCGCTCCCATCCCAGCGACGTCGCGCGGGTTGAAAAACGCACGTTTATTTGCGCGCGAACACCGGAAGAGGCTGGCCCCACCAACAATTGGACCGAACCGGAACAAATGCGCAAACACCTGCGCGGGCTGTTCCAAGGCTCCATGACGGGCCGCACGATGTATATCATCCCCTTCAGCATGGGCCCCTTGCATGCGCCCATTGCCAAGATCGGCATCGAAATCACCGACTCGCCGTACGTGGTGTGCAACATGCGGATTATGACCCGTATGGGGCAAAGCGTGCTGGATGTCCTGGGAAACGGCTCGTTCATCCCATGCATGCACTCGGTGGGGGCGCCGCTTCAACCTGGACAAGCGGATGTGGCTTGGCCGTGCGAACCGGATCCGGAAAAGAAATACATCGTACATTTTCCCGACGATCCTTCGATATGGTCTTACGGCTCCGGCTACGGCGGCAATGCCCTGTTGGGCAAGAAATGTCTGGCGTTGCGGATTGCTTCGGTGGTCGCCCGCCGGGAAGGTTGGCTGGCGGAACACATGCTCATTCTGGGGCTGACTTCACCGGAGGGAAAAAAATATTATGTCTCGGCGGCATTCCCCAGCGCCTGCGGCAAAACCAATCTCGCCATGATGCAGCCTTCGCTGCCCGGTTGGAAAGTGCAGTGCCTGGGCGACGACATTGCCTGGATTCGCCTCGGAGAGGATGGCCGGCTGTATGCCATCAATCCGGAAGCCGGCTTCTTTGGCGTGGCGCCCGGCACTTCCGACAAGTCCAATCCAAACGCGGTCGCCACGTTTGCCCGCAACAGCATTTTCACCAACGTGGCGCTCACGCCCGAAGGCGATGTGTGGTGGGAAGACATGGGCGTGGAAGCGCCACCCAAGCTGGTCGATTGGCAGGGCAACGAATGGACTCCGGACTGTGGACGCAAAGCCGCGCATCCCAATTCCCGCTTTACCGCGCCCGCGGCCCAGTGCCCGGTCATTGATCCGGACTGGGAAAAACCGGAAGGCGTGCCGCTGTCCGCGATCCTTTTCGGCGGTCGCCGGGCCGGGACCGTTCCATTGGTCAATGAAGCATTCAACTGGGAACATGGCGTGTTCTTGGGCTCTGGAGCCGGTTCGGAAACCACCGCTGCGGCCATTGGCCAATCGGGTGTGATGCGGCGCGATCCGTTTGCCATGTTGCCCTTCTGCGGCTACAACATGGGCCATTACTTCGCCCATTGGCTTTCGTTGCCGGAGAAAACCGACCGGAGCAAGTTGCCCCGAGTGTTTTTTGTCAATTGGTTCCGTCGCAATGACCGCGGCAAATGGTTGTGGCCCGGCTACGGCGAAAACAGCCGCGTGCTGAAGTGGATTTGTGAACGCGTGGCCGGTGTGGGCCAGGCACAAGTGACGCCCATCGGGAATCTCCCGACCCCGGAAGCCCTGGATCTGTCGGGATTGAACCTGTCGCCTGAAGACGTCAAGGATCTGTTGTCGGTGGATGCCGCGGGATGGAAAGAGGAAGCCGACAACATCAGTGCTTACTACGATAAATTCGGCGACGCCTTGCCAGCGGGGCTGCGCCAGGAACTTGAAGCGCTGCGACAGCGTCTGGCCAACGTCTGAAGCAATTCAACTGACCGAAAGCTGACTACGGTATTGGGTAGGAGACTGCCCAATGACTTTCTTGAAAACGCGGTTGAAGTGCGTAAGCGACTGGAAGCCGACCTCGAAGGCGATTTCACTGATGCGTAGGTTGGGATTCAGCAACAGATTCTTTGCCTTCTCGATGCGCACCCGTGAGAGGTAGTTCGTGAAGTTCAGGCCGGTGACTTTCTTGAACATCTTGCAGAAATAGAAGGTGCTGGTGTTCACCGATTTGGCCACCGCTCCCAACGAAATATCATCGGCCTGATGTTCTTGGATAAACGCCTTGGCCTTGGTGATGATCGGAGGTTCGGCATGCTCTTGCTGCATGATGATTTGGTTGCTGGCCATCGACAGGTGTTGCGCAAAAATGCTCAGCAACTTGACCATCGAATCGGTACTGGCGCGACGACAACACCCGCGTCCCATACAAGGCGTCTTTCAACTGTCCATTCGAAATGGACACTCCCCAAGCCTTAAATTGGCGAATGGCCCGTTCAAATTGGGCGGCGCTGGGGGTCCGGCGAAAGATCTGCCCGGTTTGCAGAAAGCCGATCAACTCGGACCCCAAGCGCACCGGCACGGCGGTTTCGCTCATTCCCAATGAGCACGCTACGGTGCGGGCTTCATAGGTCGCTGATTCCGAGAGCTTTTGTTGGACTTGGAGACAGGCGGCACAGGCCCGGCTTTTTTGGGCAACCAGCCCGCAAAGCTCGTTCTCGTTCTTCTTTCCGTGATGGGGGAGTTGCCAGGATTCCACCGGGCGCAACGATAATGGCAATCCCGTGGCCTCATTAAAGGCTCGTTCGTAGTCCTGATACACCTTGGAATTGGCCAAGGTTTCGACCAGGTCTTTGTGACCGTTTATCGTTTGCTGTGCTGTCACTTTAGGGGTCCGATTTTGCACTGCTGACGGCAAATTATGGGGAGCGCCAGGAAATGTCAACCGGGAACAACATCCCCGGTAAGGATTGCAGGCAACGCTAAGCTGGTCATAAGCACGGCTGGCCTTGTTCCTCTCAATATCAAGCAGACTCGACGTAGCCCCCTCGGTTGGTGCGCGCAGGATTACTGGAGGCGCCCACCCGTCAGCGCCGCTTGGTTAAAACACATCCACGGTCAACCCGGTTTCCTCATGGACGCGCCGGGCGATGTGCGACAGGCTGCGCAGCGGAAGGTGGCGGCAACCGTTCACCTCGGAGATCTTCCGGGTCGAGAAGATCTGGACCTGGGAGATTTGCGCACCTTGGTCGCGCAGCCGTAGCAACTGCTCGATGTAGGCGGTGATTTCGCACTCCGGCGGTTCCGCGTCGTGCAAGCGCGGAAACAGACTTTGGATGACCACCGGCCGCTCGCGGCCGAGGCGCAAAATATTGTCCAGAATGCGCGGCAATTGGATCTTCGTTCGGTTGATTTTGTGCATGAACGCTTGCGTGCCGGCGTCCAATTTGATCCAGATTTCGTCGCGCGAATTAAACTTCGCCAGGCCTTTTTGAACTTCTGGTAGATTAAGTCCTGTGCCATTGGTGATCAGGACAATCTTGAAAAAAGGATACTGGCCCTGGGCGCGCACAAGCACCACGGCTTGCACAATTTCCGCGAAATTCGGGCAAAGGGTGGGTTCGCCGTCGCCAGCCAATGCGACTTCCTTGAGTTGCAGCCATTCGGGGGGAACGTGTTCTAATCCCGAGATTCGGCAAAGCTGGTTATTGAAGGCGAGATCCAAAACCATTTGCAGTTCAGCCGACATCACCTCCAGATTGGCCTGGCTCTCGGTCCCGGCTTGGGAACGGTCCACTTCACAATAAACGCACCGAAAATTGCAGGTTTTGCTTGGGCAGAGGTCCACACCGATCATCAACCCACGGGCCCGCTGGGAAATGACGCAGAAGACAAAACGCGTTTGGGGAAAAATCCGCGGACCGCCCAGGGCCGAGCAGTCGGGCGGTTTGTGGGTCGAGGACGAGCCAAACGCCGCCGCTCGCTTGGCTGGAACCTCGGACGAAGGATCTCCATCCAATATTCTCACTATGAGCGCAATCCTGCGTCCGCTTGGGGGCAATGGCTTCGCAAACCTTGTTGAAGTATTTGCAGAAATTGACTTTGATTTTCTCCCTGAAGGTATTGGAATGGCTGCTCATTATCTCGGGAACCGGGCGGCGGTGACGCGCTGAATTTTGTGCCGTCCAGCCGTCCGCCCGGTAACTCGCAATCTTATGCTGCCGCTGAACCGCTTTGTTCGTCTCGATGTCCGCCCGATTCTCCGCCGGGGCAGCGATCCCTATGGTCGTATCCGGGCGCGGGTGGACTCGCTGGCACCTGACCAGGGACTGATTGTCATCGCGCCGTTTCTGCCATCCCCATTGATCGAGAAGTTGGGCAGCGAAGGATTTCGTTCGCGCATTGAACACGGGATGCGCAACGAATGGATTGTTTATTTTTGGCGTGAGCCGGAGCAAGATCGGTCGCAGACATGAAGCCGTCGTTCGCTCAATTCAGACAAATCGCGATTGTAAACACCCTGCGGAGTTGCCAGCTATTTGCCGGATTGCCCCAGGCTGATTTAGAGAACATTGCTGAAATCACGGTGCTCAAAGCGCTCGATAAAGGACAATACCTGTTCCGCGAAAGGGATCTTTCCCAGGGGTTTTACATTGTTCAACAAGGGGCCGTTAATGTGCATCGGGTGAATGCGGCGGGCAAGGAACAGGTGATTCATGTCTTTCGCGCCGGTGAATCACTGGCCGAAGCGACCCTGGCCACGGAAACGGGCTATCCGGCCGATGCCCGGGCCGTGGAATCGTCCCAAATCCTGCTGGTCCGCAAGGCGGAGTTTATCGCGCTCTTGAAACGGCGCCCGGAACTGGCGTTGCGCATGTTGGGCGGCATGAGCCAACATTTGCGGGTATTGGTGGGGCAGATCGAGGATTTGACGCTTAAAGACGTGGAAACGCGGTTGGCCAATTGGCTGCTCAAACGCTGCCCGCTGCCGATTGGCCCGCAACCGGTAGCTCTGGAACTTAAGGTGGCGAAACGCGTGCTTGCGGCCGAATTGGGAACCGTCAGCGAAACGTTTTCCCGCACGATGGCCAAGCTGCGCGAACAACAACTGCTCCAGGTGAAAGGGAAAACCATTACCGTACTCAATCCCGCCAAGTTGGCTGAGTTGCTGCACCGCAACTTGGGCGAATAGACGCGGCGGAAGCGGCCTCCGCGGGAAGGCAAGTCCGGTTAGGTCGTGAATCCGCTCCGGTTTCGAAGTGAAATGAGGTGGATTTCTGCTGCGATGACTTTCGCCGTTCTGCCATCAAACAATGAAATAGGAAGCGGTCCTCACTTTTTTACACAAACGAATATGGAGGCTGCACGGATCGGCGTCACCATTTCGGGAGTGAGTTTGGGCCAGTCAATCCCTTACTTGGCGGAGGCCGTAAGTTTGCTGGCGACATCTTCAGTCCGCATTCCTTGCACCCACACTTGCTTGTGGCGGGAAGTGTGGCCCCGGACCAACTTCACCGCGTTCCGCGGGCAACCGAGCGTTTCGGCCAGCAACCGCACCAGAGCTTCATTCGCAGCGGCATCTACGGGGGGCGCGGTGACTTTGACCTTTAGTTCGCCACCCAGTGGTTCGCCGATCTCGTTCTTGGAAGCGCGTGGTTGCACTTTAAGCAACAACACCACCCCGTCGGGACGCGTCTGCAGATAATCAGGCAGTTTCATACGCAATCTGGAACAAGATTATTCATCGGGCCAAAACAATAATGTTCGATGTCGCATTCGTCGAGTCTGGGCAGCCCGCGAGTGTTGGCTGGGTACCAGGGACGGTTTATGATTCGCCGCAGATTTACCAACTACACCCTGAGGCTTGATGTGCTGCCAGTAATTGATTACGAATGAAGGTGATGAAGATGAAGTTTGCCAGTTTAGCCGTAGCGTGCGGTATGGTCCTATCGGCTGGGGCTCAAGATAAACCGCTGTACGAAAACAATTTTGAAAATGCCGAGGTCGGCAAAGTGCCGGAGGACTTTATGGTACTCAACGGCGCATTTACCGTGAAGCAGGAAGGCGGCAACAAGTTTTTGGAAGTGCCCGGCGCGCCGGTGGATGATTACGCTGTGCTGTTTGGTCCCAACGAGAAAGAGGACGTCGCCGTGACCGGCCGTCTTTTTGGCACGCGCCATGGCCGGCGTTATCCGGTGCTGGCGGTGGGCTTGAATGGCTTGGGCGGTTACGAAATGCAACTGGCGCCCGCCAAACAGGCCCTGGAATTGTTCAAAGGCGAGCAACGTGTGTTGAGCGTGCCGTGCAAATGGAAATCCGGCAAATGGACCATCATGCGTCTGCAAGTCCGCAAGTCGGGCGAAAACCACTGGAAAGTGGAAGGCAAAGTCTGGACCGCTGGCGCCTCGGAACCCCGCCAGTGGATGATCGTTCTTGACGAACAATCGGCACCGCCCAGCGGCCGCCCACTGGTTTCTGGTCATCCCTTTTCCGGTACTCCGATTCGGTTTGATGAGTTGGTGGTTTCGCGCGTGGAATAGCCCCGGGGCAGGTTAGCGAAAGCTTCCTTGAAGTCATCGCGTCTTCGCGAACATTGCCGGTCTTACGAGGATGATAACTGAGCCTCCGCCCTTGGTCAGTTTCCAAGTCTCCGGGCGGCAGAACCCCAATTAACACCGGCGCCTAGTCCTGGCCTTTGCGCGTTTTGCAGTGCCAGGCTTTCATAAATGCACCGGATGAATTGCCCTTCGGTTTCCGGTGCCGGTTGACTTGTTTCGCGGCAATAATCCCGAATGGCCGAAGGCATGTTCGGTGGGTTGAGGATCCGTTTGTCATCCGGATCGATCAGGGAACGAAAGGCGGGCGCTTCGGCGGCCAGACTTTCCAGCGTTTCGTATGAGTGTGGTTTGCTCCCGTCTTCGAACGCCAGTTTGCGCTGTCGGGCGAGCCCGAGTCCCATGATGTTTTTCAACAAGCGGTAGGTGCGGTCCACCCCGCCTTCGTTGGTGAGATTGACTTCGAGGACGCGTTGGGATCGCAGCGCTTCCTGGGCGGACCACGCAGCGTGGTGCCCAGCGTGACAGGTTGATTGGGAAAGCGGTGCAGTTCTGCCACCCGCACGCGTTGGCCATCCCACAGTCCCGCCATGACGCGACCGTTCTCCGCTCCGATGTCCACCCCCAAATAAACTTGTTCTGCCATAGCGTCCTCCAACGGGATCTCCGTCGATTTCTCAAGATTACGGTGTGCGATTAAATGACATCATGTGGCGAGATGGTTCAAGAATCAAATTTAGCGCCACCATGCTGCGTGCATCCTACCGGCAGCTTGGAACGGAGTCAGGCTTGGCTAGCGGTGGGTTGGAGGTTCGAGCGCACCCCGCCTGTTCGTTTCTGCCGGCGGGACGCCGACACCACGTTGCCCGGCGTGCTGCCGGCATTTTGAAACGGGTGCTGCATTGACCAGCCGCCACCAGTGAACGAACCTTTATCCACCATTCGTTTCTGCCGGCGAGACGCCGACCGCACATTGCGTTGCCGGTCACTGCACCACCACCCGGTAGAAGCGGTGCGGATTGACGTTGGCATCATCCGTGATCTGCTGCACGGAGCCATCGGCCACTTGGTCAGCCGTGAGCGGATGCCAGGTCGGATCGTTCAAATCATCTTTGTATTCGACGCGATAGGTCGCCCCGGCCACTGTGTCAAAGGAGAACGAAATCATGCCCTCCGGCGACAGCCTAACCTCGCTAACCTGCGGCGGTTCGACTGGCGTGGCCAACTCATTGGCCGCCCGCGGGGTCGGCGTGGTCATGAAATAAAGCGGTCCCGTGCCATCCGGATAATGACCTTCGCTGACGTTGTTGGTCTGGGTTCCGAAGGCCACCGCGTCAATGATCGTACCGTCCGAGGCGTATAAACCAATGGTTTCTCCCGACTGGGACAGCTTGAAGTTCGCGTGCAGATCGGGATTCACTGGACTGTTTTGGTTGGTATCATTATCCGCCCACACCAGCAGGAATCCTTGCGGAGCGATGTTATAACCTTCCGGAATCCGGAACTTGAACCGGTTGACCAGATCGTCAGTCAGGTAATACCCGCCCAATGCCACGCTCGTGGAACCGGGATTGTACAGCTCGAACCAGTCGTCGTAATTGCCGTCCGCCGGATCGGCAAACCCGCTGGCGCTGGTGTTGGCCGCCATCCATTCGTTGATATAAACCACCAGCGGCGGGGAGGCGGCGTTGTTGGGGCCACCAGGAGTTGCGTAATACATGTTATCCCGGTAGAAAGGTTGGCCATTCGGCAACGAGCCGTAAGTCCAATCTTCCGGCACGCCGGCGAAATTCAAGTAATCCAGAATTTGAGGTTTCCCATCAAGCTCCCGCGACAAAACGACAGACCCGGTCCCGCTGGCCAGCCGGAAGTTCGTGTGGAACTCCGTGGCGGTGGATTCACCCGGTTCGCCGTCCCCCACACCACCAGGAACTGGCCGGGAGCAATCATCGCATTGGCTGGAAATGCCCATTGGCCAAGGTCGGCGTATTGGTCCGCCAGCATCATGCCACTCCAGGGAGATCGACTTCCATGCCCGCATTGTAGAGTTCAATCCACGGCTCGCGGTCGCCGGCGTTGTCGGTGACGCCGGTGAGATTGAGCGGCTGTACCTCATTCAACCACAACGGCGGATACGGCGGGAGGGTTGACGCCACGCTGTTCGCGGCTCCGGGGGTGGCCAGGACCCGGTCGCAGATTGATGATGGGCTGGAACGGCGAGCCCAAGCGCGTGCGCATGTTGTTGGCGTCGGTCGAAGGCAAATACCAGAAGCTGAACGTGTAACGTGCTCGTCGGCACGATCCCCGACACCGGATGATAGATGTAGTTTCCCACATTGCCGGGAGCGGTGAAGACGACGTGCAAACTTTGATTGCCGGAATGACTGACCGCGGCGCTGACGTCGGAATTGGTACCCAGAACGCCGCGGAACAGCCAGGTGTCCTGGAGCGGCAGTTCAAATCCCCCGTTGGTGAGCAAGTTACTGCCAACCCCCGCCTCGGTCCCCTCGACCAAACTCATGTCGTCCAGATAAACACTGCCGGCCGTATCCAAATAAAACAGGAACTGCCCGTTGTTGGGGCCGGAGATGCCGGTGTAGCTGAAGAACCGCCAACCTTGCCCATCCGACCAGTTGCTCACGCGCGCGTTGTCTTGCGCTACATCGACCAACTGCAAGGAGGCGCCGGTGCCATTTGCCCCCGTCGGCCAGGGCGCCGCGCTCTCGTAGCGCACCCGGTCCACCACGATTTCCTCGCCGGTGACCGGATTGGTCGCCAGCAGACTGAGCGTCTCGCCATCGGGTTGGAGATTGCCACCGAACTCGCCGAACACCGGGGTGGTCACCCCGTAGGCGTTGGCAAAAAGAATGCGGCTCTTGGCCAGCACCAGATAACCATCGGGCGCCAACATCGAGCCGGAGGGGAAGGTGAAATCGATTCCGTTGAACTGCCAGCCCGACAGGTCGAACGCCGTGGTGGCGGAGCGGTTGTGGAGTTCCACGTACTCGGCGTCTGGGATTGCCGGATTGGGCATCAGTTCGCTGATGACGAGGTTGCCAATCGGCGATGCGGGCGCAGCTTCGTTGACGACGGTGACTTGATTGCTGGCCCCATCCACCAATTGGCCAAAGCGATTATAACCGAGAATGGTCAGGATGTTGGTGCCCGGTTCCACCGGCAGTTGCACCGTCCAGTTTACGGTGCTCGTCCACGTCGGCGTCCAGGATTCGCCGTCCACCGTGAGCCGCCTGACGTTCGAGCGGCGCCGTGCCGGAAAGTGTGATCAGGTTGCTGGAGGTGGTCAGCGAGTTGGTCGTCAGGGTCAGGTCTGCGGCATCCCATGCGGCCACTTGACTGGCGATGCTGGTGCGCGCCGAGGCCACCCAGGTTTCAATCACCTGGGGATCGGCCGCGGTCAGGCCATTGGCGAGGAACGCCGCGTATTTGGCTTCGAGCAACGGATCGATCTGATCGGCCGCCATTGCGCCGTTCACCAGTTCCTTGAGCGCCCGCCAATACATGCGGCGGAAGGTGGGATTGCCGGGATTGGCGCTGGTGGGATTCGCATAAATGCGCTGCCAGTTGATGTCCGGGGCAAAGCCGGCGCCGGAATTGCCTGGCACGATGTATTCGAGGTTCTGTCCCGGCCCCCAGGAAATCCGGTTGCCGAGCACAATACTGAAATCGAACATGAACAGTTTCCAGCGCTGGGCGGGACTCACGTATCCGTAAATGTTCTGCTCATTCTGGATGCCCCAGCAATCCCAGTTGCCGGCGGCGTGGTTGGCCGCCACCAACCGCATCCAGTTTTCCATGTCCGCCAGGTTTTCCATGTTGGCCGCGTAATGGGGATCGGTGTAGGCGCTGCCGGCCGTGACGAGATCAAACAGATAATCGTAATTGCTCCACGTATCGGGTGTCTCCCGCAGTTGATATGTCCAGCGGTAGCGCTCCTTTTTGTACGCGCCGCCCGTGGTTTTGTAGGGCATGAACAGGCTCCATTCCTTGTTTTCCCACGGCATGAAACCATTGGCCTGAGGCTCGGGACCACACTCGAACCACGGCTGGAACTTATACAGCAAACCGTCGCTGTCGTTCGGGAAATAGGCGTCCGGCACGCTGATGCTGGGCCGGAGGGCGTCTTCCATCAATTGGCCCCGCCGGTGGCCGTTCACATAAACGCCCACATAGCGGCGATAGATCCACGGCTGTCCCAGACCGCGCAGGAAGGTGTTCGCCGCCTGCTCCCGTTGCAAGGTGGCGTCGTTGTTGTTTTGCGTGGGGGTGTCATCTTGAATGTCGTTGCCAATCCAGTGAATCTTGTTGAACGAGGTGTGTCCGAGCAATTTGTCATCGTCCGGCATGCTCCAGTTGTAATGACAGGGATTGCCAAAAGGGGAATTGAACGACTGGTGATACGGGCTGCCGGCATAGCGCGCAAACGCATTGTAAATGACGCGCGGGCCGTACACCACGGTGCTGTCAATGTCTTCATTGCTCAGCACCGGCAGATTGATCCAGCGATCCACGTTGGTTTGGGTCAGCCACAAATGATAGATGCCGAAGCTGCTGGCCGGATCCGGCTCGCCGAAGCGCACGATGCACTCGCGAACCGGCGCGCCACTGTTCAACCACGCCGGAAAGCGAGCGCTGGCTCCCGCCAGATCCGTGGCCGTTACGAGAAAGGCCACCGTCCGGCCCGCAGCCTGACCAGGAATCATGGCGCTAAACACGCCGTCGCCCGCAACAGCATCACCCCCGGAGCCATCATCGATCATCGGCACCGACGTATAATCAGGCGCGGGATCAAGACGGTATTGGAGCGTCAAATCCTGAAGTCCATCCGGATCGTCCACCCGCGCGGTGACTCTGGCGGCTTGGCCAGCCAGGGGCATGGACGGCGTGTGCATCACCGCATACACCGCCGGACCCGCATTGGCGACGGCCCGGCTGTTGGGCAATCCCGGAGTGCCGAGATTGGCCGGCACCGTCATGCGACCGGCGGCTTCGAGCCAGTTGCCATTCAATCGGAAGAGAATGTCTGGCGTCCCGCGCAGCCAGCGGGCCTGGAAACGCAGCGTGGCGGTTTGGCCCGCACCGAGTGAGGTACTGCTCAGGGCGCATTGCGCCGAGTTAGCGGCGGTGAAGACCCGGTTCGCCGTGCGCAAGTGCAACGCCGCGCTGCCGCCCACACCGGTATCGGCTTCGCGCCTGGACCGGGAGAAACAGCCTTGCAACGACCAGTTCGTCAAACCGGCTTCGAAGTCGGGATTCGCTACAATGTTCGCGCCCGTTCCCTGATGCACTTCGACGTTATCCACGAGACATTCCCCGGCATCCAGTTGGCCGAGTTGGGCGTAGCCGATGGGATTGCCGGCGTAATTCTCTCCGTTATCCAACACGCCGGTTGTCTCAATGGTTGTCCACGGTGCCTTGGCGGTTTCGTCGCTGTCCGACCAATTCGAAGGCAACCGGTGGTTGGCGCGCGGATCAATCAATTCCAAACTGCTGCCGCCGCCGTCCGACCATTCGCCCCAACGGCCGCCATCGACGTACGAGACTTCGTCCACCGTTACGTAAAGAATGTTGGTGGTCACCGCGCCCAGGGCGTTGGTGGTGTAATTGAATTCCGGGCGGGCAAGGGCTACGCGTTCGCCGGCAAACGAAAGCCGACCACCGAAGTTGCCGACGGCGTTGGTGGCGTTCAATTGCGGATACTTGGCGAGCAGATTGGTCAGGTTTTCCGCCACGACCAGATACCCCCCGGCGGACAGGATGGTGTCGGGTGCAAATTGATAGTCAATGCCATCAACAAAGCGCCAGCCGCCCAGATTAACGGCCCCGAGGCCCTGGTTGAACAACTCGACGTACTGTTCGTTGTTGTCATTGGAGAGCGGGTGATACATCAATTCGTTGATGACAATGTCGCTCATGAGATAGGCGCCGTTGGCCGCGCCGGGCGATTGCGCCGCCATTGGATAAAGGTCCGCCGCGCCATCCGGCCAGCGACCCAGCGGCATGCCGGTGGCCTGCGCGTCAAATCGCACGGCATCGAGCACGCGACTGGCGTCCGAGTTCTTGAAGTAAATCGTGTCCCCCGAAGACTTCAATCCAAAGCCCAACTGGCTTTGCTGGAAGACGAGGAAACCGCGGGCGGCAATCACGGTGTTCGTGGGAATCACAAATTTGTTCTCGGCCGGATTATCACTGAGGATGCAGCCGGACAAGTCCACTTCCTGGTTGCTGTGGTTGTAGAGTTCCACGTAATCCTCGGCCGGCATCGCCCCGGCGTTGGCGAGGACTTCGTTGATTACGACGCGGCGCAATGGGCTCGGATGATACGTCTCCCAAGCGCCCGGCGAACCGCCCACGACGTCGCTGATGGCCCAGGCGCGCGGATCGGCTTCGCCGTAGCTGGGACGGGCCAATACGATGGAATGGCCCGTGCCGTCCGCACCCATTGGCCAGGGATTCGTGCTGCGATAGGATACCTCCAGCAGGATGGTGTCCTGTTCGTCACGCAACCGCACCGTGCCCGACGCCGCCAAGCGATTGGTGTACGGTCCAAATACGTCCGACAGACCATAAACCGCTTCCACGTCCGCCGGATTGGCCGCCACGACTACAAAGCCTGCCGCCGGGATGATCGTTCCCTGGGGGAAGGTGTAATCGATGTCGCCGGAAAGCCGATGGCCGCTGATGTCATGATAGAAGGGATTGGAGTTGTAGATTTCGACGAACTCGAGATCGCGGGCGTCCAGGCGCGTCGCGGGGCGATACATGATTTCGGAAATCACCAGCCCGGTGCGGCGGCTACTCGGGCCCAGCGGTTCACCCACGTCAGGCAAGGTTCCTACTGTTGTGCTGGTGGTGTCCACCAATTCGCGGAACTGCACCGTGGTTGAAGTGCCGTTGACGTGGCTGGCCGCGGCCATGCCGAAATAGACGCTATTGCCCACCGTCAGCGTTTCCGTTCCGAGCAACGTCCAGACCTGACCGTCATAACTGGCGTAGCCGTTGAACTGGTCGCCCGCCCGCTGGAGCCGGAGGTATTGGTAAGGGAAATTCACCGGCATGGAACCGACGGTCGCCGCCTTGCCGCCGTTCGCCAGACGGTATTCGAAAAACGAACCGGCGAGCGTCGGCGTGGCCAACACCGCGGCAAAGGGGCTGCCCGGATCCAGGGTCTCCCGCGCCATCAATCCGGCCTTGGCCCACAAGTCCGTGGGGGTCAGTCCCGCGAGACGCACTTGCACGTCGAAATCCCCCGTGAGCCTCCGGTAATCGAAATGAAATTGGTCCGCGGTGCTTCCGATGTCGCCCCCGGAGGCGACGACATCATACCCGTTGTCGCCCGCGGCGAGCGTTCCTGGCGGCGTGGCGCCACCGATATCGACCGGTGCATACGGGGTCGCCAGGAGGGGCAGCGTCGTATCCGTGGCCACGGTGTTCGGCGTCGTGGCGCGGTCGCGAACGGCGTTGATCACGAGGAGGTATTCGCTGCCGTAAGTCAACGGCGTGGTGGTCAGCGTAACGGTGACGAGATCGTCAGCAAGTTGGGCAGCGGTGACGGTCGCGCCACTGACGAACACGTAGTTGGCCGTCGTCGTCGCGCTGGCGGTTTCCACCGGTTCGGAAAAGACCACCGCCACCGAGGTCTCGCCGATGTTGAACGCGCGCAGCACCACCGGGGGAACGGTGTCGGTGACGACGGTCAACACCGCGGGATCGCTCACGGCGAAGAAGGTGGTGTTGGTTATGGAATTGGTCAGCGCCACGGTGAACTCAGCATGGTTGTCGATCAGTTGCGCGGCAGGGATTCGATACGTGGCGTTCGTGGCATCGGGGATTTCACTGCCGTTCTTGAACCATTGGAAAAGGACCGGGCGGGTGCCGCGGTATTCGACCGAGAAACTTGCCTGGTGTTGCTCGTCCACGGTCAGATTTTGCGGTTGCCGAGTAATGGTTACCGGACCGCTTTGTGGGGACAGATCCGGACCGAGCTGATAATTCTGGGCGACTTCCTGCGGCGTCAGCGCGGCGTTGTAAACGCGGAACTCGTCGATGGAACCATTGAAATACGGGTCGTTGTATTGCGAGCGGCCCAACCAGTCGTTGACGGTCGAACCAACGGCGGCGGGCGTGTAGGTGAAACTGGTGTTCTCGCCCGCCAACACGCCATCCACATAAATTCGGGCCGTGTGTGAAGGACCGTCCTGGGTCCACACAATGTGGTGGGGCGTGTTGTTGGCTGGCCGCGGACTGATGTCGAGAATCTGCTCCGGCTGGCCCTCGAGTTTATAGCAACCCCGCATGCCGGTGCCAGCACCCAATGGCCAGGCAAGGAACATATAACTGGTGCCGCCGCCCTGGTTCCCTTCGCCACCGCTGCTGTTGCCAATATCCCAGAGCCGCGCCCACCCGCTGCTGCCGTTGTCGGTTCCCCAGGCTTCGAACGTCAGCGAAGTCAGGTCGGCGACGAGGTTGTTCGGCAAGTCCACGTAAGCGCTGCTGCCGTTTAACAGCACCTGGCCGCTGTTGACCGTGGCGCCACCGGCCAGCGTGCCGTCGGCGGTGCCTTCGGAATCGTTGGCGCTCGCATCAAAACTGTAGCGATGGATCAGGGTTTGCGGCGGGGCGCTCACTTGAATGGTTACGGCATCCGTGAAGCCCTGGTAGCTCACGGAAATGTCTGCCTGGCCAATCTCACGAGCCGTCAAGACACCGTCCGCAGTAACGCTGACGACGTTGGTGTCGCTGGATGCATAGTTGACGCCCGGCTGGTTTTGCAGGCTGACATTGCTGAGATCGGCATAGTTCCCGGTGGCCGTGGCTGGCTGCGCACTACCCAGCACCATGGCGGCATTCGCGTGCAACGTGATGCTTTCCAACGGACCCGGATCCCCAATTTGTTCGTTCGGTCCGGCGGCGGCATTCACGGCAATCTGGAAAGCATTCAGAGCGGCATCATAGATGCGGAACTCCGTAATGCTGGCCTTCAGAAAATTGTCGGCGCTAAACTGGGAGCGGCCAATCCAGTTGTTGATACTGGGCTCGATGTCGGCGGGAGTCAGGGTCACCCCCTCGTTGCTGCCGACCAGCACGCCGTCCACATACAGCTTGGCGGTTTGCGACGCGTTGTCCGACGTCCACACGACATGTTTCAATACCCCACCCGACAGGGCGTTGCCGGTCCATTCGACGACCTGTTCGCCGGCGCCGCTGCCCGTGATGGTGTAAGCGCCCCGCAGGGCGCCGCCACTACTGCGTGGGGTCAGAAACATGTATTGGGTGCCGGTGGCGGCCGGACTGACGCTGGTGGGGAAATCCTCACCGCCGCTGCTGCTGCCGAAGTCGTAGATGCGGGCCCAGTTGCCGCTGCCGTTGTCCGTGAGCCAGATTTCGATGGTGATATTGGTGAGGCTGGCCAGGAGCCCGTTGGGCAGGTTGATGTAATCGTCCACCCCATCCAGGGTGACCGCGCCGTCGCTAATGACCGGCCCGTTGATCAGTTCTCCGTCGGCGCTCCCCTGGGAATCGGTGGCGTCGGCAGTGAAGCTGTAGCGGTGGATCAAGGCGGCGGAAGCCGATTGGGTGCAGACGCTTGCCACCAACAAAGGCAGCAAGCTACCAAGGATCAAGCGTTTCAATTGCATATCGTTACTGACTATGTCTTGCGCGCAGATACAGGAAGACCGACCAAAGGCTTTCCAAGATTAAGCCGCGGGAACGGCTGGCAAACTTGCACAGGCGCTGTTGCTAATAGGTTACAAGCAGTCCCATTAATTTCCAAGTGCCGAGGTGAAAAACAGTCTCGCACGACGTGCGCGGGGCTCGGTGGGAACCTCTACGTTTGACGATCGCTCTTCGCACCGAAAGCACCGGCAAACCGGATGCATTTCAAACGCTGGCGCAACGGGCTGCACATGGTTTCAAACCTTAGCGATGCCGCTTGCTTATTGGAAAACCTGCCCACCCCGTGCGGGCCAACGGCGGAACCGCCGTTGACACCGCCCGGGATGAGTAGGTTCAGTCGCGGACAGTTACTTCACCAGGCGGAAGTACTGCGCCATGCTCGTCAATGGGACAGTCAATTCGAAGTAGTCGCCCACTAATGTGGGCGTACCCGCTGAACTCCAGACGGCATCCGGCCCAAGGACAGGACTCGATTCCACGGAGAAACCGGCCCCCGTGGTGGGCCAGGAGAGGATGACGTCACTGCCCGACTGCACGATGCTCAACGCCGGCCGCAATTCCGCGTCCGGTCCCGCCGCATAACTGGCGGCCACTTGCGCATCCGACAGCACGGCGTTGTAGATGCGGAACTCGTTGATCGATCCGAGCATGTACGGATCGTTGAATTGCGAACGCCCGAGCCAGTCATTGAAGGCACTGCCAATGGCGGCTGGACTGTACGTGAGGTTGAAATTGACCGACACCGGCACACCATTCACGTATAACGTTCCACGGTGGGAGGCCGCATCGGAAGTCCACACGACGTGGCGCTGTTCGCCCACGGCGGCTGGCGAGTAGTTGACCACCTGCTCGGGGCCGTAGATTTTGTAGGCGCTGCGATAGGGCCCGCCATTGACGGCAAAGAACATGTATTTGTAGCCGGTGCCGCTGTTGCCTTCCCCTTGGACCGTGCTCCCAAAATCCCAGAGGCGCGCCCAGTTGCCACTCCCATTGTCCGTAAACCAGGCTTCCATGGTGATTGCCGGATAATCGGAGACCAGATCATTCGGCAGATCCACAAAAGTGCCGCTCGTTCCGTCCAGCACGACCTCACCGCCGCTGAGCGAGGCTGCTCCCATGAGGGTCCCGTCGGCGCCGCCCACCGAGTCGCCGGCGTCCGTGTTGAAACTATAGCGGTGCGTCAGCGCGTAGGCCGACGAAACCACCGACAGGGTCGCCACCGAACTGGTCGCCGTGTACGCCGTGCCGTTGAAATAGTTACTGGCCACGACATAATAATCGCCGCCGTCGGCCAAACTGGCGCCGCCCAGCAGGTAGTCACTGGCATTGGAGTCCGGGATCGGCATCTCGTTGGCATACCATTGATAGGAGATGGGCTCCGCCCCGTAGGCGGTGGCCTGCAAGGCCGCCGGAGCGCCCTCACCCACGAGGGTGTTTCGCGGGGACAACCCGATCTCCACCGGCCCTTGCGGAATCAACGCTGGTCCGGCCGCATAGTTGTTGGCGACATCCGCGTCGCTGAGCATGCCATCATGAACCCGGACGGAATTGATATACGCGGTCAGATACAAACCGGTATTGAAATTCACCCCGTTCCCTTCCAATTCCGCGCCAATCAGCATGGGCAGATCCGGCCAGGTGTTCAAAGCGCCATCCAGCGCCTTGGTGACGCGCAGCGCGCCATCAACATAAATGCGGCAAGTGGTGGCGCCATCGTAGGTATAAACGATGTGATGCCAGGCGTTGGCCACGGGCACATTGGCCGCGTCGTTCCAACCGACATCGTAACCCCCTCCCCATTGGCCGGCCGCGCCGTAAACGGTGTTGTTACCATAATTGAAGGAACAATTGCGCGCGGTGGTGCCGCGTTTGGCAATCGAGAGCAAGGGTTCTTCCCCCGCAATCGCCGGATTGAGCACCCAGACTTCAAAGGACCGGTCGCCAGCTCCGGTGATTCCCGCCGGAGCCAGTGGTCCCCTAAAAGCATCGAAGCCGTCAAACAACACGCCGGGAACGCCGGTGCCGTTGACGTCGTTGATCAACTTCGCCGTGCCGCCCTCGCGAGCAAAATCACCCGCCACGGTGCCTTGATTCATCCACGTCGTGCCGTCCGCCGAGATGCTCTCCGGCGTCAGGTCCACCAAGAGATCGCCGGCGGTGATGAGCATTGGAGCGGCGTTTACCGTAAGCGCCACCGAATCCGACAAGCCCATGAAGTCCGCGGTGATGGTCGCCGAACCGGCGGCGAGCGGATGAATGACGCCTTGGCCATTCACCGTGGCGACCGCCGTGTCGCTGGAGGTGTAAACGACCCCCTGGCCCATGGTCACGTCGATGTTGTTGACGTTGGCAAAGTCGGCTTCAACCATCGCCGGCACCGGATTGCCTGCGGCCAGCGTGGGGTTGGTTACGTTCAAGCGCAGGTCCGTGATTGCGCCCGGATCGATCGCCGGCACGTTTAGCCCGTTGTTGCCACTGGCGGCAATCTCCGCGGCCGAAAGCACCCGGTCGTAAATCCGGAAGCCATGGATCAGGCCGTCGAGGTACGGATCATTGTATTGGGATCGGCCAAGCCAGTTGTTGACGTCGTCCAATGATCTCAGCGGAACGGTGATGGCGGTGCTGGCCACGCGGGCGCCATTCAGGAACATGCTCATGGTGCGCGCCGAAAAGTTGAACGTGATCACCAGGTGGCTGATGACGTCCGTAGGTAGTGCCGTGGGCGCTTCCATGTAGGTTTCCGCGCCCGCCACGTTGGAATTGGTGCTGATGGTGCAGCGCAGCTTGCCGCTGCTCGCGCTCGGGCTCACCAGGAAATAGGTCATGCCTTGCCCGGAATTACCTTCACCTTGAACGCTGCTGCCGAAGTCGAAGATGCGTTGCCAATTGTTCCCCCCGCGCCAGGTCACCCAGAGCTCAAAGGTGGCGTCGTTCAGGCTGGAAATGATGCCGTTGGGCAGGTCCACATAAGCGGAAGAACCATTCAAGTTCACTTCACCGGTGCCGGTGAAGTTGGCCCCGCCGAGCAAGTTGCCGTCCGCACCGCCAATGACATCTTGCGCCATCGTGCCGGAGGTTTCATTGAATGGATACCGGTGAACCATGGGCGGACCACCAACCAATACGGTCACCTCGCGGCTGTCGGTCAGGCCGTGGTAATTGGCCGTGATGGTGGCCGTTCCGTTGGCATGGCCGATGACCTGGCCGCTGGCGGAAACTGTGGCCACGGTGGCATCGCTGGTTTCAAACGTGACATCCGGGTCCACGCTGATATCGACGCCCGACACGTTCTCATAATCGAGCAACACCCTGGCTTGCTGGGAATCAGTCATGTCCGCGTTTAAGTCCAACGTCAGGGCTACTTCGTTGCCCGTGCCAGTGGCCGGCACGGTGTCCGGGCCCGCCGTATAACTCAGCGCCACGTCGCCATCGGACATCGAACCTTCGTAAATGCGGAATTCGTCGAAGCTGCCCAGGAAGAAGGGATCGTTCGCGAATTGTGAACGCCCCAGCCAGTTGTTCAAATCATTCAAAGTGCTCAACGGCACGGTGGCCACGCCGGTGGCGACCAGTTCGCCGTTCAGGAACAATTTGGCGATCCCCACGTCCGTGTTATACGTGCAAACCACGTGTGTCGGCACGTCCTGCGGGAACGGTCCTGGATAATCGAGCACCGGATTTTCCGACGCGCCGCCAGCTTTAAAAGTGTAACGAACGGGATTGGCCGTGGCCAGGAAGATGTAGTTCGAGCCGACGCCGGCGTTGCCATCACCCAGGTCACTCACACCAAAGGAAAACACCCGCGCCCACATCGGCGTATTGCTGTAGGTCACCCACGCTTCAAAGGTGGCATTGGTCAGCGCGGAAATGATCCCGTTGGGCAGATCCACATACGCGCCCGGCGCGCCGCCGCCGAGGTGCAACTGGCCGGTGCCGCTGAAACTGGCGTTCGTTTCATTTAGCAAGGTTCCGTCCGCACTGCCTTGCGAATCAGCAATGGTGGTGCCGCTGGTTTCCGCGAAGCGGTACCGATGCTTGAGCGTGGCCTGATCATCCGGCACCACGGTGATGGTCTTGGAATCCATTTGCCCGCCGTATTCCACGGTGACCGTGGACGTTCCCTGGCCAATGGCCTGAATCTGGCCCCTCGAATCGATGGTGAGCACTCCCTCATCACTGGACTGATAAATGATGCCGGGAACGTCGGCGACGTCGATATTATTGAGCATGAACAAAAACGAAGCGGACGCGAGCACCTTGGCCTGTTGGTCCGTCCATTGCGGCATGACCTCATTGACGTGCAGGTCCAACGATTGCACCGTGCCGGGATCGAAGCTGGGGAAGTCTGATCCGGATTCATAACTGGCGGCCACTTCCAATGGGTTGAGCGCTCCGTCGTAAATGCGGAACTCGACAATGGCGCCGTTGAAAAACGCATCGCTGGAATACTGTGACCGACCCAGCCAGTCGTTCTCGCTCGGCCCCAAATCGGCCGGCGTCAGGGTGACGTTATGGTTGACCCCGACTTGCAGGCCGTTCACGTAGATTTTCGCCGTGTGCGTCCCGGCATCCGAAGTCCAGATCACGTGAGTCAGTTCATTGGAAACCATCGCCGCCCCGGCGCTGGCGATTTGCTCACCGATATTGCCGTTGGTGGCGTAGGAACCGCGCATGTCGCCGCCGCTGCCGCGGGGCGTGAGAAACAGGTAGGTGGTGCCCTGACTGGAAGTGCCGACCGGATAATCCTCACCAGCGGTGGCGTTCCCGAAGTCATAAATCCGTGCCCAATTGTCGCTGCCGGAGTTGGTAACCCACGCTTCGAGGGTCGCGGAGGTGTAACTGGAAACCAGGTCATTGGGTAGATTGATGTAACCGTTGGTCCCGTCCAGAATCACGGCCCCGTCGCCCGAGAGCGTAGCGCCGCCCTCCAGGGTGCCATCGGCGCCCGCGACGATGTCATTGGCGCCCGTGTCAAACGGATATTCGTGCTCCAAAGTGGCGGCGCTCGCCCTCGAGGCGCTCAGGTGCGACACCACGCCCAGCACGACAGTGCTTGCCCATAGCTTTGAGAATTTGGTGAGTTTCATAACATTATTCGACTTTACCTTTTGATTGAGTTGTATTGGCCGGAGTTGGGGAGAAAGCCGGTTTGATTCGTAGTTGGAATAGACCGCTCACGCCCAACAAGGACCGTTTAATGGATGCACAATCTCTTGGCTTCGTCAACTCTGCATTTGGCCCAAGAGCCTGCGCGTCGGCGCATCTCACCGTGATCGAGGATTGCGAAATCGTTATTTGCAGACGCGGACATTCTTGCCCGTCCGCCCGGCGTCAACCGAAGGCGGATCAGAATGGCCATGCGCCGACCACATCTTGGAGAATCCCACGGCCGCGTTGGTGAAAGTTAGACTGGACGCAGGGAATTTCAGCAAGTTCCATGCAGTGATGATACATCGCCAACTTCGTCTTGGATTCTGCGGCTTGGTTTGTCTGGCTGGGTTATCCGGCCAAGCCGTCGCCGGTGACCTTGCCAAGCCCGACGTGTTGTTGATCATGCCGGACCAGATGCGCGGGGATTGTCTGTCCATTGTCGGTCATCCGGTGGTGAAGACGCCGCACTTGGATGCGCTCGCCCGCGAGGGCGTGCTGTTCCGGCGGGCTTATTCTCCGGTTCCTTCGTGCATTCCCGCGCGTTACGCTTTGTTGACCGGCTTGGATCCTCGAACCAGCGGGGTGGTGGGCTACCAAGCCAAACCCATCAGCACACCCACCATGCCGCAACTGTTGAGCCGCGCCGGCTACGTGACCGTGCTAACCGGGCGCGTGATGCACCAAGTGCCGGCGGAGGAAGGTTACGGTTATCAACAACTGATTCGGGGTTCGACTTACCTCGCCAATGACGATTACGACCATTTTCTGAAACAAGTCGCTCCCGCTTCGGGCGGCATCCGGGCGTTAGTCGCCAAGTTGGGGATTTCGAACAACGGCTGGGAAGCCAATCCGTGGCCGCTGAAAGAGGAATGGCATCCCACGGCCTGGATCGCGCGCCGGGCCCGCCAAGTCGTGGCCGAGGCGTTGCCGGACAAGCCCCTTTTCCTGACGGCTTCGTTTTACTCGCCGCACCCGCCATTGTTTCCGCCGCAAAAATACTTTGACGACTATTTGCAGCAAGAGCTACCGCCGCCGGCCCACGGGGACTGGGTGGATTGGTCGTCGCTGCCTTTGCCGAAAAAGCTAAGCGCTGCCCACCGGGTTTTGTTACAAGGAAAACTCCTTCGCAACGCTCAAGCCGGATACTATGGACTGATCACGCAGCTCGACGAGCAACTGGCACCGTTGATCCAGGAATTCAAAGCGCGCAGCCAAAGGAACCGACGGCCTTGGGTGATCGTCGTCATCTCGGACCACGGAGAGATGCTTGGCGACCATGGGTACTTCCGCAAGTGCGAACCCTACGAAGGTTCCGCTAACATTCCTTTCATCATCGCTGGATCGCCCGACTTGGGATTCGAAACGGGTGGACGCTGCTTGCAACCCGTATGTCTGCAGGATGTGATGCCCACGCTCCTGGAGTTGGCCGGAGTCAAAGTGCCCCATCCTATGGATGGCGTCAGCCTGGTGCCCGTTTTGAGAGGGAAGCACGTCACAATCCGCGACTATCTCCATTTCGAACACGCCCCTTGTTACAGCCAGGCCCAGGCCTTTCATGCACTGACCGACGGCCACTTCAAGTATATCTGGCGGCCCACCGACGGTTCGGAACAACTGTTCAATCTCGACACCGATGCGCGTGAGGAACACGACTTGTCCAAGGATCCAAGTCGGCGCTCGACGCTCGACGCATGGCGCGCTCGCTTGATCCACCGCCTGGCTGGTCGCCCGGAAGGTTTCTCGGATGGTACCAACCTGATCGCGGGACGGCCATATCCGCCGCTGCAGACGGGTCGGTAATTCGGTTCCAAATTCCAACTTAAGGATCAATGTCCAAGGACCATTGACCAGAGAATGGCTAAAATCCAATGACCCGAAAACACGCGTTACCGCCCAAGTCCCTCAGGGTTCGACCAGGCGGAAGAACCCTTTGGCGCCGTTGGGCTGGACGGTGATAACGTGGCGATTGTTAACGGTCTCCGGATCATCCGATATTAGCGTCCACGTGGACGGCGGCGCCAGCGGATCGGCCATCCGATAGAGTTGCCAATCGGTGGTTGTGACCGGCCACGAAACCTCGATATGGCCGTTGTCGATGGTCATTGCGAGCGCGGGCACTTGGGTGACATCGGCGTAGCCCTGGCCAATTACTTCCAGGTCGAAGCTTAAGTCGGAACTGGTGGCATTGGCCTGGTGGATTTCCACGGCCACCACATTGGTTCCCGCGACCAAATGGCTGACCGGCACCGGCGTGCCGAAGTAGGTTTGTTCGTCGGTTCCGCCCACGGCATCGGAGGCATGGGTAAGGTAGTTGATCGTAGTGCCCGGCATGTTGCTGCGGAACACTTCCACGCCGTTCAGCCAGACCACCGCGCCGTCGTCCCGCAACAAGTTAAACAGCACGCTGCTGAAAACCGCGCCCGGCGGCTGCACGAACGTCCGGCGGAAATAGGTGGTGATGTGTTTGTTATTACCATCGGAGCCATAGCTGATTGTGGTCACTTCGCCGTTATCGCCATAGCCCAACTGGGCGGGGCCGCTGGACCAGGAGCCGTCATTGTAGCCCGGTTCCTTCCAGGCCGTGCCCAGGTTGGCTCCGGTGTCGAGGTAATTCCAGACGGCGCCGCGGGGGATGAAGACGGCGTTGAGCGGTTCCGGGCTGACGACGAGGGAGCGCGGCTCCGATTCAAGGACGCCCCCCCGGCTGTCCGTCATCCGCGCCATCACGTAATGCGGACCGAACGAGACGTTGATCCAGTTAAGGCGATAAGGCGCCGTGGAGTTTTCGCCAACTTTCACCCCGTCAATGAAGAACTCAACTTTGCTCACCGAGGCTCCGGTGGGCGCCAGGGCGGCCGCTTCGAGACGGGCGACGGCGGTGCCGTTGAGTTCGAGGTGAGCGACCGGCAGCGTGAGGTAAATGCGACCTTCGGTGGTGCCGGTGGCCAGCAATTGGAAATCGAAGCCGCCATCCGAACTGGTGTCGCTGCCCTGGTGCAATTCCACGGCCACGACGTTGCTGCCGGCCACAAGCCCGGAGCCGATGGTGGATACCATCGTTTCGAAGTAGGTGGTTTCATCCGGCGGATTCACGGTGGTGCTGGCGGTGGTGTTGGGTTGAATGAGGCCGGTGGGCAGGTTGCTGCGGTAGATTTCCTGGCCGTTGAGATAGACCACCGCGCCGTCATCCCGCACAAGTTGAAAGATCAATCCCGTGAACCGCGCGGGATCATCCACGTTGAACCAGTGCCGAAAATAATGGGTGACGCGGCCCTCGGTGATCGGTGTCATTTCGCCGTCGAATCCCCAGCCGAAACGGGCCAGGCCCGTGGGCCATGTTTGGTCGTCGAAACCGGGCTTTTGCCAGTCCTGCCCGACAGGATTGGCGTTGTCCCAATACTTCCATTCCGATTGGGCGGGAACCAGCGTCGCGGCCACCGGCTGGATGGGCGCCGGTGGGCTATCCAGACCGATGGTCACGGGCGCCGAGGTCATTTGCAGTCCGGCCCCGTAGGTGGCGATGGCGGTGATGGTGTGCTTGCCGGAAGCGGGATTGTTCCAATCGACCTGGTACGGCGCATCGGTGCCTTCACCCAGTTTCGTATCGCCTTCGAAATATTCCACCAGGGAAATCGGCCCGGCCACTGCATGGGCGTAGGCGCTGAGCAGCACGTTGGCGGGCGTGTTGAAATGGGCGCCGTTGGGCGGCGACACCAGGTACACGTTCTGGAACGTATTGGTGCGTGCCAGCCCGGTCAATTCGAGGTCAAAACCCGTGTCGCTGCTGGTGATGCTGGCCTGGTGAATTTCCGCGGCCACGACGTTCATCCCCGGCACCATTGCGTCCAGGGGCAGCACGACTTCCACCGGAGTGGTTTCCTCGGCGCCCCCGACGGTGCTGGTGGCCAGAGAATTGAAACTCACCGGCCCGGCCTGAAGATTGTCACGGAAGACTTCCGTGCCATTCAAGTAAATCACCGCCCCATCGTCGCGCACCAACCGCAGCAGCAAACCGTCCAGGAGCGCCGGATTGTCCAACGTGAACTGACGCCGGAAGTAGGCGGTGACGTAGCGCTCTTCGGGACTGGGTCCCGCGTTGATGGTGGTAACTTCGCCGTCACCTCCGTAACCCAGTCGAGCGGGACCGGATTTCCACGTTTGATCTGAAAAAGCGCCGGTCGTCCACTCGGGGCCGGGGTCTGATCCGTTGTCGAGATATTTCCAGGTGGCTCCGAGAGAAACCAATGCGCTGCCAACCGGCGGGGCCGTGACGGTGATGTTCACCGGCGCACTGGTGAACGAGCCCCCGACCGTGTCCGTGGCAACCGCGTTGAGCACGTGTGAGCCGGCGGGTGGATTGTACCAATCGAAAGCGAACGGTCCGGCGGTGTCTTCGCCAATTTTGGTGTCGCGGTCAAAGAACTCGACGCGGGTGATTCCATACGAAGCCGCGGTCGTTACCTCCGCCGTCAGGCTGACCGTGCCGGGCAGGGAAAAAGTGCTGCCCGGTGCCGGGCCGGTAAACCAGATGCCCGGCGTCCGGTTGGCCGTCAACAGCGCATCAAGCGCGGCGTCGAAACTTAAGTCGGAGGTGGTGGGAGCGGATTGGTGAATCTCCACCGCGAGCATATTAGGGCCGTTCACCAGCATCGCCGGATCGAGAGTGAAATGATAGAAGTTCTTGCCATCGTCGCTCACCGCTTCCGAGGCGAGGGTGTCCGGCGTAAGGTCGCCTTCGGGCAGGTCGTCCCGGAGGATTTCGTGGCCGTTGAGATAGACGCGGGCACCATCGTCGCGCTTGAGCAGGAAGTCTAGATTGGTTACCGCCGCCGGATCATTGACCTCGAAGGTGCGGCGGAAATAGGTGGTGATCCATTTGTTGTTGGGATCGTTGCCGTAAGGAACGGCGGTGGCCTCATCCTGCTCGCCATAGCCCAATTCGGCCGGGCCGGCGGGCCACATGGCGTCGTCGAATCCGGGTTGCTCCCAGTTGGCCGGGGCACCAGAAGGACCGGTAAAATATTTCCACACCGTATTGGTGGCGATTAACGACTGCGAAATGGGGGGTGGTGCAGGAGTGGTGACCGTGACATTGACGGGGGGGGAAGTCAGTTGCAGACCGCTCTCCAGCGTCGCCACAATGTGCAGGGTATGCGGCCCTTCCGCGGGCAGGCGCCAGAAGTAGGTGTACCCGGCCCGATCGGATCCGTGCCCAGCAGCACGTTGTTGTCGTAGAAGTCCACCTGTGTAACCGGGCTGTTTTGGCTGATGGCCGTGGCGTTGATCAACCGCGAAACCGGGGTGGTGAAGGTCTGATTCTTTTCCGGATACGTGATGTAGGCCAGGTTCATGCCCACGGAATTGGAGATGCTAAGACCGCTCAACCCCAGATCGAAACCAATGTCACTGCTGTCCGGTTGGGCCTGGTGAATTTCCACGGCCAACACATTGGTGCCCGGCACCAGCAGCGACGCGTCGAGGTTGGCGGCGAAGTAGGTGGTCTCGTCGCCGCCGGAAATGGCCGTGTTGGCCAGGGTGCTGGCAGTCACCGTGCCCGACGGCAGGTTGTCGCGATAGGCTTCGATGCCGTTCAGATACAAGATCACGCCGTCATCGTGGACGATTTCTGCCAGGAGGTTCGTATAGGTGGCGGCGTCCGGCAGGTTGATGGTCTTGCGGAAATAATAGGTGATGAATTTGTTGCCGGGATCGGTCCCGTAATGCAATTCCGTGCGCACGTCGTCGGCCGGGTAACCCAAAATCCCGCGGCCACTGGCCCAACTCGAATCGTCAAAGGCCGGCATCCGCCAGTTCGTGCCTTGATCCGAGCCGTCATCGAGGTATTTCCATTCGGACTCTCGGGCGAGGAGCGGCGTGTACACCGCCGACGAATCCAGGCGGGCGATGAAATCCGCGGTGATTGAGGTCGGCACCACGATTGGATTGTCCCAGAACGCGGGCAAAAAGATGAGTTGGCCATAGACCGGTTCAATGGGCGTGACCACATAATTGCCCGCTCCCAACCCGGTGATGGTATAACTGCCGTCGCTTTCCGTGAACGCATAGTGCGAGGAGTTCACTGAGACTTTGATGCCCACCAGCGGCAGGCCGTTGGTTTGCAGAACGTGGCCGTGAATGCTGTAAGTGGTCGGGGTATCCACGCGCACGATGACGGATTCGCTGGCCTGGCCGCCCTTCATGTCGCTGACGGTGCATTGGGCGACGTATTCTCCCTGGCTGCCAAAACTGTGGGTGGTGGCGGCCTGATTATCGACGCTGTAATCGCCGTCTCCGAAGTCCCAGAAATACGCCAGCGTGTCCCCGTCCGCGTCGGCGGCATCGGCGGTGAAGGTGAGGGTTTGACCGGCACCGGCGGCGAGGGCGCTCGCGTGAGCCACGAGCGTTGGCGGCCGATTACCGGGGAAGGTGCCGATATTGACGACCACGTCCATGGACTCCGGGTGCGTGTGGCCTGTGCCAATCGGGGTGAGGTTCAAATTCAAATTCGTATCGGTGAACGTGCGCCCGATGGTGATCGGGTGATCGTCCTTGCCCGCCGACGAGCCGGGTGTGAAATCCAGCAGCGTGGTGCTGCCGCCCACCCAGCGCAGGCTGACGCCGTTCATCAGCGCCTTGTAAGAGGTCCATAGTTGACGGAACTCCACCCAATAATCGCCGCCCGAGGGCCGGTCGAAGCGCAAGCCGCGCAGTCCGACCGGCGCGCCCATGTCGTGCGCGTAAATTCGGAAGCGTCCGCTTTGCGTGACGGTGGGACAATCGCGGTCGGGAATCCAATCGATCTTGTTTTTGTTGTACGAACTGAAGTGCCGGATGCCGCCGCCGCTGCTGCCCATGGTGTCGAACGGATCACCATATTCCTCGCTGCTACCGTCGCCCAGCATGCTGTGCCCGCCGGTGTTCCACCAGTTGGCGTGGCTCAGGCCGAGGTTGTGACCGTATTCGTGCGCGCAGGTCCGCACATTCCAATACCGGTTGGCCAGCCAGAAGCCCACCCCGCCCACGTAACCCAGCCCCGCAAAACTGGCGTTGGGTTTGCCCGCAGTACAGACGAACCAGAAATCGTATTGGGACTTGTCGTAGCCCCGGGCGGTCGCTTCGGTCCAACAGGCATTCAGAAACGTCCCCATGCTGGCGTACGATTCCGCGTTGTTGGGCAACCGCATCGTCGGGGTGATGTCGGAACCTTCGCCGACCGGAGCGACGATGAGATTGTCGTACGACACCTCCGCCATGAAATTGCTAAAATTGAGCATCAACGACAGCGCGTCATTAGTGGTCATCACTTCACCTTCGTAGTCCGGAAAATCCACGCGGAAGACCATGAATCGTTTCCGGCCTTCGGTGTACGTGTTCGCGCCGGTGGGCAGGTTGTCCGGCGCCACGGGCACGTCCAAGGCCTCGCCGTTGATCGTGTCGGCGGCCCATTCTGTCGCGAGGGCCAGGCTGCTGAACGGATAGATTGTGCCGCCAAACTGGAGGGCGGCCGGTTCGCCGTTGGCCGAACAGGGTTGGCCCGTGACGGTACACCGTGGTTCGGTGGCTTGCGTGGCCAGATAGGCGGCGAGTTCGTCGGAATTCAGATAGCGCACCGGACTGGGAGCCATGGCCATCAGATGCGTTGGATTGGAGGAAGGAGCAGCAGGCGGTGTGGTTGCCGCGGCGGCAGGCACGGCGATGCCGTTCAAGGGCACGTTAGGCCGGGTCACTTGCTCCAGCCCCTGGTCGTAGGTGAAGACTCGGTATTGCTCACCGTTGATCGTGGCCACGCGCACCATGGGCGTGGCGGGTTGGCCATCCACCGGCAGCACACAATACACTTCAAAGTCGCCGCGAGTGTTCACCGGTTCTTCGAGCAGCGGCTGGATGGCGTCGGGCAGCAGCTCCCGCACGGGTTGCGGAACGGCCTGTTGCAGCGCCTGTTCTGGATTGGTTTGGATCAGGTTGGCCAGCGCGGTGAGGCGCGCGCGGGCTACCACCTTGCCTTCGGCTTCCAAAGCAGGCTTGGCCCCCGCTGCCGCCTGACGATAACGCGCGACCCAATCGGCGAAGGCGGCGAACTCGCGGCCGGCGGGCGACGGTTGCCACGCGGTGGGCGGGTTCGGGGCGGAACCGACCACGGACGATTCAACCGTCGGGGAAGGGGATGGGCTTGTCGGTGTCGGTGCCGCGGACTGGCTGAGCAGCGGGGCTTGGTCGGCTTGGTCGGGCGCAGTAGCTTGGGGGGGCGATGGTACCGGAAGCGGACGTGGAAGCGGTCCGACCTGGGGCGCTATGCCAACCCAATAAATTAGGGCGACAATTCCCAGGAGCGAGAGGCTGACAACAATTCTTAACTTCATAGTCGGCGGTGACGGCAATGTTTCGATCGCCCAATTTCCGGAGTTTGCGGACCACAGGGATCAGCTTGCCGGCCACAAAAACGGGCTGTACCGGTGCAATTCTTGCCGAAGCGAACCACAGGCCGTCGGTGCAGTTCGGGATCGGCAAGGTCAAGAATCATCTCCTGAATCCCGCATAAAATCAACTTCACAAGTGTTAATTTTTGGCGGTTGGAAGGGGAGGATTTTGTGCCTGCGGGAACGCACTTTCAACCGGGTGCCGACGTTCCCCCTGACAGGAACGAATGTGGCGGGTGCATTCGTCCCATCAACTACCATTCGCTGCGACTCACCGCGTTCGGTCTGCCGGCGGATGCGGGCGATTTGCTTTGGACTCCGGGTTTTGAAGTTACTTCCATCCTTGGGAAGGGCTGACTGGAAGCCTTCTGAATTAATTGGGAAAACGTTTTCCCAGACGCAAGGCCGCAGGTTTTGCTTGTGCTCTGGCTGCGCCGGAGGAAACTGGCAACTGACACTATGAAAAAGACATCATTGTTCCTCTCCACGATTCTGGCAGTCGGCATGTTTACCGGCAACCTCCCGGCAGCTCCGGCGGCTGCCAACGATTCGGCCAATCCGTATGCCAACGAAACTCCAGCCCAGCGCGACGCCCGCATGAAATGGTGGCGCGAGGCGCGCTTCGGGATGTTCATCCACTGGGGCGTTTATTCGGTGCCCGCCGGCACGTATCACGGCGAGAAAGTGGGCGGCATCGGTGAGTGGATCATGTTCCGCGCCAAAATTCCCTGCGCCGAATACCAGGGCTTTGCCAAGCAATTCAATCCCGTCAAATACAATCCCGACGAGTGGGTGAAGCTCGCCAAGGAAGCGGGCATGAAATACATCGTCATCACCTCGAAACACCACGACGGCTTTGCGCTCTTTGACTCGAAGGCTTCGGATTGGAACGTCGTGAAGGCGACGCCATACGGCAAGGATTTGCTCAAGCCGCTGGCTGAGGCCTGTCAACGTCACGGCCTCAAGCTCGGGTTTTATTACTCACAGGCGCAGGACTGGAACAATCCCGGCGGCGGCGTCTGCGGCCAGCATTGGGACCCGGCCCAGGACGGCAGCATGGATGAATACATCGCCAAAGTCGCCGCGCCGCAGGTGCAGGAAATCCTCAGTCATTACGGCCCCATCGCCGTGCTGTGGTGGGACACGCCCTGCGGGATGAACAAGGAACGCGCTGATATGCTGCTGCCGCTCATCCGGCTGCAACCCGGCATCATTATCAACAACCGCCTTGGCGGCGGATATAGCGGCGACACCGAAACTCCCGAACAGCACATCCCGGCCACGGGTTATCCCGGTCGCGATTGGGAAACATGCATGACCATGAACGACACGTGGGGTTACAAGAGCTACGACAATAATTGGAAACCGGTGGAAACTCTCATCCGCAACCTGGTCGATATCGCCAGCAAAGGCGGCAATTACCTGCTCAACGTGGGACCCACATCCGAAGGGCTGATTCCGGAGCCGTCCGTCGAACGCCTCAAAGCCGTGGGCCGTTGGATGAAGGTCAACAGTGAGGCCATCTACGACACCACTGCCAGCCCGTTCAAACGTCTGCCCTGGGGCCGATGCACCAAGAAACTCGAGGCCGATGGCGCGACCCTGTACCTGCACGTCTTCAATTGGCCGGACGACGGCAAACTGCTCGTGCCGGGTTTGAAGAGCACGGTTGAATCCGCCTCACTGCTGGCCACCGGCGCCAAGCTCACCACGAAGGCCGATGACGCAGGCGTCACGGTTAACGTGCCGGCAAATGCGCCCGACAAGATTTCCTCGACGGTGGTCCTTAAGGTGAAAGGGGACTTGAATATCGAGCCCATTCTGCTGACGCAAGCGGCCAACGGTTTGCTGAAGCTTCCCGCGGCCGAAGCGATTCTGCACGGAAGCAACCTGAAATACGAAAGCGGTGGCGGCAAAGATAACATTGGTTTCTGGACCGATCCCAATGAATGGGTGGAGTGGCAGTTCAAGGTCACCAAGCCCGGCAAGTTCAACGTGGCCGCCGACATCGCCGCGATGGGCGCCGGGAAGTTTGAACTCACGTTGGCCAACCAGAAGCTGTCGGGCACGGCTCCGGTGACGGGGGATTATGCCCAGTTCAAAACCGTCGAATTGGGCACCGTCGAACTGCCGTCGGCGGGAAAAGCTTCGTTGGCAGTCAAACCGGTCCGGAGCGGATTTAGTCCGATCAACCTCAAAGCCATCAAGCTGACGCCCGCCCCTTGAACTGCGGTTGGGTGGGACGGGCGCCCCGCCCGTCCACCGGTGCGCCTCGCACCGGTGTTCGAATCGTGAGCCGTGCGTCAATTCGAACGCCGCGTCCCATCCGTGTCAACGGCGAGGCGCCGTTGACGGCGCCCGAGGCGACCGCGCATCCCAGTCTGAATTGGGTAGCACAGGCGCCTCGCCTGTCCTCCGGTGCGCCTCGCACCGGAGATTGATGGCGGGGAGGGTGCCGCGTGGTTCGCTCGCCCGGTTCCATTCGAGTCAACGGCGAGGCGCCGTTGACAGCGCCCGAGGCGACCGCGCATCCCAGTCTGAATTGGGTAGCACAGGCGCCTCGCCTGTCCTCCGGTGCGCCTCGCACCGGAGATCGATGGCGGGGAGGGTGCCGAGTGGTCCGCTCGCCCGGTTCCATTCGAGTCAACGGCGAGGCGCCGTTGACGGCGCCCGAGGCGGGCGCGCTCCCCTGTGTGAATCGAATGAACTGCGAATGTCGCGCCAGCGTTTGGAGTGCGGGGAGCTTGCTCCCGCTTTCGGTTGCAAATGACCGGGCGACAACAAGGGGGTGTCCGGGAGAACTTGACCGCCTATGCTTTATTCGAAAGCGCCGGCAAGCCGGACGCACTCCAAACGCTGGCGCGACGGTGGGCCTGCCGTTCCAATGGTGTGGCTGGTTCCATTCCTCCAACGTTTGCCAATCGTTACGCCGCCCGGGCGACCGGCTCGGCCACGGGAAACTCGATCATTCGCTTCGGGAGCTTTTGCTCCGCCAGCGCTTGGTAGATCTGCTCGGTTTGTGCCACCATTTGATTGACCCCAAACAATCTGCGGCTCAATCGGCGGGCATTCACTCCCAACCGGTAACGTTCGGTCGGATGTTCGAGCAGGTAATTCAAGTGACTGGCGAGTTGGTGCGCTTTGCCGGCGTCATAGAGGAGGCCGGTTTCGCCATGCTGCACCAGTTCCGACGCGCTGCCCGCATTCGGCGCCACGATTGGTCGGCCCAGCAACATCGCATCGCTGAGCGCGCATTCAAAACCGCCTTTCACGGAGCACTTCATTAGCATTGCATATCAACTATTGAGGGAATTTGCCTGCTGCGGGAGGTCTTTCGGCGCGTGCAACAAAAACAATTGCAGCGACAAAACGCGGGGGACAATCAAAGCCAGCGGAACGTGTGTTCTCGGGAATACGCCTAAGAGATTTGCCACTCCCTTGAACCGACGCCTCAGGCGACGGGAGAATGGCTCGGAAGGGGGTGCCGAACATTCCTCATACTGAGGCGGATCACTGACCGTCATTGCATTCGCCAAGGCGCCTTTGTCCACGAACGCATCTAATGGCGACGAGATCCTCAGGATATCCTGAATGTCTTGCTGATGCCCAACAAGGAGATTCTGCCATGGCTCTGCAGGCATAAAAGAGCGGCTGGTGGAGAAAGGAATCCGCCCCACCCCCTCAACCTGTTCGCTCACTAGCCTTAGCGTGTCGCGAATGATCCGCTTGTCAGCACGTAATGCTGGTTCCGTCTGGTGCATTCGGTGAATGAAGCGCCGTTCCAGGAACGGAAACTCCATGGGAACATGAAGGGCTTGCCACCGCGCTACCGGTAATACGAACCGGGGTATGCGCGTTTGCCAATAAAAAGCCTGCTTCCAAGCGTCAGCCTTGCGACCGCGCAGAGTCGGGGTAAACCCGGTTGTTGCTGCCAGCACGTCTGCCGCTGAAGCATTTGACAATGGACTGCCTTCCGGATTCGTGAATGTGCCCAGCCAGTCGTGAGCATGCACGTTTAACACGTGCAACGCGTGCGCTGCTGACCACGAGAACTGGTCCCAGCCGAACGTCTCGTCGCCTCGCACCGCGCAGTCAAAACTGGCGACGACATCGCGCCAGCCATTCATTCCGTCGAGGTAAGTAAACAGTGCGCTGTTCATCCCTCCCGATAACACCGCGAGCGATTTTACGTTGTCGATCGGATCGACATCCCCGGAACACCACTCCCACTGATGGTGCTTGACCCCAAGCCGCTCAGCCAACCGCTGGGCAATATCGAAATCGCTGCCTCGCGCCTGTTTCCCGATCCTTCCAGTTATGGTGACGGCTTCGAAGGAAATTCCCAGTTGGTGCGCTCGAATGGCGATCAACCGAGAGTCCACGCCGCCGCTCATTGGAATTAGCCAGCGATTGCGCCGCGACCTCGTGGCGAGCAAAGCCCGGTCTAATTCTTCCAGCACGTCAGCCTCCGAAGCAAATGGGGCAACAGTTGGAGCATCCTTCTCAGAGAAATAATGTCTTTCTGTGGCTTTTCCGTCTCGCCACTCAAGCAACGAACCTGGCATTAGGATACGGATATCACGGAATAACGTCAGCCCGCCCCACGGGTATCCAGAATTAAGAATGGCGAATAACGTTTCCGAATCGAGCTCTCCCTTGCTGGACATGGCAGCCAGCAGTGAAGCGTCATTGGTTAAGTGCAGGCCATCCCTGTGGACCGAATAGTAAACTGAAAAAAAGCCTTTGGGATCGGTCGCACACCACGCGGTCTTCCTCTTGGGATCCGCGACGAGAATCGAAAAACTACCATCGAGATCATCAAGCACCCGCTGCCCTTTTTGGACGATCGCGGCTGCAACCTCCACGACAGAACGGGCCTGTCCATGGAGATCCCAAAAACTTCCGCGCAGGAAGATTTCCTGTTCGGCCAAATCAAACCGATGGAACGGATACGTCGCTTGAAAGCAGTCTGTTGTCCAAAGATGCAACCAGTTCTGCGTGTTCCGTTCACTCATAGAAATTGGCCTGTTCAAAGCGGGCTAAGTCGTACGAGGACGGAGAAGTGGAATCAAGGTAAAAGTAAAACAATCTTGATATTGGTAACTTCGGGGTGGAGCGGACTTGCAGCCCGCAGGGCACGGTCTAACTCCCGACGCGTCCGGAGTTGTGATCGCCCTGCCGATTGGAAATCGGCGATACAGCAGAATACAATTCTGCGCTACGCATGGCGTTGGATGCGGTGGGTCAGTCAAACGAGAAGATGCGCGTGATGTTCTGGGCAAGCCGGACGCACTCCAAACGCTGGCGCGACGAAGGATAGGCCCTTCCAAAGCCGTAGCTGGTTTCACCCCTTGCCCTGGCCACCAGCTACGCGGCCCGAACTACCGATTGGGCCACGGGAAACTCGATCATTCGCTTCGGGAGCTTCTGCTCCGCCAGCGTTTGGTAGATGTGTTCAATTTGCGTCACCATTTGATTGACCCCAAACAGTCTGCGGCTCAATCGGCGGGCATTCACTCCCAACCGGTAACGTTCGGTCGGATGTTCGAGCAGGTAATTCAAGTGACTGGCGAGTTGGTGCGCTTTGCCGGCGTCATAGAGGAGGCCGGTTTCGCCATGCTGCACCAGTTCCGACGCGCTGCCCGCGTTCGGCGCCACGATTGGTCGGCCCAGCAACATCGCCTCGCTGAGCACGCCCCCCACGTCGGTTGGCGGATCACAAAGCGCAAACACTTCCGCGGTCTTGAGCAAGGTCGGCAACTCGTCTTTAATGTTCAGTAACCGCACATTGCGTCGCAGGTTGAAGCGGCGGATTTGAAGTTCCAGGAGTGGCCGTAATTCATCGGCGCCGCCGGCGAGAAGAAACAATGTTTCCGGTTGCTGCGCGAGCACGTTGCGAACGACTTCGAGCAGGAGATCAATCGAACGAGCAGGCGCAGACAGCCCGGTTAGCAGCACACTTTGCCAGTGGCCGGGAATTCCCCATCGCTGCCGCACCACTGACACCGGCGCGCGCGCGTCCAGACGCGTGGTGTCGATGCCCGGATAGATCGTCTGTGATCGGCTCCATTCAATCACCCGCTGGCGACGGCCGTATTCGCGCGCGGCTTCGCTGGGGGTGATAAAGAAGTCGGTGTACGATCGTAAATACCGTTCCAAGACGAGTAGAAGTTCGTCCTGCCAGCCGGACTTGGCGTCGGAAAGCGGTTGCTCGCGATGCGTATGCACCACCATTGGCACCGGGCAACGCCGTGCCGCCAATCGGCCGATCAACCCGGCTTTTGGGGTGTGCGTGTGCAATAGATCAAATCGTTCGTGGCGCAACCAACGCACGATTTCCCGAAAGGCCAACAGATTTTTGAGCGGCTGCCATAACGCGGTAAAAGCAGGCAGTGGATGAAACTGATCGCCAACAGGACGAACCTGATCGGTTGCGTGAACGTTTGCCGGACCGGCGAGGTGAACTTCGTAACGGGTGCGATCCTGGTGTTCGCACAGGCTGAGGATGCTGCGGTCGAGGCCGTCCGTTACTTCGGGACCGACCAAGTGCAGCACTTTGATGGGCTGCGGTAAGGCCATCAGCACGACCTTTCCTTTGGCGCCGACGTTTCCCCTCACCCTGACCCTCTCCCCAAGGAGAGGGAACAGCTTTCGGACCTTTCTTGGTAGTTGGGGGCGTCGCGGCGGTTACCGCCGGCATTGGATTACCCGCATCAGCAACGAAGCAGGCGAGCAGGTTCCCCATCTCCGACGGGCGCCGAACGGCCCTCTCCCCAGGGAGAGGGCTGGGGTGAGGGGGAAGTCCGCTCCCGCAGTTCGAGAACGCCGCGAGCTCGAAGGAAGACGCCCACAGTTCGAAGACGCGGCGACTCAAACCGGCGTCGGCATATCTGATCCATTGAATCCTTGCGGCTAGGCTTTAAATATTCGTGTTATCAGTTTCCAGTTAACAGTGATCAGTAGAGTCATAACGAACGCGTTCACTTGAAACCTTTGCTTCTTGGGTCGGAATCGGTCGCAAGCCGCAAATTTCTGTCGGATTACTGGTCACTCGTATTTTTGGGCTACGCCGCCAAACGCTCCGGAACCAGTTCCGGTTCCACGACCGTGCCCGTCAATTCCGCGAACAACTTGCGGTAACCTGCGGCGGATTTTTCCTGGGAGTATTTCGAACGCACCACCGCGGCAGCCCGTTCCCCCATGGCCTTCACTGTCTCGGGATTTCGCTGCGCCTCGAGGATAACCTGCGCCAGCGCGGCGCCATCATTCGGCGGCACCACCCAGCCGATCTGTTCTTCGCGCACCACCATGGCCAGTTCGGACTCCGCATCGGTGACGGCAATGAGCGCGCGGCCGGCGGCCATGAAATTGTACATCCGACTGGGCACCGACACGCCCGACATGCCGGGCATAAAGGAAATGAGCCCCACGTCGCCGGCGGCCAGTGTTTCACCCTGCTCGCGGCGCGGGCGGTTGAAGTGATGCAGGGAAAGATTGGGTAACTGGCGAGCGTCGATTTGCTGCCGGACGTAAGTCTCTTTCGCGCCAAAGCCGGCCACCAGAATGTGGATGCCGGGATGTTCGCGCAACCGTTCGGCGGCGGCGACAATGGTTTCGACTCCATGCGTACGGCCGATGGTGCCGGCGTATAGCACGGTGAACTTGTCCTGCAATTCCAGTTCGGCCCGCCATTGGCTTTTCTCTGGCGGTTGGCAGGTGATACTCTCCAACTCGGCCCAATTGGGAATCAGTCGCAATCGGTCCTCCAGTCCGCGCAATTTCTCTGCAAGCAACCGCGACATGTCCCGGCCAATGCTAATCAGTCGATCCGCCTGCCGATAAAGGAGGCGATTGGCCAGTTGGCCCAGCCGGACCAGCCAGGAATTGGGCCGGCTCAAACCGGAGGCCACCAGCACCTCGGGATAGACGTCGTACATCAGAAAGACAAACGGCGCGCCTCGGAGCCACTTGAGGAGCATCACCGCGAACGGCAACAGCGGCGGATTGGTGACCACCAGCATCGTGTCGCCACGACGGACGCGTCGCAGTCCCTCGAGCCACATCGCGCCGGTGCGGGTCAGCATGTTCAAAAGTCGGCCCGGCAACGAGTCTTTGGGACGGTGAGTTCCCCGGCAACGATGAATATGCACGCCGTGCCGCTCCTCCTGTTTGGGGGCCGCGACTGGTTGGAATTCCTGACTGGCTGGCCCGGTGATCACGTGGACCTCGAATTCCGCCGCGAGCGCCTCGGCGATGCCCGTCAGATGATAACCGGTGGACGCTTCTTCAGGGTAATACAGTTCGCAGAAGATCCAGATTTTGGGCCGGCTGACCGCGCCCGCAAAGGGGTTGACCAGTCGGCGACGCAGGAGGTGAGGCGATTCTTGACGAAGACTACGCATACTTGTTTCGAAAGTTGGCAGGAGAGCATGGGCGCCCCGCCCGTTCCGGTTGGTGCAAGAGGCTTCCGATGATTGAATGCCGCGTGTCCTTCGGGTCAACGGCGGGGGCGCCGTTGACAGCGCCCGAGGCGGGCGCGCTCCCCTGTGTGAATAGAAGGGTCTGTGAATGTCGCGCCAGCGTTTGGAGTGCGTGGAGCTTGCTCCCGCTTTCGTTCGCAGCATGGCGCACAAGGATATATCCAACCCGCGCGAGCATTTGATGGCCGTGCTCAACGCCAAAGCGCCGGCAAGCCGGACGCACTCCAAACGCTGACGCGACTTTTCCGCTGGTCATCTCGTTCGAAACTTGGTCGTGCATACAATCAATTCAAAATGACCGAGCTCGGTTGCGGTCCCAGGCCCAACGTCCATTCATACAGCGCGCGCATCTCGGCCGCGATCTTGGGCCAGAGGAACTGCTGTTGTACCAGTTGACGGCCCCGGGCGCCCATGGCGGAGCGGGCGTCATCGGAAATGGACGTGGCCTCGCGCAACGCTTCAGCCAATGGCGCGGCTCCAGTCGGTACCCACCAACCGCATTGGTGCTGCGGCAGTGCGGACCAGGGCGCGCCGTGGGTCGTGATGACCGGTACGCCGGCGGCCAGGGCTTCGGCCACCGAGATGCCGAAATTTTCGGAAAAGGTCGGCAGCACGAACAAATCCGCGCGCCGGTAAAGATCCCATTTGGCCTGGCCTTCCACGGGGCCGGTAAACTGGAACACTTCCCCGCAATTCGTGCTGCTCGATGGCTGCTTCGAGTTCGGCGCGATGCCCGCCTTCATCCGGGCCGGCAATCACCGCTTGCCACCCTTGCAAACGCGCGGCTGCCCAAGCTTCGACCAAATTGAGTAAGCCTTTGCTCCGGTGCAGACGCCCGAGGAAAAGCACCGTGCGAGGGTCGCCCGGTTCGCGTTCCATTCGGGTGAGATCTTCGGCACGCTGACTCCATTGGGAATGATGGCGATGGGTTGGCGCAATCCCAGGCAGACGCAGATGACGCGCTTCGTCCTACTGGTGGCATGAAACACCTGCGCGGCGCGTAAATCGCGGTGCGTGTACAGGTGCCAGGCAATTTGTTTTTTCCAGCGCTGATGACGCAACGCCCAGGGCGAAATGTTGCCGCGCGGACTCAGGATGTAAGGAATTCCCAGGCGGTGGGCTGACTGGGCGGCCGAGTGGTTGGTGGATTGCCAGAGACCGTGATCATGGATCAGTTCCGCTCGATGGGCATTCGCGCGTTGTTGTAAGGTGCGCGTAAATTGCGGTGCCCAGAAGAACCGCAGGCCCTTGAACTGGTAACAGGGCAGCAGCAAAGTGGTAACTTGTTGGGCAGCGGGAAATACGTGGTCTTCGTGCCGCTTGCCCAAGTGCAGGGAAAGCAGGTCCACGTTTAATCCCAGTCCCGCCAACGCGGAGGAAAGTGCCGTGACGCTGCGGGGAATGCCGCCGCCGTCGCGAGTAAGCCAAGGAGTTGTTTGAATGACGTTCATGGGTGGTAATCCGAAAACCGATGGCGATTATATAATTCCGGTAGGGCGAGACTCCGTCGAGCCCTGGCTAATCCGGAAGCAAGCTCCCCGCACTCCAAACGCTTCGCGAGGTTCGAGACCCGGCATAAGTCGCGCCAGCGTTTGGAGTGCGTCCGGCTTAGCCGGAGGATTCCCAAAGTTTGACGGTTCCGGGAAGATCGAGCGCCGTTGAGCGGTTGACGACGGGGGTTCCCCTCACCCTGACCCTCTCCCCGAGGAGAGGGAACAGCTTTCGGAACTTGCTTAGCGTTTGGGGACGTTGCGGCGGTCACCGCCGGCATTGGATCACACCCATCAGCAACGAAGCAGGCGAGCAGGTTCCCCATCTCCGACGGGCGCCGAACGGGCTCCCTCTCCCCAAGGGAGAGGGCTGGGGTGAGGGGGAAGTTGACGCCCGCAGTTTGATAACCCAGCGATTCACTTGCATGCCTGCTTGCCGGCGCTTTCGGAAGGGAGGTGTCGATTGAATGTTGCCAGCGATGGTTTGATAGACGGGCGTTCAGTATCCAACGAAAGCGGGAGCAAGCTCCACGCACTCCAAACGCTTCGCGAGGTTCGAGGCCCGGCATAAGTCGCGCCAGCGTTTGGAGTGCGTCCGGCTTGCCGGCGCTTTTGGAAGATCGAACGCCGTTGAATGGTTGACGACGGGGGTTCCCCTCACCCTGACCCTCTCCCCGAGGAGAGGGAACAGCTATCGAACCTGCCTTGGTCTTTGGATGCGTCGCGACCGTCACCACCGGCTTTGGGATACACGCCTCGACATTCAAGCATGGGAGCGCGCTCGCTGTCCCCGACGGGCGCCGAACGGGCTCCCTCTCCCCAAGGGAGAGGGCTGGGGTGAGGGGGAAGGTAACGCCCGCAGTTCGACCACGCAGCGATTCACTTGCCTGCCGGCTTGCCGGCGCTTTCGGAAGGGAGGTGTCGATTGAATGTTGCCAGCGATGGCTTGATAGACGGGCGTTCAGTATCCAACGAAAGCGGGAGCAAGCTCCACGCACTCCAAACGCTTCGCGAGGTTCGAGGCCCGGCATAAGTCGCGCCAGCGTTTGGAGTGCGTCCGGCTCGCCGGCGCTTTTGGAAGATCGAACGCCGTTGAACGGTTGACGACGGGGGTTCCCCTCACCCTGACCCTCTCCCCGAGGAGAGGGAACAGCTATCGAACCTGCCTTGGTCGTTGGATGCGTCGCGACCGTCACCACCGGCTTTGGGATACACGCCTCGACATTCAAGCATGGGAGCGCGCTCGCTGTCCCCGACGGGCGCCGAACGTGCTCCCTCTCCCCAAGGGAGAGGGCTGGGGTGAGGGGGAAGTTGACGCCCGCAGTTTGATAACCCAGCGATTCACTTGCCTGCCTGCTTGCCGGCGCTTTCGGAAGGGAAGTGAGGATTGAATGGTGCCAGCGATGGCTTGATAGACGGGCGTTCAGTATCCAACGAAAGCGGGAGCAAGCTCCACGCACTCCAAACGCTTCGCGAGGTTCGAGGCCCGGCATAGGTCGCGCCAGCGTTTGGAGTGCGTCCGGCTCGCCGGCGCTTTTGGAAGATCGAACGCCGTTGAACGGTTGACGACGGGGGTTCCCCTCACCCTGACCCTCTCCCCGAGGAGAGGGAAGAGCTATCGAACCTGCCTTGGTCTTTGGATGCGTCGCGACCGTCACCACCGGCTTTGGGATACACGCCTCGACATTCAAGCATGGGAGCGCGCTCGCTGTCCCCGCCGGGCGCCGAACGGGCTCCCTCTCCCCAAGGGAGAGGGCTGGGGTGAGGGGGAAGTTGACGCCCGCAGTTTGATAACCCAGCGATTCACTTGCATGCCTGCTTGCTGGCGCTTTCGAAAGGCGAGCAACGGTTGGAGATGTCATCAAGGCTTGCATACTTTCTGCGCTAGGCCGCCGTTCCCAATACCAAACGTTGCTGCAAAATCTCCTCGCACGCCGCAGTCACCTCGTCCGCTTGAATGCGCCGCAGACACGCATTGCCGCGTTCCGTGCAAGTTTGCAAGCGGCAGCCTTCACAGTCGATGTCCGCGCGGAACACCCGGTGTCCCTCGCCGTAAGGATACCAACGCCCGGGCCAGTCGCGAGCGGAGAAGATGGCGACACAACGAATGCCAGCCGCCACCGCCAAGTGCATGGTGCCGGTGTCATTGCCCAAATAGAGGCGGCACCGCGACAACGCCGCCGCTGCGGGACGCAGACCCAATTTGCCGGCGGCATTGTAGCCGCGGCCCCAAGTGCGAATCATGTTCTCGCCAATCGCTCGATCTTCCGCACCGCCGAAGACCACCGGCCAGACATCGAATTGGTCGATCAAGTTCGGATACGACTTGGGCAAACCGTTCCACCGGCCAGCGTTTGGCCGGCATCTTCGAACCCGGTCCCACGCCAATCCACGGACGCCCCAGATCGGGGGGCAGGGGAGCCAGCCAACGGTCCACCTCCGCCTCATCCGTTGCGGTAAGTTCAAGTCCCATGCCAGCCTGACCGGCGGCGGGAACGTCCAGGCCCGAAGCGGCCAGGCGGGCGAGCAATAAATCGGTTTCGTGCGGAATGGCGGGCAGCGGATGTTTCCCGGTCGGCAGCGAATGAAAACCGTCCATCCCCACGAAATGTCGGATGCCGGCGGCCGTGAAGAACCAGCGGTCGCGTTTCACTTGGCGGGCGCTGCGAATGGAGGGGCCGAGATAGACGAGCGTATCAAACTTGCACGAGCGCAGCCGGGCCATCAGCCGCAGCATGGCGAGCGGGCGCAAGAACCGGCCGGTTGTTGATTTGTCCACCGGATACGCCTCGAAGGCATCGAACAGATTGGAGTTCTGCAAAAGGTCCGAGGCCAGGACGTGAAACTTGCCGACGTGCTGGTCGTTCAACAGCGTGAGCCGCGTTTCCGGATAATGCCGGCGCACCGCCCGAAAGGCCGGCAGGGCGATCAGCGTATCGCCCAATTGGCCCAGATGAAAGATGAGGATGTTCATGACACCAGTTCATCCTTACATCCGAATGTGCCGTTCACGGTCATTTCGTCCGGATTCCGGCCCATCGATTTTTGAGGAATAAATACGAGAAACATCGAGCCCATCCGCAGCGCCCCATAGATCAGTATCAAGGCCCGCAATGCGCTTCACAGTAGCTCTGGAGTGACTTCAACCGAGGTTGCGACGGCCACCATTCCCCCCATCAGGCAAAGGCCGAAAAACACGGATTTCTGAATCACAGCGCCAGCCAACCGTTCGACTCCTCCCATGGTTGCTCCTAGGAGAACGCCGGCAAGAAAAGCGCCAATAATCCCAAAATCAGCGCACCCAAATGCTGGCCAGTTGCTGCTTGTGTCAAACTGGGGCAAGTGGTAAAAGACTTGAATATTCTCCTCGTCGCGAAGCATTTTGAACTTGTTCGGATTGAGAAATGAAGGAACGGTCCAAAGCAGGCTGTTCGCAATGGCATTCCCGCACATATATCCGTAATCCCGCTGCGCTTCGATAATATCAGTGTTGAATCCAATAATTAGCGGCCGGTCTTTCATGTTTTCCTGGTAACGCTGTTGGCTTTCGCGATGGACTGGGTTCCAGGACATTTCCGCGAGTGTTTCTTGGATGCCCGAGATAGCCCCGTCGCGTTCATAATTGTGCCAGTAGCCAAGGCGAAATTCGTAGAATTTGGGGAAGGCAACCATTACTAGAAAAGCAATCACGGCGACTCCGCCGACAGCAAACCGCCACCGAAATTGATGCCGGCAAAGGACGAAGCCCGCCGCCATGATGATGAAAAATGCAAATATCCATCGCCTGCCCTGAAAAAACATCCATCCCAGTTCTAACACCATGATAGACCAGGCAACATATTTCGTTCGAAGGTTTTGCCAAATGATACCGTTACTCCACAGCAGGCAGCCGTAAACAAAGACATCGATCATCGATTTCATTACGACTAGCAGATAGGGCAGTTCTGCCAGGTTGTCAGGGGTCTGGGTACCTGAAACGATCATGCCATACTGGACCCCGATGATGAGCCGGGTAATCCAAATACCCACGTAAATGGTGGCGACGGCGTAACTTGAGACGCACGGCGCGGACCGAATCGAATCGCCAAACGGCGTCGTGGTTGCGGTCGAAACGTTGGCACGATGCGCGGCCGACAATTTTCCGCCCATCAGGAGGCCAATCAAAAACAATCCCACCCCGCCGTAGGCCAGTAACAGAGCCTCTGAATCACCCAGGGACAATGCTTTCGAGCCGCCGTATAACAGCGCGACCCAGGGTCCGAATCCAAAGAAAATCACCGTGATCCAGAAGGCGAGTTGGATCGCGAAGAAATCATGGCCGGGCCGTAGCCGCGAAGTAGGCATGAAGCGTCCCGGCGATTATGAAGGCTGTGCTGCAAATCAAATGAATTGATATGGCATCGATCATCGGCACTTTGGATTTACCTGAGTTCGGCTATCTTGCGCAATATTTTGGCTAATCGGTGGGGATAACCGTAACCACCGGTCAGGCAGCGTTGGCGGCCAGCCTTGGCCACACGCGCACGCTCGGTGGGATGCGCCAAATATACCGCGCTTTTGCCAATAGTTCTTCATTGGTTTCGAAGAATTCGGCCTCCTGACCTTCAGCGAATAAGGCCAAATGCTCCTCGGTTCGCTCAGCCAGCAGGAACCCGCCGCATGCCGGCACCTCGGTGCTCCGCGAATTGGAAAGGTCCCGGTTGGCCTTCCGCAAGAAGCCCAAAGAAATATCAAAATTGCCGATGGCCTCGGCGTAATCGCTGTTCCACAGCGGGCGGTCTTCCAGTGTGACGCAGCTATGGGGCCGGCAGTTCGCGCGCCAGCGCGGGCCCCACACGCGCACCGGCAAGCCGTGGTCGGCCAGATACCGAATGGATGCGGCTCGGTCGGATTCATAATCACCAATGAATCCGATCGGGCCGCCGAGGCGTTCCCGATTTGCGTTCGTTACCGTTCGCGGATAGTGAACATGGGCGAAAATCCCCACCCGTAGCGAAGGACAGCGCGGGCGCCGTGAGCTTTGTATTCGTCCACACTGCAATTCCGCGGGGTACAGATCAAACTGTAGATGGGGATCGCTTGCCGGAACAGCCTCCAGCCGATGCGAACGTTGCCAAACGGATCATCATTGTTATAGTTCACCAAGAAGCTGCCGGTCGTATCTTTGATGGTTTGTAACGTTTGTGGCCGAATAAATCGTCCTTTATCCACCCACACAATGTCGGGCTTGGTTTCCTGGACCGCCTTCAACAGGGACCGGTTGAGACGATTAATGGAGGGACCAGCATAGAATCGCAGTCGCAGTCTATAGTACAGATGCGATCCCCCGCCTTCGTAACCACTGAAATCGAACGGAGCCACCTGGTGCCCCAACTCTTTCAAGACGTTGCAACGCATCAGACTGGTGCTGCCTTTCGCTAATGGCCCGCAATAAAGAATACAATAGCTGGTGGTTGGGCTGGCAACCGGTGGGGGGCAAGTGGCGGCAGAGAACGATTGCAGTGATGTCTCGGCCTGACGAGTCCAGGTCGGGCTACGGTCAAGGGTGGAAGTCGTCTGTTCAGTGCAATCCATGGAAAGTTACCTCCGCGCTTATTCTGACTGTCGTTAACCCGTGCATACCATTGTTGAAATCAGCTTATTGGATCTCCTGTCTGGGTTGCTTGCGGCTTGGATTTCTTGTTACTGGCGAAACCAATTGCCAGGAGCCAGTATCCGCCGAAAGCAGCCGGGCAGGCCATCGCTGCTCCAGTCATGCCGAAACACTTGACGCCAATGACGGCGGCAACCAGTGAGAAGGCCGCCACCATCGACTGGAGCAGCAGGATTTGTTTCGTTTGCTTGCGGGCGTAGAGCACCGCTTCAAACACCGTAGCCATCACGTAACACGCATAACCAGTAGCGATCCATGGTATCAAAATGACCCCCGCGCGAAACTTTTCTGCTAACAGCAAGGAGGCGACCTGCCTGGACAACAGCCAGATCATGAACACGCCTAGGACGCTGATGCTGCCGGTTACGGCCAGCCACAGTCGGAAGACCTGTTGCTGGCGCTGCCGATTTCCGGCTTCAAACGCGTCGAAATAAATTGGTTTCAGCGTTTGCCCCGCAATGCGTCCGACCATCAAAAAGGGGCGGCTGATCAAGCCATACGCCGCCGCGTAAATTCCCATCCATTCGAGGCCCATGAAATGGCCAATGATGTAACGGTCGCCCAGCGAGTTGACCCAGCCAACAATCGCCAAGGGCACCAGCGGCAACGCATAACGGCGGATTTCGCCGTCGAGGGTGGACAGGGCTGGTTCTTCCGTGTCAGTGAAGCTTTGTTCGCGAATGAACGTCGGGCGAAACCAGACCAACCCGCCCAAGCTGGCGAGCAGGTAGCCCAGGAGGACTGCTTCCGCGCTGGGTCCTAAACACAAAACGCCAACTATGGCGCCGATGGGGCGAGCCCAGGCATCATAGGCCTGCCAGAGGGCGTAAGGGCATTGACGGCGGGCTGCCACGAGGAAGGCCGTCTCCAGGGCGCGCTTCGTATCTACAATCAGCAGACCTGCCAGTAAGATGATAACCCAATACGCAACATCCTCCGACCATGGCATACACGGCACCACCCAAGAGTAGTAATATTAGCAAGGCCGACGTGGACTTCAGCAGCATCCGGCCGATTGAATGCCGCAATAACGGCCGGGTTCGTTCATGCGCTGCTTTGGCATACAAACGAAATGCTGCGTGTATCAACGGCGCGCAAAACAAGTTCGAGCCCAGCAATGAAAGTCCAGTGGTAAGTGCCACATAGCCAAAGACGCTTGGAGGAATCAGTTCGGTCAGCGCACGCACCCCCACCAACGTGCCCAAGGCGGCAGCGATCTGGCCGGTGCCAGCCCACGCGCCCTCGCTGAGGACGCGGGTCCTCTCCACGGAGGGCCTAAAGCCGAAAACTTGGGCAAGGGTTGTCATGCAGCTTCAGCGGTTGGGTGGGCAGCCGCCGACGAAATCACGGCGGATCTCGCAGGCATATAGTTCGAACAAATGCTCTTGGACCAGGCAATGAATGGTTTTTCAACGTAGCGATGGAGTAGCCAGGCCAACGGAGTGACCAGGGCCATCGAGCTGACGAAGACGATGAAGTTCGAGAGCAGCGGGTTGGCCGTCACCATTGTTGCCGGAATCCCCGCGAGCATCAGGGCCGCCAACGCGAACATCGCATTCATGTGTAAGAGATAAAAGCTGTAGGAAATTCGTCCGTAAAACTTTACGACAGTCGAGTCCAATAGCCGATAGACTTTGAAAGGCGGGCCATACATAACGGCGGCGAGCAGGCCCGCAGCGCCGAAGGCCTCGAAAATGAGTTTGGCAGGGAGATGGCGGCCCAGCAACCAAGCCGCAAGACAGAGGCATAAAAAGCCGATCGTCACCCAACAATGACGCGCCACTCTCACGCATAGGTGGGGACCGAATTCTGGCAGCAGGTAGCCCAGGTAAAACATGAAAAGGTAGTTTGCATTGCACGGTCGCAGTAGCACAGCCAGATCATTAGCCCGAGCAACAAACCCGCTTTACCTAATCCGGGAGTCGCTTGGAGAGGAAATGTAAGAAGGGCAGCGCCAGGGAACCCAGAATCTCAGTCTTTAGCGACCAAGTCACCGCATTGAACGAATGACTCAGAAACAGGAGATTTTGAATGACACTTGCCAGGGTAATGGAACCAGGATGATGATCGGTGAATCCACGCAGATGCGGCGTAACTCCAATCGGATGACAAGAAAATAGAAATAGAGTATGGTGAGGAGCGTAACCACCAGAAACGCGGGATAAATCCGCAAAATCCGCCGCATCGGTAAACTTCACGAACTCCTTACCAAACGCTTCCTGGTCGGCCCGGCGAATTGCCAATCCCAACACGAACCCGCTGAGCACAAAGAACAGCATCACTGCAGCTTTACCATTAAGAAGACATCCCAATCCAGACGTCAGTTGGGCTTGCCATCCGGTGGTGTTAACTACGAGGAGAGCAATGGCCACCGGCAACCATCATGGCCGCAATCCCGCGCAGCGATTCCAGGCGATGGTTGAAATGCTTTTCCTTCATGCCAGAAATACGGGATCGATCCGTTCCAGCCAGAGATGGAGAATGAGCGTGTGGATTTCTTGCACGCGGGCCGTCGTTGGTGAGGGCACGATGATCTCGACGTCGGCCAGGCCTTTTGTCCGGCCGCCGCCTTTGCCCAGCACGGCAATGGTGGCCAAACCCTGGCGCCGCGCGGACTCAAGCGCATTGATTAGGTTTTGCGAGTTGCCGCTGGAGGTGAACGTTACCAGTGCGTCACCGGGCCGGCCCAATCCCTCGACTTGACGCGAGAAAACGCGGTCGAAACCAAAGTCGTTGCCAATGCAGGTCAACAAGGTGGGATCCGCGACCAGGCAAACGGCCGGGAGTGAAGGGCGAGGCTGATCAAACTTACCAACCAACTCTTCCGCCAGGTGCAACGCATCCGCCGCACTGCCACCATTCCCGCACGTGAGAACCTTGCCGCCGCGCTTGAGAACATTGAGCAGCGTCTCCGCTCCCTGTTGCACGGCCGGCAGACAGGTTTTGAACGCTTCGAGGGTGGCAATGAGTTCGTTGACGCTGTTGGCCAGCGGCGCGGTGACTTCAGCCGCGGAACCGCGGGCGGCATCGGCGTCGTTCGATAGCGTTGGGGAATTCGAGCGCGCTTGGGATACGCGCTCCTCCCGGCCTCGCCTAAATTACGAAGCCGTCATGATCGTATCCACATCCATATGGCATAAACGAACCGGAGCGCTTGATTCGTTTCCACCCCATCCATTCGGCATCAATCAAATTCCGGAGCGCTCGATTAGTTGTTAATAGGAGTTGTACTTGGTGACCAAAACCGTCTGGAAAATCGTCTGAATATCAAACCACAGATTCCAATTTTCCAGGTAGTGCAGGTCGTAACGAATGCGTTCTTCCAGGTTGGTGTTGCACACGGTGCCGTTGACCTGCGCCCAGCCGGTGATGCCGGGTTTGCAGGCCAGCCGCGCATTGTAGTGCGGAACCTGGTTGCGAAATTTGAAGATGAGTTCAGGGCGTTCCGGACGCGGGCCGACCAGGCTCATGTCGCCCTTGAGCACGTTCCAGAACTGCGGGAACTCGTCGAGTTTCCACTTCCGCAGTAATTTGCCAATGCGCAGGCAACGCGGATCGTCGTTGCCGGTGGCCCACTGGGCGCCAGTCTGGGATTCGGCGTCCAGACGCATACTGCGGAGTTTGAACAGCGTAAAATTCTTGCCGTTGCGTCCGGTGCGCGTCTGGCGGTACAGCACTGGGCCGGGGGATTCCAAATAGATCAAGACCGCGCACACGGCCATGGCTGGTGCTGTCAAAAGTAATCCCACGAGCGCTCCAGCTACGTCGATGCAGCGCTTGAGCACGCGGTTCACCAGACGGTCCAGTGGCAATTCGGAGACGCCCAGAACCGGCACGCCGCTGACGGGTTCGAGTTTCAAGCCGGACAGCAGGATTTGGAAATAGGAGGGAATAATTTTGAATTGGACGAGTTCCTTTTCGCAGAGATTGGACAAGCCCACGATCTCTTCGTACGCCAAGCCCAGGTCCGCCAGAATGACCACCTCAACTTCATAGAGGCGGAGCAGATTGGGCAGGTCCGAGCAATCGCCCAGTTCGGGGATGTGCATGGGGGTGATCTGATCGCGCCGGCCCAGCGGAGCGGGGATCCAGCCGGTCACCTGGTACGGATGGCCGGAATCCTTGGCCATCAATTCGCTCATGCGTTGGGCTTCCGGCGTCCACCCGATGAAGAGCACCCGCTGGCGCAAGGTGTCGGCCACCGGTTTGCTTTGGAGCCAGCGGTGATAACCCCAGCGCCAGAGCAGCAGAGTGCCCAGGCCGGCGAGGTAGGAACTCGCCACGTAAATGCGCGAACAGGAGGGAGTGAATTGCAACACCCAGGTCATGCTCAGGAACGCGAACGCCCAAAAGGTGAGGCCTTTGAAAATGATCTGCGCCGCCTCGCGGTAGGGCATCATCCGCCGATGATTGTAAAGCTTCTGATAGCCAAAGGTCAGCACCAGGAACAGTGCCCCCACGGAGATGAGTCCCGCGTAATCGCTGAAATGACGGTTCGGCGATTCCACACCGAAAGTAATCCATCCGGATTGAAAACGAATCCAATAACCCAGCACCAATCCCCCCAGGGCAGCCGCCAGATCGCCCAAAAAGGCGATGGACACGAGAAAATCCGCTTTCTCGAGGCGTGTCCGGGGCAGGGGAAGTTGATACGGTGCAAATAATTCCCGTACGTTTGCTCCCGCCGCCGAGGCAGCAGTTGTAGCAGTAGTCGCGGTAGCGTTCATAGACCAGCGACAGGCTGTTTATCAATAAGCGTGCCAACAGGATTCGGGAGGTTTCGGGCAGGGACAGCCGGTCATGAGAATTCGGTAAATTCTTCAACAATCCACCGAGTAAACCATTAACCGGAGATGATGTTGGGCAGAAGGGAACTTGGATCAACTAGTCAAATTACTGCCGGGCGGAGAAACTTCACCGGTTCAACCGGTCCCCGCCGGCAAAAAATGCCTTTGGGTTGGTTGGGGAGCACAGGCGCCTCGCCTGTTGGTCGGTGCGCCTCGCGCCGACCGCGAATGGAACGTGGCGTTCGAGTGGGTGAGGGGCGTCTGCATCCGGGTCAACGGCGAGGCGCCGTTGACAGCGGCCGAGGCGGGCGCGCTCCCCTCTGGAACTCCATCCCGGCGGATCACGTTCACCGGACAGTGCCGGCAGCACCTAATCATCGATTACCGACAGTCTCGTCCACCACTAACTCAGACAGTTCGCGACGGGACGTGCGGGAAGGGTTTTCCGCCGGGTAACCGATCGGCAAAATGACCACGGCGCGCTGTCCGGCTCGAATATTGATCGCTTGCCCGGCGGCGGCTTCGTCCACCGCATCCACCCAACAGGCGCCCAATCCCAATTCGACCGCCGCTAGCATCGCATTACAGACGGCGGCACACGCGTCTTGCACTGCATAAACCTCTTCGCCGCGTTTGCCGAACTTGGCCGAGGAACGCGCCGGGTCGGCGGCGAACACCAGTACCACCGGGGCGGCAGCCAGGAATTTTTGTCCCGCGGCCGCAACGGCCAACGCGTCCTTGGCGGTCTGGTCGCGCACCACATAAATCTGGTAGGCCTGCAAATTGGCGGCCGACGCGGCTTGGTTGGCCGCCTTGAGCACGGCTTCCAGCTTGGACGGTTCAATCGCCTGCGGTTGATAAGCGCGGATCGATTGCCGCGCATAAATAGCTTCCAATACATTCATAATTTGTGGTCGGCGGAGGAATGTATTCCACCGGAAACGGGAGACACTTTATCTACCGAGGGAGGACCCGCAAACCGGGAATTGGTCAGGCGTGGCCGGATATTGTTCGGCGCTCATTTCTCCAGCGCCTGGCCGGTCATCGGCACAAAGCGAACGGGTAACACCGCCTGGCGCTCGATTTTACCGTCCTGCTTTTCGAGCAGGTAAAGGCTTTGATCGTCAGTGGGGCCAACGGGAATGATCAGGCGCCCGCCTTCTTTGAGTTGTTGCACCAGCGGTTGGGGAATGTCTTCCGGCGCGCACGTGACAATGATGGCGTCAAACGGAGCTTTTTCCGGCCAGCCCTGGAATCCATCGCCGGCGCGGACCAAGACGTTGGTGTAACCGAGACGTTGAAGGTCGGTTTGTGCCCGTTTTGCCAGCGGTTGGATGATCTCGAGCGAATAGACCTCCTGCACCACTTCCGCCAGGACCGCTGCCTGGTAGCCGGAGCCCGTGCCAATTTCCAGGACGCGATCGGTGGGCTGGGGATCGAGTTGCTCGGTCATGAACGCGACCACGTACGGCTGGGAAATGGTTTGCCCGTAGCCGATCGGCAAGGGTCCATCCGAGTAGGCTGACTGGCGCTGGGAATCGGGCACAAATTCGTGCCGCGGCACCGAAGCCATCGCGCGCAGCACCCGCTGGTTAGTCACTCCCCGACCGGGGGCGGCGATTTGGTCGTCCACCATTTGTTTACGCTCCGCCATGAAACGAGTCATCTGGTTTTCCGGGCGCTTGGCTTCCTTCGACGCTCCGCAGCCACAGCCGGTCAAAATCATCTGCCCCAGACAAAGAAAACCAAACACCATTTTCATGATTGCGAAAGTAGGAAATATCCGCTCGCCGCGCCAGTTGAATCCGTCAACCGTAGCGACGTCTCGGTAGAGCGCCGCCGTCTTGCGGATACTGGAGTTTGGGCGCTTTACCGAGATGCCGCTGCGCCGTATCCATTCAATAGCTGGAGCAGCGATGACGCGATTCGGTGTGGTAGGACAGGCGTCTCGCCTGTCTCGAATAGCCAAGCACATCCTCCCCTGTTGGTGACCTAGAGAGACTTCCTACGCCGCGGTGCCAATCGATGGCTGGCAGTCGTTCAAGGTTAATGAGCACCGCCAAGGATTTCGGGAACTTCAGCAGGGCCTGCTCAGCGGCAGCACCGCCAATCCGACCCAGCGCCCACGCGGCGGCATCGGTGTGCAGACCGGCCAATGCGGGAATGGCTTTAGCGGAACCAACTCGTTCCAAGGCTTCGGCCAAGCAGTTCCGTTCCTCGACCGTCAGGCTTGGAAGCCACAGCAAGCGAGCCAGAGTTGGTTCGCTGGATGGCGACGCAAAAGTCTTCAGTGCATGCAAAGCGTCATGCCTTGGTAGCGCGGGGTTGGCATTGGTTACGGCCGCCAGCAGAATTGCTTCGTGATTCGTGGCTGCGCCGGCATTCCACCATTGTTGCCACGCTGACTTCTCCGTTGCCGAAAAACGTTGGGCCGTCAGCCGGCAAAGACCGAGCCAGGCATTATGGCGAATCTCCCACGAAGGATCGTCCAGCATCCGAATCAAGTGCGGCACCGATCGCGCCGTGCCCAAACGACCAAGCGCCAGCACGACTTCTCGATGGACTGGCGGTGAAGGATCAGGCAACAGCTCGATGATCTCTTCTTCGGCGGGCCAGTATTTCAAATGCGACAGCCCTTGAATGCCTTCGACCCGAAGTTCCGGCAGGCGGCGGGACAACAATTGCGTAAACCGCGTGACATCCTGCGTGAAGATGGAGGGCAAGTCTTCCGCGCCAGCCGACACGAGGCTGATGGCAGCACTGAGAAGGACCAGCAACACAAGCAGGGAGCGCCGAGATGTTGTCATTGCCGCAACCACACCCTCCCGATCGAGAAACTCAACTTGGGGTAGCCAGTAATCAATTGCTGCTTCCCGGTCATGCCAATCCCAGCGGTTCGGCGATTCCTTGCATGGCCGTAATGACGTGCTTGATGTGATCCTCCACGGAGAGGCCCAGCAACTCGGCGCCGGTGGTAATGTCTTCGCGGCTGACAGCGGCGGCGAACGATTTCTGTTTCATCTTCTTACGCACGCTGCTGGCGGTCATGCCGCTCAAGCGGTCGGGCCGCACGTAGGCGACCGCCGTAACGAACCCGCACAGTTCATCCACCGCCGCCAGGGTTTTGCGAATCGGCCGATCCAGCGGATACTCCTCCCGATTCCATTCGGCATGGGATAGGATGGCGCCAATGATTTCTTCGTCGATGCCTCGTTCGCGCAGGATGCGGGCGCCTTCGCGAGTGTGTTCCGGCGGGTTCTGCCAACGCTCATAGTCGAAGTCGTGGATCAATCCCACCACGCCCCACAACTCCGGATCAGCTCCGAAATGAGCGGCGTAATGTCGCATGGCGGCTTCGACGGCCAGGGCGTGTTTGAGCAGTGAGTCCGAGGTGGTGAATTCAGTCAGCAGGGTCCAAGCTGGTTCGCGGTTCATTTCGTTGTCTCCAAGTTGGAGGGTGATCGGTGCGGTTATTTCACCGATTCGTCGGCAGGAAGGCCGAGTTCTTGATACAGATTGCGCCGGCCGGATTTATCACCTGTCAAAATCTTTTGTGCGTAACCGGCAACCGCTTCCGCTTGCGCCCGCGGCACAACCATCACGCCGTCGCCGTCGGCAACAATAACGTCACCGGGCATCACTGTAACCCCGCCGCAAACCACTGGGCGGTTGACGGATTCAATTTCGTTTCGTCCCGGTCGGATGCCCCGTCCCGGCTGATGGAAATAGAGCGGGATTTTTTCCGTGATGATCTCGTCCGTGTCCCGCGCGGTGCCGCTGGTGACGACGCCCACGCAGCCTTTGACTTTCCAACTCATGATGTTGTTCGAGCCAATCGAGCCGACGTTGGTGTCTTCGGCTTCTTCGATCACCAACGCGCTGCCGGGGCGCAACAGGGCGGCAAACGGCTCACTGGATTTGTCGCGATACCATTCGCCGGCCCATCGGTCGTAATCTTCGACGCTCATTTTGCCTGCCGGCGGATGCTGCGAGGGGATGTAACGCGCCGTAACCGCGATGCCAATAAACCGGTGCGTGTAATGCTCGGTATCCCGCCACAGCGGCCGAATGCGGGCATTCATCAGACCGATGTCCTGCAAGCCCACGGCATCCATGCCGTCGCTCACGTCCGCCACGCGCAGTCCCTTGAATAGCGCCCGGAGACGTTGATCGTCCTCCGCGGAATAGACGGGGCGTGGGAACAAAGTTTTTTCCGGCGCGCAATTCGGAGTGGGCGTTTGGAACTGGTTCCGCGGCGCGACCGCACAGAATGCTGAGGCCCAGAAGCGCAAACAAAATAAGCCACACCGGCGCCTTCTCAAACAAGGAGCGCGCCCGCCCCGGGCGCTGTGGTTGGCGCCTCGCCAACCACATGACCAACGCTGGAAGGCGGTCGCCGTTCGAGACATTGGCACCACCTGGGTCCAGCGCACCCCTCGAGGTGAAATTACGATGCTCGTTGAAGTCGATTCGGTTGGGACAATTCATGCGCCGAAATTACTCGGGCCGTCGCGGCAGGCAAGCCTTTCGTTTGCCAAGCCATTCGCGCTTACTTGCTGTCCTGCGTTGACGAACACTTGCTTTGCCGGACGAGTCTGGAGATGGTGTGCGGGTTTTGAATTTCGAACTCATCAGGCCGGTGGTCAATCCCTGTCAGTTTCGGGCAACGGCAACGTGCGATTCGGCGCGGAATCGCCGGCGATCTTGTTTGCAACTACCCGTATCGACTTTCGGTTGGAGCCCGGCATGATTTCGGTTTACCTCTATCCATTGCTGTTTCTCACCGGCCTCAGCGCGGGATTTGTGGATTCGATTGCCGGCGGCGGCGGGCTGATCAGCATCCCTGTGCTGTTGAACCTGGGCTTGACGCCGCGCGACGCCTTGGCCACGAACAAGCTTCAGGCGATCTTTGGCTCCGGCAGCGCGACGTTCCACTACGGACGGGCCGGATTGATCGGGTTCCGTGGCGCACTCATCGGTGTGCTGTTCACGTTTGCCGGTGCCGGGGCGGGAACGCTCGCGGTGCAGCACCTTGACGCCAATTTCCTGGAGCACATGATTCCCTGGTTGCTGGCGGCGATTGCGTTCTATGTTCTCTGCCAACCCAGGATCGGACTGGCGGACATTCATCCGCGGCTAAGCGTGCATTGGTTTTATCCCATGTTTGGGTTGCTGCTTGGTTTCTACGATGGGTTCTTCGGCCCCGGCACTGGCACGTTTTGGGCCATGGCGTTCATGCTGGGACTGGGATTCAATCTCACCAAAGCGACGGCGCACACGAAGTTATTGAACTTCACCAGCAATGCGGCGGCGCTCTTGTGCTTTGCGCTGGCAGGTCAAGTGCATCTGGCCGCAGGACTGAGCATGGGCCTGGGGCAGGTGTTGGGCGCACGCTTGGGGGCGCGCCTGGTGATCAAGCGGGGCGCCAAATTTGTCCGCCCCGTTTTTGTTGCGGTGGCGCTGGCGCTGACGTTGAGACTGATTTGGCAGAATCTGCGCTCCGCCAAAGTGTAGCCATTCCGGCCGTCGCATCAGTAACGTCCCCCGTCGCTTACTGGCTCCCATCAAAGGATTAACCGCAATTGTTTCGTTTCGTGTGGATTACCAACTTCTAACCGTTGTGCAGCGTGACAAATGCTCAATACTCCATCGGCCATTGGGCACTGGCCATTCGACGCGAGCGGCGGTGCAGCGCCGGAAGGATTTTTTAATTGACTTTGGCGGACGAATCCGATTTTCTAACCATAAGTCTTTTTAATTCCTGTTTCCAAGCCGGAGAGGATTGGGCTTTTCGCGCCGGGAACAGATTCGCCGAGTCGGAGTGCAGATGGTTGCCAAACTACAAAACTGAGAAGCCTATGGAGAACTCGATACTTCGCCGTTGGACACTAATCACAGCAATGGGAGTGTTGGGTGCCCTCCGTTGTCTGGCAGCCGCCGAGGCTGCGATCCAGTTGTTCCCCTATGACACCGTATGGAGCTATAGCACGTACCAGGACAATTTTGGCGCCGCGTGGAAGGAGGTAGATTACGATGATTCAGCTTGGGCGTCCGGGCCGGGCGTGCTGGGTTTCCCACTTGAAGAGCCCCTCCCCGCGGAAGCCTTTCTCGCCGGGGCCAGCGTCAGGACGGTCTTGCCGGAGGATCCGGAAATCATCACGTATTGCTTCCGCACTCATTTCCAGCTCGACGATCCAACGCCCCCAATCCTGATGACCGCTTCAAATCTGGTGGATGACGGAGCGGTTTTCTATCTCAACGGCGTCCCGGTGGGTCGAATCGCCATGCCGGCCGGGTATTTTGATTCGATGACCTATGCGGATCGCGCCAGCGAGGTATCCAGCGACGGCGTGGAAGTGCTCACGTGGGTGCCGACCAACCTCGTGGCTGGAGACAATGTGATCGCAGTCGAGGTCCATCAAGGCACCTACCACAGCTCGGATCTCATTTTGGGAATGGAGCTCAGTTACCAGTTCATCGCCGGACCGGTGATTGTCTCCCAACCGGTGGATGCCACCACGGAGGTGGGCAAAGCGTTCAAGCTGGCCGCTCAAATCACGGGTTTCCAGCCGTCTTTTCAATGGCAAAAAAGCAACGGCCAAGGCGCGTTCACCAACCTCGCGGGAGCGACCGGCTCCGCATACGGCGTTGCCCAATCGTCGGTCAGTCACACCGGAGATTACCGTCTGATCGTGTCCAATCTGGGCGGCAGTGTCACCAGCCGCGTGGCTCAGGTGGAGATCCTTCCGGATGGCACGGGGCCAAGTATTGTTGCGGCCATTGCCCTCGGTCCGCCCCCCTATTCGCAGTGCCTGGTGCGCTTTTCGGAGAGGGTTAGTGTGAGCAGCGCCCTGCGGGCTTCCAACTATTCACTTCAGGAGGTGGGTGGAACCAATCTAAGCCTCAGCCCGTCCGGATTTCCGGTGGGTGAGTTGATGCGCCTGCGAACCGATACTTTGGTCCCGGAGAACGATTATGTTTTGACCGTGAGCAATATCCAGGACCAGCAGGGCAATGTGATAGCCCCCGGCAGCCAGGTGCCCGTGTTGTTCGAAACCAATGTGGTTCTCGTGCCCATGGACCAATGGTGGCGTTGGACCGAAGACCCGGTGCCCCTACCGTCCGAATGGCGCACCAATCACCTCGATCCCTATCTGTATGGGGAGCGTCCCGGCGTCTTTTACAACACGACGCACGCATTCGATTTATGTCGCGGAACCCGAAACACGTTTATTTCGTTGGGGGGGGCGCAGACTTACTATTTCTCTACGACCTTTGTTCTCCCGGAATGGTATTCGGAAGACAAGATTCAATTGACTCATTTGGTGGGCGATGGAGCGGTGTTCTATCTGAATGGCCAGGAAATCTTCCGCTACAATATGCCGACGGGGGATGTGAGCTACGATACGCCTCCCAAGAGCGGGATTACTGAGGTTGTCTGCATCACCAACAGCTTCACGGTAACCAATCTCCTGGTCGGCACCAACCTGCTGGCCGCCGAGGTTCACCCCTACTTCACGGATCGAAACGTCGTATTTGGCCTGGAACTGCAAGCGCCAATGGCTCCGCGCCGATCCCTTCCTTCCACACCGGTTCCAACCCTCGATCTCCAACGGCAGGATCAATCGGCCGTGCTCTCATGGACGGGCGGCGGCTGGGCTTTGGAATGGGCCGCGTCCGTGGCCGGACCGTGGCAGGAGCTTCAACCCATGACCAATCCATGCACTGCCAGTCTTCCAACTTCGGGCAATCGCTTTTGGAGATTGCGTCAAAAACAGTACTAACCGCCGCTTCCTGGCCCCAGCCAACTATGAACCATTCATCATCTCGATCATTCGCCAGGCACCCAATTGCCACCGAACCACCAAATCCCAGGCAAACCCGCTCCGGCAAGCCGTTTCAGCGTGGCGATCCGCTTCCAGCTTCGCAACCACAGGCGGCTTTTACGCGCCTGGAATTGCTCGCTGTGCTTACCGGACTGGCGCTCCTGGCAACGATTGCGTTACCGGTTTTGGCCGGGAACCGGTTACAGACCGATCGGGTGAGTTGCGTCAATAACTTGCGCCGGATTGGCCAGGCCTATCACCTGTGGGGCGACGACCACGGCGAGGGACTGCCAATTCGCACTTCCAATTCCCAGGGAGGGCTGTTTGATGCTACTTATTCCGCGTCGCCATACATCAACAACACGTGGTTTCATTTTGCCTGGATTTCCAACGAACTCGTCACGCCGCGAATTCTGGCCTGTCCCAGCGATGGCGATACGCGCGTGGCCCGCGACTTCTCGACCTCGCCCGATGGCGGCTTCCTGAATCCCAACCAGCGCAGCCGGGCCGTGAGCTATTTTGTAAGCCTGGATGTCTTTCCCGGCCAAAGCCGCTTGTTCATCAGTGGCGATCGTAACGTGAAGTTGGACTATTTACCCGCTTCCTGCTCCAGCGGGGTCACCATGGCGGGCACCCTGTACAATCCGCAATCCCAGACCGAATGGTTGCCCGGCTTGCACGGCCAATCCGGCAACCTGCTGATCGCCGATGGGCATGTCCAGCAGACTTCGAGTGAAGGGCTGCGGCGTTACCTGGACGAGGAATTTCGCTATCAAGGCGAGAATGGGGCCTTCCACGTGTTGTTGCCGCGATATTGAATCTCAACCATCGCTCTGCTCATGAAAACACTTCCTCGCCCAATTGCGCTCATTCTAAAAGCGTGTTTTAAACGGGTAGCCGCCGACGTAAGGAGGCGGATTCGCCAGCGCCAAGAGGCCAAACAGTCCACCTCCTCACGTTGGTGGCTACGGGTTTTGGGACTTTCAAATCTTGCTTTAACCGCGCTGATTGCCGTCAGCAGCAGCGCGGGCACCCTCGAAACCATTCAACCGGTTTCCAATAGCCGCCCGCTACAATGCCGCCGCCAGTGGTGGCTCGTACTTGCCCATGCTCAGTGCCAACGCCCGCTTCGTGGCCTTTGTCAGCGACGCGCCCAACCTGGTGACCAACGACGATTTGGAACTGTTCCTGGATGTGTTCGTGCGCGATCTGGAAACGGATTCGACGGTGTTGATCAGCGTGAACACGAATGGAATCGGTGGCGGCAACGCCAACTCGAGTTCGGCCGTGCTGTCGTCCAACGGCCAATTCGTGGTCTTTGCCAGCGCCGCCGGCAACCTGATCCCCGGCGATACCAACGAGGCCAGTGACGTGTTCGTGCGTGATCTCGTGGCCGGGGTGACCCAATTGGTGAGCGTGGACCGCGACGGTGGCTCGCCCGCCAATCCGTCTCCGCTGGCTACCCGTCCGTTGTCGGGTAACCCGCTCATTTCGCCGGACGGTCGCTGGGTGGTTTTCGAAAGTCAGGCCACGAATTTGGTGGAAACGGCGGACACCAATCAGGAAACCGACGCGTTTGCTCGCGATCTGCAAACGGGAACGATGCACTTGATCAGCCTCAATGCCAACGGTACCGCGACTGGCAATGGCCGTTCCGAACAGGCGTCGATGACGCCGGATGGAAAATTCGTTGCGTTTGTCAGCACGGCCACGGATCTGGTTCCCGGCGTGACCAACCGCTTGGGTGACGTTTATGTGCGCGATCTTAATGCCGGCCAAACCTTTTGGGCCAGCACGAACGTCGGCGCGGCGATGCCGGACGCCGCCGGGTATCAATGCTTTGGCCCGGCGCTCAGCGCCGATGGACGTTTCGTGGCTTTTAAAGCAACGGCCATCGGAGTGACCAATGAGATTTTGTTCGTCCACCACGATTTGCTGACGGGCGTCAGCACTGTGCTCACGCGGGAAACGGCGGCGGATTCCTGGCCGCAACTCAGCGCCGATGGACGTTTCGTGGCTTACGAAAGCACCAACCAGGTGTATCACTGGGACCGGGACACCGGCTCGAACGTGCTCGTCAGTGTGGCTACCGACGGCACCAATTCAGCGAGTGCCGCGGCGCGAGCTCCGCTGATGACACCAAACGGACTCCGGGTCGTGTTCCTGAGCTCAGCGACGAATCTGGTGGACGGCGGAATCAACGGTGTCTGGCAAATCTACCAGCGAGATTTGGAACATGACGTCACGACTCTGGTCAGCGCCGACGATGACGGCCGGCCCGGGGCGGTGCATTTGGACGTTGCCCTTCCCTCGCTCAGCCCGGACGGTCGCTGGGTGGCCTTTTCGTCAAGTGACGACCGTCTGGTGGCCGACGATTTGAACGGGATGGAAGATGTCTTTGTTTGCGAGGTGACTGCGGGCGCAACTCGGTTGGTTTCCGCGCGCGATCCCGCGTTGGCCTGCGTCACTGGTTCCGCCCTGAGTGCTCGCGAAGTCGGCGCCATTTCAGCCGACGGCAAGCGGATCGGTTTTGTTAGTCTGGATGGCAACCTGGCACCCGGCGACACTAACGGGTGGCAGGATGCGTTCGTACAGGACGTGGGCACCGGTTCGCTGACGCCGTTGAGTCGTCGATGAAAATGGCGGCTTTAACGTTACCAATAGATTCGCTCGCAACTTGACTTAAGCGCGCATGGCGAAGCCGCAGCCTTCTTTGGCACAATTACGATGTTACGATATGCCTATCATTACTACGTGACAATATCGAATCCCGGGGATGTCTATTGGTACGACTTTGACACTGGTCAGGCGCTGTTGGTGAACGCCGATTCCGCCGGCAATCCGCTGGAGGGCTGTCGTTCACCGGTGGTCAGCCCGGATGGCCGGTGCGTGGCTTTTTGCTGCGACGCCGATGTCGGCGATTTGGTGCCGGGGCTTATGGCGGTTACGATAATTACTACAACGTCTATCTTCGCGACATGCGGACGGGCACGAATGCGCTGATCAGCCAGGACTGGTATGGAGACGGACTTTGGGATGATTCCGCCACCAATTGTCTGTTCAGCCCGGATGGCCATTGGCTTCTGTTTGCCACGGCGGCTTCGTATGTTACGGCGGACACACCGGCGGGCGTGTTCAGTCTGTATGCCCGCGACCTGGTTAAGCAAACCACGACGCTGATCAGCATTGGACCGGAGGGCCAAACCACCTGGGGTTACTTACGGGAGGCGATGTTCAGCGCCGATTCCCGACATGTTGTGTTTGTCAGCGGATCGCGCATGATAACCATTCGCGATTTGGTTGCCCAAACCACCACCCTGGCAACCTCCCACGGCGAAACCCCCAGCATCAGCAGCGACGGGCGTTACGTAACGTATCAGACGCCCGTTAATCGCCCCGGACCGACGAACATCATGGTGGCCGATCTCGAGAGCGGCACGACCGATTTGGTCAGCCGCGGCCTTTCGGGCCAGGGCGTCAACGGCGATTCCGTGGCCGCCTCGATCAGCGCGGATGGCCGGTATGTGGTCTTTGCCAGTCGGGCGGACAACCTTGTGTTGAACGATACCAACCACGCCAGCGACATCTTCGTGCGAGACCTATGGCTCGGCACCACCTTGCTCGCCAGTATGAACTACCATGGCACGGGCCCCGGCAACGGTGCGTCCACCCAACCCATCCTGGCGGCTAATGGCCGCACGGTGGTGTTCCAGAGCTTCGCCAGCGACTTGATTCCTCACGACTACAACGGCACGCGCGACGTGTTCGTGTTGCAGTTGGGTGGACAAGATACCGATGCCGACGGCCTGGATGACGATTGGGAAATCGCGTATTTCAAGAATTTGGATCACGACGGGGCAGGGGACTTTGACAGCGATGGTTCGACCAACGGTGAGGAGTTCCGCGCCGGCACGGATCCGACGAACGAAGGCTCCGTGCTGCAAGTGCTGACCGTAACCGCGCCCGGCAGCGGCAGCACGACCGTGCTTTGGAGCGCCGTACCCGGTCGCACCTATCAAGTGCAGTTCAAGGATTCCATGGACGATTCGGCCTGGCAGAACCTGCCCGCGGAGGTGACCGCCAGCAACACGACCGGCGCCGCGGTGGATGGAACTTCACCGGCATCCGGCACGCGTTTCTACCGGGTACTGTTGGCGCCATGACGTGCGTTGTTCCGAGCGAACTGGTTTGCAAGTGCCCGATGTGAGTCTCGGCCAATGCTCAAGCATCAATTCAAAATTGCAGCCGCTTCCGAGAGTCGCGCCAGCGTTTGGAGTGCGCGAAGCTTGCTCCCGCTCTCTGCAAGTGCCGGGCGTCGCCATTGGAAGGCAACTCCAGAAACGGACCGCAACTGCGCCGGCAAGCCGGACGCACTCCAAACGCGGGCGCGACTTTCGGAGGTTGCCATTCCGGCCTTGGCCCCGCCCTGAGATGAATGGAACGGCAAAGCACGCCAATCGGAACCTCTTTTTCCGTTCCTTCGCTCGTTTCGACGTTCGATTTATCGGCAAACCCGTGCCCGCAGCCTTCATTTCTCGTTTGCACCGGAACGCAAATCGGCCTAGAAGAAGTTTATGAATTCACAATTTCGCACCAGTCGTCGTTCGTTTCTTAAACAAGTGGCCTTCGCGGGGCTGAGCGTTCCGTTTGTCACGCGCAACCTAATGTCCGCTCCGCCGAGCGGTAAGTTGTTTCACGCCAGCTTTGGTGGCAGCGGCATGGCGGGCGCCGATCTGGAAACCATTACCCACCATGATTTCGTCCAACTCGTCGCCGTGGCCGACGTGGATCTCAGCCGTGCCGCCCGCTGGAAACAACAGTTCCCGAACATCAAGATTTACCAGGATTGGCGCCAGTTGCTTGACCAAGAAAAACAACTCGACTCGGTCAATGTGTCCGTCCCTGATCACATGCACGGCCCGATCGCGATGTCCGCGCTGCAACTCGGCAAGCACGTGTATTGTCAAAAGCCGCTCACGCATGACGTTTTTGAAACGCGGCAACTAACTCTGGTTGCGCGACAGAAGAAACTCGCCACGCAGATGGGCATCCAGATTCATTCGAGCCGGGAATACATGACTGCGGTGCGCCTGGTGCAGGATGGCGCCCTTGGCAAGGTCAAGGAAGTCCACACCTGGAGCAACAAGAAATGGGGCGACATGAGTGCGCGTCCGGACCGCAGCGACCCGGTGCCCGACGGTTTTGATTGGAATATCTGGTTGGGCGTGTGCGCGGAGCGTCCCTTCATCGGCAATGCCTACTACCACCCGGGCAACTGGCGCAAACGTCTCACTTCGGTACCGGCACGTTTGGCGACATGGGCTGCCATATTTACGATCCGGTGTTCAAATCGCTGGAACTGACCGCGCCGTTGTCGGTGCGCTCCGAGGGCCCGACGCCCAACCAATGGAATTGGGCCATCAACGCGGTGATCCACTACGTGTTCCCCGGGACCCAGTTCACCGAAGGTAAGACCGTGAAGGTGACGTGGTATGACGGCGATGCCCGCCCGCCGCAGGACGTCAGGCGTTGCTCGGCGGACAAAAATACCGGGGCAGGGCTCGATCCTCATCGGCACAAAGGGGGTCATGCTCATCCCGCACATTGCCATGCCGCAACTGCTACCGAAGGAACAGTACCAGGACTACAACATTCCCAACGTGACCGCGCCGCACCATTACACGCAATTCCTCGAAGCCGCCCGCGGCAACGGCAAACCGCCCCTGGCCAATTTCGATTACTCCGGGCCGCTGACAGAATCCGTACTCTTGGGCAGTGTGGCCACCCGGTTTCCGCACGCGACGTTGGAATGGAATGCCAAAAAACTGGCGTTTACGAATGTCGAGGAAGCCAATTCCTTTGTCCGCCGGACCTACCGGAAAGGCTGGGAAGTGAAAGGATTGTCGTAGGCCCGCTTGCTTCCAACTCCCAGTAGCTTCGATGTAACGGTACGGACGCGGTGCATGCTGAACGAGCTTCTCGTTCGGCACTTGGGAGGCAACTTTTGCCGGCATGCTCTGCGAGCCTTCTTTCGACGGAGAAGCGGACGGCGGAAACTCACTTCTAAACTAGCCAAGAACTGAGAGATTTCTCACGTCGGTTTCTATGGTTCAGGGTGTTCGGTCGTTTTGCCGAATTATGGAAAGGGGCGGATAAGTTGCCAATCAAACCCCGGTCCAAGCAAAACGCCAGCGGGGGGAGGCGGACCGTTACCAGCGGTATGGAAAGATAAAAAAATGGCCCTGGCAACAGCAGCCAAGGAGGTGGGGATGGGGATCCTGCTGTGAGGTATTTATACTGTTACCAGAACCGCGTCCGTTTTACCCGATTCAGACCAAGGGTGTCAACGCCATTATTGGATTTTTTTCAGACTTTTTTCGCCAGGGCATTTCGCCGTTCCTGATCAGCGAATTATGAGCCTTGTCGCCCCAAGCCGGAACTCCATTGCCGCTCGGCCAATCAGAGGTCTATTCGCGTAGCGGTGCCTGTCGCGGTGTCGTAATTGACAAAGGTCGAGTTGCCTGTCAGGGGCCGCCGGAGATTTCGCCGGGATTGATCATGGCGCCGCACCATCCTCCTTATTTCGAAACGATGGTTATGTCCAAAACAGACCACGTCATAGCCACCGCCTTTGGCTATGGCCCGGCCAATATTGTCAAAATGATTTACGGAAAACGTCTTGCCGCCCAGTTCGAGTTCCACATATTCCCCGTGAAAATTCAGGTGCGGAAATTTCGCGCCGTTCGCGGCAATCCGGAAGCGGTCACCGTCATTGTTACCGAACACCACGTGGACGGGCTTGGAAAATCCCTGGCCCAGTTCCTTGGCAATAAAGGGCGAACAAAGGTCACCGCAGCAAATCAGCGTCTCCGCCTCCTGGCAGCGCCGCAACGCCGCCTGCAGCTTGGGGATGTTGTCATGAATGTCGGATAATATGGCCACGTTCATGCCGGCATGCTTAACGGCAAACGACGGGCAAGGCAAGAATGGGACTTGGCGAACGATCAATTATCGAGTCCTTCCTTGTTTGCGCTGCGAATGCGGTTCGGGCTACCATTAGTACGATGAGCCAGGCTGTCGGCCAAACCAAACCGAACCCGCATCGCGTGATTTCGCCGGGGTCCGCGCTCGAAGAATTCCCGAACCGTTTCAAGATCAGCTTGCCGCAATTGGTCTTGGAACGCGTGGGTGGGGACCGCGAACGAATCGCCGATAACCTCGACCAATTTAGGCATTGATAGCAATGGAGACACTTCGGTCACCCGCGCAGCTTAGGCCAAGATGAATCACCGATGCAATCTTGCCCGCCCAAGGCTCCATGGATTAGACACGTATAAGGGGTGGGTCACGGCATCGGGGTGAGTCCCTCCCACTGCACCTTCCAACGGCCATTGTTTGGAAAACCCGGCGCAGACCTCTTTGGCGCCCCATCCCAGCCGGCAGCCATCATGGCCACCGCCGTTAACAAACCGCCGTTGCCTGGGAGATACAATTGGAGGTTGCCGCGTTGGAAATTATGCCCGTTGGCGAGGTAATGGTTCTTCGGCGTATCCAGCAGCAAGGCGTCAATGGCCTCTTCGGGTTTGCCGACGCGCGCGGCGGTCATCGCCATCATCGGGTAATCCCAACCCCAGGTCCGCGGCCAGTCCCAGGTCTTTTGCACGTTGTCAAGTTGCGGCTCATTGTGTTGGGATCGATCAACGGTGAGAGCGGTAGAACGCCAAGGCCGCCAGCATGGACGGATGATCCTGGCGTTTGGTGAACGGCGGCGTCCGATGGCGGCATAAACACCTTCCTTGACCGTGGGCTTGGACAAATGTTTCAACACGCGATCCCATTCCGGATTGCGCGCCAAGCCCAACCGCTCGCGCCATCGCTGGGCGGTGTTCAGGCCCCAATCCCAATAGGCCAATTCGAACGTGGGGTTGAGGGTGGTGCGCCGATCATAATTTTCCTGGGCCGGGATCAGGACCGGTCCCAAGACGTAGCGCTGATTCGCGGCATCCCAGACCCGGATACGACGCCATGAATTTCGGCCGTCTCGAAGACCAGTTCCCGATAGCGTTCCAACGTGGCGCGGTCGGGATGAGCCCGGTAAGCCAATTCGGCGTAATAGATCGGGTGCGGCTGTTGCCAGATCAGGAACACTCCGACGCTGCTCGGACTTTCGCGTCCATCCGGTCCCACCATCTTTGGCCAGCGGGCGCCGCGGTAGCCCTGGCGTCGGGCGGTCGCCTGGGCCATCGGCAGGATGCGCTGATACCAGGGCAAGCTGCGTTCGAGCAGTTCGAGGCGATTCCACAAGGCGAAGTGCGCCGCGTGCCACCAGTGCATTTCGAGATGGAAATTCCCGTACGAGCTATTCTGAACCAGACCCGTTTCCTGCGGCGGCGTCGAACCGGCGCAATTAATCGCCGTCACGTATTGGGAAAGCACAATCCGGCGCTCCAATTCGTGC
>CAWBHS010000098.1:0-36140 GCA_963788655.1 uncultured Verrucomicrobiae bacterium | reverse complement strand
CAATCTCCTTTCAGCATTTCAGCATTTCAGCGTTTCAGCATTTGATTCCCCAAGACAAGTTGGAGTGGTTCTGGTAGGTTGGCGACAGCATGAAACCTGAGGTTCGCAAACTACTATTGAAGCGCATCTGGATCGATCCGGAGCGGTGCGGCGGCAAACCCTGCATTCGCGGGCATCGCATCTGGGTATCGCTCATCCTTGACTTGCTCGCTGCCGGGGCGTCCACAGCGGAGATTCTGGCCGATTATCCCGGACTGGAGGAGGCGGACATCCTGGCCTGCATTGCCTACGGTTCGGAAATGTCGCGTGAGCGTTATGTGAATATCCCCTTGGAAGCCCACGCGTGAAATTCAAGCTGGATGAGAACCTCGGCGAACGCGGACGGGCACTGTTGGTTGGGGCCGGCCACGACGTTGCCACCGTGCCATCGCAACAGATGCAATCGGCGTCGGATGCCGCGCTCATTGAAGCCTGCCGCCGCGAGGGTCGCACCCTGGTAACGTTGGATTTAGATTTTGCCAATCCGCTGGAGTATTGTCCCAGCGATTATCCCGGAATTGCCGTCTTGCGGTTGCCCAAAAGGACTTCGTCGGAAGATCTGCTACCGACCCTTCAGACCTTGGTCAAAGGCCTGCAGCAGAATCCGATCAGCGGCAAACTCTGGATTGTCGAGAAAGGACGCATCCGCGTGTATCAGCAGGATGACTGAGGTTCCGTGGATGATTCGACTTCAATCCATTTGCCGTCCAACAACTCGCCCAGCTTATGCTCAAGATTTCAACCATGGACAAGGGGGGTAGCACAAGCGCCGCGCCTGTTGAATCCGGCGCCCCGCCGGATTCCCGTTCCGACCTCAACCTTCCCCCTCGACCACGCTCGCCCAAATGGGCGAAGCCAGTCGCCGCATCATTGCCGATTGGGGGCCGGAGCGCTTTGCTTCCGGCCTCAAGCAAGCCGTCGAGTGTGCCTTGCGTGTTGGTCCGGTAAAGCCCACCTTGCTCCAGCGCTTAATCCTCCGAGCCTTGCTTGCCAGATGATTTCAGATTTCAAGGTTCAGTGTTTCAGCATTTTGCTCGCGGTTGGCCCGATCAAGCCCACGCTGTTGCAACACTTGATCCTTCGCGCCCTGCTCGCCAGATAATTTCAGCGTTTCAGTATTTCAGCGTTTCAGCATTTTGCTCGTCTTCGCCAGCTTCCCGTGCTATCATTGATAGCAGAATAAAGATCGATGTGTTATGCCCCAACTGATTGTCAGGCAAATCGAAGCAAAGGTCGTGAAGCAACTTAAGCAGCAAGCCGGCCAGCATGGAGTCTCGATGGAGGAGGAACACCGCCGAATCCTGCGCGAAGCTTTGCTCGGCAAGGCGGCGAAGAAGCGGTCGTTCAAGGACGCCCTGCTCGCCATCCCCAATGTCGGCGACGACAGCGATTTCGAGCGCGGTTCCCAAATCGAACGATCCGTTAAATTATGAGCGGATTTCTGCTCGACACCAATATCTTAAGCGAGCTTCGGAAGGAAAACCGCTGCGACGAGGGAGTGCGGAAGTGGTTTGACCACGTTGCCGCGGAAGAACTGTTCGTGAGCGTACTCGTGCTCGGCGAAATCCGAAAGGGTATCGAGCGGATTCGGCTGCGTGACCCATCGCAGGCGCTCGCTTTGGAAAAGTGGCTTCGTTCGATTTCGGACGACTTTGCGGACCGATTGCTGCCGGTGGACGAGCGGGTGGCTGACCGTTGGGGCCGCTTGGGATTGGGTCAACCCGTGCCCGTAATCGATGCTCTCTTGGCCGCGACGGCCATGGCCCACAATCTCGTGGTGGTCAGTCGCGACGAAGACGGTTTTAAAAATACTGGTGCGCAAGTCTTAAATCCGTTCGCCCAATAAACCAGCGCGGAACTAAATGGCTATTTCACTTTCAGCCTTTCAGCCTTTCAGCGTTTCAGCGTTTCAGCGTTTCAGCATGTTTGACGAGGCCGGATGGCAGCCTTAAAGTCTGACATGATTACGATGCGTGAATTTTCCAGGCGCTTGGCGCACTTCAAACGGTTGGCCGCCGCCGGGAAAACGGTGCGGTTGGTGGACCGTCAAGGCAAGCAGTTCACCTTTCAATGCGAAAAGCCCACGCGTTGCTTCGGTGCGGCCAGGAGCCTGGCGGCCGGCCCCCCCCTCGGTCCCGATCCCGTACCGCGTGCAGAATGGAAAGGCAATTACTAATGCGTTACCTGCTCGACACGGCCACGCTGGCCAACAGTGCGCTGATGCCCCAGGTGTTTCCCGCGCGGGTTCGCCGGTTGCTGGACACCGATGAGGTGAAGGGTGTCTGCGGCGTCACTCTGCTTGAATTGGCCATGCACCACCGTCGGGGTCGGTTGCAACTCGCGGGAAGCCTGACCGAGTTTTTTGACCGGGTAATGGCGCGCGACATCGAACTACTGGATCTCACCGCAACCGTGGCCGTGGCGACGAATGAGTTGCCCGCCGGTTTTCCCGGTGATCCCTTTGACCGAACCATCGCCGCAACGGCCCACGTGTTGGACTTGGTGCTGATCACGCCCGATCCTGCAATTCGCGACGCCCGCTTCTGTACGGTCGAGTATTACGCCTTTCATCCATCACGCTCCCAACCTTGAGGGTTCCGCTGGACCGATGGTTACGCCAACTGTGGATGGCCGAGGGCGTTTCTCATTACTGAATTGCGCCTCCCGCCCCCCCATGTCTAGCCCTTTGCGCGACAGCCCTTTGCGCGGTCGCATGCTCCTTGGACTTGTCGTTCCTTGGTCCGTGGACCCTTGGTCCTGTAGTCTTTATTTCCAGCTCAGCGTTTCGGCTTTTTAGCGTTTTGCTTTGATTCCTTTACGTTCCTTGGGGCCAATTAATTCGTGAAAATCCGTGAAATTAGTGTCTCGCTTTGGGTAATTGAACCTTGTGCGTTAAGCTGGCTGTCTTTACCCTTTTCATTGCCGATCACGCATGAACCAAACCGCAACAACCACTAAATCTGATTTGCGGAGCGACCCCGATTTGCTGCCCGTCGCCCAGCGGTTGTTCTGGTGGGAAAAGCCTGAAGAGGCCCTGACTAACCGGCATCGGTTTGCCGCTCAGGTCATGAGTCTGGGCACGTGGGAGGACATCATGACCGTGAAAAGCAAACTGGGTGAAGCCATCTTCGAAGAGGTTATCAACGCGCCGCCGCCGGGGGTGTTTAGCGCGCGGCGTTGGAACTATTGGCATGTTCGGCTGGGGCGCTTCCCAGTCCCACCCTTGCCGCATCGATTCCCCGCATGAGCCAATTTCAACCGCGACTTGATATTCTGCCAGCGGGTCAACGCACGCTCTGGCCCAAACTGCGTTTTTCCGCGGCGGACTTTATTCTTTATGGCGGCACGGCCTTGGCCATGCGCTTGGGACATCGGGCGTCGGTCGATTTTGACTTTTTCTCGTTTGCGCCTCTGGACCCGGCAGCTTTCCGGCGCAACCATGAACTGCTGGGCTCCGGCGAAGTGCTGCAATTGGAACCGAACACCTTAACGGTGTTGCTGCGCGACGGGGCTGATTTGGTCAAGGTCTCCTTTTTTGGAGGCCTGACCTTTCAACGGATCGCGGAGCCAGACTGGACTGATGACGAAGTGTGTCGGGTGGCTGGGCTGGCTGATTTGTTGGCCACCAAGCTGAACACCGTCTATCAGCGGGCTGAAGCCAAGGATTATTTGGATATCCACGCCATTCTCCAAACCGGAATTTCGTTGCACCAGGGTTTGGACTATGCCCGACAGGTTTATGGCCCGCAGTTCAACGTCATGCTGCCGTTGCAAGCGTTGTGTTACTTCGAGGAACCGGGATTGAGGACGCTCCCCGCCGCCGTCAAACAATCACTCATCGCCGCTGTGCAAACGGTGACTTGAGACAGCGACAACCAGGGGGGCGTCTTTTGCTTTCGGCTATTCCCCTTCGTGCCAATCCGCAAAATTCGTGTCTCTTTCGGTCTGAGACACAAATTGCACGAATTTACACGAAGGGGAACGGATCGAGAATGTCACTTAACGGTTAGCGCAAAGAATGACAATCATCCATACCAAAATTTTGATAAAATTTCGCTTTACATTGATTGCCTCGTTCCCCAATAATCCACCTCGCTATGAACGAGGAAAAAGTGAGAGTGGCAGGGCGGAAGGGTGTGGTGTTGTTCTTGGCGTGTTTTTCTATGGACTTGTTGTATTTGATTGCGAGGCAGCTGATTTCTATGACCGTGAGCTGTACAGCACCAAGATCTTCGACGGCTATTGGGAGCGGCTTCCGGAAGCGGTGCATCTGTTCAGTGATGACGTCGACCGCCTCTTCGACGGGACGGGAACTCGATGTTTCCTGTTCGACTCCGCAACATGGGGAGTTCGGAGCTGGCGAATTTCGAAACGTGGCTTCAGCAGATCGGCTTGACGGAAACAACCTCAACGGCACTTTGCAGCATGCTTCAGAGCGACTAAGTGCCTTGGGCAATTCGCCAGACTGGTTCGCTTTGGAGATCCTGGCGCTGCCTGGGTCGTGCGTGATCCGATTCAAAACATAGGGCTTCGATAAGTTTCAGTCTCAGTTTGGTCGGCACAATTTTGCGACGGTTCGACAATCTTCATCGTAACAATTACGTGTTGAATCTATTGATCTGCCGAATGATGAAACGGGAACTTGTATGGATTAATGCCTTGGCACTTTTACTGATCCAGTGAACATGGAGTTCAACGGATGTCTCCTTTAATTCTGCGGACCTACGCGTGGAACCGATCATAGCGTCTGGCATCCAATTTCTCATTGTTGCTCTTGATCAGTCCACCGGGTCCTGGCAGCCGTGACACTTGTTGGCATTGATGATTTTACGTTGACTTTACTCCAGTTCCCGAACCCGCCACCTGGGGTCTGTACTCCGCTTTAAGCTGTCTCATGATTGCCGGCTTGCGCACGTGGCGAGAGCGTCGGCTGACCGCACAATCCAGCCAAGGTTGATGGCAACCGCGAAGCACGCGAACGACGCGAAAAGGAAGGAGCAGAACGCAATCTGCCATCAGACCACCGGACCACTGACTCTCGATGCCCGCTTCCTGACCGCTGTCTTCCGTCCTCCATCTTCTGCCCTCTGGCATCCGGCATCCGACCTCTGTCCACCGGTTACCGATCACCGATCACTGTTTACTGCCCCCTGCCTTCTGCCTTCTGCCTTCTGACCTCTGAACATCCTCCTCCTCAACCAAACGTTCCACCCGGACGTGATGGCCACCGCGCAGTATCTGACGGAACTGGCGGTGCGCTTAGTGGAACGTGGACATCAGGTTACCGTCGTCACGAGCCGCCGGGCGTACCGATGATCCCGACCGGCTCTTTCCCGCGCGCGAAACCTGGCGCGGCATCCAAATCTGTCGGGTCGGTTCGACCCGTTTTGGCAAAACCGCCAAGTGGCGGCGCGCCGCCGATTTCGCCAGCTTCCTCTTGAATTGCTGTGTGCGCTTGGCTCGTTTGCCCCGTCAGGATGTCGTCGTGGCGTTGACGTCGCCGCCTCTGATTTCCTTCCTAGGCGCCTGGTTCACCCGCTTGCGCGGCGGCGGGTTCTGCTATTGGGTGATGGACATGAATCCGGATGAGGCGATCGCCGCCGGCTGGTTGCGGCCGAAATCGTGGCTGGCGAAATGGCTCGAACACCTTTCCCGGTTCAGCTTCAAACGGGCCGCCCAGATCATCGCCCTCGACCATTTCATGCGCGACCGCATCACTCAAAAAGGCATCGGCGCCGACAAGATCGCTGTCATCCCGCCATGGTCACACGACGGGGAAGTCCAATTTGACGTTGCTGGGCGGAACCGGTTTCGCGCTGCCCACGGATTGCAGGAGAAATTTGTGGTGATGTATTCAGGCAACCACAGCCCGTGTCATCCCCTCAAGACGGTCTTGGCCGCCGCCCAACAACTGGCGGACGATCCGAACATCGTGTTTTGTTTCGTCGGTGGCGGCAGCGAATGGCGCAAGATCGTGGAACAGCAGCGCGCCAATCCCCAGCCACCACGTGCCAAGAGCGAGGTATCTGCTTCACCCAATATCCTCAATCCTCAATCCTTATCTTCCCCTCAGCCTGATGACTGTTCACTGAGAACTGATCCCTCGGCTTCCCCTCCCTCAACCATTCCTTCAATCCATCCGGCAACAGGCATCCAGAATCCGGCATCCATACCATCGCCCAACATCCTCTGCCTCCCCTACCAGCCGCTCGACCAATTGGCGGGTTCACTTTCGGCCGCTGATCTGCACTTGGTGGTGATGGGTAATCCGTTCGTGGGCATCATCCATCCCTGCAAAATTTACAACATCCTCAGCGTCGCGGTGCCGGTGTTGTATATCGGCCCGCGGGCCAGCCATGTGCCGGAGATTCTCGGAGCAGCAGACAGTTCCGCAACCTGGGCCCGAGCGGATCACGGCGACGTGGAAGCGGTGGTGAAGGCCATCCGGCGTATGCAGCTCTTGGCCATTGACCGAAATGCTGACCGGCCAGCTCAAATCACCCGTAGCTTTACCAAGGAAACCTTGCTGCCGCGGTTGATCAACCTGATCGAATCCTCATGCAGCCAATAGGTTTTTGACGACGGCAATCGTCGTCAACATCCATTGATGTGGTTGAGCGCGGACATTTTTGTCCGCGTTTTTTGTTGCGCCACCCCGCCGCTTAGCTCGGATATTTCACACCAAGCTTAACCCCAGAACTCAGAATAGCGGGGGTCTTTTGAGGAAAAGACGGACGAGTTTCAATCCCGCAGATTGGTCAATTGGTTGGCGGGCGCTTCGCGGGACAGCGCCGGGTTTTCCGAAGCTTTCCCACCCGGTGGACGGCCGCTATTCTGGCCCATGCCCGAAGCGCCAATGCTCCCTGCCGCCCCAGCCGCAGCGCCGACACCGATTGCCTCGACTTCCTTACCCCAGGCGGAGCTGCCGCTGGAGGCTCAGCCGATAGCGCCGCCTCAAGCCGATCCGGCGCTCCAGACGCTTCGCGACGTTCGTAGGCCGCAGGCAAGTTAATGACGCCATGATTGGAACAGTGGCTGCGAATAAATGACCAATGTCCAATACCCCAACCACCAGAGAAGGACCAACCTCCAAAGCCCAGTCCGCCAGCGCAAGGCGGCTCGGACGCGGTTTGCGGTTTGGGATTTGGGCATTCTCTGGAACTTGGTCATTGGTTCTTGGTCATTTCGTTTCTGCCGGCGGGACGCCGGCAGCACGTTACCCCGCAATTTGGGCTGGCTTTTCGTTGGCTGGCGTTCGAGTATTTTTCGCACGCAAATAAATCCGGGCCGTTCGCAGTTCTTCTGGGGCTGCCAGGCGGCTTGGGCAAAACTGGCTATGAAGAATATGAAACAGCACCATCTCGATACCCATTTCGATTCCAATCCCCAAGCCAATCTCACTCGTGAAAACCTTTCTCGCCGCGCATTCCTTAAGCATTCCTCGTTGGCCTTGGCCGGCGCGGCGGCGTTGGCCAAGTCTCCGTTCGTAGTGACGAGCCACGCGGCCGCGGATACGCCGATCAACATCGGCGTCATCGGCTGCGGCGGACGCGGCACCGGCGCGCTGATGGACGCCCTGGGCGCCGCCACCCGCGTGATCTATCCGTCGGCGGGTTATCACACCGAGGACGTGGCCCAGGGCGCCAAGTTCGAGAGCAAGAACATCAAAGTGGTCGCCCTGGCCGACCTGTTCCCGGACCGGCTGGCCCGGTGTCGCGAGAACCTTCAAAAACTGGGGATCAATCTGCCCAATGAAACCTGCTTCACCGGCTTCGACGCCTACCAGAAGTTGCTGGCCGTTCCGGAGATCAATTACGTCATCCTGGCCACGCCGCCGCACTTCCGACCGATGATGGCCAAGGCCGCCATCGAGGCCGGCAAGAACGTGTTCATGGAGAAGCCGGTGGCCGTCGATCCGCCGGGCGTGCGGATGATCATGGAGGCCGGCGAACTGGCCAAGCAAAAGAAGCTGGGCATCGTGGCCGGCACGCAGCGCCGTCACCTGAAGAGCTACCAGGAAACGATCAAACGCATCCACGACGGCGCGATCGGCGAGATCGTCTACGGGCGTTGCTACTGGAACGGCGGCGAGATCTGGGTCATTGACCGCGAGCCCGGCTGGAGCGACATGGAATGGCAGCTTCGCAACTGGAACTACTTCACCTGGCTCGCCGGCGACCACATCGTCGAGCAGCACGTCCACAACCTGGACGTCATGAACTGGGTGATCGGCACGCACCCGATCAAGGCTCTCGGCCCTCGGCGGGCGGCAGGTGCGCACGGCCAAGCGGTACGGCCACATTTTCGACCACTTCGCCGTGGAATTCGAATACCCGAACGGCGTCCGGATGTTCAGCCAGTGCCGGCAGATCAACGGCTGCGAAGGCATAGTCGAGGAAGCCATCGTGGGCACCAAGGGCGACAGCAATTGCTGCCGTTGGATTCGGATGAATGGTGGCAGCAATTGGCGTTTCCGCGACCGCGACGCGAATGCCTACCAGCAGGAGCACGAGGATCTGATCGCCAGCATTCGCGCCGGGGAACCGTTGAACGAGGCCCGCACGGTCGCCGAGAGCACGATGACCGGGATCATGGGACGGGAAAGCGCCTACAGCGGCCAGTCCGTGGAATGGGACCAAGCCATGAAGTCCAATCTACGCCTCGGACCGGAACGCTATGAATTCGGCGACCTGCCTTTTCCGGAAGTGGCCATCCCAGGCAAATACAAATTCGTATAGGCTCTCGGGTTGAACGCCGCAGCAACAATTCTGGCCCTCGTAGGACAGGCGTCCCGCCTGTCCCGAATTTCCAGGGAACGTTCAACTTCTATCGAAACGCTTCAAGAACGGTGGACACCCGGCTGCATCCGGGATAGCCGGGACGGCTGTCCTTCGTGGCTGGGGTTCGCCTGCATCAAACCATGACCCTCGAACAGTGGGACATCATCCAGCAGTGCGCCCGGGGCGAAGCCAATGCCGTTCCTCCGGTTGCCCTGATTGTCGATAGCCCGTGGATTCCGTGGTATCTGGACTTGTCCACGCTGGATTATCTCACTGACCCGGAGATTTGGTTGCAGGCCAATCTGCGATTGGTTCAAGAATTCTCAGATCTCACTTTGCTGCCGGGCTTCTGGGTGGAAATGGGCATGGCCGCCGAACCCAGCGGCTTCGGCACGAGGATCAGCTTTTTTGAGCATCAGCCACCGGCCATCTTTCATCTAATCACCACCATTGAGGAAGCGGAACATCTGTCTCCGCCCGATCCCCGCTGCGACGGGTTGATGCCGATCATTCTGAATTACTATCGGCGGCTGGAACCGCGCGTGAATGAGGCTGGCCACGTGATCAAAATGGTCGCCGCCCGCGGCCCGCTCACCATCGCTGCGCACCTGATGGGCGTGAGCGAATTTCTGCTGGCGATGAAGCTGGATCCGAAGCGGACCCATCAGTTCCTCCAAACGACGACGACGCTTACCCGCACGTGGTTGGAGGCGCAGGCGGAAACGTTGTCAGCGGTGGAAGGCATCCTGGTGCTGGACGACCTCGCGGGTTTCATGTCCGCGCGCGATTACCGTGAATTTGGGCATCCATATTTGAAGACAGTTTTCGACGCCTTTCCCGGTGCGGTGAAAGTGTTTCACAACGATACGGACAATCCGGTGTCGTACCCATTCCTCCGCGAGTTGGGCATCCATATCTTTAACTTCACGCACCGGCAGCCCCTTTCGGCAAGGTGCGTAATTGGTGGGCCCGGACTTGTGCCTGATGGGCAATGTGCCGCCGCTGGAGGTGCTGGCGCACGGTTCACCGGAACAAGTGCTTCATGCGGCGCACGACTGCCTCAATGCCCATCCGGAAACCAAAGGCCTTATTCTCTCGGCAGGTGGCGGAGTTTCGCCCGGGACGCCGGGGGAGAATATCCACGCATTGGCTCAGGCGGTTGCCGATCATTCAATGGAAAGCACAGCGCCATGAACCATTCGTGCGGTTCCTTTCCCCTCACCCTATCCCTCTCCCCCAGGAGAGGGAACAGCTTCGCGGCGGCGGTGGCAGTTGGGAACTGGCGTTGGTACTTTGACGCGCGGCCATCAATTCTCCCTCTCCCTGGGGGAGAGGTTCGGGGTGAGGGGGAACGGAACGTTCTTGTGCCAAGAGGCAGCCCCATGTCTCAACAACACGTAACTCCTCGACAATCCTCAACCTCCTTCCCAGCTTCATGATTAAAGTCGCGATTATCGGCACCGGCGCCATTTCAGACAGCCACCTTCAGGCCTATTTGAAGTTCAACCAGCAATGTCAGATCGTCGCCGTGGTGGATTTGTATCCCGAGAAAGCGCGGGAAAAGGCGGCCCACCACGGATTGTCGGTGGCTGTGTTCAAGGACGTGGAGGAACTGCTGAGTGGACCGGAGTTCGACCTGGCCTCGATCTGTCTGCCGCCGTTTGCGCATGCGGACGTGACCGTGAAATTGCTTCAGGCGGGCAAACATGTGCTGGTGGAAAAACCGATGGCCACCTGCCTCCAAGAGTGCGACGCGATGATCGCCGCGGCGAAGGCCAGTGGCCAACTGCTGTCGGTCGTCGCCCAGAACCGCTTCAAGACGCCGATGATGAAGCTCAAGCAAATCCTGGAATCCGGCCTCATCGGGCGGGTGCTGCACGCGCAAGTGGATTCGTTCTGGTGGCGCGGCGGCAACTACTACGACTTTTGGTGGCGCGGCACTTGGGAGAAGGAAGGCGGTGGCTGCACCATGAACCACGCCGTCCACCACATCGACCTGTTTCAATGGATGATGGGCCTGCCCACCGAACTGAACGCGTTGACTGCCAATCTCAGCCACGCCAATTCCGAGGTGGAGGACTTCAGCACCGCCGTGTTGTCGTATGCCGATGGCCGGATTGGGCAAATCACGGCATCGTTGGTCCATCATGGCGAGGAACAGCAAATGGTCTTCCAGGGCGAACACGCCAAAGTCGCAGTGCCGTGGCAGGTCAAAGCCGCTAGGCAGAAGGAAAATGGTTTTCCGGAGGACAACGCTGAATTGACTTCGCAGATCCAGTCCGCCTACGACCAATTGACCGCGTTGGACCACGAAGGCCACGAGGGACAAATCGCCAACGTGTTGGCGGCCATCGCTGGCCAGGAGTCGTTGCTGATTGACGGGGCGGAAGCCCGCAAGACCATCGGAACTCATTTCGGCCATCTACCAATCCGGCCATCTGGGCGAAAAAGTCCGGTTGCCACTTGCAGCCCAGCGATCCGTTTTATTCGCGCGAGGGCATTCTGAAGCACGCCCGGCATTTCCACGAAAAGACCAAGAGCGTCGAAAACTTCGCAAACAACGACATCACCTTGGGGCGGAACCTCGGCAAATAGCGAAACCAAGGCAAATTGAAATCTGAAATCCGAAGGCCGAAAGAAGTTAGATAAATCTGAACCGGAGCGCACCCCGATAGAATTTGGAAAGCCATCTTTTACCGCAAAGACACGAAGCGCGCAAAGGTTTGCTTTCACAGCCTTTGCGCGCTTCGTGTCTTTGCGGTGCAATGCGACCTACCATGTCCAGTGGCCGGTGCGACATCCTTGAATTTCGGGTTTCGGCCCTCCGGATTTGGACAGTTTCCGCTTCCGTGCTGGAGACCAATCATGGAAACTGGCGGCCAACATTATGCACCAAAAATCGGACGGCATGAATTACGCCCCCAAGGGCAAAGCAAAACCGGTCTGTCAACCCGGCGAGTTTCCCTTCGCTGCCATTGGCCTGGACCATGGACACATCTATGGCCAGTGTAACGGCCTGATCGAAGCGGGCGGCAAACTGACTTGGGTCTTCGATCCCGATCCCAAGAAAGTCGAGCAATTTTGCCAAACCTATCCCGGCGTGAAAGTGCCCGGAGCGAAGAGGAAATCCTGACGATGCAAACATCAAACTGATTGCCAGCGCGCCGGTGCCGTGCGAACGCGGGCCGCTTGGTTTGCGCGCCATGGACCACGGCAAGGATTACTTCACTGACAAGCCGCCGTTCACGACGCTGGAACAGATCGAAGCCGCGCGCCGCAAGGTCACCGAGACGGGACGCATTTTTGCCGCCTACTACGCCGAACGCCTGCACGTGGAAGCAGCCGTGTATGCCGATCAACTGATTCGGGACGGTGCCATTGGCCGCGTGGTGCAGGTGATCGGCCTTGGACCGCACCGTCTCAACGCGCCCTCGCGTCCCGCGTGGTTTTGGGACCCGGCAAAATACGGCGGCATTCTCGTCGATATCGGCAGCCACCAGATCGAGCAATTTCTGCATTATGCCGGCGCGAAGAACGCAACGGTCGTCCACAGCAAGGTGGCCAATTACAATTGCCCGGACCATCCGGACTTCCAGGACTTCGGCGACGCTACGCTCGTTGCGGATAACGGCGCTACCTTCTATTTCCGCGTCGATTGGTTCACGCCCCAGGGCCTGGGCGCGTGGGGTGATGGACGCACGATTGTCCTCGGCACCGACGGCTACATTGAATTGCGCAAATACCTCGATGTGGCGCGCGACACGACGGCCGATCATGTTTATCTTGTCGATCACAAAGGGGAGCAACATTTCACGGTGAATGGTAAGGTGGGCTTCCCCTATTTCGGACAGCTCGTGCTGGATTGTATGCACCGCACCGAAACGGCCATGACGCAACAACACACATTCCTCGCAGCCGAACTGGCCCTCAAAGCCCAGGCCCAGGCGATGAAGATTGCCTGACCGCGGTTGGCAATGGTGCTCGCCGGAACGATTCAGAAGGACAGGCGTCCCGCGGCGTCCCGCCTGTCTCGAACGACAGCAACCCATCGACTTGCATCGCGGTGCCGGGATTCTGTCAATGTCACCCCAAGGGGAGGATGCCCTCGGCAATTCGAGACAGGCGAGACGCCTGTCCTACCACGCCGAATCATCTTGTCGCTGCCCCAGTTATTGAGTTGTTACTTAGAAGGCGGTTCTAAAATCCCGCTTGCATTGCCGGCCCATTGCTGCTTTTACATCAGGACGTGAAGTTTGGATGCCCAAACTCTGGCCGATGGTGGACCGCGCGTGCGGCGGTGGTTGGCTTGCTGGTGCTGCTCTGGATGAGCTCGGCGCTGCTCAGCGCTTCGCCCGAACTGCACCATTGGCTGCACGCCGATTCGCAACAAGCCGGCCACGAGTGCATCTTGACCCTCCTCAGCCACGGCCACGCTTGGGTGGCACTCTCCACGGACAGATTCCTTCCACCGTCGTGTTTCCCCGGCGACGCCCCGGGCGGCCTGGCGGTTCAGATTCCGCCGACGGTGGATCGCCGGTTGGCTCCCAGTCGCGCCCCTCCTTCCATTGCTTCTTAACTCCCGGTGGCAGGTTGGGACGGGTTGAATGACTCCCAACGTTACGTCCGGCCTTCTTCCGCTTCGATCATTCGAGAAACGGAGTCTGAACTTTTGGTGTGCGGAAGGACTGCGCACCCCTGAATAGAAGCACGAACGATATGAATTTTAAGCAAGCAATTGGATTGGTTTCGATCCTGAGCTTGGGGCTGCTGACGGTGGCGGCCCAGGAAACCAATGAAGTGGAGTTGCTGCGGAAACAGCTCCAACAAGCCAACGAGAATTTTGAAAAAGCCATCCAGGAGCACCGGCGCGTCATCGATGAGTTGAATCACCGGCTTGAGGGGTTGCAACCCCCGCCACGCACGGGATCGACGAACGCACCGCCAGCCGAGGTTAAAGCACGGGCTCCCGTGGGACCCGCCACCCCGGAACCCGTGGCCGCGACGCCGACGGCGAACGCTGTGCCGTCCAGTTCCTGGAATCCGACCAGCCCCATCCGGATTGGCAATGCCCAGGCTTATATGGACATTGGGCTGGTGGGCACGTTCGCGGTGGGAAGTTCGACCACGCGGGACATTGAGAACAACCTCGAATCTGGTGGACATGATCCGTATCAACGCGGCTTCAACGTCCAGGGCCTCGAATTGAATCTTCAGGGCGCGGTGGACCCGTTTTTCCGCGCCAATGCCAACTTGGTCTATTCGCTGAATTCCGCCGGCGAAAGCTTCTTTGAGGTGGAGGAAGGCTGGATGGAAACCACCGCGCTGCCGGCCAATTTGCAGTTACGGTTGGGACAGGTGTTCACCGAGTTCGGCCGGCACAATGCCACGCATTTACACACCTGGAACTTCATTGATACCCCGCTGGTCAATGGCCGGTTTCTCGGACCGGACGGCCTGCGTAATCCGGGTGCGATCATCTCCTGGCTGGCGCCGACGCCGTTTTATTCGGAATTGCTCCTGGCGGTTCAGAACAGTCACGGCGACACGGCGACCCCCTTTCGCAGCGGCGGGCACACCCACGGCGCCGGCGACGAAGCAGCGCTGCCGTTTGCATACCGGCACGCTGACAACGATCGCGGCTTGGGCGGTGCGGACGATTTGCTTTTCGCCCCGCGGTATGCGGTTTCGTTTGACCTGACGCCCAGCCAGGTGTTGTTGTTGGGCACCTCGGCGGCGTTCGGTCCCAACTCGCGCGGCAGTGAAGGCAGCGGCGACACCCGCACGGAGGTTTATGGCGTGGACCTGACGTGGAAATGGAAATCGCTCCGGCAACACGGCGGCTTTCCCTTTGTGCAGTGGCAAAGCGAAGCCATGCTGCGGAAGTACCAGGTGGGGCGTTTTGATTGGGCCGGTGAGGCGGACCCAATCCTGGATGCTGCCGGCAATCCCGCCGTGTTGCCCGGCGAAACGCTCACTGATTATGGGTTCTACACCCAGTTGCTCTACGGCTTCCGCAAGGGCTGGGTGGCCGGATTGCGGCTGGATTACGTGACGGGCGACACCGCGGACTACGAACGTTTGCCGCTCTACCGCGACGGCCAACCGTTGGGGCATGATCTCCAGCGGGCTGAGCGTTGGCGGCTCTCGCCCGACCTGACCTGGTATCCGAGCGAATACTCGAAGATTCGGTTGCAATACAATTACGACAACCGCCGCTATGTGGGACCGGATCATTCGGTGTGGTTGCAGTTTGAATTCGTTCTCGGCGCCCACGCAGCACACAAATTTTAAATCTTAACCGATCACATTTTCCTGCTCTATGAAAGACATCATGAAACAACTGAGTTTGCTGGCTTTGCTGGTATTGGTTCCCATCAGCGCAGCGGCCAAATTGAACGTGGTGGCGACGCTGCCTGACTTGGGCGCCATCGCGGAGGAAATCGGCGGGAACAACGTCAAGGTCACCTGTTTGGCCAACGGCATGGAGGATCCACATTTCGTCGATGCCAAACCTAGCTTCATCCGTGTGCTGAACCGCGCGGACGTGCTGATCGAAGGCGGTGCGGAATTGGAAATCGGTTGGCTGCCGCCGCTGGTCAACAACGCGCGCAATGCGAAAATCCTGCCGAACGGCTCGGCCGACATCAACGGCTCGTTGGGGGTCCGGCTGCTGCAAGTTCCGACGGTGTCGGTAAGTCGCGCCCAAGGCGATGTGCATCGGTTGGGCAATCCACATTACCTGCTCAATCCGGACAACTGCCGGATTGTGGCGGCGCACATTGCGGACGTGTTCGGCCGACTGGACGCGGCGCACGCGGCCGATTTCCAGGCCAATCTGAAACAATTCAACGAGCGGCTGACGAAAAAGGAAGTCGAATGGAAAAAGTTGATGGCGCCGTATCGCGGGACCAAAGTGGTCACCTACCACAAGTCCTTCGATTATTTGCTGGATTATTTTGGACTCGTGCTGGTCGATACCATCGAACCCAAACCGGGGATTGAACCGTCGCCCTCGCACATTAACGCTTTGGTGCCGGAAGCCAAACAGGCGGGCGTGAAACTGGTGATCATTGAGCCCAACCGGCCCCGGCGCACCGCGCAACGCGTGGCCGAGGCCATCGGAGCCAAGCTGCTCGTGCTGCCGTTGATGCCCGGCGGTAACCGGGAGGCCAAGGACTTTTTCAGTTGGTTGGAATACGATGTCACCCATTTGAGCGAGGCGTTGAACGAATGACGACGGATCCTTTGGTGGTGCTGGAACGCGTGTCGGTGGGATACCGTCAACACGAGATTCTGGGCCAGGTGCAACTACAATTGCCGCGCGGCAGTTTCACCGCGTTGCTGGGCGGCAATGGCTCCGGAAAAACCACCTTGCTCAAAACGTTGGCCGGCATTCTGCCGCCGCTTTCCGGGCGGGTGGTCTTTCCGGAGTGGAATGGCCAGCGTCTTATTCTGGGGTACGTGCCGCAGCGGGAATCGCTCGATCCCTTGTTTCTGCTGTCCGGGTTCGAGGTGGCACTGATGGGGACCTACGGGCGCGTGCCACCAGGACGCAGGGTGCCCGCCGTGGAACGCGATTTGACCTGGAAATGCTTGCGTCTGACGGGTGCCGAGGAATTTGCCCACCAGCAATTCTCCCGTCTTTCGGGCGGCCAGAAGCAGCGTGTGCTCATCGCCCGGGCCCTGGCGGCGCGACCGCACTTGCTGTTGCTGGATGAACCGACGGCCGGCGTGGATGCGGCGGCCGCCCAAGCCATTATGGAAGTGCTGGGCACGTTGCACCGCGAGCAGCGGATGAGCGTGCTGTGGGTGACCCACGATCTGGCGGCGGTGCATCAATATGCCGAAGCCGTGATCTGGTTGAAACGCGGCGCGGTACTGCACGGCAAGACCAGTGAGCTGATGACGCCGGACAAAATCGCGGAACTGCTCGAACTCTCGTGGGGTTGATACCATGCACACGCTTATTGAAATTCTCTCGTTCGACTTCCTCTTGCGAAATTCGGTGTACGTCAGCTTGCTCGTCGGATTTGCCTGTCCGCTGGTGGGCATTTACCTGGTGTTGCGCCGGTTGATCTTTTTGGGCGTGGCCTTGCCGCAGGTTTCCTCGACGGGTATCGCGTTTGCCTTGTCCATGCACGTGTGGATCGGGCAGGGAATGGAAACGCACGGCGAAGACCAACGGTTGCTGGCGTTGACCGGCTCCATCGCGTTCACGCTGGGCGCCATCTTGTGGCTGTCGTTGATGGAGAAACGCGGGCGTGGGTTGGTGGAAGGACGGTTGGGGACCGCTTACGTGGTGGCCACAGCTACGAGCATTTTGCTATTGGCAAAATGTCCGGTGGCGGAACGGGGTTGGCTCAATCTGCTCAAAGGGGAAATTATCGCCATATCCAACACGGACTTGGTCATCACCTGCGTCACTTTCTTCATCGTGTTGGCGGCCTTGTGGCTGTTCAACAAGGAGTTCATGCTCGTCTCCTTTGACCCGGAAATGGCGATCACGCTGAAACGTAAAGTCGTGGGCTGGGATTTGAGTTTGTTTTTGCTCATCGGGTTCACGGTGGCCATTGCGGTTTTGAGCGTTGGGCCGCTGATTGCGTTTGGCTTTTTACTGATCCCGCCACTGATCGCCCGGCAGTTCGCCGGCAACATGCGGCAATTGGCGATAAGTTCGTCGCTGATTGGCGGGGTGTCCGCGCTGATCGGATTCTGTCTGGCTTACGAATATGATTTGCCGGTGGGACCGACGGACGTGGCGTTGTTGGGCGTACTCTACGCTTTGGCGTTTGCCGGACGCAGCCTCCTGGGAGCGTGGACCGGGCGGCGGCTGGCGGCGAGACGCGCGGCTGGAATTTGAGAGCGTGCTGCCGGCGTCCCGCCGGCAGGAACGAATACCCCCCGGTGCGCCCGAACCACTGCGGCAATGCGTCAGCCATTCCTGCGTTCGATCTGCCGGCAAGATGCCGGCAGCACGCTGCCCAACGTGCTGCTGGCGTTCCGCCGGCAGAAATGAATACCCCCCGGTGCGTACGAATCACTGCGGCAATGCGTCAGCCATTCCTGCGTTCGATCTGCCGGCAAGATGCCGGCAGCACGCTGCCCAACGTGCTGCTGGCGTTCCGCCGGCAGGAACGAATACCCCCAGGCGCGCCCGAACCACTGCGGCAATGCGTCAGCCATTCCTGCGTTCGATCTGCCGGCAAGATGCCGGCAGCACGCTGCCCAACGTGCTGCTGGCGTTCCGCCGGCAGAAATGAATACCCCCCGGTGCGTACGAATCACTGCGGCAATGCGTCAGCCATTCCTGCGTTCGATCTGCCGGCAAGATGCCGGCAGCACGCTGCCCAACGTGCTGCCGGCGTCCCGCCGGCAGAACGAATACCCCCCGGTGCGTACGAATCACTGCGGCAAATCGTTAGCCATTCATGCGTTCGATCTGCCGGCAAGATGCCGGCAGCACGCTGCCCAACGTGCTGCTGGCGTTCCGCCGGCAGAAATGAATACCCCCGGTGCGTTCGAACCACTGCGGCAAATCGTTAGCCATTCCTGCGTTCGATCTGCCGGCAAGATACCGGCAGCACGCTGCGCTGCTTCAAGTCTCCGTTCCATGCTTGAGTCATCGCAACCAAACCGCCATGCTCCCAGCATGATCTCTAAGTTGACATTGCCCTTCGCCCTTTTGTTTGCCGGACTGCTCACCGTGCAAGCCGGGTTTCCGCCGGAATCCCCCGCGGCGCGCGATGCTCGAATGGCATGGTGGCGGCAGGCGCGATTCGGCATGTTCGTCCATTGGGGACTGTACTCCGGGCTGGCGGGAACTTGGAACGGCAAGGCGGTCGGCACGCGCGGCGGCATGGAATGGTTGCAGCAGCGGGTGAAGGTGGACACTTACGAATACGCCCACGAAGCCATTCCTCGCTTTCAACCCCAACCTGGTTTTGCGCGGGAATGGGCGCGCCTGGCCCGCGAGGCCGGCTGCAAATACGTGGTGTTCACCACCAAACATCACGAAGGCTTCGCGCTCCATCGTTCGGCGGTGACGACTTACGACGCCGCGGACATCACCGGCCGCGATCTGGTCAAGGAAATCGTCGAAGCCCTGCGGGCCGAGGGTTTGCGCGTGGGATTTTATCATTCCGTCATCGACTGGCATCATCCCCAATACGACTACGAAGCGGCGGACGGTTTGCCGCATCCGCTCAAAGGCCGGCCCTTCCCCAACGGCCCGCGTGATCACTCCGTTTATGTGGATTACCTCCACGCTCAGGTGCGCGAACTGGTCACTCATTACGGACCCATTGACATCCTGTGGTGGGATTACTCCAAGCCGGATGCCGAAGGCGAATTCTGGCGCGCCGACAGCCTGGTGCGAATGGTGAAAAGTTTTCAGCCGGAAATCATCATGAACAATCGGCTGTACCGGATTCCGAATATCGAGCAAGCCGATTCCGTGGGACGGCTGAAAACGTGGAGCCCGGCGCAAGGCGATTTCACCACGCCGGAACAAACTGTGCCTTCGACCGGCATGCCCGGTGTGGATTGGGAAGCCTGCATGACCATGAACACCACCTGGGGTTATTCCGATCATGATCACGCCTGGAAATCCACCGAGCAACTGATCCGCAACTCTGGTGGACATCGCGTCCAAGGGCGGCAATTACCTGTTGAACGTGGGGCCGAAAGGTGATGGCACGATTCCCGCGGAAAGCGTCGAGCGGATGCGGGCCATCGGCGCCTGGCTCAAGGTCAATGGCGAAGCAATCTACGGCACCACGGCCAGTCCATTGTCCAAGTTGCCTTTCGACGGTCGATGCACCCAGAAGGGCGAGCAACTCTATTTGCACCTCTTCTCCCGTCCGGACAACGGCCAAATCACCCTGCCGGCGAACGCGTCCCGCGCCACGCTGCTGGCGGGCAAGGAGCCGCTTCACCTCGAACGCACGAACGGTTCTCTGACGATCCTGCTCCCGGACCCGTTACCGGACGCGATTTGCAGTGTGGTGCGGCTCGATCCATAGTGTTGACTGCGGCAGGCTTTCAGCAGTTGCTCGCCGGACCTGAATTGAACATGGCTGGATTCTTTCACAACATTGGGCGTCGTCTGGGGCGGGCAACCGTGCCGGCCATGCGCAAGTCCAAATGGATTTGGGCGGGACTGACCGGCAACGAAGAAGAGGCGCTCCAGGCGGAAGTGGCGTTCGGTCGGGTGCTGGCGGTCGAGTTGCGCAACGCCACGGAACCGTTGAACGATCCCCCGGCCACCGAATTGCTGAACGAGGTATGTCAGCGATTGACTGCCTGTGTGCGCGACCAGCGACGCAACTTCCGAGTGGAATTGATTTTCGACGAAACGCCCAGTGCCATGGCCTTACCGGGCGGATACATTTTCATGAGCCACGCGCTGCTGAATTTTTGCGGCCGCCAACCGGACGAATTGGCCTTCATCATCGGCCACGAAATGGGGCATATCCTTCGTGAACACGTCTGGGATCGGATGTTGAGCCAGACCGCTTCGCAGGCCGCCACCGCCATCACCGCCCGCACCGGCCCGTTGGGAACCTGGCTTCGGCACAAAGGAATGGGCTTGCTCCAAAGCGCGTTTGCGCGCGACTCCGAAACCGAGGCAGATGAGTTCGGCCTTCGCCTGGCGGCCTCGGCTCACTTTGATGCCAACGGGGCGCTCGCCTTGCTGCGCCGCCTCGATGAGGCCGCGACGGAATCACCGGATTTGGGCCAGTATTTCTCCTCGCACCCGCCGGCTGCTCAACGGATTGCCGCGCTGCAACCACTGTGCCGGCGACTGACTGCCGAAATGAAACCGCCTCAGGCTGGAAACGGCTAGCTCGAACACACGCACTGTAGCCGCCGACGTGAGGAGGCGGACCTGGAGCCACTTCCTGCGCTCCGCCTCCTCACCTCGTCGGCTACAGGCTGTCGGCGTTCCAAGCTCGGTGTGAAATATTCTGGCTAACTGCTCGACGCGCATAAAGTCTGACCGGTACCCGTTCACCGCCAAGACCCGAAGAGCGCAAAGGCTGACTGCCGCAACTCTTTGCGCTCTTCGTGTCTTGGCGGTGAAAGAAGTCGCCTCTTGGCATTCTACTCAGCCTGGACCGGGAATCACGGTTCTTGGATTGCCCCTTTACCGCACCCCCAAATTTGCCGCAGATTCATTGGTTGCGAAGGCAATTCCTTTTTCCCTACTTCGTCATCCAACCGTGGTCGTTCGCCGTCGATTTTCTCCGTAGGTGCGGGGCGGAACCACGGTTCCGCTCGACCTTCCTTTGAATCGCTGCCCCGCATAACTGAAGTCTGGACATCGCCGGCAATTTTCGGTGTCTTGTTGCCCTCGCATGAACACGGTATTGATCGGTGTAATGGGTTATGTCGCCCTCCAACTGCTGGTGGGCGTGCTTGTGTCCCGGCGTATCGCCAGCGAGGATGATTACCTGCTGGCCGGACGCCGGTTTGGGTATGGTCTGGCCACCTTCAGTTTCTTTGCGACCTGGTTCGGCGCCGAAACCTGCATCAGTTCCGCGGCGCGGATTTACCAGGAAGGGTTGTCCGGCGCTTCGGCTGAGCCGTTCGGCTACGGTGCTTGCATCATGTTCATGGGGCTGGTGTTTGCCGTTCCCTTATGGCGCCGGCGGTTGACGACGTTGGCTGATTTGCTCCGCCAACGGTATTCCGTCGGGGTGGAACGCGTGGCGGTGTTGATGATGGTGCCCACTTCGGTGATGTGGGCGGGGGCGCAAATCCGCGGTTTCGGCGAAGTGCTGGATGCTTCGTCCGGCATTGGCACGAACACCGGCATCACCATCGCCGCCGCGGTTGCCATTATTTATACCGGCGCGGGCGGCATGCGGGCGGACGTTATCACGGACTTGATCCAAGGTGTGGTGATCATTCTGGGACTGGGGCTGTTGCTGGTGGTGATGTTTCCCGGTTGGAGCCAGTTGCAGACGGCTTGGAACGGCATTGATCCCGCCCGGCTCCACCTGTTCGGGGGCGACCACTCGCCGTGGGAAACGTTGGAGGCCTGGGCGATCCCGATTTGCGGATCGGTCGTCGCGCAGGAACTGGTGGCTCGCGTGTTGTCCACCCGCTCGCCCACCGTGGCGCGCCGTTCGGCGATGATGGGCGGCGGGCTCTACATTGCCGTCGGCCTGATTCCGGTGTTCATGGGGCTGGTGGGCGTAACGATGTTGCCGCATCTCGATCATCCGGAGCAATTGCTGCCCACGCTGGCGCAACAGCATTTGCCACCGCTGCTCTACATTCTGTTTGCCGGAGCATTGGTCTCGGCCATCCTCTCGACGGTGGACAGCACCTTGCTGGCGGCGGCCTCGCTGACGGCGCACAACCTGATCCTCCCCCTGTTTCCCGGCATCAACGAAGCCGGCAAGGTCCGAATGTCCCGCCTGGGCGTGGCGACGTTCGGGGTGGTGGCCTGGGTGCTGGCGCTTCAGGCGGACACCATTTTTGGTTTGGTGGAAAGTGCCTCGGCATTGGGCAGCGCCGGCATTTTTGCGATCATCGTAATGGGACTGTTCACCCGGTTCGGTGGGCCGCGGAGCGCGATGGCGGCGCTGTTTGCCGGATTGGCGATCTATGTGGCGGGCACGTACGTGATGGAATGGGAGGTCGTTTATTTGCCATCGCTGGCCGGCGCATTTGCGGTGTATGCGGTGGTCGGCATCTGCGCCGAACGTCAAGCAGCGCCAGGATTAAACTGAGGTGATTCTTACCATAATGCCAAGCCATCCGGGAATTAATGGGCCTGTTCGAATTTCAGTTGCAATCCGGCGGGAACCCCGCTAAACCCTCCCGAAACAACAATAACCAGAGCGAAGAACTAGAAACTTATGGGACAACCTGTTTTTCATCCGAGTATCGAAGGCGCCCAACACGGCGCGAAAAGTCTGGCTGACTTTCTGACCTACGCGAAAAAGTCCGGCGCCACCGGCGCGCAGCCGTCCAACTTCATGTTGGAAAGCGGCCCGGGCTTCAAGTCCGCCAAGGAAATCAAGGACACCTTTGAAAAGGCCGGCATGAAGCTGGACGGCGTTTCGGCGCATTGCCCGTTCTGGGTACACACGACCGCCTGGACCGGCAGCCCGACCATCCGCCCGTTCACCCCGCCGGACGTGGCCAAGAAGTCACCCGAAGAAATCGAAAAATGGGCTGAGGATTACCTGCTGCGTTTGCTCGACCTGTGTGCTGAACTGGGCCTCAAGATTGTGCCCATGTTCTGGGGTATCGCCTTCGGTTGGGAAATGGCGACCGGTTATCCGTGGGGCTTTTGGAAAGGGCCGGGCTACGATTTCGTTCAAGAAGGCGGCGAGCGTTTCGCCAAAAAGACGGCGAAGATTCGCGAACACGCCAATAAGAACGGCCAGTATCTCTGCCACGAAATTCATCCCGGCACCGCGGCCATGTGCGCCGACGATTTCCTGCAACTCGTGAAATTCTGCGACGGCGACAAATGCCTCGGCGTCAATGCCGATCCGTCGCATTGCTGGGAAAATGAGTATTGGGAAACGCGGTTCCGCAAATGCGCCGACCGCGTGTATGCCTGTCACGTGAAAAACTTCGTGATCCGCCCGGATGTGCCATTGCGCAAGATGGCGGCGGACTGGCCCAATCGCGCCATGCAGTTCGTGGACATTCCCAGTGGCGATCTCAACATGATTCGCTACGTGGAAATGCTCATCCACATTGGCTACCCGCAGCGCTACTGCAAAATCATGGGCACCCAAACCGCTCCGCTGATTGTCGAAGCCGAGAGCGCCTATCGCGACCTGGACGCCACCAGCACCAACGGCATCGAATACGTGCGCGACGCGCTTTGCTTCCCGGTCGCCACCGGCTCGTTTGAAGACGGGATGGGGGCGTAAACGTGTTGCAGAGTTGAAGCGTGAAGTGTGTTGAAGGGCTAAAAGTGTAGAGAGTTCGAAGGGTGGGAACGGGCGTCGCGTGCGGCGCCCGTTCTGCTGTTCGGTGTTTCTTGTGGGGCAGCGCGGGCTCGCGTCAACGCCCTCTCCCCAGCTTTAAGAACGAACTGTTTACCAACAAGCAGGCAAATTAACACCAATGGCAATTGGACTACTTTACGCATAACGCGACTTTGGCTGTCGCCATTCACTGGACATTGATCGCTAATTAGCATTGTGCTGTTTATTTGATACTTGGTCATGCTTCGGATTGTCCCAATCCCTCGGGTGGTTCGACGAAGGAGGGAGGCAATTTCAGCGCAAAAAAAATTTACGCTCCGATGGTTGTCAGGCGGGGAGGAAGATGTTTGAATGCGCGCCGTTAATTCTATGGCCGCAATCGATAACATCCGCACCGTATTTGTAACCACGTTGGGTCGCGAACAGTTCGCCCAGCGCGAGACGCTTATTCCATGAACATATTTCCCGCCGTCGATCCAATTCCCATCCCGGCGCCAGTCTGGCTGTTCAAGGCGCTGCACATCGTCACCCTGGCGCTGCACTTTGTGTCGGTGGAAATGCTGTTGGGTGGCTTGCTCGTGGCCACGTGGCTGAATTTCCTCGGGGCGCGCGGCGGGCATAATCCTGCCAGCGCCTTGCGTTTGAACACGTCTTCGAGCCTGGCGCGGCGGATGCCGGTGGTCATGACCTACGTGATCAACTTGGGGGTGCCACCGTTGCTGTTCGCCCAGGTGCTTTACGGTCCGGCGCTCTACACCAGCAGCGTGTTGATTGGCGTTTATTGGATCGCGGTCATCTTTCTGCTGATGGCGTGCTATTGGTTGCTGTATCGCTTTGCCGCCGCCAGTGAAGCCGGACGGGCGGGCTGGTGGTTGGGGTTGGGAGCGTGGCTGATTGCGGGCGTCATTGCGCGGATTTATTCGACGAACATGACGTTGATGCTACGGCCCGAAGTGTGGGGAACTATGTATTCCAATACGGCCATGGGGATTCATTTGCCGCCCGTCGATGCCACGTTGACACCGCGTTGGCTGTTTATGCTGGCCGGCGGATTTACGATCGCCGGGTTGTGGCTGGTTTGGCTTTCGGGCCGCAAGTCTTTGGAAGACTCCGTTCGCTCACATCTGGCGACAATCGGCGGCCGCCTGGCGGTCGTGATGGGGATCGTGCAGGTGGCGGTGGCATTCTGGGTATTACGCGAGCAACCGGAAGCCGTTCGCACTGGATTGGCCGACTACCCATTTTACCAGGTTGCCGGTTACGCCTGGCTGATTGTAATGGTCTTGGTTCTTCTGGTCGGGACCTGGACGGGATTCGGCAAAGCCCGGGCCGGGCAGGCCAGTTGGCTGTGCCTGGCATTGGGTGTGGCGGCGATGTTGAGCATGACGACTTATCGCGACGGCATCCGCGACGTGACGCTGTTGAGCAAGGGCTTTGATGTGTGGCAGCGAACGGTGGTGACCAATTGGTCGGTGGTGGGGCTGTTCCTGATTACGTTCGTGGCTGGATTGGGCGGCGTGGCGTGGTTGCTTTCCGTGGTGATGCGAGCAAAACCAGTTTCCGAGAAGGTGGTGTGATGGACGAATCCAATTGCAAAATGAGCGCGCGGCCCGAGTGGCAGGAATTGATGGGCCGGCGGACGTTTGTGCGCGTGGCGCTGGGCGGCGTGGGATTTGCTACGCGGCGGCGATCGGTTATCCGGTCTATCGCTATTTGGCGTCGCCGGTCGAAATGGCCGAGCAAGCTGCAGCGGTGACGGAGGTCACGCTGAAGGACGCGGAGAAGCTCCCAGTGGCCAGCGCGCTGATGTTCAAATTCGGCTCCAAACCGAGCATGTTGATTCATCACGCGGACGGATCTTGGACCGCGTTGACCGCTGTCTGCACCCACTTGGGTTGCACCGTGCAGTACGAGCCGGAAAAGCACCGCATTCATTGCGCCTGCCACGGGGGCGTGTACGACCCGAACACCGGTAAGAACCTGAGTGGGCCGCCGCCCCGGCCTTTGAAGCGGTATGACGTGAAGGTCACGGAAACCGGCGTGTTGGTGACCCGAGTCTGAGGAAATTGCGCATGAAAGCTTCCATCAACACGGTTTGTTCCTGGGTGGACGAGCGATTGGGCGTATCCGACCTGGTCGCGTTCGCCCGCAAGAAAACGGTCCCACTGCACGCACAGTCGCACTGGTACTACTGGGGCGGCATTTCGTTGTTCTTCTTTCTGGTGCAGGCGCTGACGGGCGTGCTGTTACTCGTGTATTACCGTCCCGGACCGGACGCCTTCGAATCGGTGCGGCAGATCACGTTTGTCATCGACTTTGGCTGGTTGCTCCGGTCGGCGCATTCGTGGGCGGCCAACTTGATGATTGCCGCCATCTTCATTCACATGTTCTCGGTATATTTCATGAAAGCCTACCGCAAGCCACGGGAGTTTGGCTGGTGGAGCGGCATGGTGTTGCTGCTGTTGGCGATGTTCTTCGGGTTCAGCGGTTACTTGCTGCCGATGAATGAACTGGCTTATTTCGCCACGAAAGTCGGCCTCGAAATTCCCGCGTCGCTGCCATTGATCGGCCACCAACTGGCCGCGTTGGTGCGGGGCGGGACCGAGGTCAACGAGTTCACCATCCAACGGTTCTTTGCGCTGCATGTGGTCGTGTTGCCGGCATTGTTCCTGCCGTTGCTGGGATTTCATTTGTGGTTGGTGCAGAAGCATGGCAACGCCCGTCCGCCGTGTGAGGAAGCCAAACCCACCGCAGAACGCCGGAGCATTCCGTTCTTTCCCAATTTCTTCATGAAGGATCTGGCCATGTGGTTGATTGCGCTCAACGTGCTGGCGTTGATGGCGTCCGTGTTTCCCTGGGACCTGGGCGAAGCGGCTGACCCGCTCAAGCCGGCGCCGGCGGGGATTCATCCTGAATGGTATTTTATGAGTTCGTTCCAGGTACTGAAGCTGTTCGGCAATTGGTTTCCCGGCGCGTCAGGGGAGGCCCTGGGCATGACCCTGTTTACGCTGGGATTGCTCCTATGGTTCCTGATTCCATTATATGATGGCGCGACTCACAGCGGACGGCGGGCGCGTCTCGCAACGTATTTCGGCCTGTTGGTTATGGTGGTGCTCACCGTCACCACGATTTGGGGATACGCGGCCCTCAAAAACGCGTAAGGCAATGATATGAATTACCCCTTTTGGAACGTTCCCCATATTGGCAGCGGCTGGGTGATCGGCCTGATCGCGATCTTCCACATCATGATTTCGCACTTCGCCGTGGGGGGCGGCTTGTACCTGCCCCTGGCCGAACGCAAGGCGCTTCGGGAAAACCGTCAGGAATGGCTGAACATCCTGCGCCGGCACTCGAAGTTTTTCCTGGTGTTGACGGGCGTCTTTGGCGCGGCCTCGGGCGTGGGAATCTGGTTTGCCATCGGCTTGGCCAATCCCGAAGCCACCAGCACATTGATTCATAATTTCGTGTTCGGCTGGGCCATCGAATGGGTGTTCTTCATGGTCGAACTGAGCACGGCCGCGGTGTATTACTACACGTGGGGGCGCATTTCCGACGACCTGCACTTAAAGGTGGGTTGGGTGTATGCTGCCGCGTCGTTCTGCACGCTGGTGATCATCAACGGCATCTTGACCTTCATGCTGACGCCCGGTGATGCCTGGATGGCTGTGGCCGGTACGGGCCAGGAAGCCAGCCGGTTTTGGGAGGCCTTTTTCAATCCCACTTACTGGCCCAGTCTGGCACTGCGAACGGTGATCTGCATCGCGCTGGCCGGAATCTGGGCCTTGGTAACTTGCAGCCGGATTGACGGCTACTTGCAGCCTGAGCTGAAAAAAGAATTGGTGCGCTGGAGCGCGAAATGGCTGGTGCCGTCGTTCGTGGTGATGCCGTTTTTGCTGGGCTGGTACTTGTGGCAGGTTCCGGCCGCCCAACGCGCGCTGCTGCAATTTGGCATTACCACCATCGGCACCGGCGCGTTCACGCAGGTGACCCGCGTGGCGCTGATCATTGTCATGACCTCGGCCACCATCGTGGGGGTGGTTTATTTCTTTGCATGGCGTTCGCCGGAGGATTTCAGCCCGGCCCATGCGACGGCGGTATTACTGCTGGGGTTGATGGCCACTGGCTCCGGGGAATACGCGCGCGAGATGCTGCGCAAACCGTACGTGATCGGGCGGCACATGTATTCGAACGGTGTCCGCGCCTACGACGTGGCGCACTTGAATGAGGCCGGCTACCTCACACCTTCGATCTGGACCAGCCGCAATGGGGATCCGCACCTGGCGCAGGGCGAAGCGATGTTCCGGGGCCAGTGCATGGCCTGCCACACAAAATACGGCTATCGCTCGATGAAGACTTTGCTGGCCGGCCGTGACCGGGAGGCGATTGGCAGTCTGCTGAACATGCTGCACCAGCATGACACGAATTCGCCCTATCGCGCCTTCATGCCGCCCCTGGTCGGCCAGACGAACGAGATTGCAGCGTTGGGTGATTTTCTGGCGCGGTTATCCAAGCCGCCAGCGCCGGCGGTGGAAGAAATGAAAGCTGCGAAGCGCTGAGTGCCAAACAGCATCTCGCCCTGAAGCACAACGCCCTGGCTGTCCCGAATGAGCAAGAGGTATGCTTGAGCGCAGCCGCGGGCGATAACCCAGAGATCTACCGATACCCGCTCGCACCAGCAAGGGCGACGGATGGTTCTTGAGCGGTCGTTGCGGAATGGGTTTGGTGAGTCGTAGCTGCGTTTGGATTACCACTACCGCGGCGTGTTCAAATCGACTGAGCACGATCTTTGTTCGCTTGCTTGGGCCGTGTCTCCCAACCATGCGCCGGCCACTGGCACGTCGCGCAGATTAATCGCCGACAACCTGAAAGAACCGTCGGGGCGTTGACTCAATGCTCGTATCACTGAAATCCGCTTCGCCCAGTTGCCCCAAGTTGAACTGCCTCACTTCTTGCCATTCGGAGAAGTCGGTCGTGGCCAGCACCCGGCACGTGGTGTCCGGCTCGCCGGTGATCCACAAACGAAATCCTTCGGGGGAGGGTAGCATCAGTTCTTTAGCCTCCACGCTAATTTCCCGAGCGCCGCTCTCAATTCGGCCCGCCCCCTGAGTGCCGGCGGCAACCAGTTCGGGCAGCGGCCTGGCCGCCGGGAGATTCGTGAATAAACCGTCACCTGCTGGGACCAAGGCATAAGACGCGCGGAGGAGCTGCAACAGCACCTGGCCATGAAACGCTGCCGAGCCGTCCGAGTACCTGCACCCGCAAGCGGCCGTAATCGTCGAACGCACAGCTCACCACGGTAGCCTCTGGAGCGACACTCGTTGGACGCCAGCTTGGATCGAGATGGACGTCGCCCCGATTGGTCAGCGTCCCGTCGGCGAAACCTTGCACCCGATAACCTTCAGCCGTGACCAAGTACCCGTGGTCGTCGAAATGAAAAGGGGCATTGCGCGTGACGAACATTGTGCTTTCCGCCGGATTGCGGACCGCAAAGAAGCCGGTTCCCGAAATTGCCAGATCGGAAAGCACGTCCGTGCGAAGCAATGTCCCTTGCTGAAACAAGCTGAAGTCTCGTCGCTCGGCCAGCAAATTCTCGGTGACACTTAGCAATTCCAGAACGCCCTGCCGAATGGTCCCCAAGCCCTGCTGGCGGGCGGACGCCAGCGGCCGCGACCGGGCGGCCGCGACTCCGACGTACAGCGCGTCGTTGGTTTTCACCAAGCTGGTGGGATTCTCGAACGACCACAACAGAATCTGGCCACGCGCATACTCGCTACCATCGCTCAAGCGAACGCGCACCCTTCCATCGTAGCCAACGGCGTACGCCATCATTGTTGCCGTATGATCGAGGCTCACCGGACGTTGCTGGGCATCGATCTGCACATCGCCCAACTCGGTCAAGGCCGAATCGCGGTAGCCCTGCACGCGCATACCGCGGTAAGTGATCAAGTAACCGTCGCCATCAAGCAGAAACATTCCTGCGCGGGTGGCAAAGCGCCCGCCTCCTTGCGGATCGCGCACTTGAAAGAAACCGTTGCCGACGATGGCAAAGTCGGTCACCACGCCCGCTGTCAGTGCGCCTTGGGCCGGCATTCCGGGTTGATTGACGCGGGGGACGTTCAGTCGGAGCGGCTCCAATTCCACATAGTGGGACCGAAGCCAACCCAAGCCCTGGGTGCCCGGCGCGGCCAACGACGGTCTGGGGCCGGCGGCGTCAAGCCCCGCATACAGGGCCGGCGCTGTGCGGATCAGTCGTTGCGGGTGCAGGAACTGTTGCAGCAAGATTTGCCCCCGCACATAGTTGGTCCCGTCGTCTAGGAACATGCGAATGCTACCGTTGGATTCGATGGCAATGTTCGTCACCGCAGCGTTCAGATTGATCCCAACCGGCCGCATCGACCAGTCAAAGCTAAGAGAGCCCATCTCATTAAGATCTGGATCCCTAAATCCCTGGACGTAACAGCCAGTTGCGTTGACAAGAAAATTGTTGGCATCAACATGGAAGGCGCCCTTGCGGGTTGCCAAGTATTCCCCGGTTTCAGGCACACGGACGATAAACCACCCAGCGCCATCGATCGCCAGGGCGGTTGGCGACGCCGTCAGACGCAGCAGCATCTCGCTGCCTTGGGCGAAGTTGCCCTGACAAATCGCCCACGCAACGAAGCAAAGACAACCGTATTTCACGCCTCTTTACGTAGCAATGATACTGCCAGATCAAGAACTTGAATAAGGGCGCCAGACGGCATCATTACTGGAGGCTCCGGCAAGATTGGGTTGCGAAAACCGCTGGCGTGCCGTCGAATGGCGCGTGCAGTTCCTATGATGTGGCAAAGTGCAATCGTGCGGTGGGGCCTCGGATTCATGTTCGCAATCGCGGCAGCGGCCAGTGACGACTCTATGTCGCTATCGAATGAGCATCTGCGGCTCGGCCTGGATCCCCAAAATGGGCAGCTCGTGGAGTTGACGGAAATTGCCAGCCAGCACGACTTCGTTGGCGTCTGCGGTCCAGCGCCGCTTTGGGACGCGGTGTTGCTGCGGGCGGACGGCGAGGCGTTCAGCCTAAGCGCCACGCAAGCTCAACATTTCGAAGTCCAGACGATGGGCGCAAACGTGTTAAAGCTGCGCTGGTCGGACTTCGAAGAACCGCGCTTGCAGGTGGAAGCGACGGTCGCACTGGACGCGCGCGAACCGGTCAGCCGGTGGATAATTTCGGTGACGGATCTCGGCCCGTTGCGCCTGCGCCAGGTGCGGTTTCCCATTGTGCCCAACATTCCCGAGCAGCCAGACGAACACCTGGCCGTTCCCGTGTGGCTGGGGCAACTGGCGGCTAATCCGCGGCAGAACGTCCTGACGAACCAAGTGCCGCGTTACGAATGGGACTACCCCGGCGGATCCTCGCTGCAATGCCTCGCGTTGTACGGCGAAGAGGCGGGATTGTTTCTGTCCTGCGATGACACCAATGCGTTCCGCAAGAGCTTCACGGTGTGGCTGGACGACGATCAGCGCCTTCAGGCGGGTTTGATTCACTTGCCCGAAAACGACGGTTCGGCGGACTACACCCTGCCGTACCAAGTTGTGTTGGGAACCTTCCGCGGTGATTGGTTGACGGCGGCGAAACAATATCGTCGTTGGGCAACGAATCAGTGGTGGGCCATCCAAAGCCGGGCGCGAACCGGTGCGGTGCCCGGTTGGGTGCGCGACACGGCGCTCTGGGTGTGGAACCGCGGTCGCTCGGAGCAAGTGCTGCAACCGGCTGGCGTCCTTCAGCAGCAACTCGGGCTACCGGTTTCGGTGTTCTGGCATTGGTGGCACGGCTGTGCCTACAACGTCGGTTTTCCTGATTACTTGCCCCCACGGGAAGGCGAACGCTCGTTCACCAACGCCCTGCGGCAGGCCCACGCCCAGGGCATTCCCGCCATCGTCTATATGAACCAGCGACTCTGGGGCATGACGACGGCAATGCTGGACGAACCGAGGCGCGGAGGACCTTTGCGGTGAAAGGAACCAACGGCGCGGTGCATCCCGAGATTTACAACACGTTCACCCAATCGCCCTGCGCCTCAATGTGCATTGCCACCCCATTCTGGCGCAGTACCTACGCCGACATCGCCGAGGAGGCGATCATCACATTGGGCGTCGATGGAATTTACATGGACCAGGCGTGCAGCAGCCTGGCGTGTTACGATCCGCGGCACGGGCATCCGGTCGGCGGTGGGAAATATTGGATGAACGGTTTTCGTCTGCTTTCAACTGACATTCGTGAGCGTTGCTTCGAGCCTTTGCAGGCGTCGCACCGCAACCCGCTCGCGCTCGCGGGCGAAGGCGTCGGCGAATCATGGCTGCCATATCTTGACTTGATGCTCAGCCTGCAGGTGAGCCGCGAACGCTACGCCGCCCCCGACGGCTGGGAGCCGATTCCCTTCTTCCAGGCGGTTTACCATCCCTACGCGATTCAGTATGGCAACTATGCGTCGTTGACGATGCCGCCGTATGACGAGTTGTGGCCGGCAGAGTTTGCGCCCAAGAAGCCGTTGGCACTGCTGGACCGGAAATTCTCCCGCCAGTTTTACCTCGAACAAGGCCGGGGCTTTGTCTGGGGGCAACAACCAACCTTGGCCAATTTCCGTGCATCGCACCTGCGGGAACGGCGCAGGGAAATCGAGTTCGTGATGCAACTCGCGCGCGTGCGGTCCCGGGCGCTGAGGTTCCTCGCGGATGGCGTTCTCATCGGTTTTCCCACGCTTGAAGCTGGCGAGCAGACCATTGATGTGTCGCGGTTGTCGATTTATGCGGGGCAACAAGACGAATTGAAGACGTTCAAGAAACGTGTCCCCAAGGCAATCGCCGCGGCTTGGCGTGCGCCGGGCGGGGACGTGGGTTTGGCCGTCGCGAACGTCACCGATCAAGCGTGCGATGTGAAACTGCCTGGAGCTGACGTACAATCGGGTTTGCGCCGACGGCAATTTACGTGCTGCGGGAGCGCTCCAGGAAACTGCTGAACGATGAGCCGCGGCCAGTCCACCTGCGCTTGCGTGCGCGCGAGGCGGTCGTAGTGGAGTTTGTGGGGAAGTGGCACTGACAACGACGACAGGTGTTGCATGCGCGCTGGTTTTGGAATGGGGCGCCGAACCTCGCGAAGCGTATGGAGTGCGGGGAGCTTGCTCCCGCTTTCGTTGGCCACCGGACGCGCAACGCAGCGACCGCAAGTTTCGACTGTGCCGCTCCGTGCGAAAGCGCCGGCAAGCCGGGCGCACTCCCAACGCTGGCGCGCCAGTGCGAGGCACCGATTAGCCAAGGCGCCACCTTGCGGAAACGAGCGTCTTCTGGAAGTTCGAGACAGGCGGGACGCGCTGTCCTACTTCACTAATGGTCCAGTGAACGTATAACTACCCGAGCCGACTTCCATTACGGTGCCGCTGCTATCGTGGCTCACCACACGCACGCCCGCCGACTGACTGACGGGCTTTCCGGATTCTTCCAGTTTCGCCTGGTCGGCAATGGGCAAACGCACCGTAGCCGTGGTATTGGCTGGAATGATCAGCTGCAGACGAAACTCGCCGTCCGTCAGTTTCCATTCGCTGGCAATTCTTCCGCGGATCGATTCATAACTGGCCTTGGCCCACGTGAGGTCGCCCGAATACATGCGGCTGGATCAGGAATGTGTTTGAAGCCCGGCGCTTGGGGATCGGGATTGATGCCGGCAATGGCTTTGTAAAACCAGGCGCTGATGTCGCCGAACATGATGTGATTGCGCGATTCGGTGCCCTTCCATTGCTCCCACAACGTGGTCGCGCCTTGTTCGATCCACCACCCCCAGCTGGGCAGATCCTTCTGCGCGGCGATGCGATAGGCCACGTCGGCCCGCCCGTTTTCCAGCAGGGCGTTCAGCAGGTATTTGGCGCCGAGAATGCCGGTGTCAATGTGCCAGTTTCGTTGCTCGACCGCCGCCACGAGGTTGCTGAGGACGCGCGGTTGATTCGCCGGATCCACCAGCCCCTGGTAAAGCGCGCAACTGAGGGCGGTCTGGCTGCCGTTGTCATACAGGCCCGTGTCCGGATGGTAGAACGTCTGGTTGAACGCCTGCTTGATGCGATCGGCGAGTTCGGCGTATTTGCGCGCCCCGGTTTCATCGCCGATCAACTTGGCCGCGCGCGAGGTAATCAACGCGTCGCGATAGTAATACGCCGTGGACGTGATTGCCGCGCCGGTCTGCGTGTTGAACGGCGCCCAGTCGTTCAGGCCGATGCTCACGATGCCGTCCTTGGCTTTGCTGGTGAGATAATCCACGTACCGGCGGAAGCCCGCGTAATGGCGCCGCAGGATGTCGGCATCGCCGTAATACTCATCCATGTATGCCGGAATCAACAGGAACGCGCTGTCCCACGCCGGTCCGTTGCCCCACGAATAGCCCCAGCCGCTGGTCGGCACAATGCCGGGCAGTTCGCCGGTGGGCCGTTGCTCGTCGCCGAGGTCATTGATCCATTTCGTATAAACCGCCGGCGGGAAGTAATTGAACATGCCTTGCTCGGCCGCCAGGTGAGCGTCGCCAGTCCAGCCGTTCTTTTCGCGATGCGGGCAATCGGTGGGAATGCCTTGCAGGTTGCTCAAGATAGGACCAGTGCGCGGCGTGCTGAATCTTGTCGAACAATGGATTGGAGCACGTGAAATGACCGGCGACCGGGACATCCGAATGATTGAAAAGGCCGCGCACCGTGTTGAGCGTCGGGCGTCCGGGAAAGCCAGTCATCTGGACGTATTGAAAACCATGGTAAGTGAACCGCGATTGCCACACTTCCTGGCCTTGGCCTTTCAGAATGTAAGTGTCCGTTTGGAACTGCTGGTCCGGCCATTTCTTCATGACGTGCTGGGCGATGTCGCGAGTGTCGAGCCGACCATCCTGGTCCAACCGCTCGCCATATTGCATGACGACCTTGGTGCCGGCCGGGCCCTTGACTGTGAGTCCCGCTCGGCCAGCCATGTTTTGGCCGAGATCGAACACAAACACGCCCGGCTTCGGCTCGGTGAGTTTCACCGGCTTGAGCGTTCTTCCACCCGGATCGGCGGCATCATTTGCGCCACCAGTTTGCCCTTCGGCGCTTCCACGATCAGAGCCGGTTGCCAGTCCGTGTCGTTAAAGCCAGGCGTGTCCCAGCCGGGCTTTTCCAAACGCGCATCGTATGTTTCGCCGCCATAAATGCTGTCATACACGATGGGGCCCGTGGACGTTTTCCACGTGTTATCGCTCACGATGTTTTCCACGCGGCCATCGGAGTATTCGAGGCGCAGTTGCAGCAGCAGTTTGGGCGCGGCCCGCCACGGCGCCTCGTGGAAATTCCACACCGCCTTGGTATGCACGTTGTACCAGCCGTTGCCCAGAATGACGCCCAGGGCATTCGGGCCGCGTTTGAGTTGGGCAGTGACATCGTAGGTGGCATACAGCACGCGCTTGTCGTAACGGGTGTAACCGGGATCCAGAAGGCGATGGCCCACCTGCTTGCCGTTAAGGTGCAATTCGTAATACCCAAGCCCGCAGACATACACCGTAGCCCGCTTCACCTGTTCGGGAAGCTCGAATTTGCGGCGAAGCAATGGCGCCGGTTGTGAATTGGTGTCGGTGGTCCGCCCGATCCATTGGGCCTGCCAATCACCCGCCGCGAGCAAGCCCATTTCCCAGACCGCTGGTTTGCTCCACGACGATGGCTCGCCGTTCTTGTCCCACGCGCGGACTTTCCAAAAACATTGCTGGCTCGATTGAAGTGGCTGGCCGGCATAATGAATCTGCACCGTTTCATTGGAAGGCACCTTGCCGCTGTCCCACAGGTTCCCGTCGTTCGCCTTCAATTTGGTCGCGCTGCTGGCGACCAGGATCTGATACGCGGTCTGCTGTTCAGCGCGGCGGTCGGACGTGACGATCCAACTCAACCGGGGCGTGGTGGCGTCTATACCGACCGGGTTTTCCAGGTATTCACAACGCAATTGCTGGACGCGCAATTCTCCGGCCCCGGCGTTCAGACCGAGACAAAGCAACGCCGCTACGCCCACGCGGATGACGAATCGCGAAGTGAGGCGTCGGTTGACCTTGGCAGGTTGAACGAGCGGTGGATGGTTGGGACCGGACAACTGGAGGTATGTGGTAAGCAGTTTCATTTCGTTGTTCATACAGTTCTGGCCTTCCATGGTTAGAATCCCTGGCTGAAACCGCAAGCAAATGATCGGAGAAACCACACTTTGCGCATTCCACCTCTTAGAGCCTGTTTGAAAAATGGTAGCAGCCGACGTAAGGAGGCTCATTCACGTCGGACGCATCGCGGTTTTCCGAGGAAAAATGAGCCTCCTCACGTCGGCTGCTGCGGACCGGCTGGAGTTT
>CAWBHS010000097.1:0-41825 GCA_963788655.1 uncultured Verrucomicrobiae bacterium | reverse complement strand
GATGTCGGTTGGTAAAGACAAACAAATGCCCGGACGTCGGGTCCTCCTTCAACACCGACTGGACGCGTGCCAGCAGGCCGTTAAAGCTCTGGCGCAGGTCCACCGGCTCCAGGGCGACAAAGATGCGCGTCGCCGCGCTGAGGCTCAACATGGCTGGCGCAGAGATTGAAGGAGGGCGTGCACCCATTGCGGGTCCGCGCCGGCCTGCAGTCGCACCACGGTCCCGCTCCCCAGAGCAATCTCAGCACTCCAGGGCGCCGGTGAGTGCAGGGGTGCGATCCGGATCTCTTGAAAGTCAACGGCGCTGGGACGGGCGGGCATTTTGCTGCTGCGACGGTAGAGCCAGTTGCGGAAGGTGGTCCACTTGATGCCGCGACGCCGCGCAAAGATTTGCTGCGTCTCGCCGCTGCCACGGAACTCGTTGACCCATGCGGCTCGCTGTTCGGGAGAATATCGAACGCGTCGACTCGATGATCGTTTCATTCCGCCAGCGTAGCCGACGTTGCCCGCGGCCCGCTAGGCGCGCTCCCCTTGACGCTTACACTTTATCTTTATCTTTATCGCCTATCGCGGTCGCAGCATTCCCGGCAGGCCGCCGCCCATCTTGCTCATCATGCGCTGGAACTTGCCCATCTTCTTCATCATCTGCTGCATCTGGTTGAACTTGTTCAGCATGGTGTTCAACTCCGTCACGGTCACGCCGCTGCCTTTGGCAATCCGTTGCCGGCGGCTGGCGTTGAGGATCTGCTGGACTGCGTCGTTCCTGCGGCGTCATGCCGCAGATCATCGCTTCCATGTGCCGGAATTCCTTCTCCTGCTTGCTCATGTCCGCGCCCTTGAGCATCTCGGCGCCGCCGGGCAGCATGCCGACAATGCTTTCGAGCGGACCGAGCTTTTTCATCTGCCGCAGTTGATCCAGAAAATCCTCCAGCGTGAACTGGCCCTTGCGCATCTTCTCCTCGAGGCGCTTGGCGTCGTCCAGGTCCACCGCTTCGGCGGCCTTCTCGACCAGGCTGACGACGTCGCCCATGCCCAGAATGCGCGAGGCCATGCGCTCGGGATGAAACGGCTCGAAGTCCTCCAGCTTTTCGCCCACGCCGACGAACTTGATCGGCTTGCCGCGTCACCGCCTTCATGCTGAGCGCCGCGCCGCCGCGGGCATCGCCGTCGAGCTTGGTGAGAATGGAGCCGGTGATGTTGCAGCGCCTGGTCAAAATGCGTGGCGACATTCACCGCTTCCTGGCCGGTGGCGGCGTCGAGCACGAGCAGAATTTCCTGGGCTTGACCAGGTCGCGCAGCCGGACCAGTTCCTGCACCAGCGGCTCGTCAATCTGCAGCCGGCCGGCGGTGTCGAAAATGAGCACGTTGCGATTGTTGGCGCGGGCGAATTCGAGCGCCTCGCGGGCGATCTTCAGCACGTCCGTTTCGCCTTTGCGTCACGAACACGGGCAGCTCGAGTTGCTGTGCCGAGCGTTTCGAGCTGGTCCATGGCCGCCGGACGATAAACGTCCGCCGCGACCAGCAACGGCGCGCGGCCCTGCTTGTGCAAGCAGCCGGGCGAGTTTGCCGGAGGAGGTGGTTTTGCCCGAGCCGTGCAAGCCGACCATCAGGATGGCAGGTCGGGATTGCCGGTCGAGATTGCAGCGCCGGCGTTGGCCGGAGCCGAGCAAGTTCGACCAGTTCGTCGTGGATGATTTTGATGATCTGCTGGCCGGGCTGGATGCTTTGAATGACTTCCTGGCCCAGGGACTTGGCTTTGACGCGCTCGATGAAATCGCGGGCCACCTTGAAATTCACGTCGGCTTCCAGCAGCGCCATGCGCACTTCGCGCAGGGATTCCCCGATGTTTTCCTCGGAGATTTTTCCGAGGCCGCGCAGGTTCCTGAACGCATTCTGGAGTTTGCTGCTCAAAGTATCGAACATCGGCCTAAGGTAGAAGGCGGACGGGGCCGTTCAAAGTGCAAAATTTTGGCGCGTTTGGTAAAAATACCGACTTCCCGATAACTTTGGACTTGAGATGTCCGAAGTACGATGGCTAAATTCCGGCTCACTTTGGCTGATTTTGGTTGGTAGGATACTCAAGTGGCCAACGAGGGCAGACTGTAAATCTGCTGGCAATTGCCTACGAAGGTTCGAATCCTTCTCCTACCACCACGCTACTACGTGACGAGTATTTAAGGATGAGTGATCACAGTTTTGTGTAATAACCAAGGGCTTTTTCGTGTTCGAGAACCAGGTTAAGCCTCCATTCCCAGGATTACAAAGTTGACGTTTATGCCGCCTCGTTACATCGGCGGCTACCGAGTGGCATGAACCGTAGCCGCCGAGGTGACGAGGCGGATAATTGTCTGGGAACGCGGTCCGCCTCCTTACGTCGGCGGCTACGAGGTCTTGCACGCTTTCGCTTGGCTTTCGGCGTTGGGATTGGGCTGCTTGTTTTCGGAGCAACTATGGCGCATGCGGCCATACCGAACATTGTTTCCCAGCCGCGCGGGGCACGCGTGGTGGCGGGGGGGTGGCACCATTTTCAGCGTTCTGGCCACGGGGGATGCGCCGTTGTTATACCAATGGTTTTTTCAATGGCACCAACGTTTTGTCCGGACAAACCAACACCACGTTGCGCCTGTCAAATGTTCAGGCAGCCGAAGCCGGGGGCTACACGGTGGGGTGAGCAATCCCTCTGGCTCGATTACCAGCGCGGTGGCCAACCTGGAAGTAATCCCGGCGGTGGGAACGGTGCCGGTCAGTCGGTGGCCCGGTTTCGTGCGGGATAATGCTTACGCCGTCGAGGTCGTGGGTGACCTGGCGTACGTGGCAATCACCGGTGGCGGAGTGATCATCCTGGATCTGCTGGACCCAACCAATCCCGCGCTCGTTGGGCAATACAACACGCCGGGATCGGCGGAGGGCATCGCCGTGGCGGGCCATTATGCCTACATCGCCGAGCGGACCTCGGGATTGTTGGTGCTGGACGTGAGCAATCCAGAGCAGCCCACTCTCGTGGGGCAGCTCGATACCACGGGTCAGGCCCTTGATGTGCAGGTGGTCGGGCCGTATGCGTACGGGGCGGATGGACCGGCGGGGTTGCGCGTCATTGACGTGAGCCATCCAGCCGCGGCCAAATCTGCATCGAATCCGCTCTTGATAATCAACCTCTTGTGAAGGAGTTACTTGCTGATTTCTTGAGCCTCACGAAAATAGGGCCAGCAATTTGCTCTCGAAGAAATTCAAACATTTTCATGCGACGAACCTTGATTTCAGTTGGGCCGGTGCATAATTTGAGCCCGTGCCGATATACGAATTTCATTGTAGCGAATGCGAAAAAGATAGCGAAGTGCTGGTGCGCTCCACCGAGTGGCAAGGCACTACTTGTCCCCACTGTGGATCGACCCAATTGAATAAAAAATTGTCGGTGTTTGCGTCGAGCGTTGCGGACAGTGCGGCTCCAGCTTGCGGAATGAATTCGGGCGGTGGTGGATGTTGCGCTTGCGCGGCGGGCCGTCCTCATGCACATTGAGCCATCGGTGGCGGCATACGGCTCTTTGAAGATTTGATTCGGGTAACGGATAGAAATACCTCACAGCGGGATTCCCCATCCCCACCTCCTTGGCGTCCGTTGCCCGAATCTTTTTTTATGGACGGATGAAACGTCCGCCAAGGTTACGAACAACACCAAACCAACAGGTCAGCATCTGCTCCGGCGGATCGTCATTCGCGGGATTGGGGTTAGCGAGGATGCTGGTCCGCACCAACTTTGATCCGAAAGACGGGATTTCCCATGGACGATGTATAAAGAATATGGTTCACGGGATCCCAAGCGTAACAGCCAAACCAGTTTGGACTGAAGACGAAGCCGCCCTCCATCTCCTTGAGGCCCGCCACCCGGATCCAGGTGGCGCCCGCGTCTTGGGTGCTAAAGGCGCCGCTCTTGCCGACCACCAGCATTTCTTTCTCGTCACGTCCGAAAAAGGGGCCCTGCCAGATATCAGCGGCCACTCCCTGCGGCTGCCAACTGGCACCTTTGTCCTTGCTGACGAGCAAGCCGGTGGCCGTCCCCAAGTAGTGCGTGTCCTTGAACCAGGCGGGTATCCGCGTCTGCGGATTCGCGACACTAACGCGGGTCCACGTGCTGCCGGTATCGGTGCTGCGGTAGATGCCGTCGCCCTTGCTATAAATGAGGGTCGTGCCATCCAAAGCACCCACCATGGAAATTTGGTCCCGGTTGGCATTGACGTGGATCGACAGTTGTTTCCAAGTGATACCCCCATCGGTCGTCGCATAGACTTCTCCCGGCGGATTGGTTTCGTGTTTGGCTGCGATGATGGTTTGAGGGACCGCGGCCGCCCAATCCACCGACCCGAAATCCCAGTTGCGACCCAAACTGGTGAAACGCTTCCAGGTAGTGCCGTCAATCGTCCAACCCGCTCCGCCGTCCAGGGAAAAACTCGCCATTCGCTCCGGCGCTTGTTGGTCCACGCTGGTGGCCCACCCGGTTTCGTCGCGGCCCGAGATGGTGTCCCCGTCAATGCGTTGCCACGTCTGACCGCGATCGGAACTGCGCCACAGTCCGCAGCCAACGACCTTGATGGTCACGTCGCTGGTGAGCCGGTTAACCACCACGCCCGAACAGCCTCCGGGCCAGGCCAGTTTCACGCCGCTATTGGTCAAACGTTCCAGCAAAGAACTGGAAATGTCGGTCCAAGTGTCGGCTGCTTGGAGGGTCGCGAGGAATTGCACACCCATCCAGCAGATGAACAGAACGGCACCACGCCGCCAAGCCCGGGACGAGGGAGAGAGCATCGCAGGTATTTTCATTCAGGTGGTTTGACGCGCCGGGAGCGGTGACATTCAAATTGGAAGCGGCTTGGACTAAGCCGGTCTGGCGTTGTTTGTTAAGAACGCAAGCAATTACTGAGCAGCTTCGTCAATAGCCCCCGCACATCCGCCGTTAGCCGGCCGGCGAAGCCCCGTGAAATCGTCGAGGAATGGCCCGTTGAACTCCCACGCGTGAAGTTCTTCGATGGTGGTCTTCGAATCGGCCAGCGTGCCACGCGCAAGGCGCAAGAAGTCGATGGCGCCGTTCAGGAAGTGCCCCTGCGGCGTGCCGCCCACGTAGAGGTCGGCGTCGTTGGCCAACGAAACGTCCGCGCCGAGGCCAGGTCCGGTGGCGTCCTGTTCGCCGTCAAGGTAGATGGTGAACGTGCCTGCCTGGCGGTCAGCCTCGGCGATGACGTGATGCCACTTGCCTTCGTTGACGGTCTTGCGGCTGGCCAGGCTGGCAGTGGCCTTGACCGACTTCGCATCAAGGATCACGCCTCCCGATTTGGTTGACGCCCAAAGCCCAGCCAACGCCGTCCATCTTTTGGATCAAGATCGCGTCCTTCAGGCCCGGAGCCGTCTTGAAATAAGCCTCGAGGAGGAAGTTCGACTTGTGGATCTGCGGAGTGGCCAGGTCCGATCCGGACACCGTGCGCTGTTCGTTGATCCGGTCGCCGCCCGTTGTGGTGGTGCGGGTCTTGCCCTGGGCATCGCCTACGGGAACCGCTTCCGTGGCGAGGAGCGTGTGGTCGCTCCAGTCGCCGGTGGGCGAAAGATAAACCGTCAACACGAAGTTGCCCAGATCGGGCTTGTCCACGGGATTAAATGTATAGGTGTAAGGTCCGGTGCCGTGGACTGCTTGCGCAGGACCACCCCAGGCGTTGCCGCCGCCGAAGGCCCCGGTCTTTTTGCTCCAGTTCAAATCAGCGCTCAGCTTCAGACCGTCCTTCACGTCGTGCAGGACCAGCTTGACCGAGTAACTCTCGCCCGGCTGCATCGCGGTTGGAAACGTCGCAGTCAGCCATTGCGGTGCCGGGTAGCTGACGCGGTAGCTGACCGGGCGGTTGATGTCCGCATTCGCGAGCACGGCGTATTGATTGTTTCCATTGAAGTGCAGCGCGCCGGTGGTCCAATTCTCCAACGGGCCGTGCTGGTAGTCGTTCAACTTGAGGTTGATGCCTTTGAGCGGATACATGGGCCACTGGTAGTAATCATCCCGGCCCGTGTAGTAGGGAGGCATGCACCAGTGTTCGTCCAGAATGCGCGTCGGATCACCAGGGATCGGGCAGAAGTTCCATTCACCGACCGTCTCGTAAATGCTCCACGGCACGAAGACCTTGGCCCCCTGCCCGCGGGCGGCCGAGTCAGTGGAGGGCCGGAAGTCGTGCGCCGCCGCATCGCGCAACGGCGGTTGCGCCGCCAGGGTGCCGACCGTCGCGGCCATTGGTTTGTAACTCTCCAGCGCCTCGCGGAACGACTCGAGCGTCTGGTGCCATCGGCCCGAGGGCTCAAACACACCGAAGCCCTCACCCATGTCGTAGAAAACGTTGCGCGCGTAAGCGTCCGTGTCGATGGCGAACTGGTTGCGCCGCGATCCCGCATCGCCTTCGTTGCCCGCGGCCGCGGTGCGCGCCGGATCGGCATCGCGGAAGACGCGCCGCCCCATGCTCTGCCAGATGTTGCCCAGAAACTTCACGCGACCGGCCTGGGGCGCCTGCCGGCGCGAGCCGCGCACAAAGTTGTAAAGGGTGTTGTTGAAGAAGGTGTTTTGGTAACTGATGATCTCCTGGAATGCGGAGGTATTGGCCAGCGGGCCCGACGGTCCCTTGGACTTGCCCCAGGCGATGTTGTTGAAATAGTAGTTCTTGAACGCGCCGTCCAGATAGTAGGCGTGGCCGAAGCGATCTTCGGTGTCGGGGCTCAGCACGTGATCCCAATTGCGGTAACCACCGGGATTACCCGAGATGTTGTCATAGACGTAGGCCGGACCGCCCTGCCAGGTTTCAATGCCGCCGAAGTCATCGACGTTCAGCAGGGTGTCCACGGCTTTGTTGTGGTGAACCAGAATGCGGGTAAAAGGACGATCCGTGGCCGCGCCGCTCGCCTTGGCACCGTGAACGTCGATCCCTTGGGCACAGACCCGTTCGAAAATGTTCCCCGCCACCTCTGCCGTTTGGGCATAATCGATCTCCAGCGCTTCACCCTGGCCGAACAAATCGGGGCGCAGACCGATGTGGTCAAACTTGTTCCGTAACACGCGCACGTCGTATAGCCGGCCCATCGGCGGGGCCACGTCCCCATAGGTCGTGCTGTCCGCCAGCTCCACGCCGCCGGAGTCCGCGTCAGCAAACACGTTGTCCGCCACCAGCACCTGGTCGATAGCGTCTTGCCGGCCCATGGCCTTCAAGCGAACGCCCTTGTGGACGTGCTCGAAGACGCAGTGGGACACTTGGATGTCCGTGCCACTACCGAGCAAGCGCACGCAGCCAGGTTCCGCATCGATGCTCTCGTGGGAAACCCAATAGGGAGCGGCAACCAGGTTCCAATAAATGTTGGCGAACCGGAACGTGAGCCCGCGGACATGCACGTGACTCATGCCGCGGCTGTCGATCATGCGGATACGTTTGGCCACCTCGACGTGGGCCGTGTTCGGATCCTGGTCGCCGGGCAGACGGAGATAGAGCCGGCCCCCGTTGCCCTTTTTGTCGAACCAGAATTCGCCCGGGCTGTCGAGATACTGCGGTTTGTCTTCCAAGTAGTAACGGCACCCACGAATGATTTTATACGAAGGTCCACCGCCCCATTGTCCGGGAAAAGTTAGCGAGCCGTGCTCGCGATCCACGGCCAGCACGCGGGCCGGGAACGGGCTGCCCATCACCCAACCCTTGGTGGTCCAGACAATCGCACCCTCGTAGTACGCTTGCGGCTGGCCGGTATTGATGTGCTCTTTATCGAACGCCAGATGTCGCCGCTGGCCGTTGATGGTGGCGTAATTGTCAAACGGCTTGTCGGGATTCTTCCAGGTCCACCACTCGCTCTTGATGTCGTCTGGATCGGTGATTTTCCAATTCGGCGTGCGGGCCAGCATGAGGCGCGTTACGGTGCCGTCCTGGCCCACCATCCAGACGTTACGCGGCGCCCAGTCGAGGTCCACGTGCCAGACCTTCTTTGGCTCTGGAATGAGCGTGTTATCTGCCGTCTGTTTCCAACCTGTCACCGCTTCCGAGCCGCACAATACGGCCGGTCCCGTGCCCCACGTCGGATCCCGCGTCAGGAGAATGGGTGCCGCTTCAGTCCCTGATTCGTTCACGTTCAATTCCCCGCGATAGACCACGCCCTGCTTGAAGACATACGTATGCGTGCCCTGGCACACCTTCGGTTGGCCGGTCGCGTTGGAATCCCAGGGATGATGCTTCCAGGGGGTCTGCTTCGAGAGGCCGTCATTGGCGTCGTTGCCGGACTCGAAGTCGATATAACGGATCGACCGGCCCGGCTTGAACTCGAAGGGCAGCGGCGCCCATTCCAGGTCGCCCGTTGGCCGCACCTGCGCCTGTGGTTTTTGCCAGGACCACCGGGGAGTGGCGTCATCGGCTACGGCAAGGGTGAGTCCGATACTCCACAGCAGGGAGGCGCGAACCAAGGTTTGGAGGGCGATGAAGCAGATCAGTGTCAGGTGTTTCATATAACGATGACTCCCGTTTTAAACCGAGTTCTCCATTTGCACAACCACAGCCTGCCCCCAACATTTCACATTCGCTGCTTTCCAGTTTGCGCCGTTGGGCGGGATGTGGTGATATGACAGCGGTAACAAACGAGTTGATTATGAAACCAAAACCAATCGGTTTGCCGGGCATGTTGGCGCTGGGATTGGGGTTGATGTTCAGCGCCTGTTCCAACCACCACAATGATTCGGGCAAACCTGCTCCCGAAAGGAAACGTATGAGCCTTCAACTAAGCAGTTCGGCCTTTGCGGAAGGCCAACCCATCCCCGCCAAATACACCTGCCAGGGCCAGGATATTTCGCCGCCCTTGAAATGGAGCGGCGTGCCGCCCAGCGCCAAAAGCCTCGCCCTCATCTGCGACGATCCGGATGCGCCGATGGGCACGTGGGTGCATTGGGTGCTGTACGGCCTGCCGCCGTCGGTCACGGAGTTGTCCGAGAAAGTTCCGACGACTGACACGTTGCCCAACGGCGCCAGCCAGGGCAGCAATGATTTCAAGCGAGTCGGCTACGGCGGTCCTTGTCCGCCGCCGGGAAATGCGCATCGATATTGTTTCAAGCTATACGCGTTGGACACCGCCTTGCCGCTCCCGCCGAAAGCTACCCAGAAAGAACTGCTCAAGGCCATGGAAGGACACATCCTGGCGGAGGGCCAATTGATGGGGACTTACCAGCGGAAATAGCGATTTCGCATGAGGCAAGTCGTCGAGTCATGAATGGGCTGAGTCCGACGAAGCAGGAATCAAATCGTTTTAGGAGAGAGCTGAAGGTGAGGATTGCCAACCGGGTATTCCCCAAGCTTGGTCCGGCTATTGCGGAAGTCTGGAGATTCATTATACTGAAACCATGATTTTAGAGCAGTTTCCGGAGATCCAGCGGCTTTCGGCGGCGGAAAAGCTCCAGTTTGTCTCGGAGTTGTGGAATGATTTGGAAGCCCATCCCTCGGAGGTGCCCGTCTCTCGCGAGATAATTTCTGAATTGGATCGGCGGATGGAGGATTTTCGACAACATCCAGAAAAATTCACGACCTGGGAAGCCGTTAAAGAGCGAATCCTTGGCTCGCGCTCATGATCGAGCTAATTCTCCTTCTCCAGGCTGACCACGATATTCAAACTGCATTCGAGCGGTACGAAAACCATCAGGCTGGGCGGGGAGACTTATTCCTGCGCCAAGTGGACGCTGCGTTGACGTTGATGCGCCATCATCCCGAAATTGCCCGCATCTACGGTGGCTCCTATCGTCGAATGTTGATCCGCGATTTTCCGTATGGAATCTTCTACGAGGTCCAACCTACGCGCATCATCGTTGCGGCGATCATGGACCTTCGCCAGAACCCGCGCAGCATTCAAAGGAAACTGTTTGGCACTCTCGGCAGTCCTGACTGAGCTGCCCTTGATCGAGACGGCGGCTAACTTCCTAAGCTTACTCCCGCTCCGCCCGCGCCTGCTTGGCGGCTTCCACCCGTTCAATCAGGTGGAGCATGCGCCGGACGTTGGCCGAATAATCGCGCAGAACGAGCAGCGGGGGCTCTTTGATCGCCATGCTGGAGTTTGGGAGGCCGCTGGAAAGGGGTTGTAGCATCGGGGACAACTCCATGCAGCATAGATGAAGGCGGATAGACTGAGGATCGCAGTTTTCATGTTTCCTTTTGTTGAGTTGTTTTCAGTTGTCGGGATGCAAACGCTGTCAAACGCCATTCTTAAAACAATGCGGCGAGCCGTTGGTCAATTCGTGGTTGCGGGCAATTGTATATTTTCAGTGACTTCACTCCGCCTTCTTCGTATAAGCACCGCATTGCGATGAAGAACACGATTGCCATGGTTTTTGCCGGCGGTCGCGTGGAGGAACTTTCCACGCTCACCGAGCGCCGGGCCAAAGCGGCGGTTATCATGGGCGGCGCCTACCGCACCATTGATTTTGCGTTGACCAGTCTGGCGGATTCAGGGATTGGCCGGGTGGGAATTCTGGCGCAATACCGGCCGTTCTCGCTGATGGATCATGTGGGCAATGGCATCCCCTGGGATCTGGTGGGCACCGAGCGCCAGGTGCGGTTCCTGCCGCCCTACCTTCGGCTGGATCGCCGCGAATGGTATCGCGGACCGGCCGATGCCTTGTACCAGAACCTTGAATTCATCCAACGCTATGATGGGGCGGACGTGCTGCTGGTTTCCGGCGATCACGCTTACCATACAAATTATGAAGCGCTGCTGAATTCGCATCGCGAACACGGCGCGGATCTGACCATGGCCTTCGCACCCATGGACAACGATCCGTCCCGTTTCGGCATCGGCGAATTGAACGCGGCGGGCCAGATCGTCAATTTCACCGAAAAACCCGCGCATCCACGGACCAACTTGGCCTCGATGAGCGTGTGCCTGTTCCGGCGCCAAGTGCTCATCGATGAACTGCAGCAGGCTGCCTCGGGCAGTGGGGAAGAGAGCACGTTCCAGATTCATGAAATCCTCCGGCGCATGATTCCCCGCCGCCGCGCTTACGGGTGGATTTACCACGGCGCCTGGCACTACACCCGCACGCTGGACGAATACTACGAGTTTCATCGCGAGCTGCTCGGCCCCCAACCAGCCATTGATCTGGCCGACTGGCATTTGCGAACCAACATCATGGGCCGTCACAGCACCCCCCCGCCGCCCGCGCGGCATTTGCCTGGATCACAACTTGAGAATTCGCTGGTGAGCGGGGGATGCGTCATTGCCGGCACGGTGCGCAACAGCGTGCTTTCTCCCGGCGTGCGCGTCGAGGCCGGGGCGACGGTCGTGGACTCCGTGCTTTGGGACGACGTGGTGGTGGAAGCTGGTGCGCACTTGGACCGCGTCATCTCGGACAAGCGTGTGCGTTTCGGCGGCAACGCCCGCGTTGGCGAGGGTGAAACCGTGCCTTCCGAGGAAATGCCGCAGTCGCTTACTTGCGGCGCCACAGTGATTGGCATGGACGTTCAAGTGCCGGCGGGGGCGCGCATTGGCCGGAACTGCATCATCCACATCGGAGCCAGCGAGCAGGATCTGCAATCACCAGTGCCATCCGGGAAAAGCCTCCGTTCGGCCACGCCGCCATTCCAGGGGGAACCATGAAAGTCACGCTTCTTACCCGCGAGTATCCGCCCCACGTGTATGGCGGCGCCGGTGTCCACATCAAGAATTTGTCGCGTCAGCTTGCCGAATTGATCGACGTGGAAGTGCGTTGCATCGGCGAGCAGGAGCACCACCAGGAGCGGCTTCGCGTCAAAGGTTACCAGGCCTGGAGCCGGATGTGGGAGGGCGACAACAAACAATTCAACAGCGCGCTGGGAACATTTTCGACGAACCTCTCGATGGTCCGCGATGCCTTTGACGCCGATGTGGTACACTCCCACACGTGGTATGGTTCGCTGGCGGGTTTCATGGCCAAAATGCTTTACCAGATTCCCTACGTGGCCACGGTCCACAGTCTCGAACCGTTGCGGCCCTGGAAGGAAGAACAATTGGGCCGGTCCTACCATCTCACCGCCTGGGTGGAAAAAGTGGCTTTGGAAAACGCCGACCGAATCGTGGCCGTGTCCCAAAATTCGCGGGAGGAAATACTCCAACTGTTCCAAGTGGACCCGCAACGCGTCGTGGTGATCCACAACGGCATCGACCTCGATGTTTGGCGTCCGAATCCCAGTGAAGCCACCCGGCAAGCTTTCGAAGTCGCGGAGGATTACATCCTGTTCGTGGGCCGGACCAGCCGGCAGAAAGGCATGGTCCACCTCATTGACGCGATGCAACACGTCGATCCGGGCGTCCAATTGGTCTGCTGCACCAGCGCGCCGGACACGCCGGAAGTCGAGGCGGAGATTGCTGCCAAGGTCGCCGAACAGCCGCGAGTGCTCTGGATCAACACGCTCCTGCGCGAGGAACAATACATCGAATTGTACAGCCACGCGCGGCTGTTCGCGTGCCCGTCCGTCTATGAACCGTTCGGCATCATCAACCTCGAGGCCATGGCTTGTGAACGTCCGGTGGTCGCCAGTGCCGTCGGGGGCATTCGCGAAGTCGTGCTTCCCGGCGAAACCGGTTACCTTGTTCCTCCCGCCGATCCGCAAGCGCTGGCCGAGGCCATCAACGCCGTCTTGCGCGACAAAAATAAAGCGCGCCAAATGGGCCAGGCCGGCCGGAAGCGCGTGGAAGAACATTTTGCTTGGAAGTCGATTGCCCGCAAGACGCTGGAAATGTACCAGGACTTGGTGGCGGAAACGAAGCGGTCAGTGGGATAGTCTGGTGTCCGCAAAGACGGTGCTCATTTCTTGGGACGCCCGTGCAAGTAGTGGTCGTGGTTGCAGGCCATATCGCTGGGCAACCCTTTCGCGGTGCCAGCGAATCGCATCAAGCGTTGTCCCAGCGTGTGGGCTTCCGGGGATGCCGAGAGTGCCTCAATTCTCACCTGAGTGCCTTCTTTCAGTTGGGCATCGGCCGGGAGCACCACTACGCCGTTGGTTACTGTTCCGATGTAGCTCATACCTACCAATACCATGCCGGCGGCGACGGCGCTTGGCAATTAGGAAAAGTCGTTCAGAACCCTCGCTAGGGCGCTGAAAGTCGCATATTACGGCGGCGACTTACCGAGATGCCCCTACGATTAGGCGTTCGCCCGGATGGCTTCCAATTCTTCCCAGCGGGCGTAGAGCTGGGCGACACGGGCTTTTTCCGATTCGAGTTCTTCGGTCAACTCGCGCGTCTGCTGGCCATGTTGGCGATGAAAATCCGGGTCCGCAAACAGCCCTTCGATCCGCGTGACGTTTTCCTCAGCTTCCTGGATCGCCGCTTCCATGCCTTCCAACTCGCGCGCTTCTTTCCAGGTGAGTTTGCGCGGGCGAGTTGGTTTCGCTGGAGTGTCGCTGGAAGCTGCGGAAGGTTTTGGGGAAGGCGCACTGGCAACGCGTTTTAACTTGTCGGCCGCCTGCGCCCGTTGCTTCTTTTCCATGTAATAATCGTAGTCGCCCACGCTGTGAACGACGCGCCCCTCGCCTTCGAACACCAAGACATCGGTGCAGACGCGATTCAGGAAATAGCGGTCGTGGCTCACCGCCACCACCACGCCGGGGAACCCGATCAAGCGCCTCTTCCAACACCCGCAGCGTGGGCAGGTCCAGATCATTGGTCGGTTCGTCCAGGATCAGGAAATTGCCGCCGTTCTTCAGAATGCGCGCCAGCAACAACCGGCTTCGTTCGCCGCCGCTGAGATACTTGATCTGGGTGCCGAGGCGCTCATCGGTGAACAGGAACCGTTTGAGGTAACCGCGCAAGGAAAGCCGTTGCTCGCCGAACAACACAAACTCCGTGCCGTCACCGACTTCTTCCAGCGCCGTCCGTTCCTCGTCGAGCTGCAACCGGCCCTGGTCCACGTAATTGAAGACGGTGAGTTGGCCGAGTTTCACCGTCCCTTCCGTCGGCAGAAGTTGCTGCATAATGATCTTGAGCAACGTGGTTTTACCCAATCCATTGCGGCCCGTGATGCCGACTCGCTGGCTGGCCGTGAAACTGCAGTCGAGTCCGCCAAACAGCCGTCGGCCGCCCAATTCCATGCCCACGTTCACCAGTTCGGCCACGCGGTTGCCCAATGGCGGGGGAGGCGGCAGGACGAGATCAACCTGCCCGATGGCTTCCGGCGCGGTTTGGCCGGCCACCTCAAAGTAGCGGTCGAGCCGGCTCTTGGCTTTGGTCGTGCGCGCTGGCGGGCCGCGCCGCACCCAATCCAGTTCGCGGCGCAGGAAGGCCTGACGCTTTTGCTCGGTTGTTTCCACCGTCGCTTCACGTTCGGCGCGCGCCACCAGGTATTCGGTGTAGTTGCCGGCGTAGGAATAGAGTTCGCCGTGGTCCAATTCGACGATCGTATTCGTGACGTTATCCAGGAAATAACGGTCATGGGTTACCACCAGAAATGCCCCCGGATAATTCTTCAGGAACTCGCCCAGCCACTCGATGGACTCGGTGTCCAGATGATTCGTGGGTTCGTCCAACAGCAACAGATCGGGCCGCCCGATGATGGCCCGGCAAAGGGCCACCCGGCGTTGCTCGCCACCGGACAGGGTGTCGATGCGTCGGTCGCCCGCGGGACAATTCAAATGAGACATCGCGGTCGCCAGGCGATAATCCAAGCCCCAGCCATCCAGGGCGAGAATGCGGTGCTCCAGTTCACTGTGCTGGTGGGAAGTCGCCGGCAGCGTTTCGAACTGGTGGACCAAATCCAGAACATGCCGGGCTCCCGCACGGATATTTTCCGCCACGGAGAGCCCGGGATCCAACGCGAAATTCTGGGGCAGGTAACCGATTAGCAGGTCGCGCCGTTGCGTGATCTCGCCGGCGTCCGGTTGCTGCAAGCCAGCCAGAATTCGGAGGAACGTTGATTTACCCGAGCCATTGTAGCCGACCATGCCCAGGCAGGCCCGTTCATCAATACTCAGCGACGCCTGTTCGAGAATGAGGCGTTCGTTGTAGCGTAACCGGATGTCGGTTGCGGTTAGAATCTCAGCCATGAATCATTCCCTATTGCTCGTTGCCGCATTGCGTCGCACCAGCCCCCAGGTCGCAAACGCCGCGGAAGCGCACACAATGGCGCCGACCGCGATGGTCCACGGCACGCCCACCGCATTTGAGAGCAGGCCGGCTTCGAGTCCGCCAATGGGCATCATGCCGCCGAATACCAAGGCCCAGATTCCCATCACCCGCCCGCGCATGTCGTCGCTTACGCTGGTTTGGATAAGCGTGTTGGTCGTCGAAAAATACAGCAACAACCCCCAACCGCCTACCGCCATGCAACCGAGCGCCATGTAAAAATTGCGGGTCATGGCCAGCAGCAGCAGCATGCTGGAAAAAACCAACAAACCGCCCAGCACCAGCACGCGATGCCGGACGCGGTTGCCAAACGTGGCCACCGTCAAGGCGCCCAACAGCGCGCCCAGACCGTTCGCGCTGAGCAAGGTGCCGTATTGTCGTTCGCCAATGTGCAAAATGTCTTGGGCAAATGCCGGCATCAGCACCGAATACGACCAGCCGAACACGCCCACCACCGCAAAGAGCAGCAACAGGATGCGCACCCGGCGGTGTTTGGCGGCATACACCAACCCATCCAGCGCGTGCTGCCAGGCGGATGTGACGGCGGTGGGTGGATTAAACTTCGGCAAGCGCATGAGCAAGAGACTGGTGATCACGGCCACGTAACTCAGACCGTTGAGGAGGAAACAGGTGGCGATGCCGGCGTGCGCCATCACGATGCCGGCCACCGCGGGGCCAATCACGCGGGCGCCGTTGACGATGGAGCTGTTCAGCGAGACGGCGTTCATCAAGTCATCGCGGCTGGTCATCTCCATCATGAAGGCCTGCCGGGCCGGCATGTCAAACGCCATGGCCGAACCGCCGAACGCCGCCAGCACCAGGATGTGCCACGGTTGCACCACGCCCGTCCACACAATGGCGGCAAACACGAACGCGAGCAGCATCATCCAGCTTTGCGTACACAGGACGACGGTGCGTTTCGGCTGCCGGTCCGCCACCGAACCGCCCCACATGGAGAACAACATCATGGGCGTGGAACCGACGGCCACCACCGCTCCCAGCATGAGTTTGGATCCGGTGAGTTGATAGACCAGCCAGCCCTGCGCCGTGTTTTGCATCCACGTTCCCGTGAGCGACATCAGTTGCCCCACAAAGAACAAGCGGAAGTTCCGATGTCGCAAGGCGGCGAAGGTTTCGCGCCAATGCACGCGGCCCACCACCACCCGGCGCGGTTGCCCCGTGACCTCTTGCGGCACGTTGGCAACTTGCGACGGCGGTTTGCCTGGTTCAAATGGCGTGGGATTGTCCACCGAACCATGAGAGACGGTTCCCCCCACTACGGTCAAGCGACAAACTGCGACGAGCTTACTCGATGTTGGGTATTCTGTGAAACTCACGCCTAACCGCAATTGCCACGGTAGGGCGCGGCACTGCATGCACGCAGGCGAAGACGCCCGCGCCACCGCCAGCCTCATCCTCTCCCCAATGTGGGGGAGAGAACACCCCGAACAAGCTCACACATTGTGCCCCTGAACCCGGAGCGCGGTCGAGGTGGATGGCCGCGCGCTGCGAGGCCATGCGCTCGCAGCGCGAGCGCCCCCACCAGGAGGTCCGCGGGGAGGGGAGGGGTGAGGGGGGCGTACACCAATTCCACGCCCGTCAGCTCGCCAAAGCACCAGATCAGGAGTTCCGAGCCTTTGGATCCACTTCTCCCCACGTCGTCCTCCCCCTTCGGAAACGACGCAATTGCACCACTAAACTCTTCCTCACGCCGCCTTCGGCAGTTCTTCGGCCGGAGCCGTGTCCACAGCCACCACGTTTTGGGCAGTTGTCCGCACCCCTGGCAGATTCACCAGGCGCCGCGCCGCCGCGAATTGATTGCAAAAATCCGGCTCCGCGATTTTGAACTGCACTATCAACCGGTCCAACTGCCGGTCCAACACTCCATCCGCCGCGTCAAAGGCTTTTCGCAACTCCTGCGTCGCGCTGTGCATCGCGGTCCGGTTGGTGCGGGGCTTCGGCTGCAACGTCTGAAACGTCTCAAGCTGCTCTTCCAGCGCCGTCAACTTGGCCGCGGTGACGCCGTAGTTGCCTAACGACGCCAAATACTCCGTGGCGGCGGCGTGAATGTTCTGGCAACGGGCCACCACCACCGGATCACGGCCCTGGGTAACCTCAGTCCACGAGTGCTTGATGCGCCCAGCCAGTTCTGAATTGCCGGTGGCCACCGCACAGGCATATACCGCGGCGGCGACCTCGTAAGCCGTGTCGCCCAACTTGTGCAACGCCAGCGCCTTCTCGGCAGTCGCGCCGGTCTTGCTGCTTTGCACCTGGGCCTGTTTGACAATGGCCGCCACGTGCGTCCGGAACTCTGTCACTCCCGTGATGAACCCCGGCAGAGCGGACCAGCACCCATGCGCGTCCAGCACGGCGGACACTCGATTTCTTGTTTTTTCGCTTGGCTCCTCGCGCGTACAGGAAAACTCCCGCCGCCACCCGGCAACGGTTACCCGAACAACACAAGGAAACCCCAAACAACTTCGCTATTGACGGTCATCGGCAGTTCCCTGAAAACGTTCGCTAGAAAACTCGAAGGACTGACCACGGATTACTGGATTGCACGGATGGGTGCTCCCTATTGCAGCTAAATCCTCTTCCATCCGTGTCAATCCGCGAGGGTATGAGTTTTGTCAACGGGGCGCCCTGGAACACTCAGGACGCAGTTGCAGAACGGACGGAAGCGGTGTCACCTTAAGGACCTGTTGGTCAGCTAACCCGCAGGTGGGCTTACGGGAGATGCTCGAGGATGAACTTAGGAGTCACTCTCCGTTTCCGTGAATGAGCACCGGCGCAAAGCACCTACATGGGGACCGCCCCGCATACCTGAGTGCATGTAAGCGCCTGACCCGTTTCCGTCCGTCTGCATAACCGATAGGAAATAGAATGAACGACAAAGCAAACTCTGTCGAGCGGGTGATTGGTTTTGACGCTCACCCGGACAGCTTCACCGCGGCGGTCCTGTGCGGCGCTACGCCGGCCGCCGCCGTGGTGGAAAAAGTATTCAACAAGGTGCCGATGGCTCAGCTCACCAGCTGGGCCAAGAAACACACCACGGCCCAAGACCTGTTCGCGCTGGAAGCTTCGGGCAACAGCTTCCAGGTGGTCCGCACCCTGGCGGCCGTCGAGCGCCGGGCCAAGGTCTTGGAGAGTTGCCAGTTGGGCAAGCTCAAGGAGGCGCACGCCAACAATGACAAGCTCAGCGCCGTGCGCATTGGCAAAGCCTACCTGGCCGGCACCGCCAAAGAGGTCTGGGTGCCCGACCCCAAGACCCAGGAATGGCGTGACTGGTTCCACGCTTACACCAAGGCCACCAAACGCACCACCCAGATCCAGGCGCGGCTGCGCTCCTATCTCAGCGACAATGGCGTGCGCCTCCAGCCGGGCACTCGCTGGACCCGAATCGGGGAGGTCGAGCGGGCGACTGCGCCAGGCACGGGAGTGGTCCCCTCGTCAGTGGCAGGTCATCGAGATCCTGCTGGCCGAACTGCGCCATGCCGACCAGCAACGCCAGCACTGGCGCAGCCTCATCGCCCAGGAAGTGCTGGCCGAACCCCAACTGCTCTCGCCTCGTGCGGCTGTGCGGCATACGGGAAGTGGTCGCCTTCGCCCTGGGCGCTTTTGTCGGGGACATCCAGCGCTTCGCCCACCCCAAGAAACTCGTCAAGTATGTCGGGCTCAACCCCGCCTTTGACGACAGTGGAGACTCGGAGTGGAGCGGCGGCATCGGCGGTCACGGCCACAAGCTCCTGCGCTCGTCTGCTTATCGAGGGCGCCCAGGCCATCTTGCGCTCCGGTAAAACTCCCCTGGCCCGCTGGGGCAAGAAGCTGCTGGCCGCCAGGGGCAGCGTCAACCTGGCGGTCGCCGCCATCGCCCGCAAACTCACCGTCGCCGTCTGGTATCTGATGATGGGCCGCTGGACCCCGCTGGAGCAAATGGATGCGCGCCTGGTCGGCAAAGTCACGCAAAATGATCGGTTCGGTGGGCCAGCAGGGACTCCAATCTCTGGGCAAGCCCCGCGAGACCTATCGGGAGGAAATCTATCAGAGGCTCAAAACCACCCGTACTTATGTCCTGGACCCAAACAAACAGTATATCCCGTCAACTCCCACCCCGCCGCCACTTTGGCTTAAGCGTATGCTCTACGATGAGTTTATCGCTTCGGACCGTGGCTTGCTCAAGCATCCCCCTAAAGCAATCTCCCGGCGCCACCACCAGGCAGCGCCGGGAGTGGATGCATCCGCAATCCACGGACGACTGGGCGCTCGGGTTGCACTCCTGCAGAGCCCTATCCTCCCAGCCGCAGGTTCACTCTACCCGCAAAAAGAATCCTTTTCGAAACATTCCCGTTGACAAACCACATACCTGCAATCCGTGGTGCTTTAAACGAATGGATACGGCTCAAGCCGTGACAATTCAATTCAACAGCAGGAAACAAAGAGAACGAAGGCGCCAGGCCAGGTGAAACATTGATTCGGTTTACCAGTAACCTGTTCGCGATTGGGTGACCACGGCGACCACTACTGTCCACACCGTTTTCCCCTCAACTCTTCGTGCCCTTCCTTTCCTTCTGTAACGATCTGATATTCCTGGAACATCGCACGTTTCACGGCAAGAATGAGCCTCCTCACGTCGGCAGCGACTTATTATCCGACTGGCGCTGACGCCGCTGCCCCAGCGCTCTTTAATCCAGGATTTAAAGGCCAAATAAAAAATCACATTTTTTAAAAATAATGTTGACACCAATGGCCATTCCTGCTGAGATCGCGGTTAGGACGTTGGAAGGTTAACAAATAGCTGTGATGGTCGCCTATGAAAACAATTCAAAGAAACCCACGGATTCGTTCTCTCTCTCTCTCTCTCTCTCTCTGCTCGGCTGGCTGTCCGCAGGGCAGGCCTGGGCCCAACCGCGCTACAGTGCGATAGACCTCACGCCGCTGCTCGGTGATTCGGCCCAGATCTCGATCAACGATTTCGGCGATATGGCGGGGACGATTTGGATCGACGAATTGGGCATGGCTGAAGTGTTCCGCCTGAAATCGGGCCAGAAGATCGAGTGGCTGGGAATCTATTGCAGTTGGGACGACGGGGAGTTAATCAATAATCAGGGCCAGGTGGCTGGGACGTACTGGTACGACCTTGAGAACCGCTACTTGCATGGCTTTGTTTACAATGACAACGAGGGATTGGTGGATATTGGGACGCTCGGTGGGTCCAACACCTTCGTGTTTGCATTTAACAACCAAGGCCAAGTCACTGGCAAAAGTGATACTTCGGACAATTCCGCTGACTACCACGAGCCCAATATGGGATTCCGTTACACCCCCGGGGTGGGTATCGAGGCGCTCGGCACGCTCCCAGGGGGAACTTACAGTTCAGGCTTTGCGATCAACGACCTGGGCTGGGTGGCAGGCGGCGGAAACACAACCAACGGCGTTACTCACGATTGGCCCGACGACACCACCTCGCACACCTTCCGTTACACCGCCGCATCAGGGCTAACGGATGTGGGAGGACTATTCGCCTGGGGAGCCAGCTCCGGTTATCCAACGGCAATGAACAACCAGGGAGTGATCGTCGGCGCGGCCGGAGCACCGACACGGCGCGGTTTTATCGTTTTCAGCAACAGCGCCGTGGAACTTCCCAACCTAGGTGGCAATGATACCGTACCATCGGCGATCAACAATTCCCACGTGGTGGTTGGGCGTGATATCCTCGGCATCATCGGTTCACCCGAAATTTGGCGAACCTCAAAACAGCGGACTGGCAGCCGGTGGACACGGGCGGCACGAACGTTTTCGCCGTGTCGCGCACGAACACGATGCGCTTTTTCCGGCTGAACCTCGAAGGCATCCGCGGCCTGTGCTGCGCGCCGCAAACGCAAACCGGTTCAGCGGGTTCACCATGAGCTTGCCTTCCCGAATTGGTTTGCCGATCCGACCACCTCAGGAAAGGAAGAAGGAAGTGTCAATAGTGAGGACTGACCCCTTTACTGACCCCTTTACTTTACAGCTATCATGAAACCAAAAACCGTTAACCCCAAGGCTACTAACGGCGGGAAAGGCCGTTTTGGGTTATACTCCGCGGGGGCGGCCTGTGCGGCCTTCCTGCTGGCCTTGCTGGTCGCCCTTTGGTCCGGTGATGTCGGCCAGATTGCGCCGTCCCAGCCAGACCATCCCGGAGGGGCAGCCGAACAGCCAGACCCTGCGCCTGCGCTCTTAGTCTCAGGGCAGGCGCCGCCTTTGAACTCGAGTCGAGAGCCGGCGCAAGAAGCTACCAAGGACGAATCGATTCCGTATGGCGCAGAATTTTGGCGGCCTCACCCGCCAAAGCCACAACAGTCGCCGGCCGCCAGAGGCTCCCGTTCATCGATGCATTCCACAGTTTCTGATGTCGCCGGCCTTGACGTAGCGGAGGTAATGGAGCGGGTTTCCTGCGCCATCGCGCGGCGAAACGAATCCGATGCACCGACACTCGAAACCCGGACGTACACCGCGACTTTCCAGGCGCACGGTCTGCGTTTTGTGGCGCACCCGCCAGCAGCCCGCGCCGTTGCGGGAGCGGGCGGGGCTTCCGATGTATCACCGCTTAGCGCCGAGCTGCGGACAGTATCCGCGCGCCAGGGAGATCGCGAGTGGCTGGCCAGAGAAACCATGCCGCTGCATTGGCGCGTCGTCGGGAATACGGCGCAGACGCCCTTGGTGAGCGAGTTGAACCTGCTGGAACACTACGAAACACGGCGCGACGGGGTCGAACTGAGCTGGGTCATTGGACGACGGCCAGCCGGCTCGGGCTCGGTTGAGATTGCGATGGAAGTGACCGGTGCGGACTTTGCCGGCGTGTCCGCTGGAGGTCATCATTTCGCAGACCGGGATGGCCAGCCCCGGATTCGGTTCGGACCCAGTGTGGCTGTGGACAAGGCGGGCCGCACAGAAGACTTAATCACACGCTGGGACGGGCGACACCTGCGGATTTTGGTGCCCGAACGTTTTCTGGCACAGGCGGACTATCCCGTGGCGGTGGATCCGTTCATCGGCGTGGAGTTTGGGATGGACGAACCGGTGCTGGTTCCATCGCCCTGGGAACAACGGCAGCCGGCGATCGCTGCCAGCGGTACGGATTTCCTCGTCGTGTGGTCCGACGGGTTACAATTCTTCCGTAGCATCGTCGGCACCCGCGTTGGTTCCTCGGGACAGATCCTCGATCCAACCGGATTGAGGATCAGTTCTCCGGGCGCCGATGACACGCTGCCGGCTGTGGCGAGCGACGGGCAGGATTTCTTCGTAGTATGGCAGCGGGACGTGGACCAATTCGGCTCGACGATCAGGTTCCTCCGAGGAAGCCGGGTGACTGCTGAAGGGGAGGTGTTGGAACCGGACGGGATCCAATTGTCTTTTTCGTCTCCTCCGGCGGGTGAGCCGGTCATTGCCAATGCCGGGGGCGCTTACCTGGTAGCATGGGAAGGCAGCTATTACGTCGGCTCGCTCTCGGCCAGCAAGATTGTTGCGCGCGGCATTCGTTTCAGCAACGGATTACCAGTGCTGACGAATCTGGAGCAGCTTCATTCCAACTCCTCCTGGCAGAAGCAACCGGCCATTTCCAGCAATGGCCGAGAGTTCTTCGTTATCTGGGCCGAATCCCCTCTCACCTCATCGCTTACAAACAACATTTATGGTGTCCGCGTGAGATATCTGCGGGGGAGATCTTAACCCCCGAACCTGTGTTGATCCGCGCGGCGGTCAGTTATCAAAGCTGGCCGGCGATTGCGTGTGACGGCACAAACTATTTCGTCGCCTGGGCCGAGCATGAACCGGTATCCCAACGTGAAGATCTGCGTGGGGCCCGCGTGACGGCGGATGGCGTTGTGCTGGACGGCCAGAGCATTTCCCTGGTGCAGGCAGCCGAAGAGCAACTTCACCCCGCCCTATCTTTTGATGGAACGGATTATCTCTTAAGCTGGCTGGATCGACGGAGCGGCGACGGCTTCGATATTTACTTTCGCCTGTTATCGTCGTCGGGTTTGCCGATCCACACAGAGCAGCGTGTGGCAGCCGCTGAATCCCGCGCACCGCGCTCGGCCAGCGTGGGTGGGAATTCCTTAGTCGCGTGGGAAAAGCCGGGGGAACCGGTGAGCATTGCTGTGGCCTTGTTGAACGTCCAGGGAGAAACCGTGCTGACCTACGAACGGCTTGCCTCGCGCCGCGTGCCTAACAGCCAGGAACGGCCGCGCTTGGCGAGCAATGGCCGGCTGCTGCTCATGGTGTGGGAAGATAGCCGGCACAGTTTCAGCACCTCCGAAGTTGAATACGACATTCTGGGCACGCGCCTTGCCTTTGACGGCACCATCATGGATCCGAATGGCCTCGAAATCAATCAGAGCTCCGCCGACCAACTGCGTCCCGCCGTCGCCAGCGATGGCCAGGACTTTCTGGTGGTCTGGGAGGACTTTCGCAATGAAGCCATTAGCCAGCGCGACATCTACGGCACCGTCGTGACCGACGCTGGAACGATTGTCTCGCCAATCGGCAATGCACTCTCCTCGTACGGCGACCAGCGCGATCCCGTTGTGGCCGGGCACGCGAGCAGCTATTTGGTCGTGTGGGAAGATGAGCGGTTTTCGGAGACGGACATCTACGCGATCCGCGTAGCTCCTGCTGGAAGCCCAGTGGGCGACCAGATCGAGATTGCCAGACTCCCAGCCGACCAGCGAAACCCCGACGTGGCGACCAGCGGACAAGAATATCTTGTCGTCTGGCACGACCGGCGAAACGACGCCGTGTCCGGGCGGGACATTTACGGAGCGCGTGTGATGTTGGACGGACGCGTTCTGGATCGGACCGGCATTCCCATCAGCGTCGCGCCCGAAGACCAGCGAGACCCCAGCGTCGCCAGCAATGGCCAAGAGTACTTCGTGGTTTGGGAAGATGAACGGGGCCGGTCGGGATTTGATATCTTTGGCGCCCGCGTGACCCGCGAGGGAACGGTGTTGGACCCGCACGGTATTGCGGTGGGCATTGGCCCGCGCGACCAAAGGAATCCCACCCTTGCCGCCAACGGCAGCGATTACTTCGTGGTCTGGCAGGATGAATACCTCTCCAACTCGCGCAACCCCTGCGACATATACGGCACGGCAGTTCTGGGCGACGGAACGGTGCTGCAAACGCGGAGCGTTCATATCGAACCCGGGCCATTCTCGGAGGAACGCCCCACAGATCGCCGCCACGGGAAGCGGGTATCTGGTCGGATACTTTGGTCCGTCAACCGCGCACAAGGGTGCTAACCGCGTGACGGCGCGCTTTGTGGCCACAGACGCAGCCGCACGCCTGCACTCGTTGCGGCGCGCGACAGACGGTTCCGTGCGTTTGAGACTGGAAGGCGCGCCTGGCTTGATTTATACGGTGGAGGCTTCGAGGGACTTCGTGCTTTGGTATTATGTGGCCCAAGTCTGGAGTCCTGCGGCGGGCGCGGAAATCGAGGTGGTGGACAACTACGCCACCAACGCGACGCACCGGTTTTACCGCGCCCGTACGCGGATTCCAGACGACGACGATGACGATTGAACTGTTTTGAGTGAGCTTCATTGCGTGGAGGACGTCAATGGCACGCTGGAGGAACGATTTTGGGTCAAACAACGGATACGAATTATCTGATCAGGACGAGTCAGTCTGACATAAATAATGATGATATTGCCGTGGGCGTGGGAGTTCACGAGGACCACAAGTATATAGGATTACTGTGGACTGAGTCCGAAGGTCTTGTGAGGCTGAACTCGCTCATTCCGGACGATAGCGGCTGGTGGCTGACCACCGCCGCGGCGATTAACGATCACGGGCAGATTGTGCGCCAGGGAGTCTTTGAGGGCCAAGGTTTGGCCTACCGATTGGACCCCATCCCACCCAAACTCAACCTCCAGCATTCGCCCACCAACATGCTGGTTTCCTGGTCGCCCGCCTGGCCCGGCCTGGTGCTGGAGAGCACCCCCAGCCTCAGCGCGCCGGACTGGCGCCCGGTGGACACGGGCGGCACGAACGTTTTCGCCGTGTCGAACACCAACACCATGCGCTTTTTCCGGCTGAACCTTGAAGGCATCCGCGGCCTGTGCTGCGCGCCGGAGTGAAACCGTCGCATTTTAAATTACTGGTTAGAATTCTTTGGCTGCACACTTAGCGGTAAAAGGCCAAGTTTTCGGAAGACACCAATGGCACGAATTCCTGAACATTCGTGCAATTAGTGTCAACTCGGGTTTCTGGCTCTGTTTCTTTCGCACAGGAACGGTTACTGATCGGGTCTTTCGCAGAATCGCCGCAAGAGTGTTAGCGCCTGCTCCATTCCTCGTTCCGCCAGGGGTGATGGCGATTCGCCGAATTCAAAGCGTTCGCCGGGCACGGTGATCAGCCAGGCTGGCGGACAATGCCCATAGACGGCTTTCGCCAGTGCCAGCAAATCACCGGGATGGCTCACGTGTCCGCCGCCACTGCACTGGGTTGCCGATTCAAGCGGACGCGACTGGACTTCCTGCACTTTGGGGGCGGCGCTGGCATCGACAAAGATCACCCGTTGCGCCGCAGTGATCGGTTCGGCCAGTTCCGGAGTCAGTTGATGGACAGCCAACGCCGTTACCGCGGGAAGCTTCCAATCGTTCACCAACGCCGCGATCCGTGGCCCGACCGCGTCGTCGCCGCGAATCTCATTGCCGTAACCGATGATCAGGGTGTTGGGCATCGAAGGTTTAATATATCGCCGGCAGTGGATCGACCGCGGATTGCACGGATCTTCACGGATTCTTCAGTCCCACGTGCCGGCCAGGTAGGGCGAGACTCAGTCGAGCCCTGACTTTCCGAGGCGCTTCCGAACTTCCGAAAGCGGCAACACCGGGAAGACCATAGTGTTCGAACATCACAAGATTTTCCTTTGACCGGATTCTTGCTACTGAACGCGCCGAGGGGAAACCAGGGCTCGACGGCGTCTCGCCCTACCGGGGATTGGTCGTGGCGTTCCGCCCACAGAGTTCATCCGAAATGCGTGGTCATGCCGCCAACCGGTTTTGGATGAACACAACCGCGCTCCGGGCAACAGTCTATTTCGTCGGCACTTCCGAGCCCGCCGGATCCCCCAGGCTGGGAGCCGTGTTTTTGCTCTTTTGGCGGCGCTGCTTTGGCCAGCGCTTCGGTGTCCAGCGGGTGTTCGTGACGATACCATTCCGCCGACACGCGGCCATCCCAGAAGGCCCAGTTGATGGGATAGACGTGCGGATCAAACACGACATGATAGAAGTGCCATACCACGATGGCGAGGCAGGCCAGGATAGCCTCGTAAAAATGAACGGTGGTGGCCACATCGACCGCCCAGCGAGGCAGGAATTGCGTCACGTCCATCTTGAACCAAATCATCAGCCCGGTGACGCCCATGATAATCGTGCCCCACACCACGGCCCAGTATTCAAGTTTCTCCGCGTAACTGAACCGGCCAAAGAGGGGCCGTTTGTCGGTATGGCCCGCCAAGTGGCGCACTTGCAGGGAGACATCACTGAGATCTTTTCCGCGCGGCAGAAAATCTTTGAGCAATTGCCGACCATCCCGCGTCACGATGACGTAGAGGAGATGATAGACGCCCAGCCCCAGCATGATGGCGCCGGAAATCCGGTGCCCCCATCGCCGCACGGTTTCATCAGCACCCAGCAGCCACGCGAGCCAGGAATCGGGATATTTCAATGCGAAGCCCGTGGCTGCCAGGATTATGAAACTGAGCGCCAGGATAAAATGCTGGAGGCGTTGCGAAGTGCTCATCCGCCGGACCGTGCGGTCCTTGGACCGGAATGAAACCATGGCTTTGCGCCGCCAAGCCAGGCCATTGTGCGCCAGCATCAGGCCAATGGTGACGCCGATTAAGCCAAGGTACAATCGCCGTACCCAATAACTGGCCCGGCTGGAGATATCCATGCCCGTGGCCTCATCCACGTGAATCTTGCCCTGCACGAAATTCTCCGAGGCGCCCGGATGACATTTCCCGCAGGTCGCCATCAGGTTGTTGGTGTTGATGGTGGATCGTGCATCCCAGGAGGGCAGAATGAGATGCACTCCATGGCAACTGGCACAATTGGCCGCGCGCGTCGAACCATACTTTGACGCCAAGCCGTGATAGCTCTCCATGAAGGTTTTCACGCGGTCGGACGGCAGGCGATACTTGCTGCTGAGCCGTTCGGATGCATGGCATTTGCTGCAAATCAGTTGGGCCACCTTGATGGGCGACATCTTCCGCAGATCTTCAATTTTGTGTTCCGAGTGACAGTCCGTACAAGTGGCCGCATCGCGGTTTCCTTCCGCCACAGATTTGCCATGGACGCTTTGCTCGACCTCCTCCGCCACGACCGGATGACACTCGCCGCACGTCTCGGCCAGTTTTGTGAAATAGAGCCGGGATTCGGGTGAATTGGGGCGGTGAATACTATGGTTCCCATGGCAATCCACGCACGTGGCCGCGCTGACATCTCCGCCGGCCAGCGCCAAACCGTGGGCACTGGCGTTGTAACTCTCCGACTGTCTGGCATGGCAGCTCGCGCAATGGACCGGTTTGGCCGCCACCTCGTTATCCGGATGCTCCTCCGTTAGATCGCTGTGGCAATTCACGCACGCATTGGTGCTGTGGACCGATTTGGCAAATTGCGCCTCATCCACAAACATCGAAATGCCTTCGCCGGCAGAATTGGTTTTGTAGAGCTCCTTGTCGGAATGGCAGATCATGCAATCCTCGTTCGGAATGGTTTCCGCCGCCAGGACCGTGGGGGTGGACCCCATCGTCCACAGCGCGACGGCCAGGGCCAGCCGCCATGGCCCAAGGGTGGCTGACTTGCCGTGACCTGGTTCCGCGGGAGGTGGTGTCGGAAAAGCCGTGGTTCTGGCGGTCCCAGAGCCCCGCCAATTGCGCCCGGCTTCCCGACCTAAATCAATAGTGTGTTTAAGTAAAGCTGATCTACTGCTCATTCTGGTTATTATTGATAAACCCTAATGCTAGTCAAGTCCAGAGGATTCCGCGCAAGTCCCCGAGATAACCGCGCCCAAGGCCGGCCGAGTTCGTTTCCAGGCAGGCAGGGCGAACAAAGTTGCGTGGATTACGACCATCCTGGCAAAGGAAGAATAAGTTCGCCGGCGATTCAACCGCCCAGCCCGCCTCCGGTTCGAGCAATGGAGGCCAGGGTGCAGCAAACAGCCCAATGAGCACCAAGTCGGTCGTTTGGCCGGAAACCGTGGATGTTGTTTCCAGCCCGGCAGGGCGAAAGAAAATAGCCCAGCGATTTATCGCTGGGTGTCCGGGCGGAGAGTGAACGAGTCCCGTCAGGGACGAAAGAACACGAACGCATTGCCACACAGTTTCTTTCGCCCCTGCGGGGCTTGGACGGATTTGTTTGCCGTTATCCCAGCGATAAATCGCTGGGCTATTGTCGGTCGTCCCGATGGGACTTTTTTTTACCGACATCCTCCGCAAGCTCCGCGAAGGCGGCGGGCTGCTCGCCGACATCTTCGCCCAAGCCACGCCGCGCTCTAACAATCCCGTCAAACTCAAGCGCGTCGTCGCCATGATTGACGAGGAAGATTGGTTGGCGATGGATGTGGACGTGAAGGGCGCGGCGTTCGAGGGCCTGCTCGAAAAGGCCGCCAGCGAAGGTAAGAAAGGCGCGGGCCAATACTTCACGCCCCGCCCGCTCATCCAGGCTGTCGGCCGCGTGATGAAACCCGAGCCGCGCGACAAACCCGACTTCCGCATCTGCGACCCGGCGTGCGGCACGGGCGGCTTTCTCGCAGGACCTCGCCGCCGAAGCCATCACCGAACTGGAAGCCGTGGTGGACGGCCTTCGGGAAATCGTCGCACTCGTGGAAAAGGAAGAAGGCGTGGAGTAATGAGCGATGGATCACAAGGAAGAAAACAGGGAAAAGAATATCCGTGAAATAAGTGCGATCCGTGGTTAGAATAATGACATGAACTGGCAAGAACACATCAGCGCCGACCCCGCCGTCCTGGTGGGCAAACCCGTCATCAAGGGAACGCGGCTCGCGGTTGAATTCATTCTGGAATTGATCGCCGAGGGTTGGTCGGAGGCCGACATGCTTCGCAACTATCCCGGCCTCACGCGCGAACAGATTCTTGCCTGCGTTGCCTACGCCAAGGACCGCCTCAGCGACGAAAAGCTGCTCGCCATGCCCGCCTGAAGGACGCCCGTGGCGATGCGACTCTGCGCCAACGAAAACGTGCCGGGCGATTGCGTGGGTGTCCTTCGCCAGCGCGGCCACGATGTCCTCTGGATTCGGGAAGTCGCGCGTGGCAGCCGGGACGATGCGGTGCTCGCCAAAGCACAATCCGAGGCGCGGTTGCTCATTACCTTTGACAAGGACTTCGGTGAACTGGTCTTCCGGCGCGGCAAGGCGGCTGCGCGCGGCATCGTCCTGTTCCGATTGCGTAAACCCTCACCGGACTTTGTGGCCAGGCGCGTGGCGCAAATCCTTGAGTCCACCGCCGAATGGGAGGGCCATTACGCCGTGGTGGACGAACACTCGATTCGTTTACGGCCGCTACCGTGACCCCGTGAGCGATGTTCAATCCGATTCCGTTTCAAGCAAGGCCTTGTTGATTCGAAGTGTGTGCTTCGATTCTTCATGTCGCCGGCGGGCCGGCATCTTTTGATTGGCGGCTCGATGCCGTCGCACAACCTAACGTGAACGCGACAACGATTTCGCAATTCGTAATTCCAGTGCCCCCATTCCCCGAGCAACAGTAATTCGTGCGGCGAGTGGAGGGCTTGTTTGCCCTGGCCGACCAGCTTGAGGCACGCTTGACCAAGGCGCGCGGGCAAGTGGACAAGTTGACGCCATCCCTCCTCGCCCGCGCCTTCGCCGGCAAACTCGTCCCTCAAGACCCCACCGACGAACCCGCCGAGAAATTGTCGGAACGGATTCGTGCGAAATCCAATTCGAAGTCCCGCCGGAACGCTTGAAAATAGTCCAGCGATTCATCGCTGGGTTTGCCGTGCGAACCATAATGGAGTCCCGTCAGAGACGGCAGAAGGGATATGATTCCCCAGAAACGTTCTTTCGCCCCTCGGAGCTTGGACTCGTTCGGATACCGAGTCCCACGGTTGAAACCGTGGGCCAAGTTCAGGCGGTCCTGACGGGAGCGCGGCAACCATGTTTGACCGTGTCATCGGCGGTTAATCAACACAAAGGGGTTGTGCTACGACTGGTTGTCCATTAAGAAGCTGCTGATGAGCGACATAAGCAAATCTCCGTCACAGCCTAATCCGGCGACCCACATCGCCATTGCCATTGTGCTGGTGGTGGCAGCGATGACGACGGCGGCGTTTCTTGCCACGGCAGATTTGGTGCCGTGGACGACGTTGATTTTTCTGGCCGGCACGGTCGGCGGCGTGGTCAATAATTTCCGCCGGATTCAGAAGTTATCGTCGGCCAAGTTAAAAGCTTCCACCGACATGGCCGAGCGGTTGGTGACGATCCAGATTTATGTCTCGCCCTTCGTCGGTGGGGTGTTCGCCATGGTGTTGTATGTGATCTTCATGGCCGGGTTGGTGCAGGGATCGTTGTTTCCTGCCTTCAGCCAGTCAGCGCAGCCCTCGCTATCCTTGACTGCTACCGCGGACCTGACTACGAACGCCGCGCCAACCTTCCGTCAGCCGGCGGTGCAACCGCAACCGTTCACGACTTTTGGAGATTTTGCGGCGAACTCCATGCCGGCCACCTACGCGGACATGGCGAAGGCACTCGTGTGGGCGTTCATCGCCGGTTTCTCGGAAGGTTTGGTGCCGAATTTCATCAGCAAGATTACCAAAGACGCCGACCTGGATTCTGAAGTTAAAGATGCCCGGGAAACCGACGGGACCGAATGAGGCAGAACGACCAAGCGAGAGAGAGTGTGCCTGTCACCGCCATCGCATTCTCACCCCCGTGCAGACGAACCGGCCTTGAAATTATTGGAACGTATTCATGACAAAACTAATCGTCCATAAACTGCGACTGGTGGCGTTGGTCGGCCTGGTTGACGTGTTGTTGGTCGATGCGGTTTTGTCACTGCGGCAGGGAGTGGGGTTTGGTTTGGGGAGCGTCATGTTGCTCGTATTATTCACCTCAGTGGTGGTGGCATCGTTGGTGTTGACTTTACCTCGTTGGTAGCGATGCAGAAATGCAGATTCTGTGGGAAAAGGGCGTAAGACTGCGGCGCCGCATCGGGCGAAAAAGCGGAGAATCAAGGGTGGTTGAATTAACGAGGTCAAATTCAATTGAAGAGACACGGCGGAGGGGGCTCGCCTGTTCTTCATGCGTAGGAAGTTTCTTGACCGCCAACCATGGGCAGTCCACCTCCACCATAAAGTCGCCCGGCACGCAGCTCTTCGTGGCGGGAAATGCTCGCCGTTGCAGTCCCCAACGTCGCCTGCTATGACTGTCCGAAACAAACAGCGCAAACGACTTCAAACGCGAATCGGTTACATGCAGCGGACTTTTCTTTTTGCATTGGTGGTATTGCAGGCGTCGGCTTTGGCTCCGGTGGGCGTCCAAACGCAGACGAACCTTACGGGCCAGGAGCGGCTCGTGCAATTGCGCGCGATGCTCCCTCCCAGCCCGCCGTGGGAAAAATGGCTCGACCAAACGAAGGAACTCCCCCCGGACTTCGACGCAATGCCGAGCGTGCCGTTTCTGCCGGACCCGTTGCGATTTGCTAACGGTTATGAAGTCAAGAAAGACGATTGGCCCCGGCGCCGCCAGGAACTGCTCAAGTTATTTCAATACTATGTGACCGGCTCGTTCCCGCCTTCGCCCATGAACGTCCGTCCGGCGGACATCAAATCGCGGGCCGAGCCCGGCGCCTTCATTGATGACGTGACGCTCGAATTCGGCACAAATCACGCCGCGAAGTTGCACCTGGAAGTGATGATCCCGAAAGGGCCCGGTCCGTTCCCGGTGTTCATCACGCAGGACACGCACCGCAGTTGGGCCCTGGTCGCAGTGAGCCGCGGTTACATTGGTTGTGTGTACGCGGGGGCTGATTCGCGCGATGATACCGCCGCTTGGCCGCCCCTTTGGCCGAACGAGGACTGGACCAAGCTGACCCGTCGCGCCTGGGCCGCCAGTCGATGTATCGATTACCTGTATCACTTGCCCATGGTGCTCACGAACCAGATCGCGCTGGCCGGCCATTCGCGCAACGGCAAGACCTCCCTCATTGCGGCGGCCATGGATCAGCGGATCAACGCAGTCATCGCCAGTAGCTCGGGCGCGGGTGGCGCGTGTTCCTGGCGGTTCTTCTCCGAAGCCCAATTCGGCGAAGGCATTGAAATGATTACGCGCGTTTTTCCCGACTGGTTTCATCCGCGTCTGCGGTTCTTCACCGGACGCGAAAACAAGCTGCCCATTGATCAGCCGGAACTCATCGCCTGCATTGCGCCGCGGCCCTGCCTGATTTCCTCGGCGCTCAATGACAGCGTGGAAAGTATTTGGGCCATCGAACAAACCTTTTATTCCGCCCTGCGGGTCTATGCGTTGCTCGGCAAGGGCGGACTGCTCAATTTGCGCTACCGTCCCGGCGGCCATGAAACACGCGCCGAGGACATCGAGAGCTATCTGGACTGGTTGGACGCGGTGTTTGGCCGGGCGCCCTACACATTGCCGGACGTGGCCATCTTTCCCACGTATGACCTGTGGCAAAAGGTCAGTGACGTGAAGCTCGATCCCTTGACCTTTCCGACCAACGATTTGAAGAACCTGCTGGTCGGAACCAACGCGACGAAGATCATGTTCCCGGCACAGTGGCTCGATAAACGCCGCGAAGTCCGCGGGCGCATCCTCTGGGCCCTCGGCCAGGCGCCGCCGTTTGTCGAAACGGGCGCCGGCACTTACGGCGCGGAAAAGCCGCCCCTGGCGAAGTTGCTCGGCCGTGATCGAGTGCCGCCGTCGCTGGAGAAACGGAGTTTGAATTTCGGCAATTACATCGCGGGGGATTTGTATTTCCCAACCAATGCTGACCAGGCCAACCGCAAGCTGCCGGCGGTCATCTGGTTGCACCCGATTTCCGTGTCGAACGGTTATGTGCCCGGCTACCGGCGCGGCGAACTGCCGCACATCGCCCTGGCCCAGCGCGGCTTTGCCGTGTTTGCTTTCGACCAGATCGGCAACGGTTCCCGCCTTGAGGAAGTGCGGCATTTTTATTTCCGCTACCCATATTGGTCGCTGTTGGGGAAGATGGTTGAAGACACGCTGGCGGCGGAGGAAGCATTGCGAAAACTCCCGTTCATCGACCGCCAGCGCATTTACCTGTTGGGCTATGGGACCGGCGGCATGACGGCGTTGCACGCGGCGGCATTGGATGATCGAATTGCCGGGGTCGTGTCGGTGGCCGGTTTTACGCCGATGCGCCTGGATACATTGGACAAGGGGACCGGCGGCGTGGCGCGCTGGTCGCGCTGGCTGCCGTTGGAACCATGCCTGGCCGCGTTTGTCGGCCATGAAGCTCGCATTCCGTACGACTACCACGAAGTGCTGGCCATGATCGCGCCGCGCAAAGTCGCGGTGATTGCGCCGCGGATCGATTACCAGGCCACGTTGGCCGATGTGGAAACGTGCGTGGACGAAGCGGCCAAAGTGTTTGAACTGCTGAGCGCCCCCGATCACCTGCACTTCCAAGTGCTGGACGATTACAACCATTTTTCGCCGGAGACGCAGAAAGAAGCCTTCAGCCGACTGGCGGCAATGGCAGGGTGGTAGCGAAACGATTGCCCCATGGGCCGCATTCGAAAAGCCTACGAAGCGAAGTTCCGCCAACTGCTGCGGCATCTGGGCGCGCGTCAGCTTGATCAGGGCATGGACTGGTTCGCGCGGCAGACGGAACTCGCCCAGGCATATCACCACCTTTCCGAGGCGCAGGCGCTGGAACAGGTTTGGAGACGCGCCCGCGGACGCCTGGGGCAATGGCAACGAGCGGAGAACTCGACGGTGGTTTTGGGCGACGCACCCTGCCCACCCGCACAACCACCGCGTTTTCTATGCGATGCGGGCTTGGGCGGCTTGGCACGCTGGATTCGCGCCGCGGGTTATGAGGCGCGCTGGATTCCCGACATCGACGACGATGATCTGGTGCGCGAAGCCCAAGAAGGAAACGAAACCATTCTGACCACGGACAGCATGTTGATGGAGCGCCGTCTTCTCCGTGACGCCATCGTGCCGGCGGTCTTTGTGCCGCCGACCATGAAACCGTTCGACCAACTGACTGCCATCCTCGAAGAACTGAAGCTACCCTTGCGGGAAACCCGTTGCATGGCCTGCGGCGGCAAACTGAATCCCGTGAGCAAGGAAGCCATGCGCGAACGGATTCCGCCCCGCACGTTTCGCTGGCTGGATGACTATTTCGTGTGCGAGGCCTGCGGCAAGCTCTTCTGGCACGGCACCCATTGGCAGCGCATCCAGCGAAGGCTACGCGGCTAGAATCCGAAGCCCGAAAAGGATCGGCGATTCTGGCTTCATCTCTGTGATCCCGCCGAATCACCGGTTTGTTGAGTGAACTCTTTCGCCACTAGCGCCCCCCGCGCAGACATGCGACTGCCGTAGATTTGCAGCCCGCGGATTTCGCCGCGGAACTGTCGATCCAGCCCGTAGCTGCTCATCGTGGCACTAAAATTGCCGGTTCCATAGCGCCACTCACCTGTCGTTGGCGGCATGAAGCGGAGCTTGTAGTTGCCACCTCCATCCCAGAAGCCGGGCACAGTAAGGTGCCGGAGGCCTTGGTTGAACGTGGCGGACAATTGGACTTCGAGATAAGGTTTGCCGGTTGTCGGGCCTGGGAAGGCCGCTTCGTAAAGGCCCCACCGTTCGACGGCCCAAGCAGAATACGCCCCGCCCAAGAGCAAGCCGCCAGCCAGCAGGCCGGCCAACCATTTTCTGAATGCAGTGAAAGACATGTTTGTTATGACGCTTCATCCATTCTTCAGCTTCAATTCCGAAGGCTTGGATCACTTCGCCACTGTCACGGCGATGGCTGAAGGACGCGTAGTCGTAAACCAAATGGCGCGAATATCGACTTCCAACATCGTAGGCGAGTGGAGAAGCTGATTCACCGCCAAGGCACGAAGAGCGCAAAGGGTATTTGCCAGCAGCCTTTGCGCTCTTCGTGCCTTGGCGGTGAAGTGGAGCCGTCCACACTCTTGACGGTTTGCGCTGATCAGGATCGTGGGACCGCGCCGCGGCGCTACGCCCCAACATTGACCTGGCAATTCGCTCCCTCAACTTCGCAGCAAGGGGCTGGCACCGGTCCCGTTCAAAGCCTTTCTCATCGCCATCACTGTCAATGCCGTGAACCAAGGCGATCCGTATCCAACCAAGGACGGCTAAACCGGAGATCAGGATGAAGATTGGCCGGAGCAAATCAGTCTTCCTGCAACGTGGTGTTGACGAAAAGAATCTGCTTCAAATCGGGAGCACTTTGTCAATGACAGCGTCTAACCCAATTGTGATGAAACGATTGCTCCGATCAATTCCTCGGCTCCCGGCCCTGCGGCTGTGGAGCGGGGTGCTCCTGGGCGTTCTCCTGCCAGTTTCTGTTCCCGCCCGGATCAACGTGGTTACCTTGCCCGAGCGGGATTCAGTGCAGTTGACCATTTACAATTCGGCGGACCTGACCCTGGTCAAGGAAACGCGCGTGTTGACCTTTCGCCAGGGCCTGAATCGCCTCGAGTTTTCCTGGGCGAACACGCTCATTGATCCAACCAGCGTCGAGTTCCACGCGTTGAGTCATGCCGACGCAGTGGAGGTGTTGGATGTCAGCTTCCCTCCGCGCGTCAACAACACCCTGGAATGGCGAATCCGGAGCGAGTTTGCCGGGGAAGTGCTGGTGGAAATTCGTTACTTCACCAGCGGGATCAATTGGTCCGCCGATTACGTGGCGGAAGCCGCCCGCAACGAGAAAACCATGGCCCTGGCGGGTCATGTGCGCGTGACCAACCACAGCGGCGAAGACTACGATAAGGCCCAGATACGGCTGGTGGTCGGGGTGATCCGCCTGGTGGAGGAAATCAAAAAGCTGGCCCAACAAGGACGACCCGGCCAACCGCCGCGCACCGAGGAACCTGCGGCTGAAGCGGCGGGGATTCGTATCGAGACGGCGACTCTGGCTGCTTTTGCGAAAGCGGATTCAGCCGCCTCGAGGCGCCCCAAAAAAATCGTTAAAGAAGGGGTGTCCGAGTACTTCCTCTACACGGTCGAGGGGCGCGACACCATTCCCAACGGTTGGTCCAAACGGCTGCCCTCGTTCAAAGCCAGCGAAGTGCCCATCACCAGCTACTACAAATTCGAAAAGGAACGTTGGGGCGACCAGGTCATCCGCTTTTACCAGTTCACCAATTCCGTCGCCAGCAAACTGGGCCAGGAACCGTTGCCCGATGGCGCCGTCAAAGCGTTCCGCCTGGTGAGCGACGACCAACTCTACGCTTATGTGGGCAGCACCCGCGTCAAATACATTCCCATCGACGAATATGTTGAAATGGAATTGGGGGCCGACGAGGAAGTGCTGGTCAAACCCACGCTCATGAATTGGGAGAAGACGGACATTGCGTTTGATGCGGAGGGCAACGTGAAGGGTTGGACCACCCGGGAAAACTGGATGATTGAAGTGCAGAACTCACGGGAAATTCCGGTGATGCTGGATATCCGCCGCAATTTTCCGGGCGACTGGGACATGGTCACTGCGGCCAACTATGACAAGGTGGATGCCGACACCGTGAAGTTTGTCGTGCCGCTCAAACCGCGCGAGAAACAAGAGTTTAGCTATGAACTGACCACTCGCCACGGCACCAACGTGCGACGGTGAGCTTAACCCTACAGCGACCCTTTCGAAAAATCCGCCGGGGGGGGCACCGGCCTACAAAACTACGCGGTTTTTTCCTGTAGGCCGGGTGCCCTCACCCGGCAAATTGGTGTGTATTCCAAAAAGGGTCGCTGGAGTGTTAACCCGGATCCAATCTCGAATGACCAAAGCATGGCCAGAATCCAGCCCGCCAGTGCCGGGACAAGGGCGTAGTGGGCCGGCCTTCCGTGGTTCTGGGAAGCCGGGCATCCGGGGCTGGTCATTTGCTGCACCCTGGTCCCTGGTTCTTGGTCCTATTGGCTGGGTAAGGTTTCTCGCCTAAGCCGTGACTATTCAGTAGGACAGGCGTCCCGCCTGTCCCGAACGAGTGCAAACCAACAACTTGTATCACGGCGCCGCGAGTATTTCTATGTCATCAAACGGTGAGGATGCCTTGGGCTATTCGAGACAGGCGAGACGCCTGTCCTACCACGCCGAACTGCCTCATCGCAGCACCAGCTACTGAATTGATACGGCTAAGAGCCTGTTTTAAAATTCGGCGCGGTCCTGTTTTCGCGGAAAAGGCCGGCTGGCGAGGCGCGACGAAGGAGCATACCCGCAGCGGTCTGTGACTGAGGAGCAACGAAGCCAGCCGGCCTTTTCCGCGAAAACCCGCAGGGCGGCGGGTCTTTTGAACGTGGGCTTCGTTGGCTCGATCCTTACAGCCCACTGCGGGGATGCGCGGACCTCGCCGCCTCGCCCGCGTCCAAAATCTCTCACCGCAGAACCTCGCCCAATTTTAAAACAGGCTCTAAAGCGTTTCAATGACCAAACACCAAGAACCGGCCGAGGCCGTGCCCCCCCTGACCCAACGGGCAGGGGCTACAGAATGGTCAACTGGACACTGCTTTCGATGATGCCCACGGCGATGGCGTAGCGGGTGAGGCCGGCGGTGTCGTGGATGTTGAGCTTTTCCATGAGCCGCTGCCGGTGTTTCTCGACGGTTTTCACGCTGATGCCCAATTCCGCCGCGACCTGTTTGTTGGCCTGGCCCTCGGCGATCAGTTGGATCACTTCCACTTCGCGCGAACTCAGCCGGACGCCCTTATGCTTGCCCGATTTCTCCTGGTCCGGTGCCGACGCGTTTTGATTGGGTAGCCGCCGGGCTATCGAAGGGCTGAAGAAATGGTTCCCTTTTTGAACTTCCCGGACCGCGCGGGCCAGAATATGGGCGGAGGTTTGTTTGAGCAGGTAACCCGCCGCGCCCAACGCCATCACTTGCTCGACGTAGGCGTCATCACTGTGGGCCGAGAGAATCAGCACCTTCGTGCCGGGAACGGCTTTGAGGAGTTGCCGGGTGGCTTCCAGTCCGTTGAGCACCGGCATCGCGATGTCCATCACCACCACGGCGGGACGAAGTTTTCGGGCCAGGTCCACCGCCTGGCGGCCGGTTTCCGCTTGGCCGATGACCGTGATGTCCCCTTCGGCTTCCAACAAGGTCCGGAGGCCTTCGCGGACCACCGTGTGGTCATCCGCCAGCAGAACCGTGATGCGTTCTATGGGCGTGGTCTGTTTCATAGATTATCAATGTCTGGCGTCAGCGGCTTGATCGGCTCTTCCGCGCCGGGTTGGTTCCGAAAGGAATCTGCGCCCGGATGGTGGTGCCCTGGCCGGGGGTGGATTCGATGCTCAGGTTGCCGCCGACCATTTCAATCCGCTCCCGCATCCCGAGCAGGCCCAGGCGTTGATTCTTTTTGGGGTGCAGCACCCGTTCCACCGCGAAGGATCTGCCGTTGTCCGTAATATCCAGGTGCAGCGCGGTCGATAATTTCCGAAGGTTCACTTGCACCCGGCTGGCGTGCGCGTGTTGGGCGACGTTGGTCAGCGCTTCCTGGGCGACGCGATAAAGCACCGTGCGCGTGGCATTGTCCAATTCGTCAATCCGGCCGGAAGCGCACGTCGTGAAATGAACGCCAATGCCCGTCCGCTTGGTGAACTCTTTCATGAACGTGTGGAGCGCGGGAATCAATCCCAAGTCGTCCAACGCGGTCGGGCGCAACTCCCGGGCGAACCGATGCACGATGTTCACCGACTTCTCCACCAGCCGTTGCGTGCGGACGATCTTCTGTTTGAGCCCCCGGGGATTGATCGCGCCGGCCCGGGCCAGGGTTTCGAGGTGAACGTTGATGCCCACCAGGGTTTGCGTGATGTCATCGTGCAGCTCCCGGCTGATGCGCTTCCGCTCTTCCTCCTGTGCTTGCAGAATGCGATGGGACAAATGCCGTAACTGCGCCTGCATCTGGTGCGCTTGTTCCAACATCTGGCTCTGGTGTTGTTCGCTCTTCTTGAGGGCGGCCTCCACCGCCTGGCGCCGGACGATCTCCCGCCGCAGTTCCCGGTTCGCGACCGCCAGCGCCTCCATGCGGCGTTGCACTTCCTTCGCCCGCTTGAGGACGGTAATGTCCGACACCGCCACCCGGCACCATTGGCGCGGACTGCTGAGCGAGACGGCGGACGCGGCGTGGAAATCGGCCCAACACGTGCCGCCGTCTTCCTTCCGCAGTTCCGCCTCGCAGACTTGTTTGCCAGCCCCGGCGAAGACGTGGTCCAGAAAGGCCCGCCAGGCCGGCCGGCTCGTCGGGACCACAAAGCGCGGGAAGGACCGGTTAATGAGCCGGGATCGTTCGACGCCCAGCAAGGCGGCGCCGGTCAGGTTCACTTCCAGGATCCGGCCCTGTTCATCCAGGGAAAAATAGCCCACCGGGGCGAAGTCGTAGAGATCGGTGTATTTATCGAGCAGCACCTCCATCCGGTCCCGGGCTTCCTGCAGCTCCGTGTTCTGCATCTCCATTTCCACCTGGTGAACCTGCAATTCATGGACCAGGCGGTGGGAGTCGGTCGCCGACCGCTCGTCGGCAACCGTTTCTCCCTGGTTCCTCCGCCGGTCGCGCAACCGGGTTTCCGCGCGACGGCGCAACTCGGCGGGGGAAACCCTGGACTTTGGCAATTTCATGAGGTTGTTTTGGTCTTTCCTCGTTTTGAGGGTTTAACGGTCGGCTCCAGTGGCGCCCGTAGCGTGAAACGGCTGCCCCGGCCCGGCGCGCTTTCAATCTCCACTTGGCCGCCCAAGAGGCGGAGACGCTCGCGCAATGCGAACAGGCCAAACTGGCTTGCGGATGAGGCGATCGTCGGCAGGTTGGCGGGATCGAAGCCCTTCCCTTGGTCGCTGATCACGAGTTTCGCCTGCATGTCCTCCCAAGCCAGGTCCACCCGCGCGGACTTCACCTGGGCGTGCTTGACGACGTTGAGCAGCAATTCCCGCGCGGCGTGGTACATTAGGATCTCCAACTCCTCCGGCAGCGAAGCCGGGATCGGCCGGGCCGTTACGCGCACACTGAGGCCATATTTTTCCCGCATCCAACGGCCGAGCCAGGTCAACGCCGCCGCCAAGCCCTCCTGGGCCAGAATGGGCGGGCAGAGTTCCACGGCCAGCGTCCGGGAGGCGTCGATGGACTGCGAGAGGGCAGCGTCCAATTTCCGGAGCGTCCCCTGCGCCTGGGCCGAGGCGTCCTGGCGGGCCACATCGAGGAGATACCGGGCACCCGCCAGCAGTTGTTGCAGATGATCGTGGAGGTGTTGGGCCAGTCGGATCTTCTCCCGCTGCTCGGCCAGGGTCAGTTCGATGGCCATCTGCTGAATGATCGCCGTGCGTTCACGGACCCGCGCTTCCAGTTCGACATTCCGCTCGCGGATTTTCACCGCTTGCTTGCGCTCGGTGATATTGGTGAGCGCCATCAGGTACTGCGCGGTTAGGCTGGAGGTATCCCGGCGATAATTGGTGCAAAGCTGGATGGGCACCACGCGACCGTCGGCCACCGCCAGGTCCACCTCGGCGGTTACGTTGGCTTCCGCGGCGGCCGCGGCCAGCAGGTGCTGCCGAAACGTAGCCCGGTGCGACGGGGCCACGCTCTCCAGCAGGAGCGTGCCGGCCAGTTTCCCCCGCGGTTTGCCCAGCAGTTTGGCGGCGGCAAAGTTCAGCTCCCGGATCTGGCCGCGGTCATCCAAACTCACATAGCCGATCGGCGCGAAGTCGTACAGGTCCGAGAATTTTTCGGCGCTCGCCTGCGCCTGGGCGTGGGCCCGGATCAGTTCCTCGTTCTGCATCTCCAACTCAATCTGGTGGACTTGCAGCTCATGAAGCAATCGCTGGGTGTCGGGAGCCGACCTCTGCTTGTTGACCTCTGACTGCTGGTTCCTCTGTCGCTTCCGCAACTGGGCTTCGGCGCGGCGGCGCAACTCGGCGGGGGCGACGGAGGTCTTTGGTTTACGATTCATAGCGCGGTCTTTTCTGGAAGTGATCAGTGATCAGTGATCAGTGATCAGTCATCAGTCATCAGTCATCGGTCATCAGTGATCAGTCATCGGTCATCGGTCATCGGTCATCGGTCATCGGTCATCGGTCATCGGTCATCGGTCATCGGTCATCGGTCATCGGTCATCGGTCATCGGTCATCGGTCATCGGTCATCGGTCATCGGTCATCGGTCATCGGTCATCGGTCATCGGTCATCGGTCATCGGTCATCGGTCATCGGTCATCGGTCATCGGTCATCAGTGGTGTTGAAGTATGAAACGGTGGATTTGCTCAGCGTAAAGGAAGGTTCGCCACAAAAGGAGGCGGCTTTTTCGATCATCGAGTTCAACCTGCGGCCAAGTTCAGCCAGGGCGCCGTTCAGGCTCCTGGCCGCTTCCTCGGTCAGGTAACCACAATCTGCCGCGGTGTGGATCCAGGGTTGGGTTTCCTGCTGTTCCCCGTCCGCATCCGTAAGCTTGCTGACGAAGTGCTTTTCGTAACGCCGTCGTGCCCA
>CAWBHS010000096.1:0-37670 GCA_963788655.1 uncultured Verrucomicrobiae bacterium | reverse complement strand
GGACGTGCTGGCTTGATCGGCGGAATCCTGACGTCTTATTCCGATTGTTCCTGGAGAAGGATCAACCAACCGCGTCCGGGCGGCACCGCGATTGCCGCATCGGATTTGAATTCGCGTTCCTCCTGGAAACCTGGGATAGCCGGAGCGCGCAGGCTGGCGCGACTCGGATCCAATCCCAATGCCGACCAATCATAACGCAGATGAACCGCTGTTGTCTCCTTCGCCCAACTGGCGAGGGCAATCAACATTTTTCCCGGTTTAACGTAAGCGGTAGCCAGCACATCCGCGCGATCCGTTTTGACGGGGCAAGCCGTTGTCCAATAACCCAGCATGTGGGCGTCTTGGATCCCAAACTGGTCCCAGACTTTCCAAAGATGACGCGGATCGCCTCCGCCATAAGGCAGCCGATTGCTTTGGCCATAGAGCATGCCGCGCCAGGGATTGCCGACGCCCAACATTTCCCCGAACAAGCCAAAGGGAATTCCTGACAACTCCACCAGCCAGTATTCGGGACTCTCGTTGTAGTTGAAGCCTTCGCCCAGCCAAAGGCTGTCAATGTAAGGCAGATGTTCGAGGTGCTGGTTGGCAATGTTGTTCAGCCCGTATTGCGGTAAGTAATGGTTGCCGCAGTGGAAGTCGATCAGGCAACCGGGCCGGGCCCGGTTCATCACTTTGCGCAGGCGCTTCATGATTTCGCGGTCGTAACCGATGCCGTCCAGGTAAATGCCATCCACGCCCACCGAGTTGATGAGCCAGGCCATACCCTCGAGATAGTAATTGTGCCAGCGCGACAGGCCGGTGGTCGCAATCGCGGCGTCCCAGTCGCCCGGGCCGAATCGATGGTGCCAGGCAGGCACATAATCGGTGATCAAATGTTCGCAGAGCCAGGCGTTGCCGGTGGTATGATCTCCTTGGTCGGCGGATTGCGAGACAAACTGGTCGGCCAGGCGGAAGCCCGGTCCATCTCGATACACTTCGTCACCCAGGCTGCGCAGCGCCCACAGTTCAACCGCGTGATTGCTCAACTCGCGAATGGTGTAGTAAAGCTTGACCTTGATGCCCAGGCGATGCGCTGCTTCCACGTAGGGCTTGAGCTTGTTGAGGGCCAGGAACGGGTAATTGATATACGGATTCAACTCGTTGGCGTGATGAAGGTTGATGATCTTGGCTCCGTTGCGGGCCACTTCTTCCACCGGCGAGTAGGCGTGCCAGTAACGCCAATTCCAATGCGCCGGATTGAGCGACTTCACCGGTGTGACCATCAGCCCGAAACGAAACGTCAATTCCTGGTCTGGCTGAAGCCGGCGGGGTCCGCGTGTAAGCCCGCAGAAGCACGACCTCCGGCGATTCTTCCTTGAGCGAGCAACCGCCTTGACCGCCGTTGCTCCAGCTATCCGGCACCCCGGAGGATTTCAAATTGTACAATTCCCACACATCCTCCAGCGCCTTTGAGTTTGCAGTGCAATCCGGCATTGACGTCACCGAGCCACACGACGTTGTTGGCGCGATTGATATCCCACTTCCACTGCCACGCGCTTGGGCGTTTACCACCTTTGCACCCGAGGCCCATCATGTATTTTGCCACCTCGCTCCGGAACGGAATTTCCAGCCGCACATCGTTGACATCGGTTTCCCGCCGGGCGCGGAGCGTGACCGTGTAATTGATATAGCCGTCGCAATCCAGCTTTCCCTGGCACCGCATTTTCAGATCCGCTCCGGCACTTTCCGATTCCCAACTCACCGAACCGGGGTGACGTGCGGTGATGCGCGGGCTGCCGCCCTGCCAAGCGACCGCGCCGTCCGGTGTTGCCACCACAAACGCCATTGGCCGGGCCAGAATCAGCCGTTCCGCTCCCTCGATACTGTCCACCGCCTCCGTGAAAGTGCTCGAGAGGACGGAGGGCAACCCGGTGTCTGCCAACGTCACGTTGCGGCCCATCACGGTGAGAGTTCGACCGTTGATCTTCACAGGCGCATAAGGCGAAACCACGTCGTCATCCAGCCCAATGGTCGAATCGAGCCATCGCAACCGTGACTGTCGCCACAACTCGCTGTCGCCGGCGTCGGCGAGCGGTTTCCCTTCGATGGTGAGTTGAAGCTTGAGGTCCATTTCCACCAGTTCGTCAGCGCTCAAGCGCACCATACCGGTGTATAATCCGGATGCTTTGGGCGGTATCTGCACCCCAAACCAGAGCGCCTGGACTTTCCCCTGCGGAACGTTGACCTGCTTGGTGAATGGGCGTCCCAGCCAGTTGGTTCCGCCAAGGTTGAAACACCGTAGCGCGGAGGCGGAAATCATCTTTGCGTCAGCGGAAACCAAATCGTTGAAAGTGACGCGAACATTCTTCACCGAACGGCGGGCGGCATAAAGCCCAACCTGGAACGTGTAGAACTCGCCGGGCCGGACGTTGCCGGCAAACGAACCGGTCAGCCGGTTGGTCACCCAGCGAAGCGGTATGTCATCGGTCATGCGGATCGGAAATCGGCGGTCTTCAGGAAACAGGAGATAATCTCGCTCCGAATGTTGTGCCAGGAGCGATTGGATTTCATCCGGCGTGGCAATGACTTCCATGGGATCGAAGCGATGGAATTCGCTGCGGGCTTCGAATTGGAGCACGTGGGCGCGGGGAAGTCGTTGCCAGTGCCCGGCGGCCAAACCGGCTGGAGTCAGTTCCCAACGCTCTTTCCACGCCGCATCGGCGGTTTCCACCGGCGCATCATAAACGGTATTGGGGAAGTAACTGGAACCGGTGTATTTGCAGGGCAAGTAATAAACTCCATACTCGCCCGGCACCGTCACCGGCTGAAAAACCAAGTCGCCAAATTCGCGGTGTATCTGGGCGCACACAACGTTTGTGATGGTCTGCCCTGTCGTTAAGTCCACTACCACCACATTCTTCTTTTCCGGATCCAAGTCGCGTCGCCGCCACGGCAGATGGACCCAAACGGCGTCGGCCGGGTGATCGACGCGAATGCGGGCGCGATGGTTTCCAAACGGCTCCGGCCAAACATTGGTGGCCACGCCATACGGAATTGCCGGCTCCGCCGGTGGCGGAACGGTGGCAACTACCATTTGGGAAACTTCGGCCGAATTCCAGGCTCTGGCGCGCAAGCGCAAGCGCGCGGGATTTCCTGTAGTTGGTGGCGAACCGATGAGCATAATCTCCACCGTCTTCGCCGCGTTTCCCAGCAGGGTGAAATAATTGTCACTCAACTGGCCTTCAACGCCATCCACCGGATCTAGGTCGAGCGCCACGAACAGGGCCGGAACAGCGCTGCGGTTACGAATTTTGGCTTTGAACACGCGTGACGCCGAGCCATATCGGGACACGGGTTTTCCATCGTCGAGCGAAAGCTCAAGGCCGGTGGTCGGAGCCGTCAAAAGGGGGCGCAGATAACCAGCGTGTTGGGCACTGGGTGAAGGTGCCGGAGCCGGTCCACGCACGGCGGCCGCTTCCGCCACGGCGCGGTCGCCAGTAAATGGCTCGGCGGCGTACACTTCAATTTCATCAATTCGCGCCTCCGTACCTTTGATGATGTCGATCCGAATCCAACGCGCTTCGACAGGATCAAGATCGAAAACCTTGGTTCCTTGGAGCGGGTCGCCTTGGTAATGCGCAACCGTTTTCCATGAGGCGGCATTGGAATGCTCGCTCCGTTGCGTGGCCACAAGAATCCGAAACTCCGCCGTCCCGCGATCGGTGAACTTGCGCGTGTGATCATTGCCGACGCACACCCGGGAAATGAGCGCGTTGGTACCCAGATCGATCTCCGCCCACGCGGGAGATTCACCCGCAATCCAACTGGCGCTGTTGCCGTACCAACCGTCGTTGAGATGGGCGATTTGATGGATGGCGTAACCCGCAATGACCGACGAAGCCGCCGCCTTGGCGCCCGGCCGCAGCGCCAGATTGCGACGACCATCAGCGGAGAGAGTGGGGACTTTGAGTGGATCAGCTTGGTTAGGGGACTCATGGCCCACGACGCCAAAAGTGTAGGTCTGGGCGGCCAACTCGGAGTCTTTGGTATTGAGCAGACGCAATTGGACCAGAACGACGCTGTTCTTTGCCTCGGCGGGCACATTCAGGTTCCACGTTCCTACAGGCAGTGTTGCGTCTGGCACAACCGCCAGCGTCCAGTTCGTTTTTGCGTATTCCCGGCCTTGGACGTCCACAGCCTGGGCAATGAACTGGCAGCCTTGAAGCCGGTCCGCGCGCGTGCTGGTCACAAATAGTTTTAACGGAAAAGGAACTTCCGTCTGACAGAGCAACGAATCGTATTCCGCGCTTACGTCCACCGGTGCATACGCATTGCCGGTGTAATAGTAAGCCATCTTGGGCCGGCCGTAGAATTCGACGATGCAGCCATGAGCAGCATTGGGCCAAGGTTCGTTATACGTCCACGACGCACAGGCGCTGCGGTGCCATTGGAACCGGCGCATGGCCTGGTCGGCGTAGCGCAACGCTTCAGCCTGGACGAACTGGCTGCAACGCACGGTTGTTTCCAAGTCCGGCAAATCGCCGAACAGATGATGATACTGCGCGGAGGCCATCCAGTTGTCCGCTCCATAAGCGCCGAATGCCTTGTGCCAGCCCCAGTAGGGATCGGACGGTTGAATGGGCCAGAGATGTTCGGTGGGAATGATCTGGCGTAGAGTTTCGACCGACGCGGCCCCCGAGGCACCGTATTCCGTCCATTCGAGCGGATTGTCGGGCCCGGCAGTCAAGGGATAGCCGGTATTGTAGGTCCGGTAATGTTGCGCCCAGTCGTAGCCGTGTGGCCCATGACGTTGCGCGATGCATTCCGGGTCGGGATCATGGAAGGGTCGGGTTGGATCCAGTTCGTGGCAGATGCGCCGGAGTTGGGCCATTTGCCGGCTGTTCTCGGCATTGCGGTACCACTCGTTGCCGCCGCCGTAACGGACGATGCAGGGATGATTGATCAGGAGCGGGAGAATCTGCCGGGTTTCCTCCGCCGCAATGGCCAGGGCTTCGTCGGTTTCCGGCAACCGCGCTCCGGCATTGGGGAATTCCTGGAACAGCATGATGCCATAGCGATCACAGAGTTCGTAAAACTCCGGCTTCTCGATCAAACCACCGCCCCACATGCGGAAGAGATTGAAGTTGGCCTGCGCCGCCTGCCGAATGAGGCGCTCGTAAAACGCACCGCGGGGCCGGCCATAGAGCAGGTCGCAAGGAATCCAGTTGCCGCCCCGGCCGAAAATACGGCGTCCGTTGATCTGGATCAGGTAGCGCCGTTCGGGCGGCGGTTGAGGCAGTTTGTGAGAGACAGCGCGATCGGTGGTGTAGTCGATATAGACTTGATTGTCCGGTGACTCGGGATTGGGCAACATTTGCAGGTCACGAATGCCGAAGGTGGTGGCGATCCGGTCGAGTTCCCGGTCGCCTCCGAGGGGACGCGCGGTAACCGTGAGTTGGTAGAGGTGTTGCTGGCCATAGCCGTTGGGCCACCACAAGCGCGGGTGGGGCACCGCTACACTCATGGTGGCGCGGTGTTCCGTGGAGGCCATGTTGACGACCTGCGTCGCGACGATTGGCGAATCCGGCACGGTCAGGCAGTGAACTTGAGCGACAAGTTCAATCGGCGTGTGTGCTGAGCTGCTGATCTCCATTTGAGTGTGCAACCGGGCGCGGTCATAGGGAGCGGAAAGGCTGGGTTGCACGATCAGGTTCGAGAGCCGCACGCCATCGGATGCGATCAACTTGACCTCTTTCCAGATGCCCATGGTGATGATTTTGGCGCCCCAATCCCAACCGGCATTGGTCGGGCATTTCCACCGCGGATACGCTTGGCGCATCGCCGTCATGACGGGCCATTCGCCGGCGCCGCGGGCAATGGCGTCACGCACGAGCGCCGGCGCCGGATGAATGAGCACCGTCAACACATTGGTTTCTCCGGGGTGCAGGACTTCGGCCACCTCGAATTCAAACGGAGTGAACTGACCCTCGTGACTGTCCCAGAGGCTGCCCGTTCAACCAAACTTCGGCCAGATAATCAACCCCCTCGAAGCGGAGGGCGACACGCTTTCCCTTCCAACCGGCGGGAGTAACAAATTGCTTCCGGTACCACCATTCTTTGCCCGCCACCCAGCCGATGAGCTGGCTGTTGGTTCCGCAAAAGATCGGGGGCACTTTTCCCGACCGCTCCAAGTCCCAATGAATGTCACCCGGCACAATCGCGCTGATGGCATCAGCATCGGGATAACCTGCCGCAAAAGCCCGACGTGACGAGCCTTGTCCCGGCGTGGACGAGACAAGTTGCCAGTCGTCACCGCTGAGAAGCAGTTCCCGGTGCGCGGTCGGGGTGAGAGAAGGCTCCGGCGGGGTCTCGGCCGCGTTCATGCCACTGCCGGCCAGTGCCACCGCGCCGGCCCAGCCAAGGATATGGCGCACGACGTCGCCGCGAGCAGGAATCCGGATTTGAGCAAGCGTCATAGCGTTCTTTGGGTGCGTTGGGAGGTTGCTACTTCAAAGCTCGTTTGGCCGTGAAGACGTTTTGAGCTTCAGGGCAACGTAGTCGGCATGGGGGTGGGTTGCTCCAAGGTGATCTGATCGTAGCAACTATTCCCGCTCGACTGCCCCCATAGCCCGAGCAAGCCGTTCGCCTGTACCCGGTGGGTCCGGTATCGTGGCGATCGGTTCCAGCGGACGCTCTGGCCGGTATTGATAGTCCGGCCAGAGAGGGCAGTTCAGGTCGATCCAGGCCTTCAGCGCACGCAGATCATCGGGCTTGAGGGTGACGGTCTGGTGCTGCTGGTCCGCCAGCACCGTGAACAGGCGACTCTGAAGCGTGCCGAAGGAAAGCGGTTCCGCCTTGAAATGGCGCGAGCCGTAATGCCAGTCGAAGTAATGCACCCATCCTCCCGCGATCAGCGAGCGGTAGGAAGCGGGCACGCGGTTGGCGTCGAGGGTGCCCCGAAGATCTGGTTTCGCGTCCGACTTGGGTTCGTGGCAGCGGACGCAGTTTGCGTTCAGAACCGGCTGGACGACCCGTTCGTAATCAAAGGGCACGGCGCCCCAAGGTGGCGGGGTGAGCGCCCGCACCGGCCGGGTGAGCGCCAGACCGGCTTGCCGTAGCGGCGCGCCGCGTCGTTCGTCGTGGCAGCCGATGCAACTACGCTGTTCGCCCGGCTGAAGCTGGACCACGCTGCGCATGCGTTGCAGTTCATTGAAGTGCTCGTCGAGCAGGTGGAAATACAGCACCTTGCCGGATGGGGCGGTAAAGTTCACCGAACCGTCCTCGGCGATGGGAACCGTGCCCAACACCGCCTTGGCCACATAGCTGGGCCAACCGTCGCGTTCGGTGACGGTGACTGCTCCGTTCGTCGCCGGGGCGGCGCTCCCTTGCCGGAAGGCGTGGGGCTCGAGCGCGTTGGCGGTTCGGGTGGTATAACTTTCGGCAGGGCCTGTCACCAGATGGACCGGCGTGGCGTAGTAATCCTGAAAGCCCGGATGCGAGGACCGAAATTCGCCGTCGGCAAGTTTCTTCAGGGGAGCCGGCACCTCCTGGGAAACCTCCAGATATTTCGCCTGGCCGTGGGCCACCGTCGAGCCGAGGCCTTCGTACACGTCCTGGATCGTGAATTGGCCGAGCCCCTGTTGCGCCAGCAAGGGATTGTGAGTTTTCTCCTGCAGCACCGGGGGGCGCGGGCGAGCGCGCAACAGAGAGGGCCGCAGGCTGCTGATCAACGGATCGAGATAAAGCAACTCGCGGTTTCCGAAACGATCGATGACATACAAGCCCCAGTGCGGCCGTCGGCCGGGACTGTGAGCTGACCAGGAAATGGTCGCGCGAGATTGGCTCGGGATCGCGGAAGGTCTCGTAGTGAGACCGGTCCATCTGGTACTGCGGCCGGGTGTCCGGAGTGATGCTGGTGATGGCGGCGGTGTTGTATCGACCTTTGCCGGGATCGATCAGCGCGATCGGCCCCTGGTGATCGCCGTGGGAGATGATCGTGCAGACGATTTCCTGGCTGTCAGGCACCTCGCGCGCCATGGCCGTAGCAGTAGGGGGTATCGTTGCCGAAGACCAGCTCGGGATGATCGCCATTGGGATGGATGGCCCAGAGCGTGTGGCCGAAGTCGGCGCCCTTGTCCAGGTACTCCGAGCGCGTCCACAGAATCCGCCCATCCCGCATCACAGCCGGATCCCATTCGCTGAGGTTCGCGTACGAGAGCCGGCGCAGGTCTGTGCCGTCGGGCTGCATGCGGTACAGCACGTAGGCTTGCGGTTCCCAGCAGAGAAACCGCGCCTGACAGCGAGTGGTCATGAAACCCAACGCCCCGTCGGGCAGCGGGACCGGATCGAAATCGTGATAGGGACCCTCGGTCAATTGGCGCAGGCCACCGCCGTCAATGCGCATGGACATCAGGTGCCAATAGGACTTCCAGCCGTCCACTTCCGGCTTGTCCGGACGGTAGGCGAAGTAGATGGTGCGCGCCTCGAAATCGGCGATCGGGTGGCGCACGATGCCGGCACTGCCATCGAAGAGAGTTTGGACCTCCGCCCGCGCTGGATTCAGCCGTCCCGCGGCATCGCGCGGGATTTGCAGCACGCAGATCCCTCCGCCGGGGATAAACAGCGAATCCAAATGCTCGCTGTAATTGTGCGAGGGGTGGAGGGGGTGGTGCTTGGCAAAAAGCACGTGTTCGAGCGGCGCGAGCCGGGGGTCGCGGAAGAAGAGCCGGCGTTTGGCCTGTCGCGCGGCCAGGTAGAGCGCGTCCGAAGCCGCCGCCGCCGGATCCTTGGCCTGCCGGCGCAGCTCGGCGAGTTCGGCCCGCTCCGTGCCGACCTCGAGGCCCAGGGCCGCCAGGCGCACAATCATTTCCTCGAACTGGACCAGCGTGCGCTCCAGCGGTGCCAGGCGGGCGATGCGCCCCCAGTAGAGCGGTCCGCCCGGCGAGGCTGGTCGGTCGTTCACCAGGGGTGATAGGTAGTCGTGCGCGTCCATTCGGCTCCACGTGTCCCGTTCTTTCAGGAACGCGTAGATGACGGCGCCAGCCCAGGTTGGCTCCGGCAGCTCCGCCAGCGGGAGCGTCATCGCTGGCTGGGGAGGCCGCAGCTCACTGGCCGCGCGGGTCAGGGACGCAACGGTCTGCCAGGTTTGGCCGTCGGACGAAAGGCGCACGTCCGCCTCCAGGATCTGCCGGTCGCTGAACTGCCCGTTCCGATCGCGCGAGAGGACCACCCGCGAAATCCGCGCCGGCGCGGGCAGGTCAATCTGCGCCCATTCGTCTCCGACCGTGGCGGCGATCCAGCTATGGGCGTTGCCGTAAAGGCCGTCGTTCAGATGTTTCACGGCATGAATGGCGTAACCAGGAAGGAGGGACGACGCGCGCGGCACGGCGCCGCGGCTGGTCAGCGCAAGATTCGCTGGCGAGTCCGGCCCATACACCTCGAGCTCATCGAGGCACGGCTGGCCGCCATTCGACCGGTGGATGACCAACCGCACGAAACGCGCCTCGCGCGGCGAAAACTCGATGGAGGTGACCAGGGTGTTCTTCGCCGGGTCCGCCCCCATCGTCGCGGCGTGGGCGGCGAACTCTTCTTCCGCAATTTCGCGGCGGGCTTGGTCGGGTCGATTTGTCCGCTCCGCGGCCGAAGCAGGCAGGTGGAGAAACAGTGGCGCCAACACCGCGATGAGCGCGGTTGCGCAACGGAATGAGACAGGGTGTTTCATGGGGAGGGGTGGGGTTTTGGATTGGGATTTCATGGAATGGGAAAGTGCCATTGGGTTACTGGTTGACAGGTTTCGTCGCGTTGCGGTCGCTGATTACGAACCAAGTGACTCCTCGCGGCGGCAACGCGACACTGAGTTCCGCGTCGTAATCCCGGCTCAGCTTATATGGTCGGGCCTCGTTTTCCCGCTCGCGGATCCAGGCGGTGTCCGTCAGGCCGGTGTAATAGAGCGGCAATCGCACCGTGCGAGTCAGGGATTCGGTCAACGGATTGAAGAAGAGGACCAATCCCTTGTCCGCGAGTTGGGGATTGACGTGCATAATACAGTCGAGGTCGCGCCCATCAGGGCGTTGCACATGGATAATGTCGGACGTCAGAATAGGACGGTATTTCTTGTACCAGTCAACCCACTGGCGGACCATCCGCCGCGTCCGCTCCGTATCGTAAAGCCGGTTGGCGCGCAAACTGGCCTGGCAACCGGAGCCGAGCAGTTGGAGGAGATTCAACTTGTACCAGTCCAGGTTCTGGTCCAGCGGCTCAAGCATTGCGCGCGGATCATTATTGTACGTGCCGATCAACCCGATGCCCATGCCGCCCATGGTGGGTGGTTTGAACCAAGTGCCATCGTAAATGTATTGGCGGTAAAGTAGCAGGCCCAGTTCGCGCGGCAGGTTGGCGCTGGCCTCGCGGTAGCCGAGACTGGTGCTGGATTGCCCGTTCCAAAAATACCAGTCCGGTGCCCCCGCAGTCATGCCACGACGCTGTTCTTCCTTGAACATTCGTTTCTGTTGCTGCCATTGCACCCACTGGGAATCGGCCAAACCACGATGGTGTTTGTGCACGGTCGAAGCGCAAGGGCAGCCATGATACGGACCATCGACCGCAATGCCCATGAAGCCGGTCTGGTCGATGAATTTCCAGACGCGTTGGAAATAATCGTCGGCCCATTGAGTGCCCAAACAGAGCGACTGGCCGAATGGGCTGCCGGGCTTGCCGGTGGCCGGATCGATGCAATCTTGCGTGGCGCCGCGTCCGCGAGAAGCCACCATCAACTCGTAGCCGCTCACGATAATTCCCTTGGCTTTGGCGTAATCGGCGATGTCTTTCCACTTTGCCACATACGCCGGATCGAGATTGTCATGGCTAACCCCGGGCCAGAACGTGATGCAGTAGCTTTCGAAGCCCAACTCACCCATCTGATCGAGCAATTTCTTGATCACCGTCGGATCCTGGGAAGGACAAGCAGCGGTGAGGAGGCTCTCGTTGACCTGCGGGCAAAGGGTGCGATACATCCGGCGCACCCCAAGCGAGCAGCGTTCGCGGTCGGTGCTGTCTTGAAGGAGTTCGAAAGTAATGTGCGACTTGAAGGCCTGACCTGGCGGCACGAGTTGGGATGGCCCAACCGGAATGCGGCTGACCATCATGTTGCGAAAGGTGTGGCCCAGGAACTTGTCTTCGATGGCCGTCGGATGGGCCCAGGAATCCAGCTCGGGATCCACGCGCCAATCGGTGGTGGTCCGGCCGGCCAGGTACAACGGCGCATCCCATTGAATGGCCTTCGAATGAGCCCCGGCCGCATGGCAATCATCGGGAGAGTGGTTGGCCAGATGGAACGAGTAATCACTCTCGGCGTGGATGTTGCTGATCTGGTCTTGCGGTACCGCCAGGATCTCCGTCTCGATCTCCTCGACCAGCACCGGTTCGTCGGCGGCATTCTCCAAGGTGAAGGATTTCGCCAACACGGGAATGCCTTCGTACATCTCGTAATGCACGGTCAATTTGAGATCCTGGTACCGCGGATCGATTGTTTTCGGCGGCGCGTAGTGCATCGAGACCCTTAACCCCTTGGGTGGCCAGGGTAAGTTGGGGGCATTGAATTTGGGCTTCCAGGGATGGCGTTCGATGGGTTGGCCGGTTGTCAAGCCTGTGATCCGGAAGGCGTTTGGCGAACTCCGCATGTCCTTCAGCCAGCCTTCCACCAAGTAAGCCCGTTCCGGTTGACCGGTCAGGCCACCGACGTCATACCATGTTCCGTCAAGTTTGAGGCGCATTTCCGGTTTGACCGCGCGGACGAACTCCGCCCGGTTCCGCAGGTTGCGATAGCTGTCGCATGCCAGATTTTGGCTGACATAGAACGAACGGGTGATCAATCCATTGCCCAGCACGAACCGCGCCGATTGTCCATCGGCTGACGGCTCCACCTGGAGTTGGACCGGTTGGTCGGGCGGCGTGATCAACCAATCGCCCGCAGCCGGTTGGAGGTCCAACTCCTGAACCACGGAGACGCCGGGTTGCGGCCGGCCCAGGCGTCGGATGAAGGCCGCCTGTTCGTCGCGCTGCTGTTGTGCCACTTTGCGCCGCTGCTCGTAGTCCAGCAGGAAGTCGCGGCGGGCATCAAATCCTCCCGGGGCAAACGTGAAAATGCGCACGGTGTGGACCAGTCCCTTGAAGTGTTCCTCGGGCAAGCCGGCCGTGCCGATGCGAAAAACGGGCTTGATCTCCGGAGTGGGTGAGACCGCGCGAATCTTTTCGCCGTCCAGGTAGGCGGCCAGTTCATTGTCGTCGTTGACCAGGGCGAGGTGAGTCCATTGGCCCGGCGTGACCGGTCCGATATCGAACGCGCCGACGCAACCAACAAAGACCACCCAACGGTTGCCGCTCTGACCAAGCACGTAGCCCAAGGCGCCATTGCCATTGGCCACGACGCCCTTGAGACCTTTGACCGATGCTTCGCTTGAATTCACCCAGGCTTCCAAACCGAAACGGTCATTGCGATCGAAGAGGGCGCCGGTGCGGACGTAGGCGTCGTTGGTCCCATTGAACGCGAGCGCGCCCGCGCCTTGAGCGGACGGCACGGCGGGCGCGGAAGCCACGAAGCGCGGATTGCCTGTCCGCTCGAGCGGGTGGTTTGTGCCCGCGGCATCCGTCAGTGTTTCCGGCCCGGCGGCATAAGTGATCTGCGGCGTGCTGGCTCCCAGCCGGTATTCGGCGATAACTTTCACTTCGGCACGGCCCGGGTTGGCCAGGGCGAACAGCGCGCCGGCGGCCAGGGCAACGAATGGAGGGCACATTGTCCGGCCTCGCTGGTTGCTCAGTTCACAGGGCAAGTTGAATGCGCAGGTCATAAAATTTTTCTTCAGGTTGGGCAGATTCCAACCAGTGGACGGAGTCCTTCTCCGGATCACCGGCTTTGCGCTCATCCACGGCATAGTACCATCCAGCCATCGGCTTGATCCAGACAATGCGGTTTGTCTTGTCGAAAGACCAGCCCCGCTTGGCTCCATCGGCCAGCAATTCATCGCTCGTCTGCTGCCGGGTCAGGGGTGTTGTTCCCTTGAATATCGCCACGGGTTCGGCCGGACTGTGGATACTCAGAAGATAGCGGCGGCGGCTGGTTGATCTCAATTGCTCGGTCACATTGATTCGTGGTTATGGGTTTTATCGCTGCTGCCGTTCCCTCGAAGGCTCACCTCTCGCCGTTAGATCCATCGCGTCCCAGGTGAACCAACCACCCTTTTTGACGCGGACTTGCACGGTATTCGTGCCCGGCTCGCAACACGTCCTTGGGGAGCTGAAAAGCCAAGGTCGCCGGGAAGGCCAAATGGGCGGCTTGGGTATTCTGGACCCCCAGTCCTTTGGGCAACGAATGCGCGAACAACCTTCCGTTAACGGTGGCTTCGACGACAGCTCCAGCTTGGTTCGATTGGTCGGCCGTGTGCAGTCGCAGCAGAGCCGGCTGTTTCGCCTGGTCCTCGCGCAGTTGGAACTCGAATTGCACGACGCGGTCGCCGTCGAGCAAGTAGGGAACGCGGGCCGGATCGGGACGATTACCTTGGACCAGCAACCGGGACGCCTCCGAGACGCTGCCTGAATCGAAATAGCCGGCGAACTCGCAGCACATCGCGTCCCGGCGGCCCAGAGCCAATAGCACGTCGTTACTCGGCTCAAGCACTACCTCGGCGGCGTTCCAGCACGAAAGCCGCCAGCCGGTTTGGGCCAGACTTGGACCACCATCGCTCCGCACGGCGGAGCGGATCGTAATCCTCCGGGACTGGCCCGGTGGAATGGAGCATTCGCCGGAATCGATGAAAAGATCCGTCCGGGTACTCGATCAGCGGATGAGGCAAACAAAACAGGGCCGTCATGCTGCCGGCATTCTTTACCTGCAATTCGAGGACCTCCTGCCCGGCTTCGACGCGTGGCGGCAACGGCGACACCTCGAGCGTGGTACGAGCTACCGAACGCCACTCATTCAGTCTGCCGGCACCGAATGAGATTCGCGGCAAATTGCGTTGATCGTCACCCGTCGCAAAGACCTCAAACTCATCGATACAAGGAAACTCACCGGTTCCGGGTGACTGAGCCTCGACCATCACCCGCACAAAATGGGCGCGCCGGGGATCGATGCGGATCGTCATCACCCCGCCAGGATTGAAGTCGGGCAGACTCTGGATGGCGGATTGCTCAAAGACCGCATGCCACTGTGAGTGATCCAGCGAAGTCTCGATCTTGAGGTAATCAACCCAGCGGTCGCGGTATTGTCCGTTGCGGTCACGGCTGAGCTTGAAAAGGTTCACCGCAGCCGGCTCGCCCAGCTCAATTTGGAATGAGGATTTTGGCAATACCGGTATCCAACTGGCGTCGTTGCCATATTTCCCGTCATTAATTCCCGCCGGCTGGTGGTATGGCTCCGTTCGGCTCGAGGTGGCCGTGGCCGGTTTCGCTCCATTGGCGACACTGGCAAGATTATTAAGCGCCGTGAGGTGAAATGCATCCGCAACCCCCTCCTGGTCCGGCGGCCGCCCTCCCAGCAGGCCCCGAAACGGCGCCACCAGAAGATCGCAACCGAAGATCTGCAACCGCTCCTGTAGCGTCCTGCCCTTGGCATCCAGTAATTGCATTTCGACGAAAATGGGTCCGTAGGATATTTCAGCCGGAATCCCCACGGAAATCGCCCGAAGCCGCTTGACCTGCAACGGATCGATATTCGCCTGGCCCTGGTCGGTCGCAAAAACCTTGCCGTGCCGGTCGCGCGCGAGCAGTTGCCAGGACAATTCTCTTGCCGGCCAGGGCGAATCGCTGGTCAGCCAGACTTCGAATTGCAAACCTTGGTCCGGTTGGTAACGCAGGCTGTCAAATTTGAGGGACAGGCTGATGGGCGTCAGCGCCTGCCTGGCCCAGTAGTAATTCATCAGGGGCCGGCCATCATAATCCACCACCGTATTGCCCGCCCCGTTCGACCAGGGTTCGTTGAAGACCCAGTTCATGAATCCGCTGGTCCGCAGCCCGCCCCGCCGCATCGCATCCATCGCATAGCGAAGCTCGTCGGCGCTGATCCACTGCCCCGCCTTGACCAACGAGGGTAAGTCCGGCAATAAGCCGAACAGACTTGCGATAACTTGCGGCTGCAACCAAGTGTTTCCCAGCCAGCCATAGATTACATTTTTGACGACCAAAACCGGATCATTCGATTGCAGCGGCCATTGGGATGAAGGCGGAATATCCCGGTACCAGGTTTCGAGATTGGCCGGACCAGGAGCCCCAAATTCGTCCCGTCGGGTTGCCGGAGCGGCGTTGTAGCTCCGGTAGAACTGTTCGGGAGTGGCGTTGTAAGGCCCATGCGCCCAGCCCGGGCTCGGGTCGGTCACGCGAAAAATCCGATCGTCCATTTCCGCCACGAGTTTCCGCAGCAGGGTGGGGATGGGCGAGTTGTTCCCCGGCCAGCCCATCTCGTTGCCGCCCGTCCACTCGACAATGCTGGGGTGATTGCGAAGTTGCTGGAGGATGCTGATCGCGGTCCGCTCCATGGCGGCGGTGTAGGCGGAATACTCCTCCGGCCAGCCTTCGCCCGAATTGGTGGTGGGCATTTCCTGCTGAATCATGATGCCCAGCTCGTCGGCCAGGTCGTACCACTCGTTGCACGGGGTCACGCCCCCGCCCCAGATCCGCAACACATTCATTCCCGCCGCATGAGCCATCCGCAGCAGCCAGTCGGCCTTCGTGTGCTGGCGCCCGGGAAGCAGGTCGGCGGGGATCATGTTGGATCCCATCAGGCGCACTTTCCGACCGTTGACCACCAACTGCGACCGAACAGAAGCGTCGGGCGTCGCGTTTTCCACCGGCACCCACTGGAGGTCACGAACTCCAAACCGCGTCGTGCGGCGGTGGAGGATTGTCCCCTCCAGATCGACCAGTTCTGTTGTGAGCTGATACAACGGCTGATCGCCCTGGCCGTTGGGCCACCACAGGGCGGGTTGGTCCAGGACTAGGACGGCTTCAATTTGATTGCTCCCTTCCAATAACAGGGTGCCGACCTCCGTAGAGACGTTGGTCCCGTGGCCTTCAATTCGCAACCGCACTTTGGCACCCAGTTGCTGCTGACTATCCACCTCCAGCCGTGCGATGATATTTGCCCTCCGATAGGGTTCATCGAGCTTGGTCTGTACGTGCACATCTTCGATCCGGGCCGGACCGCTGGCTTCCAGCCGAACATCTTTCCAAATTCCCAGCGAATAGACGCCGATGCCCCAGTCGAGGCCGTAGCTGGGACATTTGATTTCGCTTAACTCGTGGCGGTAGGCTTTGATCTGCGACGGCATCCCGATGTGCCGCTCCAGCGATGGCGGCATCCTGGCGATCCGCACTGCCAGATGATTGACCTGACCCGCCCTCAACGAGGGGCCAACCTCATAGCCGACCTGACGGTACATGCCGCCATGGCCGCCAATCTTGTCGCCGTTGAGATAGACTTCGCACTCCTGGTCCACGCCGTCGAAAACCAGCTTGACTCGCTGGCCCTCGAACGCTGGCGGCACGGTAAAATCCTTGCGATACCACCAATCCTTCCGGGCCACGTCCACCAGTCGCGGATCACCGCCGGGGACAGTAAAGTCGCGGCGATTCCACATCGCCGCCCAACTGAGCGAAGCTCCGCTCTTGGGAGCCTTGGCCAGTAATGGGTCATCACGCTCATACCAGAAAGGCGGGATCCGGCGGGCCGCTTCCAGGTCGGCCTGAATGTTGCCCGGCACGGTGGCGGCGACCCAGCCAGCCGACGGGACGTTGGCTTCCGGCATCCCGCGTTCCGCGCCCTCGCCGTCGGCGTCTTCGTGAATCCACCAATCCGCACCGGAAAGCGAGAGGCTGGCGATATGGTCGGCTCGCTGGGCGGAGGTAATTCCCACACCGCCCCAGACCATCCCCAGCAGCAATGCCCCTAACATGACTACGACGGATCGCTGCCCCTTGAAGAGCGGCGTCTCCCCTGGTGTTGCGACTCATGGTGCCCTTTCCTCAGTCATGATTCGTCAAATCCATGGCGTCCCAGGAGAACCAGCCGTCGTCCTGCACGCGAATCTCCAAAACGTTTTTGCCCGACCGCAAATCCGATGCCGGCACGGTGAACTCGACCGTGCCCGGAAACGCCAGGTGCGCCGGGTCGCTCCGCTGAATTCCGAGGCCGACCGGCAGTATGCCCTCAATCGCTCGTCGGTTGAGTTTCGCCGCAACGTGGGTCGGCAATTTGTCCGACTGATCTGCCGCATGGATCCGCAGCCGGGCCGGACGCCTCGCCTGCGCCTCGCTCAGCGAGAACTCGAATTGCACGACGCGGTTGCCGTCGAGCAAGTAAGGCACCCGGGCCGGATCGGGACGAGTTCCTTGGACTTGCACCCGGGATGCTTCCGAGACGGTGCCTGGATCGAAGTAGCCGGCGAACTCGCGGCCCAGCGCGTCCCGGCGGCCCAGCGCCAACAGCACGTCGCTGCCGGGCTCGATGATCACGTCGGCGGCGTTCCAGCACGAAAGCCGCCAGCCGGTTTGCGCCAGGGTCAATCCGCCGCCGCGCTGGTTCGCCGCACGGATTGTGATAATGCGGCTTTCACCCGGCGGAATGAAACAATGGTTGTTCTCAATAAACAGATCGTTGCGGTATTCGATCAGTGGATGCGGCTCGCAGAACAGTGCCGTCATCGGACCGCTGTTCTTGACGGTCAGTTCCAAAACTTCCTGGTCGTCTTCCCCAGTCGTCTTCGAGGCTGTCGCCTGCAACGCTCGTGCGGCGCACCGGTCGCCAGATCTCGGGTCGCGGGTCGTCAAAGCCAATCACCGGAAATGCTGCGGGTGACTCTTGGGCCGGTCGCATAGACTTCAAACTCATCAATGCAGGCCAGTTCGCCGGCGGCGGGATTCTTCGGGTCAACGGTTACTCGAAGGAAGCGCGCGTCAACGGGAGCAACCGCGATCGTCAGGGTTTTCGCGGGAGCGAAGCCTGGGAGAGTGGTGAGGCCTTTCTGCTCGAAGACGGTTTGCCACGCCTGCCCATCGAGCGAGGTTTCAATCTTGAGAGTGTCCACGGCCCGATCTCGAAACTGTCCGGTGCGGTCGCGTCCCAATTTGAATTGTCCGATGGCGGTCCCCTTGCCTAAATCAATCTGGAACCATGATTGCGGCGTCGTGCCGATCCAACTATGCGCATTTCCATAGGCCCCGTCGTTGATTCCTGGCGGTTGATGAATGGGCTCGGGTCGGGCCGAGGATGCCGTGGCCGGCTTGGCGCCGTTGCCGACGAAGGCCAGGTTGTCCCGATGGTCGGGCCGGACGATGGCCTCGTCCGCGTTGCAGCGTATTGTCGTCGGAATCGACTCCGCGCTGTTCTTGAGCAGTCCAGCGAAGGGGCTTCGAACTCCATCGACTCCAAAAATGTGCAGCCGTTCGCCCAGTAACATCCCGCTTGAATTCTCAAGCCGCAGTTCCAGGAAAAGCGGGCCGTAAGCTGTTTCTGCCGGAGGTTTCACCCTGATCGGCCCCAGCGACTTGACTTGGATTGGCTGGATCGAGGCGGTGCCGTCACCGTGGTCCAGCACTTGACCGCGTCGGTCCCGGGCCAACCAGCGCCATTTCACATTCGCGTTTTGGGGCGCATCGCTCGTGAGAAACAGTTCCGCTGCGATGCCGGTGCGGGGATCATAGAACACCGAATCGTACCGCAACGACAGGCTGACGGGCGCGATGGCCTGCTTGAAGAAATCGTAATTCATGAGGGGGCGCCCGTCGTAATCGACCAGGTAACTGCCGGCCCCGTTCGGCCAGGGCTCGTCGAAGTCCCAGGTGGTCAGACCGCCAATGCGTCGGCCTTTGCGCCGCATCGCATCGATGGCGTATCGCAGGCCCTCGGCGCCATAAAACTGACCGGCCGCCACCATCTCGGGCAGATTATCGAATGATCCAAAAACATCCTCGAGGAAAGTTTTCCGCAGCCAGTAGTCCGGTTCGAACACGGCTTGAACGATGTTCTTGCGGATTTGAATGGGTTCCTCGAGGCCGAGAATCGGCCATTGCGACCGTGGGGGAATCGTGCGATGCCAGACCTCGAGGTTGGCCGGTGAGGCGGCACCGAATTCGCCGGCGCGCATCGTCTGGCGTTCGTCATAGGAGCGGCACGAGGTTCGCAAGTCGAAGAACCAGGGTCCGTGCGTCGCGCCCAGATCCGGGCACGTCGCGCGGAACAGATGGCCGGCGTCCGTGGTAACGATGTTTCGCAACAGTTCGAGCGCCGGGTGTTGGGTCAACGAATTCCACGGCATTTCGTTGCCGCCGTCGAATTCGATGATCGACGGATGGTTTCGCACTTGCCGGACGATATTCCGCACCGTCACGCCGAGATTGCCGAGGGAGACGGCATTGGTCTCCGGCCAGTGATTGGCCAGCGGCAATTCCTGCACGAGCATGATGCCGAGGGCGTCGGCGAGATCGTAAGCCTCGTCGTGGAGAATCACGCCGCCGCCCCAAAGCCGCAGCGTGTTCATTCCGGCGGCTTGCGCCCGGCGCAGCAAATGAAGCGTGCGCGTCTTCATGCGGCCGAACAGCAAGTCGGGCGGTATCAGGTTCGAGCCAATGGTGCGCACCGGTCGTCCGTTGATGATCAACTGGTAGCGGCTGACAAAGTCAGCGGGTGCGCCTTCGGTATGCACCCAACGAATGTCCCGAACGCCGAATTGAGTTTCGCGGGCGTCAAGGACAGCCCACCGCTTAGCCGGTTGCAGTTCGGCATAAAGCGTGTACAGGGGCTGGTCACCCTGGCCATTCGGCCACCACAACCGGGGATGGTTCAGCGTCAGTTCCGCTTGAATGACATTGCGGCCCTTCTTCAGCGAGGTCTCCACTGTGGCGTCGGCTCCTTCCCTAGGACCGGTGATGCGAAAATGTGCCTCAGCCGGCAACGCCACGGTACTGTCGATTTCGAGCGAAGCCGTCACCGTGCTTTTGGTATGGTCGTCGCTCAGGGCGGTTTGCACCCGGATCCAATCAATTCGCGCTGGCCCCGTGGCTTCCAGCCGCACCGCTTTCCAGATGCCCAGCGTCCAGATGTTCACCCCCCAGTCCCAGCCCCAGTTGGTGGGGCTCTTCAACTCCTTGAGCGTCTTGGAGGTCAGCTCGATGCCGCGAAGAAAATGAGTGGCGTCGTTGACAACGCCCTGGCCATCCGTGCGAATCACGAGCGGCGCAATGATTTCCGGCATCCTGGCAATGCGGACCGCCAGGCGATTAAGCTTGCCCGGCTCGGCCAGTTCGGTCACGTCGAACCAGAAACGGCGGAACATGCCGGTGTTGCCGCCGATCCGCCGTCCGTTGAACCACACCTCGCACTCGTGGTCCACGCCGTCGAAGACCAGGGTCAGTCGCCGGCCGGCCAGCGTTTCCGGCACGGTGAAATCCTTGCGATACCACCAGTCCTTTCGGGCCACCTCATATAACCGTTCGTCCCCGGCCCCGTACCAAAGCGGCTTCAGTTGATGCGCCGCTTCCAGGTCCGCCTGGATATTTCCGGGCACCGTGGCTGGAATCCAGCCGGGCAGGGCCAGGTCCGCTTCCGGCATCCCGCGGGCTGCTCCCTCGCCGTCGGTGTCTTCGTGAATTCGCCAATCCGTGCCCGATAACCGGATATTGGCGATGTCCTCCGCCTGGCGTGCGGCAGCGTGACCAACGCATCCCAGGCACATCGCCAGAGCGACGGCCCGGACGGAGATCATTGAATCGCACCGGTGCTTCACAGCTTGGGGGCGTAGCGGTTGAACACTTCGTGGCCCGCGCGAAGGGAGCCGTCCATGTGAATGAACGCCATGTATTCGGCGGAACTGATGATGCCGTACCGGGGACGATGCAGATCGGCGACATAACTTTCAAACAGCGCGTGGGCCAGGAATCCAACGTTCTGCTGCTGCAACGCCTTCAGGTCGGCTTCGATAATGGCCACCCGGCGGGCATCATCCAGCGCGCCCCAACAACATTCGGTCGCCAGCAGTGGCTTGTCTTTCTCGCGGGCGAACGCGTGCAAGGCATCCCACGCGACTTGCGATGCGAAATAAGGATGAATCAGCAGCACATCGCTGAATGGCTCCACCAACCGCAATTGGTCCACGGAGGCGGCCACACTGACGCCCACGGGCTGCTGGACGCCCAGGGCTTTGGCCGTGTTGTACGTGTGACGGAGCCAGCCCAGATAGACTTCCCGCCCATTGTTGAATGGCTCGTTGCACAAGTCCCACGCCAGAATTCGCGGGTCGGCGGCATGCTTGCCGAACAGCGCCTTAAGGTAGGGCCGAAACACGTAATTGGAGGCCTGGCCGTTGTGACCGAAACTGGCAAACCAATAGTTGATCATTTCCATGGAGATTCCCCCGAAGTCGGGAACACTGTGCCAGTTATTAAACAGTGTCGGGATCGCCTTGATCTGATTCCGCTTGCACGCCGCCAGCACGGTTTCGAAGTTACGTGCGAATTGATCAGGATCCTTGAAATAAGGCGTCATGCGAAAGCCACAGCCGCACCGTGTTCATGCCGGGAAAATACTTGCGACCCAGACTCAATTCGCGTTCGACGGCCGCGCCATCAAAGCGATCAATCCAAATCTCCACGCCCGTCCGTCCAAAGCTCGGTTGGTAGTTGAATCCGCGGACCGATTGCCAAAGGTCCCGGAGGGGTGCGGGGAGCAGGCACCGGTTCGCTTAGCGCCTCTTTGGATTCAGGTTTTGGACTATTTAAGGCGCCCTTCTCACCGTTTTCGGCCTGGAAATAGGCTACGCGCGCTGACCAGGGTGGCAGTTTGGTGCTCAGTATGTAGCGGCCATTCTCAATGTGCCCAAACGCATCCGCAGTCGCATAAGCCCGCTTGGGATCCAGCCCCAGCCGGCTCAGTTCCATCTCGCCGACAATCACCCGCGGCTGGTCGGAAAGGTTGAATGCGTTCACCACAAAGGCATTTTCTTCGGGCAGCACATGCAGGTGAATTTCCTCGTTGATACCGTAGAACTCGCCTCGTTTGTAGAAACGGTCCAGTTCGCGGTAGCGCTTCATTGCTTGTTTCTGCGCGGCCACGACGGCGGGTTTGGGACTGGTGCCGCCGATGCCCAAGTGCCGACAGGTGGACGCGTACCACCACAGCACCACGCAGTCTTCGTTGTCCTTGCTGAGGTTGATATGCAAGTAAATGGGGACGTTGCAGCCCAGGTTGTAGTAGTAAAGGGCCCGCGTCCGCTTTTGCATCAGGTCCGCCAACGGATCCCACATCAATTCAAAGCCCCAATTCTCATCGTAACTGCCCGGCAATCCATACTTGTAATAAACCGGCGTAATCCGCGCGGGGCTGCCTCCGGCAATCGGATCGTGCATCTCGATCAGCACATCCGGGTATTTGGCGTGGACACGCTGGGCCAGGTCCAGGTTGGCCCGAATGTGATCCTCCCAACGATACGGAACGGGGTGACCATGGTTCGTGGCATTGCAACCGCCGTTCCACCAATTGCCGTCGAACATCAGGAACACGGCACCATCGGCACAGTTGGCCAGAAGCCGCTTCGCCGCCTCGTCGCGATACTGTCTCGATCCCAGGCAAAGCAATGGCCCCAGCATTGTTTCCGGGAGTTGCGGCTGGGAACCCCGTCGGATGTGCCGGGCGAAAGCGTCGGCTTCCTCCGGACTAACCGGCTTCGCTTCGTAAATCTCAATCTCATCCAACCGTGGCATGTCTTCGCCGCCCTTGAGGAGTTCGATTCGAACCCAGCGCGCCGACGTTGGAGCAAAAGGAAGTATCCGCTCCATTTGCAACGCCTCGCCCGCACTCCGCGCCACCTCATGCCAACTGGAAGCCTGGGAGTCCGGGTTGTATTGAGAGGCGACCAGGACACGAAACTCGGTGGTGGCGCGATCTTTGAATTGCTGGAGATGGTCATTACCCACGCGCACTTCGGCAATCTGATGCACTCCGCCGAGATCGACCTCGGCCCAAGCCGGCATTTTCTCGGTGATCCAACTGGCGCTGTTGCCAAACCATCCGTCGTTGAGATGGGCGATCTGGTGGATGGGCAGGGCGCCTTTGGCGTACACCGAGGACGCATTCGGCTTGGCCTCCGGTAGTAGTGCCAGGTTCCGTCGGTCTTGTCGCACGGCCGGCACTTGCATCCGTTCCACTTCGTCGGCGGGAATCGGTGGGGCGAGTCGTTTGGCGGATTCCGGCCATGTTTTAACGGCCCCAAGCCCCCAGCTATACTGGTGGGACATCCACGTAGCCAAGGGGCAGTGCAAAGACAGTTTCAGGCCGTACTTGGATTGCATCTCTTGCACAAACTGCCGGCGCGGTCCCAGCCACTTTTCGCCCCAGAGAAAAGTGCCGAAGTCGGTGTCCCAACCAGGATCAAGGTAGAGCGCTTCGCAATGGTAATCCCGCCCTTTCTGCGCTTCCTTTTCGACAATGGCCTTGGTGTAACGATGGAGGCGATCCTCCCAGGCTCCCGACATGTCGTAGAGTTGCTCCCAATGCACGGGCGGATTGTAACCCTTCGGAAAACGGCAACCTTTTTCATCGAGCATGGCTCGGAACGCGTAAAGCGCTTGGTCGTATCCCCCAGGCAGGGCTTGATACCGCACCACGCCCATATCCACGGCTTGGCCCGGCGCAATTCGGGTGAGAGCCGCCGGTTCGCCGGAAATCATACAAGCGCCGCCAAAACGCAAGGACGTGCCCTCCGGCCCCTGGTTGGTGGATACCACGCTGAAGAGCATGTTTTGTTGATTGAAAACAAAGATGCCCAAAGTTGCCTGGTGGTGAGTCCAGGCCCAACCTTCGGAACGCCGATGCCGCGAGGGGATGCGGGAATACCGTTGGTCCTTGTTAACGCTCGGTTCGTAACCGGGATGCGCCAGGAGGTCAGGGACTGAGAAATCGTTCACATACCCTTGGGGATCGGTCGCCCGAACTCGCATCGGGATGGCCACCCAGCGATCGTTTTGAAATTCAGGCAGTACATGCCCAGCGCGGTCGGTTACCCGCAACTGAAATCCCGCTTCGAAATCCTTGAGGGCGATCGCGGAGGAAGTCTGGTTGCGCAACACAATTCGTTCCTCCATCACCGGACGGTCGGGATTCAGGACGAGGGTATGTTCCAGATTTAAACCGGCCAACTTACCGCGCAGGGTGAGCGTGTTTTCGGTGGCGGTTACGGAAGGCTTTTCCAGGTGGTGGTAAACCCGGTCTCCCTTGTCTTCCACGCGAACGGCCCGATACAGATAAGCTCCATCCGCGACGCGTGCGCCAAGCACCTTATCGTCCAGGCTGGCCCGCACTTCATCCGGGGAACAACTCACTGCCAGGTGATAGCCGGCATTGGATGCGGTCTGGCGCATGGGAGCAGCAGCGGCGGGAATTGCGGCGTCGGTTTGGGTGAGGGCGGTCAGGCTGGAGGCACCGAGGACAACGAAGAACAGGGTGCGAGTTGCCTTCAACGGTTGGAGCCATGGTTGCAGGGGTTTCATAAAGTGTACACACTTTATTGGTGGCCGGACCGTTGGCAACAAAAAAACAAGGGAAAGCGATTAATTCTGCGCCGCCAAGTCTCCGCCCGCCTCCATTTTGGCCTTGATGGCGGCGCTGGAATTACAAATGTGTTCGCGCAGTCGGGCGATGCCCTTACGCCGGTCCTTGGTGCCGAGGTGTTGAAGAACCAGACAGTGTTCCCGGTAGGACCGACGAACCAACGCCGGGTCACGGGCCATCAAGCGCTGAAAGATGCGGATGAAAGTCCAGATTCGCCGGAGGCTTTGCGTCAGCCAGGGATTCTGGCAGCAGTTGATCCAGCACTCGTGCAGCTTTTCGTCGAAGGCCAGGCAGCGGTCAATCCAGTCCTGGTTCTGATCGGGAGCGGATTGGGCCGCCTGTTCGCTCAGTGCGGTGATGGATTCGGGAGGGGATATGTTTCCAAGCCTCTTGGAGGGCGAGGATTTCGAGCACTTCCCGCATTTGATAGAGGCAATCAATGTCGTGCGGAGTAAAGGCACGAACCAGGGGGGTGCGGTTGCGGCGCAGGATCAGCAAGCCGCCTTCGGCGGCCCGGCGCACGGCTTCCCGCATGGGGGTGCGACTGACTCCCCATTGTTTGGCCAGGCTGGACTCGCGCATGGGGCTGCCACTGGGAATGGCCCCGGTCACGATCGCTTCGACGAGTCGTTGGAAGACCCGTTCCGCCGTTTGGGCGCGACGTTTAACGACCGAGTTTTTTCTGGTTGACGGAGTGCTCATGCGTCTCTAAAGTGTGCACACTTTAAAGCGCTCGAATTAGGAACTCAATCGTAATTTTGTCAATCCCGTGAAACTCGCCAACAAATCAGCCATCGTCACCGGAGCCGCCAGCGGTATTGGCAAAGCCATTGCCACCGCGTTTGCCCGCGAAGGCGCCGACGTCGCGATCCTCGACCTCAATATGCCCAAGGCCAACGAGGTGGTTCAGTCCATCCAGACGCTCGGACGCAAGGCAGTCGCCATCCATTGCGACGTTGGATATGCCGAACAGGTAAACGCGGCGTTTCAGGAGGCTGTCGCCTTTCTCGGCGGTTTGGATGTGCTGGTCAACAACACCGGTGTGATTCGGTTCTCGCCAATCGTGGACATGCCTGAGGAGGATTGGGATTTCATCCTTCGCACCAACCTGAAAAGTGTTTTCCTCTGTTCGCAGCAGGCGGCGCGGCAGATGATCCAACAAAAACGCGGCGGGCGGATCCTCAGCATCTCCAGCATTCACGCGGTCCTCAGTGAACCAAACTGCGGGCATTACACCACCGCCAAAGGAGGGATCGAGGCGTTCTCACGGACGCTAGCAACCGAACTGGCGCCACACAAAATCACGGTCAATTTCATTCGCCCCGGCGCTACTTACACGGAATTGACGACGCCAATGTATACCGAAGCAGTGAAGCGTTCCTTGTTCCAGCGCGTGCCGCTCAAAGAGATTGCCGAGGCGGCATGGATCGCCGCCGGCGCCGTGTTCATCGCCAGCGACGATGCCCGTTACATGACGGGGCAATCGCTCACACTGGATGGCGGTTACGTGATGGACGGCTCGTTGCCCTTCGCCGAATACTGCAAAGAATAGCCCTTTTGCTTTATGCCTCGCTACCTCGACATCAGTATCCCCACCGATGCGCACACCACGGTCTTTCCGGGCGATCCGACGCCGGAATTCTCCTGGCCCGGGTGGACCCATGAAAAGGGAAATCCGGCCAACGTGGGATTCTTTAAGGGTGGCCTGCATCATGGGACGCATGTGGATGCGCCTTGGCACTTCATCCGCCAGGGCCGCCGACTCCACGAGATGCCGCTCGAACACTGGGTGGGCGAGTGCCAGGTGTTGGACCTGACGGCCGAGGACAAGTGCATCACCGCCGCGGCGCTGGAAAAAGCCGGCGTGCGTCCCGGCATCCGCCGACTCCTCTTCAAAACCCGCAACAGTCAGACCGACTATTGGCACGAACCTTGGAATCCCAACTACATCTACATTCACATGAGCGCGGCGGCCTGGTGTACCGCCCGGCGGATGCTGGTCGTGGGATTGGATTATCTAACTATCGATACGCCGGAGGAACCTAACTTTCCGTCGCATGTGGAATTGCTCGGTCACGAAACCCTGATCATCGAAAACCTGAATCTGCGGGACATCACTCCCGGCGTTTTTGAACTGCTGGCGGCTCCGGTCAACTTGGTGGGAGTGGATGGCGGATGGTGCCGCGCCTTGCTTCGGACTGATTCCTGAAGGTTTTTGAGACAAGTTGCCAGGTTGGCTAAGAAGCTTGCCATGGCAAGGTTTTGTCGAGGACTACCAATCGCAGGCTGAGGCCAGACTTTCTAGTCTTGGCGCACGGGCGTTGGCTTACGCCGGCATCGCGTCAAAGCGTCTCCGTCCCCAGTAAGGTTTTCCCGGCCGCGGCGATGGCTTTTTTTGATCCTCGAAAGGCCCATACTTGCGCCGCGTCGTCGCAGCGGGTGCAGCCCGTGTCACCTCCAATGGCGGGGATGTGATATTCCAGTTCGCTGAATTGGCCCAGGCGGCTGTCCACGTTGCAGGCCTGGGCCGCGTAACCCAGATCGGCGGGATCATCCCACGGCACGTCAACGTATTCTCCCGAAGGATTCACGACAAAGTTGCGAATAATGAGCGCCCAACGTTCGCCCTGTTCGAATACATAGCCAACCCGGCCGGTCATGGCTACGGCGCGGAAAGCGATCTTGTGCTCGCCGGTCTGGCGCATTCGGTAGCGGACCAGCCGATCACTAACCACCAGGTCCTCGGCAGGAATGTCCCCGAATACGAGCTTCGGATCGGCGCGACTGAACGTGGGCACCAGGAGTTCACCCCCGTGCGGCATTTGCACCAGATTCCACAATCCCACCGGACTGCGTTCGTCACCGCCGACGATAGCAAGGGAAGTGTGCTGGGTGTAGCCCGCGTATTCGACGTCTTTGGGGCCGCCTCCGCGCTCATGGCGGAGCGGATTGGGCGCGGGGCCAAACGATTTTGTGATCTCCAATTCGACTCGGCGGTGGGAGCGCGACAACGTCAGGGTGAGCCGGTTGATCAAGCGCAGCCGGGCGCCGTCGCCCTCAACCCGGTAGTGGCCGGGATCCAACTCACGCGGCTGGACGTACTTGTCGCGCGATGGGTAATTGGGCAGGAAAACATCCACCTCCGGCGCCAGCCAGGTGCGGTCGCCTCCCGAGTTGTGCCACTCTGCGCTGGCATAAAACGCCTTGGCCGTTTCGACTGAACGCAAGGCGGAATTCGTCCAGTAGAAATTCTCCTCGCTGCCCCGCGCAAACAATCCCAGCACCCGTCCGCCGTAGGGGAGCAAGAGTACCTCGGTGCCGTCCGGATTAACGACGACGCGGGCGGGTTTGCCGACCGCTTTCAAAACGTTCAGGAGCACGCTTTTGGAGAGTGCGGCGGTGTTTTCCGCAGTCCGGCCCGAGGGCGAGAGCCCGGCCAGGCAGACCAGTCCGACACCTTTTCCCATCACGTTCAAAAACTGCCGGCGGCTCGGCCTGATTTGTTTGGTTTTTCGTTTATTCATTTCTTCCTCCACGAGGCGGCAATCTCCTCCAGAATTCTTCCTTTGGTTTCTGGCAGCATCTTCCAGCCGAACCAGAAAGCGAATACACAGATCACGGAGAACAGCCAGAAGGCGCCGCCCACCGACCCCAGCTTTTGCTTCGAGTAATCCGTCATCAGGGGAAACAGTTGTGCGCCGCTGAAGATGGTCACCCAAAGGAAGGCCGTGGTCAGCGACACGGCGCGGCCGCGCAACCGGGTGGGAAATATTTCCGACATCATCAACCAGGGCAGCGGACCCAGCGCCAGGCCGTGGGGAACCGTGCAGAGGATGATCACCAACAACACTGGCCATCCGCGCAGGTGAAACTGGAAGACCATACCGGTCATGATGGTGACCAGGATCATCAACGCGGACGCGATCATCCACAACGGACGCCGTCCCACCCGGTCCACCAGCCAGCAGGCGACGAGCGTCATGATGCCCATGAACCCGTAGGTGACCGCGAACTGCAGAAACGCCATGGCGCGGTCCTGCATACCGGAGGCTTCAAACAGCATGGGAATGTAGCCGCCCATCACGCTCCAACCGGTCCAATTGTTGAAGAACGCCAGCAACAGGCCGATGAGGAGCGCGTAGCGCATGCCGGGCGCGAACAGCTCCGCGAAACTGCCGGATTCTCCCTTGAGCCCGGCTTGAATCTGTTCCAGTTCCACTTTCGCGAATTCCGGTCCGTCCACGCGTGACTAGCGTTGCGTAGGCTTCCTCCATTCGGTTCCGGCCCGCCAGCCAGCGCGGACTTCGCGGCAGGAACCACAACAGCACCAGGAACACGGTCACCGGCAGCATCTCCGAAGCAAACATCCACCGCCACGCAACCGCCGCCGGCGTGAGCTTCACGATCAGGTAGGAAATGAACGGCGCCGTGACACTGCCGACCACAATGGCCAGTTGGTACATGATGCCAAAGCTGCCGCGCAGCCGGGGGGGCGAGGTTTCCGAGATGTACATGGGTGAGGCCACCGAACACAGGCCCACTCCGACTCCGCCCACAATCCGAAATACGTTGAAGGTGACGATATCCTTGGGAATCGCCGTGAACAGCGCGCTGATGCCCAGCAAGGCGCAGGCGATCATCATGGTCTTGCTGCGTCCGAGCGCGTCGCACATCCACGCGCCCAGAAAGGGTCCGGCGATGCAGCCCAGGGCCGCGCTGCCGGTCGCAAATCCAAAGGCTGCCGGCGAGAGGTGAAACACCTCCTGAAGATACAGGTTCGCGCCGCAGACGATGGCTAAGTCGTAACCGAATAAGAACCCGCCCACCGACGCCACAAACGCAACGCCGAAGGAGAAGAGTTTGGAACGGGAGGCGCCGGACGTATTGGAAGGCTCGGTTCCGATCATGCGATGGTTGGTTCGATGGACACGTTGCGGTCTCGATGTGTTACACTCCCGGCACGTAATCCTTGCCAAACGTCGCGGTCGATTCCGTGCGAAAATCGGTCATCAACGACATCAGCGAAGTGGTGCCGCCGTCGGCAATGATGGTCTGGCCGATAATGAAGGTAGAGTCATCCGAGCAAAGGAACACCGCCAGCCGCGCGATATCCAGCGGGGTGCCGGCGCGCGCGACCGGGACGGCCTTTTGGGCCGCGGCGGCGGCGGATTCCAGGTTGAAGTCGGGGATGGCTTTGAAGTAGTTTTCCACGTTCACCCAACCCGGCGCGATGGCATTGACGCGCACCCCTTGATGGGCCAATTCCACCGCCAGCGAACGCGTGTAAGCGATGATGGCGCCCTTGGTGCCGGCATACACCGAATGATCCCGCGCGCCGGAGACGCCGTGGATGCTGGTGAGATTACAGACCGCGCCGCCGCCGTGCTCGACCATCTGTTGGGCAATCCTTTGGGTCAGGAAGAACTGGGCGCGAATGTTCACGTGGAACACGGTGTCAAATTGTTCAGGAGTCACCTTGAAGAATGACTTGTTGAACGTGATGCCGGCGTTGTTAACCAGACAGTTGATCGCGCCCGAGAACTCCAGGGCTTGGTCCGCGAGCGCCTGCACTTCAGCGACGTCCCGGAAATCGGTCTGCAACGCCGTAGCTTTCCGTCCCATACCGATAATTTCTTCCACCGCCGTTCGGACGCCGGCATCACTGTGCGCATAGTGGAGCACTACGTCGGCTCCCTGCCGTGCAAATTCAAGCGCGATCTCGCGACCGATGCCCGTGCCGGCGCCGGTGATCAAAGCCGTTTTGCCGGCCAATTTAGTTGCTTGGCTCATAGATGGCTTCGTTGTTGCCAATCGTCTAACCTGCCTGGCCAACGGTGGCTTCTCTTTTTCGCCCGGATTCTGATGCTTTTCCAGTTCTTCCGGCTTCAGGATAGAGCGGCAGACCGCATTGCTGCCACCCGATATGGATGAAAAACGGCAATAATCTGTCGAAAAGGACAAGCCTGACGGACGTATGGATTTACGATGGCTGACTGGCTCCAGAATTGAACATGATATGAACATCGCACCGGCAAAAGTTGCAATCACCGATTGGACATTCTCCGACCTGGCAATCGAAGAACAGATTTTGAAACCGCATGGCTGCATCGTGCAGGGACGGCAATGCAAGACCGAGGCGGAACTGATCGAACTGGTCGCCGATGCTGATGGCGTGATCACCCAGTTCGCCCGATTGACGCCACGGGTCATTCAGGCCATGGCTAAGGCCCGCGTGATCGTGCGCTACGGGATTGGTGTCGATAACGTGGATTTGGACACGGCGCGTGCCCGCGGAATTCCGGTCTGTAACATTCCTGATTACTGCATTGATGAAGTGGCTGATCATACGCTGGCATTCATCCTGGCCACCACGCGGCAGGTCGTGCCGCACACGGTTCACCTGCGCGCCGGCCAGTGGGGATTGGCAGCGCCACTCATCAGCCTGAAGGCCCTGCGCGATCTGACGGTCGGCGTGGTAGGCTTTGGCCGCATCGGCCGCGAAGTGGTGAAACGGCTCGTCGCTTTCAAGTGCGCCGTGCAGGTGTTCGATCCCCTGTTACCCGCTGCCGCAATTGAAAAGCTCGGTGCCCGCGAGGTTTCCTTCAACGACTTGCTGAAAGCAGCCGACGTCCTCACCTTGCATTGTCCCTCCACGCCGCAGACGCGGAAGCTGATGAACCAAGACTCGTTCGCCCAGCTCAAGCCCGGCGCCATTTTCATCAACGTCGGCCGGGGCGACCTGGTGGATACGGACGCACTGACTGCGGCATTGGAGAGCGGCCACCTCGGTGCTGCCGCCCTCGATGTTTTCGATCCCGAACCCATTCCGGCGGAGCATCCGGTTCTTGGAATGACCAACGTAATCATCGCACCCCACATTGCCTCCGCCAGTCCATCCGCTGTAAGGAAACTGCGCGAAAACGCGGCTAACCTGGCCCTGAAGGCGGTGCGCGGTGAGCCGCTGCCCAACATCGTCAACGGCGTGCCGCCGAGCGCCTGAGCGTGAGCGAGCTAAAATAAGAGACAATCAACGCCGGCATGAAAACGCACGTAAAGGCTCTTCAAGACGAGATACCAATGCCTGGCAGATCTTTCCACCCGCTCGAGTTGTTTGTCCTCGTCCTGGGCGCCTTGTTCGCCTTATCCACCGCGCCAGAAGCCAGGGCGGGCAGCCCCCAAACACTGCCTTTCTCAGCCGCGGTGACCATCAAACCGCTGAAGCTGGATATTCTCTCTCTCTATGTTGATTCCCCATTGCGACAGGTGAGAATGGACGGCGGGGTGTGGGTCATGGGCGCACAGCCGGATCCCTACCACAATCCCATCTCCGTGCCGCGATGGAAGGGGCCTGATTTTGAACACATGACCCGCCAACCCGACGGCGCCGCTGACTTTTCCGCCCGAACAGCGTCGTCGTTTATCAATAGCGGCTTGTGGTACGACGAAACGACCGGGACGCTCTACGCGCTCATGCACGGTGAGTACGATTCCGCTCCCGGCGCGGCTTGGTGTCGAAAGAAAACCTGGCTGGCGACCAGTGCGGACCTGGGATTGCACTGGACCTTTGTCGGAGATGTTCTGACCGCAGTGTTACCGAAGCCTGGCGATCGGTGGAAGTATTCCGGCTCGGAGTTTGAAATGGGTCCGGCTGACTATGATCTGTATGTCGATACCCGGGGCGGCTACTTCTACCACACTTCCTGGAACGGGTTTGTTGCCAAGCAGGGGATATTGAATCACTTCTGCGCGGGAACCCTGCAAGTGGCCCGTTGCGCCATCCGGGATAAAATGGCGCCGGGGAAGTGGTTCAAATTCAATCATGGAACCTGGACCGAGCCCGGGCTCGGTGGCAAGGCCTCGCGAGTCGGCATGAGCACCTACGGTATTTACGGGAATACCATCTACAGTACCTATCTGCAAAAATACGTGCGGATTGGCGTGAATATCGGCGTGGGCGATCCGCGTTTTGCCAACGTGGGGATGAGGGATAATTCAGTCTATATCTCCACCTGTTCGGATCTCGCCCAGCAGGATTGGACACCGATGGCAAAGTTGCTGGATGAACCCGGCAATGGTCTTTACGGATTTACGCTGGCCGATGCCGCCGAGGTGGATCCCAGCATCTGCGGTCAAAGCCTGCGGGCTTACAACTATTGGGATAAATCCGGCCGGATACTTGACATCACGTTAAGCCAGGGAGTGATGAATCCGGCACCCTTTCCCCCTCATGGATCCTACTCCTATGAACCGCATCCGGAGTCGGGTGACCGGATTGAAAGCCGGCAGACGAAAATAGTGGGTTGTGCCAGCAGTCCGGACATGCGCTATGAGGGAAACGGATGGAGCTGGGAGAAAAAACCGCTTTATTATTTGGGCGCAGTCAATCAATGCCATACAGCCGGCAACAGCGTGGAATTCTCCTTCCAAGGGAGCGCGGTCTATTGGCGGGCGATTCCGGCTCCAGACGGAGGGAAGGCCGATGTGTATCTCGACAACCAATTTCAGGATACGGTTGATTTGTATTTCTGGGACACTCCTCTCGTTTTCCAATTTGCGTTCATCAAGACCGGCCTCGATCCGACCACTAGCGCATACGATCAAGGTGATTGCCCGGGGAGACAAAAACGCCAGGTCAAGCGGGGCGTATATCAGACACATGGCTTTTGAATACACGGCTGAGAGCTACCGGGCATCGGCTGGATTCAGCAGTGTGGCCGGGAAGAACAACTGGCATTATCAGAGCGGGAACGGATCAACCTACGGTGATCTGGCCTTCGATGCTCTCTCCAACCATTGGTCCGACGGGGGCGAATGTATCGTCGGCAATGACTATCAGATTCCGGCGGGAAGCCGTCCAGGCGGTCAGAACCTGGGTTGCGCCTCGCGACGGATATGTGCGCCTCGAAGGGGTCGGCCCGCGTTAAGTTTACCGAGGTCGCCTGGGACCCGGTGATTACCTATGTGAGCCGGCTGAGGACGAACCGCATACCGGCAGATACCGGCAATCGCGTTATCGCCAGCGTCAATCAAAATGGTTCCAAATTGTTTTCGGTGAACCTGGGGAGGATGGGCCGTCCGGCCGCCCATGACCTTTCCGTCCGGGTGAGTCGCGGCGACCGCATCTGTTTCACCACGGCTTGTGGTCCCGGGGCAGCGGGACTTGATACCGGTTTGGTCAATGACGACAGTTCGCTGCTGACTTATTCGGGCTCGTGGACGTATGATAAGAAAACGCCAGGATACTTTAAAGAGGACCAGCACTTCAGTAGTTCAGCCGGAGATTATGCCGAATTCAAATTTATCGGCACCGGCATCCAGTGGATCGGTCCTCGGAACATTGATTGCGGCGTTGGGAATGTTTACCTGGATGGGGTCCAGGTTGAATCGGTGAATCTCTATGCACCCTCCTGGGAAAAGCAACAGGTGCTCTATGAAAACCGTTCGCTGCCCGATGCGCCACATACCATCAAGATTGTTGTTGCTCCCCAGAAGAACCCCCCGGGTGCCGGAGGCTGGGTGCCCATTGATGCTTTTGTCTATGATCCTCGCTCCCCACAGTGACTCAGCCGGTGCAACTGCGGTGAAGAAGCTGCCCCCTGACGTGTGGGACAGTTTGCCGGAAGCCGCGAAAATGACCGCACTGGATCTGTCACAATTCACCGGTTAAACCGATGCGATCAATGCGGTCAACGAACGCTACAACGCTTCGATTGGACCTTTGCTCGGCATTGGATTGCCTGCCGTCACCTATTCGATCACCGTAACCGCCGCCCCGAGAACACCGTGATTGGACGCGGTTCCCAAAGGCGGACTTGTTCTGTAAGCTGTAACCGTTAACTCAAAAAACTATGCGAATCATTCGATACCAGGATCCTCAAGGTGCCGTGCGCTACGCGGCCCAACCGCCCGATGGCCCGGCACGGCAAATTGCCGGTGACCTCTTCGGCGCCCACGAAGTGACCAAAGAACCTGCTCAAGTAGAAAAGCTGCTCGCGCCGGTTGCGCCCGTAACGATCTTCTGCATTGGGCTGAACTATCGGCGCCATGCGGAGGAAGCGGAAGCGACCCTGCCGCAGTTTCCGGTGCTGTTTATGAAGTCGCCGGCCGCCGTGCAGAATCCGGAAGACCCGATTGTGTTGCCCCGCCATCTGCGCAGCGACGAAGTGGATTACGAATGCGAACTCGCCGTCGTCATTGGCAAGCGGTGCAAGAACGTGCCCAAGGAGCAGGCGCTCGATTATCTGCTCGGCTACACCTGCGCCAACGACGTGAGCGCGCGCGACTGGCAAGGCAAATGGGGCGGCGGCCAGTGGTGCCGGGGCAAGACGTTCGACACGTTTGCGCCGCTGGGACCTTGTCTCGTGCTCAAGGATGAAGTTCCAGATCCCGCTGCGCTGAAAATCAAGACCGTGCTCAACGGACAAACGATGCAGGACTGGCGCTGTGATGACATGATCTTTGACGTGCCCACCCTGATCGCATTCTTGAGCGGCAGCACGACGCTGCTGCCGGGGACGGTCATCCTTACCGGGACGCCCCAAGGTGTGGGCTTTGCGCGGAAGCCACCCGTGTTTCTCCAGCCCGGCGATACTGTTACGGTTGAGATCGATCGGATCGGCACGCTGACAAACCCGGTCGTGGCCGAAGCGGATTGAGCAACGTCTTCAGAAAAGAAAGGAAACGAAATCTACCATGAATACCTCGGTTGAAAATCCCCTCGCTCAATGGAAAGCCGGCTTTCAAAAGCTCCGCAGTGACGCGCCGGAAGTGGCGCGTGCCTTCGGCGGACTGCACGTCGCGTTGATGAAACCGGGCAACTTGTCCGCCCGTGAAAAGGAGTTGATTGCTCTGGCCGTCGGGATGGCGCAGGGCTGCACGGACTGCATCTGGCTTCATGCGGAAGGCAGCCTCAAGGCCGGCGCGACCCGCGAACAGGTTCTTGAAGCCGCGGGCGTCGCCGTGCTGATGGGAGGCGGGCCGGCCTTCGTCCATATACCCGATGTGCTAAAGGCGTTGGACCACTTGCAGGCCGCACCGCCCTCCACGTGAGTCCCGGCCTCATGAGATGAGATTCATCGGCCTCGACCTCGGTTCTTTGTTCGTCAAAGGGGCGGTGCTGGACCTCGATGCGCTAAGCATCCAGCCCGTCGAGCGTTTGCCTTTCCCCGACCCCATTCGCGGACTGAACTCGGCGTTTCGCGAGTTTGATCCGGCGCAGATTGTCACCATCACGCGCGCTCTGATAGATCGTCTGCGCCAACATGCTCCGGATGCCGAGGGCCTGGTAATGTGCAGTCAATTGCACGGCATGGTGCTCACCGACGATCAAGGCCTCGCCGTTTCCAACGCGATCAATTGGCAGGACCAACGCGCCCTGCAACCGTTCCCAGCGGCCCCGGCATTTACTTTGATGAGATCAACCGGCGTCTTACAATGGAGGACCGACGCCAACTGGGAACGAAGCCCGGTCGGGCGTTCCGCTCTGTTACCTTTTCTGGCTCGCCCAGAACGGGCGGCTGCCTGCCCAGCCTTCGATCGTAGCCTCGCTGTCCAACTATGTCGTGGCGAACCTCTTAGTGGCGCTCCGAAATCCATGTGACCAACGCCTTTGCTCATGGCGTGCTCAATGTCGAAACCCTGAACTGGCATCGGCCCGTCACCGAGAGGCTCGGGCTTGACGCCGCGCTGGCCGAGATTGTTCCGCAAGGAACCGTGCTGGGCGAATACCAGCTTGGTTCCCGCAAGCTGCCCGTCTTTGCGCCGGTCGGCGACTACCACTGCTCGCAAATCGGGGTGTTCCTTGAAGAAGGCGAATTGTCCGTGAACATCTCCACCGGCTCGGCAGTGATCCAACTGGCACTCGGATGCGAGTTTGGCGACTTCCAGACCCGACCGTGGTTCGATGGCCGGTTTCTCAAGACGATCACGCATATTCCCGGCGGACGCGCGCTGCACGCACTGGTCCGCGTGCTCAGCGAACTGGCCGAAGCCCAAGGCGTGAAACTGCGCGATCCGTGGGACACCATCCTCACCGAAGCCGCCAGAATTGATTCGACCGACCTGCGGGTCGATCCCGCCTTCTATTTCAGCGCGATGGGCGACTGCGGCAGCGTCACGAATATCCGGGAAGAGAATCTCACCGTTGGCCATCTCTTCCGTGGAGCGTTCGCGGGCATGGCCGACAACTACGCGAAATGCGCTGCCCGCCTCTCACCGGCAAAGAATTGGACCCGGTTGGTTTTTTCCGGCGGCGTAACCCTCAAGATCACGCTGTTGCGCCCCCTGATCTGCGACCGGCTTGGAGCGGCCCACCGCCTCGCGGCATCAGAGGAAGACACCCTGTTGGGTCTGCTCACGCTTTCTCTCGCCTTCAGTGGTCGGCAGCCGTCCGTTGCCAACGCCATTGCCTTCGTCCGCAAACACTATCAATCTCCCGCTTGAACTATGGCTCGTTTCTCACGTCTTGAAGTCCTGAATCGGATCGTCGAAGTCGGCCTCGTGCCGGTCTTTTATCACGGCGACCTCGAAGTGGCGTCACAAGTTCTCGCGGCCTGCGCCGCGGGCGGATTGACCGTTTTTGAATTTACGAATCGCGGCGATCACGCCATCGACGTGTTTCGGGAACTGGCGCGCAGCGCCCGGCAACAGACGCCCGACCTGATGCTCGGCGCCGGTTCCATCGTGGACGAAGCCACCGCCGCGCTGTTTGTGGCGCACGGGGCCAACATCATCGTCGGCCCGTCGTTCAACGAGCGCGTCGCCCGTTTCTGCAACCGCCGCAAGGTGGCGTACTTGCCCGGCTGCGCGACCGCCACCGAGATCGCCACCGCCGAGGAAGCCGGGGTGGAGATCGTGAAGCTCTTCCCGTGCGAACTGGTGGGCGGACCGGCATTTGTCAAAGCCCTGCTCGGCCCTTGCCCATGGACGCGCATCATGGCGACGGGCATCGGTGAGGTGTCGAAGCCGGCGCTGGCCGAATGGTTCCAGGCCGGCATCGTGGCCGCCGGCATCGGCCGCGAACTACTCAAGAAGGAGTTTCTCGACCAACGCGATTATGCCGCCATCACGCGCCGTGCTACGGAAATCCGCCAGTGGATTGAAG
>CAWBHS010000095.1:0-31043 GCA_963788655.1 uncultured Verrucomicrobiae bacterium | reverse complement strand
GAGATGCAACGGAATTTTGGACCATTTTCTCTCTTAATTTTTGCTTAATCTTTGGTGTTCAAATTGGTTGGGAGTTCGGTAGCCCAGCGCCGAGTGTTTGCGTTGATTATTGTAGTAGGCTTCGATGTATTCGAAGAGTTCGGTTTGCGCGTCTTGCGCGGTCTCAAAACAGCCGCCTTGCAGCATTTCTTTCTTGAGCGTTCCGATGAAGGATTCGGTCCAGGCGTTGTCGTAGGGATTGGCCCGGGCCGACATGCTCTGGCGCAAACCCGCGCGGGCCAGCACGCGGCGAAAGGCGGTGCGGCCATATTGACTGCCCCGATCACTGTGGAAGATGGTTTGGTCAATTCCCGGACGCGAAGCCAACGCTTGGTGGAGCGCCGCCAGGACCAGTTCGGCGCGCAGGTGATCAGCCAGGCTCCAGCCGACGATGCGACGGGAATACAGATCGATTACGACCGCCAGGTAAAGCCAGCCGGTCTGGGTGGGGATGAAGGTGATGTCGCCAGCCCAAACCTGATTGGGGCGATTGGGCCGCGGTTGGCCTGTCACGAGGTTGGGCGAAGGCTGATTGGCTTTGCCGTCGCTGGTTTTGGGCACGAAGTTTTTCGGTTGGATGGCCCGTAAACCCCGTTGTTTCATGAGGCGGCGAACGCGACTGGGAGCGCACACCACTTGCTGATCCCGCAGCTCCTGGCCGATGCGACGATAACCGTAGCGGCGGCGGTGCGCTTTGAAAACGGCTTCAATCCGATCGCTCAATTGCTGGTCGGCAGCCTGCGTGGCCGTGGCGGTGGCCGCGTGATAAAAGCTGCTGCGCGAACAGCCCAGGGTGTGACAAACCTGCCGCACACTACTGCCGGTTTTTTGTCGCAGAGTCAGGATCATTGCGCGTCGTTGAGTTGGGGTTTGGTTCCGAGAATAACGGCAGCCTTTTTTAAAATGTCATTCTCAATTCTGAGCTGGGCGATCTCCCGGCGGAGGCGGCGCCGCTCGTCCGCTGCGGGCTCCTCGCCTGCGGCTCGGAGCCCTGCGCTCCCGAGCGGCGCCGCCGGGGACGCTTGCCGGACCCAGCGGTAAAGGAGGTTGGCGCCAAAGCCAAAATCTTTGGCAACTTCCGGCACGGGTTTCCCCAAACTTACCAGTTCGACAGCTTGCGCCTTAAACTCTGGACTATATCTTTTTCGAGGCATTTCACTCATGATGTTCCTTATTCTCTTATGGAGTGGTCCAGGAATTTCGCACACTTCAGCCGCCGCCGCTGCCGAATGTCACCGGCATCAACAGATTCTCCGTCAGAGCCCCCCAGCTCCCTTGTTCCCAGCGCCGCCTCGGCCCCCGTGTCCCGCACCACCTCCGCCACCATTCTCGTAGTTGCCGCCTCGCCCATCTGCGCCCTGCCCAGGGCCATTGCTCGAGCCGTATCCACGTCCACTCACATCGATGGTTCCGTCGCTGGTAATCGTCAGATCTCCCGTAATCGTCAGGTCGCAATCTTCATCTCCCGTCGAATGCGTAAGCCTCCCGCCAGCACCAATCTGCAATGAACCAAACGTCACCGGAGCGTCCAACCACAACGTGCCGTCCAACTGCACCGGCACCAGGCTGCCGTCGAATAGACTGTCGTTGTTCAACTCGAAGACACCCTCCGCGGCAATCAGCAACGTATCGGCAGACAGGTCCGACCCAGCGTTGAGATTCAGCCGCCCGCCAGACGACAACTCGACCGACCGCGTGCTCAGTTGAGCCCCATCGCCCAGAATTATCAGCCCGCCCGAGGCAACGCGTACCAGGGAGAACTTTCCGTCTGCACCACCCGCGTAGCTCACAGAAGTGTAAACCCCAATTTCGACGTTATCGTCTACGGCAAAGGTATCGGTGGTCAGTATCAACTCCATGTCCGCGCCCAGGTCCACTTTCGCCCCATTAGCGATATGCAACCCGTCCAAGGTGAGCGTGCCTGGGGGCAGCGGCGTTCTTGCTCCGGAGCTTCCGCAGTTATCGACGGTTAACTCTCCGCAGGTCTGCGATTTGTCCTTGGTAAAAATGCTTCCGGCTGCGCCATCCTCGTTACCATTCCCTCCGCACGCAAAAATACTTCCTGCGAAGGCAAGGTCATCAAAGTACAGCGCGATGCGTCCACCGGCTCCCCCGCCTGCGCGAGTTGTCCAGCCGCCATTGCCCCCGTTCGCTTCAATTACACCAGCGCCGGTAATTGCCTGAGCTTCAATGCAAATGCTTCCGCCGGAACCGCCTCCTCCTGACCAATAGGCAGTGTTGACCTTACCCGTGCCGCCGGCGGTTCCATTGGCGGTCAGGCGTCCATCCAAACAAAACTCTCTTCCAACTTCTGAGTCGGATTAGACCTCCCCCTTTCCCGCCGTCTTGCCTGTAAACGTCTTGCGCGCCCCATCCTCCTCCGCTGCCCAACAGGCTTGGATCGCTGGCCGACCCATAGGATTGACCACCACTTGCTCCTCCGCTTCCACCCCTCCCTCCGAATCCAGCTCCGCCCCCATTTCCGCTACCCGTCCCAGCGCCGGGGCCACTTGTTGATCCTGTACCCTAGGCCGTCGACACTGATGGCACTGCCATCACTGATCAGGCAGTCCTCAGTGACTTCAAGGTTCATCCCACTAGTGTTACCAGTCGAGTGCGCAAGGCGAGCTCCTTTGATTAGCCGCAGTGAATGCAGTCTGTGAGGCCCATCAATGGTTACGGGAAGCTGCGATGATAACAACATCTCTCCCCTCATAGTTTGTATCGCCTGGTGAAATTGAGATGTCCGAATCAACAAAAGATGCCGATTCCAGCGGCACCGGGAGAACAACGATCTCGGCGACGGGGCTGTTGGCCGTTCCGAAGGCGTTGCTTACTACCACGGAGTAGAGACCGCTTTGGTCGGGCTGCGCGCTGTTGAGAGTGAGGGTGGCTTCGCTCGTCACAGAAAGGCTCGTGCCATCTTTGAGCCAGTGATAGCTGATCGGTTCAGTTCCGCTTACGGTCACCGTGAGGGTGACATTGCTGCCCGAGGCCACATACTGGTCCTTTGGAGGTTCCAGAATAGTCGGCGGCAGGGCGTTCTTGCACATCCCGTTGGCTCCGGCTGAATAAATGGCGGCAATTTCGTTAGATGACAGGGCACGGTTGAAGATGGCCACTTCGTCAATCAGGCCGTGAAACTTATACCGGGAATTTCTCGCACGAGACCCCATTCTCCAATTTTGGCTGTGTAGGAACGGTGCGCCTGGAGTGTGTGGCCGATGCCGTTCGTGGAAGTCCCTTCACAAATACCGTTTTTGTAGGTGGCAATTTGGCCGTCGCTGTTCCGCCAGGTTCCGGCTAAAAAGTCCATTCTCCCACGGCAACGTCGGTTGTTCCCGTGACAAGGGCTCTCTCGCGGTTGTCGAAAACCACCACGAAACCGCCTTTCTCAGGTGCCGTTTTCCCACCCCCATAGAGCAGAAACGTATTGTCGCGCGTATCGGACGGCGCACTGTCGGATTTTCCGACAATGCCCCACCAGGGATTGTTATCGCTTGCCTTTTTGATCCAAGCCATAACGGTGATTTCGGCTGCGTAGTCTAGTTGCGCTAAATCGCCAATATCAACGTAATCGTCGATGCCATCTAAGGAGTAATCCTTCGGAAACCAAGCCAGAAGCGAAATCAGCGCCATTGTGCAGAATCCCACAGTCGTCTGTCGCTAGATTTGTAACGCTCCCATCACCCGGCCACCAAGCGACGAGACCCGAAGGAGCCGAAACACAGTTCGTTTCTTGTGCAAAGGAAACGGCTGGAGCCAAAAGACAGACGCCACCAATTAGAGGTAGCGTAATGCTCTTCCATCGAGTGTTGATCTGCCGGAAAAGACGGTGCATAGAGGAAACTGAATAAGGGTAAGTTGTCGGTTTCATAGTGAAGTGGTGGGCTTGGTTGTGGTCAGCAGGTTGTAGTCCTTGGGCCGAACATGTCGTCTGGCGACGCGGCGCTCCTTCAATTTCATTGTTATTTTCACAATGCCCCGGTGATTCAGGGAATTCTCTCACAAATTGCCAAGTTAATTGCAAGGCGGTTTTGCGTAAAATTGATTTATGGCAACGAGTAGTGGGCCTAAAAACTGACAACCAGAATCCGAGCCGTGGTTGTGATTTCGCTAAACCACGAAGGGACCCAGCGCGACGAAACTGCAACCAAAGGTTCAACCACGGATGGACGCGGATGAACACGGAATGAACCGAGCACGGCTGACGCCGCCATCGAAGATGATAACCGCAAAAGAACTCAGCGCGGCCGTTCGCTGCAGCCAAAGTTAATAGCCACAAAAGAACGCAGAAAACGCAAAGATATATCTTTTTTTCTTTGTGATCTCTGCGTTCTGTCGCGGCAAAAATCTTCGAATCTCGACGTGCCGCAAACAGGTCCGCCAAAAGGATCAGTCCTGGTTTTCAGCCAAGTTATTCTCGATCCGTGCCATCCGCGCCATCCGTGGTTTCAACGGCTCCGTTCAGGTTCGATTGAATTGAACAGAAGGAATGAAGTGTGCGAAATTCCTGGACCACTCCATAAGAGAATAAGGAACATCATGAGTGAAATGCCTCGAAAAAGATATAGTCCAGAGTTTAAGGCGCAAGCTGTCGAACTGGTAAGTTTGGGGAAACCCGTGCCGGAAGTTGCCAAAGATTTTGGCTTTGGCGCCAACCTCCTTTACCGCTGGGTCCGGCAAGCGTCCCCGGCGGCGCCGCTCGGGAGCGCAGGGCTCCGAGCCGCAGGCGAGGAGCCCGCAGCGGACGAGCGGCGCCGCCTCCGCCGGGAGATCGCCCAGCTCAGAATTGAGAATGACATTTTAAAAAAGGCTGCCGTTATTCTCGGAACCAAACCCCAACTCAACGACGCGCAATGATCCTGACTCTGCGACAAAAAACCGGCAGTAGTGTGCGGCAGGTTTGTCACACCCTGGGCTGTTCGCGCAGCAGCTTTTATCACGCGGCCACCGCCACGGCCACGCAGGCTGCCGACCAGCAATTGAGCGATCGGATTGAAGCCGTTTTCAAAGCGCACCGCCGCCGCTACGGTTATCGTCGCATCGGCCAGGAGCTGCGGGATCAGCAAGTGGTGTGCGCTCCCAGTCGCGTTCGCCGCCTCATGAAACAACGGGGTTTACGGGCCATCCAACCGAAAAACTTCGTGCCCAAAACCAGCGACGGCAAAGCCAATCAGCCTTCGCCCAACCTCGTGACAGGCCAACCGCGGCCCGATCGCCCCAATCAGGTTTGGGCTGGCGACATCACCTTCATCCCCACCCAGACCGGCTGGCTTTACCTGGCGGTCGTAATCGATCTGTATTCCCGTCGCATCGTCGGCTGGAGCCTGGCTGATCACCTGCGCGCCGAACTGGTCCTGGCGGCGCTCCACCAAGCGTTGGCTTCGCGTCCGGGAATTGACCAAACCATCTTCCACAGTGATCGGGGCAGTCAATATGGCCGCACCGCCTTTCGCCGCGTGCTGGCCCGCGCGGGTTTGCGCCAGAGCATGTCGGCCCGGGCCAATCCCTACGACAACGCCTGGACCGAATCCTTCATCGGAACGCTCAAGAAAGAAATGCTGCAAGGCGGCTGTTTTGAGACCGCGCAAGACGCGCAAACCGAACTCTTCGAATACATCGAAGCCTACTACAATAATCAACGCAAACACTCGGCGCTGGGCTACCGAACTCCCAACCAATTTGAACACCAAAGATTAAGCAAAAATTAAGAGAGAAAATGGTCCAAAATTCCGTTGCATCTCATTTCTCGCTTCTCATGAACACAAAATCACTTCCCAGCTTTCTGGCGTTTGTCCTCCTCGCTGCAACCCAGCCTCTACTCGCCGCCGAGGTTGTGCGCGTGGGCGCCGGCAGTTATCTCGACGGTCTTCCCGAAAGCGCCAAAGGCCCGCCAGCGACGATCTATCGCACGGCAGAGCTTCGCGGCCCGATGCCCACCTGCGATTGGTGGAGTTCGCTGGCGTGGATGCCATTGTCAGAGCGCATGTATCCGCACCCGCTGGCCGTGCGCGCGGTGGCAGGCGGTTTGCGCGTGTATTATCCGGGACCGGGCATCACCGCAAACCGCTCCGCGATCTTCGGGTTTATGGGCGGCGGCGACGATGACTTTGTCCTCGGCCATTCGGCGATTGACCGGTTCACCGAAGCCCGCGTGGCCGGCTTCAGCGACTGGTTCGTCACGGCGCAATTTGGCGATTCTGACCGGGGCCTGCGAGCAACCTTCGGGCATGGATCGCCGTTTGTGTATGCCACGTTTGCCGGAGGCGAACCGGTGCTCATCTTCGGCAAGAAAGCGCCGGAAGTGTTCGCCGGAACCGAAACGTCCGGCGTCCTGGGCGTGCGCGTCGGCAAAAGGAGTTATGGTTTGTTTGCCCCGAGTGGATCGACTTGGAGCGGCATGGGCACTTCTCGTCTGTCCGCGCAGACTCAAGGGAAGAACTATTTTGCGGTGGCCGTGCTGCCCGATGAGAAAGCGGAAACGCTGGCCTTGTTCCGCCAACATGCTTATGCCCACGTCACGGATACGCGCGTGACCTGGAGTTACGATGAAACGACAGCCAAGGTGCGAACGACCTTCACCTTCACAACCAAGCCGTATGAAGGCACCGAGAAAGGCACGCTTTGCGCGCTCTACCCGCATCAGTGGCGGCACATCAACACACCGCTCACCGGCCAGGAGTATTCCAGCGTTCGCGGGCCGATGAAGCTGGCGGCCGGCACCAAATTCACGTTCGAGATGAACCTGCCCGCTGCGTTGCCGTCGCTGCCGCTCACGGCGGACTGTGACCGCGCGCAATTGCGCGAATTCATCAGTGCCGACCTGGGCGGCAAGCCGCGGCTCGTGGGCGACACATATTGGTTGGGCAAGGCCATGGGTAAGTGGGCCACCTTATTGCCGCTCGCTGAACAGACGGGCGACGACGCGGCCGTTCACGAATGCACCGATCGCTTGCGCGGCGCGCTCGAGAACTTTTTCACCGCCACCAACGCTGCCGGTCAGCCCAAGCGGCGAAGCGAGGGAGTGTTCGCCTACGACAGGAACTGGGGCACGCTCATTGGTTATCCCGCCAGCTTCGGATCGGATACGGATTTGAACGACCACCATTTCCATTACGGCTATTTCATTCGCGCGGCCGGTGAACTGGCGCGCCGTGATCCCGATTGGGCCGATGAAGATCGCTGGGGCGGGGTGTTGCGGTTGTTGATTCGCGACATCGCCAGTCCGAATCACGATGATCCACTGTTTCCGTTTCTCCGGGGCATCGATCCGTATGCAGGGCATTCGTGGGCCAGCGGCAACGCGAAATTCGGCGATGGCAACAACAACGAGTCATCCAGCGAAGCCGCCAACGCCTGGTATGGAGTGATGCTGCTGGGCGAAGCCATCGGCGACCGCGAGCTGCGCGACCTGGGCGCCTGGCTTTACACCACCGAAATCTCCGCCATTGAAGACTATTGGTTCAACGTGCGTGGCGACCTTTTCCCCTCCACTTATCCGCCTTCGGTAGTGACGATGGTTTGGGGCGGCAAAGGCGCGAACGGCACCTGGTTCAGTGGCAACCCCGAAGCGGTGCATGGCATCAACTGGCTGCCCATCACCGGCGGCTCGTTGTATCTCGGACGCTGGCCGGAATACGTGCGCAAGAACTACGAAGCGTTGGTGCGCGAGAACCTTGCCGACGACGCCAAAAAGGCCGCGCGGAAAAATGCTTCCGCCCCCACCGACGGCACGCATTGGGATCAGTGGGCCGACCTCATCTGGATGTATCGGGCGCTCAGCGATCCCGATGATGCCGTGGGGCAGTTCCGCAAACGCCCGGCGAATTATAAACCCGAAGCCGGCAACTCGATGGCCAACACTTACGCCTGGCTGACCGCGTTCGAGTCGTTGGGCCAGGTGGATCGCACGGTGACTGCCGATGCGCCGTTTGCGGCGGTTTTCAACCAAGCCGGCCAGCGCACGCATGTGGCCTGGAACCTGGGCGCTTCCACCCGTGAAGTGCGTTTCAGCGATGGCGTTCGTTTGGAATGCGCGGCGCGTAGGATGACAATGAAATAGGTGGGTGCGCGCGTGTGCTCTCCGTGAAAAGAATGGAGAGCGCGGCTCCATTGCGAAGCAGCCGCGAACGACGTCGCGATCACGAGGCTTGTTTGAAAGACGGTAGCAGCCGACGTGAGGAGGCTCATTCTTGTCGAGCGCAGGACCGATTTCGGTGAAAGGTGACGGCCCACGGCATTATTTTGTGAGTTGAACTGCTCCGGCTATTCGCTACAATCGGTCGATGAACTGCACCAGGAACCGGTGGCCGTTGGCCTCGCTATCCCGAGGTTCTTTCCGCCGGACACTTAGCCCCTGATAAAGCGCGCAACCCGAGGCAACCATGACCAAGAAACATACCCAATCACCCAGGGAGAAGCGTGGCTCGCCCGAACCCCGGCTAAAGAAAAAGGCTTACGAAAAGGAACTGGGACGGCTGCACGTGGAACTGGTCAAACTTCAGGAATGGATCAAATATAAGGGGCTCAAAGTCGTGGTCCTGTTCGAGGGACGCGATGCCGCCGGCAAGGGCGGGGTCATCAAACGGATCACCGAACCGCTCAATCCCCGCGTGTGCCGGGTTGCCGCCCTGGTGGCGCCCACCGACCGCGAGAAGTCCCAATGGTATTTCCAACGTTACGTGGCGCATTTGCCGGCCGCGGGGGAGATGGTGCTCTTTGACCGGAGTTGGTACAACCGCGCCGGCGTCGAGCGGATCATGGGCTTCTGCACCAAGCCGGAAGTGGACGAGTTCTTCCACTCCTGCCCGGAATTCGAGCGCATGCTGATCCGTTCGGGCATTATCCTCCTCAAGTATTGGTTCTCGGTGAGCGACGCCGAGCAGGAGCGACGGTTCCAGCAACGCATCCATGATCCGACGAAACGCTGGAAACTCAGCCCCATGGACCTGGAATCGCGCCACCGTTGGGTGGAATACTCGCGGGCCAAGGACGAGATGTTCGCCCATACCGACTTGAAGCAGTCGCCCTGGTAAGTCGTCAACGCGGATGACAAACGCCGAGCGCGGCTCAACTGCATTCAGCACTTGCTGAGCATGATCCCCTATAAAGACCTGACGCCCAAACCGATCAAACTGCCACCCCTTCACAAAGGCGGCTACGTCCGCCCGCCGATCACCGACCAGACCTTCGTGCCGGAGAAGTATTGAGCGGCAATATCAAACTCCTTGGTTCACGGCGACCGCCACAATTCACGAGGCTTGTCGCGCCATCGCACCGGGATATTGGACTCTCAGCTTGCGGCCCATGCTGACCGCTTACCCAAGAGAGCCGGATGCGGCAACCAGGATTCTACAATATCCGAGACCCCTTTTTCTTGGTTAAAGGTTTCACCACGAAACACCCCCGATGACACGTAGGTTTTCGATGCGCAGGTGCCGAGGCTTAAGGGGAGCGGTTGAGGCACTTCTTGCTTCAGAGGTGGAGCCAATTGATATTGACGCGGGCTTGGACTTGGGGGCTGTGCCGGCGCAACTGCCACGCCATCTCGATTTTCTTGGGGTCCGCTTTCGGGCGGGCCGCCAGCGCCGCCTCGCTTCAACCTGCCGAGCGCAATCCTTCTGGCATCAAGCGCTCGGCCCGTAGCGCATCGGCCTCATCGCGTTCGCGGGCCACGGTATCGAGGAAGCAGCGGTGGCCAACATCTCGCTCAAGCCAAGATGTCCTTCACCACCTTGCCATGGACATCGGTCAACCGGAAGTCACGCCCTTGGAAGCGGTAGGTCAGCCGTTTGTGATCGATGCCCAGGCAGTGGAGGATGGTGGCGTTCTGATTGTGAATGTGGACCGGATCCTTCACGATGTTGTAGCAGTAATCGTCGGTTTCGCCATAAACCACACCGGGCTTGATGCCACCGCCGGCCATCCAGATGCAGAAATTGCGACCATGATGGTCGCGCCCGTAATTGTCCGCCGAAATGGCGCCCTGGCAATAAACGGTGCGACCGAACTCGCCGCCCCACACGACCAACGTGTCGTCGAGCAGGCCGCGCTGTTTGAGGTCCTTGACCAGCGCGGCGCTGGGTTGATCGCAATCCTGGCACTGCTCACCAATGCGGCGCGGCAGGTTGCCGTGCTGATCCCAGCCGCGGTGATAGAGTTGGATGAAGCGCACGTCGCGTTCGGCCATGCGGCGGGCCATCAGGCAATTGTAAGCGAACGATCCAGGCCGCTTCACGTCGGGTCCGTACAGATTGAGCACGCTCTCGGGCTCCTTCGAAATGTCCACCAGATCCGGCACGCTGGTTTGCATGCGGAAGGACATTTGTACTGGGCGATGCGCGTGTTGATTTCCGGGTCGGTGTAGGCGTCGTATTGCATGGCGTTCAGTTGCCCGATGCCATCGAGCATACGGCGGCGGACCTGGGAACTCATGCCCGGCGGATTGGAGAGATAGAGCACCGGATCGCCAACGCCGCGGAACTGCACCCCTTGATGTTCGCTCGGTAGGAAGCCCGAACTCCACAGCCGCGCAAAGAGCGGTTGGTCGCTTTCCTTGCCGTTGGAAATCATCACGATGAACGCGGGCAAATTTTCGTTCGCACTGCCCAGACCATAACTGAGCCACGAACCCACGCACGGCCGGCCCGGTTGTTGAAAGCCCGTTTGAATGTAGGTGATCGCTGGATCGTGATTGATGGCCTCGGTGTTGACGGTCTTGATGATGCAGATGTCGTCCACGATCGAGGCGATGTGCGGGATGAGTTCGCTCAACCACACTCCGTTTTGACCGTGTTGCGCGAACTTGAAGATGGACTTCACGCACGGGAACGACTTCTGGCCGCTGGTCATGGTGGTGATGCGTTGCCCCCCGCGCACGGACGATGGCAATTCGGACTTGTGGTAATTCTCCAGCGAGGGTTTGTAGTCGAACAAGTCGATCTGCGACGGACCGCCGGCCATGAACAGGTAGATCACCCGTTTGGCCTTGGCCGGGAAATGCGGCTTGGCCAAGGGATACTTGACCCGTTCATCGGCCAAAGCGGAAAGCAAGCCCGGATTCAGCAGCGACCCGAGCGCCGCGGTGCCGAGGCCAATGGCGGTGCGACTGAAAAAATGCCGGCGAGTGATGAGAAGTTGGTGTTCGCGCAATGGGTTCATAGGCGGAAGATCATCCTTTGGTCACGGTTTCATCGAGATTCAAAAGCATGCTGGCGATGGTCGTCCAGGCCGCCAGTTCGCCGGAGTCGAGATCCGGCGCGCATTGGAACTGGCCGACGCTGAGCAATTGTTTCGCTGCCGCCTGATCTTGACGATACTCCGTCAGGTGTTCGCGTAGGGTGTCGGCCAGGATACGGACTTCGGCCGTCCGCGGCCAACGCGCGGTGGCCAGACGAAAGGCGTAACGCAGGCGGCTCTCGGCCGTGTCGCCGCCTTCGCGGAGAATCCGCTGGGCAAACGCGCGAGACGCTTCGACAAATTGCGGGTCGTTCAACGTCGCCAGCGCCTGCAACGGCGTGTTCGTGCGCGGGCGGCGCACCACGCAGTATTCCCGCGTCGGCGCATCGAACAGCAACATGTTCGGCGGCGGACTTTGCCGTTTCCAAAAGGTGTACATGCTCCGCCGGTATTGGGCGGCGCCCAGGTCGGGCACATATTTTTGCGAGTTATTGAACGAAACCGCTTCCCACAATCCCGGCGGTTCGTAGGGCTTGACGCTTTGGCCACCGAGCTGTTCCACGAGCAGTCCGCTGACCGCCAGGGCCGTGTCGCGGATTTCCTCCGCGTCCAAACGGAAACGCGGCCCGCGCGCCAGCAAGCGGTTTTCCGGATCGCGCTCGTGCAATTCCAGCGCGGCCTTCGAGGATTGCCGGTAGGTGGCGCTGGTGACGATGAGGCGCTGAAGTTTCTTCACGTCCCAAGCGGTGCGAACGAATTCCGTAGCCAGCCAGTCGAGCAATTCGGGATGCGATGGCGGTTCGCCTTGAACCCCGAAGTCTTCGGCGGTCTTCACAATGCCGACGCCAAAAAACTGTTGCCAGAAACGGTTCACCGTCACGCGGGCGGTCAACGGATGCTTCGGGTTCAACAACCATTTCGCCAGGCCCAGGCGGTTGGTGGGCGCGTCCGCGGGGAACGGCGGCAGGATGGCCGGCACGCCGGGAGTCACAACTTCGCCAGGCTTGTCGTATTCGCCGCGCATCAGCAGGTGTGTTTCACGCGGTTTGGCGAGTTCCTTGGCGATCATCGTCGTGGGAATGGCCTTCTCGATGTCGGCTTCTTCCTCGCGCCAATGGCCGACTTGCGTGAACAGCTTCCGGAACTCCGGTGAATTCTGGCGGCGAAAATAATCGCGCACCGGGGCTAGCTGGGCTGCGCTCAAGGGCCGGCCAGTGGCCAGCAACGCGGCAATCGTCGGCGGGATGCTATCCGGATCATCGACCTCGCTGGCAAAGGAGAAATAACAGGCGCCTTGGTGGTTGACCACTTTGACCAACACCTCGTTGTCGCCGGCGTTGAGCTTCACGGTAACGGTCAACGGGCCTTCGCCGGACTGCTCCGGAGCGGCGCGCTCACCGGCCAATTTGCCGTTGACCCACAGCTTGAACAGCGTATCGGCGCGCAAAGTCAATTGGAGCTGGCGGGCTTCGGGCAGCTTCAACTTGCGGTGTAGATAATACGCGCCATGCACGCCGTGCAGTTGATCGACGAGCAAATGATTTTTGCCATCAACATAATCCTTTTCGCCGTGCCAGCGGATTTCCTCGCGCACGCCCGGATAGGATTTCTGAAAATCAATTTCCTGTTCAGGCGGATATTCTTTGGCATAGCCCGCATCCAATCCTTCCGTCTTGAACGGACCAATGACCTGCCACGCGTCGGCCCGCACCGGATTGATGAGTTGCACCAGCTTTTCGTTTTGAGCGGCAGCCAGACGAAAATGGCCGAGGGCGCGTTTGGACTTCGAGGCTTCAAAGCGCAGATGCACTCGCAGTTCGGCATTGGCTGGCACTTGAACAGCATCGCCCAGCAGAAACACCGCCGCGTGCGGGACATTGACTTCGCCCGCGGCCACACCCCAGCCAGTATCGGCCTTGCCGTCGATGGCGTTGGCCGCTTCAAACTTGTTTTCGAAAGTGTCGGCGGCAGCGTGCTTGAACTGTAATTTCTGTGGTTTACCTGGTTTGCCATCGGCACCAGGAGCGATCAGGACGGCTTCGATTTCGGACAAACGAAAACGCCCATCATCCGCGCGCCCGGCAGCTTTTTGCGGCATTGAGTCGTGGGGCAATGTCTCCAGCCGCAACCCAGCCAGTGGGCCGGCGTCCAGGAAGGTACGAAATTCATAAACGTCCTGCTCGGGATTGGAACCAAACGCGAGAATCGATTGGTCTTCCAACGCCCGCAATTGCGCTCCGTCTTTGGCATTCGACTGCACGTAGTGCGGCGGCAAAGCGCGCCAACTCCCACTCAACTCTCGCTGCCACTTTTCCTGCCAAGCTGCCTGCGCCTGGTCCAACTCGGCCACTGGCGCTTCGAGTTGGGCTTGAGCATCAGCAAGGTGCTGCTTCAGCCAGTCGAGCCGCGCAGATTGTTCGGCACTCGGCAATCGAATGCTGGGCGCCGGATCGGGGCGGTTCCCGTCCATGACCGATTCGTCGAGGCTGTTGAAGAAGGCAAAGAGTCGGTAATACTCGCGGTGGGTGATGGGATCGAATTTGTGCGAGTGACAGCGAGCGCAGGTCAGCGTCATGCCCATCCAGGTGGTGGCCATGGTTTCCGTGCGGTCAAAGGTGTACTTGGCCTGGTATTCATCGACAATGGCGCCGCCTTCCGACGTGCTCATGTTGCAGCGGACATAGCCGGACGCGATTTTCTGTTCCGTGGTGGGATTGGGCAACAAATCCCCGGCCAGTTGCTCGATGGAAAACTGGTCAAATGGTTTGTTCTCGTTGAACGCCTGAATGACCCATTCGCGGTATTTCCAAATACTGCGCACGGAATCGATGTGGAAACCGTGGGAATCGGCGTAGCGCGCCGCATCGAGCCAATAACGCGCCATCTGTTCGCCGTAACGCGGGGAAGCCAGGAGGCGGTCCACCACCTTCTCGTAGGCGTCCGAGCTGTTGTCGGCCAGGTAGGCATCGACTGCTTGTGGGGTGGGCGGCAGACCGGTCAAATCGAAGGTGACCCGCCGAATCAGTGTTGAGCGGGTGGCTTCCGGTGCAGGTCGAAGCTTTTCCTTTTCCAGGCGGGCCAACACAAAAGGGTCGATCTCATTTCGCGGCCAATCCTTGTGGTTGATTTCCGGTAACGGCGGTCGTTGCGGAGCGACATAAGCCCAATGCTTTTGCCAGGGGGCCCCTTGGGCAATCCACTGCGTCAGCAAGTCAATCTGCTGCGGTTTCAGTTTCTTGCCGCTTTCCGGCGGCGGCATGTGGTCGTCTGGGTCCGTGGTGGTGATGCGGTAAACCAATTTGCTCTTGGCCGGGTCACCGGGAATGACAACCGCGTCGTCGGGTTTGTCGGGCCGCAGCAGGCCATCGTGGATATCCAGGCGGAGCTTGGCTTTACGGGCCTTCGGATCCGGCCCATGGCAGGCAAAACAATTCTCGGAGAGTATCTGCCGAATGTCGCGGTCGAATTCCACGGTCGGCGCCTTCAGGTCCGCCGCTTGAGCCAAAACTGGCACCACCAGCGCCCAAAACAAAAGCGGCAGGGCCAATTCTCGGGTTACTTTCGCCATATCAATTCACACGGAAACGTTGGGTTTGCTTCGACTTATCGTGATTATTATACATTTTGACGGTAGAAGTGAAAGCGTTTTCTTGGGTTACACAGGAGCGCCGACATTCCGGTCGGCTCGAACGTTGTTGGGCCGTTCAAGCCGAGAGGACTATCGGCGCGCCGATAGACACGCCGTTTGATGCGGCCAAATTACACATTTTCTCGTATGGCCTTTCTGCTCGACGTCGCGGGAGGCCGTGTTAGATTGCGCCCGTATGTCAAGTGCAGCAACGACAACGCCCAAAAAGATCAACTTGCGCCGACCGGACATCATGACCGCAGTCCAGGCGCAGGTCGAATCACATTACCGCAGCGAACTCGTGGACCGGATTCGCGCCCGAGGCCACGTGCTTTCCGCCGGCGGACTTACGATCAAGCTGGCCAAGGAATTTGGTTTTTGCTACGGCGTGGAACGCGCCATCGATCTGGCCTACGCCGCCCGCAAAGTATTTCCTGACCGGCCGATTTACATTCTGGGCGAAATCATTCACAACCCGGAGGTCAACGATCAGATTCGCGAAATGGGTATCCAGTTTCTGGCCGGCAAAGAAAAGAACGCGGACGTTGACGAATTGAAACAGGGCGACGTGGTAATCATCCCGGCGTTTGGGACGGAGATGGCCATCATGGACCAACTCGAAGCCAAAGGCTGCCAGTTCGTCGATACCACGTGCGGCGACGTGATGAGCGTGTGGAAACGGGTCCGGCAATACGCCAACGACAGCGTCACCAGCATCATTCACGGCAAGGCCTGGCACGAGGAAACCAAAGCCACCAGTTCGCAGGCCACGCGCGCATGGCAGCGGTCATTACCTGGTGGTGTTCACGTTGGCCGAAACCGATTACGTCTGCAATTACATCATGCACGGCGGCAACAAACAGGAGTTTCTCCAAAAATTCAGCGGCGCTTATTCGCCGGGCTTTGACCCGGATGTGCATCTGCAGGCCATTGGCGTGGCCAACCAAACCACGATGTTGCGCGGCGAAACCGAGGACGTGCAGCGGCGGCTCCGAAACGCCATGGAACAACGTTACGGTACCGCGGAGTTGCCGCAGCACTTCCGTTTCTTCGACACGATATGCGGCGCCACGCAAGACCGGCAGGACGCCCTGCAAAAGCTGCTGGCGGAACCGCTGGACCTGCTGCATCGTGATCGGCGGTTACAACTCCTCGAACACCTCGCATCTTGCGGAAATGGGCGAAGCCAAGCTGCCGACTTATTTCATCAAGAACGCCGCCAAGATGATGTCGGACACGTGCATTCGCCATTACAACCTGCACGCGCAGGAAGAAGTCGAGACGCGCGACTGGTTGCCGTCCGGCCAGATTACGGTGGGCATCACGGCCGGAGCTTCTTGCCCGAACAATCTCATCGAAGATGTCATTCGGCGTTTGTTCGAGTTGCGCGGAATTTCCGTTCAGGACGTGCTGGCGCAGAATTGAGCGCGGCTTCATCGCATGGCCTGCCCCGGGAAGAATTGGAACAGCGCGAACGCGATACCCTGGCGCCTTACGCCCAATTCAGCGCGGACACCCGCGGCCGTACTTACCCAGAAGATTCGCCCGAGTGGCGCACGCAATACCAGCGGGACCGCGACCGCGTGATCCACTCGCGCGCGTTTCGTCGCTTGGAATATAAGACCCAGGTGTTCCTCAATGGCACGGGCGACCATCTGCGCACCCGGTTAACGCACACCATGGAAGTGGCGGCCATTGCCCGCAACATCGCCCGCGCCTTGCGGTTGAACGAGGATCTGACGGAAACCATTGCCCTGGCCCACGACCTCGGGCATTCGCCGTTTGGCCACAAAGGCGAAGATGCGCTAAACAGCCTGATGAAGGCGCACGGTGGCTTCGAACACAATCGACAGAGCCTGCGCGTCGTCGAACTGCTCGAGCAAAAGTATCCCCGGTTTTCCGGACTGAATCTCACGTGGGAAGTGCGCGAGGGTTTGGTGAAGCACCGCACTGGCTTTGATCATCCCGCCGGGCAGGCGGAATTTGCCTCGCACTCCTCGTCGCTGGAAGCCCAAATAGCCAATCTGGCCGACGAGATCACGTACTACAGTCACGATCTGGATGATGGGCTGACCTCGGGCTTGCTGCGGGAGAAGAACCTGAACCGCGACGTGGACCTCTGGCACGCAGCGGCGTTGCTCGTGAAGGGGCAATACGGCGACCTGCCCGACGAGTGCCGGCGCTATTTCATCATCCGCTGCATCATTGACCAACAGGTCAAAGACGTGGTGTTGGCCACCGAGAAACGGATCGCGCACGCCAAGGTGAAATCCGCCGATGACGCTCGCCGCCAGCCGAAAGCCCTCGCGCAATACAGTCCCCGGCAACGCAAGGCCAACCAGGACGTTCGCAAGTATCTTTACAAAAACCTTTATTTCAGTCCTGAAGTCCACGAGCCCAATCGCCGAGCAGTCCGGATGTTGGAGGAACTGTTCCATTATTTCGTGGCTCATCCGGAGCAGATGGGCGAACTTTCCCATCGCCGCGCGCGCGAGGACGAAGTGTATCGCGCCGTGTGCGATTACCTGGCCGGCATGACCGACCGCTACGCCATCCTGGAACACCAACGTTTGTTTGGCTTGCGAGTCTAATCTTATCCTAGCACGACACCTCGCGGTCCAGCGCTGAGCACCGTCCGGTTTTGCGGAGCGAAGCCGGCAGCCATTTCCCGAGCGCGACTCCGTCTCCGCACCGTGAAAGAAACTTGAGCCCCTCATTCATCCGGGGTTTACTGCCTGCCAGCGACCGGAACAGTCATGAAAAGAATCAAGCGTATTGGTATTCTGACGGCGGGAGGAGATTGTCCTGGATTGAATGCCGCCATTCGGGGCGTGGGCAAAGCCGCGCTGGCTCATCGGGGCATCGAAGTGATCGGCATTCGCGACGGCTTCCTTGGCCTCCTCGAGAAACGTATCCTGTCCTTGGACAAAAACACCCTCGCCGGTATCCTGACAGTCGGCGGCACGATTCTGGGCACCAGCCGGATCAAGCCGCACCGCATGGAGGTTAACGGCAAGGTCCGCGACATGCGGGAGGTCATAGCCGACAACTGCAAAAAGCTCCGCCTCGAGGCCTTGGTTTGCATTGGCGGCGGTGGCACGCACAAGAACGCGCTCCGCTTGGTCGAGCAAGGATTGGACATCGTGACGCTGCCCAAGACGATCGACAACGACGTGGCGATGACCGACACGAGTTTCGGTTTCGATACGGCCCTGGGGATCGCGACCGAAGCGATTGACCGTCTGCACAGCACCGCGCACAGCCATCACCGCATCATCGTGGCCGAAATCATGGGCCACCGTTCCGGCTGGCTCACCCTGGGCGCGGGAATTGCCGGCGGCGCGGACGTTATCCTGATTCCTGAAATCCCTTACGATGTGAAGAAGATTGCCAAGGCGATCCGGCGACGCAGCGAACGCGGCACCAACTTCAGCATTGTCGCCGTGGCGGAAGGCGCCGTGTCGCAGACGCTGGCCGCCCGTTTCAAAGCGGCCAAGGAACGCAAAACCAACGCAACGACCCAGTCCGCCGTGTTGAAGGCCAAGGCCGAACTGGCGGAATTGGATCATCATCATTCGGGCAACACGTTGCGGCTGGCCAGCCAACTCGAACAGCTCACCGGATTGGAATCGCGGGTCACAATCCTCGGGTATGTCCAACGCGGCGGCGCGCCGTCGGCCCAGGATCGGTTGCTGGCCACGCGATTGGGCACGGCTTGCGCCGAATTCGTATGCCAGCGCGCCTTTGGCGTAATGGTCGCCGCCCGCGGTGATGACGTGCAACCCGTGCCCATCCAAAACGTCGCCGGCAAGCGCAAGGATGTGCCGCCGGAGCATCCTTGGGTCCGGTCAGCCCGCGCGGTTGGCACGTGCTTGGGAGACTGATGCGTACTACTGAAGTGAAATGCCACGAATTAACAATAATGAACACGAACAAACCTTCCTGCTTTCCCGCAGACAACGCCGCCCTCTCCCATCCTTCCGCCCTCACCCGCCGCCGGTTTTTGGCAACGACCGGTGCCGCCGCAGCGTTTACCGTCATGAGCCCGGCACTGGTACGCGGATCGCAAGCCAATTCCAAAGTCACGGTCGGCTGTGTGGGCCTGGGCGGCCGTGGCGGTTGGATCGCCGAGCATGTATCCAAGCATCCGGGTTTTCAGATCACCGCCGTGGCGGACTATTTCCCGCAAGTTTCCCAAGGCGTCGGTGAGCGGCTCAAGGTGCCCCAAGACCGGTGCTTCTCCGGGCTGAACGGTTACCAACGGATCCTCGAAAGCAAAGTCGATGCAATCTTTCTGGTAACGCCACCATACTTTTTCCCGCAGCACGCGCGGGCGGCCGTAGCGGCGGGATGTCATGTTTATATGGCCAAGCCCGTGGCGGTGGATGTGCCGGGTTGCCTGACGATCTTGGAGGCGGGCCGCCAATCGGCGCGGAACCAGAAGGTGTTTCTGGTGGATTTCCAGACCCGGACCGATCCGCTTCATATCGAGGCCGTCAAACAAGTTCGCGCGGGGATGATCGGAAACCTCGGATTGATCCGGTCGTTCTATCACGACGAATGCTTTGTCGATCCGCCGCGGGCAAAAACGATTGCGAACTTGCTGACCCGGTTGGCCTGGGTGAACCACACGGCCCTGGGCGGCAGTTACATCGTTAACTGCGACATTCACGCGGTGGACGTGGCGTTGTGGGTGGCGGGTGACGTGCCGGTGAGCGCGATGGGCTATTCGTGCCGCAACCGGCCTGATGCCCATGGCGATTCCGACGATTGCTACGCGGTCAGTTACGAATTCAAGAACGGCATGGTGATGACCAATGACAGCGAGCACGTGCAGAATCGCACGGCTTTTGCCAGCGGCTGCGAAGCATACGGGCAACAGGGATTTCTGGAGGCCAATTACGCGGGCAAAACGTTCATCCGCGGACTCGAAGACGGCTATGGCGGCGGCGAGAATACGAATCTTTATACCGAAGGCATGACGCGCAACGTGGATACGTTCCACCAAAACATCATGGCTGGGGACCATAGTAATCGCACGTTGGAGCCCTCGGTGAATGCTGCCCTCGCCACCATCCTGGGACGCGAAGCCGCTCGCCGCCGTGAGAAACTGACCTGGCAGGAATTACTAAAAGACACTACGCGACTGGAGGTCGATTTGACAGGATTGACGGTGTAAGCCGTCATCCTCAGAGGCACAAGAACCTGGTTGAATTCAAGCCAAGTTCTACCGTCATCCCGCCGGTCGAACGGATGCAAGTGCGGTGGCTCGTGAGTGGACGCTGGGATAGGCGCCAAGCCGGCGCCAGCTTGGAAGCGCAGAATTGCATTCTGCTGTATCGCAGATTTTCAATCCGCCGGGCGTCACGCCTATGCCAGCGGGCCTCGAACCAGCGGACGCCTTGCCGGAGGCAATTCGGCGTTACAGCAGATTGAAAACCTGCGCTACCGAAAAGTGTCGCCCATCTTGCAGTTACATCAGCAGGTGCGACGCTGCGAGGTTCCGTCAATGAACGGGTTGGTCTGGGGACATCTCTGGCGGTGGGGCGGAGCGCGGACGTCGCTTCCGCACATCCACAATCGCCGCGCACCCGAATCCAAGGATGATTCCGCCAAGCCAGGTTCCTCCCACCGCGCAAATGACCGGCGCGCGGTCGGACACTGGAGGTGTGGGAGCTTGGACCCGTACGATCGAACTTATCGTTCCGGGACCCAATATGTCGGCGATCTGGGCGGACTCGAGGGCTGAAACATACTTCCACAGATTAGTCTCGGCGAGCTGCTTTCTCCGTTCCCACTCATCCACTTGCTGCCGCAGCTCACGACATTTCGCGAGATCGCTCAGGAGTTTTTGCAATTGCGTGTGCAGCACATTGGTCTTGACGGTAAGGTCGGCGATTTGCAGGGCTTTCGGCGTTTGCTTCCCCTGCACCTGATCAGGCGGGCGGTTGGTCGATTCCTGGAGTGCTTGCAATCGTGGTTCGCGGGAGGGATTCAGAGCCAAATCGACCTCACACTGGAGCAAGTCTTTTTGAATGGCGGCCGCTTCGTCTTCGAAAGCGCGCTGCATTCGGTCGAGGGAAAGGCCACCTGCTCTTAGCCGCAGGCTATCAATCTGCGAATCCGCTGTCGCAACTTCCCCTTTAAAGCGATCACGTTGTTTCGTCAGGAAATCATTGTGAATGCCCACTTCCCGGTGAATCTTCAAGTGGCATCTGAGATAGCTATTGATCAATTCGTCCAGCGCTCGCTGCGTCACTTCCGGATCGAAGTGGGCAAAGCTGATTTTGAACACACTGCTTTGCGGAGGAATCTCAACCTGCAAATTCCTGACAATGTAAGCAGCGGCCTCGCTCGCGGTGGGTGATGGCTCATTAGTACCAATGATCTTGGACACGCCGACGCTCTCGGCTGCCTCTCGGGCGACATCAAAACTGGTGAGGATTTCCAATTCCGAGGTCATGGAGTCGTGGCTTGGCGTCGTTGACTTTGTCAACTGACTGTCCTGGCCCACATCTCCCATCGAATAACTATCGGTGATGTACCGCACGAGCAACCTGGCTTCCGAATGATACGTGGGCCGGACGGCAAACAACACGATCAGCCCGGCGATCAATCCGGCGGCGGTGAAGGAAAGCAGAATCCATTTGCGGCGGACCAGAAAGGACCCAATAGGTGCGCGGTGTGAAACGTTGGTCTGACTTGGCTCGGACATCCCCTGATTGTTTTTCATAGTTTTCTGGTCTTCTGTTTTTGCCTGACTCGCCGCCATTCTATATACCGACGAACGGTTCGAGCAATTCAAAAACACTGCCTCAAGCGCAACTCGATCAGGAGCGCCGACCTTCTGACCAGCACCGTCCAATGGGTAAATTACAAGTGAGGCACCAAGCCCGCCATCGGCTTATGTTTGCGCCGGCATAGCACCACCAACAACATCACCGCTCGGCTACAGACCAATCTAAATTCCGGACGAACCAGCCGCCCTTCGAAATTGGCGACCTCCAGCCGCTTCAAAATGACGCTTATTCTGGATGCCATTTCTTCGCTTGGTTTTAGGCCGCGGGCCGGAATGGAAAGCTTGTCGGACTAACTCTTCGTTGACTCAAGCTGGAGGAATTCCTCAACCACCTTGTCAATCAAGGCGGGATCATAGGTGTCGGTGCTAACGGGAGTGATCAGGCCGAGCACGATGCCGTCCGACCGGATGGCGCAGTGCAGTTGGCCCTCGGCAAAGGTCCACAGCAAATGCGTGGCGGCCAGCCGATGCTGATTCAGCCCCGTGGCTGCCTCAGCCACCTGGTTCCAGGCTTCATCCAATTTCTCGGCGGGCAGCGACCTGGTGTTGTCCTGACTTAGACACACGCGGTCTGGAAAGCGCACCGCACACCCGAGCACACCCGGCAGACGGCCGCGTTGGTTGAGCCAGTTTTGAAACGCTTCCTTCATTCGTTCACCGCCAACGCTTTGGCTTCCGCCCTGTCCCGACTGCAGCGCACCAACAACTTTTGGTCCGGCGCAACATGCGCCACGATGCGTCCCTGTGGCCCGAGCGCTTCCATGCGATCAAATCGCCCCAAGGCGAACGCCTGCCCGATCTGATCCGCTTTTTGCGCCACCCATTGTAGCAATTTGAGCCGCGCCTCGACATCACGGCACTGCCATTCGTACAAGACCTCGCTCTGGCCGGAGCAAACCACCATTTCGTCGATCCGGGTGGTGACTTCCGGCACCGCCGGCTCGGCAGCCATGTTGCCCGGCGAGGACGCGTTCCCGGGCCATTCGATCACGTTGTCTGCATCTTCCACGGCCTCTGCCGCCGGGGTCGTCGCGCTGGCCATGGCGGCCTTGGGACTGGCCTCCACCGATTCGTTGGTGAACTCCGCCAGTTCGTCGCGCATGCGCGCGGCCTCCATCAGGAGAAATTCCCACTGGCCTTCGACCGACCGTTCCGGAGGCGGCTCGAAGGCTTTCAGGTTGAACTTGCCGCCGCGCAGGCAGAGCAGGTTATTGAAGGCAGCCTCGCCTTTAACCGCCCCCAATTCGGCATGCACAACGGCGCCTTGCTCAAGGTAAATGCGGCCGCGGACCCGGCCGTTGGCCACTTCGAGCACGGACGAATTGCGTTTGAGGCATTCCATCTGAATCAAATCCGGCAGCCCGACCTGCCGCAGGACACCGCGAAAGCCTTCCTGCGGTTCGAGCGACGCCAATTCATTCAACGTGGCAAACACCGTCTCGTAGCCTTCGGTCGTGCGGGGTTTTTCCAGGAACAATTCGGCGCCATCGTTCAGACAGTTCGCGCGACATTCATCGCTGCCGAACCCGGTCAATACCACCTTGCGCAAGTGGGGATATTTCCGGTTCAACAACGCGAGGAATTGCACGCCGTCCATGACCGGCATCTGGATGTCCACAACGATCAGATCCATTGTGTGTTCCTGTAACAACGCCAGCGCCTTGGCCGTCGTGGAAGCCGTATGCACCTGCCACACGCCCTGGCTCCAACCGGCAAACAGTTGTCCCACCGTTTCGAGAAACGCCGGGTCATCGTCAACAAACAGAATTTGATGGGGCTTCATGGATGAGGTCAAAAGAATTTGAGGAGCGGATGGCCGAATGGGAGTGGCCACCAATTGTTGATGGTTCGGGAATGACCGGACGCGTTCTTTCCCCTCACCCTAACCCTCTCCCCCAGGGAGAGGGGACAGCAGTCAGCCGCTGCGAGACATTCGTGAGGACCACTGCCAATCTCCGCGCCCTGTTTATTCGCACCAAAGACGGACGGAGAATCCAGCGCGTCCAACATTGCAAACGAGCGGAGTGCGATTCTCCCTCTCCCCGAGGGAGAGGGCCGGGGTGAGGGGAAAGCGAGCGCTCGAACGGTCCGGCCGCTTCCGTTTGTCCCCACCGGCATCGGAGCTGCGGACGCCTTGCCGAATGCAATTCGGCGATACTGCAGATGGGAAATCTGCGCTACGGCAAAGTGGAGCCTATTCTTCGGTTTCACCAGTACGCTTGGTTCAAGCCGCCTCCCGATCGACCCACAGCGAATGGCCGAGTTGGCGCCAAACTTCGAGCCGTTCCAACAACTTCAATTCCGATAAATAGGCTTCGTCGATGGCGTCCACGACCGGCGTGTCGCCGTCCGCGTCGAATTCCCGACACAGGCTGTTGGCAATATGGACGGCAGTCAGCGGACAAAAGTCGCTCGTGAGGAACCGGCTGGGATGGTGGTGCAAGGCGATGCCTTCCACGATGGACAACGGCAGCCCCCAAATGGCCGCCAGCCACGCGCCCAATTCGGCGTGGGTGGTGCCGAGAATCGCCTGCTCCGCTTGCCAGCCGCTCAAGCAGCCTTCCCGCTGCCGTTGGGCGATACACTGAAGTTCCGCCGGTTGGTTGGCCGCGATCAACAGCTTGCCAAGGTCGTGCAACAAACCGGCGGTGAAACATTTTTCCCGGACGCTCTCCCGCGCGTTTTCGGCGCGAGCCACCGCCCGGGCCAGGCGGCCCACGGACAACGAATGGTTCCACAGATTTTCAATCGAGAAGCCGGAGACACTCAGGTTGTCAAAGTAGGAAAAGGTATGGGCCAGCAAGACCAGCGATTTGGTCGTCTCGATGCCGAGGAACAGCACCGCCTCCGCCGAGTCCGACACCTGCCGCTGCAAGCCGAACGCCGCCGAGTTGACCATTTGCAGCATCTTGGCGGTAATGGCCAGGTCCTGGGAAATGATCGCGCCAATGCTGTCCATGGACGACGCGGGCGATTGCAGTTCGCGCACAATTTGGAAGTAGCTGGTCGGCGGGCTGGGCATCTTGTGAACCCGCGAAACGACCTGCTTGACGGCGTCACTGCCAAACAGCAGTTCCATTTTGAACGAGCGTTCGAGGGCGGCCAGCAACACTCTGCCGCCGCAGGGCGTGGAAATGAATTGGTGCGCGGTGGCCACGCACTTGAGCATGGTTTCCTTGTCGGCCAAGTCCGCCAGGATGAATCGGTGGACCGCCGGGAACTGCTGCATCACCGTGTCCAAAAACTGCGTCCCGCTCTGGCCGGGCAGACGCAGATTGGCGAGGACGGCTACGATGGTCCCGGACGCCAGCAACGTCAAAGCGTCCTGGCCGTTGGTGGCGGTTTGAACGGTCCAGTCCGGGCCCAGCTCCTCAAGGAAGCTGGGGGCTTCCCGTAAGGCCATCGGTTCGCGGCCAACCAACAGAAGTGTTTTTTTCATACGCAATGATTTGTGTGGTTAAAGACTCGATCGTGGTAATCCTGGCAACCTCCAGCCAGCTTGTAGCAGCCGACGTAAGGAGGCTCATAACTCTGCGGAAAACCACACTGCTCCCGAAAAATGTGAGCCTCCCGGCGTTGGCTGCCACCAACTTTCCAATCGGCTCTTATATTTTGGCAACCAGGTTTCACTTGGAAATCAGCTCAGGCATTCACCGCCATCTGTTGAAGTTTCTCCAGCGCTTGAGTGGCGGCCAGGCGCACGCCGACGTCCAAATCCTCGGCGGCGACTTGCAGCGCTTCTTTGGCGCGGACCTGCCCCAAACGGCCCAAGGCTTCGGCGGCCGCTTGCCGCAAATCGCGGTCCCGATCCTTGAGGGCGTGCATCAAAATCGCCAGCGCCGCTTTTCGCCGATAATGCGCCGCATCGGCAAAGGCGGTTTCCGTGGAAGGCTTGTCGCGTAGTTCACCAATCTGCGCCAGCACTTCGGCGGCCGCCTGCCGCACCCAGTATTCCTTGTCCTTCAAGGCCGCCTTGAATTCCGGCAATACCCGTTGAGCCGCCTCGGTTTTGCTCCAGTCCGGATTGACCTGTTTCAATGCCGCTGCCGCCGCCTGCCGAACGAGGTTTTGGTCATCCTTGAGCACCAGAATCAACGGTTCGAGAACAGCCTCACTGGCAATTTGCCCCAGCGCAATCACGGCGGCATGCCGCACGTCAGTATCCGCATCGCGCGTCGCGGCCGCCAAAACCGGAATGGAGGAAATATCCTTCAATTTGCCCAGCGCTTCCGCGGTGGCACGACGCACGTCCCAATCGGAATCCTTGAGCCCCGCGTTGAGCGATTTGACGGACCGCGCTCCACCCAACTTGCTGACCGCTTCCACCGCGGCGCCGCGCACGCGATTGTTGGCGTCCTTGAGCAACGGCAAGACGGCCTCGCAGGCCTGCGGTTCACCGATGCGGGTCAACGCCTCCACCGCGGCCACGCGCACCGCAGCGTCTTCACAACGCAAGGCGGTCAACAACGGCTTCACCACGCGGGTGTCGCTGATCTGACTGAGCGCTTCGACGGCCGCCACTCGTTTGTTGAACGGACCGGAATTGGCGGCGGCCACCAACGCTTCAATGGCTACGGGGCCGAAGGTGGCCGCCCGGTCGTATTCAGCACGCGCCACTGCTTGCAGTGCTGACTGGGCTTCGTCCTTGGGCTGCCAGCCGAGCGCGTTCAACGCATGCGCCGCCCGCCAGCGCACTGCCGAATCGGGATCAGCCAACGCCGTCACGAGCCAATGGGCGGCCTGGGGTGAACCCGAAGCGCCCAACGCCTCGGCCGCAGCTTCCCGCACTTCGGCCACGGTATCCCGCAAGGCGCCGGCCAGCGGTTCGATGGCTTTATCGTTTTTGAGGCGGCCCAATCCCTTGGCCGCAATCTGGCGCACGTGCGGATCGGTGTCCCGCAATGCCGAAGCCAGCGGCTCCAACACTTCCGGCCCGGCAGAAATGATCAATCTCTGCAAGGCCAAGAGACGAGTTTTGGGCCGCCGGGACTTAAGCTGCTGTATGGTCCACCACAACACGGTGTTTAGTCCGGCATTTTTAGGCAATTCGGGCCAGCCATGGCCGCAGTAGAAGCAAGTGGAGTTCCGTTTTTGGACACTGGAGACAGTCTGGGGGAAAAGGCGCGGGGGAACTGGACCCATTTGCGGGATCAAGTCATACTTGAATCAGTGAGATTACCGGTGAACCAGTCAGAAATTTGATTGCACGACTGCTATTTGTCCGCACGACCAGGAAAAATAGCAATGCGCTGGTTTCCTTGAAATGCCGGTCCGATCCGCTTCAATTCGAGTCCCTTAGGAAACAGGTCATTAAGGGGAATCCCCAGCGTCTTAGCCAGGAATAGAAGCTCGCAATCGGAAACTCGGCGCAGTTTCAACTCCAACTTGGCCACCGAGTGACGGCTGATAGTCCAACCCGAAAGTTGAAGCTTTTGAGCAAGTTTTTCCTGGGACCAGCCCTTGCGGGAGCGCCACTTGCGCACCATCGGGCCAACGAGGTTGAGTCCAGGATTCATTAACAGGCTGGACCCTAACCGATGCTAACCGGGAATCTGTTTCCCACATGAGCACAATTATTCCGAAATAGTTCTTGCCATTGGTTGCGGCCAAGGTAAAAGACGAACCAATAATGAAAGTGAACTCATGCCCCTGCTTGGGATTGCACAAAGAGTACAGTTCAACCGGCCGTGGAATTGAGTTTGCAAACTGATAATGCCCGGGAGAATGAACCATGAAAACAAAAGGAAGAGTCGATGCAAAACTGATCGTCGCAACTTTGGTTTGCGCTTGCGGTATTGCACTGGAGGTTTCGGCTGATGGTCCACCACCGCTGCCAGACCTTGCGGATTTGGTTGGGACCTGGTTGTTTGATGACACTTACTTGGTGGATGCATCAGGATCGCCCCCGCTCAGCGCTTCAAATCTGGTGCTCGTGTCCAGTTGGCAAAGCAACGCGGTGCAGATCGATGCCGCCGCACCAGCCGTGCTGCGTTACCCGGAAATCCAAACGAATGGCCGACCCAATTTATTGTGCGACCGAGGTTCGGTGATGTTCTGGTTCCGGCCGGACAATTCCTGGACCGGCGTGTACACTCCCTTCGTGGAAGTCGGCACCTGGACGGAGGACGCCTCCATCGGCTGGTGGTCCTTTTATTGGCAGGACGACGCCTTGTGGTTTGCTGCGCAAACGAACGGATCCGAGGCGCTCTATTTGAGCACCCCGGCGCAGTTCGCCTCCAATGAGTGGTATCAGATTGTGCTGAACTACACGGCGACCAACTCAGAGCTGTACATCAATGACCAGTTCATCACCAACGGCACCGGAGTTACCTACTGGCCAAGTGCTACGGTGCGCTCCAACGGGTTTTGTTTTTTCAACGACAGCACGCGGCGCACCTTGGATGTGGCGCTGACCTTCGATGGCCCAATTGAGGAATGGGAAATCACCAGTTTTTACGACGGCCTTTCGGAGATGCTCGAAGTGTGGGAAGAACAGCAGGAAATGATGCAGGGACAATCCTTGGAGCTGTCTTTATCCGGAGGTGTGATGATGATGGGCGAAGGAGGTTATACGAATTTAATCGTCTCCGCTGAAATGCTGCAACAGACCAATCTGCTGCTGACGATTTGCAGCGACGACGAAGCGGCGCAGTATGATTTGTATTACGCGACGAACTTGGCCAGCCCAATCACTTGGGTTTGGCTGGCGCGCAGCCAACCGGGCGAGACTCAGTTGGTTCTCGAAGGGCCTTTGGATAGTATGGGCTTCTTTCGATTGGGCACGATGCTGGACAGCGACTGGGACGGATTGCCCGATGCCTACGAGCTGCTCATCAGCATGACCAGCACCAACACCCCATCCCTCGTCGATTCGGATGGCGATGGCATGCCAGACAATTGGGAACTGCGCTGGGGGCTGGACCCGCAAATCGATGATGCCGACGCCAATCCCGACGGGGATTGGGACGACAATTATGAAGAGTATCTGAACGGAAATGACCCGTGGAAGGCATCAGTTGAAATTGGCATTGCGCAACCGCACAGTGCGTCGGTTATTCCCTGAGACAAGGAGGCGAACATGAAAGGTTTGATTCACAATTTCGAAATCGTTAAGCGATGGGCAACGTTGCTACTGGCGTGTGGTGTCATAGCGAGCTGGTGCTGGGCCGGTGGCGATAACAAAATCAAGGACGAAGATGATGAACATGCCCCGGGACTGGCCGGATATAACGGGCTGGAAGCCTCGGAGGATTGTGAGGGTATGGCGCGGTGGTGGGTCAGCGAGCCGTTCATTTCACTCTGGATGGAAGATGAGCCGCTAAGCTATCAGCCCAGCAAGGGAGCACCAGTGACGTTCCACTTGAGTTACACGCAGCGTGATAAGCGCGACAACACTCCCAGCGTCTTCAACGTCGGGCCGCAGTGGGAATGCTCGTGGATGTCACGGATTTATTTTGAAGGCCTGCAAGCGGCCCAGTGTGTTCCGGGAGCGGCGGCAACCAATTGCGTGAATTACCTCCTGGCCGACCTTTATCTGGCTGGTGGAGGCGTGAAACGGTACACCAACGCGGACTGCTGCTCGCAGGCTGAGGGCGGCGCCAAACTCGACCCGTATGCCCAGACGTGGCTGCGGCCGGTTTTCAACAGCACTCCCGACCTCGTGGGCTTCGCTCTCGATCACGCTGACGGCCGGAAAGAGCTTTATCAATACCACGTGCTGACGAGTAACGGGGAAACGTATTTCCTTTCGGAAAGAATTGACCCGGTGGGTTTCAGCACCCGCTTTGAATACGAGTCGCAGACCGAGGGTGTGGTTTTAGTCACGCGTCTTGTCCGGGTAATCGATGTTGACGGCCGAACCAATTATGTTCGCTATGCGGACACCAATTTCAGTTCGCAAATCACGAGTGTCGAAGACGCTTACGGACGTACCAACTTCCTGTATTACGATGCTTCAGGATACCTCACGAACATCGTGGATCCGGAGGGACTGTTTAGCCGTTTCGTTTACGATGACGCGGGTGCGATCACCAACCTGACCACGCCGTATGGAGTGACGAGCTTCCAGGTGACCGGCGGCAACTCCGATTTCCTGGGCGGGCAAAATGTCATCAATCGCTCGCTGCAAATCACCACGCCCGATAATGCGACGCAACTGTACCTGTACATGGATGACAGTAGCGACTTCCTGCCGACGCACTACTACAACGGGCTGACGCCCACGTATTCGCCGCTTGGGACCTTGTCTGACGACGATATGCGCTGGCGAAATAGTTTTTACTGGAATAAGCGGCAATTTGCGGCCTTGTCCACGAACACCCCAACCGAGTTTAGCAGCGCCGATTTTGAGAAAGGCCGAATGCGCCAATGGTTGCGCGTGGCCCACGCCCCGGACAATACCGTCAGTCCAACCTTGAATTGTGAGCGCTCCCCCAGCCCCGACGGCGCGGAAACCGGTCAGTTACCTGGTACCATTATCCGGGAAAGGACCAGGACGATTACGAGGGCATCAATTCCCAGGTGGCGGCGACCATCCGGGTGCAGCCGGGCGCGCAGCAACGCTTTACCTGGCAGCAGGAAACGCGCTCGGAAATGTCACCCTGTTAGTGGAAACCTACGACAACAGTCTTCGGCGCACCAATGATTTCGTCTATGCGGCGAACTTGGTTGATCTCGTCACCCATTACGGTCCCAGTGGCGAATTTCTGGCGGGCTACGGCTACAACGATCACCACCAAATGACCAAGTTCACCAATGCTGTAGGCGAGGTGTGGACGTATAATTATGATCAAAACACCCACCAGCTTGGCAGTATTGAAAAGCCAAGCGGCCTAACAACGTGGTTGACCTACTACCAAGCTTGGGAAGGCGCCAGTGTGGGGCGCTTGAAGGAAATCGAAGACCAACAAATCCAAGCCACGCGCACGTTGACTTACACAAATGATTTGGTCCACACCGCCACCGATGCCCGCGATTTGACCGTCACCTACGCCTGGGACAAGCTCACGGCTCACCAACGTCACCTTTCCGGATCAATCTACATCGAGCGTGTCTATAATCGGCTACGTCGTTGGGGTAAGTGACCGACTGGGTATCTGGACGCGTTTCGAATACAGTCCGGTTCGGCAACTTCTTACGGTAACCAACGCACTCACCAACGTCACGTCGTTTGGCTACTGCGACTGTGGCGCGCTGGAATCCGTCACTGATGCCCGGAACAAAACGACAATTTTTGATTACGATCTGCAAACGCGCCTGAATCAACATCACCTATCCCGATGGTCGCATTGTAAACCTGACATACAACCGGTTGGGATGGCTGACAAACCTTCGGGATAATGGCGGCTACAACAGCGTGACCAATGACGATACCCACCTGGGTTTGCCCGCTTCCGC
>CAWBHS010000094.1:0-29507 GCA_963788655.1 uncultured Verrucomicrobiae bacterium | reverse complement strand
AGAAAAAGAGCACCAGCACTTGGGCGATGATGATGCGCAACAGCATGGTGAGCGGATAGACGGTGGCGTAGGCGACCGACGGGGCGTCGGAGTTGTTGACGGTGTTGGCAAACGCCAGGGCCGGTGGATCGGTCATGCTGCCGGCCAGCAAACCGCAGAGGTTCATAAAATTGGTGTTGAGGAGTTTTCGTCCGATGAATCCTACGGTCAGCAGGGGAATCAGCGTAATGAAGACGCCATAGCCCATCCACACCAGGCCCGGTCCGTGCAGGAGTTGCTCGACAAAGCGTTCCCCGGCCTTCAATCCCACGCAGGAAAGAAATAGGACAATCCCCAATTCCCGCAGCACCACGTTGGCATTCACCGGCATGTACCACACCAGCGGACCGATCTTGCCGATGCGGCTGAGAATGATCGCCACGACCAGCGGGCCACCAGCCAGTCCCAATCGAACTGGCGCTGGCATATTGCCGAGCGTGATCGGGTAGGTTCCCAACACAATTCCCAACACAATTCCCACAAAAATGGGGATCAGATTGGTGTGATTGACTTCCTTCAGCGAATTGCCCAAAGCGGCGGCGGCATTGGCGATGGCGTCCTTTTCCCCCACCACTTGGAGCATGTCACCGAATTGTAGCTTCAAATTCGGCAACGCCGTCAGCTCGATGTCAGCCCGGGTGACGCGGGAAACGGTTACGCCATAGACCTGGTTCAGTCCCAGTTCGCCCAGCGATTTGCCCAAGACCTGTTTGCGGGTGACCACCACTCGCTGCCGTGTCACTTGTCCAGGCATGCGGAGCAGATCAGCGGGACTTTCCTTGCCGATGATGAGGCGAAAGCGGTCAAGATTGCCCTTCGTGCCGACGGCCAGCAGCGTATCGCCAGATTGCACTGTGGTTGAACCTTGGGCCGGTCGCACCTTCTCATCACCCACGCGTTTGATGCGGGAAACCACGACCTCGAGTTCCTGCATGCCGGGAATTTGATCGAGGCGTAGTCCGTTGAGATTCGGATTATCCACGAGCAAATTCATTCGCTTGAGCGGTTCTTTATCCGAAGTGTGCGATTGGCGAAAGCGTTGGCCTTCCGCTTCCAGATCAATCCGAAACACCGTCCGGAACAGCAGCATACTGCCAATGATCCCGATGATTCCGAACGGATAAGCAATGGCATACCCCAACGCCGGCAAATCGAGTCGCGTCGGAGCCACGCCGGGAATGCTGCGCGCAACGCATCCTGCGCGGCGCCCAGCGCGGGCGTGTTGGTGGTGGCGCCGGTAAACAAACCGATGGCCGCCGCCCAATCCAACTTCGATCAACCACGCCAAGCCCATGGTAACCAGGGTGCCCAGCACGACGATGCTCATGGCCATGAGATTCAATGGCAATCCCTGGCGCCGTAATGACGTCAGAAAGCCGGGCCCCACCTGCATGCCGATGGTATAGACAAATAGGATCAGGCCAAATTCCCGGACCCAGTGCAGCACGCTGGGATCAATGCCCCAGCCCAAGTGGCCCAGGAAAATACCCGCAAAGAGAACGCCCGCGATGCCCAGACTGACGCCCCGGATTTTGATGCTCCCGAGCGCCAAGCCAAGCACCGCCACCGCCGCCAGCACCAGGATGGCGTGGGCGACCGGCTGGCTGCCTTGCAATTTGAACAACCACATGCGGCAAGGATCACAAAAGTTGGAACTTGAGGGAAAGCGAATTCTCTACCCCGCCGGATTGCCGAACTACCGACCTCAAACAAGGCGGGAAAGGTCAACCGCTCTCCAATGCGGATTGGGCGTACCGGGCGAGCGCGCCGTTCCCCCTCACCCTGACCCTCTCCCTCAGGGAGAGGAACAGCGGGCGAACGTCCACAGAAACTCGGAAACGTCTCCAGCTCTCGGCGCCGCCGCTGCCCACGCCCGGTTGCCAGCCGTCAGTTCGAAAAAGCTCGTCAGAAACATTGTTCCGCTTCGAAGATGAACAACATGGCTGCTCGAAACCAAAGAACAATGATGGCGTCGTCTCTGAGCCTTTGGGCAGTGACGCTAGCCATTTCCTGGTGTGCGTATGCGTCAGCGTCGCTCGCGTGGAATTCACTCGCGATTTTGCGCCCGAAGAAGGTTGGGTTAAACCTCCGGAGCAGCCGTACCGAGAAGACCTCTGTTTGAATGGCCGTTGGCAATTTCAACCTGTACCGCTGCCGAAGGACTGGAAACGGGGTATCGGTATCGCTCCGGAACTGCGGCTGCCGGCTGCCGATCAGTGGGAAACCACACCCATTAAGATTCCTTCGCCCTGGAATGTGAACGCCTGGGCGCCGGTCGCCACGTCGGCGAAGGCACGGTGCATCCCTATTGGCCGAGTTCGGTCTATTACCCGAGTTACCCGCCACGTTGGGATGGCGTTGAGATGGGTTGGTTGTCCCGCACGTTCCGCATTCCGGAAGCCTGGGCGACCGCCGGATCGGGTTGCACTTCGAAGCGGTCGGCGGTCAAACGCAGGTATTGGTCAACGGGCGAAAAGCAGGCGAGCATTTCGGCCGATACCTGCCGTTCGAGTTCGACATTACCGACCTGGTCAACGCGAGGGCGACAACGAACTGCTCGTGGGCGTGCGCAGCTTGCGGCTCTTTGACCAGCGCAGCACGAAATACAAACACATGCGCACGCCGTATCCGCCCGGTTCCAATACCGATAACTTGAGCGGCATTTGGCAGGACGTGTTTCTCCTGGGACTGCCCCCATTGCACGTGACGGAGGTGTTGGTCAAACCGTGGGTGGACCGGGATCTCCTCGAAGCGGAAGTGATGCTGCGCAACGATTCGGCCCGCGAACAAACCGTCATGGTCAGCGGTCGCATTGACCCTGGGTGAACTTGGCCGGCCCCAATCTCTTGGAGGCCCCGGAGCCGAAATGGCGGCTCGACGCCCCGGTGATGGCTCTGCCCGCGCAACGAATCGCTTTGCCGCCGGGCGAAACCAAGACCATCACGTTGAATGAGAAGGTCGGGGGCGTTTTTGGTTTTGGTCGCCGGAAACACCCAATTTGTACGGGTCTGGTTATGGCGGTGCAGGCGGGCGACCGGACATTGGATTGTCGCTACACCCGCTTTGGCTGGCGGCAAGGCAAGATTGTGGGAACGGATTTTCTGCTGAATGGAAAGAAGGTGACGATGTTTGGCGACCTGCTGCACCCTTTTGGGCCGTTCATTAATTCCCGCCGTTACATCTGGGCGTGGTATCGCATGATCAAAGACATGCACGGCAACGCGGTGCGCCCGCACGCCCAACCGCATCCGCGCCATTACCTCGACCTGGCCGATGAAATGGGTCTGTTGGTGCTGGATGAAACGGCCTTGTTTGGCAGTTCGTTGCAGTTGAACTTCGAAGCACCCGTCGCTTGGGACCGGTTCGCCGAACACTACGACCACTTGATCTTGCGCGACCGCAACCATCCCAGCGTCTTTGGTTAGTGCTGGGCAACGAATTGTTCGCCACGTTCATTTACGACCCGGCCATCACCAAGGAGCAAACCGATGTCTGGTATCGCCGACTCGCCGAGTTGGGCGCGCGCGGTCGCCGATTGGATCCCACCCGCTCCTGGTTCTCCTGCGATGGCGACGACATTCTGCGAGGCACGATGCCGGTCTGGAACAAGCATTTTGGACTGGGCCTGCCCCGGCCGACTGGTTGCCGCCAGCACCAACGAAACCGCTGATGGTCGGCGAATCGGGTGGCACCTATTACGCCCGGCCCGGCCAGCCCGCGGTGTTCAATGGCGATCGCGCTTATGAAAGCTACCAAGGCCGCAACGAGGCGCTCGCCATCGATGTTTACGACAACATCGTCCAACTCGCCCGGCCCAAGCTGACATTCTTCTCGCCGGCCGAAACGGCGTGGTTCGGGATTGAGCATCTGAATGTCGGATACCACGACTTCAGCCGGCTGCCGAACGCCACGGATGGGGTGTGGTTCAAACCGTTCGAGGAGGGCAAGCCCGGTGTCCAACCGGAACGCCTGCCGCCTTACGTTTGCACGTTCAATCCCGGCTGGGACCCGGACCTGCCGTTGTACCGGCCGTTGCCGATGTTCATCGCCGAACAGGCCGCCCAAGCTCCTGATGGTCCGGAACCATGCGTCTGGGATCACCGCCCGGAAATCAAGCAAACGGCGGTCGTGAGGCCGCCCGCGACCATTGAGCGCGTGGCTTACATTGGCGCGCGTGACGGCGAATTGTCTCGGCGGCTCGTGGCGTTGGGATTGCCGTTGGCCGAGGGACCAATCCAGACGGCCCAACTGCTGGTGGTGGATGCCGAAACGCTAACCGCTGATCTGTTCTCCGCTGCCAAAGCCGCGGCTGATGCTACGCTGGCCAACGAAGGCACGGTGCTGGTGATATTCCGCAAGGCAGGCGAAGTCACTCTGACAGTGACCCAATTCCTGCCGGCGTCCGTGACGCTCACCTCGCGCCACGCCACGTCGCTCGTCCGCGCCAGCCGTACACCTGGACTGCCGGTTCCGAATTGAAAGACCTGTATTTCGCCGAAGACGCCACCGACAAGGAGATCCTCAAGTGCGGACTCGATGGTCCATTGGTAAAACAAAGCCGGGTGCTCCTTGAAGCCAGCAACACGGATTGGTGGTTGTTCAACAACGCGCCTGAAAACGCCAAGTGCGCCGCGGTTGTGCTTTACGAACATCTGCGCAAACCTGCCGGAGCCGCGTTGGTTTCGCTGCCGTGGTCCAAGGGAACTTTGGCGGTTTCCGCGATGGATTGCGTGCCCCGTTCGAAAGCCAACGCCCAATTCTGGCGCACGCTCTTTGCCAACATGGGTGTTCGTTTGGAAATTCCCGGCACGCAAAACACTCCAGGTTCGCGCGATCCGAAAAGCCCATGACTTGTTGCTGGACGGACCACCGCAAAAGCAGTAAGCGAGTCAGGCCGCAGTCCCGTCTGTGGCATCCGGTAGGGCGAGTCTCCGTCGAGCCCTGACTTCACCGCATCGTTTTCAATCTTTGAAAAGACGAAACCGCAGTGAGCCTTCGGTGATTCGGATATCAAGGATTTCCCAATGATCAGTCTTGGGTTTGTGGACGCCCTGCGGGGAAATCAGGGCTCGACGGAGTCTCGCCCTACCTTGCTGGATTTGGCCAAGCGATGCACTTCAGCCTCCGCGAGTGCCCGATAGAACACGTTCAAATCGGCAAAGTCCGCGGACAGAAATTCGTTACCGGAAAAGTTCGGATTGCCGCCCAGGGCGCAGGTGCGGGAGGTGGTGCCGAGAAATTGAGGCACTGCCATGCGTTCACGCGCCTGACCATCGAGGTAAAGGATCAGCGTGGCGCCCGACTTCACAGCCGCCAGATGATGCCAGCCATTGCTCTCGACCGGCAGTCCCTTGGAGGAATAACCCGCCTGGGCTTCGATCCGGGCATAGAGTTTGCCGCCTTCAATGGTGAGGCGCAGCGGATCATCCATGTTCTTGGTCCAGGCACTGAAGATCTGTCCAACGTGACCCTCGGGAAGAGCGAGCAGGCGGAACCAGACGGCCACCGAGTAATCTTCGTCAAGCTCTTCGGGCAGCGTGTAAACCAGCATTTGGTCCTGGCCATTCAACCGAATCGCGGTGTTGGTGGAACCACCGGGATCCATGGTATCGGAATAAGCTGTCGCCCGTTTCAACCGCCCGAACTCGGGTTTAGGGTCGCCGTGCAAAGCTGCTTTCAAGCCCAAACCGTCTGGCCCGATTTCGAGTTCAGCTTCGCCGGCAGTTGCCGGCACCGTTGGATCATATCGAAAGCGGGCGGCTGGTTCCGCGCTGGACGTTTCGCCGGGCGGACCGCGGGCAATGACGCGCCAATAATACCAGTGATCCGGTTGGAGACGTGCCTTAAAGGCATCGTCAAAATCCAGCCGTGGCCGCTTCAGGCCATTTACTTCCATCACTGCTGCGGTAAATCGGGGCGAGTCGCCAATGAGCAACCGGTATTCGGTCAGGACGGCGTTGGTGCGAGTCGTCCAGCGAAAGCGAGTTGGGCCCGGTCCGATCACTGCTCCATCGGCAGGCGAACGCGTGATGGGTGGCGGCGGGGGCGGATTCGCAACCCTCAGCCAGGAACGATACCAGGTACCCATGGCTCCGGCGCTGGCAAAGTCGCAAAGCCGGAGGGCTGTGCCGTCCTGCGTCGGAAGATGCAGCAGCAACCAAGGCGATAATGCCCGGTTCCCAGGAAAGCCGACCGGATCAGCAAGCTGCGCTTCCTTCAGGCGATTGGCGTCTATACGCGGCAGCTCCGTTTCATCGAATGAATTCAAGCGCTGATCGTAGGCCAGCAACAACGGACCGCGGTACAGCGAAACCTTGCCAGCAGCCTCGCGGTCGCCGGGCACAAAACGCAACTCCAAGTCCAAATCCAATTCGACGACATCACCTTTGTTCCACAGACGGTCACTCTCGAAGTAATGGCCTGGGTTCACCCCACGCTGTTCCTGGCCGTTGAGCCGTAAAACGGGATTGACCGACCAGGCAGGAATGCGGAAGCGGATTACCAATCGACGGGGCGCAGCGCTGGATTGCAGCGTCCATTTGATGGTCCCGGCCAGAGGATAGTCGGTTTCGCAGCGCAGGCGAACCGGAGTTCCGTCACTGAGTCGCACGGCGAATGTGCCCGGACCCAGCCAATTGACCACCAAGCCGTTGGTGTCAGCCATGACGGCCCAATCGCTGAGCATGCCCAAAGCACGGGGCCCGTTGACCGAGCAACAGTTTAATTCCGGCGTTCCGGCGCGAGCCTGGAAAACAATGCTGTGCGCCGAAGCTTCGCGCACACCGTCCATCGGCGTGTTGTACGTCCACCAGCGGCCGGATGGATGCTGGGCGCCCAAGGCGGCGTTGAAGGTGGTCAACTCCAGTTCATCGGCCACTTGGGGATCGCCGGTCAACCGCAGCATGTCAACGCTCACGGCCATCCAGGCAATCGTGCAGCAGGTTCTCGATGGCCGCCGGAGAATAGGCGTTGCCGGTCGCCTGTTCGCCGCTGCTGAAGCCGCCGGTGTTGTGGCGGTCCCACCGCGCAATGCTGCGCCAATGATGCATAAACGCTTCCCGATATTTCGGCTCGCCGGTGATGCGCCAGAGTTCCACCAATCCCTGAAGGTCGTGCAAGCTTTCCCAGCGCGGACGCGGCGTAGCGAAGAATTCCGTGCCGTTCAAACCGGTTCGCAGATAATCTCCGGCACGTTTCCAGTCGGCTTCAATCTCGCGCATCATTTTGAGATAGCGCGGTTCACCCGTGAACCGATACAACGCGCCCAGCCCATGAATGATGGCCATGTTCATTTCAGGCGAACCGGCGTCGAACACGCGACGCGGCGTGTCGAGGTAGGTTCGACACACCAGATCGGCGGCGCGCCGGCAGGCCTGCAAAGCGGCGGCATCACCAGCGTGTTCATACCAGAGCAGCAGACCCTGCAGGACGTGGTAGTGCCCCCACAAATCCCAGTTGCCGAGCAACTGTTGATTGCGAGGGAACGGGCCAAGATAGCCATCGTCAGCCTGGGTGGCGATCAGTTGCGCGACGATATTGGAGACGTAGGAACTTAGTTCGGGACGGGCGGTCAGCCGCAGGGATTGCACCGCGGAGATCAGATACTTGCCCGCGAACTCACCCGCCCACGGCACCAGTTTCGGTGCGGGTTGGCGGTCGCGCACGCGAAACATCTCGAGCATACCGGGATTGGCGGTCGGGGCGCAGAGCAGCCAGTGGTTCACATTCGCTTGAACGCGTTGCTGGATCACACCGCCAAAGGAAAAGTGGCCGTCCGGCAAGGAGTGGAAAACCAACGGTCCTTGGTCGGGAATAGTGTTGGGGGCCGCCGGAGCCAGCCGGCAGAACAGCCCCAACGCCACCACCAACGCAGGCTGCACAAGGCCCCGGGAAGTTGGCTGAGAGGTCGGTTTCATGACCACCTAATGACGGAAAGTCTGGCGCCTCGCAACGGTTTTTTCCGGTCAGGCGATACATGATCGAGATCTGGCAATCAACCGCACAACAACTTTGTCGAGTTGCCCCCTTTCCTGCGGTAACGGTGCGGCAAAAAGCACGCGGACTCGGATACGCTGGCCAAAATGCAGGTCATCGACTAAATATCATTTGGACAAAAAACGAAAAGCACTGGAATGATTGACCGTATGAAGAACTTAACTGGATTTAGCCGCTCGATCCTCGTCCTGACCCTGTTGGGTGCAGCTTCCAGCGTCATAGCCCAATCGCGGGACACTCGGCCTGCCGATCCCGCCCGCACCGGAGCGAACCGCCAGGACCGCGTGGAACGCGACAGCAGCCCGCGTCCCTCGATGTTGATGCTGGTGCTGGACACGGACAAAGACGGCGAGCTTTCGGCTCGGGAAATTGAGAACGCGGCCGCCGCCCTCAAGAAACTGGATCGGAACAAAGACGGTAAGTTGAGCAAAGATGAACTGCTCCCGCCCTCTGTGGTACGGGAACGCAAACGGCGCGACCGGCCGAGCGGTCCCTCCCCGGAGGAAATGGTCAGCCGGATGATGGTCTTCGATAAGAACAAAGACGGCCAATTGACCAAAGACGAGTTGCCTGAGCGGATCTGGAACGTTTTCAGCCGCCTTGACGAAAATCACGACGGCATTGTCACGAAGGAAGAGCTGACGCAGCAGGCCGAGAAGGAAGCCGCTTCCCGCAAAGCCCGCGACCGACGAGACGCGCCGGCGGGGCGGTAAATGTGCAATCAGGATAGTTGAAGAGATGAAGCGTTGAAGGGGTGGAGTAACGCAGCGGGTGGCGAAACTCCAAACTGTTGGTCAATTGGAACGTGCTGCGGCTGCTCTGCGACACAGCCGCGCTCCGATGGGGCGCGGCACTCCGTGCATGCCGTCTTGTTTCCAGCGCACCCTTGGCGAGGTTCGCGGCGCGCAGAGGACTGCACGCCATACCTCGACGGTCGCAGCCGTCATGCCTTGCCGCGCAAAGCCGCCACCGTTTCCGCAAAGTCATCAGGCCACGGAGCCTCGATGGTTTTGGTTTCGCCGGAACGAGGATGGGTAAAGGTCAACCGGTGCGAATGGAGCATGACGCGCGGCGGACGGTAACCGGTTAGCTCGTACAAGCGCTGGTCTTGGCGCTTGCCGTAGGTCAGGTCGCCCGCCAGCGGATGACTGATGAACTGAAAATGGACGCGGATTTGGTGCGTGCGCCCGGTGTGCAGCAATACTTCCACTAGCGTGGCGGCCGACCAATGCTCCAGCACCCGGTAGCTCGTCCAGGCATCGCGCCCGGAACCATCGAGCACGGTCATGCGTTTGCGGTGGGTGGGATGTCTCCCAATCGCCGCCCGCACTTCACCCTGATCCCGCCCGAGCACGCCGCAAAGAATGGCGTTATAGACTTTCTGGATTTCGCGCCCGGCGAACTGCGCCGCCAGCGATTGATGGGTGGCATCATTCTTGGCTACGACCATGCAGCCGCTGGTTTCCTTGTCGAGACGATGCACGATGCCGGGACGCCGCACTCCGCCAATCCCGCTCAACTGGCCGCGGCAATGGTGCAACAGGGCATTGACTAGCGTGTGTTCGTCGTGCCCCGATGCGGGATGCACCACCAAATCGGGCGGTTTGTTGACCACCAACAAATCGTCGTCCTCGAAGAGAACGTTCAACGGGATGTCTTCCGGTTGGGTTTCGGATGGCCGGGCTTCCGGCCAATAGACGCGAATCGATTCGCCGGCGCGCGGGCTGTGTTTGGCTTTGACCGTTGCGCCGTTCAGCGTGATATGGCCCTCGGCGATGAGCCGTTGAATGGTGCCGCGGGAAACCACCGGGTAGCGGGCGTGCAGGAAGTTGTCCAGCCGTTCGTCCGGCAGGGATTTTTCCACGATGAAAGTCTCCGTGCGATTGCCCATTCCGCTGATTACGTTTCGCTCTTTTGTTCCTGGGCGGGGGCTTGGTTGGTTTCTTCCTTCCAAGACAAAAGCACCAACAAAGCCACTCCGACGCAGATCGCACTGTCGGCCACGTTGAAAGCTGGAAATCCCGCTTCCACCCCGTTGCGCCGGATGACGTAGAAATAAAGAAAATCCACCACGTGCCCAATGCGGATGCGGTCGAGCAGGTTGCCCAGAATGCCGCCGAAAATGAGCCCGAGCGAAATCTGGCCGCCCACCGTATGAACCGCGAAATGATGGCGCTTCCAGAACAAGACGATCAACGCCACAATCGACACAATGCTCAACACCCCGTTGTAACCACGAAACAAACTCCAGGCCGCGCCAGTGTTGCCCCAGTGAACCAATCGGAAGAACCCGTTGACCACCGGATGTTCGTCGCCGATTTGCGGCAGGAACCGCATGACCACCAATTTGGTCATTTGATCCGTGAACAGGACCAACGCCGCCAGGGCAATGATGCGAAAATTAATACGAGACTTCATGGGGTGATGCGGCGCAACAAACGACTGGTCCCCGCGCTCTCGGCGCGGCGGCGGACGGGTTGATCCATGAAGTTCATCCTAATGTGCCGGTGGTTTAGCGTCATGTTGGTCGAAAGACAATCCATTTCAGGACTTTCCCGGGTTATCGATAGCGGAGCCGTTGGACTCGGTTTCGTCCGGCGTTGCCGGGGTCGCCGGTTTAAGCAAGTTCCGCAACGCGCCAATCGCCGCCTGGCTTTCCGCTTCCTTTTTACTTTTGCCTCGGCCACGCGCCAGCTCGGCGCCAGCATGAAATACTGCGCATTCGAAATCCCGGTCGTGGTCCGGTCCGCTGACGGACGTCATCACATATTGCGGGGCTTCGGGCGAGTTGGCTTGGAGCAGTTCCTGGAGTTCGCCCTTGGGATTGTCCAGATTGGGCAATTCGATCAGCTCGCCAAAAAAGTCCCGAAACATCCGCAAAACAAATTCCTGCGCCTGGTCGTAACCGCCGTCCATGAAAATGGCCCCCACCAACGCTTCGAACGCATCGGCCAGCGCCGAGAGACGTTCCCGTCCGCCGCTCAAATCCTCGCCATGACTGAGAATGAGGTGTTCGCCCAAACCAAGCCGCCGGGCCTGCGCGGCCAGGGCGCGGCGGTTGACCATTTGGGCGCGGGCCTTGGTGAGCGGGCCTTCGCCGTAATCCGGGAATTTGGCGTACAGTTCGCGCGTCAGCACCAGACTCAGCACGGCGTCCCCAAGAAATTCCAAGCGTTGGTTGTGGGGCCGCAGGGTCGGCGCCTCGTGCGCCACGGAGGGATGCGTGAGCGCCAAATGCAACAGACTTTCGTCGCTAAACGAATAGCCAAAACCGGCCTGCAATGATTCAAGGTCAGTCACAAGGATGAACGAGGTCTGGACGCCGAAGATCGCAGTTTCATTCGGTTTTCGGCAGGGATGGAATCACGGGATCGTCAGCCGCCGGCGCTTCCGGCGAGGTTGCCTCGACCGGAGACATGTCGGTTTCAGTCCCTTCCGTCGGCATGACGGGCGTGGGTATTTCGCCGCCGGCGGCGGAAGCGGAAAGCGTTTCTTCCGGGGATGCCGTTGTTTCGGGCAACGCGTCGGATGCTGCCTCCGTCCCTGAGGTTGCGGATACAGCAGCCGTCTCCGGCGGTGGATTCAACCCATGTTCGAGCAGTTGGGCCACGTCGTGTTGCACCTGCTCCAACTGATCGAGCTGCAGGTCGGGATCCGGGATGGTGAACACGTCACCGCTTTTCGGATGTTCATAGATGAATATCCGCTGGCCATCGCGCTTGAGCTGTTCCTTGATTTTGAGCAGGCGTTTGCGTTCGAGCATCACGGCCAGGATGTAACTGGCAGCGGTGTACTGCGGATCGTTCAATTCCATGATCTTCCGCAATAAGGATTCCACCGTTTCCTTTTGCATCGGCTCCGGGGGCGCCGCCGGGGGCGCCTCATAGACGCCTTGCCAATAGGAGACAAAACCTTTGCGGTCACGGGCGCCTTCGCTGAATTGCGCCTGCCAACACGCCTCGCACACATCCTGCCGCTTGAACTCGTGCTTCGCGTCGAACAACAGCGTATGATAATGCTGTTGGTCGGCGAAATGCTTGCCGCAGGCCTGACAGGTGTGTGCGCGTGATTGAATATTCCAATCGATCATCGAAACACTTTATACGGGAAACCATTATTGCCAAGGCGCATCGAACTGCAATGGGAATTCGTGAATGGCCTTGTAAATGGGCGTTGATTTGGATCGAAGCGCCGCCGATCGCGCCAGCGTCCTGGAGTGCGGCAGCCCTCTGCCGCTTTCGAACGCACTGCAGCCCTTCAAAAGCGGCAGAGGACTGCCGCACTCCAAAACCTGGCGGCGGCTCGGAGGGAATCTTTCTTAGATGAGCTCACGCCGACACTGGGACAAGCCTAATGGTCGCGGGGCGGTTTCGGCCACGCGGGATTTCCGAGTCGGCTGGCCTACGTCAACGCCCCCCCAAGGCTGGACACTACGCCATTCGGATTTCGGGCTTCGGATTTCGGTTTTCGCCCAGTCCGGCTGAGTTTTCGCCAACCTTGAATTTCTCTCTCGCCGCCTGTCCTACTGCAATTTTTCCTTTAACAGACGCGACGACCGGCGCAAATTCTTACCGTATGCACGTGTTGGTCATCGCCTTGTTGTCCGGCCTGGGATTCATTGTGGCCTACCATACCTATGGGCGCTGGCTGGGCCGGAAAATATTCGAACTCTCCGCCAAGACCGTTTGCCCTTCGTTACGGCTGAACGATGGCACGGATTATGTGCCAACGTCCAAAGCCGTGGTCTTTGGACATCACTTCACTTCGATCGCCGGCACCGGACCCATTGTCGGGCCGGCCATCGCCATCATGTGGGGGTGGCTGCCGGCGTTGCTGTGGGTGATGTTGGGCTCGGTGTTCATTGGCGCGGTCCACGACCTGGGCACGCTGGTGGTCAGTTTGCGCAACAACGGCCAGACGGTGGGCGACATTGCCGGGCGCGTGCTGAACGGGCGGACCCGTTTGTTGTTCCTGCTGGTGCTGTTGCTGACGTTGACCATCGTGCTCGCCATCTTCGGGCTGGTCATCGCCTCGGTCTTTCGACAATACCCGGCGTCCATTTTTCCCTGCACCATCCAGATACCGATTGCCGTGGCCATCGGCGTATGGCTACACCGGAAAGGCGCGGGCTTGTTCCTACCTTCCCTGTTGGCCTTGGGCGTCATGTATCTCACGGTCATCTACGGTGACACCGGGCTCCTTCACACCATCAATAGTGCGATGGCCGGTTGGTCGGCGTGGACGTGGGTTTTGGTGTTGCTGCTGTATTGCTACGTAGCCTCGGTGCTGCCGGTGTGGACGCTGCTGCAGCCGCGCGATTACATCAACTCCCTGCAACTGATTTCGGCATTGGCGCTTATCGTTGTCGGCTTGGCGGTCGCGGCGGTTGCCGGCGGTGTGGCGCTGCCCGACGGGACCCATCCGCGGCTCGAATTGGTGGCGCCGATGGTGCAATGGAATCCCAAAGGCGCGCCGATGATCTTTCCGTTTTTGTTCATCACCGTGGCGTGCGGGGCCATCAGCGGATTCCATTGCCTGGTCAGCAGTGGCACCAGCAGCAAGCAATTGAAGAGTGAACCCGACGCCCGGTTTGTTGGTTACGGCGGCATGCTGCTGGAAGGGTTTCTGGCTGTGCTGGTGATTCTGGCGTGCGCCGCCGGTTTGGGACTGGGCGAAATGCAGACGAACGGTACCGTGCTCGCGGGACACGAGGCCTGGGTGGCGCGTTACAGTTCCTGGGCCGCAGCCGGGGCACTGGCGGCCAAGGTCGGGGCGTTTGTCGATGGCGCCGCCAATTTTCTGGAAACGCTCGGTATTCCCGAGAATGTGGCGGTGGCGCTGATGGGGGTGTTGGTGGCTTCGTTTGCCGGCACGACGATGGACACCGCCTGCCGTCTCCAGCGCTACGTGGTGCAGGAATTGGCGCACGCGTTGCAGCCGCAATCGGCAACCGGTGGCCGACCTATGGGTCTGGTGAGCGTTTTGCGGAACAAACATGGCGCCAGCATTTTTGCCATTGCCATTGCGGCCGTGGTCGCGGCGGTGCCGCCGGCGGGCCAGCCTTGGTCGTTTGTGAACGCGGGCAAAGGCGGCCTGTTGTTGTGGCCGTTGTTTGGCGCCACGAATCAGCTTCTCGCTGGGCTCTCGTTTCTGGTGGTCGCCTTTTATTTGTGGCGGCGTGCGAAACCGATCTGGTTCCTGACTTTGCCGATGGTGTTCATGTTAATCATGCCGCTGTGGGCCATGATCTGGCAGGTCTTTGTGGGCGCGGCGGATAATCCCAGTTGGATCAGCCAGGGCAAATGGACACTGGTGATCATCGGCGCAGCGACGCTCCTGCTCGAAGCCTGGATGATCGTTGAAGCCGTCCTCCTCTTTCCCAAAGCCCGCGGAGTGCTGGAGCAGCAGGCCATCGAACGCCCCTTGCACGACGCGCCGGGCGAGGAACGACCGATTCCGGTCATGGGCGCATGATGATAACCTGCCGTCAATGATGCCTGACCAACGCATGTTGTCTTGCCAATGGCTTAACGAAGGAGCCAAGTCCGTTGTCAAGCGAATGAAATCCAATCCAACCTTCGAGGGACGCCCACCCGCCGGCCATCGATTCTTCCGCACTAATGAAACGTATCGGTTTATTTGGCGGTTCCTTTGATCCCGTACACTGCGGCCACCTGCTGGTCGCGCAAGCCGCCATGGAGGAACTCGAACTGACCCGCTTGTTCTTCATTCCCGCCGCCCAATCGCCGTTCAAGCCGGAGATCCAACCGGCGCCCGCCGACGTTCGCGCGCGCTTGCTGCGATTAGCGCTGGCGGGCCGGAGTCAGTTTGAAATTGATCTGCAGGAAATCCTCCGCGGCGGGGTTTCTTACACGATTGATACGGTACGGGATTACGCCCGGCGTTTTCCTAAGGCGGAAATCTTTTATCTGATCGGGGCCGACCACGTGCGGCAGTTGCCCTCCTGGCGGTCGGCTGAAGTGCTGGCCGGGTTGGTGGAATTCCTGGTGGTGCCCCGTCCCGGTGAAACGGTGGCCGCCGCGCCCAAGCCTTTCCGAGTGCGCACGCTGCGAGGCTTTCCGTTGGCGGTGTCCTCGTCGCAAATTCGCGAACGGATTAAAGCCGGGCTGTCGGTGGACGACTTGGTTCCCGCGACCGTTGCGGAAGTCATCCGTACTGAGCAGCTTTACCAGTGACGCCGAGTGTCGGGAATTGGGCTTGACCACCACCAGACGCCAGACGGTTCCCTTCCCGGGACTTTGGGAAAACCACTCCAGGTTTCTGCTCCTTGATCCTTTCAACCCTTCAACTTTTCCACCGCTTTGCTTGCTCCTGCCGCCGGTTCTCCGTCACAATCCACGTTCCATGCTCGCGCTTTCGGATGTCAGTAAAGGTTACGGCGGGCGCACGTTATTTGACGGCGTTTCGTTGCAGGTAAACCGCGAGGACCGTATCGGCCTGGTCGGTCCCAACGGCGCGGGGAAGTCCACGCTCTTCTCGCTCATTCTCGGCCACCTGTCGCCGGATGCCGGCAAGATCGACTGGCAGCGCGGCGTGACGGTCGGCCATTTGCCCCAGGAGAGCGCGCCGGCGGGCGAGGAAACCGTGCTCGAACTGGCGACAGCCATTGCGCCGGAAATGCAGCAGCTTCAAGCCCGGTTGCGGGAGCTCGATGCCGAACATGAAGCGCAGTCCGTCGAGTATTATGCGGCGCACGCGCACTTCGAATCCCTGGGCGGATTCCAGCTTCAGGCGAAGGCCAAGAAGATTCTCATGGGGCTGGGATTCCGGGAACGGGATTTTGACCGGCCCGCGCGGGAAATGAGTGGCGGTTGGGTCATGCGCGCACACCTGGCGCGGTTGCTCGTCCAACAGCCGGATTTGCTGTTGCTCGACGAGCCCACCAATCACCTCGACCTCGACGCGTTGCTCTGGTTTCAGCAGTATTTGAAAACGTATCCGGGCGCCATCGTGGTGATTTCGCACGATCGCGAGTTCTTGAACGAACTGGTTACCTTGGTCGTCGAGCTTCGCCAAACACGCATGTTCCGGTACCGGGGCAACTACGATGCCTACCTCGAGCAGCGCGAGGCCAACGAGCAGCAATTGATGGCGGCTTGGAAGAATCAGGAGCGCGAAATCGCCCGGCTCCAGTCCTTCATCGACCGCTTCCGCGCCAAGAACACCAAGGCCACCCAGGCGAAGAGCAAAGAAAAGCAGATCGCGCGGATGGAGAAAATCGAAGCGCCAGCCGGCGAGGACGCCCGCATCGAATTCGAGTTTCCCCAACCGCAGCGCAGCGGGCTGAAGGTGGTCACGCTGGAGCGCGTGCATTTCGCGTACGGCGACAACGTGGTTTATGACACGCTCGATTTCGAAACCCAGCGCGGTCAGCGGATTGTGCTGGTCGGGCCAAACGGCGCCGGCAAGTCCACCTTGCTCAAACTGTTGGCCGGCGTGCTCACCCCACAGGCCGGCGAACGCCAACTCGGCTACCACGTCAAAGCTGGGTATTATTCGCAATACCGCGTCGAGAATCTGCACCCGAATTATACCGTGCTCGAAGAAGCCTTCGACACACCGCAGCGGTTGACGGAGACCTTTGTGCGCAGTGTGCTGGGCGCATTTCTATTTCGCGGCGATGACGTGTTTAAGAAGGTTAGTGTGCTCAGTGGTGGCGAGAAAAGTCGCCTGGCGCTGGTGAGGTTGTTGCTCGACCCACCCAATCTGCTGCTCATGGACGAACCAACCACCCACCTGGATTTAGCGAGCGTGGATGGGCTCCTGTTTGCGCTGAGCCAGTTCGCGGGCACCCTGGTATTCATCAGCCATGATGTCTATTTCATCCGGTCCCTGGCCAATCACGTGGTGCATGTGCAAGACGGACGCCTGACGCATTATTCGGGAGATTACCAGTATTACCTCGATAAAACCGCCGCCGTGCGCGCAGCGACGGAAACCGGCCGGGAAGCGGAACTTCGTCTCCCCGGCAGGACGGCGGCAACCAGCGAACCGGCCGGGACCGGCCCCGCGGGATTGACGCGCAAAGAACAACGGCGCCTCGAAGCCGAACAGCGGCAGGCCCGCTCGCGCGAACGCCAGGTTCGCCAGCGGGCGGTGGATTCGCTGGAGCGGGAAATCACTGAACTGGAAGCTCGTCAAAATGAACTGACGGACGAATTGGAGCAGCCGGAGACTTACGAGCAACCGGGCCGGCCGATGCAAATCAACCTGGAATTGAAGGAGATTGCCGAACGTCTGCCGCATGCCACCGCCGATTGGGAAGCCGCCGCGATTCGGTTGACCGAGTTGGAAGCGGACAAGTCGCAGTAGCACCACCGCTGCACGTATTGCGAGTGCAATAGACGTGTGGTGACGACCAGCGGTAACGGTGGGGTTTCCCCCGCTCAGGACTCTACCCCGTTCCTGATCGCCGTTCGGACAGAATGCTCTGAACTCACAAAAGCCGCTCCTTGCTTCTTAAAGAGCACCCACTTCAATTTCCTCCGTCTCAGTTGCCTCCGTTACCTCCTGTTCATTCTTACAAGAGAAAACGGAGGAAACAGAGAGGCAGGTCTGACCGACCAGCGGAATTGAATTTGCGGTTTCATTCTTCGCGCTCCTGTTGCTGAGGTCTGATGCCCCCGCGGAAAGTCCGTGCTCCGTCCTTTTGACAGCGCAGCGTGGAACGGTAGCGCGGCACTACTGCGATTGAATCGACACGGCTTGGCCGATTCGTTCCCATTGCCAGCGCAATCGACGTTTGGTGTTGCCGGCCAATTTGAATTTTTCCGCGATGCGCAAACTCTCCACCCACCAGAGGCGATCGTCGGTGGTCGTGGCCACCACTAATTGGCGACGAAGCGACGAGGCAATCCTGGCGTTGGTGAACAAGTCCTGCAACTTCACCGACGCCGCCATGCCGCTGGGCTGAAACCGGTCGCCCGGCCGCCAATGGCGCAGGATGACCTGGCTCCCGACCCGGTCGGCGTCAAACCACTCGCCGCCGGGCTTTCGATTGGGAAGCCTGCTACCGGACCGGCGCTGAAACCGCCACTCGAAGTTGACCCCGCCAAACTCACAACGCTTCTGTTCCGACGAGAGGTCAACCGCCAATGTTGCCGCTTGAAAGCACTTTGGTTCCAACCGTTGGACGACAATCAGCCCATCCGGGTTCCGCGCGACCGTCGATTGCGGATTAACCATGAGGCGTTTCGCCGGCTGGGCTCTCAGTGATTCAATCAAGTCAAAATCCGGCTCGATCCCCTGCTCGATCAATTGTCGCTGCAAAACGCGGCGTTGCAGGGCCAGGGGCAAATGATCAAAGGGCGTTCGGTTTCGGTTCACAAACCAGTCGTTTGTCCATTCGTCGAGCAACGCGGATTCCGCCGCAAGGAGTTCTTGTTGCCGGAAGATGATTCGGGGCAACGCCGGTTGGTAACCGCGGGTCAACAAGGGCAACAATTCATGCCGTATGCGATTGCGCTGGTATTCCAGAGAATGGTTGGTGGCGTCTTCACGGAATGGAAGTTTATGGGCGCTGGCGTATTGCCGCAGCGCGTCCCGGGACTGTTCGAGCAACGGGCGAATCAGCGTCAGGCGTGGATTGGCCGGCGACGGGCTGCGCCATTTCATACCGGCCAGCCCCTCGCTCCCCGCGCCCCGCAAAAGCCGCAAAAAGAACAGCTCCACCTGGTCATCCGCATGATGGGCCAGCGCCATTACGCGAATGCGCCGGGCTTGGGCCGCCCGTGCCAGAAAATCATGCCGCAACTGGCGCGCGGCCATTTCCAAGGAGAGGCCCGCCGCCCGCGCGTGTTGTTTCACGTCCGCCCGCTCGATCACAGACGGCAGCCCCAGTTGGTCCGCCGTCCGCCGGACGAGTTGCTCATCCGCGGCACTCGCCCGGCCGCGCAGTCGGTGATTGAAGTGCGCCACGGTCAGCCGCCATCGGTGCTGGCGTTGCAGCCGGTGCAGGACGTGCAACAGAACCATCGAGTCCAGCCCGCCGGAAACTGCGACCAACAACGGTTGCCCTTTCCGCAGCAGCCGTTGCCGGCGGAGGGCATCCTCGATTTGGCTGACGAAATCAGGCACGGAGAGATGTTAGTCTGCATCGAAGCCATAAGAAAACTCCAATGATGATGGATTGGACTACGGCAGACGATGGCGCCCGGCTACAAAACATGATCATGGGAGGCTGGCTTGGCAGTTTTGCTAGGCGCTTCGGGTTTACCGTCGCCGCGAGCTGGCGGCTGGTTCAGCGTCTTGGACCGCGCCAAAACCGGGGATTGGCGGAGATGCGGAGATTGACATTTTTACAAGCACTCCATTTACTCAGTTTGCGATGGGTACAGATTCTCTGCCCAACAGAATAGGACCAACGGTTTTTCTGCCTGATTCTGTTATTCCATCCGTTGGTACGCCGAAACAACGTTAGCCCACTTCGCGCGTCACCATGAACATTCACGACTACCTGATTGACCAGACCGGTCTGGATTGGCAGTCGTTGCTTGAGGAGTGGCGGTTTCTGTTACCTCCCCAGTTTCGAGTGTGGTTAATGACACGCACTGGAGACTTGTTCATCACAGTTCCAGACGGATCGATTCACATGCTCGATGTTGGTGCAGGCACACTGAAGCAGGTTGCCAAGAGTCGAGACGAGTTTTGCACCAAGATTGACGAGCCCGGAGTTGCGGACGATTGGCTGATGATTCCCGTCGTTGACCAGTTGGTTGCTTCGGGCGTTGTCCTCGGTTCAGGCCAGTGCTACAGCTTTCGGCAGTTGCCAGTGTTCGGTGGTGCATACACGCCCGATAATCGGATGGCGTTTCCGATTCGCGAGCATTTCGGCGGTTGGGGTTGTGTTCACCGTCAGATGGCGGATTTACCAGATGGTTCACATGTCATCATCAAACCAGTGGGCTAACAATAAAGGGTGTATTGCTGCGGAGCGCCGCCCCGCTGGGCAGTCGGACGGTTCGGATAATTTGTCTGCGACTCTTGCAGCCGTCCGGGCGTTTCCGGCGGCGGTCGCTGATCGTTGGGCGGCGAAGAGAGCGAATACAATATGAAGCGCCGACACTTCACGAAGACTATCGGCTTGTTCGGGTGTATTGGGGCCGCCGTGGGGGTCGTAATGGCCACTCCACTTTGGAGCGAAGCATGGGGACCGAGCTGGGTTTGGCTTCCCGTTTTTAAGCAGTTGGCTTCTGCACCGTGGTACGAGCTGCTGCACTTTCCATCGCAAGTCATAGTATGGCTCTGGTCCGTCAGTCCGATTCCCTTTATTTCACTCCACGGGGGTGATGCAGAGCCAATGATGAATGCGTGGATTATTGCTATCGTGATTCAATGGATTGTCGTTGGGTTCCTGGCTGGAGCAATAGCAGCCGCATGGACAAATCGTGCATCGGCAGCGCCCAACAAGCCAGATGCAGGCACAGCCGCCCCGCCCGGCAGTTGACCGGTTTATGAGATTTGAACGCGATCGTTTCAGTCAAGAGCCAGGCACGGCGGCTGTGCCTGATCTGGGACGTTCGGTGTCAATAATTCGGATCATGAAACGATTCTGTTCGATTACCCTTCTTTCCGGACTGTTGATGTTGTTCTCTGGCTGTGAACGATCAAGCAGTGTGACCATCCCTCTGACGACCACAGTGGTGCCAACTGCGGCGGGAGACTGGATGGTTGAGTATCATGTAGCTGGTGATGTTCTTAGCTACGCCGTGATCAGTGGGCCTTTCTCAAAAGATGGGCAGGGGCATGTACAGTTCTGGAGGCAGCACCTCCGACGGCAAGGCTTGGGTTCATATTTGCAACCCAGACGGCACAGAACTCCCGATTCTTGATACGGGACGCATTTTCCAAGTTTCCGGCACCAACGTTACTGAATTATCGGAGCACATCTCAGGCAGGATCTTTCGTGCCTTTCTCGATAGCCACCCGGCCGATTGCTCGCTCTCGGCTTTCAAAACGTTTGCAGGAGCCCAAAATGAACACTGACGCAACGCCGAGCAAAGCGGCTGGGGCGAAGCGTGCCTCGCAAAAAGGCCTTTGGCCTTGCGGTCCCACACTTACTCACGCCACCACAGGAAGACAGTCTTCTGAACGAGATGCTATCGCGGGCGCGCACTATGCGGGTCGTTTTTGAAATTTGACGGTTCGTCTCTGGCGGGCTTACATCTGGCTGCACAGCGTGTGGACCATGAATCCATTGAGGTCAAAGCATTGCAGTTCAAACATAAATACCTCACTATTCACACCATGAATACTTCACGTCGTCAGTTTTTGAAAACGAGCTTCGGATTGGTCAGCGGTTGCGTCCTGGGCGAAGGCCTGATGCGCGCGGCCGAAGCCGGCACCAGGAAGCTGCCCATCGGCCTCCAGCTTTATGCGGTGCGCGGCGAGTTTGCCCGCAGCGTGCCCGATACGTTGAAAGCGATCCGCCGGATTGGCTACCAGGGCGTTGAGTTCTGGGGCTACGGCGGCACCCCGAACGTTTATCAGAATTACAGCGCCAAGCAACTGCGCCAGTTCCTCGATGACAACGGCCTGAAATGCTGCGGCATGCACCACCAGCTCAAAGCCATCGAGAGCGACACGCTCAAACGCACCATCGAGAACAATCAAATCCTCGGCAACCGCTACATCATCGTGGCCGCGGCGCCGGAGAAGATGGGCAACCTGGATTCGATCAGGGAACTGGCCGCCCTGCTGAACGGAGCGGCCACGACCTGCCAGGCGCAACGCGTGCGCGTCGGCTACCATGCGCATCCGTTTGATTTCGTGAAGATCGATGGCCGGTTTGCTTGGGATCACTTGTTCAGCCAGACCAAGCCCGAAGTCGTCATGCAGATGGACGTGGGTAATTGCCTGGCCGGCAATGGCGATCCGATTGCCATGCTCAAAAAGTTCCCTGGCCGGACCCAGACCATTCACATCAAGGAGCACCAGGAGAAAACGTTCGACAGCGATTATTACAAGGAAGTGTTTCACCTGTGCGAAACCACGTGCCGCACCCGCTGGTACATCGTCGAAATGGGCGGGCCCAATGGCGACGGTTTCGACGTGGCGGAGGCGGCGCTGAAGAAACTACACCAGTTGGGGAAGTAAGAAAGCTTCCGGATTTACAGTTCCAAGCGCAGCGATTGAATCCGCTCCGGGGTTTTGTCGGCGCGGGAGTAGAGTCGGGCAAACGTCCGAGCGGCTGGCAAGTCTGACTCGATCAAAGTGGCCACAGCCTCGGGCGGCACCGGCTGGTAGAGCAGTTCAATTTCGACCGTCGCGGGTGCGGCGCCGGCTGCGAGTTGAATCCGGTAGGTGACTTGATCCTGCCCGCTGCCGTTGGCGTTGAAGTTGGCATCGCCGGTGGCCTGACCGCGGACGCTGGTAAATGCCTGCTCCGGACCGTCAGCGACAAACCCTCGAGGTGGCAATCGATTGTCTTTGAGCCGCGAATGCGCCCGCAGCAATGACCACGTGGGCCTTCCCTGTTGGTCGGCCATCACCACCTGATAAATCTGCACTTGATCCGGTCGCTCGATTTTGTCGTGGTGCGGCGGGTTGGCCGTTGCCAATCCCCGAATGCGTCCGAATTCGTCCGTGCCGCCGGACTCGAAAAGGACCTCGTCCCGCTGGCCGGCGACCTTCACGTGCAGCCAGGCACGGCGATAGGGGAAGCCGGTCGGGAATTTGTGTCCGGTGAGATTTTCAACTTCGACCTTGATCACCAAGGCAGCCTCTTCAATCGACGCCGACGCCCGGAGCCGGGCGGTCTGGGTGCGCAACTGGGCGCGCGTTTTGCGAATGATGCGCGCGAATTGTTCGGGCGCGGCATTCGCGCTGATTGCCGGGGCCTGGTCGGCCAGCAGGGTTAACATAAAGGCATTGCCGCCCGTGAACTGGTGGCGCCAAAACGGTTGCTGCGTTCCCAGCCAAGGCGGACGCGCGCTGATCTTCACCGGTTCGTCCAACCGCGGCAGGTGGCAATCCTGACATTGCTTGCCGCGTTGCGCATAGAGGCTGTTCCTCCATTCGAGATAGGGCGTTTGTTCGGGGAACTGCCCGATGGTCTTGCCGTCTGCGTCGAGGATGGGCGTAAAGAGCGTGTGGCAGGTGGCGCAGAGGCCCGAATCATGAACGTGTTTCCCAAACTTCGGTTCATAGTTCATAAGGTGCATCATGGGACCGGGAAAGATGTCCGGGTACGGACCAAAGATTTCCCGGGTGCCGGCAATGTGGTAGCGCCCACTGAAACTGGTTTCCCGGCCAAGATTGTCCGGTTGAATCTGGTGGCATAAAGTGCAACTGACTCCGTCGCTGGCCAGCTCTATCTGGCTGGCGCGGGCGTAGGACAATGCACCGGTGCGTCCGCGAACCGCCTGGGTACGCGCCATCGGAGCGTGGCAGGTCAGGCATTTGTCCTCGATGAAATTCTTCAGTGCCGAATTCTCTTCAACCTCGGCCTCCATGCGAGCCCGCCAGAGGGGATCTTTGAAGGAATGCGCCATCATGGTGCCACGCCAGTCGCCGACGAGGGAAACGTCGCGCCCACGTCGATCCAATAGGGCCGATCCCCACTGATCGTGGCAGAACGCGCAGTTGCCCGAACCGTTGAACAATTGGGTGGTTTGCAGGGTTAGTTCGGCGGCGGGCATGGGCAACACCAGGGCACTGGCCCAGATCAGCCCCCAACCCAGCAGCTTCAGTCTCCGGAAATTGGATTTCATATCACGATAGGTTGATTTACTTCGATGGTCCGCGGAACTCTTCCATCAACCGCAGAATTTCCTCACGCAGGGCAAACATCTCGGTGCGGATAGTGGCCAGCAGTTCCATTGGCAGCAGGTTCTTGGACGCCACCTCTTCCAATGCGGCCAGGGCAGCGTGCAGGTGGCTTAAGGCGCGCTTGAGATAGGCGACAATAAAGGCGCCTTCCCGCAGGTCCCGGCCATACGCGAGGCCGTTGAGGGCGCCGGCCAGTTTGGCACCGCAAATTTGGTATTCTTCGTGCAACCGAACGAGGGCGTCGTCTTCCGTCTTGACCAACTTCAGCTCGCAGCACTGCCGCCAAAAAGCCACGCTGCCATCGAGGGCCCGCAAGACCAGCGGATGACTCAGTTCGCCGTGTTTGTCGCGCACCCAATCCACGCCTTCGGTGGCCGGGTCCGGCTCCAAGGGCGGCTCGTCGTCCGGCACCTCGATGGCCATGGCGGCTTCCCCATTCGCAGCGAACGGATCATCGTCGGCGTCTGCCTCGGCTTCGTTGCGCTCGGCCTGTGCAGCCGCCTGTTCCTCGAGGGCTTCCTCGATCCAGGTCCAACCCATTTCACGGGCCACGATGCGCTCGCGGTCAGGGTGGTCCTGATACTTGTCGAGCAACTCCCCGTATTTGTCGGTGCGGGCATCGCTCTCGCGCATGAGTTGTTCGTAATCGAACTCGTCCCATTCCTTGTCGTCCGGTGGACGATGGCTGGTCGCTTCCAGAGCTTCCCCGAGTTTGCCCATGAAACCGGCGAAACCTTCCGCCGCTTGTTGCTGCCGCTGTTGCTCCTCGTTCGGATCGAGGGTCCAAGCCGGCGGAGAGATGGTGAGGGTGTAATCGGCGCTCTCGATGACGACGCGGCCATTGAAGTCGCTGAACCACTCGAGATACAAGGAATTGGCCAGGTGCTCGGGCACTGGGAGCCCTTTCTTTTTGCGCTCGTATGCTTCTGCGAACGGCAAATCGAACACCCGCACCTTGCGCGACGCCGTGAGGTCGCCAATCGTGCCCCGTTGGACCGGGTGCAAGCGGGCGTCGGATCGCATGGGAATGGTTTTACCTGGATTCTCGAAGGTCAGCAGACAACCGGCGAGATCGGCACAGGCATTGCCCTGCAATTCGAGCACCACCGGTTCCTCGAGGCCGTCGAGCCAAATCTTGCCCCGGACGAGGTCACGTTCGCGATTGTCCACTTCCCCCCGCTGCACGCTGTCATGAATGCGCCATGCCATAGGGGCAAAAAAGTTAAGGGGAACGGTGAATAAAGGCGAGTGTGGAAATCGGTTAGTGTGGCGAGTGGAGCGGGACGCGGTTCCAACTCTTAATCCGATGGGCTCCGGGCTTGCGCCAGCCACAAACGGCGTCGTACATTTGCGGCATGTCGCATGCGGATTTTGTCCATCTTCATTTGCACACCGAGTATTCGCTGCTCGACGGGGCGTGCCGCCTCGACCGGCTGGTGGACAAGGCCCATGAATTGAAATTCCCCGCGCTGGCGCATCACCGACCACGGCGTCATGTACGGCGCCATTGATTTTTATCAGGCGGCGCGCGAAACGGGCATCAAGCCCATCATTGGCTGCGAAGTGTATGTGGCGCCCGGCAGCCGGTTGGAAAAGAAGTCGTCCAGCGGCGGCCGGGATGTTTATCATCATCTCGGGCTGCTGGCCAAGGACGAAGTGGGCTACCAGAACCTGATCAAGCTGGTCACCGAAGGCCATCTTGCAGGGCTATTACTACAAACCGCGCATCGACAAGGAACTGCTAGCCGCGCACAAGGAAGGCCTGATTGCGATGTCCGGCTGCCTGGCCAGCGAAATTCCCGAATTGATCATCCAGCGACGAACTGGACAAAGCGCGCGACACCATCGATTGGTTCAAACAAACGCTCGGCCCGGAGAATTTTTATCTCGAACTCCAAAACCACGGCATTCCCGAGCAGGCCAAGGTCAACCGGCATTTGATCGAATGGGCCAAGGAATTCGGGCTCAAGCTGGTTGCCACCAACGACGTCCATTACGTCGAGAAAAGACCATTCGCACGCGCACGATCTGCCTGATTTGCATCGGCACGCAGACGACCATCGCATGACCCCAAACGGATGACGCTACCAGCCGCAGCAGTTCTATCTGCGTTCCGCGGAGGAGATGAAGGCGCGTTCGCCGAAGTGCCCGAGGCGGTGACCGAACACGCTGGAGGTTGCCGAAAAGTGCAATCTGGAAATCGAGTTCGGCAAACTGCACTACCCGGTCTTTGATCCGCCGGAACATTTCACGCCGCGAAGGCTATTTGCGACGTTTGCTGGCCGAAGGGCTGCCAACGTCGATACACGCTGCGGGCGCGGGCGGAAGGGGAGCAATTCATCGTCGAAGGCATTGATGATCCCACGCCGCCTGCCGTCCTACCAGCCGGCGACCGCCAACGGCAACACCGCCGGTGCCACGCCCCCCGATCACACCGATCCGGCGGTGGCCGCCGCAATCCAGGTGGTGATCGACCGGCTGGAAACCGAACTGGAGGTCATCGAGAAGACCGGGTTCGTTTCGCTACTTTCTGATCGTCGGCGACTTCGTCCGGTATGGCCGCAGCAAGGGCATTGCCTGCGTGGCGCGCGGTTCGGCCGCCGGTTCGCTGGTCACCTACCTGCTCGAGATCTCGAACGTGGACCCGATCCGCTACGGGCTGCTGTTCGAGCGGTTCCTGAATCCCGAGCGCGTCAACCCGCCGGATATCGACATTGACTTCGCCGACGACCGGCGGGCGGACGTGATCGAGTACGTGCGCGAGAAATATGGCCGCGATTGCCGTCGCGCAGATCATCACCTTCGGCACGATGGGCGCCAAGTCGGTGGTGCGCGACGTGGGCGCGGGTGATGGGCTTGAGCTACGGCGAATGCGACCGGCTGGCCAAGATGATTCCGCTCGAACTCAAGATGACGCTGGAGAAGGCGCTCAAGCAATCGCCGGAATTCAAGCAGGCTTACGAGACCGAGGAGATCACGCGCGAACTGATCGACACCGCGTTCATTCTCGAAGACCTCACGCGCAATGCTTCGGTCCACGCCGCCGGGCGTGGTCATCGGCGCCGAACCGCTGGTGAATCTGCTGCCGCTCAAGCAGGACGAGGACGGCACCATCGTCACGCAATACGCCATGGGACCGGTCGGCGACCTCGGGCTTGTTGAAGATGGATTTCCTCGGGCTGAAGACGCTGACCGTCATCCGCAACACCTGCGAGATGGTCAAGCACACCCAGGGCATCGACGTCGACATCGACCACCTGCCGCTCGACGATGCGAAGACCTACGACCTGCTCAACAAGGCGCAATACGCGTCGGCGTGTTCCAATTGGAATCCGGCGGGATGCGCGATCTGTGCCGGCAAGTTCCAGATCAGTTCCGTCGAGCACATCACCGCGCTGGTGGCGCTCTACCGTCCCGGCCCGATGGACCTGATTCCCGACTTCATCAAACGCCGCCACGGCGAGGTGAAGATCGAATACGCAGCATCCGCTGCTCGAGCCCATCTGCCGGGAAACCTACGGCATTTTGATCTATCAGGAGCAAGTGATGCAGGCCGCGCAAGTGCTGGCCGGCTACACGCTCGGCAGCGCGGATTTGCTGCGGCGCGCCATGGGCAAGAAGAAGGTCGAGGAAATGGCCAAGCAACGCGAGATGTTCGTCAAGGGCTGCGGCCAAGGTGAACAACATCCCGGAGGCCAAAGCGAACCAGATTTTCGATTTGCTGGAGAAGTTCGCCGGCTACGGCTTCAACAAATCGCACGCCGCCGCCTATGCCATCGTCGCCTATCAGACCGCCTATCTGAAGGCCAATTATCCGGTCGAGTTCCTCTGCGGCGATGATGACCAACGACATGGGCACGACCGAGCAAACTGAGCATCGTCTCAACGAAGCCGCAGCCATGGGCATGGAAGTGCTGCCGCCGGACGTGAACGAAAGTCAGGTGGTGCTTCGCAGCCGGACGCCCGACGGCAAAGGCATCCGCTTCGGCCTGGCGGCCATCAAAGGCGTCGGCGCAGGTGGCGGTGGAAACCATCCTCAAGGCCGCGCCAGGAAAGCGGCCACTTCAGTCCTCTCACGGACATGTGCGAGCGGGTGGATAGCCGCACGGTCAACCGCAAGGTGCTCGAAGCCCTGATCAAGTGCGGCGCCTGCGATTGTTTCGGCGAAACGCGCGCGTCGTTGTTTGCCGCGATTGACCGCACCCTGGCGCGAGCCGCCAGTATCACGGCGGACCGTCAGCGCGGGCAAAGTTCGCTCTTTGGCATGCTGGAGGAAAGTCCAGCGCCGCCCGCCGCCGGCAATGGCGTCGGCTTTGCCCGAATGGCCGCAGCACGAATTGCTGGCCGCACGAAAAGGAACTGCTGGGTTTCTACGTCACCGGCCATCCGCTGACGCCCATGCGCGCCGATTGCTCGAAAAATACGCGCTGCACAACTCGATCGACCGCCAAGGAACTGCCGGACCGCACGCTCACGCGCATCGGCGGGCTGATCGCCGCCGTGCAACAGGGCGTTTCCAAGAAAACCGGCAAGCCGTACGCCATGGTGACGCTCGAGGACCTGGAAGGCTCGGTGCAGATGCTGTGCATGAACGAGAACTACGACAAGTATCGCGAGTTGCTGGTGCCCAACAAGGCGATCCTGGTGGTCGGCGAAGTCAACAACGGCGAGGACAAGCCCAAGATTTTCCCGCAGGAAATCATGCCGCTGGAGGACGCGCCCAAGAAATACACGCGGCAGGTTCACTTCCGGCTGCACACCGCCCACCTGACGCCGGAGAAGCTCGAATCCGCCCGCGACCTGGCGACCGCGCACCCGGGACGCTGCCCGCTCTATCTCTGCTTCATCCGTCCGACCGGGGAGATTGTCTTCATCGAGACGCACGAACGGTATTTTGTGACCCCGTCGCCAGCCCTCCAAAAAGCCGCCGACGATTTGTTCGGCGAAGAAACCTACTACGCCCAGGTGGACACCTCCCCGCCGGAACGCGCCCCACGCCCCTGGGAACGCAAGAGCAACGGGGACGAATAAGCGACAGTTCAAAGAATTGTGGAACCGGAAATTCCCCGCCTTGGGCGTGACTCTGGTGCGTCGCGCACAATTTTCGCAGCGTAAACAAAGACTCTTGTGGGTCAACTCATCTTCAGCAGGCCTATATTCCTCGAAACAAATCCTCCAAGCTCACGCCAAGCGCTTTGGAGATGCGTTGCAAAGCATCGACGGATATGGTTTCGCGACCGCGTTCGATATCGCTGATGTACGTGGGAGTCAATTCGGCTTTTTCAGCCAGCGTTTCCTGGGTCAGCCGACTTAGCTTGCGATATAGCCGAACTCGCTGCCCCAAGATCCGGCGATGTTTCGGAACGAACGGCACACCGCAGACGGAAGCAGCAACCGTTTCGAGCGCCCATAAGACATATCTTAAGTTTCTTGAAATTCATCCTTGCTTCTTCGTAGGATTCGTTCATGATTCCACTCAGCCACTTTAGCGGATGTTGTCTCTTGCCCGCCGCGGAAGCTGACAGGGGTCGCCACTGTGGAAGTCGGAGTTGTTCGTTGCTGTTGAGCAATTTTGCCAATCATTGGAAAGTGTGAGTTGCAAATGAAGACGCCAAAGAGGATTGTTCGCTTGTTCAGTTTTATGATGTGCGCTGCATGGCTTAGTTCAGCGCACGCTGACGGTC
>CAWBHS010000093.1:0-46337 GCA_963788655.1 uncultured Verrucomicrobiae bacterium | reverse complement strand
GCGGGTCTGAAAATCAGTTCTCGCGAATGGTTCAACGGCGGAAGTTGTCGGGTTCATCAGCCAGCCCTGCAGGGATACCTTCCAGATTCGCCAAAACGCCATTTCACACCCGTTAAGCACCACCGCCTCCGAATCCAGCTGCATAGATGGTATTCGTGCCTTCGGTGAGATCGGGCGCAATATCCTGCTGGAAGTGTTCAACATCCTGGTCGCCGGCGATTGATTCAGACCAGACGAGATCTTCAACGTTGGTCCCATTGACATAGACCTTCTTGAACAGGCTTCCGTACCGGACACCTCCACTGTCTTCCGGAGCAATGCAACTGTCGACCGTATCACAATGGAAGAAGTCAAAGTAGGCACTTAAAGGAGCCGCCGGAAGTTCGAAGGTGAGTTCCACCTGCATTTCCTCCTCGTCGAAAAGCTTTACGCCGTAGTCGGCGCCGAGAACGAATCCCTGCCCGATCACTCTACCAAAGTTACTGAAGTAACACGCGGGCCAAAATTCAAAATCAGGATTCCTGCTATGAGCCCCTCGGTGATGACTATCACCTGATCCCGAGTCAGCCTTTTTCCATAAACACACGCCGGTCTGTCCGCCGATTCCACGTAGCCATCGAAATCATTGATCACGTACCCCTTCAAATTGGAATGGGTAAGGGACAATTCAGAGAGTTCAGTGGCCGCGTTGGTCCAGGCGTGAAACCAGGAGGAAAGGCAATCCTGCTCACAGTCATAGATCGCGGCGAAATCGCCCGCGTTGTCACAATCGCAATTGGCGGGTACAAAATTAGTGTGCCAGACAGTCGTCCGCGCCCCCAAATGGGGCGCCCCCACCGCGGCAAAGACCTGAATGTCGCTGCCTTCGTCTTCAAGCGTCTCGAGCAACGTGATCAGGTCTTCCATATCTATTTCATCATTTGCGGAATAAATGCAGAAGTTCTGCCCTGTCTCCTGAAGTGCCTGGACATAATTCGTCATGTCGTCGTGCCAAAGGTTGTCGGTCGTCGAAACCTTGATGGTTTGACTCCATGAGCCCAATCGCAGGGGAGCACAAGGAACGATTGCCAGGCGGTAAAAGCGGGCCGATGCATCCAGGTTGTCGGTCACTGATCGCATGGATCCGTTGCCGACCACGTTGGTAAGGCTTGAGCCAATTGATCGATTCATTCAGCATGTTGCGGTGATCTCGCGAATGGGATTCTGGATTAGGAATATCGGCCATTGCGCCTCAGGTGAAATCCTGAGCGTCCGTGGATTAGCTGGCAACCAACCGTACGAATTCGAACCGCGAATTTCCTGGCTTTCCATTACGCTGCTGCTCTGCTTCGCCACCTTCGGCCAAACGGCGAATACCACCGCCGCCTCCAGTCCTGCAGAGCTTTCCTTGGCCGACGCGGGATTGGCGATTCAGCACTGGGGCGTGGAGGAAGGTTTGCCGACGGAAACGATTTTTTCGTTGGCGCAAACCCGCGACGGTTACCTGTGGATTGGCACTCAGAATGGGCTGGTGCGCTTTAACGGATATGAGTTCAAGGTGTTCTATGCGTCGGATACGCCAGGTTTGCCACGAGACAACACCAGTAAGCTGTGGGCGGATTCCCAGGGACGGTTGTGGATCACTTTGAGATCCAGGCAGAAGACCATCCTGGACCAGGGTCAATTCCATCGGGTGGGGAAAGGGCCAGGAGTGACCGGGGATTTGTTCGGCCCGATGACGGAAGATCCGCAAGGCAACATTTGGCTCCTGAGTAATGAAAACGGTCAATTGTTTCGCTGGAACAAGGAGCGCTTTGAACTTGCGTCGCCACATCGATTGCCGGACGAAGCGCGTGGCGTCTATAGCAGCCTGATCACAGATCGAACCGGCCAGCTTTGGGGCATCTGGGCTCATAATCGCTCGCTGGTCAAAGTGACGAGCGCCGGATTGAAGAGTGAACAGATACTGACGGCGAAGGGAAAACCACCACCGCAATTGGGGGATTCTGTTCCAACTGCCCAACGGAAACGTGGCCGCGGCGGCGCGTGAGGGAATTTATGAATTCGATGGTTCGAGCTGGAGCCTCAAGTATGCGTTCGCGCCCCGGCTATCCGATAAGGTGAGGATTCGGATGGCGTGCAGGGATCGGAACGGCAATTTCTGGATCGGCACGATGAGCCGGGGATTGTTTGTCCGCCTGGCCGATGGGCGGCTCCGCCAGGTTCCCTTGCCCCAGCAAGCCAACGAATCCATTATTCGCGACCTGTTGACCGACGCTGAAGGCAACGTGTGGGTGGCCGGGCGGCGAGGGCTTTATCAGATTCGGCAGACCGCTTTTTGTGTCCCGGCTGCGGTCGCGGCACTGTTCGGCTACCGAATTTCGGCTTTGGTCCAGGATGATGCCCGCGGACTTTGGTTCATTACGGCGCGGGGTAAAACCCATTATCTGCCAGACCAGGCGTGGGATTTGGAAGAAATTGACGTGCCATTTTCAGTTCAATACGCCGCCCGCGCGTCCCACGGCGCAGTCTGGTTGGCGGGGGGCAACCGAGTGGGCGAAGCCAGCGCCGCGGGAGTAACACCATTGGGAGGAATCCATTCTCCCGACGGTTCGCCGCTCTCCATCCGTAACCTACTGGCCACCGCTTCCGGCGCACTCTGGGTTGCCACGACCGGCGGGGCGTTTCGCTGGGACGGAAACGAGTTCATCTGCGAATACCCCGACGCGGTGGCGGCGTTGGCGGAAGACCACCAAGGACGGATCTATGCGGCCAAGCGCGATGGCGGTTTTGTTCGCCGGGACAGCGGCCAGTGGCGGGAACTCCTGCGGGGCGTTCAACGCACCAACCAACGCACGATTGGATTCTGTGTGGACGAAGAGAACACCCTTTGGGTTGCCGGTGAAGGGCCGGTCTTGTGCCGATGGAAGGCCGGACAATGGTTCGAATTCCCCGCGGACCGGCGCGTTCTGCCGCGAACGGTGCTGGCGATTGCGCTGGATCCCTATGGCGGCTTGTGGCTGGCCACGCCCAACCAGGGCGCCCTTCGCCTGGACCGCCGCAGCCTGAACGCCCGGGCCGAAGATGGCCGCCCGGAGGTTCAATTCTCCTGGTTCGACCATGGGGACGGACTTCCAACGGCCGCGTGTACCTATCGCACCGGCATCTGTCAAACGCGGGAGGGAAATATCTGGGTGGGGACCGCCAAAGGCGCCGCGGTCATCGACGTGGCGCAATGGCAACAGCGCCAAAAAGATTTGCGTTCGCCGGTTGTGAACCTCGAAGCCGTTTTGATCAATGATCGAGAGATAACCCCTTCCCGCCGCGGTGACGTCACCGATGCCGGAACTCCCTCCGCCATCGAACTGAGGTCTGGCCACCAACGCATTGAATTCCGCTATGCCGCCATTCATTTGCAAGCCCCGGAAAAGAACCGCTATCGTTACCGGCTGGAAGGTTTAGATTCGGAGTGGGTTGAGGCCGGCATCCGGCGTTCGGCAGTTTACACCCACCTGCCTCCCGGCTCCTATCGTTTTCATGTCGTGGCGGCGAACAACTTTGGCCGGTGGAACGAAGCAGGCATTTCGCAGGCTCTGGTCGTCCTGCCAGCCTGGTGGCAGACCCTCTGGTTTCGCCTAAGTGTGGGACTGTCTCTGCTGGGTTTCTTGGGGTTCAGCCGAAATTTGAAGTTGCGACAGATGCGTCGCGAACACGACCGGCAAGCGCAATTTACCCGGCGCGTGATGGAGTCACAGGAAACCGAAAGACAGCGCATTGCCCGCGAATTACACGACGGCTTGGGACAGGATCTGATGTTAATCAAGAACACCGCGAAAGTAACGTGGCGACAGATGGAGGATCAATCGCCCGCCAAAGCGCGCTTGAACGAAATCTCCGACCTCGCCGGCCGGGCCATCAACGAAACGCGCGCCATCATGTCCAATCTCCGCCCGCCGGAACTGGATCGCCTCGGTCTCACCGATGCCCTCGAAGCCATGATGGATTCGCTGCGGGCGGGCACGGAAGCGAGCATTGAATCACACCTCGAACCGGCGGATCATCTCTGGGCGCCCGATCAGGAAATTCACGTGTACCGGATCGTCCAGGAATGCATGAACAACGCCAGCAAACACGCGGCAGCGACCCGGATCGAATTGCGGCTGCAACGTTCGGATTTCAAGGTGAATATAAGTATCACCGACAACGGCAGGGGATTTACCCCGGAACACGTGCCGCCTGCGCAAGCCGGTCGGGGCCTCGGGTTGGCGGGCGTGCGCGAACGCGTTCGCTTCCTGGGAGGCAGTGTGACGTTTGAGTCCGCGCCGGGCGCGGGCACACAGGTGCAGATTCGCTTGCCCAATTCGCATGAAAAAACAAGCTGAACCAATCAAAGTCCTGATTGTCGATGATCATCCGGTCTTCCGCCGCGGGATGGCGGAGATCATTGAAGAAGACCCGTTGTTGACCATTGTCGCTCAGGCCGGCAACGCAGCCGAAGCGATCGAGTTGCTCAAGACTGCCCGCACCGACGTGGCCGTGGTGGACATTGATTTGCCGGAGGTGGACGGCCTCGAATTGGCGGCGAAGCTGATTAAACGCAAGCCTCCGTTAAAGGTCGTCCTGCTCACCATGCACAAATCCGAGCGCATCTTGAATCGCGCCCTGGATCTCGGCGTGGGCGCCTACATTCTGAAGGACGAAGCTGAAGCCGGAATTGTGACTGGCATCAAGACCGTTGCCCGCGGTGAAACCTACCTGACGCCATCGCTCAGCGCGTTTCTAATGCGGCGCGGCCGGCAAACGATCGAACTAAAAGAGAAAACACCCGGCCTGGAAACCTTGACCCCCATGGAACGGTCCGTTCTGAAACTCATCGCGGAAAACAAAACCAGCCGTCAAATCGGCGCCGAGCTGTTCATCAGCTATCGCACGGTAGAGACGCACCGGGCCAACATCTGCGCCAAGTTGAACCTGCGCGGAAGTCATCCGCTGCTTCAGTTCGCGCTCGAAAACAAGTCGGCGTTGATGAATTTGCCCGAATAGCTAGTGCCTGAGAGAAAACTCACCATTTTCCCCAGCCGACCCGCCGGCGGGGCAATCCACCGCCCGGGCAATGACTTCCAACGGTTCACTTCAGCCAGCCAAGCTCGCCTTTGGGCCTTCCGACCACCCCCAAGCAGTTTTTAAGAGACACTTCACCCGTTTGGGCAGCCTTGCTTGTTACGAAACCCCACTTTTTCAGACCGCAAAAGAGCTTATGGCTCCATTTACTGATGCTGATCGTCGGCGATCCAACAACCGCCGCCCGATCTTGTGTAAGTTGTAGGCCAGTACCCCAAACCCCACGTAGCGTTTATAGCCGTGGTAACCCTTGTCCGGGCATCGATTCAACCCGTGGTGCTCCAGACAGTGGATGTCCGATTCGACCGCATGATGTTGGTGGCGCAGCGCCCGAAAGCTCCGCCCGCTCTCCCGCTCCAACTCCACCGCATTGCGCTTACCCCGCTTGGGCATGATCACCTGCGGAATGTAGAGTTCCAGGAGTTGCCGGTCGGCCTCCCGCGTAAAGCCCTTGTCAAAACTCAGACTGGCAATGCTGCCCTCGCCATAGCGGTGCAATAACCGGTCGGCGACGCCAATCGCTTCGTCGGCGTCGTTCAACTGTTCCATCACCCGGTAGTCCAAAATCAATTCGTGCTCGTCGGTCGTCAGCAGCAGCTTGTGCCCCAGTTCCACCGGCGGAAAGAGTTTGCCCTTCTGGATCCATTGGGTGTGCGGCTCGAACAGCGAGAAGACCTTCTCTTCATGCGGGATCTTTTCGCCCGCCAGCAGCCGCCGCTCCACCAGGTCCAGTTGTTTGATCAGCATCGTGTGGAAGTAATCCAATTGCGCGCGTTGCGCCATTTCCAGCAGGTCCTGTGGCGGCGGCAGCGCTTGCCGGCTCGCCAACACTTTGGCCTCGAACCGGTAGCTTTCGCTCACATACGCCTGCGCCGCCGCCCGCGCCCGCTGCTCCTTGTGGGCGCCGCCGCCGGCCAGCAACCGCTGCAGGCCGATCATTTTCCCTTTGAGTTTGCGCCGCCAATCCGGGGCTTTGCGCCAGCCCGGCACGTGGTAGCGCTCGACCAGCGGCACCAGCAACATCGAGGCACTTGCGTTGGGCATCCCACAGCAGGTTCAGATCGGTTGGATAATGCACGTTGGTTTCCAGCACGTAGCTGTCGGTCTTGGCCCGAATCGGCTCAGCGGGACCGCCTTCTTTTTTTTTAAACGCCCCGCGCCCCGCTTGCACCACCACCGCATTGATCTGCGCCAACAATTCGTCGTCCACGTGGCCGACATTGTCCGCCAGGGTTTTGTAGTGGAAGGGTTTCTCCTCCGGCAAGCGCACCGGCGGCACGCCCAGAATCTGCCGCAGCAGACTGTCGTAGTTGGCCAGAGTGTTCGAGGCGGTCGTAATCGCAATCCAACCCCAAGCGCACCACGCCCAGCACCAGAATCTGCCACAGGTCCAGGCCCGGGCGGCCGGTGGCTTTCTTGCCGGCCAGGAGTTTCTGTTTCCAGCAGCGCGAAGACCTGCTCGTTGACCGCAGGGGTCTGGAACATCCATTGGAGCCCGGCGAGGATGGGCGGCAGTTCATCGCGGCTTTTGAGGGGCAGGAGGACTTTCTCGATGGGGGTCTGGCCCAAGGCCAGTTGGACCTCGAATCGTTTTCGCATGGACCGGCAGGTTACCGGATGAAGGACCTCAGGACCAGCGAATCTTTGGGGTGGACCCGGAGATTTTCGTGAATTTCGAGGTGGGGCATCGATTGCGCTCCGCGACATTCGACGGCGTTCGATCTTACCAAAGGCCCAGTACCATTGAGCCAAAGGCGTTTTCCCACAAATACTAGCTAGAACTTGTCCCAGCGCCCACTCTTCTTCCGTAGCAGCCGACGTGAGTCGGCTCAAATATCGGCCTTTTCGGAGAAGTTAGCGCGGACTCACGTCCGCTGCTACGGCAATAGATCTGGTAAGGCTTTCGCCCTACCTCATCCATTGCGTCTCTCTCCGTGTTCCCACGTAGCCCAACTCCCACATCCCACGCACGGCAGAATACGTGGGCTCAACCACCCCAAATTGGATGCTTCCCGCGATAGGCAGATTGGATCTTCACGCGCACAGTGAACCCGCAACTAACGAACTGTGACGAAACAATACCTCATCGTGGATGACGACCCGCGCGCGCGGCAGATGATTCGCGGCATGCTCGCGAATGGGAACGCCGTATTCACCGAAGCGCAGGATGGGGCGGAAGCCGTGGAGCTCTACCAAACTCTGCGCCCGGACTGCGTGATCATGGATCTGGAAATGCGCCCGCTGGATGGCCTGACCGCCACCCGCCGGATTCGTGAAATCGATGCTGGCAGCCGTGTCATCATCGTGAGCCAATACGAAAGCCGCCAATTGCGCGACGCCGCCGCGCTCGCCGGTGCCAGCGCTTTCGTCCTGAAAGAAAACCTGTCCGAACTGGAGCGCCTGATCTCTGACCTGAACTGGAAAACCACTGAACCGAAATGAAAACGACCGATACTATACTGGTCCTCCTGAGCACCTCCCTGCTGACCGCCTCCAGCCTGGCCGTCCAGCCTCCGGGAATTCTCAACTACCAGGGCGTCATCACCGCGGATGGCCTGCCCTTCAACGGCACGGGCCTGTTCAAATTCGCCCTGGTGGATGCGGCGGGCACCACCGCCTACTGGTCCAACGACGGCACCAGCACCACGGGCGATGAACCCACCGCCGCCGTTTCGTTGAGCGTGAACAACGGCCGCTACTCGGTGGCGCTGGGCGACACGACCATCGCGAACATGACCGCCGCCATCCCGGCAAGTGTCTTTGCGGACCACGCCGACGTGCGGTTGCGCGTGTGGTTCGACGACGGCACGAACGGCTCTCAACTCCTCTCACCCGACCAGCGGTTGGTCGCGGTGGGCTACGCCCTGAACGCGGCCATCGCCACCTCCGCGGACAGCGCGGACAGCGTGGCGGCGGCGAACATCACGGGCACGGTAGGGCTGGCCCAATTGCCGACCGCCGTGTTGGTGACCAATGGCGCGAGCGGCGTGAACATTTCAGGCACGTTTACCGGCGACGGCGCGGGTCTGAGTGGCGTGGATCTGCTTGAAGTCAATAGCCACGGCGCGATCTCGTTCACGACCGACTACGAAAATTTCGTCCTGGCCTCCTCGCCGCATGTTGGCAACGGGCCTCTATCCGTCACGTCAGCGGATGTGAACGGGGATGGCCACCCGGACTTGATCAGTGCGAACGAGAACGCCAAGACCCTGACGGTATTGACCAACGACGGGAACGGTGGCTTCGCTCTGGCCTCCTCGCCATCCGTTGGGAATGGGCCTCTATCCGTCACGTCAGCGGATGTGAACGGGGATGGCCACCCGGATTTGGCCAGTGCCAACTTTAATGCCAACACGCTGACGGTGTTAACCAATGATGGGAGCGGCGGGTTTGTCGTGGCCTCCTCGCCCGGCGTCGGCAGCCAACCCTACGCGGTCACGTCCGCGGATGTGAACGGCGATGGCCACCCGGACTTGATCAGTGCGAACCGCGCCGATCACACCCTGACCGTGCTGACCAACGACGGCAGCGGCGGTTTTGTGACGGCCGCCTCGCCGGTCGTGGGCAATCTGCCGCTTTCACTGACTTCAGCGGATGTGAACGGGGATGGCCATCCGGATTTGATCAGCGCGAATGGCGGTCCCAATACGCTGACCGTGTTGACCAACGACGGGAGCGGCGGGTTTGTCCTGGCCTCCTCGCCCGGCGTCGGCAGCGTTCCCTACTCGGTCACGTCGGCGGATATCAACGGGGATGGCCACCCGGATTTGATCAGCGCGAACTATGCTGCCGGCACGCTGACGGTGTTGACCAACAACGGCAGCGGCGGCTTCGTGACGGCCACCACCCCGACCGTGGGCGGCGGGCCCAATTCAGTCACGGCCGCGGATGTCAATGGAGACGGCCACCCGGATTTGATCAGCACGAGCGAGAGTGTCGACACGCTGACGGTGCTGACGAACGACGGGAACGGCAGCTTTGTCCTGGCTTTTTCACCGGGCGTCGGCTACGGGCCGGCTTCGGTCACGGCGGTGGATTTGAACGGGGATGGCCACCCGGATTTGGTCAGTGCCAACTATGGTTCCAGCACGCTGACGGTGTTGTTCAACATCCCAACTTCTTACACCGGTGTCTTCGCCGGCGACGGCAGCGGGTTGACCGGGTTGAACGCGGGCAATTTAACCGGGTCCGTGCCCGCCGCATCGCTTACTTCGGTGCCGGCAGCCAGTTTGACTGGCACGGTTCCACTGGCGCAACTGCCCTCCGCCGTGGTGACGAACAACGAAACCGGCGTGAACTTGGACGGCACGTTCACCGGCGACGGCTCCGGCCTGACGGGCGTTCCCGGCGACAACCTGGGCAACCACACCGCCACGCAGAATATCAACCTCAACGGCCACTGGCTTTCCGGCGACGGCAACAGCGAAGGGGTCTTTGTGGATGGCAGCGGCCACGTTGGCATCGGCCAAACCACACCGTCCGAAGCGCTGGACGTAGCGGGCAACACCCAACTCACTGCCAACGATCCGGAAATTGTTTTCCTGGACGACACGGGCAGCAACGGAAATCGCACTTCCGCCATTCGCAACACGCTGGTCTCCGCCTTGGGGGTTGATCCGCCCTCGGCTCAAAATATGCAATTCGTGGTCAATGGGACAACCACCCTGACCCTGCGAGGCGACGGCAACGTCGGCATCGGCACCACCAGCCCCTCGGAAAAGCTGCAGGTCATCGGCAACATTCTCGCCAGCGGCACCGTGACGGGTTCGAGCGACCGGAACGTGAAGGAGGACTTTGCGCCTGTGGATCCGCGGGCGGTGCTGGACAAAGTGGCCGCCCTGCCCATCAGCACCTGGCAATACATCGCGGACAACCCCGGCGTGCGCCATGTCGGCCCGATGGCGCAGGATTTCTACGGCGCGTTCCAGGTGGGCATGGACGACAAACATATCTCCATGGTGGACGCCGACGGCGTGGCGCTGGCGGCGATCCAGGGGCTTAATGACAAGGTCCAAGGCACAAGTCAGAAGGCAGAGGTCAGAATTCAGAAATTGGAAGCGGAGAACGCAGAGTTGAAAGCACGGTTGGAGAAGATCGAAACCCTCCTGAACCACCGGCTGATTGGAGGAATGCGATGAACGACCGTGATTCAATTTTCATTAGGAGCATTCATCCTGAAATCCAAGGTCCGAAACCCGAAAGCCGAACGAAACCCGAATGCCGCAGCCCGATTCACATCCTCCCGCCTCACTGGAAAGCGTGGGGCTGCCTCTTCGCGGTGCTGGCATTTGCCGCCAACTTTGGCCACGCCGCCACCCGCACCAGCGAGAACTACGCGATGGCCGCCGAGACGCAGGACGGCGGCGGGCAGGCAGCCGCCAGCGCGACCTATTCGTCCGTGGCCTCCGCCGAACCCGTCACCATCGCCACCTCGACTGGCACCGACTACGAGCTCCACCATGGATTCATGCACGGTTTGTGGTCGGGCATGGCACCGGTCATCGCTCCGGACATAGCGCTGCAGACGTGGGAAAACGTTCCCAACAGTTTTGTCGTGACGAAATATGCCAGCGATCCGGACGGCGACCCATTCACGGTCACTGTCGGCAACGCCGCCCACGGCATCACCGCCATCATTGACGGAGTCATCACTTACACGCCTGATGCCGATTACGATGGCCCGGACAGCTTCGTCTATGTCGTCACTGATTTGCTCGGCTTCGGCGTAGCCGGCGCCGTCAGCGTGACGGTCACTCCGCCCGAGGGCAACGGACTGAGTATCATTTCCGTCACGCCCAACTCTCCCGCCGCCGGCGACGTAACCCTCGTTTTCGCCGGCATTCCCGGCGCGCTTTACGATATCGAGGAAGCCACCAGCCTAAACCCGGCGAACTGGACGGACATAGGAGATGCTACGGCCTCCACAACGGGCGTCGCGACTGTCGTGCGAACCGGTGCGCCAGCCAGCGCTTTCTACCGCATTCGTTATGTCAGCGGGCCTTAGTCATTCAATAATTGTAGCCGTGGACGTCCGTCCGCGCTGTATCTCGACTGACAATGTCTGGATTCCACCGGAATGTCCCAGGCAGCAAGTGGCAGGCTTTCGTCATGTGCCGGAACGTGCATTTCGTCTGCTTCAAGTCAGCGCCGACTCCCGTCGGCAACCACAGGGGATTAAATGAATATGTCGAAACATTTGGATGAACTGTTTACCCCCCCACCAGCTAACCAACCTCAACCATGAACGCGAAATCAACTCTGCTCACCACGGTCGCGACCCTCAATCTGCTGCTCTTCGCCAATCCCGCCAGCCGCGCCGCACTGGTCTATAACTGGAGCGGCAGCCAGGCGATCCCGGACAACGACGGCGCCGGTGTCGCCTTCAACTTCAACCTGAGTGATCCCGCCACGCAAATTGCCGACGTCAGCGTTAGCCTGAATATTTCCGGTGGATGGAACGGGGATTTGTACGGTTACCTCTCGCATGGTTCCGGTTTGGCGGTGCTGCTCAACCGCGTGGGCCGGAGCTCCGGCAACGAGTTCGGCTATGGCGATGCCGGATTGGCAATCACCCTCACGGATAGTTCGATTCTCACCGACATCCACCTCTACGGCGGCCACAGCGGTGCAACCGTCACGGCCACCTACAACGCTGATGGGCGTGACATCTCTCCCTTGGCTTCCGTGATCGTCTTCGACAATGCTTCACGCGACGCGGGATTGAGCGTGTTCAACGGGACCGATCCCAACGGTGACTGGACGTTTTTCCTTGCCGACGTTTCCGGGGGAAGCGTGTCCACCCTGAACGGCTTCTCAGTGAACATCACCGCGGTGCCCGAGCCAGTAAATGTGGCGTTGGTTTTCTTTGGCCTTGGGATGGTGGGTATGGCCGGTGGGCGGCACTTCAAAACAAGAGGCAAGCGGAACCGTCTGAAAACCCTCGAGGCCAGGCAACCGCCAACCTCTTCCCGACGGGGCCTTTGGTCCACCCTGTTGGTGAGTGCCCTCATCCACTGGGGTGCCGCGTTACCCTCCTATGGCACCCTCTGTGGTTGGAGCGCCGAAACCCACGAACCGGAATGGGACGCCCAGGACGCCCCGACGGGCGGTCCGGCAGTGGATAATTGGGTCGGACCCGAATGGCGCTTAGTTAAGGGCGCGGTAATTGCGGGGCTTGGCTTTCCAGTAGTAGTTGGGGTGTGAGACTTCTTTAAACTGCCGCCGTGGTTTGGTTAGTAACGGGAAGGGCTTGGGCCGACGTTTGCGTGTGCGCGGCTCGGATCGGTTGAGGCGGTAAGGGACCAAGTCTCGCGCCAAACTCAACAGGAGATCCTCCCAGAGTTGATCGCGCATTTTGCGGCTGCGGGCTTGCAGGATCGCGGCCGTGAACTGACGCGCGGCATCGACGGTCCCCCGGAAGCTGACGCGCTCCAAGTCGACTTGGTGGCGAGCGACAGCCTGGGCCATGAGGCAGCGGATGACATTGTGCCCGATGAGGTACATCAACAGTTCCTTCTCGACCAGGTCGGGCGACTGACCGCGCAACAGTTCCATGCCCATCGTCGTCTTGAGGTCGCGCAGGCACAGTTCCAGTCGCCAGCGGCGAGCATAGAGGCCGATGAGTTGCTCGGCCGGATAGCGTTTGGGGTCCAGCAGCGAGGTGACCAACGTGATGCGGCGGCCGCGATGGCCGCGAATGACGGCGGTGAAGCGCACGATCCGCCCGGTGATCTGGTCGGGCAACTGATCCCATTGCTTGCGGGAGAAAATATCCGTTTGCGACGGACCTTTGCGCCAGACAAAGAGGGCGTCGTTTTTGGCCAAACGGCGGGCTTTGCGGAAATCGACTTTGCGGGCTTGGTGCAGGCGCGCCACCACATCGACGCCGGCCAGCGGCCAGGACGCCAAGGTGCCGTACTCACCGTAGGCCCGGTCACCCAAGAGGATGTCCCCCTTCCGGAGTTGGCCCTGCAGTTGGCGCACCAACCGCAGATCGTGCTGGCTGAGGTTACCCATGACGGCGTTGAGCACTGAGCCACTGTTTAACGAGAAGAGCAGCAGGAACTTGATCACGGGAAAGCCGCAGCCTGGCTTCTGCCCGGCGGGCTGGGGATACCGTTGCTGGTTCAGTGGGGTATCGGGCATCTGAGCGGAGGAGGCGTCGACGACTTTGATCGGCCGTGGCGGCCGTGGCGGCCACGATCTGTTCCAGGCGCGTTTTGGGCAGGCGCTGGCGGGCTTGGCAATAGGCGCCGGTATCCTCGTCGACCGGACCCCGGCCCTTGAGGCGGAAGAGGGCCTGCACTTGGCGCACGACCTCGCGGCAGGCGGTCTTGGGTTTGAGGAGTTGCCACAGGAAACACTGGAAAGTGAGCCGCAGGCTAAAGATCCGGTCCCGGCTGTTGAGGCCTTCGTCCTCTTGGGCCAGGAGGTGCGGTGGGAAGATCCCTTCCAAGTAGTGTTCGAGCTGGGCCAAGGAGGCGTGGCGGACAGTTTGGGTGAGGCGCCGGCGGCAGGGGGCCAGGCGGGGGCGGAACTGGGGGAAGAAGGGCGTATGCATAGGGCGGTATATATACCGCCCTATTGACGAACGTGCTATCCTCTCTATTCATGAAAGTCAATCGCATTGCGCTGGAGGCGGAATACGCCCGTTTGCAGACCCAACTGGCCCGGCCGGGCTGGATCAGCCAAGGCTACGTCCAAGACCGCGGGCCCGGGGCCGGCGGCCCGCACTATCAATGGACGCGCAAGGAGCGTGGCAAGACCGTGTCGGTGGCTTTGTCACGAGAGCAGTACGAGGCCTTGGCGGAGGCCATCCAGAACTGGCGAGAGGTCGAGCGCATTCTGGACCGGATGCAGCAGCTGAGCCGTCAATTCATCTTCGGAACCCTCCCCGATACCCGTCGCCGTAAACGTCTGTCCAAGAAAGTTTTAGGCCTTAACTAAGCGCCATTCCAGGCTGACCCATCCCGGATTCCAATGACGAAGCGCTTTAGGATTGCGTACGGGGAAGTCTTTTTTTAATCATGGTACATGCTATTTGAGTTAACATTGGCAACGTCCGGAGCGACCCGAAAATGCCGTCCGGACGCCCCAGCGTAAACCCAACCGGAGTCCCAATGAAAGCCCCAACCACCGGCAGCCTAACCCTCCGAGCCGCAGGCGAGCCCGCCTCCTCCCTCTCCCGCCGCGCAGCGGCTTCGTTCAACCAGCCAGTGGAGGCAACAGGTGCCCGTCACAGCAGTCAGGGCGTCACGGGTAATCTGACGATCCTCTTCTTCGTCGGGAGTTTACTGCCAGCACCTGTGGCTCACTTCTATCGTTAGTTGTGACATGAAGTCGCATTCATCACTGCTGAGCATGGGCAACCTGACTCAGTCCTGCCTTTCGCGGCAGGTATTCCAGGGAAGCATGCGTTGGGCGGGCGGCCGCAAGGCTACTGTCCAGGGTGTGAAGCCTTCCCGACAATGTAGCCAGCCTGGGAGCCTCAATCCGGGTGCGGCGCTAGAATTGGATGGTAGGGTCAACCCACGTGAACACTCGCAAGCATCGTCAGAGGAACGAGCCAGACGAGGCTGTTTTAAGGCTCCGGCCAAAAGAAGGCCAGCGGTCAAGTTCGGGCTGTCTAACGTAGCCCGACGCGAATGGCGCACCGCCGGTGTACAGAGTGGACCTAACCCATCCTGTGGAGAATGCGGAACATGGAAAAGCTGCCAGTTCCCGCCTGGAGAGTATCCAGGCAAGCCGACCGCAAGGCAGGCCCAGGGGAGGCAGCATGAAGAGGATCGAACAAGCCAAGGCCGGTCGGTAATGGACCGGATAGGCCCACGTCGATCTGGTGTCTCCTGGCAAGAAAATCAGCGGAACCCCTTCAAGCGAGAGAAGCATAGGACGAGCGACGCCCGTCGCTTGGTGCCTCTCGGTGCTGCGGCCCAAAGGAGCCGAGCGCGATATGGCCGCCGACCGGTATTGCCAAGTGGGATTGGGAAGGTCCATGACGCCTTTGGGTGTCACCGGCCTCCTGGTTACGCGGGTCCCCCGCATCCGGGGTGGCCTTGGAGAGGCTTGAGCCGTGATGAAGGGAAACTTTCAAGTCCGGTTCTTAGGGGGGCGTGGGCGGGTGACCGCCTACGCCTACCCGGTGCGTCACACACCATGAAAACCTGCATTTTTCTATTTGCCGTTGCAGCGATGACAGCGTTCGCAGGAGCAGACAAGTCGAGTGTTTCACTTGGCGTGAAGTCTCCATCGAAGGTTTCGGTTTCGTGGTTTGTCCAGCTTGAGCCGGATGCTAATTCCACACCGGCTGGCACTGTGCATCTCACGGTCGATGGGCAGCGGGTCATGTTGTTTCGGTCGGCGGAGTGGGTTTCGACCTCCATTTTGCCTGACCAGTATCAGGCCGAGGGTATTCCCAAGACGGTGATTTCTGTATTTGCCGGAGTTGTGAAGCATCAGCGCGATCAGTTGTATGTGACGCGCAGCGGAAGCGAGTTGCGTGTTTACCACCGGACGTTCGATGACCGTCGGCAGCGTCCAGCGTTCCGCCTCATCAAGCGTGTTGAGTTGTATCGCAAGCCGCCGAACAGAAGAAAGGAATGTAGAGAACGCGGGGGCGCGAAGACTGGGGGGTTGGAGGAACAGGATCAAGGTTTGAAGTCGGAGCGCTTCGCCCCCGGGTTCTCTGCATTCCAGGGTTGAACGAAGCCGCGTCGAAGGTTCAGCGGCCCGCCCCGGCGTAACCTGGTGAACCCTTTGCGGAAAGTGTCGCGGGTTCGCCGGCCGCACGGTCCCATCGTCCCCCAACCGTTTGCTCCCCAGCCGGCGGCTGGGGTCGCACGACTCCGGAATCCCCCCGTGGCCCTGGACCGAAACGCGGCTTGGCGGCGCGGGCGCCCGGCGGGCACCACCTCGGGACCGGACGCGAGCACACCGCGCCGGGGGAGCTTCGTCAGTCTCCGACTTGAAGGGTTGCCGGGCGCGGGCGCTTTCATGGGGCGGGCGGGGCGCGGCCCGGCGGCGGCCGCGGTAAGGGATGCCCGGCGCGCCACCGCGCCACGCGCACCAACTCCCCGCCACAGTGCGGACACTGGGAGCGTTGCGGAACGCTCGTTGCGGGTTGCACGTCCGGGTCCGCGGGTTCGTGGCGCTCGGCCTCCAGAGCGGCGGGCGGCTGCCACGCGGCTTGTTCGGCGGCGCTCAGCACCGGCGCCGGGATGTTCTTCATCGCCGCGGGGTGATGGCGCGCGAGGTGGCGGCGGAACAAGGTGCGGCCGTGGTCGCTCAGGGCCTGGACCGGCAACAGGAACTTTTTGCGGGCGGGCACCCAGGTGCGTTGGTCCAAACTCAACCCGCCGCCCGGCACCAGGAAGTGGACGTGCGGATGATGGATCAAGGTGCGGCTCCAGGTGTGCAGCACGCCCAGCATGCCCAGCGTGGCGCCGAGGCGCTGGGGGTTCTGTGCCAGATCCTGCAGCGCGCCCGCGTTGGCGGCGTGGTGCCGGTGGAAAAATGAGCGTCTGCAATTGACCAAAGGGGATCGGTGTTCTACTCCTAGCATTGTGTTTAGCAACGTTACGAACGTCGATCGGCCGCCCAGTTAAGGGGGCGGCAGGGATCGCGGCGTGCTTTTCACCCTTGAGTGAACGGGTCAATTGTGGTTGTAATCTCGGTTTTCCATGAGCCAAACGCTTGAAGAATTAAACGAACGCGTACGCCAGACCTCCGGCTGGGTCGCCACGCTACGCACTGAAATCGGCCAGGTCATCGTCGGCCAGCAATATTTGGTGGACCGTTTGTTGGTCGGCCTGCTGGCCAATGGCCACGTGCTGCTGGAAGGTGTGCCCGGCCTGGCGAAAACCCTTTCGGCGCGCATGCTGGCGGCGGCCATCCAGGCGCAGTTCCATCGCATTCAGTTTACCCCGGACCTGTTGCCCGCGGACATTATCGGCACGCTGATTTACAATCCGCAGGACGGCAAATACCACGCCACCCGTGGCCCGGTGTTCGCCAACCTCGTCCTGGCCGATGAAATCAACCGGGCACCGGCCAAAGTGCAGTCGGCCCTGCTCGAAGCGATGCAGGAACGGCAGGTGACCCTGGGCGGCGAGACGATGCCGTTGCCCTCGCCATTCCTGGTCTTGGCCACGGAGAATCCGATCGACCAGGAGGGCACTTACCCGTTGCCCGAAGCCCAGGTTGACCGTTTCATGCTCAAGGTGGTGGTGGATTACCCGTCGTTCGACGAGGAACGCCTGATCCTCGACACCATGGCGTTCACCGCGCCGGAGATGAAGGTCAAACCCATCGTCACCCTGGACGAAATCGTGGCCACCCGGAAAATCGTCGATGGTATTCACGTCCACGAGCAAATCCGGGATTACATCGTGAAGATCGTGTTTGCCACGCGTCGCCCGGAGCAATACCAGCTTAACCTCAAACATCTGATCCAATTCGGCGCTTCACCGCGGGCGACGATCATGTTGACGCTGGCCGCGAAGGCCTGGGCGTTGTTGCAGGGGCGCGGTTACGTGACGCCGCAGGACATCAAGAGCATCGGGGCGGACGTGTTGCGCCATCGCATCATCATGTCCTACGAAGCCGAAGCCGAAGGGGTGAACAGCGACGAATTGATCAAAAAGATTTTCGACACGGTGCCGGTGCCCTAAGCCATGACCCTCGCCGAAATGCTCAAGACGGTTCGCCGGGTGGAGATGATCACCAACCGGCTCGTCAACGATACCATGGTGGGCGCCTACCTGAGCCATTTCAAGGGGCGCGGCATGGATTTCGAGGAGTTGCGCGATTACATGCCGGGCGACGACGTGCGCGATATCGACTGGAACGTCACCTATCGCATGGGGCGGCCGTTCGTGAAGAAATACCGCGAGGAACGCGAACTGGGGATCATCCTGGCCGTGGACGTTTCGGCCTCCGGGGCGTTCGGCTCAGTGCAGCGCAGTAAACGGCAATTCGCCGCCGAAGTGGCCAGCACACTCGCGTTCTCGGCCGCGCGCAGCAGTGACAAGATCGGATTGCTCCTGTTCACGGACCGGGTGGAACTGTTTCTTCCCCCGCGCAAAGGGCGGCGGCACATTCTCCGGGTCATCCGGGAGATGTTGTTTTTCGAGCCCCAACATCGCGGCACCAACATCCCCGCGGCGCTGACTTACCTGAATCACTTGCTGCACCGGCGCTCGATCATTTTTCTGCTGACGGATTTCCTCCACAGCTTCGGCACGGACGCCACCCACCCGGAATCGGGACGCGACATCGTGCAGGAACTGGGCTTGACCAATGCGCGGCACGATCTGATTTGCGTTCACTTGCACGATCCGCGGGAAGGCCAATTGCCCAACGCCGGTTTGCTGACCGTCGAGGACGCGGAGACGGGGGAAATGCTGGAAGTGGACTCGGCGCGGTCGTCGGTGCGGGAAACCTACGCCGCCACCAATCAGCAGCGCGTGGCGTACTTGGACGAGACGCTGCGACGCACGGGCGTGGACACCGTCCGCCTCAGCACGGCGGAACCGTTTGCCCACACCTTGCAGCGGTTCTTCGAGAAGCGGCGGTGGCGGCGGGCATGAGCAGACTGAGCATGGTGAAAATCCGTAGCAGCCGACGTAAGGAGGCTCAAATTATTTCGGGATGCCGATCTGTTCGCGGCAAGAAGGAGCTGCCTTACGTTGGCTGCTCCCGCGGGGCTGGATCTCTTATCCGGATGTATGCAGTGACGGTGGCTGCGTTCGTGAGAACACGGCTAATTTTAAAGGGCAACACTGCGCCAACGGCTGCGTCCCACTGGTCATTGAAAAGTGACCGGATTACCTCCGCCTGGAGCCGGCGTTTCACTGCGCCAGTCAGCCGCGTTCTCACGAACGCAGCTACTCCAACTGAATCGTTCCGACTTAGACAAGTCCTCGGAGTTCTTTTCTGGCTTCCGGCAGCAGTGGTTCCAGTGTGGGCGGCGGAAGAAATTCCCGAATTGCGTCCGCCGGAAGACTTGCTGTTGCCGACGTGGTGGGAACAGCATGCGTGGGGCGTGGTGCTGGCGGTCACGTGCATCGTCCTCGGCGTGGCCTTGTTGGTCTGGTGGTGGCTCCGGCCGAAACCGGTCGTGGTCATTCCGCCCGAGGCAGTCGCCCGCCAGGCCCTGGCCGCGTTGCGGGATCGCCCGGAGGATTTCCCGCTGCTCAGTGAAGTTTCGCGCATTGTCCGCCATTACCTGGCGCGCGCGCTCGATTTGCGATCCGAAGAACTGACGCCCGAGGAATTGGACAACCAACTGGCCAACCACCCCCTGCTCGGAACGGAACTGCCCGTCGCGCTGATTGAATTTTTCCGGAACTGCGACACGAAGAAGTTTGCTCCGACCCCACCTCCAATTCTGCTGGGCGCTGTCGCCAAAGCATTGACGTTCGTTGATCAAGTCGAGGCGCGTCGGCGGGCGGCGGCGCAACGGGTACAGGCGCAAGCCGCTGCCGCCCCGGCAACCCCCAGCGTCGCATGAGTCCGCACTTCCAATTTCAATACCCGTGGATTCTGGGTCTGCTGGCCTTGCTGCCGGTCTATGCGTTTCTGCGCGGGCGCATCGGCAAGTTCTCGGCCTTGCGGTTCCCCAGCGCCGACCTGGCGCGAGCGGCGGGCGGAGCGGCCCGATCGGCGATTGGACGGTTGCTCATTTTTCTGCGCTTGTTGACGGTGGCACTGTGCCTGGTGGCGCTGGCCGGTCCGCGGTTCGCCCATGATCGCACCGAGACCGAAGCCAGCGGCGTGGACATCGTCCTGGTGCTGGATTTGTCGTGGTCCATGATGGCGCTCGATATGGGCCGGCCTTCCGAACGCGTCTCCCGCATGGACATTGCCCAGGACGTGCTGGGGGATTTTATTCGCCGTCGTCCCAGCGACCGCATTGGGCTCGTGGTCTTTTCGGCGGTGCCGTATCTGGCCAGTCCGCTCACCCTCAATCACGATTGGTTGATCCAGAATTTGCAGCGGTTGCACGTCGGCATGATTCGCGAATTAGGCACCGCCATCGGCGACGCTGCGGCCACCGCCGTCAAGCGGTTGCAGGCGCTCAAGAACAGCAAGAGCCGGATCATTATTCTGCTGACCGACGGGGACAACAATCACGGTGAAATTGATCCCATTCCAGCGGCGGAATTGTCCGCCGCGCTGCACTGCAAGCTCTACACCATCGGCATTGGCCGCGAGGAACCGTGTCATTTGCCGCGGTTCGAGCCGAGCACGGGCAAACTCATACTCGATCCGGCCGGCAATGTGGTTCCCACGATTTCCTTGCAGCCGGCCAACTATGATGTTCTCGGCCGGATGGCGCGCATTTCGTTCGGCAAGTTTTATCGCGCCACGAACCGCCGGGAGTTGGAGGGCATTTACAACGAGATTGACCGGCTGGAGAAAACCGAAGTGAAGATGCGCCGGTTCACCACTTACACGCCCCTGTTCCAATGGCCGCTGCTGGCGGCGCTGGCCTTGTTGGGATTGGAACTGGTGTTGAGCAACACCCGCTATCGCCGCGTGCCTTGAGAATGTAATGGACTTTTCCCATCCCCATTTTGCGGAACCCGAATGGCTCTGGCTGGCGGCGCTGGCGCCGTTGGGGGTGGTGGCGCTGTTCGCCTTCGCCCGGTGGGCCCGGCGGAAGCAGATCGCGCAGTTTGCCGCGCCCGAGCTGCTGGGCGACCTGCTGCGTTCGCACAGTCCGGCGCGGCGATTGGTGAAGCTGGGCTTGTTGTTGCTGGCGGTAACGGGATTGTCCCTCGCGTTGGCCCGGCCGCAATGGGGTCAACGGGCGGAGGTTTCCCGGGCCCTCGGCGATGACATTCTGTTCCTGCTGGATTGTTCGCGCAGCATGACCGCCACGGACGTGCGGCCGAATCGATTGAGCCGGGCCCAACTCGCCATTCTGGATTTCGTGCAGCGCTACGGACGCGGACGCGTCGGCTTGGTCGCCTTTTCCGGCGACGCCTTTTTGCAGTGCCCGCTGACGTTTGACTACGATGCCTTTCGCGAAGCCTTGATGGCCGTCGATCAGCGGACCATCCCGGTCCTCGGCACGGACATTGGCCGCGCGCTGGACGAAGGTTTCGGTGCGATGCAAAAGAATGACCGCCGCAAAATCATGGTGCTCCTGACCGACGGCGAAGACTTGGAAAAAGCCGGGGTCGAAACCGCGAACAAGCTGGCGGAAAAGGGCGTGGTGGTATTTACAGTCGGCGTCGGCACCCCGGCGGGCAGCGTGGTGACTTATAGGACGCCGCAGGGGCTCAGTGCCCCGTTACGCGATGCCAAAGGCCAGGTGGTGGTCAGCCGCCTGGACGAAACGACTTTGCGCAAGATTGCCGATACCACCCACGGAAAGTATCTTCCGCTCGGCGCGCTCGGGGAAGGCATGAGCCGGGTGCGGCTGTTGGTGGAGACGTCCACCGATTTGCCGGGCGGCGCGAAAGTGCGCAAATTGGGCGTGGACCGCTTCCATTTGCCCATTGCGGCGGTGATCCTGCTGCTGGTGTTGGAATCTTTGATTGGCACGCGGCGGAGAGTGAGCGAAAGTAGGCAGACGTAACTTATGCAAACGACGCAACGAAATCATGTCAGGAACGCCGGGACGGTGCCGGCGCCCACCGGATGGACCGTGCGGCGCGGGCGCGGCAGTTGGATCGGAATGGCCATGGCCTTGCTGGTCGGAGTCAGCGCTTCGGCGGCCTTATGGGACGAGGATGATTCCCAGAGTTCCCGTGCCCTTTACAATGAAGGCACTCAGAAGTTGCGGGAGGGAAAATTGCGCGACGCCGAACTGGCCCTCCAGACCGCCGTCGCCCGCAACCGCGAGACCGTGCAACCTGTTGCCCTCTACAACCTGGGGCAGGTGCGTTTTCAGCAAGGCGCGGAAGTGCTCAAGGATGCGCCCGACGGAACGGCGGCGAACGCGCACGGGGCCATGGCCGACGCCGCGGCGGATTCGGCCTTACAAGCCGCGGACGAGGCGCTGGCGGGCTACGATCTCAATGCCATCGTCGCGGCCTACATGCATGGGCGCGGCGCGCGCAAGCAACTCAAGACCGCCATGGAAGCCGTCAAGCAGGCCCTCGAATCCTACGGGGCGGTGATCAGCCGATGGCAACGGGCCTCGGGTGATTTTAAGAGCGCCCAGGAATTGCGCGGGAAATACGACGACGCGCAATTCAATGCTGAAGTAGTGGATCGCAACCTGGCCAAGTTGATTGACCGGCAGGAGGCGCTGCAAATGTGCATGCAATCCATGGGCGAAAAGAAAAGCGATCTGAAGAAGAAGATGAAGCAATTGAAGGATCTTCTGCCCGAAAGTCTCAAGCAACAATGTGAAGGCGACGAAGAGGACGAGGACGCCGACGAACCCAAGGAGCCAAAGCCCGGCGAGAAAGAGGCCAAGCCCCGCGATGGCCGCAAATTGTGGCTGACGCCCGAGGAAGCCGCGCGGTTGCTGGAGGCCATGATGTTGGACGGCAATCGCAAGTTGCCCATGGGCTTCAAAGAATCCCGTCCGCCGCAGGACCGTTCCGGACGGGTGTGGTGAGCGCCGCATGAGGATGATTGGAAATCGAATCGTTTTCGGGGTCTTGCTGATGGCGTGGCCAGCCGGGTGGATTGGCGTCGCGTCCGGCCAGGCTAACAATGGGTTGACCAATCTTTTGAAGCGGCCCACTTCGCCCCAACCCCCGATCCAGTTCAATCGGACCTCGACTCCACCGCAACTCCAGCCTCGCATTGGCCAACCGCGGATAATCACTTCGGGTTCCGGCAAGGCCACCATTATCTGGGATACTCAGTCCGGGCGGCCTATCACCCAATCTCAAGCCGCACCCGCCCCGGCCATCGATCCGCTGCTGAACCTCATGATGCAGCAACCGCCGATCGATATCGACACCCCGGCGCGAGCCTACGCGCAGTTCGATCCGCCGGTCATTACGGCAGGCGGGCGCGCCACCTATCGCATCATCATCACCGCGTTGATGAGGGTCATTCAGCCACCGGAAAGTCTGCCGGCCCCGCCCGGGTTGGAGGTGGTGGCGGGGGGACGCAGTGAATCCTATGCCACCGTGACCAATACGTTGCAGCCGCGCAGTACGCTCAATTACCATATCAGCGCCAAAGCACCCGGCACATACACCATTCCGCCATTTTCAGTGTCGGTTTCCGGCCGGTTCATGCAAGTGCCCGCAGCCCGTCTCCAGGTCGTTCCCGCCGGCGCCACCGGCGTTGAGCAGCCTCCCCGCTTGTCCGTCGAGATTCCCGAGGGCGATATTTACGTGGGCCAAACGGTGCCCATTCAAGTGGTGTTGACCGACCCGGACGGCAAGACGGTTCGCGGACTGACCCGAGTGGAGATTCCCACCGAGGGCATCCTGTTGGACCCGATGTTTTATCGGCAGAGCCGCAAGGTTGTGACCGTCGAAGGCAAACCGGTCGCCGCCATTGTGCAGGAGATGTATGTCACGCCCATCAAGTCCGGCGAATTGAAATTGCAGGCGCAGGCGCAGGCGCTCCTGGCCCGGACCACTCCCGGGGTGCCGGCGCAACTGCCGGGGTACTATCCGTTGTTGGACACCGATCCGGTGACCATTACGGTAAAACAGTTGCCGAAAGAAGGCGAACTGCCGGGCTTCACCGGCGCCATCGGCACTTTCACCCTCACCCAGCCACACCTCTCCAGTAACAAAATCCGCGCCGGCGAACCGCTGACCTTGACCGTTACCATCAAGGGCCAGGGAAACCTCGCCCGCATGATCCCGCCCAAGCTGGAAGGACTTTGGGAATGGCAGACGTTCGAGCCCACGTCCGAGGCCGCCCAGCCGCAACTCGTCCAACAGCGCGGTTACTGCACCTACAATTACACGCTGATTCCCTTGTCGGACCAGATCAAGGCGACCCCGCGAATTCCGTTCAGCTATTTTGATCCCGCTAGAAAAGCGTATGTGGACCTCACGATTCCCCCGGTGCCCCTCGAGGTATCGCCGGCTGCAGGTGGCGCGAAACTGCTGCCGCCGGGAGCCGCTTCCCTGGCGGGTGGTGGCGATGACTCGCGAACAACGGGCGAACGCGACTTGGTGATGAACGGGTTGTCCGAAACGCCGGGCGTGATGGCGTCGAGCCTGACGCCGTTGCAACACCGGCCCTGGTTCGTGGTGCTGCAATTCCTCCCGGCGCTGGCCCTGGCGGGACTGTGGTTCTGGGATCGACGACGGCGCTTCCTGGCCGAACATCCGGAGGTCATTTTGAAAACCCGCGCGCGCCAGGGACTGCGACACTATCGGCGTCAATTGCGTCATGCCGCCATGGCCCAGGACGCGCGCAATTTCGTCAAGGCCGCCGTCAATGCCATGCGCGAGGCCGCGGCGCCACACGGGGCAGCCAATCCGGAAGCGCTGGTTTGCGGCGACGTGTTGCGCGCCATTCCGGCCTCGGATCGCCACGGCAAGAACGGTGAACTCGTCCAGCGCTTTTTCACCGCGGCGGACGTGCTCCACTTTGGCGGGACGTTGCCGGAAGGCAGCCAATTGTTGGGACTACGCCCCGAACTGGAACGGTTGCTCGCGCAGATGAGGGCGCAGTTATGAGGAGGACGGCAATGTGCCAACCGTTTGCCAACCTGGCCGCGACTCCGAGTATGCTGGCGCCGATTTGCCTGGGCTTGGTGCTGGCCTTCACCCCGTGCCTGCACGTCGGAGCGGCGGCTGAGTTCCACCAGTTGTTTGAGCAAGGGAACCAAATGTATGTGGCCGGTGGGTATTCGCAGGCGATGGAAGTTTTCCAGCAGGCGGCTGCTCTCAAACCAACTTCGGGCGTCTTGCACAACCTGGGCAACGCCGAATACATGGCCGGTCACGTCGGCCCGGCCATCCTGGCGTGGGAACAGGCGCATTGGTTGAACCCGTATTTTGCGAACACCAAGGCCAATCTCCGGTTCGCGCGCAAGCAGGCCCAACTCGACGATCCCAACTTGGCGTGGTACGAGATTTGTTCAACTTGGCTGCCGGTCAACGTCTGGCCGTGGATTGCCTGGGGCAGTCTGTGGCTGGCGGTGGCGATGGTCCTGTTGCCGGGCATCTTTCACTGGCGCAAAGCCGACTGGCACCAGGGATTGGCCGCGGCCGGATTCACCGTGTTCCTGCTGACGATTCCCGCCCTCTTCGGCGTGCAGGCGCGGTCGAACTTGGGCGTCGTGCTCGCAAAGGAAACTCGCCTGCGCCTCACGCCCACTCAAGACGCGCAAGTCCTCACCCGTCTGCCGGCGGGCGAAATGGGACGCATGGAACGGCAGCGTGGAAACTACTTTTACATCCGCCTCTCGAGTGACGCTGCCGGCTGGGTCGATGCCAGCCGCTTCCACCTGATTTGCCAGCGGTAGGCCGAAACGGTTGGTAGCCATTATCAAGCTTCACCTCTGCCGGCCCCGTTCGCCTTGGCAACGCGTTAACGCTTCAAACCTTCAACCTTTCACCACTTCAACTTCGCTTGCGGCCTGCCGCATTGGAATCATTGGCGGTTCTTTAACCGCATTGATACGGCTGACTGGTGGGTCCCTCAACCGACAACCCTCAACCCTTTACTCCTGATCCAATGGGCTGCGCACGCCCAGGGCCGGCCTGCGCCTCGGGTGCGTGTAAATTATCGTGGTTTCCACACTCTTGTGCCCGAGCAACTCTTTGAGCGTCCGAAAACTGTGAACAAAGTGAGGCTAACAAACTGGATTCGTTCAACAAGCCGTTATTCCTGTTTCGCGATGCAACTTTTCCCCGAAACGGTGTTTAAACTTAAGAAAGCGCATTCACAGCAAGCGTTTTGCAATTGTGTTCAGGCAAAGAACCTGTATGGTGAGCACAATCGATTTTGCAGTTTATTGAGAGAATTCGCGTAAACGAAGAAACGTCTAATTGGCATTATGAGCATTAAGAAATCACTCCGAGCGGGATTTACACTGGTCGAAATCATGATCGTGGTGGCGATCATCGGTTTGTTGGCGGCGGTCGCCATTCCAAACCTGGTCAAAGCCCGCAAGAGCGCCCAGAAAGCAGCCTGCATTTCGAATCTTAAGACCATCGAAGGCGCCAAAGCGACTTGGGCGCTGGAAATGCGCAAAGCAGACAGCGATGTGCCCACGGACGCCGACCTGTGTGGCCCGGAAAAATACATCAAGGATAAGCCGGTCTGCCCCGCTGGCGGCACCTACAATTACGGCGCCGTAAGCGCCAATCCCACCTGCAGCATTTCGGAGCACACCTTGTAGCATTCGGCCGGTCCTGCTGCTCCGGCGGCTGAACGCCGATGCGCCTCGCCATACGTAGCCGCTACCGGGGGATAGCTGCTGCTGTTCACCTGATTCCCCCACCAAGGTGTCCGCGGTTGCATTCAGGATGATTGCGTTGCCCGTTCAGAGCAGAGGTCAACGACCGCCTTCCGTCAGCGGTCGCACGCAGTTGTGCTGCAGGCATCTTGCCGGCAGATTGAACGGAAACAGTCGCCTCAAATTACGTGGGAGCCGGCGCATTCGATTCTGCCGGCGGGACGCCGGCAGCACGTTGCCGATTACGGGGCATCTCCCACCAGCTTCGGTTCGTACCAATCGCCACGCAACCAGTCCGCCACCAGCCCGATGGCTTCGTCATCCAGGATGTGTTCCGTTCCGTAGGCCGGCATGCGGTCGTTCTTCTTGCCATAAAAACGCGCGTGGCCAGGATTGGTGATGAATTGCACCAGCCATTCACGGGAACCATAACCGGTCAAGTCCGGCGCCGTGGCGTCGGGATCGGGTTCGCGGAACTGATGGCAATCCCGGCAGGTAAAATCCGCGTCGGTCATGAGTTGGCGGCCTTCGGCGATCAACGCCGCGTCACGTTCGTCGGCTTCGGTTTGCGCCGGCAGGCTGGCCTCCGCGGACACAGCCATGATCATTTTCTGCAATTGGGTTTGTTCCTCGGGCGTCAGGTCAGTCAGCTTCTTTTTGACGAAGCGAACCATCTTGCCCTCGGCGAATTTGGTGCCTCCGAAATAATTGGTGGTAACAATGTGTGCTGGGTCGAGGAATCCCGTCAGCCATTCCCGGGAGGCAAATCCTTTGAGATCCGAAGCGGACTGCGGGGCCGTCAGCACAATCCCCCGGCCATCGCGCCCGTTAAACCGATGGCATTGGGCGCAATGGCGGGCAAACAAAATGGGCCCTTGGGTCAGTGGATCATGCTCCAGTAACGTCAGGGCTCCTGCCGCGGGAATGCCCGTGGGCGCCAGGGCCAATGACTGGATGCGTTCGGCTTGTTCCCGCGCCTCATCACGGGCGGATTGGAAACTTGGATCACGCCGGTCAGCGTTCCAGGCAATGGCTGTCAGCACCAAAATCCCAAACGTCAAGGCCACGAGGAATACGCCCGTGATTGCTCCCGCGCGCCGCCACCGTCCCAGCCACGGCAACAATGCGAACCCGCCCAACACCAGCACGGGAATCACCACGGCTCCCCATACTTCCGTGCCACCGGGAAAGAGTTTCAAGAATTGAAACAGCCAAAGCATGAACCATTCAGGCCGGGCCGCCGCGTATGGTTCGGCCGGATCGGCCGGCGCCAACAGTTCCACGCCAGGAGCACCTCGACGCGTCAACCAAGGCCAAAACACGATCAAGACGACGACCACGGTCAGCGCCAGACAAACGAGCACATCTTTGAGCGCCTGATGCGGCCAATAGGTCTGCGTTGACCTCACGCCGGATGCCCCAGAGGCAAGTCCGTGCTTGCGCGTCAGTCCCCAATGCAGTCCCAACATGGTGCCAATCAACAACGGCAGGAACACGGTGTGCAGCGCCGCGAAGCGCGTCAGCGTGAGATGTCCAATTTCCGCGCCCCCCATGAGGACCCGTTGCAACGGTGGCCCCACGAGCGGCACGACACTCAGGATATTGAGCGGCACTCGAGCGGCCCAATATCCTTTTTGGTCAAATGGCAGCAGCCACCCCGTCACCGAGCTGCCAATCGCCAACGGCACCAGCAAAAGCAGCAACCAATAATTGAGTTCCCGCGGCGGCAAATGGGCGCGATGGAAAATGGTTTGGAACAAATGCACGACCACCAGCATCACAAAACATTGCGCGGAAATGCTGTGCAGGCCGCGCAGGAAACTGCCACCGGGCACTTGGGTTTGGAGGAAGAAAACACTTTCCCAAGCTGTTTGGGTGCTGGCGCTGTATTGCGTGAGCAGAAAGAAACCGGTGACCGCCTGCACGAAGAAAGCGAACAGCAACACGGACAGCCAGGTGTAACGCCAACGCGTACCGCCCGGCAGCGGCTCATACAGATATTTGCGCCCGAGGGTAACGATGCCGGTGCGTTGCTCCAGCCAAGTCATCCAGCCCTTCATGACACGGGTATTTTTTCGGCCACGCCGGGAAGGAAGTTTTGAAACTTGACCAGAATCTGCCCGGACGGTTTGACCTCGACGTCCAGTTCGTCCAACCCGCGCGGACTGGGACTTCGGTCATCGGCGCGGCGGCCACTCAGTTCAAAATGGCTGGCATGACACGGACAGAGAAAGGCGTCTTGATCCGGACTGAGATTCACGTGGCACCCGGCATGCGGGCACAAGACATTAAACGCCTGCACCGAATCATCGCGCCCCCGCCGCAGGAAAACGGCGCCGATGGCAACGTGCGGAATCCGCGTCCAGGCGTTCACGCGATCCGCGATCACCGGGAATTTGCGGGGCAGTCCGTCCGCCGGCAGCGTCTTGAGCGAAGTGACCGGGAGAAAGTCGCGCCGCGATGATCGGCGGCGGAGTGGATTGAGCAACACGGCCAAGCCACTGACGACCGGCATCAACTCGATAGCCGCGCCCAAGGCGACTATGGCCGTGCCAGCCAGAAAATGGCGCCGGTTGGGTGGCGCGGGCGAAGGCGTCTGTTCCATAAGCACTGCGTACGGGCAACATTTGAGTAAGTCGTGAAGAACCTAATTAACCGGAATGCCCGGAGCAAGCCAGGTTTTCCGCAGATGTCATTGAATCACGCCAGCCACGCCACCACGCGGGACAGCCATCCCGGTTGGCCCGAGCATCCAAAAACCGTTCCTGTGTCCAGGCCCGTCCCGCCAAAACGATCAACGCACCTCGGAAGCTCGGCACCGGCCGGATACCCGCTTCCGGTTGTCCCTCGCAATCGTGCCGGGCAACATGGCAACTGCCGTTCAAGTTTCAGCCTGGTCTTCCGATGCCCAATTGACGGTGGCGAAAATAACAACTCTGATAAGTTGAATCGGGACCTTCTATTCACGCTCGCTGCGCTGGCCTTCCTGGCTGGGGTGGTCGCTTTGTTTACCGTGTTCTTTTGGATTGTCGGTTTCTTTAGGCACGAGTTGCAGCCCTTGAAAACGCGCTGAGCCGCGGCCACCCGAAACAAGGCAGTCTTTCGCCCGCTGCGAGCCAATCTCTCCCCAACCCCCGGTGATCAACAAAAAAGCCGAGGCACCCACCTCGGCCTAAGCAGTCCGGACAATAACTTCAGTCGGCTGTCATTTACTTATGTTGGTTCCGTTTTCTAACCGAACCGAAAGTCCGTGATTGCTTCCGCAGCAGCATGAACCAGGTGCTTGCGGGTTCAAGCTTAAGGTGATGGCAGCGCCATATTTCAGTTTCGCGAATCCTGGGATTCGCGAAACTGTTTTGGCTTTTCGGGTCCAATGATTAACCCGGATATTTCACCTCGGGCTTAAAACACGGACAGCCTGTAGCCGCCGACGCGGGAAGGTGGAGCACCGGAAGACATATCAGGTCCGCCTCCTTACGTCGGCGGCTACAACGAGTGGGCTGCGGAAAATGAACGTTGTGGGGATGTTCGGGACGGGCGGGACGCCCATCCTACAAGACGGTGCGTAGACGTTCACGGAATGTGCAAGAGTTCCGGTGGCAACCGGCCCACCCATACTTGAGGCATGCGCGCGTCAAGCGAACCCGGCGCCGGCGGTTCCCGGTCCACGTGGCCATCCACAAACACCGTGTTGGCTTGATGCTGATGCCGGAAATGCGCGGTGGCTTCGTAGGAGTTGGTGCTGACGTAGTAGAATTCTTCGAGCATCGGATGCGCGGGCGAGGCGGGTGCTTGGAACGTGTTCACCTGGGCCGCGTCCGCGAACGCCACCACGCCCGACGGTTGCCGCACCCGATTGAGGCTGGCCAACGACGGTGCGGTGAGGTGCAAATTGATCCCGTACCCGTACGCCGCCGCGTTGGCTTTGGCCTTGAACTCAGGCTGCGAATAATTGAGCGCTGGGCACAGCTCGATGCCCCGTCCGCGCAAGTAGGGATAAAGCGGCCCGGCCGCGGCATCAAACGCGCGCCGGCCTTCATTACCCGAATGCCAACGTTCCAGCCAACCGAACCAGAAAACATCGCCGCCATTGGTGTACGCGCCGCGGTATCGAAATGCCCGGCTCTCGTTTTCATCCCAATACATTTGCGCCGCAAACGACAATTGGCGCAGATTGCTGAGGCACTTGACTCGCTGGGACGCCGCCTTGCACTGCGCCAGCGCGGGCAACAGCAGCGCCGCCAGGATCGCCAGGATCGCGATCACCACCAATAGTTCGATCAGCGTGAAGGCACTTGTCTGGAGTCGCGTCCCCGATGCTCGGCCGGTCACACACGGAAGTGCGTGGGCCGGTTCCGCGCGAAGCAGCGATCGGGTTGTCCAATGATCCGTCATGGTTTGTCAGCCCGCACCCGGTAAAAGTGCGCGCCGGCGGTTTGATCGTCCCGCATCGTCAAAGGACCGCCCGTTCCCGATGCGGTGTTCACGGAAGACCATTCGAAGAAATTGGTGGTGGCTTCCAAGTGGTAGATCCAGTTGGTCTGGCTGTCGAATTGCACTTGCCAACGATCATCGGCGATACCGCCAGTCAGATTGGCTATGGGCGGTTCGGGCACCATCACTTGGAAGTTGTCCACCACGCCGTGGGCCAGCACCGAACCGGCAAACATGGGATCCTGTCCGCCGTCGCTGTAACTGATCACCGCGACCGTATCGAGACGGAAATCGGAAAAGTCGGTTCCGACCACCGCGTCTTCCAACGAAGCGAATTCCTCCCCATTGTGCGTGAGCCTGCTCATCAACGTCTGGTTGCTGGCCGCGTAACTCATCTCCACATGAAACCACTCGTGCAATGTCAGCTCGACCGGGTAATTGAAACTGCTAACGAATTCCATGTTGCTCGAGATCATGGTCGGCGAAATCGTCGCGCCAAATCCCGAATCCGGAAAATAGTCGAACTCCACCAAATTGGGCGAATCCGTACCGGAACCGCGGAGAAACCCAGTGTTGGTGGCCTGGTCAAAATTCAGAAAACCAATGGCCAATTCAAACGTGTATGGTTTGTCCGGCGTGGTGCCGATTGCAAGATCATCAAGGCGCACGTCGAAACTCAGGCGGAAGTCGTCCTGCCGGGAAAGGATGGTTCTCAGCGGATGGTAAAAATAGGTATTGCCGCGCGAGGAATCCCAGGTGACTTCCAAAAGCTGATCGGTGGCATTCCAATGGAACAGGGAAGGATCGCCCTGCGCACGCCAACCTTGCGGGGTGGGATCGGTGGAGAAATCCGACTGGAAAGTCGCTGCTCCAACGCAAATCGCCGGGATCAATGGGCAAAACGCCAACAGGGGGCAAAGTAAAATAACGGGCCGCATATCTGGTCTTTCTATTCTCGACAAGCAAACGTTTGGGATTGCGAGACCAGGCGGAGACTGAAAATAAAAAACCTTCAGACTCCGGCAAAGCGGTGAATGAAGGCCATCAACGGTTCCATCCTGCACCCGCAGGACGGGCTGGTCTCATCCTTCTCTTTGACGGAGAAGCCGATCCCGCGTGGGCGGGACCGCGACGAGCACAGCCAAACCGGTATCCTGACTTGGGGCTTATCCTTGCTCCCGCCTTCCCGGCGGTTTCCCGGCCAGTGGCCTGGTGGGAGCTCGTAACCCGTTACAGTGGCGCAAACCGTCCCCGATTCTCACGGGGTTCCCAGTCATTTGGCTGCAACTGAACTCAAACTCAAAGAACTGTCCCTTAATTATCAGCCACCCGTCATTTGCCAAGCAAAAACTTTTAAGCCCCTGCAACCTGCAACCCAGCGTCAACATTTGCTTCTTTGTTTGAGTGCTTGTCTCCGAGGCGTCAGCAGGAAGGACTTGGGGTCGGCAATCAGTTCCCGAGGTCGGCGAGGACAGCGCTGGATATGGGTAGCCCGTGTGTTGAATACCGAGCCGTGAACCGAATGCTTGCGTTGGGCCGGGATTGACTGAGAACCGTATGCCTGGCAGGAAACATTCGACATAGCCGGAATGGTCGCAGCCATAACCGAAAGCGAACCGGGCGTGCTGAGGTGAAACAGACTCGCGAAACCACGTTCTTGGGTTGACCGGGACAGCGCCACGAGGCGGGCAGGGCGTTTGGCTGTTCGGTGAGACGTAGGCGAGCTTTGCTTCACGTCGAGAAGTGTTCGTAGCCGAGAAGCTGGGCCGGCGTCTAAAATGCATTGGCAACGCGGGTGCTATGGTTGGCGTGTCGAGTTTAGTTTGATGTAGGCGAGCTTTGCTTCGCGTCGAGCGCGCGTTCGTAGCCGAGAAGCTCTTCCAGCGTTCAAATTCCATTGGCCATTTGTGTGCTATGGTTGGCGTGTAAAGTTCATTTTCTTCAGCCGGACACGATTTCTTCAACAACCCCTTCGCCAATCGTCGGCGCTTCCCAAAGCGTGAATCGACTTCCGACCTTCAGCCGTGGCTTAATCAACTCCGGATAAAGGAACGCGACTGGGACTTTTGCGGTCGCTCCTGGCGCAAGAAACCCGACTTCTTGCAGAAGCAACCGACAGTCAAACTTTTCACCTTCAAACTCGAATAGGCATCCGAACGTTTCCGATGGGGTTGCGCCTTTGCGGCCGCCGGCTTCGGTCGCGTAGAGCCGCACTTTTGCGATGATGTCGGGTTGGCCTTTCATGGTCATGGTTTCCTTGGCAATGGCGTGGCTGACAGTTGTTGGGCCGGTGTGAGGCGCGGGAGCAATTCTGTCGGCACAGTGACGGTCGGGATTCCTCGGTCCGGCGTGGCCCGCAAGATCGGCGTGATGAGGTCCGTTGGAATTTCGGTTCTTACGATGGTGTATGGCCCTTGATACAAGCTTCCTCCCGCCTGGTGGGCTTGCCGAGCATATGACGCCGCGCCTTCGGCAGTTTCGGAGAAGTATTTTCGTTCGATGCCCAGCGGATTCCTGAACGCACCAGCGTTTGCGCTCAGGTCAGCCAGTTCTCCCGGAGCGACGGCCCGATACAACGGAGTCATTCCTCCTCTTGCGACTGAGGTGGGCCTCATGGTTGCCAAGGCCACCGTCGCAGCAGCAGCTTGATTGACCGAGTTTTGGGTGTCGTAATAGCCCGCTCGACCAAACGGCGACATGCTCGCGTTGAGCGTGTCCGCCTGCTGATAGAGATGTCCTGGCGGTGCTCCGATCATTTCAAAACCTACGCCCAGTGCCCATGACGCCATCGACACGGTTCCAATCCCAAGGTTGATCAATTGGTCCGCCGCCCAACCCCCAATACTGCTGGGGGTCATGAGCCAGGAGTAGCCGCCTGACTCCACAGCGCCCAAGCCAAACGGATCAATCAGGCTGATGGGATTCCCGTCGGCAAAGGCGTACCAATTCAGTCCACCGGCGAACCCGGACGGGTCTGGATTGATAAAGCGACACAGGTAAGGATTGTAATACCGCGCCCGCATGTGAAGCAGGCCGTTGGGGTCGGTCTGTACGCCGTAACGCCCATTGAACCAGAAGGGCGTCTCGCTTGTGCCGCTCCGGTACGTCAGGCTGCCGTAGGCCGAATATTCGGCGCGGTCGGTGACGTTGCCGCTGCCGTCAGTTAAGGCGATGGTCGAGCCGCGGTAGTCGTAGTGATACGTCAGCGTCGTAGTGCTGGAGGCGGTTTCGGTGACTTCGTACAGCAGGCCCAGTCCGTAAACGTAGTAATTCGTCACCCCGGACTTGATGCGCATGAAGACCTGGGAGAGCCCGGCGTTTGGATTGACGACGAACGTCGTGACGCTGGCGCCATTGGTCAACCCGACGCGATTGCCCGCTGGATCGTATCCGTAAGTCACGGACGCTGTGGAAAGCGTCCCTACCAGCCGATTGCGGGCGTCGTAGGTATAGCTGATGAACGTGTTGTTTGTCCCAGGCCCGGAGGTCAGGTTGCCATCCGCGTCGTACGTCACATTGTTGCCATTGAACGTGGCGATGCGGTTGTCGTCGTCGTAGGTCATGGTCCGCCTCGGCGGGGTGTAGGTGTGGGGAAAAGGCGCGGCGAATTCCCATTGCACCCGCGCCGCGTCATTCCAATTCAACTTGAAGTACGCGAGGGGCAGGCCCCCGCCCGTCTTCTCGACAATGCTCGTCGTCTGCCCGGCGTCGTCGTAGTTGATTTCGCGAACCGTGCCGTTGGGCCGGATGATTTTCTTCAGGCGGCTCGCCAGATCGTATTCGAAGGATGTTTGCCGATCCGCCCAATCGGTCACGTTGGTCAGGCGGTTCAGGCTGTCGTAAGCATAGTGGACGGTGCGGTTGCCAGGATAGGTCAGGCCGGTCACGTTGCCGTTGGCGTCGTAGCCGTAGCGGATCACGTAGCCATCGGCGTTGGTGAAAGCGGTCACGCGGTCGTACGCGTCAAAGCCCCAGGTGTTGGTCTGCGTCCCCTCGCTGACGGTGGTGAGGTTGTTGTTCGCGTCGTAGCGGTAGTACGTGGTGCCCGCCCCATCGGTGCGGTTGGTCAGGCGGCTGCGGGCGTCGTAATAGAAATTGGCAGTGTTCGTGCTGGGTTCGATGACCGTCTGCAACCGGCCCCGATTGTTCCAGCCTTGGGAGGTGACCCGGCTCAGCGGCGTGGTGGTATTCGTCAGCCGATTGGCGGCGTCGAAATAGAGAAATAGCGTCCGTTGCGGCGTATGGCCAAAAGCCGGCACTGCCAGTAAGAGCAAGCTCAATTGAAGCAGCGGTTTCATCCCAATAGTCCGCCTAGTGTCCAACCAACGTCCCGTGATGCCAACTTAATTCCGATGGCAAGCGACTTGCCAATACTGTTGACGGACGACGCCACGGGCAGACTCATTTTGCCTGGAGCGAGCAGGCCCGCGACGGCAGAACGGCTGGCCTTGGATTTTCGCAGCCGGCCTGACGGCGCGGGGCTGCGAGCGGTCAGGGCGTTCAGTGCGCGAGCGGGTTGGGATTTTGCGGGACAAGCGGTGTTGGGTTGGGTCATGCCCCTTGAGTTTGTTTCGCTTCAACTTTGTCGTAAGCCCCCCATCGCACCGATGGGTTTCGCTCGTTCAACCAAGCGATGAACTTGCTCATCTCCGACGTGGGAAGGCCGAACTCAAACTGCGTTCCATCCCGAAGGTGCAGCACGAGGCGTCTGCAATCATCTGTTGGCTGTTCCAAAACATGCCCGCCCCTGGTTGTCGGATGTGCCCAGTAAACCATCTGCGGATTTTCGCACGCCCTCCAAGCCGAAAGATACATTGCCCGGATGTGAACCCAGGCGACCCCGAACAGGATAGCGCCCACAAAAGCGGCAAGTGCCCAAGGTCGTCCAACGGGAAAAATCAACGCCACTCCACCGCCTATCATTGAAGCAAACTGTAAAAGTTTGAACAGAATCACACCACGGCGAAGCTGGTGGGTAATCAAGCGAAAGGCTTCGGTCTTTTCCATACCTATTTCCCAGTGGATGATGACTGGCCGGATGAGCCAAAGCTAAAGGATGGAGTAATCCAACTGCCTTGCGATTGCTGGCTGTTCGGCGTTCCAAATGTCGGGAGGAATGAGCCTACACCGCCCGCTGTGAACGCGGCAGATGCACCTCCGCTGGCTGGAGTTGGTGCGCTCGCCATCCACGCTGGGATGCTGCCATCGGGATAATCCAGTCGAAGCCGGGCTGACCATTCGTATTGCGCAACCGTGATCGGATTCCATGTGTTGGGAGCGGGACTCGGCCTCCCCATGATGCCTTCGGCCATTGCTCGTCCGCCACCGCCTACTCCAACTGCCAAGCCTCCGACAACGCCGCCGGCATTGAAGGCGACTGCATTCCAGTCGTTTGCCTGCACAGCATTGTAAGTGTTCACACCCGTCGCCACAGCGCCACCAACTGCTGCAACGCCGACTCCTGTCGTAACGGCTGCACTCGCCGTGGTTGCCGGCACTCCCACTGCAACCAAACCCGACACCGCAACTGGCGCAGCAAAAACAACCGCAGCAGCGACGCCTGCACCGACAACTGCGCCGCCAACGAAATAGGCTACCGGTCCAGGTGGCGGCAGCGGCGTCGGAACGTAGAACGCTCCCCCTGGCGCGTAAGGACTGGACGGTCCAACCGGGCCATCAGATCCGGAAACTGGATTTCCATACAACCCGAACGGGTCAATGAGGCTGATCGGATTCCCGTCGGCGTAGGCGTAAAAGTTTAATCCACCGGAGAAGCCAATCGGGTCGGGGTTCAGGAAACAGCACAGATACGGGTTGTAGTATCTCGCCCGCAGGTAAAGCAGGCCGTTGGGATCCGTCGTGACGCCGTAACGCCCGTTGAACAGGAAGGGCGTGTCGGCGGTGCCCATGCGATACGTGGTCGTGCCGTAGGCGCTGTATTCGATGCGGTCGGTCACGTTGCCGGTGCCGTCAGTCAAGGCAATGGTGGAGCCGCGGTAGTCGTAGTGATACGTCAGCGTCGTAGTGCTGGAGGCGGTTTCGGTGACTTCGTACAGCAGGCCCAGTCCGTAAATGTAGTAATTCGTCACGCCGGTGTTGATGCGCATCAGCACCTGGGAAAGGGCGGCGTTCGGATTGATGACGAAGCGCGTGACGTTGGCGCCATTGGTCAACCCGACGCGATTGCCCGCTGGATCGTATCCGTAAGTCACGGACGCTGTGGAAAGCGTCCCTACCAACCGATTGCGGGCGTCGTAGGTATAGCTGATGAACGTGTTGTTTGTCCCAGGCCCAGAGGTCAGGTTGCCATCCAGGTCATACGTCACATTGTTGCCGTTGAACGTGGCGATACGGTTGTCGTCGTCGTAGGTCATCGTCCGCGTTGGCGGGGTATAGGCATGCGGCAAGGGCGCGGCGAATTCCCATTCCACCCGGGCCGCGTCATTCCAATTCAACTTGAAGTACGCGAGGGGCAGGCCCCCGCCCGTCTTCTCGACAATGCTCGTCGTCTGCCCGGCGTCGTCGTAGTTGATTTCGCGAACCGTGCCGTTGGGCCGGATGATTTTCTTCAGGCGGCTGGCCAGGTCATACTCGAAGGACGTTTGCCGATCCGCCCAATCCGTCACGTTCGTAAGCCGGTTGAGGCTGTCGTAAGCATAGTGGACGGTGCGGTTGCCAGGATAGGTCAGGCCGGTCACGTTGCCATTGGCGTCGTAACCGTAGCGGATCACGGAACCGTCGGCGTTGGTAAAGGCCGTCACACGGTCGTAGGCGTCAAAGCCCCAGGTGTTGGTCCGCGTTCCCTCGCTGACCGTGCTGAGGTTATTGTTCGCGTCGTAGCGGTAGTATGTTGTGCCCACCCCATCGGTGCGGTTGGTCGGGCGGCCACGGGCGTCGTAATAGAAATTGGCGGTGTTCGTGCTGGGTTCGATGACGGTCTGCAACAGGCCGCGATTGTTCCAGCCTTGGGAGGTGACCCGGCTCAGTGGCGTGGTGATATTCGTCAGCCGATTGGCGGCGTCAAGATAAAGAAACAACGTCCGCTCCGACGTATGGCCAAAGGCCGACACCGCCAGCAGCAGGAACAAAGCGAATTGAAGCCGGCGCTTCATGGGCTTATCCAAAGCGCCAACATAGCTGGAACGGTCGCATCCCTGACTGAAAGCGAACCGGGCGTGCTGAGGTGAAACAGACTCGCAAAACCACGTCCTTGGGTTTACCCCGTGAGATAGCAGGGCTTTGGTGGTCTCCGGGCCGGCCACTATGAAGGACCTGACCGACAGCTTCACCGTGGGACCAAGACATCTCATGGGGTGAACCAGGACAGTGCCACGAGGCCGGCTGGGCATTGGGATGTTCAGTCTGACCTAGGCGAGCTTTCTTGCGCCTGAGCAGGGTTCGTAGCTGAGAAGCTGATCCAGCGTTTACTTCTTTTGGCATGGGCCTTTCTATGGTTGGCGTGTGAAGTTCATTTCGGGTCGAGTTCGGCGAGAACATTGGGTTTATCAATTTTCCACCAGTATTCTCTTTGCTCCTTAGGTTGTAGTTTTTGGTAAATGGCCGCGAGGCCGAGAAGCTCTATTGGATTGTCTGCCCGGAAAGAGAATCCTTCTTTCTCCGCTGACCAGGCATCCGTGGTCTTGTCATAAGCCAAGTCAAAGCCGTCTCGCCGTAATATCACAAGGCACGTGTTAAATACATTTGGATAGCTACTCAATTGCGTCATAATTCACCTCATCGGGCTGGTCTTACCGCATTAGGCGGAATCGGGCCTTCAAACATGACTTCACCGGATTCCAGAACCTTCTGAATCTGTTTAGGTCTCGCACCAACGCCTTCCAGGACCTCCGAATGCGGAATGAATCGTGTTCCTCCTGAGGTTGCGGCATTTACATCAATCTCAACAAGGCCATTCCCGCCATTAAATCGAGCCGTCCCCCCAACGGTTCGAGATGCTGAAATATGGCCGGTTGCTTCTCCTCGAACGTGGTCCAGAATTGTACCTCCAGTCCCTTTCGGAACAAGTGGCTGTCCGGCTTCGAGCGCAGCGCGATCTGCCGCACTAAGTTCGCGGTATACTACGTTCTTTGCGGCTAGAAGTCGGCTGGTTGGCGCAAAAGTGGCAATAAGTTCCCGGCAAACACTTGGCGCAGCCGTAGAAGGCATCAACGCTCCGTCGTAGCCGATTGATTCGGTCAATGACACCTCGTCGTAAACGATCCTTGTTTGATTCAGAGCGTCGTAGTCGAAGGTGGCAACTTCTGTAATGGGCTGAATGAAAGTCGCCGACACGCCACTTGGAGCGGCTGAGGCCAAGACGCCGCCCAGCGCCAGCCAGATTAACGTGAGCACTTTCAGTGTTGCGTTCATTTCAGTGAGAGAAGCGCCTTAAAAACGCCTGCTTCCTTTCCTCTGCTCTCCGCTCAAGCTCGCGTTTCGTCTCCGGGAACTTCGGCCCAAGTGATTCCATGAGCGCAGGCATGTTGTTTCGCAGGAGTGCAGCGACCGATGACAACTCGAATCCGGGTTCAATACTTCGGCCCGCGATGAGTTCGCAAACGTGCTCCAGATTCCACCACTTTCCAGGCTCGGAGCGTGACGCAACTTCGGCAGAGATTTGTCCGCGGTCGCGAACGAAGCGGACTTGCAAGCCCGGAGATCCGAGCGTTACGAACGAGTTGCCGAAGCTCTTTGGGTCGAAGTGGTCTTCGACAACGCGAAAGCCAAGCTCTTCAAAAAGCCACGGCAGTTGCTCGGTCACTTCTTGTTTGAGAGGAATACTCGTGCTCATGGTCAGTTCCCTCCTCCCGGTATCATCCTTGTGCCGTCGGCACTCGGTTTGAAGCCCTTGCTTTGCAGATACTGCAACTCGCGGTCGAAGAAACTTCCGGGCCTGACCTTGTCCAACGGCGTAGCCAGAATGACGTTGTCGCCACGACTAATCATTCGGTCCAAAAACTTTTGGTTGGCCGTCCACTGTTCAGCCGGCGTCATCTTGTTCCAAAACTCGGTCGGAACGTTGAAACGCCGTGCGCCGAGTTGTTCAGCCATTTCCGTGTAGGCTGGGTAGTGTCCAAGAACGGTCGCTTCTGTCTTTGCGGCGGCATTCTCAAGCCGGCTCGAGACAATTTGTGTCGTCCGCATCGCTGGCGTCGCGGCGCCGGATTGACCAAACGTTGCCACAAACAACAATTGTTCGCCGACCATTTGCGCAGTATATGCCGCGGCCATCCCATAGTTGCCTTGCTGCACCGACCCTAACGCGTTGTTCCATGCCACTTGTCCCGGCACGACCCAAGAGGCAACCGATTGGTACACATCCACCCTCGACCAAGCCGATTCGCTTCCTGCGTTCCCAATCCAAAGGGATCAAGCAACTCACGGGATTGCCATCCGCATAGGCGTACCAGTTCAACCCGCCGCCAAAGCCCAATGGGTCCGGATTCAGGAACCGGCACAGGTACGGATTGTAATACCGCGCCCGCATGCAGAGCAGGCCGTTGGCATCGGTCTGCACGCCGTAACGCCCGTTAAACCAGAAGGGCGTGTCGCTAGTGCCGCTCCGGTACGTCAGGCTGCCGTAGGCTGAATACTCGGCGCGGTCGGTAACGTTGCCGGTCCCGTCGGTCAAGGCAATGGTCGAGCCGCGGTAGTCGTAGTGATACGTCAGTGTCGTGGTGCTGGAGGCGGTTTCGGTGATTTCGTACAGCAAGCCCAATCCGTAAATGTAGTAATTCGTCACGCCGGGCTTGATGCGCATCAGCACTTGGGAAAGCGCGGCGTTCGGGTTGATGACGAATGTGGTGACGCTGGCGCCATTGGTGATCGCGGTGCGGTGCCCTGCCGGATCGTAACGGTAAGTCACGGACGCTGTGGAAAGCGTCCCTACCAACCGATTGCGGGCGTCGTAGGTGTAGCTGATGAACGTGTTGTTTGTACCCGGCCCGGAGGTCAGGTTGCCATCCAGCGTCATACGTCACATTGTTGCCGTTGAACGTGGCGATGCGGTTGTCGTCGTCATACGTCATCGTCCGCGTCGGCGGCGTGTAGGCATGCGGCAAGGGCGCGGCGAATTCCCATTCCACCCGGGCCGCGTCGTTCCAATTCAACTTGAAGTACGCCAGGGGCAGGCCCGCGCCCGGTCTTCTCGACAATGTTCGTCGTTTGCCCGGCGTCGTCGTAATTGATCTCGCGAATCGTGCCGTTAGGCCGGGTGATTTTCTTCAGGCGACTGGCCAGATCGTATTCGAAGGATGTTTGCCGGTCCGCCCAATCGGTGACGTTGGTCAGGCGGTTCAGGCTGTCGTAAGCATAGTGGACGGTGCGGTTGCCAGGATAGATCAAACTCGTCAGGTTGCCATTGGCATCGTGCCGATAGCCGATCACGTAGCCGTCCGCGTTGGTGTAGCCGGTCACGCGGTCATAGGCGTCGAAGCCCCAACTGTTCGTCATGCCCGCCTCGGTGATGGCAGTAACGTTATTGTTGGCGTCGTAACGGTAAAACGTTGTGCCCACGCTGTCCGTGCGATTGGTCAGCCGGCCGCGAGCGTCATAGTACAAGTTGGCCGTTTGCGTGCTTGGCTCGATAACCGATTGCAGTAATCCCCGATTGTTCCACGTCTGAATCGTCGTCCGGTTCGAAGGGCTGGTCGTGTGGGTCAGCCGGTTGGCGGCGTCGAATTGTAACTGCCAGACTTTGCCATTGCGATTGGTCAGCAGAACCTGATTGCCCGCTGCGTCATAGCCTCGCCCGACTGTGTGCTCTGCCCCGTCTGTAAACAGCGTAAGTTCACTCCGGGGACTCCACTGTTGGTACGTCTGCTCCAAGGCAGCATTGGTTGCGGCGGTTTGCCGCCCGACGGCATCATAGCCGAACTGCGTTGTGCGTTCGATTGGATCGGTAAAGGCGATGAGCCGACCAGCCGCATCGTTGGTGTAGCTGATGGCTGATTGCAGCGGGTTTCTGGAAAGTGCCAGCCAGTCGCGCAGGTCATAAAAGTTGGTGGTGGCGGGCGTGCCTTGGAGCGTAGCCGGCAGCACGGTTCCCAGCGGCTTGCGCGTGGGACTCCAGTAACTGGTCGCGGTGAACTCGCGTGCATCAGTGCTGGTCCGCACGTTGCCCACGGGGTCGTAGGTGACCGACACGGTGAGGTTGGTCGGCGCCACGGTGGCCGTGAGTTGACGGCGATCGTTGTAGGTGTAACTGGTGACGAAACCGCGCCCGTTGGTGTGGCTCAGCACGTCGCCATACGCGTTGTTCAGGAATCCTTCGCTGCCAAGGTTGTTGGGATAGGTGATGAGGTAAAGGTAACCGTTGCCGTCATAGTTAAAGCTGGTTTCGCCGACCGGATCGCGACGAGCTTCGAGCGTGCCGTTGCTCGCGTTGTAGATATTGGTGATCCAATCGCCCAGGGCGTTGGTGATGGCCGTCAATTGATGTCTGCCGTTGTAGGCGAAATGCGTGGAGTGCTCGTTGGCATCCACGATACTCGTCAAGTGATCCTGGGAGTCGTAATTGTAGGTGGTGGTGTGGTGCAGCGGATCAGTCGAACTGACGAGGTTGTGCTGGTCATCGTATTCGAGGACGGTTTCTTCATTCAACGGCGAAACCGTCGCAACGACGTGATCCTGGCCGTCGTAGTGAGTCCAACGAACGTTTCCCAGCGCGTCTTCCTGGCCGATCTCCCGGCCCTTGTCGATCATAGAAGAACCTCCGCTGAGCGCCCGTCGGATCTTCCTCGGTATTCGCGAAGCCGGACCAATAGAAGCGCCACGTTTTGTTGGGATCGCCTTGGGTATATTGCTCGATCACCCGGCCAAACCCGTCGTAAAGGTTGCTGACCACCGTCTGGCTCAAGGCATCTCCAGTGGCGATGATCTGGTGGTTGGTGTCATAGACCAGCGTGCTGGTCTCGGTTTCCGGGTCGGTTATCGAAGTCAAGTCGCCGCTGGAATTGTAGGTGGTGCTGTAACCGTAGGAAACCGTCCGGGTCCCATCGGAGATGGAGGTCAAGCGCAACGGCGTGCCGGAGTAATTCAACGTCAAGGTGCGGTTCTTCCAATCGGTGGCCGTCGCCACCCAGTTGCTGGCGTTGTAAGTCAGCGCCAGGCCCTTGCCGTATTGGTCAACGATGTTGGTGAGCCGTTGGTTGGCGTCGAACTGGAGGGTGTTGCCATGGCGTTGGAACAGGCTGTAATTCGCCCCGGCTTGGCCCAGGGTCATCGTGCAGTTGGCCGGCGGGGTGAACACTCCATCGGGCTGCCGGATGAACTGAACCGTATCCTGCCCCAGCGTGATGGACACCGCGTTGTTAATAAGTTGGTCCACGCCCCATTTGGCGATAAGCGCCGTGAGGAGCCAGTTCTTGGGATCGGCATTGGTGCTGTAGAGTTCCAAGGCGGCGCGTGTGGCCACGAGCATGGGCGCCATTTGCGCCGGAGTGGTATCCCCCAAGCCTGCGGCTGGCGCGCTGAGTTCATCCAGCCGGAACGCATAGTTGTGGGTCCAACCGTCCGCCATGCCGGCCGGGTTGTGCTGACGGCGGGCGGAGTTGTAATAGCGGTGGAAGCTGAAGCCACGCGGCTCGGCCTGGCCCAGCGCCAGGTCGGTGGTCCCCACTTCGAACGCGCCGTCGCTGAGCCGGACGGGTTCGGCGCTGGAGGAAGTGGAATTGAAAGCCCCATTGGGATCGAAGTAGGTGGGCTGGCTGGCCGCGGTTTGTTGAACGTAATCAGGATTCACCGTGACATTCGGATACGCGCTATAGCCGCCAGAGTAGGCGCCCCCAATCAGCATGCTCATGCTGTATTCGCCCTGAAAGTCGCGTCGGCCCAGGATACCGTAACCGGTCCAACTGCCCGCGTCTGAGAGCCGGATCAAACCGTCTTGCGGCAACAGGAGGAGGAAATGATCATTGATAAGATTATTCAAGCTGGGCAGATAATAGTTCGTCAATTGGTCATGGATACTGCTCCAGTTGGCGCTGCTTGCCAGGAAGGTCTTCAGGGAGTTGGTGTTGCCCAGTTGGAGCACTTTCATGGTGGAAGCGGCCAGCAGGTTGCTTGACTGCAATTGCTCGATGACGCCATGCTCCAGCGCGCTGCCAAAATAGGCGCTCACCTCATAACCTTGCTGCCAGCGCGTCCAGTCGGCGGTCCCCGCCCCGCTGGCCGGCAGCGACCCGCTGAGATACATGTAAACGTCCCCGTAGTATCCCTTGCCGTTCTCCTGGCCCATGCGACCAAACCGGTGGTGGGTTTGGTGCAGTAAATCTCGCTGCTGCTCGATCATCAATTCGGCTTGATCGAACTGAAGCAGATAGCTCAAACCCATGACGTTCAAAGTTTCGGTCACTACGTCACGCGAGGCGTCATCAAACCCCGCGGACTTGTAAGCGTCGAGCCGGCCCTGCCGGTATCGCAGCACCTCCCGGCTGGGCTCAAAGGCATAGACCAGCGCGTAGCTCGCATTGGTGCGTGCGTAGGAATTGGTCAGCGTGTGATCATGCCAATTGGTATGCACCAGCGTGTTGTTTGCCGTGCTCCACGTTCCGTGCGGGTGATCCACACTGAGCACGACCTCCAACGTGTTGCTGCCGGTGGTCTGGTTCGTCACCACCATTTGGTCTTCCAGCGACAGCTCGGCCAGCGCGTTGGAATCAAACGTCAGCGCCAGCCTCTGACCCTGCAATTCCGGCATCCACCAGTGGTGATTGGTGCCCGCCAAGGAAACCGTGAACTGGGCCATCAGGTTGGTCGGCTGGTGGTCCCATTCAATCAAGGCAAACCCACTGCCGGTGTAGCCGGGGAAGAGCAGGGATTGGCTTAACGCGGGGTTCGTGCTGGGCTGGATTTCCCAACCACCCAGGACCTCCACCACGCGAGCGTTCGGCAGGTTGTTTTGCAGCGAAACCAGCAGGTTGCTGGTGTAATTGCCCAGAGTGTTGCGTAAGGCCGGCTCGTTGAGGTTCTGGACGTAGTCGGCGGTGTGGGTGCCACCGGCCACACTCACCAGGGCGTTGGTGTCCAAACCCATCGCCGAAGGAAGATTGGCGCCCGCAATCGGCTCACTCACTTTGAAAGCGGGATCGAGCAAGTAATTCGTCCCGCCAATGGGTAGTTTCACCCATACGCGGTGGAACCCGAGAGTATTGGTCGCATCGAAATAATAGAACGCGCCATTGGGATAGCCACGTGAGGCCAGGAGATAGCCAAAATAATTGCGCGTAGCGGGCCAGTTCGTGTTGACCACACTCAGTTGCAGCCAGTGGCGGAGGTCCTGGTGGTCGGCCCGGTCATACGGCATTTGAAGCAGGCCGAACTGGTAGTTGGCGTCAGGGTAGCCGGCGGCCCGCAGCAAGGCCATGAGCAGCGCGCACTGGTCGAAGTCATTGCCGCTCCGCTCCAGGAGCGTCAGTTGGGCGCCTTTCTTCGAGCCGAAATAGAACACATGCCGGATGTGATCATGCACGAAATCGAAGATGCGCTTGGCGCCGGTTGGATTGTCCGGTCCGCCTTGTCCGGCGACCAATCCCCGCGCCAAGGCTTCGATCTCCGGGGTACTCGCTTCGGCAATGGCCGAATCGCCTTCCCCCTCCATCATGCTCACTCCGCCGGCGCCTTCGGCGGAAATCGAAGTGGCCTTGCCTTCGCTTGCGGGCTGGGCCTCGATCCACTTCAAGGTGTTGATCCACCCAGGTTCGGTCAGCTCTTGCGCGCCGCACATCGCGGTCATCAAAAGCGCAACCCCAACGAAAAGTTTTGTGATGTTCATGGTGTCCTCCTTCAGATTATTGCGATACGTTTAAGACATTGCTCTCGGGATCAACGGATACATCCTCCCCGCGCGTTCCGGAAACCAAATCCAGCCGGCCTGCAGCGTCGTAAGTGTAGTTGGCTCGTGAGCCGGACTGGGCACTCTCGTTCTGATTGGGATTTAGCCCAAGGGCCAACTCCCAGGCGTCCGGAATCCCGTCGCCGTCAGTATCCACATTGGCGGGATCGCTCTTGCTCACCAGCCGCTCGAAGGCGTCGGTCAATCCGTCGCTGTCGCTGTCCAGCGGTGTACCCAAAGCGAAAAACGCGTAACTGCTCGCTTGATTGGTGTACTGATAGGTGCTGCAGGTTGGGCCTCGATCCAGCCACGTCCACTGCGAATTGGTGATGCTGTTTCCAGCGAGATTACTGGTCGTGAATACATCGTAAGACAATCCATTCGTGCCACCTTGGATGTCGAACGTTACCGTCCATCCGTCATTGATATTGAACGTGCAAATCACGTTCGTAATGAATACTGGCACGTTGGTAATACAAGTATCGCTTTCGAACTGATACCCGGAACTCTCCGCCGATTGCTCCCCACCCATTCTAAATTCCTGCTCTGCCTCCCACACTTCGAGCATCGCCGAGAGACCATCGTAAAAACTGGTTATTTCCCAGTCCACAAGCGGGCCGTCGAAAG